>NZ_CM007717.1:6269599-7469599 GCF_002019855.1 Streptomyces antibioticus | reverse complement strand
CGTCTCCTCCAGCAGGAGTTCCGCGGCGAGGGCGCCCATGGTGACGGCGGGCTGGCGCACCGAGGTCAGCGGTACGGCCGCGGCGGCGGCGAACTCGATGTCGTCGTAGCCGACGATGGCCAGGTCGTCGGGGACGCCGACGCCGGCCGCGTACATCGCCTGGAGGACGCCGAGGGCGAGCAGGTCGTTGGCGCAGAACACGGCGGTGGGCCGGTCGGCGAGGCCGAGCAGCCGGGCGCCGGCGTCCCGGCCTGCGGCCACGTCGAGCCGCTCGGTGGGCAGCTCGCGCAGGCACTCGGGCCCGAGCCCGGCCTCGGCGAGCGCGTTCAGCGCGCCGGTACGGCGGTCGCGGACCTGGTTGAACCCGGGCGGGCCGCTGACGTAGGCGAGGGAGCGGTGCCCGGCGTCGATCAGATGGCGGACGGCGAGCGCGCCGCCCGCCACGTCGTCCACGGACACCGAGCATTCGGTGGTGCCCTCGGCGACCCGGTCGACCAGCACGAACGGGATGCCGTGCCGGCGGAAGGAGTCGATGTTGCGGCCGGTGGCGTCGGCCGGGGTGAGGAGCACGCCGCGCACCCGCTGCTCGGCGAAGAGGGAGAGGTACTCGGCCTCCTCGCCGACGCTCTCGGCGCTGTTGCAGACCATCACACCGAGCCCGGCCTTCCGCGCGGCGCGCTCGGCACCGCGGGCCACGTCCACGAAGAAGGGGTTGCCCATGTCGAGGACGAGCAGGCCCATGATCCGGGAGCGGCCGGCGCGCAGTTGGCGCGCGGACTCGCTGCGGACGTAGCCGAGCCGGTCGATCGCGGACAGCACCCGGGCGCGGGTCTCCGTGGCGACGGTGTCCGGGCGGTTGATGACATTGGAGACCGTGCCGACGGAGACTCCGGCGGCACGGGCGACGTCCTTGATTCCCACCGACTGGGCCATCAGGCGGGGACCTCCAGGTGAGCGGGGTACGGCGGGACGGTCTTCACATTACCGTCACGCCGCCTGCGCGCCGCCCGCGTCATGCGGGCAGCGCGAAGTCGACGACACGGAGTGCCGAGGGGGTCGTCCCGCTCGACCTCTCCTGGTACATGAACGACAGCGTGTTGTCGGCCCTGATCCTCGTCTCGTCGATCACGACCTCGCCGAAGGCGTTCAGTCCGCCGCCGTCGAAGAGGAGCGTCCAGTCGGTGTGACCGGACGCCTTGGACGCGCCGGCGATCCGGCCGAAGGGGAGGACGGCGTACGCGTTGTCGTAGCGGTCCAGGACCAGCTTGGTGCGCTGGCTGGAGTTCAGGGGTACCGGGATCTCCGTCTTCTGCCAGGTGCCGGAGGCGTTCCTGCGGACGTGGAAGGCGCGGCCGTTGGCGGTGCGGTCGGTGACGTAGTTCGTGGTGCACTGACCGAAGCGGCCCGGTACGTAGCTGATGATCGCGTGCGGCCGGCCGGCCGAGTCGGTGGCCTGGCTCTCCTGGTTCATCAGGGAGTGGTCGGGGTTGAGGGCGTCGACCACCAGGCCGGCGTCGGTGACGGCGACCTTGTCGGCGCCGCCGGTGGTGCCGACGACGGTGCCCGCGCCGGTGCGCCAGGTGCGGCCGCGGTCGTCGGAGTACACATAGCCGGTGTCGTGGTTGGTGATGCCGCCGCCGTTGCACATCACGGCGCCGTTCTGCTCGCGCCAGGTGAAGAACGCGTGCAGCCGGCCGTTGGCGTCGTAGTCGATGCCGTGCAGATACATGTTGCGGGCGGTGGACGAGCCGTGCTCGCTGCTGTAGGTGCCGGTGGAGGCGGACCATTCGCCGAGGGCGGTCCAGGCCGAACCGTCGTACTCCGCGAGGCCGTTGCGGCCGTTGCCGGACACCCCGGCACGGTAGCTGAGCTGGAGCCGGCCCTCGGGGGTGGCGATGAACTGGGGGTAGGTGAACTGGCTGGTGAGGGTGAGGCCGTCGAGGGTGGACACGGGGGTGCCGAAGCGGGCGGACGTCCAGCTCAGGCCGGTGGGGTTGTCCAGCAGCCCGGCGACGGACTTGACGTAGGTGAAGCCGTCGCTGTGGGAGTCCATGTTCAGGTGGAGCCGGCCGTCGAGCGCCGAGACGCCCAGGGAGATGACGTTGTGGGAGTCGTCGTAGCGCAAGGTGTGGCCGACGGCGACCGTGGACCAGGTGGTGGCTCCGAGCGCGCGGCGGCCGACGACGGCGTTGCGGTCGGCGGTGTACCAGGCGGCGTACTGGTGACCCTTGTACGTCAACAGGCCGTTCTTCTGGAAGGAGTTGTTGTTGACCAGGCCGTCGTAGGACACGAAGTACAGGGCCCGGGTGTCCAGGGTGGTGGTGCCGGTGCGGGTGACCGAGGGGCCGGGGTCGGCGGCGCGGGCGGTGCCGGTGGTGAGCACCGGGGTCACCACGGCACCGGCGAGGGCGGCGCCGAGCAGCGTGCGTCGGTTCATCACGGGGACTCCGTCGTCGGGGCGGGCGCGGGCGTTCGAAGAAGGGTGTGCCGGGGGTGGTCAGGCGAGGTGGAACACCTCGGTGAGCGGTCTCATGGCGTCGTCGGGCCGGGCGCCGTCCAGTGACTCGAAGAACGGCGCCATCTCCGCCTGCCAGCGGGCGTTGACCTCGGTCGCTTCCATCCCGGCGCGGGCCGCCTCGAAGTCCTCGGTCTCCAGATAGCCGACCAGCAGACCGTCCTCCCGCAGGAAGAGCGAGTAGTTGCGCCAGCCGGTGGCCGTGAGTGCCCGGAGCATCTCGGGCCACACGGAGGCGTGCCGCTCGCGGTACTCGTCGAGGCGGTCCGCCCTGACCTTCAGCAGGAAGCACACGCGCTGCATCAACGCCCCTGTCAACGTCCCTTGTGGCATCAGAAGTCGAACTGGTCGATGTTCTTCGCGTCGAACACGGTCGGCTTGCCGAGGCTGATCACGCCGTCCTCGCCGATCGTGTACGAGCCCATGTCGCCGGCGGTGAAGGTCTCGCCCTCCTTGCCGGTGATCTGGCCGGAGACCAGCGCGACGGAGGTGCGGGCGGCCAGTTCGCCGAGCTTGGCGGGGTCCCACAGCTCGAAGGCGTCGACGGTGCCGTTCTTGACGTAGGTGCGCATGTCGTTGGGGGTGCCGAGGCCGGTCAGCTTGACCTTGCCCTTGTACTTGGAGCCCGCCAGGTACTGGGCGGCGGCCTTGATGCCGACGGTGGTCGGGGAGATGATCCCCTTCAGGTTCGGGTACTCCTGGAGCAGGCCCTGGGTCTGCTGGAAGGACTGCTGGGCGTCGTCGTTGCCGTACGCGACCTTGACCAGCTTGATGTCCTTGTACTTGGCGTCCTTGAGTTCGTCCTTCATGAACTCGATCCAGGTGTTCTGGTTGGTCGCGGTCTGCGCGGCGGACAGGATCGCGATCTCGCCCTTGTAGCCGATCTGTTCGGCGAGGAGTTGTACCTCGGTGCGGCCCAGGTCCTCGGCGGACGCCTGGGAGACGAAGGCGTTGCGGCACTCGGGCTTGGTGTCGGAGTCGTAGGTGACGACCTTGATGCCGCCGCTCATGGCCTGCTTGAGCGCGGTGCACAGGGCACCCGGGTCCTGCGCGGACACGGCGATCGCGTCGACCTGCTGCTGGGTGAGCGTGTTGACGTAACTCACCTGTCCGGAGGTGTCGGTCGCGCTGGAGGGTCCCACCTCCTTGTAGCTGGAGCCCAGTTCCTTCAGCGCGGCCTCGCCGCCCTTGTCGGCGGAGGTGAAGTAGGGGTTGTTGACCTGCTTGGGCAGGAAGCCGACGGTGAGGCCCTTCTTCAGTTCGGCGTTCGGGTCGGCCTTGCCGGTGGCGGCCGCCGGGCCGCCCTCGCTCTTGACGTCCTCCTTGGTGGTGCCGCCGCAGGCGGTGGCGGTGAGCGCGAGCGAGGAGACGGCGGCGAGGGCCGCACAGGCACGCCGAAGGGATGACTTGCGCATGGAAATTCCTTCTGGGAGAGGGGAGTTGGTGGTGAGGATGCGTGGGGGCCCGGCGTACGCCTAGCCGGTGGAGCGGGCCGCGGCGCGGGCGACGGAGATCTGCCGGGCGACCCGGGGGCCGAGCACGGAGACGACGAGCAGCACACCGGTGACGACGATCTGGGACTGCGCGGAGACGCTGAGCAGACTCATCACGTTCTGGAGGGCGCCCAGCAGGAACACGCCCGCGATCGCGCCGCCGAGGGTGCCCTTGCCGCCGTCGAAGTCGATGCCGCCGAGCAACACCGCGGCGACGACGGAGAGTTCGAGGCCGGTGGCGTTGTCGTAGCGGGCGCTGGCGTAGTGCAGCGCCCAGAAGATCCCGGTGAGCGAGGCCATCAGGCCCGTCACCGTGAACAGGATCAGCTTGTGTCGTTTGACGCGGATGCCGGCGAACCGGGCGGCCTCCTCACCGGCGCCGATCGCGAAGAGCGAGCGGCCGAACGGGGTGGCGTGCAGGGCGACGACGGCGATCGCGAGCAGCACGAGGAAGGGCAGGAACGCCTGGGGCAGGAAGCTGTCGCCGACCCGTCCGGCGGCGAACTCCAGGTACTGGGTGGGGAAGTCGGTGACCGCGTCGGAGCCCAGCACGATCTGTGCGATGCCCCGATAGGCGGCGAGGGTGCCGATGGTGACGGCGAGGGACGGCAGCCCGAGGCGGGTCACGAGAAGGCCGTTGACCAGCCCGCAGACCACGCCGAGCAGCAGACAGATGGGGATGATCGACTCGATGGTCATGCCCTGGTTCCACAGGGCGCCCATGACCGCGCCGGACAGACCGGCGGTCGAGGCGACGGAGAGATCGATCTCGCCGGAGACCACGAGGAGGGTCATCGGCAGCGCGATGAGCGCGATCGGCAGGGTGTTGCCGATCAGGAACGACAGATTGAGGGCGTTGCCGAAGCCGTCCACGAAGGTGAAGGAGAACAGCAGCAGCACGATCAGGAGAGCGCCGACGACGGTGTCCCAGCGGATCACGCGGTGCGCAAGGGATCCGGACTCAGGCACGGGCCTCCCCCTTCTTCTCTACGGCGGGCTCTGCGGAGGGCTCAGCGGCGGGCTCTACGGCGGGCTCTACGACGGCCTCTACGGCAGGTTCCGCGGTCGGCTCTACGACGGGTTCTGCGGCGTCCTCGACGGCGGGCCGCGCCGAAGCCGGCCTCCTCTTACGGGCGTTCAGGGCGTTCAGCGCGGCGGCCACGCGCAGCGCCACGATCCGGTCGACCGCGATCGCGAGCAGGAGCAGCACGCCGTTGATGGCGAGCACCCACACCGAGCTGACGCCCAGCGCGGGCAGGACACTGTTGACCGAGGTGAGGAGCAGGGCGCCGAGGGCGGCGCCGTAGACGCTTCCGGAGCCGCCGGTGAAGACGACACCGCCGACCACGACCGCGCTGACGACGGTGAGTTCGTAGCCGGTGCCGGTCCCGGAGTCGACGTTGCCGAAGCGGGCCAGGTACAGGACGCCGGCCAGTCCGGCGAGGCCGCCGCAGAAGGTGTAGGCGGCGAGGATCCGCTTGCGCACCGGGATGCCGGCGAGGCGTGCGGCCTCGGGGTTGGAGCCGAGGGCGTACAACTCGCGTCCGCTGCCGTAGTGCTTGAGGTAGTAGGCGGTGGCGACGAGGACGGCGAGGGCGATCAGCGCGAGGTAGGGCACGGCGGCCAGGCCGCCGGAGCCGAAGTCGACGAATCCGGCGGGGAGATCGGCCGCGGTGATCTGCCGGGAGCCGACCCAGATGGAGTCGATGCCCCGGATGATGTAGAGCGTGCCGAGGGTGACGACGAGGGCGGGCACCTGGCCGAGGCTGACCAGCAGGCCGTTGAGGAGCCCGAAGCCGATGCCGAGGAGGACCGCGAGCACGGTCGCGAGCAGCGGGTCGCCGCCGCCGTGCAGGTAGGTACCGGCGGCGAAGGCGCTGATGCCGAGCGTGGAGCCGACCGACAGGTCGACGTTGCGGGTGATGACGACCAGGGACTGGCCGGTGGCGACCAGGACCAGGATGGTCGCGTTGAGCAGCAGGTCCTTGATGCCCTGCTCGGAGAGGAAGGCGCTGTTGCCGGCCTGGGTGACGGCGATCATCACCAAAAAGACGGCCAGGATGGCGAGTTCGCGCACCTTGAAGACGCGGTCGACGAGCCGGGTGCCGCGGGAGGTGGGTGCCTCGGCGACGGGGGCCCGGTCGGGGGTGGTCACCGTCATGCGGCGGCCCTCCCGGTGGCTGCGGCCATCACGGATTCCTCGGTGGCGTCGGAGCGGGGGATCTCGGCGGTGAGCCGGCCCTCGTGCATCACCAGCACGCGGTCGGCCATGCCGAGGATCTCGGGCAGGTCGGAGGAGATCATCAGGACGGCGACCCCGTCGGCGGCGAGTTCGCCGAGCAGCCGGTGCACCTCGGCCTTGGTGCCGACGTCGATGCCGCGGGTGGGCTCGTCGACGATCAGCACCTTGGGGCCGGTCGCCAGCCATTTGGCGAGGACGACCTTCTGCTGGTTGCCGCCGGACAGGGTGTTGACGGTGTCGGCGATCCGGGCGTACTTCACCTGGAGCCGGACCGCCCAGTCCAGGGCGCGGCTGCGCTCGGCGCCCCGGTCCATCAGCCCGGCCCGCACGGTCGTCCGCAGGCCGGTGAGGCCGATGTTGCGCTCGATCGACAGGTCCATCACCAGGCCCTGGGCGCGGCGGTCCTCGGGGACGAGCGCGAGGCCCGCGGCCATGGCGGTGGAGGGGGCGCCGTTGGTGAGGGGACGGCCGTCCACGACGACCTCGCCGGCGTCGCGGCGGTCGATGCCGAACACCGCTCGGGCCACCTCGGTGCGGCCGGCGCCGACGAGTCCGGCCAGGCCCACGATCTCGCCGCGCCGGACCTCGAAGGAGACATCGGTGAAGACGCCCTCCCGGGTCAGCCGGCGGACGCTGAGGGCGACCTCGCCGGGGGTGACGTCCTGCTTGGGGTACAGCTCGTCGAGGTCGCGGCCCACCATCCGGCGGACCAGGTCGTCCTCGGTCATGCCCGCCAGCGGCTCACTGGCGATCCAGGCGCCGTCGCGCAGGGTCGTCACCCGCTCGCAGATCTCGAAGATCTCCTCCAGGCGGTGGGAGATGAACAGGACGGCGGCGCCCTGGTCGCGCAGGGTGCGCACCACGCCGAAGAGGCGGGCGACCTCGCTGCCGGTGAGGGCGGCGGTCGGCTCGTCCATGATCAGGACACGGGCGTCGAAGGAGAGCGCCTTGGCGATCTCCACGATCTGCTGGTCGGCGATGGACAGTCCGCGCGCCGGACGGTCGGGGTCGAGGGCGACGCCGAGCCGGGCCATCAGGGCGGCGGTCGCCGCACGGGTGGCCTTGTGGTCGATCCGGCCGAGCGAGCGCCGGGGCCGACGGCCCATGAAGATGTTCTCGGCGATCGAGAGGTCGGGGAAGAGCGTGGGTTCCTGGTAGATCACGGCGATACCGACGGCGCGGGCGTCGCCGGGACCGTGGAAGACGACGGGCTCGCCGTCGAGCAGCACCCGGCCGGCGTCCGGCCGGTGCACCCCGGCGAGGGTCTTGATCAGGGTCGACTTGCCCGCGCCGTTCTCCCCGGCGAGGGCGTGCACCTCGCCGGGGAACAGCTCCAGGGAGACGCCCCGCAGGGCGCGTACGGCTCCGAAGGACTTGGCGACGTCCCGCAGCGCCAGGACCGGGGCCGGTCCCGGGTCGGACGGGTGGGTCATGGGTGGCTCCTCGACGACGTCCGGGGCCGGCCCCTTCGAGCGGCCACGGCGTCGTGAAAGGTTTCAACTGGATTGCCGGGACGTTAGGCATGCGGGGCATGTCACGTCAATGGGTGCGTCTCGAAAAGTTTTCGACAGCCGAAGGCCAAGCGGCGACTGAGGAGGACGGGCACGGCGGAGGGGGTTGACACTCGCGCGGCAGGCTCATAGCTTCCCGTTCTGAATCGTTTCACCGAATACGTTTCACCGAATACGTTTCAGGAGCCCTCAGTGACCGACCTCGCCGCGGTGAAAGCCGCGCTGAAGACCCAGGCCGTCGAGACACCGTCGTGGGCGTACGGGAACTCGGGGACCCGCTTCAAGGTGTTCGCGCAACCCGGCGTGCCGCGCACCCCGCAGGAGAAGCTCGACGACGCGGCGCAGGTGCACGCGTTCACCGGCGTGGCCCCGACCGTCGCCCTGCACATCCCCTGGGACAGGGTGGAGGACTACGCCGCGCTCGCGAAGCACGCCGAGGACCGCGGGGTCCGGCTGGGCGCGATCAACTCCAACACCTTCCAGGACGACGCCTACAAGCTGGGCAGCGTCTGCCATCCCGACCCCGCGGTGCGCCGCAAGGCCGTCGGCCATCTGCTGGAGTGCGTCGACATCATGGACGCGACGGGCTCCACGGACCTCAAGCTGTGGTTCGCCGACGGCACCAACTACCCCGGCCAGGACGACATCCGGGCCCGGCAGGACCGGCTCGCCGAGAGCCTCGCCGAGGTGTACGAACGGCTCGGGGACGGTCAGCGGATGCTGCTGGAGTACAAGCTCTTCGAGCCGGCCTTCTACACGACCGACATACCGGACTGGGGCACGGCCTACGCCCACTGTCTGAAGCTCGGACCGCGGGCGCAGGTGGTCGTGGACACCGGGCACCACGCGCCGGGCACCAACATCGAGTTCATCGTCGCCACGCTGCTGCGCGAGGGCCGGCTCGGCGGCTTCGACTTCAACTCGCGCTTCTACGCCGACGACGACCTGATGGTGGGCGCGGCGGACCCCTTCCAGCTCTTCCGGATCATGTACGAGGTCGTACGCGGCGGCGGGTTCACGCCCGACGTGGCGTTCATGCTCGACCAGTGCCACAACATCGAGGCGAAGATCCCGGCGATCATCCGGTCCGTGATGAACGTGCAGGAGGCCACGGCGAAGGCGCTGCTGGTCGACCGGGACGCGTTGGCGGCCGCGCAGGCGGCCGGGGATGTGCTGGAGGCGAACGCCGTGCTGATGGACGCCTACGACACGGATGTGCGGCCGTTGCTTCGTGAGGTGCGGGAGGAGATGGGGCTGGACCCCGAGCCGCTTGCCGCGTACCGGCGGTCGGGGTGGGCGGAGCGGGTTGTCGCCGAGCGGGTGGGAGGAGCGCAGGCCGGCTGGGGTGCGTGAGCGTCTGCGTTGTCGCTCTGTCGCGTTGCGGGGTGCGGGGCCGTTGTGGCTGGTCGCGCAGTTCCCCGCGCCCCTGAGGGAAATGCACTCACCCTGTCTTTGAAAGTCGAGGAATCTCTATGTCCACCCATCCCGAGGCCGTCGCCCTGATCGGCCGGTCCCGTCGGCTCGGTGCCGATCCCCGTAACACCAACTACGCCGGTGGCAACGCCTCCGCCAAGGGCACCGGAACCGACCCCGTCACCGGGTCGGACGTCGAGCTGATGTGGGTGAAGGGGTCCGGGGGCGATCTGGGCACCCTGACCGAGGACGGTCTGGCCGTGCTGCGGCTCGACCGGCTGCGGGCCCTGCGGGACGTCTACCCCGGTGTCGACCGCGAGGACGAGATGGTCGGCGCCTTCGACTACTGCCTGCACGGCAAGGGCGGGGCGGCGCCGTCCATCGACACCGCCATGCACGGGCTCGTCGAGGCCGCGCACGTCGACCATCTGCACCCGGACTCCGGGATCGCGCTCGCCTGCGCCGCCGACGGCGAGAAGCTGACCGCCGAGTGCTTCGGGGACACCGTCGCCTGGGTGCCCTGGCGGCGGCCCGGTTTCCAGCTCGGCCTGGACATCGCCGCCGTCAAGGCCGCCCACCCGAGGGCCGTCGGAGTGATCCTCGGCGGGCACGGCATCACCGCCTGGGGCGACACCGCCGAGGAGTGCGAGCGCAACTCCCTGCACATCATCCGCACGGCGGAGGCGTTCCTCGCCGAGCGCGGGAAGGCGGAGCCCTTCGGCGCCGTCGTCGAGGGCTACGAGGCGCTGCCCGAGGATGAGCGCCGGGCGCGGGCCGCCGCGCTCGCGCCGTACGTCCGCGCCATCGCCTCCCAGGACCGGCCGCAGGTCGGGCACTTCGCCGATCCGGACGTCGTCCTGGACTTCCTGGCGCGGGCCGAACACCCCCGCCTCGCCGCGCTCGGCACCTCCTGCCCGGACCACTTCCTGCGCACCAAGGTGCGGCCGCTGGTCCTCGACCTGCCGCCGACCGCTCCGCTGGAGGACGCGGTGGCCCGGCTGAAGGAGCTGCACGCCGCGTACCGCGAGGAGTACACCGCCTACTACCGGCGGCACGCCGAGCCCGGCTCCCCCGCGATGCGCGGCGCCGATCCGGCGATCGTGCTGGTGCCGGGCGTCGGCATGTTCTCCTTCGGCAAGGACAAGCAGACCGCCCGGGTCGCGGGCGAGTTCTACGTCAACGCGGTCAACGTGATGCGGGGCGCCGAGGCGGTGTCCTCGTACGCGCCGATCGAGGAGCGGGAGAAGTTCCGCATCGAGTACTGGGCCCTGGAGGAGGCCAAGCTGCGGCGGATGCCGAAGCCCAAGGCGCTGGCCGCCCGGGTGGCGCTGGTGACGGGCGCGGGCAGCGGGATCGGGAAGGCGATCGCGGGCCGGCTGGTCGCCGAGGGCGCCTGTGTCGTCGTCGCCGATGTGAACGAGCGGAGCGCCGCCGCCGTCGCCGCAGAACTGGGCGGGCCGGACCAGGCCGTCGCCGTGACCGTGGACGTGACGTCCGAGGAGCGGATCGCGGACGCCTTCGCCGCCGCCGCGCTGGCCTTCGGAGGCGTCGACCTGGTGGTCAACAACGCCGGAATCTCCATCTCCAAGCCGCTGCTGGAGACCTCCGCGAAGGACTGGGACCTCCAGCACGACATCATGGCCCGCGGCTCCTTCCTGGTCTCGCGCGAGGCGGCCCGGACGATGATCGCGCAGGGGCTGGGCGGGGACATCGTCTACATCGCTTCCAAGAACGCGGTCTTCGCCGGTCCGAACAACATCGCCTACTCCGCCACCAAGGCCGACCAGGCCCATCAAGTGCGGCTGCTGGCGGCCGAGTTGGGTGAGCACGGCATCCGCGTCAACGGCGTCAACCCCGACGGTGTGGTGCGCGGCTCCGGGATCTTCGCCGGGGGCTGGGGTGCCCAGCGGGCGGCGACCTACGGCATCGAGGAGGAGAAGCTCGGCGAGTTCTACGCGCAACGGACCCTCCTCAAGCGGGAGGTGCTGCCTGAGCACGTCGCCAACGCCGTGTTCGCGCTGACGGGCGGCGAACTCTCCCACACCACCGGACTGCACGTCCCCGTCGACGCGGGTGTGGCGGCCGCGTTCCTCCGGTGACGGCCGTGCGGTCGTACGCCGCGGTCGACCTCGGCGCGTCCAGCGGGCGCGTCATGGTCGGCCGAGTCGGCCCGGACACACTGGAGTTGACGGAGGCGCACCGGTTCCCCAACCGGCCGGTGCGGGTGCCGGAGGGGCTGCGCTGGGACGTGCTGGCGCTGTACGCCGGTGTCCTGGACGGGCTGCGGGCGGCCGGGTGCCTCGCGGGCGGGCGGCTCGACTCGGTCGGCATCGACAGTTGGGCCGTGGACTACGGGCTGCTGGACACCCGAGGGGCCCTCATGGGCAACCCGGCGCACTACCGCGACACCCGCACGGAGGGCGTCGCGCAGAAGGTGTGGGCGACCGTCCCGGCGGCCGAGCTGTACGCGGCCACCGGGCTCCAGTACGCGCCGTTCAACACCCTGTACCAGATGACGGCCGACCGCGAGGCGGGCCGACTGGCCCACGCCGAACGGCTGTTGCTCATCCCCGACCTGCTGACGTACTGGCTCACCGGCGAGCAGGGCACCGAGCTGACCAACGCCTCCACCACCCAGCTCGTCGACCCGCGCACCCGCACCTGGGCGCACGGTCTCGCCGCCCGTCTGGGCATCGACCTGGGGCTGTTCGCGCCACTGCGGCAGCCCGGCGATCCGGCCGGGACGCTGCGGCCCGAGGTGCTGGCGGAGACCGGGCTCAGCGGGCCGGTGCCGGTGACGGCCGTCGGCTCGCACGACACCGCCTCGGCCGTCGCCGCCGTCCCCGCGACCGGCGAGCGGTTCGCGTACATCTGCACCGGCACCTGGTCCCTGGCCGGGCTGGAGCTGGACGCACCCGTGCTCACCGAGGAGAGCCGCGCCGCCAACTTCACCAACGAACTCGGCCTGGACGGCACGGTCCGCTATCTGCGCAACATCATGGGCCTGTGGCTGCTCCAGGAGTGCGTACGGGAATGGGGCGACCCGGACCTCGGCTCCTTGCTGCAAGCGGCTGCCGAGGCCCCGGCGCTGCGGTCGGTGGTGGACGCGCAGGACACGGCGTTCCTCGCGCCCGGCCGGATGCCCGAGCGGATCGCCGAGGCGTGCCGGGCGTCGGGACAGCCGGTGCCGGGCACGCCCGCCGAGATCACCCGCTGTGTCCTGGACTCCCTGGCCCTGGCCCACCGGCGGGCGATCGAGGACGCGCAACGCCTCGCGGACCGGCCCGTGGACGTCGTCCACGTCGTCGGCGGCGGCACCCGCAACGCCCTGCTGTGCCGGCTCACCGCGGACGCCTGCGGGCTGCCGGTGGTGGCGGGTCCCACGGAGGCGGCCGCGCTCGGCAATGTGCTCGTCCAGGCCCGGGCGCACGGGCTCGCCGGCGACCGCGCCGGCCTGCGCCGCCTGATCGCCGGAACCCAGCCGCTCGCCCGTTACGAGCCGAGGGGCGACGCCGGACGCTGGCGCGAGGCGGCGGCCCGGCTCGCCGCGCGGTGAGCCACGGTCTCCCCGCGGCGCCCCGCCGCACTACCCTGCATCCGTCCGACGACCGATCACGAGGAGCCGCGATGCGTGTCGCCCTGTTCCTGACCTGCGTCAACGACACGCTGTACCCGGAAACCGGCCGTGCCGTGGTGACGTTGCTGACCCGGCTGGGCGTCGAGGTCGACTTCCCGGCGGCCCAGACCTGCTGCGGACAGGCCCACTACAACACCGGATACCGCCACCAGGCCGAACCCCTGGCCCGGCATTTCGCCGAGGTCTTCGGGGAGTACGACGCGATCGTCACCCCCTCGGGCTCCTGCGGGGCGATGGTGCGGGAGCTGTATCCGCGCCTGGGCGAGCGGGCCCGGGCGGAGGGGCGCGGGGGCGGCCTGGCCGCGACCCTGGCACCCGTGGTGCCGAAGACGTACGAGCTGACGGAATTCCTGGTGGACGTGGTCGGGGTGACGGACGTCGGCGCGTACTACCCGCACACGGTGACCTACCACCCGACCTGTCACGGACTGCGCGGCCTGGGACTCGGGGACCGGCCCCTTCGGCTGCTCCGGGCCGTCAAGGGGCTGGAGTTGGTCGAGCTGCCGGGCGCCGAGGAGTGCTGCGGTTTCGGCGGCACCTTCGCGCTGAAGAACGCGGACGTGTCAGCGGCGATGGGCACGGACAAGGTGCGCAGCGCCGAGTCGACGGGCGCCGAGGTGCTGTGCGCGGCCGACAACTCGTGCCTGATGCACCTCGGCGGGACCATGACCCGGCTGAGGTCGGGCCTCAGACCGGTGCACATCGCGGAGATCCTGGCGGGCACGGAAGAGGACGGGGAGGCCGGGCGATGAGCGGCACGTTCGTCGGGATGCCGGCGTTCCCGGAGGCCGCGCGGGCGGCCGTGGCCGATGCGAGACTGCGCGGGAATCTGCGGCACGCCACGCACACCATCCGCGCCAAGCGCGCCAGGGCGGTCGCCGAGGTCTCCGACTGGGCGGAACTGCGGGAGGCAGGCAAGCGGATCAAGGACCACACGCTGCGTCATCTCGACCGGTATCTCGTCCAGTTGGAGGAGAAGGTCACGGCGGCGGGCGGCACCGTCCACTGGGCGGCCGACGCCGAGGACGCCAACCGGATCGTCGTCGAACTGGTGCGGGCGACCGGCGAGTCGGAGGTCGTCAAGGTCAAGTCGATGGCCACCCAGGAGATCGGGCTCAACGAGGCGCTCGAAGCCGCGGGCATCCGCGCCTACGAGACCGATCTCGCCGAGCTGATCGTGCAGTTGGGCGACGACCGGCCGTCGCACATCCTCGTCCCGGCCATTCACCGCAACCGCGGTGAGATCCGGGACGTCTTCCGCGAGCGGATGAGCGACTGGGGGCGCCCGGCCCCGGAGGGCCTCACCGACAGCCCGGCCGAACTCGCCGAGGCGGCCCGGCTCCATCTGCGCGAGAAGTTCCTGCGCGCCAAGGTCGGTGTCTCCGGCGCCAACTTCATGGTCGCGGAGACCGGCACGCTGGTCGTCGTGGAGTCCGAGGGCAACGGACGGATGTGTCTGACCCTGCCCGAGACGCTGATCTCCGTCGTCGGCATCGAGAAGACCGTGCCGACCTGGCGGGACCTGGAGGTCTTCCTCCAGACCCTGCCCCGCTCCTCCACCGCCGAGCGCATGAACCCCTACACGTCGACCTGGACGGGCACCACGGACGGCGACGGGCCCACCGCCTTCCATCTGGTGCTGCTGGACAACGGCCGCACCGACACCCTCGCCGACGAGGTCGGCCGCCAGGCGCTGCGCTGCATCCGCTGCTCGGCCTGTCTGAACGTCTGCCCGGTGTACGAGCGGGCCGGCGGCCATGCCTACGGCTCGGTGTACCCGGGTCCGATCGGCGCGATCCTCAGCCCCCAACTGCGGGGCACGGCCAGTGAGATCGACGCCTCGCTGCCGTACGCCTCCTCGCTGTGCGGCGCCTGCTACGAGGTGTGCCCGGTCGCCATCGACATCCCCGAGGTGCTGGTGCATCTGCGGGAGCGGGTCGTCGAGGGCGGTCCGATGGTCCGGGAGGGGAACAAGGTCGTGCTGAAACCGGCCAAGGGGCACGCCGCCGAGCGGGCGGCGATGCGGGCGGCCCGCTGGGCGTTCTCCCGCCCCGGCGCGTTGCGGACCGGCCAGCGGCTGGCCTCCCGCACCCGTCGGCTGCATCCGCGCACGCTGCCCGGCCCCGGCAAGGCGTGGACCGCCACGCGCGCGCTGCCCGCCGTCCCGCCGGAACCCTTCCGCGACTGGTGGCGGCGCACCGGCGGTGGCAAGGAGGGCGGCAAGTGAGCGGCAGGGAACGGATCCTGGGCCGGGTGCGGCGCGCGCTGGCCGACGCGCCGGACGTGCCCGCGCCGGTCGAGCGGACGTATCTGCGGGCGCACGGCGATCTCGACGCCGAGGGGACGGTGGATCTGCTGGCGGAGCACCTCGCGGACTACCGGGCCCTGGTGCACCGGTGCACGCCCGACGAACTCCCGTCCGTGGTCGGCCGGTTGCTGGCGGCGCGCAGTTCGAGGTCGGTGCTCGTGCCGCCGGGGCTGGATCCGCGGTGGCTCGCGGAGGCGGACGCGCGGCGGGTCGAGGATCTCGCGCGGGACACCCCGTACGAGCTGGACCGGGTGGACAGTGTGGTCACGGCGTGCGCGGTGGCGATCGCCGAGACCGGGACGATCGTGCTGGACGGCGGCCCGGACCAGGGCCGTCGCCGGATCACCCTGGTCCCCGACCATCATGTGTGCGTGGTGCGGGTGCCCGGGCAGGTCGTCTCCTCCGTGCCCCAGGCCCTCGAACGGCTGGACCCCGCCCGCCCCTTGACGTGGATCTCGGGTCCGTCGGCGACCAGTGACATCGAGCTGGACCGGGTGGAGGGGGTGCACGGTCCGCGCACGCTGGAGGTCATCCTCGTCGGCTGACGCCGGATGCGCGGCCCGCCGCGGGCTCAGGACCAGGTGATCGGGCGGCCGTGCCGCAAGGAGTACTGGGCGGCGCGCAGGTACACCGCCGTGTAGAACGCGGTGGCCAGGTCGTCGGCCCAGGGGCCCGGCCGGGTCGGCGCGGCGCGCTCCGCGTCGCCGTCCAGGAACCACAGGGTCAGTTCGAGGTTGGCGAAGGTCGCCGGGACGAGGTCCAGCGGCAGCGCGAGGGCGGCGGCGAGCCGCTCGGCGAGGGCGAGGACGTACGGGGCGCCGACCACCAGCGTCTCGTCGGTGTACGGGGAGCCGAAGGGCAGCGTGATGCCCTCCGGGAGCGCGCACGGCACCAGGACGGTCCAGCCGAGGAGGTTCTCGCGCTCCTCGGCGGTGAGCGTGGCCCGGCACAGCGCGTCGAAGCCGTCCATCGGCGGGCTCATCTTCTCCTCGAACCAGCCCGGGGGTTCCTCTCCGGTCGCCCGCGGCGCGTAGGGCGGCAGGCCGCGCCGCTCCAGTTCCGTGTTCAGGGCCGCGGCGAGGTCCGCGTGGCCGCCCTCCCCGGTGCCGGTCCAGTCCTGCGCGTCGACGCTCACGAGATACACACCCATGCCCGCACGGTAGCGGGCGGCACCGACAACGGGTCGGCGAGCACATCGACAAGCGAGGTGAACAAGCGCTTAGATAGTGCCCGTGCGCGCCGCCGCGCACGCCCATGTGACCGGCCACGACCCACCGCACGGAGGCCCCGTTGTTCACGTCCGTCGACGATGTCTCCGCCCGGCTCGCCGAGACGGGCTATCTGGCCTCCCCCGCCGTCGCCACGACCGTCTTCCTCGCCGACCGGCTCGGCAAGCCGCTCCTGGTGGAGGGCCCGGCCGGGGTCGGCAAGACGGAACTCGCCAAGGCCGTCGCCCAGGTGGCCGGGGCCCGGCTGGTGCGCCTCCAGTGCTACGAGGGCGTCGACGAGTCCCGGGCGCTGTACGAGTGGAACCACGCCAAGCAGTTGCTGCGGATCAGCGCAGGCCGCGACGAGAGCTGGGACGAGACCCGCACGGACGTCTTCAGCGAGGAGTTCCTGCTCCCCCGCCCGCTGCTCACCGCGATCCGCGGCGAGGAGCCGACGGTCCTGCTGATCGACGAGACCGACAAGGCGGACGTCGAGATGGAGGGCCTGCTCCTGGAGGTGCTCAGCGACTTCCAGGTCACCGTGCCGGAGCTGGGCACGATCACCGCGACCCGCCGCCCGTTCGTCGTCCTCACCTCCAACGCAGGGCGTGAGCTGTCGGAGGCTCTGCGCCGCCGCTGTCTGTTCCTCCACATCGGCTTCCCCGAGGAGGAGTTGGAGCGCCAAATCGTCCGGCTCAAGGTGCCCGGCATCGACGCGGCGCTCGCCGAGTCGGTGGTCCGGGTGGTGGGCGCGCTGCGCGCGATGGACCTGCGCAAGGTGCCCTCGGTGGCCGAGACGATCGACTGGGCGCGCACCCTCCTCGCCCTGGGCGCCGGCACCCTGGACGAGACCGTCGTACGGCAGACCCTGGGCGTGATCCTCAAGCATCAGGAGGACGTCCAGAAGGCCGGGGCGAAGCTCGACCTGGACGCGGTGTGAGCGCGCCGGACACCGCGGACCGGCTGGTCGGCCTCGTCGCCGCGCTGCGCGCGCACGGGGTGCGGATCGGCACCGGTGAGACGGTCGACGCGGCCGAGGCGGCGGCGGTGCTGGGGTTCGCGGACCGGGGGCTGCTGCGCGAGGGACTGGCCGCGACCCTGCTGCACTCCCCCGGCCAGCGGCGGCTGTTCGACACGGTCTTCGACCTGTACTTCCCGCACGGCGTGGGCGCGCCCGAGGAGCGGTCCGGTGGCCGGGACGCCCTGCGCGACCGGCTGGCCCGGGCACTGGCCGACGACGACCGGGCGGCGCTGGCCCGGCTGGCGATCGAGGCGGTGGACGGGTTCGGCGGGTACGGGAGTTCGCCGGGGTCGGACGGCTTCTCGTCGTACCAGACCCTGGAACGGCTGCGGCCGCAGACGCTGTTGGCGCGGGTGCGGGACGACATCCGGGCGCGCGGCGAGGGCGGCGGCTTCGCCGACCGGCTCCTGGAGGACGAGATCCGGCGCCGTATCGAGGCGTTCCGCACCCTGGTGGCGACGGAGGCGCGGCGCCGGGTCGCCGAGCGGCGGGGGCGGGACGAGATCGCGCGGCGCGCGGTGGCGCCGACGGCGGACCGGGTGGACTTCCTGTACGCCGGGAAGGACCGGCTGGCCGAACTGCGGCGGACCGTGCAGCCGTTGGCGCGCAAGCTGGCCACGCGGATGGCCGCGCGGCGGCGCCGGGCGGCGCGCGGCACCATCGATCTGCGCCGGACGCTGCGCGGTTCACTGTCCACGGGCGGGGTGCCGATGCGGCCGGTGCTGCGCCGACGCCGCCCGTCGCGTCCCGAACTGGTGCTGCTGTGCGATGTGTCGGGCTCGGTGGCGGGTTTCTCGGACTTCACGATGCTGCTGGTGCAGGCGCTGCACGACCAGTTCGCCAAGGTGCGGGTCTTCGCGTTCGTCAACCGGGTCGACGAGGTGACCGGCTTCCTGCGGCACGGCGCCGCCGACCCGGCGGGTCTGGGCGCCCTGATCCAGGCTGAGGCACGGCTGACGGCGTATCACGGCAGCAGCGACTACGGCCTGGCGCTCGGCGAGTTCACGGAGCGATACGGGACCGCGGTGGGCCCGCGCACGACGGTGTTCGTGCTGGGGGACGCCCGGACGAACATGAGCGACCCGAATCTGGCGGCCCTGCGCCGGATCGGTGAACAGGCCCGCCGTGTGTACTGGTTGAACCCGGAGCCGCGGTCCCTGTGGGGCACGGGCGATTCGGCCGCACCGGAGTACGCCGAGCTGGTCGCGATGCACGAGTGCCGCAACGCCCACCAACTCGGCGCGCTGATCGGCCGGTTGCTTCCGGTGTGAGCGGAACGCGCTCAGTCGTCCTTGGCCTTCGCGTACTCCTTGGCCATGGTGCCGGCGAAATCGTAGACCACGCACTGCTCGTCGCCCACGACCCAGGCGTCATGGCCGGGCGGGATCACGAAGACGTCCCCGGGGCCCACTTCGCTCTCACCGCCGTCGTCCATACGGACCTGCATCCGGCCGGAGACCACATAGCCGTTGTGGTGGACCGTACAGCTCTCGGTGCCCGCGATCGGGGCGATGGACTCGGACCAGCGCCATCCCGGTTCGAAGGTGGCCACGGCGAAGTCGAGCCCCGTCATGTGGACGGCCTCGATGTGCCCGCGGGGGAAATCACGCCGCTCGTCCGGCTTGTCGAGCGTCTTCACTTCCATCATGACGCTCCTCCCTTCCGGCCGTGCCTGATCACGGCCGGGGCCGGTCTCCCCGGCGGCCCTGGGCGTCGCCGGTCGGGGGCCGCACCCCACCTTCCATGGTCCGCCCGCGCCGGGGGCCCCGCCAGCCCGTGACCGACCGGGCGCTCAGGAGCCGCCGCCGCACAGCTCCGCAAACCGTCCGGCGTCGATGTTGCCGCCGGAGACGATCACCCCGATCCGGCGGGGCGGCGGGCCGACCCGGCCGGACAGCAGGGCGGCCAGCGGGGTGGCGCCGCTCGGCTCCATGACGGTCTTCAGCCGCTCGAAGGCGAACCGCATGGCGGCGCGGATCTCGTCGTCGCTCACCAGCACGATCCCGTCGACGAGCCGCCGGTTGACCTCGAAGGTCAGCTCGCCCGGTGTGGACAGGGCCTGCCCGTCGGCGATGGTGTGCGGCACCGGGATCTCGACGCGCCAGCCCGCCTCCAGCGACCGCAGGGTGTCGTCCCCGGTCTCCGGCTCGACGCCGACGACCCGGACGCCCGGCCGGAGCCCCTTGGCCGCCGTGGCGCTCCCGGCGATCAGCCCCCCGCCGCCGACCGGCACCAGCAGCAGGTCCAACTCGCCTGCCTCCTCGATCAGTTCGAGGGCGGCGGTGCCCTGGCCCGCCATGACGTGCGGATGCTCGTAGGGCGGGACGAGGGTGAGGCCCCGGTCGGCGGCGAGCGCCTCGGCGATGGCGACCCGGTCACCGGTGTAGCGGTCGTACGTGACGATCTCGGCGCCGTACCCCTCGGTGGCCGCCCGCTTGGAGCGCGGGGCGTCCTCGGGCATGACGATCACGGCGGTGGTGCCCAGTTCCCGGGCGGCGAGGGCGACGGCCTGGGCGTGGTTGCCGGAGGAGTAGGTGGCGATGCCCCGGGCCAGTTGCTCCGGGGTGAGCCGGGAGGCCGCGTTGTAGGCGCCGCGGAACTTGAAGGCGCCGACCCGCTGGAAGTTCTCGCACTTCAGATGCACCTCGGCGCCGACGAGGGCGTCCAGGGTGCGGGAGCGCAGGACGGGCGTGCGGTGGGCGACGCCCTTGAGCCGGGCGGCCGCGTCGCGCACGTCGTCGAGGGTGATCGGCAGGGGGGTGGTCGTCACGGCTGTGCTCCCTGAGAGGTGTCGTCGGTACCGGCGGGGGCGTCGGCGGCGGCCGCCCTGGACTGCGCGAGATAGCTGTAGGCGGAGGCGCGGGAGATGCCGAGGCGGGCGGCGACCTGCTCGATCGCCCGGCGTACGGCGAACACGCCCCGCTCGTCCAGACCGCGGAAGAGCGCGAGCCGCCGCCCGCGGTCCAGGCCGGCCCAGGTCTGGTCCCGGCCCCGCAGCGGGGCGTCGAGCAGGGCGTCGAGCAGCGCCTCCACGACGGAGTCGATGTCGTCGCCGAAGGTCGTCACCGGGGCGTCGGCCGGCGGGGCGGCGAGGCCGGTGGGGCCGGTGGGGCCGATGGGGCCTTCAGGGCCGGCGAGCGCGTCCAGCAGCCCGCGCACCCGGTCGACCTCGGTGACGTCCACGTTGACGCACAGGGCGCCGAACACCGCGCCCGTGGAGTCGCGCAGCACCATCGTGGACGACTTCACCAGCCGGCCGTCACCGGTGCGGGTGACGTAGTTCAGCTCGGGCTCGGCGGTGTCGCCGCGGGCGAGCATCCGCATGCCGATCTCGCTCATCGCACCGCCGACCGTGCGTCCGGTCACCGTGCCCGCGACGGCGACGACGGACCGCTCGGGGCGCCGGTAGTCGTGCAGCACCACCTCGCACACCGGTCCGAACGTCGCCGCGATGCCGTCCACGACGGGCGCGAGCGCCCGCAGGATCGCGTCCCGCTCGGTGTCCCGGGGGTCCGCACCGGCCATCCGTCCTCCTCCGCCTCGCTGCCCGGCCACCTCGCTGCCCGACCCCTCGATTAGACCATGAGTCCAAGCTTTGGACCAGCAGTCCAGAGCCGCGTCCCGAAGGTCGACACCTTCACGGGAACCACCGATCAAGGGGGGTGGTGGGGCCAATTGCCGTTTCCCTAGGATGGGTTGTCGACCGCGCCGGCACCGGCACGGCTGGGAGCTGGGGGAAGAGATGCAGTCAGGAAAGCCTCTGTCCACGAAGATCGACGCCACGGTTCCGACGGCCGCGCGCATGTACGACCACTATCTCGGCGGCAAGGACAACTACGCGGCGGACCGCGCCGCCTGCGAGGAGCTGGACAAGGTCGTCCCCAGCACCCGCGCCCTCGCGCTGAACAACCGGCGCTTCCTCCAGCGGGTCGTGCGGACGCTGACGCAGGAGTTCGGCATCCGGCAGTTCCTGGACCACGGATCCGGTCTGCCCACGCAGAACAACGTCCACCAGGTCGCCCAGAGCATCGACCCGACCGCGCACGTCGTCTACGTCGACAACGACCCGATGGTCCTCGTCCACGGCCGCGCCCTGCTGGAGCAGGACGAGCGCACCACGGTGATCCACGCCGACCTGCGCGAGACGGAGGCGATCTTCACGCACCCCGACACCGAGCGGCTGATCGACTTCTCGCAGCCGGCGGCCGTGCTGTTCAACTCGGTGTTCCACTGCATCCCGGACAGCGAGACCGACGGCCCGCAGGCCGTGGTGCGCCGGGTGACCGAGCGTCTGGCGCCCGGCAGTGTCCTGGTGATGTGCCAACTGGTCAGCGAGGACCCGAAGGTGCGGGAGTTCGTCACCGACTTCATGGACCAGGCCACGCAGGGGCACTGGGGCCGGGTGCGCCAGGAGAAGGACGTGGCCCGGCTGTTCGACGGGCTGGAGATCCTCGAACCGGGCCTGGTGGAGGTCTCCACCTGGCGCCCCGACACCGAGGTGGCGCCCCGTCAGCTCACCCAGGAGTGGATCGAGTTCGGCGGAGCGGGACGCCTCGGCTAGACCGGTGCCGGGCCGCTACCGGCCCAGTTCGTAGTCGAACCAGACGCGGTGGGTGCCGTCCGGGTCGACGGCGATGCCTCCGGACCCGGTGATCCCGGCCAACTCGTCCGTTCCGCTGCCCGGGACAACGACGAAGAACTCGCTCTGTCGGTCCTCGCCGGTGGTCGTCGCGGAGTGGGCGAAGTTGAAGGCACCGGAGCGGCCGTGGAGCGTCCCCTCGAAGGACTCCATCGCGACATAGGTGCCCACGCCCTTCGCCTGGTCGAAGGCTGCCGTGAAGAGGGTGGCGGAGCGTCCGACGACCTCGCCCTCGAACTCCTTGCGCATCGTGGCGAGACCGACGGGCACCGCGGTCTCGATCTCCGCGCCCGGCCCGGCGGCGGGATCGGCACCCGCGGCAGGTGTGGGTGCGGGGGTGAAGTCGGCCACTGTGAAGGTTCCGGAAGCTCGCATGCCCGGATCGTATGCGGCACCACTGACAGCGGTGCCCGACCAGGGCCGTCAGCCGTAGCGGTGCGCCGCCGTCCCCTCCAGGAGGGCGAGGGACTCGCGCGGCTGGAGGGCCGCGTCGGCCAGGCGGTCCAGCGCGACCCGGTACTCCTCCGTCTCGTCCCGGTCCTCCAGGAACGTCGCGCTCCTGATCTGCTCCAGATAGACGACGTCGGGCAGATCGGCGCCGCCGAACCGCAGATAGGTGACCGGTATGGCGGGCGCCGAGGCGTGCGTGACGTCCAACGGCACGATCTGCACGGTGACATGGGGCAGCCGGGCCAGTTCGATGAGCCGCCCGAGCTGTTCGCGCATCACGTCACGGCTGCCCAGGACGCGCAGCAGCACCGACTCGTCGAGGATCGCCCACACCTGCGGGGCGTCCGGGCGGTGCAGCAGTTCGGTGCGGCGGGTGCGCAGCTCCACCCGGCGCTCGACCTCACGGCCCGGCGCCGACGGCAGCCCGCGCTCCACGACGGCCCGGGCGTAGGCGGGCGTCTGGAGCAGTCCGGGCACGTACTGCATCTCGAAGGTACGGATCGCGGTGGCCGCCTCCTGAAGTCCGACCAGCCGGTCGAACCATTCGGGCATCAGCCGTTTGTCGTAGCGCTGCCACCAACCCGGCTCGCCCGCCTGCCGCAGCAGACGCAGCAGGACCGACGCCTCGTGACCGTCCGCCTCGTACAGCGTGAGCAGGGCGCGGACATCGGCCTCGGTGGGTGGGCGGCGGCCCTTGCCCGCCTCGATCCGGGACAGCTTGGCCGGGCTGAACCCGAGCATCCTGGCCGCCTGTTCCTGGGCCAGGCCGGCGTCCTCCCGCATACCCGCCAACTGAACGCCGACCAGCATTTTGAGCAAGGTCGGGGCGGGCTCCGCCCGGTTCAGATACGGTTCAAGACGGGAGACGCGAGGCAACTCGGCAGACATCCTGACTCCCCGTGGACCGGCAGACGACAGACCCAGTATCGCATCCGACGCCCACCGACCGCACGGAGCAAGGCAATTGAGTTCACCGGGCGCGCCACGACCGGCCCGCCCGGGCGTGTGCTCAGATCAGGTGGTCGAATTCGCCGCCCTTCGCCCCGGCCACGAACGCGGCGACCTCGGCCGGTGTGTACACCAGCGCGGGCCCGTGGGGATCACGGGAGTTGCGCAGTGCCACACCTCCTCCGTCGAGGGCCGCGACCTCGACGCAGTTGCCCTCCGCGTTGCTGTGACTGCTCTTGATCCAGCGGGCGTCCAGCGAACTCGCCCGCACTCCGTTCGGCACCGACTCCGGTACTGACGACATGGCAACTCTCCTCGCTCGTACGCGCAATTTCCCGTGAAATTGCACGAGGACATCGTCAGCGTGGATAATAGCGGTGTCGTCAACCGCACTTCTGGCGCCCCGTCCTGACGTCGCCTCAGGGAGATGCACCGTGTCGTCACCTGCGCAGTTCCGGAGCCTCGAGTCCGTCCTCGACTCACCCAGAACCGCCGCCCTGCACCTCACGGGCAGCCGGGAGGGTTTCACCGAGGCACGGCACTTCACCCATCGCACGCTGGACGCATGGTCGTTGGAGCACTGTGCCGACGACGCGGTCATGGTCGTCACCGAACTGGCCGCCAACGCCGTCCTGCACGGCCTTCCGCACAGCACGGGTGCCGTGGTCCGGCTCAGGCTCACCCTGCGCCGCTCCCACCTGATGTGCGCCGTCACCGATCCCAGCGACCGCCTGCCCGTCTACCCGTCCACCGACGACCCGCTGCTGGAGCACGGCCGCGGGCTGCACATCGTCGAAGCCCTCTCGGAACACTGGGGCTGGACCCGCCGCCGTCCCGCCGGCAAGACGGTCTGGGCGATGCTGCCGACCCGTACCCCCCTCTGACATGACTGCCATGAAGCCCACCGCCCCCCTCGACGCCCTGCAACACGTGCCGTGGCCCGAGATCAAGGACTCCACCGGGTCCGCCGCGGCCATCCCCGGACTGCTCACCACCGTCGCCCGCGGCGACGCCGACACGGCGGAGTCCGCGCTCGGTCAACTGCGCGGCCGGATCTGCCAGTACGGCTTCGTGGTGGACCAGGCGACGGCGGCGACCGTGCCCTTCCTCTGGGAACTCGTCCGGCTTCCGCAGGTCACCTGCCGCGCCGGGATCCTGCGACTGCTCAAGAGCATCGCCGACGCCCGGCAGTGGGAGGACACCGCCGCCGCCTACCCCAAGCTGCTGCGCCACCCCGACAACCATGTCGCCTGGGAGCGCCAGGCCCGGCTGGCCGTCCGCGCCCAGCGCGGGGTCCTGCGCGACCTGCTCGCCGAACGCGACACCGACATAGTGCGCGCCTCGACGGAACTGGCCGACGCCCTCAGCGACTGAGACCGGCGCACGGCACCTCGATACGGCCCGTTTCCTCGCGCACGGCCGGACCCGCGACCGCTAGGTTGGCCGTATGAGCAACCTTGACCGGGCGCCGGTGCCCAGTGTGTGCGGCGGGCGTGGATTCGTCGTCGCCGAACCCGTCCGCGAGCTGCTGAGTCCCCGGCATGTGAAGCTGGGCGGGTCCACCGAGGTGCGCCGGCTGCTGCCGAACCTCGGCCGGCGCATGATCGGCGCCTGGGCCTTCGTCGACCACTACGGCCCCGACGACATCGCCGACGAACCGGGCATGCAGGTCCCGCCGCACCCCCACATGGGACTCCAGACCGTGAGCTGGCTGCACGAGGGCGAGGTGCTGCACCGCGACTCGACGGGCAGCCTCCAGACCATCCGGCCCCGGGAACTCGGGCTGATGACCTCGGGCCGCGCGATCAGCCACTCCGAGGAGAGCCCCCGCTCGCACGCCCGCTTCCTGCACGGCGCCCAGCTCTGGGTCGCCCTGCCCGACGCCCACCGGCACACCGACCCCCACTTCGAACACCACGCCGACCTGCCCACGGTCACCGCGCCCGGCCTCACGGCCACCGTGCTCCTCGGCGGCCTCGACGGCGCGACCTCGCCGGGAACGGCGTACACCCCCATCGTCGGCGCCGATCTCGCGCTCGCGCGGGGCACGGACGTACGGCTGCCGCTGGAGCCCGACTTCGAGTACGGCGTCCTCGCGATGTCCGGCGAGGTGCGGGTCGACGGGGTGCCGGTGCTTCCCGGGTCGATGCTCTACCTCGGCTGCGGCCGCACCGAACTCCCCCTGCGGGCCGAGTCCGACGCGGGCCTGATGCTGCTCGGCGGCGAGCCGTTCGAGGAGGAGCTGGTCATGTGGTGGAACTTCGTCGGCCGCTCCCAGGAAGAGATCGTCCAGGCCCGCGAGGACTGGATGAAGGGGGACCGGTTCGGCGAGGTGCACGGCTACGACGGCGCCCCGCTCACCGCCCCCGAACTGCCCGCGACCCCGCTGAAACCCCGGGGACGCGTGCGCTGACCCGACCTGGCCGCACGCACCTCGCCGATGTAGTCGATGTAGTGGAATATTCAACCAGCCGTGCCGGTTGACGGCCTCGAAGGAGGTCACGAGTGGACACGACATACGAGGCGACGCACCAGGACACGTACGCGGACACCTACTACGCCCACGGCACCCCGGCGGAGCGCTGGGAGCGGGCGGGGCTGTTCTTCGACGCGCGGGACTACACCGCCGCCGCGCGGGTGCTGGTCGGACTGGTCGAGGAGGTGCCGGAGCAGACCGGACCCCGGCTGCTGCTGGCCCGCGCCTACTACCACTCGGCCCAACTGCGGCGCGCCGAGACGGAGTTGCGGCGGATCGTGGAGCGCGACCCGGTGGAGGGGTACGCCCGGCTGATGCTCGGCCGCACCCTGCAGCGGCAGGGCCGGCACGACGAGGCGGCGCCGCATCTGCGGATCGCCTCCGCCCTGGCCGGGGAGTTCCCCGAGATCTGACGCGCAGGGCACAGGCACGGCACACGGCGGCGGCCCGGCGGGTGAACTCCCGCCGGGCCGCCGCAGTTCACACCCGCTTCGCCCGCCGGTGCGCGATCTCCCCGAGGACCACGTCCACGACGAGGAACGCGGCCAGCGGGATGCCGAGCAGCGGCACGAAGTAGCCGAGCACCGCGATCACCGCCATCAGCGGGACCAGGACGTACGGCGGGACCTGCGCCCAGGCGCCGCGCGGGATGGGCCGTCCGAACGCGCGGCCCCGCCCGCGCTGCCACCACATCCGGTAGCCCCAGACGATCAGCAGGATCAGGGAGAGCGCGAGCAGCATCAGCAGGATCTGGTTGGCCAGACCGAACAGCAGACCGGTGTGCAGGTCGATGCCCCAGCGGGTCAGCTTGGCGAGCACCGGGTACTCCTCGAACCGCAGGGTGTCGGTGACGCGGCCGGTGGCCGGGTCGACGGCGACCGTGTCCAGTTCGGTCGGCCAACCGCGCTGCACCTGACGGACCACGTACGCCGACTCGGCGTCCGGGGGCGTGACGATCTCGACCGGGTCGTCGAGGCCCTCGGCGCGGGCGGCCGACAGGACCTTGTCGAGCCCCACGCCGTGCTCGCCGTCCCCGCCGGCCGCCGAGGCCGCGCCGTGGCCGCCGTGCTCGCCGCCGCCCGCGGTGGCCGAGATCGACGGGGTGGCCTGGCGGAGCGAGGTGCGCAGCTCGTCGATGGTGGCGCCGGCGTACGTCGACCAGGTCAGACCGGTGGCGGAGAGGAAGAAGAAGCCGAGGGCGGCCCAGACGCCGACGGTGCCGTGCAGCCCCAGGGTGCGGCGCCGGCCGCTGGTGCCGCGGACCTTGCGCAGGGCGCGGCGGCGGGAGTACCAGAGCACGACGCCGCCGCCGGCGATCACCCACAGCCAGCTCGCGGCCAGTTCGCTGTAGAGCCGGCCGGTCTCCCCGAGGTGCAGATTGCGGTGGAGTTCGGAGATCCAGGTGCGCAGAGGCAGCGCTCCGCTCGACCCGTACTGCTCCAGGGAGCCGCGGACCTCTGCGGTGTAGGGGTCGACGAACACGGCGAGGGTGTGGTCGGGGTTCACACCCGGCACGCCGGAGAGCAGCACCCGGGTGCTCGCGTCGGCCGCCGGGGACGGGCGGACCGCCGAGACCGTGCCCTCGGGGTGGACCTTGCGGGCCGCGGCCACCTGCTCCGAGACCGGCAGCTTGGTGTCGCCCACGGGCACGGTCGTCTCGTGCGCGTACACGAGCTTCTCGGCCTGGAACGAGCCGGCGTACAGGAAGCCGGTGACGGCGGCGACCAGCAGGAACGGGGCGACGAGCAGACCGGCGTAGAAGTGCAGACGCAGGATCAGCGGGCGCAGCGGTGCCCAGGGGCCGCGGGTGGGGGCCGCGGGCCCGGACTGTTTCGGGGCCTCGTCCGTGAGGGTCGAGGGAGCGGTGGACATGAGCGGGCCCTCCGGGGGCAGCAGGGGGACGATTTTCAGCCGTGACGGACCAGTAGTCGGGACGGACCCCGGTCGAGTTCCCGCCACTTCAAGTGACCTGCGTCACACACCTGGCGGTCATGGCATCCTGGCCCGATGGCACCGACCAGTCCCCGCACGCCCGGCTCCTCCGGCGCCCCGCTCGCCCCGCTCGCCGAACGGGTCGAGGAACTCCTCGCCCCCGGCGGCCCGTTGACCGTCGTCGCGGCCGGCGACCCGGTCCTGCGCGCCGGCACCGAGCGCTACGAAGGGCAGCTCGGCCCCGGCCTGCTGGCCCGGTTCGTCGAGGCGCTGCGGATCACCATGCACGCGGCGCCGGGCGTGGGGCTCGCCGCCCCGCAGGTCGGCGTGGGGCTGCGGATCGCCGTCATCGAGGACCCGGCGCCGGTGCCGGAGGAGGTGCGCCTCGCCCGCGGCCGGGTGCCGCAGCCGTTCCGGGTGCTGGTCAACCCGTCGTACACCGGCGTCGGTCCGGGCCGTGCCGCGTTCTACGAGGGCTGTCTGAGCGTGCCCGGGTACCAGGCGGTGGTGGCCCGGCACGCCGCGGTCCGGCTGACCGGCGAGGACGAGCAAGGGCGGGCCCTGGACGAGGAGTTCACCGGCTGGCCGGCCCGGATCGTGCAGCACGAGACCGACCATCTGGACGGCGCCCTCTACCTCGACCGGGCCGAACCGCGCTCGCTCAGCGCCCAGCACATCGCGCTGGAACGCTGGTCACAGCCCACCCCGGACGCGGCGGCACGGGCTCTGGGCTTCGAACTCCCCTAGCGGAAGGCTCAGTTGTCCCGGTACGCCTCCAACAGCCGCAGCCACACCTCGCTCAGCGTCGGGTAGGACGGAACGGCGTGCCACAGACGGGCGATCGGGACCTGTCCGACGACGGCGATCGTCGCCGAGTGGATCAGCTCCCCCAGGCCGGGACCGACGAAGGTGACCCCGCGCAGGATCTCCTCGTCCAGGTCGACGATCATCCGGGCGCGGCCCTTGTAGTCCTCGCCGTAGAGGCCCGCGCCGGAGACGGACGACAGGTCGACGTCGACGGCCCGCACCCGGTGTCCGGCCGCCTCCGCCTCGGTGAGCGAGAGGCCGACGGCGGCCGCCTCGGGATCGGTGAAGACGACCTGCGGGACCGACTCGTGGTCGGCGGTGGCGGCGTACGCGCTCCACGGGGCGTTCTCCGGCAGGTCGGTGCCGGCCGCGCGGGCGGCGATCGCGGCGCCCGCGATCCGGGCCTGGTACTTGCCCTGGTGGGTGAGGAGGGCGCGGTGGTTGATGTCGCCGACCGCGTAGAGCCAGTCGGTGCCGTCGACACGGAGGCTGTCGTCGACGCTCAGCCAGGAGCCGGGGGTCAGGCCGACCGTCTCCAGGCCGATGTCGTCGGTGCGCGGGGCGCGGCCGGTGGCGAAGAGGATCTCGTCGGCCTCGATGCGCTCGCCGGTGTCGGTGACGACCACGACGGTGCCGTCCACCCGGCTCACGGAGGCCACCGAGGTGCCGGTGCGCACGTCCGCGCCGGCCGCGGTGAGCGCCTCGGCGACCAGTTCGCCCGCGAAGGGCTCCATCCGGTCGAGCAGGCCCTTGCCCCGGACCAGGAGGGTGACCTGCGAGCCGAGGGCCTGCCAGGCGGTGGCCATCTCGGTGGCGACGACTCCCCCGCCGACCACGACGAGCCGGCCCGGCGCGGACTGGGCGCTGGTGGCGTCCCGGCTCGTCCACGGCCGCACCTCGGCGAGACCGGGCAGGTCGGGCAGCGCGGCGCGGGTCCCGGTGGCGACGGCGACGGCGTGGCGGGCGGTGAGCACGGTGTCCCCCACGGTCACCTGGCGCGGGCCGGTCAGTCTGCCGTGGCCGCGGTAGAGGTCGGCTCCGATGCTCTTGATCCAGTCGACCTGGCCGTCGTCCGTCCAGTCGCCGGTGAACCAGTTGCGGCGGGCGAGGACGGCCGGGGTGTCCAGGGGGCCGCGCACCGCCTCGGCGAGGCCGGGCAGCCGGCGGGCGTCGGCCTGGGCGAGGACCGGGCGCAGCAGGGCCTTGCTGGGCATACAGGCCCAGTACGAGCACTCGCCGCCGACCAGTTCGCTCTCCACGACCGCGGTGGTCAGTCCGGCCGCGCGGGTGCGGTCGGCCACGTTCTCCCCCACGGGTCCGGCTCCGAGCACCACGACGTCGTACGTGTTGGTTTCCGTTTCCGTCATGGAGTCAGTCTGGTGGGTGGTGTGCCCGGTGGCCACACGGGTAGGGGCGCGGAATAGCGACCCGGCCGGCCGTGTTTGTGCGGACGGCTTCAGTCCGTGTCAGGACGCCCCTGGCAGGAAGCACCGGGAAGAGGGAACACGTCATGAGCAGCACCGTGGAGCTGACCAAGGAGAACTTCGACCAGACGGTCACGGAGAACGACTTCGTCCTGATCGACTTCTGGGCGGCCTGGTGCGGGCCGTGCCGGCAGTTCGCCCCGGTCTACGAGAAGGCGGCCGAGGAGAACCCGGACCTGGTGTTCGGCAAGGTGGACACCGAGGCGCAGCCGGAGCTGGCCGCCGCGTTCGGCATCCAGTCGATCCCGACGCTGATGATCGTCCGGGACCGGGTGGCGGTGTTCGCGCAGCCGGGCGCGCTGCCCGAGGCCGCCCTGACGGACGTCATCGGGCAGGCGCGCAAGCTGGACATGGACGAGGTCCGCAAGTCGGTCGAGGAGCAGCAGGCCGCCCAGGGCGAGTAGCCGCCGTCGGTCGCTGGAAGTCGCTAGAAGTCGCTAGAAGGGGTACGGCGCCACGTCGCCGCGCACGGTCGTCCAGCGGATGTCGGTGAACGCGTCGAGGTTGGCGTCGCCGCCGAAGCGGGAGCCGGTGCCGGAGGCCGCGACGCCGCCGAAGGGGGCCACCGCCTCGTCGTTCACCGTCTGGTCGTTGATGTGGACGATGCCGGTCGGGATGCGTTCGGCGAGGTCCAGACCGCGGGCGGCGTCGCGGGTGACGATGCCCAGGGACAGCCCGTAGGGGCTCGCCGCGGCCAGGGCGGCGGCCTCCTCGGCGGTGGAGAAGGCGCGCACCGGCGCCACCGGGCCGAAGACCTCCTCCGCGTAGGCGGGGGTGCGGTCGTCGACGCCCGCGAGGACGGTCGGCCGGTAGAAGCGGCTCTCGTGGGTGCCGCCCGCGGCGAGCTTCGCGCCCGCCGAGGTGCTGGCCTCGACCAGGGCGTGCACCTTGCCGAGCTGGCCGTCGTCGATGAGCGGGCCGAGGTGCACCTGCGCGCGGTGCGGGTCGCCGACGGCCAGGGAGTCGGCCTTGGCGGCGAGCCGTTCGACGTACTCCTCGTAGAGGGAGTCGTGCACCAGGTGGCGGCCGGTGGTCATGCAGATCTGGCCCTGGTGGAAGAAGGAGCCCCAGGCGGCGGTGGAGATCACCGCGTCGAGGTCGGCGTCCGCCAGGACGATCAGCGCGGAGTTGCCGCCGAGTTCGAGGTGGGCGCGCTTGAGATGGCGGCCCGCGGCCTCGCCGACGGCCCGTCCGGCGGCGGTGGAACCGGTGAAGGAGATCACCGGCACGCGCGGGTCGGCGACCAGGGCCGCGCCGGTCCCGGCGCCGCCCGGCAGCACGTGCAGCAGCCCCTCGGGCAGTCCGGCCGCGGCGAACACGGCGGCCAGGGCGAGGCCGCCGCACACGGCCGTGCGCGGGTCCGGCTTCAGGACCACCGCGTTGCCGAGCGCCAGCGCGGGCGCGACCGAGCGGATGGAGAGGATCAGCGGGGCGTTGAACGGCGCGATCACGCCGACGACCCCGGCCGGGACCCGCCGGGTGTACGACAGCCGGGGCGCCTCGCTGGGCAGCACCTGGCCGGGCGGGCGGGAGGCGAGGGCGGCCGCCTCGTAGCACTCCTGGGCGGCGACGTGCAGTTCGAAGTCGGCCTTGCCGGGGACGGAGCCGGACTCGCGGACGATCCACTCGCGCAGTTCGTCGGCGTGCGCGGCGAACAGGTCGCCCGCCTTGCGCAGCACGCCGGCGCGGACGAAGTGCGGGAGGCGGGCCCACTCGGTCTGGGCGGCGCGGGCGGCCTCGGCGGCCGGGGCGACGTCCTCGGGGGCGGCGAGGACGACCGTCCCGAGCCGCTCCGACGTGGCGGGCTCGGTGACGGCGTACTCGGATCCGGTCAGGGGGCGGGAGGACGAGGTCTGCCAGGTGTGGGGGTCGAGCAGGGGCATCAGGGCTCTCCGATCGGTGACCCGCGGGACTCCGGACTCGGGGAACGAAGTCCCATGTGGTTGAGCGCTCAACTTCGCACCCTACTGCGCCGGGCCGGTCGCCGCGCGGGCTCGCACGCGGTCAGGTCGAGTCGCGGTGCACCACCGTAGCCGCCAGCGGTTCGTGCGCCTCGGGCGCCGCGCCCGGGTTGCGCACCGCCCGGTCGACCAGTCCGGCGAGGTCGCGTCCGGAGGGCAGCGCGACCCGGACCGTGCTGAGCCGGGGCCGCAGCAGCCGGCCGAGGAGCAGGTCGTCGGCGCCGATCACGGCCGTGTCCTCGGGGATCCGCACACCCGCGTCCTGGAGGGCGCGCATCAGCAGCATGGCGTACTCGTCGTTGTAGGCGAACACGGCGTCCAGTCCGAGTTCCGGCCAGCGGGCGGCGAGCGCGGCCGCGGAGTCCTCCGTGTGGGCCAGCGGCAGCGCGGTGACGGTGGCGTCGGTGTCGCGCACGGCCTCACGGGCACCGGCGAGCCGGGGCCCGGCGAACATGTCCATGCCGCGTTCCTCGGGGACGACGACGCCGATCCGGCGCCGGCCGCGCGCGTACAGGTGTCCGGCGGCGCTGCGGCCGACGCCCTCGTGGTCCATCAGGAGCGCGTGGGTGCCCTCGACCCGCTCGGAGCTGAGGGTGACGACGGCGCGTGCGCCGGAGCGTTTGAGGACGGACACCCCCTCCGGGCCGAGGCCGGGTCCGGGCACCAGCACCGCGACCGGCCGCAGCTCGGCCCAGGCCCGCGCGGCGTCGTCCCCGCGCAGCCCGCAGGCGCCGTACTGGACGACGATGTAGTCGAGCCGGCTCAGGGCGCCCTGGAAGTCGTGGACGAACTGGCTGTAGAGCGGGCCCGCGGGGACGGGCGGGGCGGGCATCAGCACCATCCGGCTGTGTCCGGCGCGCAGGCTGCGGGCGGCCGCGTGCGGCACGTACCCGAGTTCCTTCGCGGCGTCGCGGACCCGGCGGCGGGTGGGTTCGCTGATCCGGACGGCGCTGGTGTTGTTCAGGACGTAGGAGACGGTCGCGCGGGAGACGCCGGCCAGACGGGCCACGTCGGCACTCGTGGGGACGGAGCGCGGCGCCGGCGAGATCGTCGGCGCGGGTGGGTTGGGTATCTGCACCATGACGTACGGCATCTTGGCAGAAGCCCCGAACTCGCTTGCACGCAGGGGACGTTCATCCGTGACGACCGTCAAAAATGCAGGTCAGTCGGTTGGTTGGGTGATTCCGGCCGTGAGACGGTCCACCAGTTCGGTCCAGCCGGACTCCAACCGGGCCGTGGGCAGCCCGCATTGACGGGTCAGATGGTGGACGAGCGCGGGGTTGAGATAGCCCATCAGGGTGTGCGCCAGGAGTTCGCAGTCCGCCTCGGGCACCGCCTGCCGCAGCAGCAGGAGCAGATGACCGTGGAGCACCCGGCGGGCCGGCACGGAGTAGCGGCGGGCCGGGTCCGGCTCGGCGGCGAGCTGGAGGTCGAGCTCGTCGACCGTGCGCCGCAGCAGAGCGTGACCGAAGGCCCGCAGCCGCTCGACCGGCGGGGCGCCGGGGCCCATCGGCGGCGGTCCGGTCAGGAAGGCGGCCTGGAACTTGCGCTCGGAGTGGTCGAGGAGCGCGGTCAGCAGTCCGGTGCGGTCGCCGAAGCGCCGGAAGACGGTGCCCTTGCCGACGTTCGCGGCGGCCGCGACGGCCTCCATGGTGACGCCGGCCGCGCCGTGCTCGGCGATCAGCTTGGCGGCCGCGTCCAGCAGCCGGGCCCGGTTGCGGGCCGCGTCGGCACGCAGGCACGGCTCGTCCCCGGCCGGCCCGAGCTGCACGAGTTCGGGCTCGCCGGCGATCTCCTGGACGTTCGCGAAGAGCGGCGGATCGGCGGGCATGAACACAGCGTAAAGCACCGGGAATGAAACTGGACCACGGTCCGGTTAGAGTGCTAGAACAATAAACGGACCCCGGTCCGGATCGTTACGGCAATGTTTCAGCCCCTTGGGAGTACCCACATGTCCGTTCGCATTCTCGCGCTCGTCGGCAGCCTTCGCGCCGGTTCGACCAACCGCCAGCTCGCCGAGGCCGCGGTCAAGCTCGCTCCCGAAGGCGCCGAGGTCGACCTCTTCGAGGGCCTGGCGGAGATCCCCTTCTACAACGAGGACATCGACGTCGAGGGCAGCCTCCCGGCCGCCGCCGCCAAGCTGCGTGAGGCCGCCCAGGCCGCCGACGCGTTCCTGCTCTTCTCCCCCGAGTACAACGGCACCATCCCGGCCGTGCTGAAGAACGCCATCGACTGGCTGTCCCGCCCGTACGGCGCCGGCGCCTTCGGGGGCAAGCCCGTCGCCGTCGTGGGCACCGCTTTCGGCCAGTTCGGCGGCGTGTGGGCGCAGGACGAGGCCCGCAAGGCCGTGGGCATCGCGGGCGGCAAGGTGATCGAGGACCTCAAGCTCTCCATCCCCGGTTCCCTGACCCGTTTCGCCGAGACCCACCCGGCCGACGACGCCGAGGTCGCCGCCCAGCTCACCGAGGTCGTGGCCCGGCTGCACGGCCACGCGGAGCCCGTCGCCGCCTGATCCGATCCCGCGCGAGCGGTCTGGCGTACGGCGCCCCGCGTCGCCGTACGTCAGTCCAGCTCGGCCAGCCGCTTGACGGCCGGGGCCACGAAGCGGTCGATCCAGCCGGAGGTCTCGCCCAGCTTCGGCGCGAGGATCACCGTGTCGATGCCGAGCCCCGCGTACCCCGAGATGTCGGCCATGAAGGCGTCGAGATCACCCTCCGTGGCGGGATCGGCGGTGTAGGTGACGGTCTTCAGGACCGAGTCGTAGTCACGCTCCTCCGCCTCGCAGTGCTCGCGCAGCACGTCGAGCTTGTGGCGGACCAGGCCGGGACCGGCGGCGAAGAGGTTGCAGGCGTCCGCGTAACGGGCCACCAGGCGCAGCGTCTTGCGCTCACCCCCGCCGCCGATCAGGATCTCCGGACGCGGATCGCTCACCGGCGCCGGGACGCAGAGCGTCTCCCGCAGTTGGTAGTGCCGGCCGACGAACGGCCCGTCGTCGTGCGGGTCCCACATCCGCAGACAGATCTGGAGCGTCTCCTCCAGCCGCTCGAAGCGCTCCGCGAGCGGCGGGAACGGCACGCCCAGACCGTCGTGTTCACGGTCGTACCACGCCGCGCCGATACCCAGCGAGGCACGGCCCCCGGAGAGCACGTCCAGAGTGCTCGCGATCTTGGCGAGCAGCCCGGGATGACGGTACGTCACCCCCGTGACCAGCGCGCCGAGTCTGACGGTCGAGGTGTGGGCGGCGAGGTACGCCAGGGTCGTGTACGCCTCCAGCATGGGCGCCTCGGCCCCGCCGTTGAACTCCATCTGGAAGTAGTGGTCCATCACCGACAGCCGGCTCACCCCGGCCGCCTCCGCCGCGGCGCCCGCCGCCGCCAGCTCGGCACCGAGGGCCGGGGCGCCCCCGTCGTCGCCGAACTGGTTGATGTGCACGCCCACACGCATGTCCGTCTCCGCCTTCCCGATCTTCAACGTCACCTGTGACGCTAGGTGTTGGAGTGCTCTTCAAGTCAAGGCCCACCCCAGGGGTCCGACGGGTTTCCGTCGCGTAACCGGTCGTCGAAACTCGTTCAAGCCGCAGACGCCTCCCGGACATCCCTGATATGGCTTGGGAGATGCAGACTCTTTTCCGACGACTGCTTCGACTCGTACCCCGCTTCGGCGTCCAGGTGACCGATCTCGGCCCGGGAGCTGCGGTGGTCTCCCGCCGGGGCGGCTACCAGACGACCGAGGTCGGCCCCGGCACCACGGTCCTCTCCCGGCGCGGCGGCCCCTACCGGGTCACCCCCGTGGACAAGGACACCTGGCTGCTGCGGCGCACCCGCGGCGGCGAGCGGGGTGAGATCCCCAGGCAGGGCGTCGTCCCGCTCGGCGAGTCCGGCGCGCTGGTGCTCACGGACGCGCCCGAGCGGGTGGACGAGCGCAAGATGCAGTTGGCCGCCGCGGAGTACCTGTGCGTGCAGCACGTCACCGCGATGCTCGAACTGTACGGCGTGACCTGCGTGTTCGACGTGGGCGCCAACACCGGTCAGTACGCCAAGCGGCTGCGCCGGGCCGGGTACACCGGGCGGATCGTCTCCTTCGAGCCCACGTCGGCGACGTTCGCCAAGCTCGAGAAGGCCGCGGCGGACGACCCCGAGTGGCGGGTGTTCCAGTGCGGCCTGGGCCGCGAGGAGACCACCGCCGAGATCCACTCCAGTTGGCTGACCATGAACTCCCTGCTGCCGCCCAGCGATTACGGCAAGGACCGCTACAGCCGCTTCAAGAAGTCCGACACCGAGGAGATCCGCATCCGCCGCCTGGACGAGGTGATGGACGAGGCCCTCGACGGCCTCACCGCCCCCGTCCCCTACCTGAAGATGGACACCCAGGGCTACGACCTGGAAGTCTTCGCCGGCGCCGGAAAACGCGTCACGGAGTTCGTCGGCATGCAGTCCGAGGTCGCCTGCCTCCGCCTCTACGAAGGCAGCCCCACGATGAGCGAGTCCGTCGCCGTCTACGAGGCGGAGGGCTTCGGCATCAGCGGCATGTACCCGGTCACCCGCGAGGCGACGACGGGCCGAGTGATCGAGTTCGACTGCGTGATGATGCGCGCGGAGGCGGCACCGCAGGCGTAACCGCCGCGCGGGGAACGGGCGGGGCGCGTGCCCGGCAGGTGCGGGGTGTGCGCGCGACCGGTGCGAGGTGCGTGCCCGGCAGGTGCGGGCGCGTGCCCGACTGCCGTGGCAACCGCCGTACGGCGGGCGGATTCCGCCGGACGGCGGCGGTCCCGGCGGGTGGCGGGCGCGGATCATGGACGCACGAGCCGCCGCGTCCACCCGAGGAGCCGTCATGCCGCCCGTCCCCCCGCCGTTCGATCCCGAACTCGCCGCCGCCCTCGAACTGATCAAGGACCTGGTCCCGCCCTCGCTGACCATGGAGGACATCGAGACCGTCCGCCAGGGGCCGGGCATGCGGATGCTGGCCGACCTGGACCTGACGGCGGGCGGCGCCTTCGCGGTGGAGGAGCGCGCCGTGCCCGGGCCGCAGGGCGCCCCGGAGATATCCCTGCTGATCTGCACCCCCACCGGCCCGGCGCCCGCCCGGCCCCGGCCGGTCGTCTACCACGTGCACGGCGGCGGCATGGTGGTCGGCACCAACCGGGTCGGTGTGGACGTGGCCCTGGAGTGGGCGCGGGAACTGGACCTGGTCGTGGTGTCCGTGGAGTACCGGCTGGCCCCCGAGCACCCGCACCCGGCGCCGGTCGAGGACGTCTACGCCGGACTGCTGTGGACGGCGGAGCACGCCGGGGAACTGGGCGCCGACCCGGAGCGCATCGTGATCGCCGGGGCCAGCGCGGGCGGCGGCCTCACCGCCGCGCTCGCCCTGATGCTGCGCGACCGCGAAGGCCCGCGCCCGATCGGGCAGTTGTTGCTGTGCCCGATGCTCGACGACCGCAACGACACCCCGTCCACGCACCAGATGGCGGGGCTCGGCGTCTGGGACCGCACCGCCAACGACACGGGCTGGACGGCCCTGCTCGGCGAGCGGCGCGGTGGCCCGGACGTCTCGCCCTACGCGGCGCCGGCCCGCGCCGAGGACCTGTCCGGGCTGCCCCCGGCCTTCCTCGACGTGGGCTCCGCGGAGACCTTCCGGGACGAGGTCGTCGCCTTCGCCTCCCGGCTCTGGCAGGCCGGCGGGATCGCCGAACTGCACGTCTGGCCGGGCGGGTTCCACGGCTTCGACGGCTTCGCCCCGCAGGCCGCGCTGTCGCGTTCGGCCCGCGCCGCGCACCTGGACTGGCTGCGCAGGCTGCTCGCCGAGTAGCGCCCCGGCCGGCCATGGCCGCTCTCGGCCGGGTGCCGGGCCGCTCCTCTCCTCACCCGCGCGGACGTGCCGCATGATGGCCGTATGAAAGAGCTGGCCGGGCGGTTGACCGCGCTGGACCCCGCCGCGGGGGAAGCGGTGCGCGTCATCGCCTACTTCGACCGGCTGGCGGAGGGCCGGGCCGGTGCGGAGGCGCTGGTGCGCGGGGCCGCCGTGCTCGCCGGGGTGCCCGCGCGGCTGGTGGACGCGGAGCGCGGGGTGCGGATCCGGGTCGAGGCCGACGGTGTCCGCCGGGACACCGAGCTGCCGCCGGACCCGCGGTGGCCGTCCGCCGCGCTGACGCCGGGCGGCGCGGACGCCCTCTGGCTGGAACGCCCCGGCGCGCGGCCCAGCGTGGTCGACGCCGTGATCCTGGAGCGGGCGGCCGGCGCCGTACGGCTGGTCCTGGACCGCACTCGTGGCCGGGCCCCGCTGGAGGATCCGGCCCTGGTCGAGACGCTGCTCGACGCCACCGCACCGGAAGCGGCCCGGCTGCACGCGGCGCGCCGGCTCGGGCTCGATCCCCGGGTGCCCGCCCGCGCGCTGGCCCGGCCGGGCCTGCCGCCCCGGGTGGTCGCCGCCCCGGCCGGGACACCGGTGCCCGAGTTGTCCGCGGGCCGGGCCGGGATCGGCCCCGCCGTCGCCGTGGCGGAGCTGCCCGGCTCCTGGGCCGCCGCCCGCACCGCCCTCCGGTTCACCGCCGAGGGCACCGCGCACGACCCCGGCCCACGTGTCGTGCACGCCGACGAGCTGGGCGGGATCGCCCTGCTGGCCGACCTCGTCATACCGGGCGCGCAGCCGCCGCCGGATGTGCGCGCCTTGGAGCGGGCGGCTGCGGACGCCCCCTGGCTGCTCGCCACGCTGCACGCGGTGACCACGACGGCGAGCCTGCGGGCGGCCGCGGCCGAGGCGACCGTGCACCACTCGACGCTCCAGGACCGGCTGGTCCACGCCGAGCAGCTTCTCGGCTGGCCGGTGCGCACCCCGCAGGGCCGGCTGCGGCTGCATCTCGCCCTGACGATGCGCCGGCTGACCCGGCCGTAGCGGCGAGGCGACTGCGCGGGGCGCCGGACCAGTCGCCGGGTCAGACCTTGGCCTGCTCCGACGGCTCGGCCGCCCGGCCGGGCTCGCCCGCCCCCGACTGCGCGGCGCGGGCCGCCGGGATGACGGCGGCGACGGCTGCCGAGACGAGGGCGAGCGCGCCGCCGACCAGCAGTGCGGTGCGGAAGCCGTCCTCGGAGGCGAAGGTGTAGCCGCCCATCGTGGTGGTCATCTGGGCCAGGATCACCCCGATGACCGCCGCGCCGATCGAGGTGCCCAGCGAGCGCATGAGGGTGTTGAAGGCGTTCGCGGCGGCCGTCTCGCTCAGCGGCACCGAACTCATGATCAGCGCGGGCATCGCGCCGTAGGCGAGGCCCACACCGCTGCTGGTGATGATCGTGACCAGCATGACGCCCCAGGCGGAGCCGATCAGGGCCAGCGAGGCGAAGTAGCCGGCCGCCAGGACCAGGGCGCCGCAGATCAGGGTGAACTTGGGGCCGCGGGCGTTGGTGAGCTTTCCGCCGAGCGGGGAGACCAGCATCATCATCAGTCCGCCGGGCGCCATCCACAGACCGGCCGCCAGCATCGACTGGCCGAGACCGTAGCCGGTCGCCTCCGGGAACTGGAGGAGCTGCGGCATCACCAGCATGCTCGCGTACATGCCGAAGCCGATGAAGACCGAGGCGAGGTTGGTGAGCAGCACCCGGGGGCGGGCCGTGGTGCGCAGGTCGACCAGCGGATCGGCGGTGCGCATCTCCCACGCGCCCCACCCGGCCAGCACCACCACCGCCGCGCCGAACAGCCCGAGCGTGGTGCCCGAGGCCCAGCCCCAGTCGGCGCCCTTGGAAACCGCCAGCAGCAGGCAGACCAGACCGACCCCGAGCCCGATCGCACCGGGCAGATCGAAGCGCTGCCCCTTCGCCCCGGCGGGCACGTCCGGGACGAGCACGAAGATCAGGACGGCGACGATCGCGGCGAGGACCGCCGACCCCCAGAACAGCACACGCCAGTCCGCGTACTGGGCCACCGCCGCGGCGAGCGGCAGCCCGATGGCACCGCCGATCCCCATGGACGCGCTGACCAGCGCGATCGACCCGCTGAGCCGCTCGGCCGGTACGACGTCCCGCAGCAGCGCGATGCCCAGCGGCACCATCCCCATGCCCATGCCCTGAAGCCCGCGTCCCACGATCATCGTGACGACGTCGGAGGCCACGGCACACACCACCGAACCGACGACCAGCGGCACCGAACAGGCCAGCAGCATCCGCCGCTTGCCCACCAGATCGCCGAGCCGGCCGACGACAGGCACGCAGACGGCGGCGACCAGCAGGGTGACCGTGATCACCCAGGCCGCGTTCGACGACGACGTGTCGAGGATCTGCGGCAGTTCGGCGATCAGCGGTGTGACCAGCGTCTGCATGATCGCGGCCGTGGTGCCGGCGAAGGCGAGCGTGGCGATCACCGCGCCGGCGCGGGCCGTGGGCTGGGGGGCGTCCATGGCGGACTCCTCGCATGTTCCGGAGAGAGGACGAGATGACGAGCGACGACAAAACGAAGGCAACGGATGTGCATGATACATGTCGCATGCATCACGCACATTTCATGGCCCCTGCACACCCATGTGCCAGGATGGTCCGGCCGCACGGAATCAGGAGGTCGGGCCATGGAGACGCCCACGCACGAGGTCGAGTACGAGCAGATGCTGCTCAGCCGCCACACGTTCCTGAACCAGCGCGGCGGCCGTCGCAAGAACAGCCTCATGGAGCGCAGCGCCTACATCCTGCTCAGCCGCATCCGGGTGCAGGGCCCGATGTCGATCGGCGAGCTGAGCGAAGCCTTCGGCCTCGACGCGTCCACCCTCAACCGCCAGACCGCGGCGGCGATGCGCGCCGGCCTGATCGAGCGGATCCCGGACCCCGAGGGCGGCATGGCCCGCAAGTTCCGGCTCACCGCGGAGGGCGACCGGCTGCTCGACGAGGAGCGCGAGGGGATCGTCGAGGTCCTGGACCGCGTGATGCACGACTGGCCGGACGACGACATCGCCGCCTTCGCCGCCTACCTACGGCGCTTCAATCACGGCATCGAATCCATCGGCGGCCGCCCCTGGCCCCGCCCCTAGAACCCGGTGCCGGCCGGGCGGGCGACGCGGAAACCGACGTCGTCCACCCGGAACGTGGGGTGACTGCGCCGTCGTACCGACGCACGGCAGCTCCAGTGCTCGTCGAACCAGCCGCCGCCCCGCAGCACCCGGTAACCGCCGTACACCTCGGGGTCGTAGAGGTCCCAGCACCACTCCCACACGTTGCCCAGCATGTCGTACAGGCCCCAGGCGTTGGGCAGCCGTCCGCCGACGGTGTGGATCCGCTCGCCGGAGTTGCCGCGGTGCCAGGCGATGTCGTCGAGCGGTCCGTAGCGCGGGCCCTCGGTGCCCGCCCGGCAGGCGTGCTCCCATTCGGCCTCGGTGGGCAGCCGGTAGCCGTCGGCGGTGTCGTCCCAGATGACGGACTCGCCGCCGGGCGGGACACGGTAGGCGGGCGTGAGGCCCTCGCGCCGGGAGAGGGCGTTGCAGAAGTGGACGGCGTCCCACCAGGACACGCCCTCGACCGGACGCCGGTCACCCCGGCCGGCGTCCGCGTCCTCGCCGGTGACCAGCGCGTACAGCTCCCGGGTGACCGGGAAGGTGCCGAGCCGGCAGCCCGGCAGGTCGACGTCCCAGGTCCGCCGGGTCCGCCGGTCCGACAGGGTGACCCGCCCCGCCGGAACCTCGGTCATCGACTGCGCCGCCGCCGTGTCCATACGCCGATGATCTCACCCCCAGGCCGTCACCGGCACGAAGGAGCTGTCCTGGCGGAAGAGGTCCGTGCCGTCCGAACGCTCCACCCGGAGCTGGTAGTTGTAGTGCCGCAGATAGTGGCCGGGGTAGTTGTACGACTCGAAGCGCACCGAGCCGCTCGCCGTGCCGGTGCGGGCGACGAAGGTCGCGTCGCGGGCGAAGACCGACGTGCCGTCGTGGGCGTCGAAACGGGCCCGGAAGTCGTAGTGGCGCAGATAGGCACCGGAGGCGTCGCGGAAGGAGAAGCCGCCCGCGTCCGCCAGCCCCGCCACCACGGTGAAGGTGGCCGCCTGCTTCTCGGTGGCCGTGCTACTGGCGCTCACCACGGGCAGGTTGAGCAGCGCGGACTGCTGCTGCCAGTACCGCGTGGGGTAGTTGACGGAACGGAACGAACGCGTCGTGTCCTTCGTGACGCTCGGACCGCCGGACACCGTCTCCTTGACCACCGAGAAGTGGCGGGCCGTGCCCGAGATCCCGGGGAGGGCCCGGGGCGCGCTCCAGGTGGCGAAGGTGTCGTAGCTGTCGCTGTAGTAGTAACTGCCGTCCCCGTAGCCGTCGAAGAAGAGCCGCCAGGCGCCGTTGTCGAGCTGCGTCAGCGCCGGACCCTCACGGTAACTGCCCCAGCCTGCCCAGTCACCGGTCCGCGAGACGGTGTACGGGCCGGTGAGCGTGGAGGCGGTGGCGTACTCGATGTACTTGGTCGTCTCGTTCTTGGTGAACGCGTGATAGGTCGAGCCGGTCCGCACCAGGAAGGTGTCGATGTGGTTGGCGCCCAGTCCGGACAGGGCGACCGGTGAACTCCACGCGGTGAGCGCCGAGTTGGTGGCACGGAGCAGATACGGCGTGAAGATCCACTCGTCGGCGGTCGTCGAGCAGGACACGATGACGTACACACTGCCGTCGACGTCCACGAACCACTCCGGCGCCCAGGCGCGCGACAGGCCCGCGATCGGGACCGGATGGTCGTACAGGAACGTCCAGTTGACACGGTCGGCGCTGCGGGCGAACCCGATGGTGGTGCTGACGTCCTGCCAGGTGTGGGTGGTGTAGGTGACGTAGTAGTAGCCGTCGGTGTGCCTGAGGACGCCGGCGTCCCGGATCCGGTCGGCGGGCGGGGTGTAGGCGGACGCCTTCAGCAGCCGGAAGTCGGTGGCGTCGTCGGACTGGTAGACGTTCACCGTGCCGTCGTCGCTGTTGAGGAACGGCACGATCGTGTACCGCGTGGCGAGACCGCTCGCGGGTGCGGCGGCCGTCGCCGCGCCGAGCAGCCCGGGCAGTTCGCCCAGCGCGAGGGCCGAGACGGGCAGGGCGGCCGCGGCACGGAGCAGGGTGCGGCGGGAGGGGCGTGGGGTCACGGGCGGCTCTCCTGAGGCTCACTCACACGGATTCGTCCGATATATCGAACACAGTTCGACAAGTCGTGCAGAAAGTAGGCCCGCGGCAGGTGCACGTCAACACTTTCAACACGCCCCGTACGCCACCTGTGCGAAACCTGTACGGCTCCGCGCGTTCGGGAGTTACTCTCCGGTAGACATCGTGCACCCGGAGGTGGTCCCGCAATGACGCTCGACCGTGCCCATGGCCTGGCCGAGTCCGCCCGCGCTCTGGCCGACGGGGAGGTGACCTCCCGGCAGCTCGTCGAACGGAGTCTGGCCCGGATCGGCGCCACGCAGGACTCGCTCAACGCCTTCCGGATCGTGCGGGCCGAGGCCGCGCTCGCCGAAGCCGACGCGGCGGACCGGGAGTTGGCGGCCGGGCGGCGCGCCCCGCTGCTCGGAGTGCCGGTCGCCGTGAAGGACGACATGGACGTGGCCGGCGAGCCCACCGCCTTCGGCTGCCCGGGCGCCTACCCGGCGGTCGACCGGGACGGCGAGGCGGTCCGGCGGCTGCGTGCCGCCGGGGCCGTGATCGTCGGCAAGACGAACACCTGCGAGCTGGGCCAGTGGCCGTTCACCGAGGGCCCCGCCTTCGGCGCGACCCGCAATCCGTGGCACACCGATCACACGCCGGGCGGCTCGTCCGGCGGCTCGGCGGCGGCCGTCGCGGCGGGGCTGGTGCCGGCCGCGCTGGGCTCCGACGGCGCCGGGTCGGTCCGTATCCCCGCCTCCTGGACGCATCTCGTCGGCATCAAACCGCAGCGCGGGCGCGTCTCGACCTGGCCGCGCGGCGAGTCCTTCCAGGGCATCACCGTCAACGGCACCCTGGCCCGCACGGTCGCCGACGCCGCCCTGCTGCTCGACGCGTCGAGCGGCAATCACGACCTCGACCCGCACCGGCCGCCCGCCGTCGACGCCTCGGCGGCCGTCGGCCGCGACCCCGGGCGGCTGCGGATCGCGCTCGCGCTGAAGCCGCCGTTCACCGCGGTACCGGCCCGGCTGCTCCCCGAGGTGCGCGCCCGGGTGGTCGAACTCGCCGAGAAACTGGCCGTGTTGGGACACCACGTCGAGGAGGCCGACCCGCCGTACGGGCAGATCGGGCTCACCTTCGTGCCGCGCGCGACGGCCGGCATCGCCGAGTGGGTCGCCGACGCGCCCTTCCCCGCCCTCCTCGACCGGCGCACCCTCGGCGCCGCCCGGCTGGGCCGGCTGCTCGCCGGTGCCCCGCTGCGGGCGGCACGGCGCGCGGAGGCGGTCCTGCACCGCCGTATCGGCGGCTTCTTCACGGCGTACGACGTCGTCCTCGCGCCCACGACGGCCGCTCCCCCGCCGCGCATCGGGGCGATGCGGGAGCTGAGCGGGTTCGCCACCGACCGGGCGATGATCGCCGCCTGCCCCTACGCCTGGCCGTGGAACGTGCTCGGCTGGCCCGGTGTCAACGTCCCCGCCGGGTTCACGTCCGCCGGTCTGCCGGTCGGCGCCCAGCTCCTCGGCCCGGCCCACAGCGAGCCGCTGCTGATCTCGCTCGCCGCCCAACTGGAGGCGGACCTGCGGTGGTACGAGCGCCGGCCCCCCACCCACCACGCGGGCGGGGCGGCCGTGGACTCCGCGCCGCCGGACGCGCTGCCGGCGGTGTGAGCGGCCCTCGTTTCCGCCCCGTTCCCGTCCCGGACCGAGGCCGTCGGCGGTCACCGGCGCCTACCCTGTGACCATGGACGAAGCGTCGATGGTCGGGCTCATGGGGCGGGTCACCGGAACGGTCGGGCCCGGGCTCGTCGGCGAGGTGATCGTCCGGGTGCGGGGCGGGGCCGAGCACTTCCTCGCCTATCCCGCCTCCGGCACCGAACGCATCGAGCGCGGGACCATGGTCACCGTGGTGGAGTACCTGGCACCACGGACCGTCTATGTCGCGGCGATGTACGGGAGTTGACGGTCCGTCGGCTCGGAGCGTGTCCGGCGTGTGCCGTATGTACCAAGCGGGCAACAGCGGTTCGGCCGTCCCTGTACACGCCTCGGCGCGCGGGCCCACACTCCCGTTACATCGGTGCCGTGAAGGCACCCCGCACCGGGGGAGTGCATGCCCATGGAAGTCGGATTCGTCGTCGGGGCGGCGTTAGGCGTCGTCCTCGTCCTGATCGGTGCGTTCAAGTTGATGTGGCGTGTCGCCGAGCCCAACGAGGCGCTCATCATCTCCGGTTCGAAGCACAAACTGGAGGGCCTGGAGGAGGGCATGGGCTTCCGGATCGTCACCGGGCGGGGCACGCTGGTGACGCCCGGGATGCAGGCGGTCCGCAAGCTCTCGCTCGATCTGAACCAGACGGAACTGCATGTCGACTGCGTGACCCACCAGGGCATTCCGCTGAAGGTGCGGGGCGTGGTCATCTTCAAGGTGGGCGACGACTTCGTGTCGATCGCCAACGCGGCCCGCCGCTTCCTCGACCAGCAGAAGCTGATGGCGGAGCGCGTGCACACGGTGTTCGCCGGTCATCTGCGGGCGATCGTGGGCGGGTTGACGGTCGAGGACATGATCCGGGACCGGGAGAAGCTGACCGGTCAGGCGCGTGCCGCGTGCGGTACGGAGATGGAGAAGCTGGGTCTGATCGTGGACTCGCTCCAGATCCATGAGATCGAGGACCCGACCGGCTACATCAAGAACCTGTCCGCGCCGCATCTGGCGGCGGTGCGCCGGGACGCGCGCATCGCGCAGGCCGAGGCCGACCGACTGGCCACGGAGGCCGAGCAGTTGGCGTTCGGGCGGATGGCCGAGGCCACCCGGGACAGCGAGATCCTCAAGGCCGGCTACCAGGCCGAGCAGGACAAGGCCAACGCCAAGGCGCGGCAGGCCGGACCGCTCGCGGACGCCGCGGCCCGCCAGGAGGTCGTCGTCCAGGAGACGCGGGTCGCCGAACTGGAGGCGCAGCGGCGTGAGCAGCAGCTCCAGGCCGATGTCCGCAAGCCGGCCGACGCGCGGGCGTACGAGAAGCGGACGCTGGCCGAGGCCGAGCGGGACGCGTTGATCTCGGTCGCGGAGGCGCGGGCGGCGGAGACGCGGGCCACCGGTGAGGCGGAGGCGGCCGCGACCCAGGCCAAGGGGCTCGCGCAGGCCGAGGCGAACCGGGCCCAGGGGCTCGCCGAGGCGGAGGCGATCAAGGCGCGGGCGGCCGCCCTCGCCGAGAACCAGGAGGCCGTGGTCGCCCAGCAACTCGCGGAGAAGTGGCCGGAGATCGTGCAGGCCGGGGCGTCGGCGTTCGGCAACGTCGACAACATGGTGCTGCTCAACGGCGCGGACGGCATGGCCGATCTGTTCGCGAAGGCGCTCACGATGGGCGGCACGGGGCTGGGGCTGGCCCGTCAGCTTCTGGCGTCCATGAACCAGAACGGCCCGTCCCCGATCCAGAACGGCGCCTCCCCGCAAGGGACTTCGCCAGTGAACGGGGGCGCCGTCCCGCCTCCGGCGCAGAAGGTGCCGGTCGAGGGATAGCGAGACCGGGTGAGAAGGTCACGGGGGCAGCCCTTAGGGTGCCCCCGTGACCGCGTTTACCGATGGATACGTTCCGGGCCGTACCGGCCCCACCGCCACCACCGAGGCCGACCCGCGCGAGGTGGGCCGGGTGCGCACGGAGTACTCGCCCGCGTACGACGGCGATCCCGACCCCGGTGAGATCGTCTGGACCTGGGTGCCCTTCGAGGAGAACGACGGCCGGGGCAAGGACCGTCCGGTGCTCGTGGTGGCCCGTGAGGCGGGCGGCACCCTGCTCGCCGTACAGCTCTCCAGCAAGCGCCATGACGGCGACCGGGAGTGGGTGGCGATCGGCAGCGGCCCCTGGGACAAGTCCGGGCGCGACTCCTGGGTGGACGTGGACCGGGTGCTGCGACTGCACGAGGACGGCATGCGCCGCGAGGCGTGCGCCCTGGACCGGATGCGGTTCAACCTGGTCAGGCAGCGGCTGTACGAGCGGTACGGCTGGACCTGAGACCGGCGCCCAGCGGGCCGGGGAGCCCGCGCCGGGCCGCGGAAAGCCCTTGCCCGGCTACCCGGCCGGAAAGCCGGCGAACGCCTCCTCGAAGGCGCGGCGCACCACGCCGCCCGGCGTCCGGTCGAGCACCCCGAACACCACCTGGTCGAACGTGTGCCCGAATCGCCCGTCGGGGGTGAGCAGGGCGCGGAACGCCTCCGCCACCTGCGCCGGGTCGTTGCGGAACACCCCGCAGCCCCAGGCGCCCAGCACCAGGCGCCGGTAGCCGTGGGCGGCGGCCGTCTCCAGCACCCGTTCGGCGCGGACGGCCAGGGCGGCCGGGAGGGCGGCCGCGCGCTCGGGGGCGGTGCGCAGCACCACGCCCGCGTTCGGCGCGGCGGCCGTGAGGAATCCGGCCGTGAAGGGGTCGTCCAGCAGCCGGCCGCGGTCGTCGCGGAAGACCGGGACGGCCGGGGAGTGGATGACCCGATCGGAGTAGAACGGGTCCCGGTGTGCGCGGTGGTGGGCGTAGAACCCGGGCGCCTCCCGCAGACACGTGTACAGCGCGGAGGCCCGGCAGAGCGCCTCCTCCTGCGCCTGCGCGCCGTTGAGGTAGCCGCCGCCGGGGTTGCGGGCGGAGGCGAAGTTGAGGACGGCGACGGGCCGGTCCGCGAGGCGGCGGGCGGCTTCGGTGCTGCTCTCGCCGGTGACCTCGACGGCCGTACGCACCGGCGCCGCCCCGTCCCGCGGCGCCGGCACCTCGACCGGCCCCGGCCCCGCCATACGGGTGCCCGCGCGGGCGGCCTCGACGGCCGCCGCGATGCTCACCTCGCGCCCGTCGGGGGCACGGTAGGCGCCCGCCGCGACGATCTGTTCCGTCTCGCGCGCGATGCCGCGCAGCCGTGCGCTCACGGCGCCACCCCCGTGGACGCCGTGCGCGCACGCCATGCGGTCGTGCGGACACCGTACGTATCCCCCGTCGTGCTCATGCACGCATCGTGAGCGATCCTGGATCCGCCGTGCAACGCGTTTTCCGGCGCGGGAAGACGGCGGCGACAGCGTCGTGAACGCCCAGGAAACGGCCCGAAAGCGGCACGGAACCGGAGCTTCCCGGTCCCGGATCCGCCGATGTGCACCCTTGTGGGATTCGGAACGAGGGTCTTGGGTGGGACGAGCGATCCCGGTCGGGCCGCCCCGAGGCACGACCGGTGGCATGGTGGAATCTCAGGAGGATCCCGACATGTCCGATTCGGCCAGCGACAGCACCGACCCGACCGACTGTACGGAGCACCGCGACCCCCTGTCCGAAGCCGAGGTGGAGGCCCTCGTCCGGGGCATCTGCTTCAAGACCGGCCCGCCCACCACCGTGGGGATCGAGCTGGAATGGCTGATACACGAGCTGCGCTCGCCGCGGCTCCCCGTGACACCCGAACGACTCGACGCGGCCTACGCCGCACTGGAGAGCGTGCCCCTCGGCTCGGCGCTCACCGTCGAACCCGGCGGCCAGCTAGAACTCAGCTCGCCGCCCGCCGCCTCCCTGACGGACGTCGTCGACACCGTCTCCGCCGATCTGAAGGCCGTCCGCGCGGCCCTGCGGGAGCAGGACCTCACCCTGGTGGGCCTGGGCACCGACCCCTGGCGGACCCCCCGCCGTTTTCTGCGCGAGCCCCGGTACGACGCCATGGAGGCGTGCCTGGACCGGACGGGACCGGCCGGCCGCGCCATGATGTGCACCTCGGCCTCCGTCCAGGTCTGTCTGGACGCCGGTCACGAGGAGCCCGGCCCGCTGGGGCACGGGCGGCGCTGGTGGCTGGCGCACACCCTGGGCGCGGTCCTGACGGCCGCGTTCGCCAACTCGCCGTTCCTGCGCGGCGCCCCCACCGGCTGGCGGTCCAGCCGGCAGCTCCTGTGGATGGAGATCGGCGCCGGCCGCGCGGGCGCGCCCGTCCTGGACGGCGACCCGCGCGAGACGTGGGCCCGGCACGTCCTGGACGCGCCGGTGATGTGCGTACGGCGTGACAGCGGGCCGTGGGAGGTGCCCGAGCGGCTGACGTTTCGCGAGTGGACCCGCACCGGGTCCCCCACCCGGGCCGATCTCGACTACCACCTCACCACCCTGTTCCCGCCGGTCAGACCGCGCGGCCATCTGGAACTGCGGATGATCGACGCCCAGTCCGGCGAGGACGGCTGGACGGTGCCGGTGGCCGTGACGACGGCGCTCTTCGACGACCAGCAGGCCGCCGAGACCGCCTACCGCGCCGTGAAACCGCTGGCCGAGCGGGCGGGGCCGTTGCCCGCCCCGCACAATCCGCTGTGGATCGACGCGGCCCGGGACGGGCTCACCGACCCCGAGCTGCGGGAGGCCGCCGAGATCTGTTTCGCGGCCGCGCTGGACGCACTGCCCCGGATCGGGGCGGGCCCCGCCCTGGTGGACGCCGTCACCGCGTACCGGGACCGCTATGTGCTGACCGGCCGCACCCCCGCCGACGACCAGCTCGACCGCCTGCGCGGCACGCACACCCGCGCGCACGGGAAGGACCTCCTGTCATGACCGAGACCGCCCTGGACGCCGCGACCGACTCCGACACCCTCCGCGCCCGCGCGCTGTCCGGCCTGACCACCGCGCGCGAGCGCACCACGCTGCTGACGAGCTGCGTCGAGGACCCCGACCTCACCGCCCAGCACTCCCCGCTGATGTCACCGCTGGTCTGGGACCTGGCCCACATCGGCAACCAGGAGGAGCTGTGGCTGCTGCGCACGGTGGCCGGCCGGGAGGCGATGCGGCCCGAGATCGACGGCCTGTACGACGCCTTCGAGCATGCGCGTTCCGAACGGCCGTCGCTGCCGCTGCTGCCGCCCGCCGAGGCACGCCGGTACGCGGCGGAGGTCCGCGGCCGGGTGCTGGACCTGCTGGAGTCGGCACGCTTCGACGGCAGCCGGCTGACCGAGGCCGGGTTCGCCTTCGGGATGATCGCCCAGCACGAACAGCAGCACGACGAGACCATGCTGATCACCCATCAGCTCCGCACCGGCCCCCAGGCCCTGACCGCCCCCGACCCGGAACCTGCCCCGCTGTTCACCGGCCCGGCCGAAGTCCTGGTCCCCGGCGGCGAGTTCACCATGGGCACCTCGGGCGAGCCCTGGGCGCTGGACAACGAACGCCCCGCGCACCGGCGGGAAGTGGCCCCCTTCTTCATCGACACCACCCCGGTGACGAACGGCGCCTACCGGGCGTTCATCGACGACGGCGGCTACGACGACGAACGCTGGTGGACCAAGGAGGGCTGGGCGCACGTCAGGCGGCACGGGCTGCGCGCCCCGCTGTTCTGGCATCTCGACGGCGGGCAGTGGCTGCGCCGCCGGTTCGGGATCACCGAGGTCGTGCCGCCCGATGAGCCGGTGCTGCACGTGTGCTGGTACGAGGCCGACGCCTACGCCCGCTGGGCCGGACGCCGGCTGCCCACCGAGACCGAGTGGGAGAAGGCGGCCCGCTTCGACCCGGCGACCGGCGGCTCGATGCGCTACCCGTGGGGCGACGCCGATCCCGGACCCGAGCACGCCAACCTCGGCCAGCGCCATCTGCGCCCGGCCCCGGCGGGCAGCTATCCGGCCGGTGAATCCCCGCTCGGGGTACGGCAGTTGATCGGCGATGTCTGGGAGTGGACGGCGAGCGACTTCCTGCCCTACCCCGGGTTCCGGGCGTTCCCGTACAAGGAGTACTCGGAGGTGTTCTTCGGCCCCGAGTACAAGGTGCTGCGCGGCGGTTCGTTCGCGGTGGACCCGGTGGCCTGCCGGGGCACCTTCCGCAACTGGGACTATCCGATCCGGCGGCAGATCTTCTCCGGCTTCCGCACCGCCCGCTCGGAGGCCGTCTGATGTGCCGTCATATCGCCTACCTGGGCCCCGAGGTGACGCTGGGCAGCGTCCTCGTGGAGCCCGGGCACGGTCTGTACCGCCAGTCGTGGGCGCCCCGGCGGCAGCGGTACGGCACGGTCAACGCCGATGGTTTCGGCGTGGGTTGGTACGCGGCCGGGGATCCGGTGCCGGCCCGCTACCGTCGCGCCGGGCCCGTGTGGGCGGACCTGTCCTTCGCCGACCTGGCCCGGGTGGTCCGCTCGGGCGCGCTGCTGGGCGCCGTACGGGACGCGACGCTGTCCGGGGCGGACGCGGAGGCCGCGGCGGCTCCGTTCACGGCCGGGACCTGGCTGTTCAGCCACAACGGGGCGGTGCCGGGGTGGCCCGGGTCCCTGGCCGCGCTGACCCGGACGCTGCCCGCGGCCGATCTGCTGTCGATGGAGGCCCGCACGGACTCCGCGTTCGTGTGGGCGCTGGTCCTGGCCCGGCTGCGGGCGGGCGACGCGGCGGGCCAGGCACTCGCCGACACGGTGCTGGAGGTCGCCGCGGCGGCCCCTGCCTCCCGCCTCAACCTGCTGCTCACCGACGGCACCGCGATCACCGCGACCGCCTGGGGCGACACCCTCTGGTATCTGACGGAGCCCGGCGGCGGCACGGCCGTGGCCTCCGAGCCCTACGACGACGATCCCCGCTGGCGGGAGGTCCCCGACCGCACCCTGCTGGTGGCGGACGGCACGGACGTCCTGCTGACCCCCCTCAAGGACCCGAGCACCGCCGCGGTACCCGCACCACCCGCACCACCCAAGGAGACCGGCACGTGAGTCCGTTCCAGATCACCCGCACCCTCCCCGAGGACGCCACCGACGCCGCGCTGCGCGCCGACGTCCGGCACGGCCTCACCACCACGCCCAAGACCCTGCCGCCGAAGTGGTTCTACGACGCGCACGGCAGCGAACTGTTCGAGCAGATCACCGAACTCCCGGAGTACTACCCCACGAGGGCGGAGCGCGAGATCCTCACGACCCGCGCGCCGGACATCGCAACGGCGACGGCCGCCCGCACCCTCATCGAACTGGGCTCGGGCTCCTCCGAAAAAACCCGCCTCGTCATCGACGCCCTCACCCAACTCCACACCTACGTACCGGTCGACGTGAGCGAAACGGCCCTGACCCAGGCCGGCCAGGCCCTGATCGCCGAACGCCCCGGCCTCCATGTACACGCCCTGATCGCCGACTTCACGGCCCGCCTGGAACTCCCCGACACCCCGGGCCCCCGCCTGGTCGCCTTCCTGGGCGGCACGATCGGCAACCTCCTCCCCACGGAACGAGCCGAGTTCCTCACCTCGGTCCGCGCCCTCCTCTCCCCCGGCGACGCCCTCCTCCTGGGCACCGACCTGGTCAAGGACGAGGAGATCCTCGTCAGGGCCTACGACGACGCGGCCGGCGTCACAGCCGCGTTCAACAAGAACGTCCTGTCCGTCGTCAACCGCGAACTGGGCGCCGACTTCGACCCCACCGCCTTCGACCACGTGGCCCTCTGGGACACCCAGAACGAGTGGATCGAAATGCGCCTCCGCTCCCGCACGGCCCAAACGGTAAAAATCCCGGCCCTGGACCTGGCAGTGGACTTCACCACCGACGAGGAACTCCACACGGAGATCTCAGCAAAGTTCAGAGAGTCAGGAGTCCGCAATGAACTCGCCGCCGCAGACCTGCACTTGACCCACTGGTGGACGGACGAGGCGGGCCGCTTCGCACTGTCACTGAGCGTGGCCCGCTGAGCATGTCCTAGGTGTACGGGCGCAGGATCATGAGTGTGTCTTCCTGCGTCGCCCGCATCGCGAAGGGGAAGCGGTCGAGTTCGAGGCAGAGGGGGACGTCGTCGGGGTGGGATCCCTCGCGTACGCCCTGGCTCAACTCGGCCGCCGCTGCGGAATTGGCGGCACGTTCAAGGTAGTCGGTCGGGTCTGTGCTCGGTTCGGTGATCCTCCGGGCTATGTAGTGGGCGCAGGCCAGGTCCTCCTCCGCGCGGCCCTCCTCGCCGGTGATCACGAAGGTGACGTCGTCGCTGGCGCGTGTGCGCACGACGCGTGCCGTCGCCTCCGCCACCACGAAGCTCGCGCACAGGACCAGCGAGGCGTCCTTGACGGCCAGCGCGCCGACCGTTCCCGCCGTGGTCTTCTGGACGACGGTCCGGCCCGTGAGGTCGGTCGATCTCAGGAGGGCCGGTGAGTTGACGGCGTCGAAGCCCGGGGACGGTGGGCCGTCCTTGAGTGTCACCCAGTCCGGGTGGCGGGCCTTCAGGGAGCGGGCGTCGTCCAGGGACTCCGCGAGGACGATCTTCTCCGCACCTTGCGCGAAGGCCCACGCCGCCACCGTGTAGGCGCGCATCACGTCGACCACGACCGCCACGGACGGGACGTCGGTCAGCTCGGGTATGCCGAGGAAACGAGGGTCCATGGGGTCATGATCGCGTATGGGTGGTGCAGTGCGGTCGGTCGGTCCGTCCTCAGCGTCCGGGTGGTGGGACGGTGGCCGGCGGGGCCTCGGGGGGTGCCTCCGCCTTGCCCTGCCCAGCCGGTTCGGACGGTGCCTCCGGGGCTGCCGGCTCAGCCGCCGCCTCCGGGGCCGCCGGTTCCGGCTCCGTCGCCGGTGTCTCGCGGGCCGGTGTTCCGTCCAGGCAGTTGACGAACGTGACGAAGCCCGTCTCCCGGGCAGCCGCGCCCTCCGTCGCCACGAAGTCGGCCTCGGGGTGGCTGCGCAGGAGGCACATGTCGTAGCGGGCGACCGTCTGGGCGGGGGCCTCGCGCTCCAGGGCGCGGTACTCGTGGCGGCCCACGAGCTGGCAGGAGTCGTAGCGGATCAGCGGGCCGCGCGGCCCGACCGTGTAGCGGTGGGCGCGCAGTTCGGGGGCGAAGTCCTTGAACGCCTGCCCGGTGTCGTCGCAGTCGCTGAAGTGGACCGTGCCGCTCTTCCACTGGCAGTCGATGACCCGCGTGTCCGGGTTGCGGACCTCGAAGCGGATGTCCTGGGCGTGGAAGCGCTGGACGGAGTCGTGGTGCTGCGGCACGGGAAAGCGGAAGAACGTGCTGCTCGTGCCGTACTCAGGCGTGTTCTCGGGACGCGTGCCGGTCATGATGTAGGAGCCGCCCCGGCAGGTGATCGAGCCGCCGTAGGGGAACTCCAGGAAGTTGCCCCACTCGTACTCGACCTTCATGTCGGTGAACCAGTAGTTGAGGAACTGGTCCTGCTGGTTCGGATCGGTCTGGCCGCGCTGGGACAGACCCGAGTAGAGGAAGGCCCTGCGGTACGCGCCGCCGACCCGGCACGCCTCCCACCGCATCTCGGAGTTGGTGTCCGTGCCGTCGAGGGCGAGCCCGTACTCCCACTCCCCCATCCACTCGCACTCGGTGAACCGGTAGTCCTGCGCCTGGCCGGTGGAGTAGGAGCTGAAGAAGGAGGCGCCCGGCGTCGCCGAGCGGAACTGGATGCGTTCGAAGGCGATGTTGGACCAGATGTTCTCGTTGCGGCAGAGAAAGGAACCCGGTCCGGTCGCCGGGCGGAACACGATCGTGGTCATCCGCTTGCCCGCCCCGATGTACCGCAGCCCGTTGGCGGGCCGCAGCGGCGCGGCCCCGTCGAGGAGCGCGTTCGGGCGGGTGATGAGGAACTCACCGGCGGGGATCTCGATGACCGTGCGCCCGACCCCGCCGGTGACCCGGCTCGCGGCGAGCGTGTAGGCGAGTTCGAACGCCGCGCTGTCGTCGGTGCGTCCGTCGCCGACCGCCCCGAGGTCGGCCACGTTGATCACCCGGGCCAGCAGTTCGGAGCGCGGCCGCCCGGCGCCGGCCGGTCCCAGCGGGCCGGGTCGTCCGGGCCCCACGGCGGCGGACGCGCTGTGGCCGGTCAGGGCCGTGGCGGCCAGGATCGTCGCTCCGCCACGCAGAAGTTGCCGACGACTGACACGAGCCGTCCCACCTCCCCGTTCTGCCATAATTGCCTTCTTTCAAGCGGTTTTGTCGCTCAAGGAGAGAAATGACCGAATTCGCCGAGGTACTCAGGCAACTGTCGGCGGCCCAGAAACCCGCCAAGGGCGTCTCGCTCTACACCCGGTTCGTCAACCGTCCGGCCGGCCGCCTGCTCGCCGCGGTGGCCTTCAGGGCGGGCGCCACACCGAATCAACTGACCGTCCTCGGCGCGCTGTTCACCTTCCCGGCCCTGGCGGCGGTGGCGCTGGTGCCGCCGGGACCGACCCTGGCCGTCTGTGTCGCCGCGTCCCTGGCGGTGGGGTTCGCCCTGGACGCGGCCGACGGTCAGCTCGCCCGGGGCCAGCGCTCGGGCAGCGCGTCCGGCGAGTGGCTCGACCATGTGCTGGACTGCGTCAAGATCGTCACCCTGCATCTGGTCGTCCTGGTGTCGTTCTACCGCTTCTTCACCCTGCCGAGCCCGGTCTTCCTGCTGGCCCCGATGGTCTTCCAGCTCGCGGCCGTGGTGATCTTCTTCGCGGGGATCCTGACCGAGAAGCTCAAGCGCCGGATCCCGGGCGAGGCCGCGCCCGCCTCGCCCCCGGCGCTCCGCTCCGTCCTGCTGTTGCCGGTCGACTACGGTCTGACCTGCGTCAGCTTCCTATTCCTGGGACGCCAGGACGTCTTCCTTGCGGTGTACTGCGCCCTGCTCGCGGCCCATGTCCTGTTCATGGCCGCCTTCCTGGTGAAGTGGTACCGGGAGCTGCGCTGACGGGATCTCCACCGGCTGCGGCGCGGCGAGCAGTTCCAGGGCGCCGCGCAGCATCGTGGAGGAGGTGTGCATGGTGTACGGGAAGTAGACGACGTCGACGCCGACCTCCGCGAACCGCCGTTCCAGCTCCAGCCACTTGGGGGTGCCGCGCCAGTCGTCGCCCTTGAAGATCCGGTGGAAGCCGACGCGCCGCCAGGTCTTGAGCTTGTCGACCTCCGACTCCACCACCGCGTCGTCCACGTAGCGGAGGCTGCGGACGATCTCCAGCCGCTCGGCCAGCGGGACGACCGGGGCCCGGCCCTTGAGGCGCTCGGTCAGTTCGTCGGAGGTCACGCCCGCCACCAGCCGGTCGCAGTGCCGCCGCGCCTCGCGCAGGATGTTGAGGTGCCCGACGTGGAAGAGGTCGTAGACGCCGGGGGCGAATCCGATACGGGTCATCGCACCTCACCGGCCTCGTTCGCGGCCGCCTCGGCGAACTCCCGCGGGGACCAGGACTGTTCGTGCTCGGACTCCGGCGCCTGCTGCGTCTGCGGCTCCACCGCCGACCGCTGCTGCGGCGTCCCGCCCGGCGTGGCCTCGGGGGCCGCCGCGCGCTTGGCCGGCTTCGGCACGGTCACGTCGAGGGCGGCGGACTTGGCCGAGGTGTTCGTGCCGTCCGTCACCTCGATCCGGTAGCTGTGGCGCGAGCCGGCCGCCACGGTGTCGGTGTACGTCATCCTCGGCATGTCCCAGTAGGTGGAACGTTCCGTCTTGCGAGCCACGAGCTTCCCGTCTCGGTAGATGCGGTAGGTCAGGACGGCGTCGTCGCGGTCCCAGGTGGCGCGCCAGGCGAGGGTGACCTTGCCCGGCTGGGCGCTGTCCAGCTTGAGCGCGGGCACCTTCGGCGCCCCGGTGTCGGTGTCGCCGAAGCGGGTCAGGCCCTGCTGCGGCTTGTCGTTGACCTTGGTGAACTCGCCGCCCACCCACAGGTACCCCTTGGACACCACGAGGGCGCGGGGGCCGACCTCCTCACCGAGGCCGCCGTTGGTGTCGGGGAACCAGTGCAGGATCCGGCGGTCGTCGACCGACTGGGCCAGCAGATGCTGGCGGTCGCCGCGCTCGGGGAACCCGCCCGGTGTCTCGTTGCAGTTGTGGGCGTGGGACGCGCTGTAGAGGACGCCCTTGAAGGGGACCACGGACTGGGTGGCGCCGAAGCAGGTGTCCTTCCACACCATGGTCCCGTTGGTGAGCCGGCCCGCGATCCGGCCGTCGTAGATGCCGGGGCCGTGGCCCTCGGCGCCGACGAAGAAGCGGGTGTCGTCGCGGGCGATGGTCTTCACCGACGACTGGGCGGGGAACCAGCCCGGGTAGGTGAACAGGGTCGCGCCGGTGGTGGGGTTGAGGGCGACCAGCGAGCGGACGGACTGTCCGTTGACGGCCTCGAAGTCCCCGCCGACGAAGAGCGTCTTGTGCTTCGTCGCGATGGACAGGGCGCGCACCGGCTGGTCGATCTCGGCCTTGAAGGGCAGCAGGGCGCCCTTGCGGTCGACGGCGGCGATGCGCGGCCGGGCCTGTCCGCCGACCTTGCCGAAATCGCCGCCGAGGTAGACCGTGCCGTCGGTGGCGTCGATGGCCCGTACGGTCGCGGAGACCGCCGGCTTGAACTGCTTGAGCACGGCGCAGGTCTTGGTGTCGATGGCCGTCACGTTCGCCACCTTCTCGGAGCCGGCCTGGGCGAAGGAGCCGCCCACGTACAGCACCCGGCCGTCGGGCGACGCCTTCATGGCCCGCACGGTGTGGTTGTGTCCGGTGAACGCCGGTGCGCAGGGCAGCAGTTTGCCGGTCTTGGCGTCGAACGCGGCGAAGTTGCGGCGCTTGACCTGCTGTTGGCCGGGGGCGGCGCCGGGGGGACGGACCGTCTCGAAGGTTCCTCCGACGTAGACGACGCCGTTCGCGGCGGCCAGCGACCAGACGATGCCCTCCGGCTGCCAGGTGGCGAGCGGGTCGGCGGAGAGCGTTGCGGGGTCACCTTCGGCGGCCGCGGCGAGGGAGGCGTCGAGGAGGGCGGTGGAGCACACGAGGACGGTGACGGCAGCCCTCGTGACCGGCTTCGTACGGAGCTTTCTCAGGCGCAATGGACACCCCAGGGCAGTGGTGTGGGTGGGAGGCGGACCGAGACGCCGACTGGGTGCTCATGCGGCGCGGCGGCGCAGCACCCCGACCAGCTCGCTCACTCCCAGCGACGTCCGATATCGCCACAAGCTAGTACCAAATACACACAATCCCAAAGCCATCCCCACGGCGAGTCCTGACGGAGTGTCACCTTTCATCAGCCGGGTCGCCGTCATGACGACGGTGACGAGGAGACCGGCGGTGAGGGCCACGGCGTAGCCGCCGTCGACGGTGGTGAAGCCGAGCCTGCGGCGCACCAGATGGGCCGCGGTGAGGTTCTCCACCACGATCGCCGCGCCCCAGGACACGGCGGCGCCGAGCACGCCCCAGACCGGTACGGCGAGCAGCCCGACGACCAGTTGCACCCCGAACGCGGCGGCGGTGACGGCCAGATGCCAGGAGCTGCGGCCCGCCATGAGGAGCACGGTCTGCGCGTTGCCGACCGCGACGTTGACCAGCGAGGCGGCGCACAGGACGACGAGTCCCGGCGCGCCGATGCCGAACTCCGGTCCGAACACGGACAGGACGGTCTCGGGGAAGGAGGCGACGACGGCGAACAGCGGCCAGGAGAACAGCACGGTCCAGCAGGTGGAGATCCGGTGCAGCGCCTGCGCGGGGACGACGGCGTCGACGGCGAGCAGCCGGCTGATCTCGGGGGCGACGGCGAGCCGGACGGCGAGCTGGACGAGGGTGCACGCGGTGACGACCCGGCCGATCGCGGTGTAGACGCCCGCCTCGCCGGCCGTGGCGAGCGCGGAGAGCAGCAGGACGCCGACCCATACGGCGCTGATGTCGAAGACGGAGGAGACCGCGCGGGGTCCGGCGAAGCCCCAGAACTCCCGCCAGGTGACGGAGGATCCGCCGGTGCCGGGCCCGCTGGCGGGGTGCGGGCGGGCGGCGCGGCAGCGGCGCAGACACACCCAGGCGGCGACGGAACCGGCGAACGCGGGCAGCAGCCAGGCGGAGGCGAGGGCGAGCGTCCCGGGCAGCCAGAACGCCACGGGGACGGCGATCAGCACCCGCAGCACGGGCTTGCCGATCTGCTCCACGCCGACGAACGGGACGACGGTGCCGTAGCCGCGGGTGGCGCCGAGCAGGACCATGCCGACGGTGGCGGCGGGCAGGAAGAGCCCGAAGAGCCGGACCAGCGCGATCGCGTCCGCCGCGGGCAGGTCGGGCAGCAGCGCGGTCGCCACGGCGGGCGACATCAGCAGCGGTACGGCGGCGGCGGTGCCGGCGACAGCCGCCGGCAGGACGGCCGTGCGCAGCAGGGCGTCCACCGAGCGGCCGTCGTCGACGGCGAGGTCGCGCGGCACGAACCGGACCAGGCCGGTGTCGGCGCCGAGCTTGCAGGTGTTGCTGAGGATGGTGAAGAGGGCGACGCCCGTGAAGATCGCGCCGGCCCCCTCGGCGCCGACGGCGCGGGTGATGAGGCCGACGAGGAGGAAGGAGAACACGGCGTTGACGCCGGACCCCGCCACGCCCCACCAGCCGCCCCGGGCGGCCGCGGCCACCCCGCTCGGGGCCGGGGCCCCGGGGCGGGTGGGAGCGGCCGCTTCGGGGGCGGTCACCGGCGGGAGACCGTGAGGGTGCTGTCCTGCACGGGGAGTTCCATGGCCGACGCCGGGGCGTGCGCCACGGGACGGTACTTCGGACGGCGGCGCAGCCCGCGCAGCTTGCGGCGCGGGCGGCCCGCGTCGAGGACGGCGCCGAGGAGGCGTCCGCCGGCGCAGCCGATCAGCTCCTCGACCTGGCGGAGGTCGTCGCGGCGGGTGCCGTCGAGACCGGCGACGACGAGGACGCCGTCGACCCGCTGGGCGACCGCGAGCGCGTCGGCGTCCGCGAGGAACGGTCCGGTGACGACGACGGTCGACAGGTCGCCGTCACCGTGCGCGCGGTCCCGGTCGCCGACGCGGACGTGCGGGGCGTTCGCGCCGCCCGAGGCGAACGCGAACCGTCCGGTGACGTCGGCCTCGACGAGGACGCTGCCGGCCGGCAGGAACGCCTCCTCCAGGGTGGGGGCCTCGTACGGCATCAGCGGCAGCCGGGACGCGAGGTCGGAGGTGTCGGGGGCGGCGTCCACCAGCAGGACGTCACCGCCGTCGTCGGCCAGGGCCGCGGCCAGGTTGGCGGCGACCTCCTCGGCGGCCTCGGAGTGGCGCGGGGCCACGACGAGCACCCGGCCGGGGCCCGCGGTGCCGGCGATCTGGCGCAGCCGGAAGGCGAGCGCCCGGTACGCCTCGGCGCGGGTGCCCTCGGTGCGGCCGACGGTCAGCAGGGTGTCGCCCTGGCGGCTGTCGGCGGGCAGGATGCCGAGCACGGGCGCGCGCAGGGCGCCCTGCACCTCGCCGACCGAGCGGATCCGGTTGTCGACCGAGGAGCGCACCCAGGCGAGCACGATGCCGAGCAGCAGACCGCAGACCAGGCCGAGGGCGAGCAGGGTGCGCAGGCCGGGGCCGATGGGCAGGGCGGGGGCGGTGGCGCGGCGGACGACGTCACCGGCGTCGATGTCGCGGGACTTGATGTCCAGGACCCGCTTCTGGAGGGTGTAGAGCTGGCTCTGCGCGGCGGTCTTGGCGGGCGCCGTGTCGTTGGCGAGCTGCTCGTTGAGGACGTCGATCTGCTGGTCGAGGGCCTTGGTGGCGCGCAGCACGGTGGCCTCGCTGCGGCTCTTGCGGTCGGCGAGGTACGCCTCGGCGAACGCGTTGGCGCCGCGGGCGGCGCGGTCGGCCCCGGCGGCGGTGAACTCGAAGCGCAGCACCTGGGACTTCTGCGGGTTGGTGACCCGGACCCGGGAGGCGTAGTCGTTGGCCTGGCTGTCCGGGCGGCCCAGGATGCGGGCGGCGCGCAGGGCGACGGCGGCGCTGCCGGCGATCTGCTGCTCGGTGGTCATGCTGACCTGGTTGTCGGCGCTGACGCCCACCGCGCCGAACTGGTCGAAGGTGGAGCGCACGAGGACTTCGCTGGTGGCGCTGTAGGTGTGGGCGCGGTGCTGGGCCAGGGCCAGGCCGCCGGTCACTCCCAGGAGGATCCCCAGCGCGATGAGCATGCGGTGCCGCAGGATGCGACGCAGTTGGTCGCGTAGTTGGTCCGGCTCGTCGTACCGGTCGTCGAAGTGGATGGGGCCGGTCACGGGTGCCCTCCTGTTCCGGGGATCGATGCGTGACGGTTGGGTGCGGTCGGCATCGCCGTTGAGGGGAACCGGGATGCTCGGGCGGTGGGGGTGCTGATGAGCAGGGGGACGGCGACCAGCAGGGTCAGCGGGCCCGCGATGGCGAGCAGGCTGCCGCGCAGGAAGACCATCTGGTAGAAGGCGAACGCCGGGACCAGCAGCGCCGCGAGGACGCCCGCCCGGTCGCGCAGCCGGTGCCGGACGTCGTCGACCCGCCGGCCGAAGGCGCCGAGCAGGCAGAACACCACGATCACCGCGAAGGGGCCGGCCCACAGGTAACTCTCGATCCACAGCGGCGCGGAGAGGTTGTGGAAGTCGTAACCGGCGTACCGGGCCAGGGCGATGCCGGTGTCCTCGGGCTTCTCCGGCCACATCGAGCGCGGCACCATGAACAGCGGGGGCCCCAGCACGTTCTGCGGGGAGAGGCCGTCGTCGCGCGCGTGGTCGAGGCCGGTCTGCACCTGCTGGAAGGCGTCGTAGTCGCCGTTGGCGGTGAACTGTTCGGAGAGCGAGACGACGGCGACGTCCTCCCGGTCGCTGTAGCGGAAGTAGTCGCTGTAGGGGAAGACGAACAGCAGGGCGGCGATCAGGGCGGCCGCGGTGACGCGGAAGGCCCGGGGCCGGCACAGCCGGGGGATCGAGAACAGCAGGGTGAGCAGGACCATGCCGGCCCAGAACCGCGGTTTGCTGATGGGGTTGTTGACGACGACGTTGAGCGCGACGAGCACCGGCAGGAGCAGCCAGCGCACGCCGCGCAGCCAGCGGTCGCCGCCGGTCGCGCGCGGCACCCGCAGCAGTCCGAGCAGGGCCCAGAAGGCGGGGACGGACAGCGACCAGGTGAGCAGCGAGCGCAGCGAGGAGTCCTCGCCGCCGGCCTCGGTGATGGCCTCCCGGCTGGTGAAGTAGGCGCCCAGACGGCCGGGTTGGCCGGAGATCAGCACCGCGGCGAGGCCGAGGGCGAGCGCGCACAGGGCGATCAGCCGCCAGGGCGCGATCCGCCGGGCGAGGACGCGCTCGACGAGTCCGGGCGGTGCGCTCGCCGCGCGGCCCTGGTCGCGTCGGCCGGCGAGGGCCGTGCCGGCGCTGTAGGCGAGCAGCCCGAGTTCGACGACGGCCACGGCGCCGAGGGCGGTGAGCTGGTCGGCGCGGTAGGGCCACGGGTAGGTGTCGGTGGCGAGCATCGCCAGCGGGGCCAGGCCGAGCCAGACATAGGCGAAGACCCAGAACCCGAAGCCGACGAACCGCACGGTGGAGGCGGTCAGCACCCGGGCGAGGGCGCCGCCGGAGTGCGCCACGACGACGCCCTGGAGGGCGAGGGCGGGCGAGATCCGCACGCCGTGCGCCTGGAGGATCAGCCCCGGAAGCACGACGGTCAGCACCACGGCCCAGACGAAGACCGCAGCCACACTGCGGACGCGGGCGTCCTGCATCCCGACCTCTCTGCCGAGCGAGTATTTAGGCTGAAACATCACTGAAGGATATATAGCGCTCATATCTCCTAAATCAGACCAGGCGCGCACAAATCATTCAGTTGGACGGGACGCTCCCCGGACAGAGTCATCGAGGTGACGCGCATGATCGGGAGCGGCGCGCCATTTCCCGTAAATCCCGACAAATGTGTATTGCTTATGGTCGCCGGTCGCACTGACCGCACATCAGATCTCCGGATTCCCAGAGGAGTTGTGCCATGAGCAAGCAGGTCGACGTCGTCGTCGCCGGAGGCGGGGGATTCATCGGTGGTCATCTCGTGGGCGACCTCCTGGCCCAGGGGCTGACCGTCCGGTCGATCGACATCAAGCCCCGGCACGAGTGGTACCAGGTCCACCCGGACGCCGAGAACGTCGTCGACGACCTCTCGCTCCTGGAGAGCGCCCGCGCCGGGGTGCGCGGCGCCCGTCAGGTGTACATGCTCGCCGCGGACATGGGCGGCATGGGCTTCATCGAGAACAACAAGACCGCCTGCATGCTGTCGGTCCTCACCAGCACCCACATGCTGCGCGCCGCCCACGAGGCCGGTGTGGAGCGCTACTTCTACTCCTCCTCCGCCTGCGTGTACGCCGCCGGCAAGCAGACCGACCCGAACCTCACCGCGCTGCGCGAGGAGGACGCCTACCCGGCGCAGCCCGAGGACGGCTACGGCTGGGAGAAGCTGTTCTCCGAGCGCATGTGCCGCCACTACGCGGAGGACTTCGGGTTCGTCACCCGCGTCGCCCGCTACCACAACGTCTACGGACCCAACGGCACCTGGACCGGCGGCCGGGAGAAGGCGCCCGCCGCGGTCTGCCGCAAGGTGGCCGAGGCGGTCCTCAGCGGCGACCACCGCATCGAGATCTGGGGCGACGGCGAGCAGAGCCGCTCCTTCATGTACATCGACGACTGCCTGCACGGCAGCCAGATGATCATGTGCGGGGACAGCGGCGAGCCGGTGAACCTGGGCTCCTCCGAGCTGGTGACGATCAATCAGCTCGTGGACATCGTCGAGCGGATCGCCGGTGTGCGCTGCGAGCGCAAGCACCTCCTCGACGCCCCGCAGGGCGTGCGCGGCCGCAACTCCGACAACACCCTGATCCGCGAGATCCACGGCTGGGAGCCGTCCGTCACCCTGCTCGACGGCCTCGAGAAGACGTACGCCTGGGTCTACGACCAGGTCAAGCGCTCCCACCAGTGATGCCCGACCGAGCATCAGGACAGGGAGTACCGATGCGGATCCTCGTCCACGACTACAGCGGTCACCCGTTCCAGGCGCAGTTGAGCCGGGAGCTGGCCCGCCGCGGTCATGACGTCGTCCACTCGACCTGCACGGCGTACGTCTCCGGCAAGGGCAACCTCGCCGGGGACACGCCCGGTCTGCGCTTCGCCACCATCGGGGACGGCACCGCGCTGAAGAAGGACGCCTATGTCCGGCGTCTGCGCCAGGAGACCCTGCTCGGTCTCGAACTGGCCCGGCAGGTACGGCGGGAGAAGCCCGACGTGGCACTGCTGTCCAACCTGCCGATCCCGGTGCTGGTGGTGGCGGCGGCCGTGCTGCGGCGGCTGCGCATCCCCTGGGTGCTGTGGCACCAGGACGTCACCGCCGTGGCGCTCAAGAGTTTCGCCGCCGAGGGCGTCGCCCGGTCGATGGGGATCGCGGCCAAGGTCTTCGGGGCGGGCGAGAAGTGGTCCGCGCGCAGGGCCGCGGCCGTGGTGGTGATCGCCGACTCGTTCCTGCGGATCCACCGCGAGTGGGGCACCGCCGACAAGGTCACCGTCATCCCCAACTGGGCGCCGCTGGACGAGATCGTGCCGGTGGACCGGGCCAACGCCTGGTCGGCCGAGCACGGGCTGAACGGGGTGCGCACCGTCCTCTACTCCGGCACCCTCGGCCTCAAGCACAACCCGGAACTGCTGGTCCAATTGGCCGAGCGGCTGCGCGGGCGCGGCTGCCCGGTACGGCTGGTCGTGGTCAACGACGGTCCCGCGGTGCCCGTGCTGCGCGAGGCGGCGGCCGCCCGGGGTGTGGAGCTGACCCTGCTGCCCTTCCAGCCGTACGAGCGGCTGCCCGAAGTCCTGGGCACCGGCGACCTGTTGGTCGTGCTCCTCGGCGCGGACGCCGGGGAGTTCTCGGTCCCGTCCAAGACGTTGTCGTATCTGTGCGCCGGGCGTCCGGTGCTCGGTCTGATGCCGGCCGGCAATCTGGCCGCCCACCTGCTGCGCCAGGCGGGCTCGGCGGTCTTCGCGCCGGAGGAGTCCGCGCTCGACGAAGCCTCCGTCTGGGCCGCCGGCATCCTGTCGGACCCGGCGCGCGCCGAGGCCCTCGGCAAGGAGAGCCGGGCCCTGGCCGAGCGGGAGTTCGCCCTGGAGGACTGCGCGTCCCGCTTCGAGGACATCCTGCGCTCGGTGAGTCTCCTCCCGGTGCGCTGAACCCCGCGCACGCGCTCTCCGCGGGCGGTCCGGCCGCGTACGGCGGCCGGACCGCCCGCCGTCGTCATCCGCGACGGCCGCGGTACAGCTCCTCCAGCCGGTCCACGACGGCACGGATGGAGAACACCTCGTCGATGGCCCGCCGCCCGGCCGCGGCCAGCCGCCCGCGCAGCGGGGCGTCGGCGAGCAACCGGCCCACCGCGTCCGCGAGTTCCTCCGGACTGCCGTCCGTCACCAACGCGGCCTGCCGGCTCGCCAGCTCGGCGGCGATGCCGCTGCTGTCCGTGCACACGACGGGAGTTCCCTCGGCCAGCGCCTCCAGGACCGTCATCGGGAACGGCTCCCGCACGCTCGGCAGGACGTACACGGCGGCCCGGCGGTAGGCGGCCAGCGCCGCATCGTGGTCCAGCGCGCCGCCGTAGGAGACCACGCCGGTCAGTCCGCGCTCGGCGATCAGCCGCCGCACCTCGGGCAGGGATCCCTCGTCGGCGCCGTAGAGCGTGAACCGGGCGCCGGTGTGCTCCTTGTGGACCAGGGCGGCCATCTCGACGAACGCCTCGGGGCGTTTGCGCGGGTGCAGCCGCGCCAGGAAGATCACCTCGCGGTCGCCGCGCACCCCGTCGCTCGCCTCCTCGGGGGCGCAGCGCAGGCCATTGGGCAGCGACACCAGCGGGGGTCCGTCGGGGCCCAACACCTCGGCCAGGTCCCGGCGTTCGTGCTCGGTGAGCACCAGACAGCCGCGCGCCCGGCGCAGCAGCGGCACGAACGCCCGGTCGAAGAGCCGGGCGACGGCACCGGTGCGGGGCGCGACCATGCCGTGGGTCTGGGTGACGAACTCCTTGCGCCGCAGCCGGGCGACGGCGAGACCGGCGAGGGAGACGAGGTCGCGCCCCGCGTGCAGATGCACGACGTCCGCCCGCCCCATGGCCCGCCACAGGTCCCGCAGCAGCAGCGGATGCATCAGGCCGAGGCAGCCCCGGCCGGGGACGATCCGCCACGCCGGGCGGGAGACGAACCGGACACCGCCCAGGCGGGGCGCGGCCGGTGCCGCGCCGCGCCACAGCGAGACCAGCGTCACGTCGTGTCCCCGCACCGCGCACTCCTCCAGTTGCGCGACGGCCACGCTGGTGGGGCCGCCGAACGCCCCGTCGTCGCTGACGAGGGTGACCACATGGACGATTCTCACGCCGGGACCGCCTTTCCGGCCTGCCCGGCCGGACCGGCCGTCAGGACCGCGCCCGACGCCAGGTCCTGGTGGGCGACGGCGCCGGCCCCGACCACCGCGCCCCGGCCGACGGTGACCCCGCGCAGCACGACACCGCGGGCCGCGACCCAACTGCCCGGCTCGAGACGGACGGGGCCGTTGTCGAACTCGAAGGTGGCGGAACGGCGGCGGTGGCTCCCGGTGCACAGCAGCGCACCCTGCGAGACACAGCAGTCGCTGCCGATGGTGACGGGTTCGAGGTTGAGGATCCAGGCGTCCTCGCCGATCCAGACGTCGTCGCCGATGTCCAGCTTCCAGGGCCAGTGGACGCGTACCCCGCGCCGGATCAGCACCCGCCGGCCGACGCGGGCGCCGAAGGCGCGCAGCAGGACGGGCCGCCAGCGGGCCGGGAACCACCATTTGACGAAGAGGAGATGGAGCGCGGCGTACCAGGCGGCCTGGATCAGCGGTGGGCGCCCCTTGTCGTATCCGGCGCCGGTGAAGCCGCGCAGGGACCGCGCCGGGACCGCGGGCCGGGCGGATGTGGTCTGTACCATGACGCGATCCTTCACGCCGCCGGGGACACCGCGGCCCGGTTCACCGCGTGTTGACGGCAGACGTGCCCGGATGGCGGACGTACGGCGAGGACGCGGCCCCGCGGGGAATCGGGGCCGCGTCCTCGTGCGGGGCCTCAGTAGGCGCCCTGGCCGTCCAGCACCGCGCGCAGGGTGCGGGCCATCACGTTCATGTCCCCGGCCAGCGACCAGTTGTCGACATAGCGCAGGTCGAGCGCGACGGTCTCGCGCCAGGACAGGTCCGAGCGTCCGCTGACCTGCCACAGTCCGGTCAGGCCCGGTTTGATGCTGAGCCGGCGCATCTCGACGCCGTTGTACTTGAGGACCTCCTCGGGCAGCGGCGGACGCGGCCCGACGAGGGACATGTGGCCGAAGAGGATGTTGAAGAGCTGGGGGAGTTCGTCCAGGGAGTAGCGGCGCAGGATCCGGCCCACCGGGGTGACCCGGGGGTCGCGCCGCATCTTGAACATATGGCCGTCGTTCTCGTTCTGTGCCTCCAGACCGCTCTTGAGCCGGTCCGCGTCGACCACCATGGTGCGGAACTTCCACATGGCGAACGTCTTCCCGTGCCGGCCGACCCTGGTCTGGCGGTAGAGCACGGGACCGGGTGAGCCGAGCCGGACGGCGAGCGCCAGCAGGACGAGCAGCGGGGAGAAGAACAGGATCAGGGCGAGGGCGCCGGCCCGGTCGAGCGCCGACTTCGCCACGGTGTGCGAACCGCGCTGGAGGGGCGGCGCGATGTGCAGCAGGGTGAGACCGGCCGCCGAGGTCAGCCGGATGCGCCGGCGGGCCACGTCGGTGATGCCGGGCAGCACCATGAGCGAGCGGCCCCCGTCGTGCAGGGCCCAGGACAGCCGGCGCATCCGCTCCCCGGACATCAGCCGGCCGGGGGCGACGAAGACCAGGTCGGCCGCGATCTCGTCGGCCGCGGTGAGCACGGCGAGCGCGTCCGTCTCCGGCGACTCGGGGGCCTCGCCGGGCAGCCGTACGTACTCCGGCACCCCGGAGCGCATCTCGCCGTCGCCCACCGGACAGGCGCCGACGACGACGTACTCGTGGTCGGTGCGCTGGGCGAGCTGCTCGACCACCGCGTCGACCGTGGGGGCCTCGCCGACGACCAGTACATGGCGCAGGGCGCGGGCGTTGCGGCGGGCGGCGAGCAGATGACGGTGGATCGACTTCTGGCAGACGGCGGTGAGGACGAGCGCCGGGATGAGGGCGGTGAACGCCTCGGCCGGCACACTGTCCAGACCGCAGACGACCCGGACCGTGGCCAGGGCGCCGACGAGGACCAGCCAGTCCCGTATCACGGCCCTCAGGCCGCCTCGGTCGCCCCAGGCCAGCGGGGTGTACCGCTTGCTGAACACACCGATCAGGGGCCACAGCAGGGCCGAGGCTGCGGCCAGGCGCAGCGGGTGGGGCTCATGGACCTCGACGAACGCCGCGGCGATCGGCAGGCCGGCGGCGAGGACGTCCACGGTCAGCGCCGTGGGACGGTACCAGTGTGCCCCGGTCTCCACGCGCCGGACCGGCGGGCGGGCCACGGGGATCGGCGCCTGTCGGGACATCGGGACTCTGAACAGCCGCATGGTCTCCTTCAAACCCCCAATCACGGATAGCGGGCGCGACCGCACGGACCATCGATGCGTACGACCACGCCCCTTCACATGATCCTTATATCACCGCATACATACCAATATCGGACTTTTGACCGCCGACCGTGCGGGCCCGGCCCACACATGGCGGCACGGCGCGGCGTGGGGCACGGTGGAGTGACGCGTGACAGACCCGACGCCGCCCGCGCGGCCGAGAGGAGCACCCGATGTCGAACCACACCTACCGGGTCACGGAGATCGTCGGAACCTCGCCGGAGGGCGTGGACGCGGCCGTGCGCAACGGCATCACCCGCGCCTCGCAGACCCTGCGCAACCTGGACTGGTTCGAGGTGACCCAGGTGCGCGGGCAGATCGAGGACGGCGAGATCGCCCACTGGCAGGTGGGACTGAAGGTGGGCTTCCGCCTGGAGGAGTCGGAGTGACGGAAGCGGCCGCCGGCTACGTCCGCCCTTCCCCCTCCTGAGCGGTCCTCAGCTCGGCGGAGGGGGCCGTCCAGCGCGCCCGGACGACGGTGAACCCGGCCCGTTCGGCGTCGACGCACACGAGTTCGTCGTCGTCCACCAGCATCCGCACCTCCCGGCCGCGGGCGAGCCGGCGCAGCACCTCCAGCTTGGTGCGCCGGGCGGGCCGCCGGTCGTGGTCGCGCCGCATGTGCACGTCCCCCTCGGGCAGCCCGTGCGCGGCGAGCCAGGCCAGGGTGTCGGCCCGGCAGCGCTCGGGCCGGCCGGTCAGATAGACGACCTCGCACTCCTCGGCGCTCTTCCGGGCCAGCGCGACGCCCTCCCGGATCGGCGGGTCCTGCGGCGCGGCGGCGAAGAACGCGTCCCAGTCGCGCGGCCTGCTCTCCAGGAACCGCTGCCGGTGGGCCGTGTCGGCCAGGGTGTTGTCCAGATCGAAGACGGCGAGCGGCGGTCTTTGGCTGTCGGTCACCCGGCCACCCTAGACAGCGCCCGCCGAACCGGCACGCCCGCCCGTTCGCCGCGGAATCCCCCGGGCGGCGCAGGGCGTTGAAGGCGGTATGAGTTCCGTCCTCGCCTCGGCCCGCTTCTCCGTGCTCGACCGCTCCCGCGTCCGCGAGGGCCGCACCGCCGCCGAGGCGCTGCGCGACACCGTGGACCTGGCCCGGGAGGCGGAGCGGCTCGGCTACCACCGGTTCTGGGTCTCCGAGCACCACGGCGTGCCCGGCGTCGCCGGATCCGCGCCCACCGTCCTCGCGGCCGCCGTGGCGGGCGCGACCCGCACCCTCCGGGTGGGCACCGGCGGGGTGATGCTGCCCAACCACCGCCCGCTGGTGGTGGCCGAGCAGTTCGGGGTGCTGGAGTCCCTGTTCCCCGGCCGGATCGACATGGGACTCGGCCGCTCGGTGGGGTTCACCGACGGGGTGCGCCGGGCGCTGGGCCGGGACCGGGACGACGCCGACGCGGACGACTTCGCCGCCCAGCTCGACGAACTGCTCGGCTGGTTCCGCGGCACCTCCCCCACCCGGGCGCACGCCTATCCCGCGGAGGGGCTGGCCGTGCCGCCGTTCGTGCTGGCCATGGGCGAGGGCGCGGCGATCGCCGCCCGCGCGGGTCTGCCCATGGTCATCGGGGATCTGCGCGACCGGGACCGGCTGCGCCGCGGCGTCGACACCTATCGCGCGGAGTTCCGGCCGTCACCGTGGGCGAGCGAGCCGTACGTCGTCGTCTCGGGCACGGTCGCCGTGGCCGGGACGCCCGAGGAGGCCCGCCGGATCCTGGTCCCCGAAGCCTGGTCGATGGCGTACGCGCGCACCCACGGCACCTTCCCGCCGCTGCCGCCCGCCGAGGCGGTCGAGGCGCGGGAGATGACCGCCAAGGAGCGCGGCTTCTACACGTCCGGTGTCGCGGGACAGCTCGCCGGCACCGAGGAACAGGTGGCCGACGAGCTGGAGGGCCTGCTCAAGGACACCGGCGCGCAGGAGGTCCTCGTCACGACCAGCACCTACGACCGTACGGCGCTGCTGGACTCCTACACACGGCTGGCCCGGATCGTGAACGGATCCGGGCCCGCCGTCTGACCGGCGTCACGCCGTCAGGTCTTGGCCGGATGGTCCGAGTGCACCACGATGTGGCCGTCCACCGCGTCCACCCGGGCCCGGTCGCCGGGGTTGAGCTGTCCGGAGAGCAGCAGGTCGGCGAGCCGGTCGTCGACCTCGCGCTGGATGGTGCGGCGCAGCGGACGCGCGCCGAAGTCGGGCTGGTAGCCGAGGTTGCCGAGCAGGTCGGCCGCCCCGTCGGTGACCTCCAGGTCCACGTCCTGGGCGCGCAGCCGGCGCTTGGTGTGTTCGAGCAGCAGATCGACGATCTCGCGGATCTGGCCGCGCTCCAGCCCGCGGAAGACGATGATCTCGTCGATGCGGTTGAGGAACTCGGGCCGGAAGTGCTGCTGGAGCACCGGCATCACCGTCTCGCGGACCGCCGTGTAGTCCTCCACCCCGGCCGCGAGGATCCGGTCGGCGCCGATGTTGGACGTCATGATGACCACGGTGTTCTTGAAGTCGACGGTCCGGCCCTGGGAGTCGGTGAGCCGCCCGTCGTCCAGGATCTGCAACAGCGTGTTGAAGACGTCCGGGTGGGCCTTCTCGATCTCGTCGAACAGGACGACGGAGTACGGCTGCCTGCGCACCGCCTCGGTGAGCTGGCCGGCCTCCTCGTGGCCGACGTATCCGGGCGGCGCCCCGACCAGCCGGGAGACGGTGTGCCGCTCCTGGAACTCGCTCATGTCGAGCCGGATCATGCGGTGCTCGTCGCCGAAGAGGGCGGCGGCCAGGGCGCGGGCCAGCTCGGTCTTGCCGACGCCGGTGGGGCCGAGGAAGAGGAAGCTGCCGACGGGGCGGTTCGGGTCGCTCATCCCGGCCCGGGCCCGGCGGACCGCGCGGGCGACGGCGGTGATCGCCTCGTCCTGGCCGACGACCCGCTCGTGCAGATGCTCCTCCAGCTTCATCAGCCGGGCCCGCTCCTCCTCGGTGAGCTGGGCGACCGGGATGCCGGTGGAGCGGGAGACGACCTCGGCGATGTCGTCGGCGGTGACCTTCGGGGTCGTCTCCTCCGACTTCTCGGCGCTGCCGTCCAGCTCGGCCTCCGCCTCCTTGATGCGGTCGCGCAGTTCCTTGGCGCGCTCGTACTCCTCGTCGGCGACGGCCTGGTCCTTCTCCCGGTTGAGGGCGGCGAGGCGGTCCTCGATCTCCCGGGTGTCGGCCAGCGGGGTGCGCGAGCGCAGCCGGACCCGGGCGGCCGCCTGGTCCATCAGGTCGATCGCCTTGTCGGGCAGGAAGCGGGAGGTGATGTACCGGTCGGACAGCTCGGCCGCCGCCACCACCGCCTCGTCGGTGATCCGGACCTGGTGGTGGGCCTCGTAGCGGTCGCGCAGACCGCGCAGGATCTCGATGGTGTCGTCCACGCTGGGCTCGCCGACCAGGATCGGGGCGAAGCGGCGCTCCAGGGCGGCGTCCTTCTCGATGTGCTTGCGGTACTCGTCGATGGTGGTGGCGCCGATGAGGTGCAGTTCCCCGCGGGCCAGCGCCGGCTTGAGCATGTTGCCGGCGTCCATGGCGCCCTCGCCGCCGCCTCCGGCGCCGACGACGGTGTGCATCTCGTCGAGGAAGAGGACGAGCCCGTCCCCGTGCTCGCCGACCTCGTCCAGGAGCTTCTTCAGCCGTTCCTCGAACTCGCCCCGGTACTTGGTGCCGGCCACCATCCCCGCCAGGTCGAGCGAGACCAGCCGCTTGCCCTCCAGGGTCTTCGGCACGTCGCCCGAGGCGATGCGCTGGGCGATGCCCTCCACGATGGCGGTCTTGCCGACCCCCGGGTCGCCGATCAGGACCGGGTTGTTCTTGCTGCGGCGGGAGAGCACCTCGATGGTCTGCTCGACCTCGTCGTCCCGGCCGATCACCGGGTCCAGCTTGCCGGCCCGGGCGTCCTCGGTGAGATCGCGGCCGAACTCGTCGATGGTCGGCGTGGAGCTGGGCGCCTTGCGCTCGCCGCCCTCGGGCATCCGGGTCGCGCCCTCCCAGCCGGTCTCGGCGAGCGTGCGGCCGGCCGCCGACTCGGGGTTCACGGCGAGGGCCCGCAGCAGATGCTCGGGGCCGATGTACGAGGAGCCCTCGGCGCGGGAGATCTGGTAGGCGTCGAGCAGCGCCCGCTTGGCGGCCGGGGTCAGGCTGGTGGGCTCGGTGCGCGCGCCGCCGCCGTGACCGGAGGAGAGGCGCTCACGGATCCGGTCGGGGTCGGCGCCCGCCTCGGCGAGCAGCCGGCGGGTGGAGTCCTGCGTGGTGGCGGCGGCCAGCAGATGCCGGGCGTCTAGGTCCTCGCTGCCCTCCTCGGCGGCGATCTCCCGGGCCTGAGCGACCAGCTCACGGGCCCGCTCGGACAGCAGGGAGCCGATGTCGACGCGCTGGGGCCGCCGGGCGGGCGAGGCGGGGCCGCCCCCGCCGGCGCCGCCGAAGAACCGGGACATCAGCTCGTCGAACTCCTCGAACGGGCTGCGTCCGAATCCGAATCCTGGAGTAGTCATGATCGCGGGCCTCCCCGGTTGCGGCGACAGGCATCGGCGCTAACCAACCTGCCACGGCACACGCGGCCCCGCACCCGCGCCGGTCACCGGGCGTGACGGGGTGGCCGGTGCGGGGACTCGCGGGGTCCGTCGTGACGTGTACGGAAGGCTCCCGCATGTCCAGTCCGCCCGCCCGAGGACTCCGGCGCCGTACACTCCCGCATGACCGACACCCGGCCGCCCTTGCTGCTCATAGACGTCGACGGCCCGCTCAATCCCTACGCCGCCAAGCCCACCCGGCGGCCCGAGGGGTACCTCACCCATCGGATGCGGCCGCGTGGCTGGGACGACCCGGCGGTGAAGCCCTTGCGGGTGTGGCTCGACCCCTCGCACGGCGCGGCCCTGCGGGCGTTGCCGTACGAGTTGGTGTGGGCCACCACGTGGGAGGCCGAGGCGAACGTGTGGATCGGGCCGCAGATAGGGCTGCCGGAGCTGCCGTACATCGACTGGGGGCCGGGCGCCCGGGAGCGGACGCCCACGGGTGTCTTCTGGAAGACCGAGCGGATCGTGGAGTGGGCCGCCGGACGGCCCTTCGCCTGGGTGGACGACGAAGTCGGCGACCGGGACCGCGAGTTCGTGACCCGCCGTCATCCGGGACCGGCACTGCTGCATCACGTCGACCCGCGCCGCGGTCTGCTCCCCTACGACTTCGCACGGCTCGCGGCATGGGCCGAGGCCCTGCGCGACGGGTAGGGCCTCTCTTTCGGATCTTGCCGAGGGTCGCGGGCCCTGGCACGCACATCTGCGGCGTTGTCGTCGGTTGCCGACGCTCCGCGTCGACGCCCTCCTCCGCCTTGCATCTGCACGCACCAGACCCCGCTCGGGCCCGCCGAGACGCACCGTCGCTCGGAGCCGGCCAGATCCGAAAGAAGGACCCTAGGCCCCCGCCGCCGAGGCCAGGGTCGCGCGGTCGGGGTGGGTGCCCGGCGGGATCAGCGGCAGCAGTTCCGCCTCGGCGATCAGGCCGCGGGTCGAGGCCACCCGCCACAGGGAGGCCGCCAGGGAGTCGTCGCCGACGTAGGCGGGCGCGGTGCTGGGCGCGCCCGTGGCGTCCCGGTAGCGGATGCGTACCGGCTGGACCGGGACCCCGGCGTCCAGGGCCGCCTGGAACACCGCCCGCCGGAAGGGCCCTCGGGCGCGGCCGCACCAGGTGCTGCCCTCCGGGAACACCGCGACGGCCCGACCCGCGCGCAGGGTTCCGGCGATCCGGGCGACCGTGCCGGGCAGTGCGCGCAGCCGGTCGCGGTCGATGAACAGGACGCCGCCGCGCGCGGCCAGCGCGCCCGCGACCGGCCAGGTCCGGATCTCGGCCTTGGCGAGCATCCTGGCCGGGCGGATCCCGGCCAGCAGCGGGACGTCCAGCCAGGAGATGTGGTTGGCGACCAGGAGCAGACCGCCGGCCGCGGGCGGCGCGGGCGCGCCGGTCACCCGGATCCGGACGCCGGCCGCCCGCACCACCGCCCGGCTCCACCGCCGTACCGCCCCGGCCGGGATCCGCGCCCCGAGCGGGGACAGTACGACGCCGGTGAGGACGAGCAGCAGGACGGCGGTGAGCCGCAGCACGGCCCGCGGTACGGCGGTGAGGCCGGCCGTCGTGCGGACGCAGCCCCGCGGGGTGCAGGGCGCGGTGGGCAGCCAGGCGCTCATGAGGCGGGGACGAGGGAGAGGAAGTGGCGCAGATAGCGCGGGTCGACCCGGCGCATCGACAGCAGCACGTACAGGTCGGCCACCCCGAAGTCGGGGTCGTGCGCGGGCTCCCCGCAGACCCGGGCGCCGAGGCGGACGTAGCCGCGCAGCAGGGCGGGCAGTTCGGTGCGTCCCGCGGGCGGCGGCACGGCCGGCACCCAGGGGCGCAGCGGCCGTACGCGGTGCTCCTCGGGGGCCAGGTGCCTGGCGCGGACCCGGTCCCAGGTGCCGACGGCGAGGGTGCCGCCGTCGGTGAGCGGGATCGAGCAGCAGCCGGCCAGCCACTCGTGGCCGCGGTCCACCATGTAGCGGGCGATGCCGGCCCAGATCAGGCCGATGACGGCGCCGTCGCGGTGGTCGGGGTGGACGCAGGAGCGGCCGACCTCGACCAGGTCGGGGCGGATCGCGTCGAGGCGGGTGAGGTCGAACTCGCTCTCCGCGTACAGCCGTCCGGCGACGGCGGCGCGCTCGGGCGGCAGCAGCCGGTAGGTGCCGACGACCTGTCCGGTGCCGGTGTCGCGGACCAGCAGGTGGTCGCAGTGGGCGTCGAAGGGGTCGACGTCGAGTCCCGGCCGCGGGGAGGTCAGCAGGGCGCCCAGCTCACCGGCGAACACCTCGTGCCGCAGCCGCTGCGCGGCCCGTACGTCGTCCTCGTCGCGGGCCAGGGTGACGGTGTAGCGGACGGGGGCGGTGGAGTGCGGGGGACGGTCGAGGGTGGATACGCCGGACATGGCTCACTCCTGGGGACGGGCCACAGCGGGGACGGTGGCGCTCCCCCTGTTTCTCCCGATCCCGGTTGGCGTGTACGTGACCGGTGCCGGGAGAACGGATGTGGGAATGCTGAATGCCAGGGTCCGGGCCGGGCCGGCGTCCTCGGGCAAGCCAGACGGGACCGGGGATGAGCACCACTCCCGGTCCCGCCCGTCCGCACCGTCGGCGAACGCTCTTCGCTGCTTTCCCGCCGCGGCCTACCGCTTGGCCGCCTTGCGGGTGGCGCGCAGCCACTCCTTGTTCATACCGGTGATGGAGACCAGCGGGATCCCCTTCGGGCAGGCCGTCGCGCACTCCCCGGCGAGGGTGCAGCCGCCGAAGCCCTCCTCGTCCATCTGCGCCACCATGTCGAGGACCCGGGTCTCGCGCTCGGGCGCGCCCTGCGGCAGCACGTTCAGATGGTTGACCTTGGCGGAGGTGAACAGCATGGCCGCGCCGTTGGGGCAGGCCGCCACGCAGGCGCCGCAGCCGATGCACTCGGCGTGCTCGAAGGCGAGGTCGGCGTCCGGCTTGGGCACCGGGGTGGCGTGGGCCTCGGGGGCGGCGCCGGTCGGGGCGGTGATGTATCCGCCGGCCTGGATGATCCGGTCGAACGCGGACCGGTCCACCACCAGGTCCTTGATCACCGGGAAGGCGGCGGCCCGCCACGGCTCGACGTCGATGGTGTCGCCGTCGCGGAAGGACCGCATGTGGAGCTGGCAGGTGGTGGTGCGCTCGGGGCCGTGCGCGTCGCCGTTGATGACGAGGCTGCACGCGCCGCAGATGCCCTCGCGGCAGTCGTGGTCGAAGGCGACCGGGTCCTCGCCGCGCAGGATGAGTTCCTCGTTGAGGGTGTCGAGCATCTCCAGGAAGGACATGTCGGGCGAGATGCCGTCCACCTCGTACGTGGACATGGCGCCGTCGGCGTCGGCGGCGCGCTGCCGCCAGACGCGCAGGGTGAGCTTCATGCGTAGCTCCGCTGGGTGGGGTGGACGTACTCGAAGACCAGGTCTTCCTTGTGCAGGGCGGGGGCCGTGCCGGTGCCGGTGAACTCCCAGGCGGCCGCGTACGAGAACTCCTCGTCGCGGCGGGCGGCCTCGCCGTCGGGGGTCTGGGACTCCTCGCGGAAGTGGCCGCCGCAGGACTCGGCGCGGTGCAGCGCGTCGAGGCACATCAGCTCGGCGAGTTCCAGGTAGTCGACGATCCGGTTGGCCTTCTCCAGCGACTGGTTGAACTCCTCGCCGGTGCCGGGGACCTTGATGCGGCGCCAGAACTCCTCGCGGATCTGCGGGATGCGTTCCAGTGCCTTGCGCAGTCCGGCGTCGGTGCGGGCCATCCCGCAGAACTCCCACATCAGTTCGCCGACTTCGCGGTGGAAGGAGTCGGGGGTGCGGTCGCCGTCGACGGACAGCAGCAGGTTCAGCCGGTCCTGGGTCTCGGCCAGCACCTCCTGGACGACGGGGTGTTCGGCGGTGATGTCGCCCTGGTGGGGGTTGCGGGCGAGGTAGTCGTTGATGGTGGCGGGCAGCACGAAGTAGCCGTCGGCGAGGCCCTGCATGAGGGCGGAGGCGCCGAGCCGGTTCGCGCCGTGGTCGGAGAAGTTGGCCTCGCCGATCGCGAACAGGCCGGGGACGGTGGTCTGGAGGTCGTAGTCGACCCACAGTCCGCCCATCGTGTAGTGCACGGCCGGGTAGATCCGCATGGGCACTTGGTACGGATCCTCGTCGGTGATCCGCTGGTACATGTCGAAGAGGTTGCCGTACTTGGCCTCGACGGCCTTGCGGCCCATGCGCTTGATGGCGTCGGCGAAGTCGAGGTAGACGCCCTGTCCGCCGGGGCCGACTCCCCTGCCCTCGTCGCAGACGTTCTTCGCGGCGCGGGAGGCGATGTCGCGCGGGACCAGGTTGCCGAAGGAGGGGTAGATGCGCTCCAGGTAGTAGTCGCGCTCGTCCTCGGGGATCCTGTTCGCCGGCCGGTCGTCACCCTTGGCCTTGGGGACCCAGATCCGGCCGTCGTTGCGCAGCGACTCGCTCATCAGCGTCAGCTTGGACTGGTGGTCGCCGGTGCGCGGGATGCAGGTGGGGTGGATCTGGGTGAAGCACGGGTTGGCGAAGTAGGCGCCGCGCCGGTGCGCCCGCCACACGGCGGTGGCGTTGGAGTTCATGGCGTTGGTCGACAGATAGAAGACGTTGCCGTATCCGCCGCTGGCGAGGACGACGGCGTCCGCGAAGTAGGTGTCGGTCTTTCCGGTGATCAGGTCCCGGGCCACGATGCCGCGGGCCCGTCCGTCGATCACGATCAGGTCGAGCATCTCGGTGCGGGGGTGCATCTCGACGTTCCCGGCCGCGATCTGCCGGCTGAGCGCCTGGTAGGCGCCGAGCAGGAGCTGCTGGCCGGTCTGGCCGCGGGCGTAGAAGGTGCGGGAGACCTGGACGCCGCCGAAGGAGCGGGTGTCGAGGAGTCCGCCGTACTCGCGGGCGAAGGGCACGCCCTGGGCCACGCACTGGTCGATGATCTCGACGGAGATCTGCGCGAGGCGGTGCACATTGGACTCGCGGGCGCGGAAGTCGCCGCCCTTGACGGTGTCGTAGAACAGCCGGTGGACGGAGTCGCCGTCGTTGCGGTAGTTCTTCGCGGCGTTGATACCGCCCTGCGCGGCGATCGAGTGGGCGCGGCGCGGGGAGTCCTGGTAGCAGAACTGGACGACGTGGTAGCCCTGTTCGGCGAGGGTGGCGCCCGCGGAGCCGCCGGCGAGGCCGGTGCCGACGACGATCACGGTGTGCTTGCGCCGGTTGGCGGGGTTGACGAGCTTGGCCTCGAAGCGGCGCGTGTCCCAGCGTTCGGCGACGGGCCCCGCGGGGGCCTTGGTGTCGACGAGCGGGGCGCCGGTCGTGTAGGCGGTGTAGTCGGTAGTCATGTTCAGCTCACCACTCCGGTCATGACGCCCACGGGTACGGCGATGAAGCCGGCCGTGAGCACCAGCGCGAGGACGTTCGCCGTGGCCTTCAGGGCGCGGTCGCGGCTGCGGCTGCCGGCGCCGAGGGTCTGGGCGGCACTCCAGAAGCCGTGCCGGACGTGCAGCCCGACGGCGAGCATCGCGACGATGTAGATGACGTTGCCGTACCAGGTGGAGAAGGTGTCCACGACGTTCTGGTAGGGGTGGCCCTCCTGGAAGCCGCCGCTGTGCACGGTGCCGGTCGTGAGGTCCAGGACGTGCCAGACGATGAAGAGCGCGAGGATGATGCCGCCCCAGCGCATGGTGCGGGTGGCGTAGCTCGCCCGCGCCTTCTTGTGCACGTACTGGGTGGGGCGGGCGCGGATGTCGCGGCGGCTGAGCTGGTAGGCGGAGACGGCGTGGGCGACGACGGCGGCCACCAGCACGATCCGGACCAGCCAGAGCGTCCACTCGTAGTGCATGAACGGTTCGCCGACCGTGCGCAGCCAGTGCGCGTAGTGGTTGAACTCGCCCGCCCCGAAGAAGATCTTCAGGTTTCCGATCATGTGGACGACCAGGTACAGCAGCATGATCAGGCCGCTGACGGCCATCACGGTCTTCTTGCCGACGGTGGAGTTCCACACCGTGCGCGCCATCGACGGCCGTCGGTCCGTCCGCGTTGCCAGAGCCATGCCGCCGACGCTAGGGCCGAACGGCCCCATCGGTCCAAGACATGGTCCGGCTCGTTTCGATAGGCCGTGCCTATCATGGCTGGATGCAGTTCCAGCAGCTCCAGTACTTCGTGGCGGTCGCCGAGACCCGGCACTTCACCCGGGCCGCCGAGCTGGTCCATGTCGCCCAGCCCTCGCTGTCCCAGCAGATCCGGGCGCTGGAGCGGGAGCTGGGGGCCGATCTCTTCCAGCGGGCGCGCGGCAACATCACGCTCACCGACGCGGGCGAGGCGCTGCTGCCGCTGGCCCGGCGGATCCTCGCGGACACCGAGACCGCGCGCTACGAGGTGCAGGAACTGGTGCAGTTGCGGGCCGGCCGGGTGCGGCTGGGGGCGACGCCGAGTCTGTGCACGGGGCTGCTGCCGGACGTGCTGCGTGCCTTCCACGACCGCTATCCGGGCATCCGGCTGCTGATCGAGGAGGGCGGCTCGCACGATCTGGTGCGGGAGCTGGCCCGCGGCGCCCTCGATCTGGCGCTGGTCGTCCTGCCGCTGCCGACACCGTCCCCGGCGCTGACCACGGTGGAGCTGCTGCGGGAGGACCTGGTCGTGGTGTCCTCGCCCGAGTCGCCCCGGCCGGGCGAGGGGCGGCGCGCGGTCCATGTCGCCGATCTGGAGGGCGAACGCCTCGTGATGTTCCGGCACGGCTACGACCTGCGGGAACTGACCGTCGCCGCGTGCCGGGCGGAGGGGTTCGAGCCGGACTTCGCGGTGGAGGGCGGTGAGATGGACGCGGTCCTGGGCTTCGTCCGGGCGGGCCTCGGCGTGGCGGTCGTCCCCCGCATGGTCGCCGCCCGCTCGGGCCTCGGCCTCCGCGTCACCCCCCTCGCCCGCCCCGGCCTCCACCGCACGATCGCCCTGGCCCACCGCAGCGACGTGGCTCCGCCGCGAGCGGCGAGGGAGTTGCAGCGGATGCTGCTGGAGCGGTGACGCCGGGGAGCGGGAAGGGGGCTTCCCGGCGGGGACACTCCCCCTCCTCAAGAAGCCCCGCCTCACCCGCCCTGAAGAAGGCCCCGTCTCACCCCGCGTCTCAGCCCGCCGCGTCCACCAGCGCCAGTTCGTGGAGGCGGTCCGGGGGGCCCGGGCGGGCGTAGTACCAGCCCTGGGCCGTGTCGCAGCCGAGGAGGCGGAGCTGTTCGGCCTGGGCGCCGGTCTCCACGCCCTCCACCGTGACCGCGAGGTCCAGGCTGTGGGCCAGGGAGACGATCCCCTCGACGATCTTGAGGTCGACGGGATCGGCGGGGAACTGCTGCATGCCCTGGGTGAAGGAGCGGTCCAGCTTGAGGACGCTCACCGGCAGCCGGCGCAGATTGGCGAGGTTGGAGTAGCCGGTGCCGAAGTCGTCCAGGGCGATGTCGACGCCCATCTCGGCGAGCCGGCGCAGCGGCTTGAGCAGATCGTCGTCGGCGCCGATCAGCGCCGACTCGGTCACCTCCAGGCACAGCACCCGCGGCTCGACGCCCGCCCGCTCCAGGATGTCGACCGTGTCCTGCACCAGACCGGGATGAGTGAGCTGGCACGGCGACAGGTTGACGTTGATCCGCACCGGATCCGTGTCCCCGGACCGCTCGCGCCACTGCCGGGCCTGGTCCACCGCCTGCTCCAGCACCCAGCGCCCCAGCGGCACGATCAGCCCGGTGTGCTCGGCGAGCGGGATGAACCGGTCGGGCCCGAGCACCCCGTGCTGCGGATGCAGCCACCGCACCAGCGCCTCCGCACCGCGCACCCCGCCGTCGCCGAGATGCACCAGCGGCTGGTACTCGATGAAGAACTCCCCGCGCTCCAGCGCGGCCGGCAGCGCGGTGGTCAGCCCGTGCCGGGTGATCGCGCGGGCGTCGGCCTCGGGGTCGGCCAGCTCGAAGCGGTTGCCGCCCGCCGACTTGGCCCGGTACATCGTGATGTCGGCGCTGCGCAGCACCTCCGCCGGACTGCGCTCGGCCGCCGGTCCCTCCACGATGCCGATGCTGCCGCGCACGGTCAGCTCCCGGCCGTCGATGCGCACCGGCGCCACCAGCGCGTTCTGGATCCGGGTGGCGAGTTCGTCCACCTCACGGTCGGTGTCGGGACCGGTGGTCAGCGCCACGAACTCGTCACCGCCGAGCCGCGCGACCATCTCGCCGGGCGCCGTCGCACAGGACTGGAGCCGGTCGGCGACCTCGACCAGCAGCCGGTCGCCGGCCGCGTGGCCGAGACTGTCGTTGATGGTCTTGAAGCCGTCCAGGTCGAGGTAGCACAGCCCGAACCGCTGGTCCCCACCGGCGCTCAGCACCTTCTCCAGCCGCTCGAAGAACAGCGTGCGGTTGGGCAGCCCGGTCAGCGCGTCATGGGTCGCCTCGTAGCGCAGCCGCAGGTTGAGCAGCCGGCGCTCGGTGGTGTCCTCCATCAGCGCGAGCTGGTACTGCGGCCGGCCGTCGGCGTCCCGCAGCAGGGAGACCGTCAGATTCGTCCACAGCACCGTGCCGTCCGGCCGGTAGAACGCCTTCTCCGTGTGGTAGTGCTCGCGTTCGCCGCGCACCAGCTCCTCGTAGAGCCGCCAGACCTGCGGGGCGTCCTCGGCGTGCGTCCAGTCACGGACGTTGCGGCCGCGCACCGTCTGCTCGGACCCGCCGAACATCCGCAGCATCGCGCCGTTGCACTCCAGGAGGTTGCCCTCCAGGTCGGAGATGCCGATCCCTATCGCCGCGCCCTCGAACACCGCGCGGAACCGGGCCTCCGTGGCGTGCAGCGCCTGCGCCACCACGCCCTGGGCCTGCAACGCGGCCCGGGCGATGGCCTCCTGCTCGGCCAGCGTCCGCTCGCGCAGCGCCTGGGCGTACCCGGCGGCCATCGCGTGCTGGAGCCGCGAGGCACGCGTGCGCAGCTCCTCCTGCGGGCCGTCCTCACCGCAGTACAGCACCAGATACGCGTCCACGCAGTCCAGCGCCCGGCTCAGCGCCTCGGGGTCCGTGCAGTGCGCCTCGACGAGGGCGGCGCCCACCTCCTTGCCGGTGTCGGCGTCGAAGGACCGCGCCAGCAGTCCGGCACGCAACCGCCGTGCCAGCGGCAGCAGTTGCCGCTCGAACTCCGGCCGGGTCAGCGAGGTCGAGGTCACCGGGAACACGGCCCGGCTCCAGATCGTCGCGAAGCGGCGCAGTCTGTCCTCCGGCCCGTCCGGCTCCGCGGTCACGCCGTACGCCCCACGCCGGCGAACCCGGAGAAGGCATAGGGATCCTCGTCCTCCGGTGCGGTGTCCGGCCGCCACTCGGGCATCGGCACCAGTCCCGGTTCCACCATGTCGTACCCCTCGAAGAACCGCGCGATCTCGTCGCGCGAGCGCATGATCAGCGGGTTGCGGATGTCCTTGTACACGTCCACCGCGCCCCCGGCCCGCTCGGTGGGCAACGGGATTCCCTCGTACGAGGCATGGGTGAGCACCAGCATGCTGCCGGGCGCCAGCGCCGCGCTCAGCTCGGCCACCGCCGTGTACGGGTCGTCCGCGTCCTCCACGAAGTGCAGTATGGCAACGAGCAGCAGGGCCACGGGCCGGTCCAGGTCGATCAGGGCACGCACCTGGGGGCTGTCGAGGATCTCCCGCGGCTTGCGCAGATCGGCGGCGACGACATCGGCGTCCGCGTTCTCCGCGAGTACGGCCTCGCTGTGCGCGACGGCCACCGGGTCGTGGTCGACGTAGACGACACGGGCGCCGGGGCGGGCCGCCTGGGCCACCTCGTGGACGTTGCCGAAGGTGGGGATGCCCGAGCCGATGTCGAGGAACTGCGTCACGCCCTCGCCCGCCGCCCAGCGCACCGCGCGCCGCATGAACGCCCGGTTCGCCTGCATGATCTTGGGCAGTCCCGGCATGAACTCCATCGCCTTGCGCGCCGCTTCCCGGTCGACCTCGAAGTTGTACGAACCGCCCAGGTAGTAGTCGTAGATCCGCGAGACACTGGGCACCGAGATGTCGATGCTCCGTGGGGCCCAGGCGGGACGCTCCATGTATCTCTCCAAGGCGTAGGCGATCCGGTGTTCGAGCTGAGGCTACTGATCGCCCGCCAAAGGGGCGAGCCGAAACGGAAATTGACCGTCCGTTCCCGGTCACTGCCTGCGGCGCGAGCCGAATTGACGCCCTCCGAAGGGCCCCGAAAAGCACCGAAGGATTCCGGAGAGTTCCGAAGTGGCCGGAAGGGCGGCGAAAGTCTACGCATACGGAGGACGCCCGCAGCACAGCGGTCCGCCCCCTCCGTGCGGCGCGGAGGGGGCGGACCGGGGGTCGGACGCCGGCGGCTGCGGGGATCAGCCCTGGGGAGGTGATCTCTTACTGCGCCGGGGCGCCGACCAGCTTTCCGTCGGGGGCGACGGCGTACCACTGGCCGCCCACGCCCTGGCCGTTGATGTCACCGGGCGACTTGTCACCGGCGAAGGTGTAGATCGGGGAGCAGTTGACGGTCATCTGCTTGATTCCGTCGCTGCGGGTGAAGCTCATCAGGCCCTTCTTCTGCACGCCCTTGGTGTCGTCGGTGGCGACCGGGGCGACGGCGGGCCACTTGTCCAGGCAGGCGCCGTTGCAGTTGGAGACCGGCTCGGGCCAGGCCTTGTCCTTGAGGAAGCGGTAGACCGTCATGCCGTTCTTGTCGACGACGATCTTGCCGAGGTTGGGGTCGTTGCGCACGGAGAGACCCGGCAGACCGGCCTCGGAACCGCCGCCGCCCGAGCCGGACGCCTTGGCCTTCTTGCCCTCGGGGGTCAGCGCGAACCACTTGTTGCCCACGCCCTGGCCGGTGGTGTCACCGGCGTTGGCGTCCTTGGCGTAGTAGTAGGCGGGCCAGCCGGCGACCGTGAGCTGCTTGGTGCCGTCGGAGCGGGTCACCTCGCCGAGCAGCGACTTGTCGATACCGTCGCCGGCCGTCACGTCGTCGGCGGCGACCGGGGGCCAGGCGGTGGCGCAGTCGCCGTCGCAGTTGGACTTCGGCGGTTCGGCGGTGTCGGAGTCGAAGCGGTAGAGCGTCTTGCCGTTGCCGTCGGTGAGGATCTTGCCCAGGTCGGTGGCGGCGCTGATGGCCAGTTCGCCCGCGCCGCCCGCGGCACCCGCGTCGGAGCCGCCCGGGCTCTCCGTGACACCGGCACCGACACCCGCGCCGACGCCGGACCCGGCACCCACGCCCGCGATCGAGCCCGGGGCGGTCGCGCCCACGTTCTCGCTCGAGCCGGACGTACCGCTTTCCTGACCGCACGCCGTCGCCAGCGTCAGCACGGCCACCACACTCGCCGCGAGTGAGGCGCTCCGCCAGGAGGTCTTCATCGTCAACAACTCCCCGATAGTCCTAAGGGTGTCGCAGCGCCCTGCTGCGCCGCCCACGGCACTGGGTACGCACGCGAGCGCCCGTTGTGTTCAAAGGCGGCGCGAAATTCTTTCCGCCAAACCCCTGGGCGCGGACTTCCCCCGATCGGGGCAATCCCCTCCCGGGCCCGGCGTGGTGGGCTGCGGAAAGCCGCATGATCTCGACGTGCATCGACCCGAACCGACCCGAACCGCCGTCGCCGCCCGGGTGTCGGCCCTGGTGACCGCCCTTCTGCTGCTCGCGGCGGTACCGGCCGGGGTGGCCGTGGCCGACGCGTGCGCCTGGGCCTCGACGGGGCCGGACGGCACCGAGGCGGTGGCCGTCGCCGGCAGCTCCACGACGGGCGGCGCGAGCGCCTGGACCGGCTCGGGCGGCCCGGGTTGGCCGAAGAAGCCGACGCCCCCGGTGTGCCCGCCGCCCCCTGAACCGACCCCGCCACCGCCTCCACCCCCTCCACCGCCGCCTCCACCCCCTCCGCCCCCGCCGAAGCCCACGCCGCCGCCCCCCGAGCCCACGCCGACACCCACACCGCCGCCGAAACCCCGGCCCACCCTCCGTCCGACGCCACCACCCCCGCCTGCCCCCCGCGCGGCACCCCGGCCGGCACCACCCCCGGCCCCCGCGCCACCGCCGAAACCCGCCCCGCCCCCGAAACCGCGCCCCACGCCCAAACCGACACCCACGCCCACGCCTTCGGCGACCCCGGTGCACTACCCGGCCTACCACTCCCCGCCCCGCCCGCGGCAGACCGGCGGCGGCCAGTCCCCCGTCACCTACGTCCTCCTCATCACCGTCCCCGCCCTGATCGCCGTCGCCGCACTGCGCCCCCGCTAGGGCCTCTCTTGCGGATCTTGCCGGGGTCGCGGGCCCTGGCACGCACTCCCCCAGAGGGGGGACCCCCAGCCGCGTTGTCGTCGGTTGTCAACGCTCCGCGTTGCCGCCCTCCTCCGCCTTGCAGCTACACGCACCAGACCCCGCTCGGGCCCGCCGAGACGACACCGTCGCTCGAAGCCGGCCAGATCCGAAAGAAAGACCCTGGCCCCCAGGAGGCCCCTCTTGCCGGAATGGCTTGTTCTTACCTTCGCGATGCTCGCCGCCTGCGCGGTGGTGATCGCCGTGACCCTCGTACGGCACCGGACGGCGGCCGAGGACGAGGATCCCTCCGAGACCCCGGACGTCATCGAGTACATGACGATGTGGATCGGTGTGGTGTACGCCATCGTCCTGGGCCTGGCCATCGCCGGGGTCTGGGAGGCGCGCGGGGTCGCGGAGGACCACGTCCAGACCGAGGCCCAGGCGCTGCACGAGATCTCGGAGCGGGTGCGGGTCTATCCGCCCGACGTCCGTGACCGCATTCGGGCGGATGTCAACGCCTACGTCGGACATGTCGTCACCGTCGAGTGGCAGGCGATGGCCGACAAGGGGGAGGTCACCGAGCGCGGGGACGAACTCCTGATGCGGCTGCGCGAGGACGTCACCGACTACGAGCCCGCGGACGATTTCCAGGCGCAGGCGTACCAGCCCCTGCTGGACCAGATGGCCACGGCCGACCAGGCGCGCAACGCCCGGGCCGGCTCGACCGGGGCGACCATGCCCGGGGTGGTGTGGTTCGGGCTGCTGGCCGGGGCGGCCATCACGATCGGCATGGTCTTCGCCCTCCAGATCCGGCGCACCACCAGAGAACTCGTGCTGGCCGGGCTGTTCTCGGCGCTGATCGCGTTCCTGCTGTTCCTCATCTGGGACTTCGACGCGCCCTACAGCCGGGGGGTCACCGCCTCCGCGGAACCCTTCCTGCACCACTTCCCCGGGGTGTCGCAGAAGTGAGGGGACGGTCCGGGGAACGGCGGCGCCACGCCGTCACCGTCCCCCGGACGCAGCAGCGTTCGTCCCCTGGGCGGCCCACACGCGTGCCCCATTCGCGCGACACCGATCGCGCCGACGCACACCTGTTCCTAGCGTTTCGGTCATCGAGGTGCATTTCCGGCGCGAACGGAACAGGTCCGTCGCCGCTCCTCGGGTACCGGAGGTTCCACCATGTCCGCGATACGCGTCGCTTCGGCCGCACTGCTGGGCGTGACCGCCCTGACCCTCTCCGCCCCGGCCGCCGTCGCGATCGGCGACGACGACCACTACGTCATGTCCACGGGCTACAGCGTGGTGCCGTCCCTGGTGGAGCCGGGCGGGCAGGTCAGCCTCCGGGTGGACCGCGAGGTCACCGGGTGCAGAAGTCATGTGACGGTGTCGTCGGGGGTGTTCGACGCGGTCACCATTCCGCGCGGATCGTCCTCGGCGGCGGCCGAGGTGGACTGGGACGCCAAGCCGGGGGCGTCGTACCGGGTGACGTTCAGTTGCGGCGGGCTGAGCGCCGTCAAGGATCTGACGATCGCCTCGGGGCGGCCGAGTCCGCTGCCGTATCCGTCGTACCACGGGGTGCACGCCGGTGAGGGCGGGAGTTTCGGCGGGTTCGATCTGAAGGAGATCGGTCTGGGGGCCGCGCTGATCGCGGGCGCCCTCGGTGCCGCGTACCACTTCTCGCGCCGCCGCACCGGCGAGGACGCCGGCTGACGGCCGGTGGGACGCAAGGGCTTCGCCCCGGAGACACGGAGGTCTCCGGGGCGAAGGAGGGCACACCGCTCAGGCGCGGCGCTCGGAGCGGCGGCGCATCCAGAACAGCGCGCCGCCGGCCGCGGCCGCGGCGACCAGGCCGCCGCCGATGGCCATGTCGGTCGGGGTGGCGCCGGTGGAGCTGCTGCCGCCGAGGCCGCCGCGGACACCGCCGATGACGGTGAAGGCGGCCGGAGCGGTCAGCGTCTGGCCCGAGCAGTAGACGGTGATGTCGTAGGGACCCGGGCGGGCGTTGTCGTTGATGGTGGCGGTGCCCCTGGCGGACTGGCCGACACCGTTGACGGGGGTCAGGTTCGACTGCGGGAAGGCGCTCGAGGTCATGTGACCGCCGGCCGGGCAGCCGTCGACGCTGACCGTGATCTGGCCGCCGCGGGCGATGACGCTGGGCTGGACGACGACGTTCCTCGGGTTGGCGGTCATGCCGTCCCGGGCGACGGCCGCCGGGGCGGCCAGGCCGAGAGCGACGGCCGCGGCGGCCGAGACCGCCGAGGCCGCCACGATTCGTGGCTTGCGCATGTGTTCCTCCGCGGAAGGCGCCCCGGGGCCCGTCCCCGGTGTGTCGGCGAGAAAGCGCCTCCCGGAACGACCCTCAGATGCCGTCTGCGCGCCCGCATTTCGAGAATGGTCCGTCCTGGTGAGCGGACACGCCGGGGGAAAAGCGTGCGCGGCGATATCGCCGCAGGTCACGGACCGTCAGAAAATAACTTTGGGCGGCAACTCGGATGGCGCACCGGACGGCTGGGGCGCCACCCGTTCGCCGTCGCCCCCGTCGCCGGTTTCCGTGCGGGGAATTAGCGTTCTCGTATGCGCGAAAGGACGTGGCGACGGCCATGTCGAAAGGGGCTGGCGAATGTCTGCGTATGAGCTGTCCGAGGCGGCGGAAGAGGAGGAGCGGCAGCAGCGGAAGCGGGCCCCTTGGGGGGTGATAGCGCTGGTGCTGCTGACCGGTCTCGCGCTCATCCGCAACGGCTCGGGGGAATTCGACATCGGGCCGCCGCAGCCCGCCGCCGCGGCGGCCGCGGACAGCCGGACCGGTGTGGGTGTGTTCGGCAAGGCGCCGGCCGCGCTGCCGTACGGGATGCCCGACCGGGTGCGGATCCCGGCGATCCAGGTCGACGCGCCGGTGATGCCGGTGGGGCTGGACGCGGACGGCTGGGTGGCCGCGCCGCCGCCGGAGGACCCGAATCTGGCCGGCTGGTTCACCGGGGGCGTGACACCCGGCGAGAAGGGCACGGCGGTCGTGGTCGGCCATGTCGACAACACACAGGGCCCCGCCGTGTTCTACGGACTCGGGGCCCTGAAGAAGGGCAATCGCGTCGAGGTGGTGCGGCAGGACGGAAAGACGGCCGTCTTCGAGATCTACGGCATCGAGGTCTTCGCGAAGAACGACTTTCCCGGTGACCGCGTCTACGCCTCCAAGGGCACCCCGGAACTCCGGGTGATCACCTGCGGCGGCGGTTTCTCCAAGGCGAACGGCTACGACGGCAACGTGGTCGCCTTCGCCCGCCTGGCCGAGGTCCGCTGACGGACCCCGGCCGGGCGGGGGGCCGCGGTGGCTAGGTGTACTGCCGGCGCGGCACGGTGATGTGGTAGCCGGAGTCGAGGAGCCGGGGCAGATAGCGGCGCAGGGCGGCGACGCTCTGGGAGCGGTCGCCGCCGGCGTCGTGGGAGAGCACCACGACGCCGGGTCCGGCGCCGTCCTGGACGCGGGAGACGATGGTGCCGGTGCCGGGGGCGGTCCAGTCGAGGGTGTCGACGGTCCAGGCCAGGGGTTCCATGCCGAGTTCGGCGCCGAGCTGGAAGGTGGTGCGGTTCCAGGCGCCGTAGGGGGCGCGGAACCAGCGCGGGGGCTCGCCGTAGCCGTCCTCGATGACCTCGCTGGTGCGGGTCATCTCGGAGCGGATCTGACGGCGGGTGAGCGAGGTCAGCAGGGGGTGCGACCAGGTGTGGTTGCCGACGACGTGCCCTTCGTCGGCCATCCGCGCCAGCAGGTCCTTGTGGTCGGTGGCCATCTCCCCGCACACGAAGAACATGGCGCGTACGTCGTACTCGGCGAGGGTGTCGAGGACTCCGGGGGTGTAGCGGGGGTCCGGGCCGTCGTCGAAGGTGAGGACCATGGTGCGGCCGCGGCCGGTCATCTTCAGCATGGGTTCGCTGCGGACCGGGGTGCGGCCGGGCGCGGTGCGCGGTGGACCGTATCCGGTCAGCGGCTGGAGGCGGTAGGCGGAGGGCTTCAGCGGGACGCCGCGGGCGGGGGCGCCGGCGGCCGGGGCGGCGGCTCGGACCGGCTTGTCGCCCGAGCCCCACGCGAGCAGTCCGGCCGTGCCGGCCGCTCCGACGGCGGTGGCGCCGGCGAGCAACACGCGGCGCCGCGTGAACAACTGATCCTTCTTCATGAAGACATCAGTCGCCCGTCGCGGCCCCGACGCACCACAGCGACACCGGTCCGGCGGCACGATTCCACCCGGGCGGGCGCAGGCCGGTGGCGGCGGGCGCGGATCCGTGTCAGCGGCGGCGGACCAGCGGGAACGGCAGGGTCTCGCGGATGGTCAGGCCGGTGAGGAACATGATGAGGCGGTCCACGCCGATGCCGAGGCCGCCGGTGGGGGGCATGGCGTATTCGAGGGCGTCGAGGAAGTCCTCGTCGAGTTCCATGGCCTCGGGGTCGCCGCCGGCGGCGAGCAGGGACTGTGCGGTGAGCCGGCGGCGCTGTTCCAGCGGGTCCGTCAGTTCGGAGTAGGCGGTGCCCAGTTCGGTGCCGAAGGCCACCAGGTCCCAGCGTTCGGCGAGCCGCGGGTCGGTGCGGTGCTGCCGGGTCAGCGGGGAGACGTCGGTGGGGAAGTCCTTGTAGAAGGTGGGGAGGCGGGTGCGTTCCTCCACGAGCCGTTCGTACATCTCCAGGACGACGTCGCCACGCCCGTCGTCCGGGGTGTACGGGACGCCGGCCCGGTCGCAGTGGCGCTGGAGGACGGTGAGGTGGGTGTCGGCGTCGACGCTCTCGCCGAGGGCGTCGGAGATCGCGCCGTAGACCGTGCGCACCGGCCACTCCCCCGAGATGTCGTACTCCTCGCCGTCCTTGTGGGCGAGCGGGGCGCCGTAGGCGGCGGTGGCGGCGCCCTGGACGAGTTCGCGGGCGAGGGTGAGCATGACGTCGTAGTCGGCGTACGCCTGGTACGCCTCCAGCATCGTGAACTCGGGGTTGTGCTTGTAGGAGACGCCCTCGTTGCGGAAGGTGCGGCCCAGTTCGAAGACCTTCTCCAGGCCGCCGACGCAGAGCCGCTTGAGGTACAGCTCGGGGGCGATCCGCAGATAGAGGTCGAGGTCGTAGGCGTTGATGTGGGTGGTGAAGGGGCGGGCGTTGGCGCCGCCGTGGATCTGCTGGAGCATCGGTGTCTCGACCTCCAGGTAGCCGCGCGTGAGCAGGCCCTGGCGCAGGGCCTGGACGGCGGTGGAGCGGGCGCGGATCACCTCGCGGGCGGCGGGGCTGGAGGCGAGGTCGAGATAGCGCATCCGGACCTTCGTCTCGGGGTCGGTCAGGCCGCGCCGTTTGTCGGGCAGGGGGCGCAGGCATTTGGCGGTGAGCTGCCAGGAGGTGACGAAGAGGGTCGGTTCGCCGCGGTCGCTGGTGCCCTCGGTGCCGGTGACGAGGATGTGGTCGCCGAGGTCGGTGTCGGCGCGGAAGGTGCCGAGCGCCTCGCGGGTGAGGGCGAGCTGGTGGTCGGCGGACCAGTCGCGCAGGGTCACGAAGACGATGCCGCCGAAGTCCCGGACCCGCATGATCCGTCCTGCCACGGTGGCCGTGTCGCCGGTGCGGACGTCGGCGAGGGCGTGGGTGCGCGCCGGGACGCCGACCGGATAGGGGTCGGTGCCCCGCGCGCGCAGCCGTTCGAGGGTGTGGCGGCGGACGCGGACCTGTTCGGGCAGGCCCGCGTCCGCCCCGCCGGTCCCGGTCTCGTCCCCTCCGTCGAGGCCGAGTTCCGCGGACGGCGGCAGTCCCTCGGTTCCGGCGGGCGGGGGCCCGGCCTTCGGGCTCCGCCGGCCCCACAGGGTGCGCAGGGAGGGCACGGAGACGAAGCCCTCGGCGATGCCGGAGGCCAGGCCCACCCGGGCCAGGGAGCCGGCGTCGCCGTAGCAGAGGAAGCGGGGGTACCACTCGGGGCGGTACTTGGCGTTGGAGCGGTACAGGGCTTCGAGCTGCCACCAGCGGGAGAGGAAGAGGAGCAGTCTGCGCCACAGCCGCAGCACGGGTCCGGCGCCGATGCGGGCGCCCTCCTCGAAGACCGAGCGGAAGACGGCGAAGTTCAGGGAGATCCGGCGGACGCCGAGCTTGGGCGCGGCGGCGCACAGGTCGGCGACCATGAACTCCATGACGCCGTTGGGTGCCTCGCGGTCGCGGCGCATCAGGTCCAGCGAGATGCCCTCGGTGCCCCAGGGCACGAAGGAGAGCAGGGCGAGGAGGCGGCCGTCGCCGTCGAGGGCCTCGACGAGGAGGCAGTCGCCGTCGGCGGGGTCGCCGAGCCGGTCCAGGGCCATGGAGAAGCCGCGTTCGGTCTCGGTGTCGCGCCAGGCGTCGGCGCGGTCGACGATCTCCTCCATCTCCTGGTCGGTGAGGGTGGAGTGGCGGCGGACCCGGCAGCTCGCGCCGGTGCGGCGGACGCGGTTGACGGCCTGGCGGGTGACGCGCATGTCGCGGCCGGAGAGGTCGAAGGAGGCCACGTGCAGGATCGCCTCGTCGCCGAGTTGCAGGGCGCCGAGGCCGGAGCGGGCGTAGGCGCGGGCGCCGTCCTCGGAGGCGCCCATGACGGCGGGCTGCCAGGCGTGCCGGCGGGCGGCGTCCAGCCATACGGCGATGGCGTGCGGCCATGCCTCGCGGTCGCCGACGGGGTCGCCGCCGGCCAGGCAGACGCCGGCCTCGACGCGGTAGGTGACGGCGGCCTTGCCGCTGGGCGAGAAGAGGCGGCCTTGTCGCGCCGGGTGGCGAAGTAGCCGAGGGAGTCCTGACCGCCGTAGGTCCTCAGCAGGGCGCGGATGCGGGACTCCTCGTCGCCGTGCAGGGCGGCTTCCATGCGCTGGGAACGGAACAGGGTGGCGGCGGCGTTGAGCAGGGCGAGGGCGCCGAAGAGGCCGAGCAGGAAGTAGAGGGCGTGCGGGGGCCGGCCGTCGAAGGAGCCGGGTGAGACCAGTCCGCCGAGGACCCGGTTGGCGGCCCAGCCGAGCCGCTGTCCCGCGGGCAGGGTGCCGGGGAACAGGGCGACCAGTCCCCAGCCGACGAGGATCGCGAGGGCGAGCCCGGCGGCCAGCACGAGCAGCGCGCGGCGGACCGCGCCCTTGCGGGAGACGGCGTAGAACTCCCCGCGGGCGACGACCAGCAGGGCCAGGGCGAGGGCGCAGACCACGAGCGAGGGGAGCGACGCGGCGTACAGGCCGACGGCCACCCCCGCGAGGTCGGTGAGGACGACCAGGCCGAGGTAGACCACCACCAGCCACCAGGCGATCTTCTTGCGGGCGGCGGTGGCGGCGGCCAGCAGGAAGAGGAAGACGGCGTAGGCGAGGTTGGCGCTGACCGGCACGATCACCAGGTCGAGAAAGCGGACGACCGGGCGCAGCAGCCGGCGCAGCGGCGGGAAGAGGGCGAGCAGGACGCACAGCAGGCCGAGGGCGCCGAAGAACACCGCGAAGCCTTGCGGCACACGGCTCAGCAGCCGCCCCGCGGACCGGGCACCCGGACCCGTACCGCCCTTGGCCGAGGTACTCGCCACGGTGGCACTCATGTTCCGACTGTAGGAACAGCGGGGCCGTGGCGCCCGTCGAAAGGGTGGGGGGCGGTGGGCGCCACCGGGGGTTTCGGTAGCCTCGGGGGGTGACGGAACAGCACGCGCCGCAGCCCGCGCACCGGTTCGAACGGGGTACGGACGGCCCCAAGGTGATCCTCGTCGGGGTGGACGGCTCCGATTCGTCGCTGCGGGCCGCGGCCTACGCGGGCGGTCTGGCCCGCCGCCAGAACGCCCTGCTCGCGGTGGTGTACGTCCAGCCCGTGATGACGGCGGGCGCAGCGCTCGGGGTGTCGGTCGCGGAGACGACCGACGAGATCGCGGAGGACCTGGTCGCGCAGATCCGGGAGGCGACCGAGCGCACGCGCGGGATATTCGACGTGCGCTGGGAGTTCCACACCTTCCGCGGGGACCCGTACAACGGGCTGGTGAAGGCCGCGGACGAGCTGAAGGCCGACGCGGTGGTGGTGGGCGCCTCCGAGCAGGCCGGCCACCGGATCGTGGGATCGGTGGCCGTACGGCTGGTCAAGGCCGGGCGATGGCCGGTGACCGTGGTGCCGTAGCCCGCCGCGGGCCGACTCGGCCGGTCAGAGGGTGCGCAGGAAGTCCGTGATCACGGCGGTGAACTCCTCGGGCTTCTCCATCATCGGGTAGTGCGCGGTGCCCTCGATCAGCACGGACCGGCCGTCGCGGACGGTGTCGGCCAGGCGCTGCGCCGCGGCGAGCACGTCGGGGGTGTCCAGGGCGCCGTTCAGGGTGAGCACCGGGACGTCGATCTTCGGCACCCGGGACCAGGTGTCGGTCACTCGCACGTGCCGGTCCTTCTCTCCGGGCCTGTGCTTGGAGAGGGTGTTCAGGGCCATCTCGGTCAGCCGCCGCGGGATGTCCGGGTCGACCTCGTCGAGCGTGCGGTGTGGGCCGGGCACGAAGCTCAGGAACGCCTTCAGCCAGCCCTCGACGTCCCCGGCGGCCAGGCAGCGGGCGGTCTCCGCCTGGATCTCCCGGTGCCAGGGGTCGGTGTCCCGGAACTCGCCGGTGGAGGCGCCGGCCACCACGGCGGCGCGCACCAGCTCCGGGTGTTCGAGCAGCGTGTCGGTGACGATCACCCCGCCCATCGAGACACCGGCCAGGACGGCGGGCCCCGCGTCGAGGTGGCGCAGCAGCGCGGCGAGGTCGTCGGGCCAGCGGAAGGGCCGGGTGGCGTTGGCGGAGGCGCCGTGGCCGCGGACGTCGGGCGCGATCACCCGGTGGGTGCGGGCGAGCGCCGGGATCACGTCGTCGAAGACCCGGTGGTCGACGAATCCGGAGTGGATCAGGACCAGCGGATCGCCGGATCCGGCCTCGCGGTAGGCGAGGTCCCCGTCGGCGGAGGCGAAGTACGTCATGTCCGAAGCAACGGCAGTCATGACAACCAAGGTGTCATCTTACGAGGAATTTGGCAACCAAGGTGTCATGTTGCCGGGGGTGCATGATGTGGGGGTGAACGACACCGCCCCGCCGCCTCCCGCCGACAGCCCCCTCCCACCCGACGAACTCGGCCACCGGCTCACCGAGGTCTTCGATCTGGTCGGCCCGCTCTACCGGCGCGCGCTGCGCAAGGTCGAACAGGGCGAGGCCGTGGAGGGCGCGTCCGTCGGGGTCCGCTCGGTGCTCGATCTGCTGCGCCGCAAAGGCGATCTGACGGTCCCTCAGCTCAGCCGGATCCAGGCGCTGAGCCGGCAGTTCGTGCAGCGCATGGTCAACGACGCGGCGGCGCACGGGTGGGTGGAGATCCTCCCCAACCCCGCGCACCAGCGGTCGTCGCTCATCCGGATCACCGAGGAGGGCCGGACCCTGATCGCCACCGTCCTGGACCGGGAGCACACCCTGAACCGCCAGGTCGGGGGCGATCTGACCGACGCGGAGGTACGGGCCTGCGTACGGGTGCTGCGGGAGATGCTGAGGACGTTCGACCACGTCGACGTCGACGACTGACCGCCCGCCCCCGCACCCGCCGCCGGCTCCCCTACTCCCCCATCACCAGCCCGTCCTTGGCGGCGCCCCGGCTCAGGACGACGTCCCGGATCCGGTCGCGCACGCCCTCGACGGCCGCGCCCTGGGCGAGGACCTGGTTGAGGTTGACCACCCGGCCCGCGTCGACGTCGTACATCTGCGGCACGAACTCGGCCTTGCGCACCTCCCAGCGGCCGCCGGCCTTCGCGGGCGGGGCGAAGGTGAAGCGGGCGACGGTGGACTGGTTGCCGCGCGGGTCGCGGGCGCCCGCGTTGTTGAACATCTCGCCGGCGACCTGGTCGCCCATGCCGTAGACCACCCAGGTGCCGTTGACCTTCTCGTACGCCTGCGGGACATGGGCGTGGGTGCCCAGGATCAGATCGATGTCGGGGCGGTCGCCGGTGCGGGATGCGGTGAGGGCGCGGGCCAGGGTCACCTGCCGGTCGTCCGGCGCGTCCTGCCACTCGGTGCCCCAGTGCAGGGAGACGACGACCACGTCGGCGCCCGCCTGCCGGGCGGCCTTGGCGTCGGCGAGGATACGGCCCTCGTCGATCAGGTTGACGGTCCACGGCTGCCCCTCGGGCAGCGGGATGCCGTTGGTGTCGTAGGTGTAGGCGAGGTGGGCGACCTGGGCCGGACCGGCGCGCATCAGCGTGATCGCGCTGCCCTCGGCCTGGGTGCGCGCGGTGCCCGCGTGGCGCACGCCGGCGCCGTCGAGCGCGTCGAGGGTGCGCTGCACGCCGGCGGCGCCGTCGTCGAGGCTGTGGTTGGAGGCGGTGGAGCAGCCGTCGTAGCCGGTCGCGGCGACGGCCGGGGCGATCTCGGGCGGGGACTTGAACACCGGGTAGCCGGTGTAGAGGCCGTCCGCGCCGTACACGGTCTCCATGTGACACAGCGCCAGATCGGCGCGGGAGACGACCGGTCGGATGCCCTCGAACATCGGGCGGAAGTCGTAGCCCGCGCCGCCGGCGTCGAAGCGCGCCCGGTCGATGACCGAGTCGTGCGGGACGATGTCACCGGAGGCGACGAGCGTGAAGCCGCGGCCGGCGGCCGGCGCCGGGTTCCCGGCCCGGTCCGCCGGGCGGTCGTCGCGGGCCTGGCAGGCGGCGGCCGCGGCGAGGATCGCGGTCATGGCGAGCGCCACCTGGTGTCTGCGGGCGAGGAACACCGGTTCACCTCAATTCTGACGCATTGTCATATTTACGCACGTACCACCTTTAGCTCATCGACGCGAAGGGGACGCCCCGGCACTCCCGTCGCCCGGCCCGATGCGCGCGATCGGCCTAGACGCGGTCGGCGCGGTCGGCGCGGTCCGACCGTTCGTCGTACCGTTCGCCGACGCGATCGACCGTCCGCCGCACGCCCGCGTGCGCGCCCTGTCCCGAAACCGTCCCTTGCGATGCCATACGCGCATGACCGCCGGGACCGCCCTCACCACCAGGACGACGACCGCCGAGCACGAGCTGGCCGCACTCCAGCGCGAGCACGGACGGCCGCTCTTCGCGCTGCTCCTGAGGCTCTGCGACGGCGATCGCCAGCGCGCCGAGGACCTCGTCCAGGAGACCCTGGTGCGCGCCTGGCAGAACCCCGAGGCGCTGCGCGCCGACGCCTTCGACTCCGTACGGCCCTGGCTGCTCACCGTCGGCCGGCGGCTCGCGATAGACGCGCGCCGGGCCCGGCAGGCGCGCCCCGCCGAGGTCGGGGACGCCGTCCTGGAGAACGCGCCGGTCTGCGCCGACCACGCCGAACGGGCCGCCGCGACCCTCGATGTGCGCGAGGCTGTGAAGACACTCACTCCCGAACACCGTGACGTCCTGGTGCTCGTGTACTTCCGCGGGGCCAGTGTGGCGGAGGCCGCCGAGACCCTCGGCATCCCGCCCGGTACCGTGAAGTCGCGCGCGTACTACGCGCTGCGCGCCCTGCGCCGGGTGCTTCCCGGTTACGCGCCCGACCTGGGCTGAAACCCGGCGTCGAGTCAAACCTCCGTAAAGTGCCTTGCCGTGGACCTCGGTTGAGCAGTCGGGTGTCCTTATCCGTGTTCCGGACCGGCGATCCCGGCATCGGGCGACGCGCACGCACCGGAGGAAGGCAGGAAGGGATGCTGCACAGAGGTCATCGGAGCACGGAAGGCCCCGGCGGCGGTGAACTCACCGTTCCCATGGCCTGGTTGTACGCCGAGTACATCGCCGACGAACTGCTGCGGACCGGCGATCTCATGCCGCCGACGTCCTTCGAGTTCCGCGCCGGGCGCGACGCGCTGGCCCTGACCATCTTCCTCTCCGACACCGACGGGGAACTGCCCGGCATCCGGGTCGTGACTCAGTTGGAGACCTGGCTTTCGCTCACGGCGTACGACCAGCCGTGGCAGAACTGGGTCGCGGAACGTATGTCTCAACTGAAGGCGGAGGCCGCCCGGTCGGACTCCCCCGCCCCCGATCTCGATCTGGCCGAGGCCGCCTGGCGCTGGCTGGAGGAGACCGAGCTGCTGGCGCCGGATCTGAACGCGGTTCCGGGCGGCGCCCCGGCCGGCGAGGACGAGGGTCCGAAGGTGTGGACGCCCGCCTGGCAGCTCGGTCTGCCCCTCGGCCACCTGGCGATTCATCTTTTCTAGATTCACACCAATCCGCGCGCGCGACCGCTCCGAACACCTGGGTCACGATTCGGTACGTGGCTTGAGTGATTCGGGTGCCTGGTCCGTACCGGTGGGAGCAAGGAGTAACCCCACTGGCACCCAAAGGCACGAGGTTTCGGCATGAGGTCCCTGGAAAGGCATCGCGACGTCGCCGCGTACGCGCTCGGCGTGCTGGACGAGGCGGAAGCCTTCCGTTTCGAGGACCACCTCATGGAGTGTGCGAGCTGCACCGCGCAGGTGACCGAATTCGGCCCCACCGCACGGCAGATGATGCTCTACCGCCGCGCCACCCCGCGCACGGTGCACCCCTTCGCGGGTCCCGGGCCGCGGCTCCTCGACCGGCTGCTCGGTGAGGTGGCGGCCAGGCGGCGGGCCGCCCGGCGCCGGCTGATGTTCGCCCTCGCCGCCTCGGTGGTCGTGGCCCTCGCCGGACCCGCCGTCGCGATGATGGCGGGCGGGGACGGCGGCGGTGACCCGGTCCGGGTCACCGCGACCGACGAGAAGTCCGGGGTGTGGGCCGAGGTCACCGTGGAGGACGCGGCCTGGGGCAGCCAGATCGAGCTGAAGGTGAAGGACGGCGCCGGTCCCCGGCCCTGCCGGCTGGTCGCCATCGGCCAGGACGGCTCCGAGCAGACCGTCACGAGCTGGACCGTCCCGCTGCACGACGCCCGCCCCAACACCATGCACGGCGGTGCCGCCTGGCACCCCGAGGAGATCGTCCGCTACGAGCTGCGCACCGCGACCGGCGAACACCTGGTGACCCTGCCGGTGGACTAGCCGCCGAGGCGATCTACCAGGTCAGGGCCTGTTCCAGGTCGGCGCCTGTTTCAGGTCGGCGCCTATTTCAGCAGCCGGGACATCCGGCGGTCCGCCAGCGGCTTCCCGCCCGTCTGGCAGGTGGGGCAGTACTGGAGCGACGAGTCGCTGAAGGACACCTCGCGGATGGTGTCCCCGCACACCGGGCACGGTTCCCCGGTCCGCCCGTGCACCCGCAGCCCCGTCTTCTTCTCCGCCTTCAGCCGCCCCGCGGCCAGGCCCCGGGAGCGGTCGACCGCCTCGGTGAGCGTGCCGCGCAGGGCCTCGTACAGCGTGTGGATCTCGGCCGGGGTGAGTGACGCGGCCAGCTTGAACGGCGACATCCGGGCCGCGTGCAGGATCTCGTCGCTGTAGGCGTTGCCGACCCCCGCGATCAGACTCTGGTCCCGCAGGGCGCCCTTGAGCTGACGCCGTTCCCCCGACAGCAGTGCGGCCAGCCGCTCCTCGTCGAAGTCCGGGGCCAGCGGGTCGGGGCCGAGCCGGGCCACCCCGGGCACCTCCGCCGGGTCCCGGACCACGTACACCGCGAGCCGCTTCTGGGTGCCGGCCTCCGTCAGGTCGAAGCCCTCACCCGTCTCCAGGGCCACCCGCAGCGCGAGGGGTCCCTTGCCGGGCCGGGGCGGTCCGTCGGGCAGCCGGTCCCGCCAGTGCAGCCAGCCGGCGCGCGCGAGATGCGTGACGAGATGCGGTCCGCCCTCCGTCCGGAAGTCCAGGAACTTCCCGAACCGGTGCACGGCGGTGACCTCGTGCCCCTCGACGGCGGTGAGCGGCGGGTCGTACGTCTTCAGGACGCTGATCGCCACCGGCAGGACGCGCACGATCTCTCGGCCGACGACACGCTCGGTGAGGAAGTCCTTGAGCGCTTCGACCTCGGGGAGTTCCGGCATACGTTCCAGAGTGCCACGCGGGACGGCAGGCGCTGCGGAGCGGCGGCGTCAGGACTCGTCCGGTACGACGAACTCGCACCACACGCACTTGCCGCCGCCCCGCGCCTCCACGCCCCAGACGTCCGCGAGCAGGTCCACCAGGAGCAGTCCCCGTCCGGAGACCCCCGACTCGCCCGCCTCGCGGCGGCGCGGCAGGGCGCTGGAGGAGTCCTCGACCTCGACCCGCAGCCGCCGGTCGGCGCCGGTGAAGGCCCGCAGGGTGACGATCGCGGCGCCCTCGGTGTGCATCAGGGCGTTGGTGATCAGTTCGTCGGCGACCAGCTCGATCTCGTCGGCGTGGTCGCGGGCGCCCCAGGCGCGGACGGCGGCGCGGATCATGTGGCGGGCCCCGGTGAGGGCCTCCGGGTCGCCGGGTGCCACGTGCTGCTGGAGCCGGCCGCCGGTGCGCGGGGTGTCCTGGCCGCGCCGGCGCAGCAGGAGCAGGGCCACGTCGTCGTCCCCGCCGCGCTCCTCGGCGACCTCGATCAGCCGGTCGGCGAGCCCGCGGACGTCCTCCGGGCCGGTGGCGATCAGGGCGGAGAGGCTGAGCATGCCGTCGTCGACGTCGGCGCCGGGCTGTTCGACCAGGCCGTCGGTGCACAGCAGCAGGGTGTGGCCGGGGTCCAGTTCGATGGTGCCGACGGGGTATTCGAGGCTGCCGAACTCGGCGGAGAGCCCCAGCGGCAGCCCGCCGGGGACGGAGATGCGCCGGCAGGTGCCGTCCCGGTCGCGCAGCAGCGGGTCGATGTGCCCGGCGCGGACGAGCTGGACGACGCCGGTGGACAGGTCGGCCTCGGCGTACAGGCAGGTGGCGAAGCGGTCGGTGTCCAGTTCGTGCAGGAAGACCGAGGCGCGGGCCATCACCGTGGCCGGGGTGTGGCCCTCGGCGGCGTAGGCCCGCAGGACGATGCGGAGTTGGCCCATGACGGCGGCCGCGTGGGTGTCGTGGCCCTGGACGTCGCCGATGACCGCGCCGACCCGTCCGCCGGGCAGCGGGATGACGTCGTACCAGTCGCCGCCGATGTCACGGCCCAGGGAGCCGCCGATGGTGGCGGCGCGGTAGCGGACGGCGATGTCGGCGCCGGGCACGCCGGGGATGGTGCGCGGCAGCATGGCCTGCTGGAGGCCCTGCGCGATGTCCTTCTCCTGCTCGTAGAACATGGCGCGCTGGAGGCTCTGGGCGATGCTGCTGCCGAGCGCGACGAGGATGTTGCGCTCCTCCTGGGTGAACCCGGCGCGGTTGCTGTAGAGCAGGCCCATCGCGCCGATCGGGTGGGCCTGGACGATCAGCGGCAGATAGGCCGCCGAGGTGATCTTCAGGTCGGTGATGTGCGGCCAGAGCACGGGGTAGCCGGCCGCGAACTCCTCGGGCGACTCGATGAACCGGGGGGTGAGGGTGCGCACCACCTCGCTCATCGGGTACGGCTCGTCGATCCGGGTGACGAGGGTGCCGGGGACGAAGCTGCCCTCGGGGCCCTCGGCGACCAGCCGGATGCGGCCCGCCTCGACCAGGCCCATGACGAGGCTGGTCGCGCCGAGGTGGGTGAGCCCGTGGGTGTCCTTGAGGACGTCGATGACGTCCTGCACGGTCCGGGCGTGGGCCAGGGCGGCGGTGGTGAGCTGGACGACGTTGGTCTGTTCGCGGCGGGCGTCGTCCAGGGAGGCGTCGTCGGCACGGGCGGCGAGGGCGCTCAGCTCGTCGGTGGCGTCACGGACGATGCCGACGATCCGGCGCGGGCGGCCCGTCCCGTCGCGCCGGATGTAGCCCTGGGTGTGGGTCCAGCGCAGGGTGCCGTCGCGCAGCCGCATCCGGAAGTAGGCGCCGTAGTTCTCGCTGCCGTCCTTGATCGCCTGGGAGACCAGTTCGTCCAGGCGGATGCCCTCGGCCGGCGGTACGCGCAGGCCGAGGGAGGCGGGGTCGCCGTCGAACTCGTCGGGCCTGAGGTCGAAGATCTCGTGCGCCCGGGCGTCCATGTGGAACTGCCCCGAGTCGAGGTCCCAGTCGAAGCTGCCCATGCGGTTGAGCGCCAGGATCGGATCCGGGTGGGCGGGCCAGTCGTCCGGGAGTGACAGGGCGCTCGCTCCCCGATCAACCATGGGCCCACCTTGCCAGGGTTTGTCCGATTCTTCGACCGGGGAGCGGCCGAGGGTCACCGTCCGCCGGTGAGGGCGTCGACGGGACTGGCGAAGACGGTGTCGGCGGACACTCCGGCTTCCTGGAGTTCTTGGAGTCCCTGGAGTCCGGCGTCGGGCTCTTCCGGGACCAGTCCGTCGGCGTCGGCCGTGTCGGACTCGTCGGGCCCGTCCGGGACCAGACCGCCGCCGTCGGGCAGGTCGGGCACCTCGGGAACGGTCTCGGGACCGAGGCCGTCAGGGGAAAGGCCATCGGGCGAGAGGCCGTCGGGGGAAAGACCGTCGGGGGAAAGACCCGACTCCAGGTCGGAGCCGAAGGGCTCGGCGAGCGCGTCGCGCGCCTCCCCGGCCGGGACGACCAGGCGGGTGCCCGGTGCCGGATCCGTACCGGCGTCGCCCCGCCCGGCGGCGAGGACCGTCGCGGCGATCGCGGCGACGGTGAGAAGGACTGTCGTGGGTAGTCGCACCGCGTTCTCCCGTATCACCCGATGTCATGTCGATGGCACTTCGTCCCTTATTGTCTGCTTCACTCGCCAGGGTTACGCAAACGGAGGACGCGGACACCCTGGGTGACGGGTCCGGAATGGAACGAAGGAGCGCACGGCCGTGGAGTGGTTCACCGCACCCGAGTACGGGCTGAGCCGGCTGGTCTTCCAGCGGGCGCTGGCCGCCGTGTACCTGGTGGCGTTCCTGACGGCCGCCCTCCAGTTCCGGGCGCTGCTCGGCGAGCGCGGGATGCTGCCGGTCCCCCGGTTCACCGCGCGGGTGGGCTTCCGGCGGGCGCCGAGCCTGTTCCACTGGCGCTACTCCGACCGGCTCTTCGCGGGCTGCGCCTGGACCGGGTGCGCGCTGTCGGCGGCGCTGATCGCGGGGGTGGACGGGCTGCTTCCGCTGTGGGCCGCGATGCTGCTGTGGGCGCTGCCCTGGGCGCTGTACCTGTCGATCGTCAACGTCGGCCAGACCTGGTACGCGTTCGGCTGGGAGTCCCTGCTCCTGGAGACCGGGTTCCTCGCGGTGTTCCTCGGCAACGACGAGGTGGGTCCGCCGGTGCTGGTGCTGTTCCTGCTGCGCTGGATCCTGTTCCGGGTGGAGTTCGGGGCGGGGCTGATCAAGATGCGCGGCGACGCGTGCTGGCGCCGGCTCACCTGCCTGGACCACCATCACGAGACCCAGCCGATGCCCGGCCCGCTGAGCTGGTTCTTCCACCGGCTGCCGAAGCCGCTGCACCGGGTCGAGGTGGCCGCCAACCATGTCACCCAGTTGGCGGTGCCGTTCCTGCTCTTCACCCCGCAGCCGCTGGCGACGGCCGCGGCGGCCCTGATGATCCTGACCCAGCTCTGGCTGGTGCTCTCCGGGAACTTCTCCTGGCTGAACTGGATCACCATCGTGCTGGCCGTGTCCGCCCTGGCCCTGCCCTCCGGCGACCGCTCCTTCCCCGCCGCCCCGCTCTGGTACGAGGTGGTGGTGTGCGCCGTGGCCGCGCTGCTGCTCTTCCTGAGCCACCGCCCGGTGCGCAACATGCTCTCCCGCCGCCAGGTCATGAACCGCTCCTTCGACCCGCTCCACCTGGTCAACACCTACGGCGCGTTCGGCAGCGTGAGCCGGGTCCGGCACGAGGTGGTCGTCGAGGGCACGCTCGACGAGGTCCCGCGCGAGGACTCCGACTGGCGGGAGTACGAGTTCAAGGGCAAGCCGGGTGATCCACGGCGCTGGCCGCGCCAGTTCGCGCCCTACCATCTGCGGCTCGACTGGATGATGTGGTTCGCCGCGCTCTCCCCCTCCTACGCCGGCGCCTGGTTCGGAGCGCTGGTGGAACGGCTCCTGGAGAACGACCGGGACACGCTGAGGCTGCTGCGCCGCTCCCCGTTCCCGCCGGACCGGCCGCCCCGGCACATCCGGGCCCGCCTCTTCCGCTACCGGTACACGAGTTGGCGCGAGCTGCGGGAGACGGGCGCGTGCTGGGAGCGGACGTACGTGCGCGAGTACCTGCCGCCGACCCGGCTGGCGACCACAGGAGAACCATCGCCGTGACGGCCTCTCGACGTGGGCCCGGCGGCGCGGCACAGTTCTCCTGGGTACTCGTCAGTAACGCCACGCACACCGAGGGAGTCGCCGTGACCGACTGGGCCGGCCGGACCGCCGTCGAGATCGCCGCCGCCGTACGCGCGAAGGAGGCCGCGCCCCGGGAGGTGGTGGCCGGGCACCTGGCGCGGATCGAGCGGCTGGACGCGCGCATCGGGGCGTTCCGCGTGGTGCGGACGGAAGCGGCGCTGGCCGAGGCCGACGAGGTGGCCGCCCGCCCGGACCTGGCCGAACTGCCGCTGGCCGGGGTGCCGGTGGCGGTCAAGGACAACATCGCCGTACGGGGCGAGGCCACGCTCGTGGGGTCGGCCGCGACCCCGGACACGCCGGCCGGCGCCGACCATGTCACGGTGGCCCGGCTGCGGGCGGCGGGCGCGGTGGTCGTGGGGCTGACAAATGTGCCGGAGCTGTGTGTCTTCGGGACCACCGAGGGCGTGTACGGCACCGCCCGCAATCCGTGGGACACCTCGCGCACGGCGGGCGGTTCGTCCGGCGGCAGCGCGGCCGCGGTGGCCGCCGGGATGGTGCCGCTGGCGCTGGGCAACGACGGCATGGGCTCCCTGCGCATCCCGGCGGCCAACTGCGGTCTGGTCACCATCAAACCGGGCCACGGGGTGGTGCCGGCGGGGATCGGTGAGGGCGACTGGTTCGGAATGTCGGAGAACGGCCCGCTGGCCACGACGGTGGCGGACCTCCGGCTGATGCTGTCGGTCCTCGCGGCCGCCGACGTGGCACCGCCCGAGGAGGCGCCCGGGGCGCTGCGGATCGCCGTCTCGGCGCGCAGTCCGCTGGCGGGGGTCGGGGTGAGCGCGCCGTACGCGGGCGCGGCGCGGGACGCGGCGGGGGTGCTGATGCGGGCGGGCCATCAGGTGCGGCGGGCCGAGCCGCCGTATCCGCTGTCGCTGTCGGTGACGTCGCTGGCGCACTGGACGGCGGGCACGGCGGTGGACGCGGCCGGTCTCGACAGCCGGCTGCTGACCCGGCGCACCCGGGTGCACGCGGCGATCGGCCGACGGTTCGTGAACCGGGTGCGGGACGGCGCGGCGCGGGAGGGGCTGCGGCGCCGGCTGGAGCCGTTCTTCGCGGAGTACGACGTGCTGCTCACCCCGGCGCTGGCGCGGCGCTCGCCCCGGTCCGGGCCGTGGCACGAGCGGGGCTGGCTGCGCAATGTCCTGGCGAACACGAACTACTCGCCGATGACCCCGCCGTGGAATCTGACCGGCTGGCCGGCGATGGCGGTGCCCTTCGGCACGCTGCCGTCGGGTGCTCCGGCCGCCGTACAGCTCGTGGGGCGGCCGGGTTCGGAGGGGGAACTGCTGCGGGTGGCGGAGCAGTTGGAGTCACTGCGTCCGTGGCACCGGACCGCCCCGCTGGAGGACTAGAGCCTGTCGGGGCGGTGTCCGGCCGGGAGGGTCAGTCCACGCTGGGCAGGATGTGGGGCTCGGCGAGGTCGTCCTCGTAGCCCGCGAGGCGGATCGGGGCGGAGCGGGCCCACACGTCGAGGCTGCGGATGTCGCCGGGCCTGCGGCCGGCCCGCTCCGGGCGTTCCTTGGGACGTTGCTCGCGATTCGTCTTCTCCGGTGTCACCGCGCACTCCTTATGTGTCGGGTCACCCTCGGGGCGTGCCGGTCAGTCTGCGATCCGGCGCTGAACGCTCCCTGGGGTCTGGCTGGAGCCGGTGGCGACGCTGTGGTGCCGGTGGCTCCGAGGAGAGCTGGCCGTTGTGAACCGGCTTGTCCCAGACGGACGGTGGGTGTGGGTGGCACTCCGTCCTGCTGTCCGTCGGCTACAGAGTAACCAGATGAGCGGGGGGTCGCTCGATAGGGCTGAAAATTTGGGGTAACCATGGCACGTCACCCGTATGTCCCCGCAGGTGAATTGAACCTTTATCCCTGTAAAAGCACCCACCGTGTTCACCCGTCCGGCGTACACGTGTCACGGCCGGGGCGGCTCCGGGAGCGTCCGGTGCGCAGTTCAGCCGGCGTTCGCCCGGCGGCAAGCGGGCCATGGTCTGCTGACGTACCGAACGGCTGTCTCGCGGGTGGACTCGGGAGGACTGACGCATGGAGCTGCGCGGCGTCGAGGAGCTGATGGACCTGCTGTACGCCTGCCGGGGCGTGCGGGACACCCCCGGGAGTCCGGGCGCTCCCGGGCCCGATCTGCACGAGCACGCGCTCCGCACGGCCGCGCTGCTGCGCCGAAGCCGCCCCGCGGACAAGGAACTCCAGCTCACCGGGCTGGTCCAGCCCATAGGCCGGCTGCTGCGCCCCACCGACCCCGCGGGCCGTGCCGAGCGGGCCGCCGAGGCCGTCCGTCCGCTGCTGGGCGCCCGGGTCGCCCGTCTGGTCGGGCTGCACCCGTGGCGCGGCGTCCCGGCGGACGACGATCTGCTCCGGCTGCGTCAGGCCGCCGAGGACGGCAGGACCGCCGGGTTCGACGCCGGGGTGCTGGAGGACTGGCGGACGGTGCTGGAGCTGGTCGCCGCCCGCAACGCCCGCCTCGGGGCGGTCGATTGAGGGCGCACCGCCGAACGACGGCGCGCCGCCCCCTAGAAGTCCTCCCGCGTCACCACTTGCCCGGCACGTAGTCCTTGAGGAAGACCCCGTACACGTCGTCGCCGGTCTCGCCGCGCACCACGGGGTCGTAGACCCGGGCCGCGCCGTCGACCAGGTCGAGCGGGGCGTGGAAGCCCTCCTCGGCCAGCCGCAGCTTGTCGTAGTGGGGGCGCTCGTCGGTGATCCAGCCGGTGTCGACCGAGGTCATCAGGATGCCGTCGGTCTGGAACATCTCCTGGGCGCTGGTGCGCGTGACCATGTTCATCGCGGCCTTGGCGGCATTGGTGTTGGGGTGTCCGGCGCCCTTGTAGCCGCGGCCGAAGACGCCCTCCATCGCGGAGACGTTGACGACGTAGGCGCGCTTGCTGCCGGCCCTGCGCGCGGCCTCGGCCATGGCCGGGCGGAGCTTGCTGATGAGGATGAAGGGCGCGGTGTAGTTGCAGAGCTGGGTCTCCAGCAGCTCCACCGGGGAGATCTGCTCGATGGTCTGCACCCAGGTGTTGGTGTCGACGACGTCGGGGACCAGCCCGCCCGCGTCGATGGCGGTGCCGTCGAGGTGCCGGGCCACGCTGGCGTTGCCGGCGACCAGCGCGAGGTCGGCGACCTGCTGGGCGTCCAGCCCGCTGATGCCGAGGGGCAGCGCGGCCAGACCGTCGACCGCTCCGGAGTTGAAGGCGCCGATGACCTGGTGGGCGGGCAGCTCACCGGCGGGCAGCGGGGCGCTCTCGCCCTCGACCAGGGCGGCGTAGGCGGTGGGCAGCCGGCGGACGGTCTGCGTCGCGTTGTTGATCAGGATGTCGAGCGGGCCCTGCTCGGCCACCTGGTCGGCCAGCGCGACGGCCTGGGCCGGGTCGCGCAGGTCGATGCCGACGACCTCCAGGCGGTGGATCCAGTCCCCCGAGTCGTCCATCGCCGTGAAGCGGCGGATCGCGTCCTTGGGGAAACGGGTCGTGATCGTGGTGTGCGCGCCGTCGCGCAGCAGCCGCAGCGCGATGTACATGCCGATCTTGGCGCGGCCGCCGGTGAGCAGCGCGCGCTTGCCGGTGAGGTCGGCGCGGACGTCCCGCTTGGCGCGGTTCAGCGCGGCGCACTCCGGACAGAGCTGGTGGTAGAAGTAGTCGACCTCGACGTACCGCGTCTTGCAGGTGTAGCAGGAGCGCGGGCGCTGGAGTATCCCCGCGATCTTCCCGGCCTCGGTGACCGAGGACGGCAGGATGCCCTCGGTCTCGTCGTCGATGCGCTGCGCGGAGCCGGTCGCGGTGGCCTCGGTGACCGCCTTGTCGTGGGCGGTCTTGGCGGCCCGGCGCTCCTGGCGGCGGCGCTGCTTCACCGTGCGGTAGATCCCGGCGGTCGCCCGGCGCACCGCGATCGCGTCGGGGTGGTCGACGTCCAGCTTGTCGAGCTCGTCGAGCACGGCGAGGCAGACGGCGAGCCGCTCGGGGTCGATGCCGGGGCCGTAGACCGTCTCGTCCATGGCCGCCGGGCCGTCCTCTGTCACCGTCATCGCGCTGCCGTTCCCTGATCGCCGTGCGGCGCTCCGACCGCGCCCGCTTTCGAACGGGGAAGTCTACGGAGCGCCGGGCCCCTCCTCCAAACCCGTTCCGGTCAAGGGCGGCAGGCCGTGATGAGTGTCTCCATCTCGGCGGTCAGGGCGTGCGCGAACCGGTCGAGATCCGGTACGGCCTCGGCGTCGGCGACCAGCCCGTAGTGGACCCGGCCGCGGTACGTCGAGACGGCGACCGCCAGGGACTGCCCGGCGGCGAGCGGGGCGTACGGGAAGACCTCGTCGACCTGGTTGCCGCCGAGCTTCAGACCGATGCCGGGCAGCGGGACACTGGTGACCAGGATGTCGAACCAGAGCCGGGCGGCCTGGCCGACCAGCGGTCCGCCGAGCCGGTGGCCGAGCGCCGGGACATGGTCGGCGAGCAGGGCGACGGCGCCCGCGCCCCGGCCGGGTCCGGCGTCCTTGTTGCGGTCCATGGCGGTGCGGACCTGCGCGAGCCGGCCGAGCGGGTCGGGGTCGTCGACCGGAAGCCGTATCAGGTACCCGGAGAGCCGGTTGCCCTGCGGGTGGGCGGTGCGCGGACGGCGCTGGGAGACCGGGATCAGGGCCCGGGGCCGGATGCCCTCGCTGCCGTCGCCGCGCTCGTCCAGCCAGCGGCGCAGCGCGCCGGCGACCAGGGCGATCAGGACGTCGTTGACGGTGCCGCCGACGACCTTGCGGACCCGGTGCACGTCGTCGAGGTCGAGGACGACCCCGGCGGTGCGGCGGGTGCCGGTGGGCTCGGCGGTGAGCGCCGACGACGAGCGCACCCCGAGGGTCGATACGGCGACGGAGGCGCCGATGTCGAGGGCGCGGCCCACGTCGGAGACGGCGCCGCGCAGCAGTCCGGGCAGCCGGCGCACGTCGGGCAGCAGACCGCGGGCGGGCTCGGCGGGGCGCGGCCGGGGCGCGGGCATGTCCAGCGGGTCCAGCACGGCGGCGGCCAGGGTCAGGGCGCGCAGTCCGTCGGCGAGGGCGTGGTGGAACTTGAAGAGCACGGCGAAGGACGACCCACCGGTCTCGCCCGGGATGACGTGGGCCTCCCACGGCGGGCAGCCGCGCTCCAGCGGGCACTCCATGAGCCGGCCGGCCTCGGCCTGGAAGTCGGCGGCCGCCGGATGCAGCCGGACGTGGTGGGCGGGGTCGAAGTCCGGGTCGCTCTCGCGCACCGCCCGCCCGAAGCCGAGCGGTCGCCACCGGTCCCGGATCCGCATGCGCAGCCCGGGGACGGCGGCCGCGCGGGCGGCCAGCAGGTCGGCGGCATGGGCGGCCGCGGCGGGCGAGTCCGCCGAGAACACCCCGAGGGCGCCCAGGTGCATGGGGTGCTCGGGCGAGTCGATGCTCCAGAACGCCAGGTCGAGGGGTGCCAGCAGATCATCAGCAGTCACGGGCTTGCCTCGCGTCGACGACGGGTGGACCGTCAGTCAACCCCGCACGGGCGATTACGGTCAAGCACGCTCATGCTACGCACAGTTAACAGCGGATTAAGTTCAGGGCACCCGCTGCCCCTTGCCCAGGGCGATCACCCCGGCCTTGGACACGGAGTACAGCTCGGCGTCCCGTTCCGGGTTCACACCGATGGTCGCACCCGGGGGCACCTCGACGTTCTTGTCGAGGACGGCGCCGCGCACCACCGCGCCCCGTCCGACGCGCACGTTGTCGTGCAGGATCGCCCCCTGGACGACCGCGCCCGGATCGACCACCACGCCCGGTGACAGCACGGAGCGGGTGACCTGCCCCCGGATCAGACAGCCCGCGCTGATGATCGACTCGCTGGCCATGCCGCCGGAGTTGAACCGGGCGGGCGACAACTGGTTGGCGTGGGTGTAGATCGGCCAGTCGCGGTTGAACAGGTTGAACGCGGGCCGCTCGGCGAGCAGGTCCATATGGGCGTCGTAGTAGGCGTCGAGCGTGCCGACGTCCCGCCAGTAGCCGCGGTCGCGGCTGGTCTCGCCGGGCACGTGGTTGGCGCTGAAGTCGTACAGCCGGGCCTCGCCGCGGGCGGTGAGCTGGGGCAGGATCGAGCCGCCCATGTCGTGCACGGACTGCTCGTCCTCGGCGTCCCGCTGGAGTGCCTCGATCAGGGCCTTGGTGGTGAAGACGTAGTTGCCCATCGAGGCGAACACGCACTCCGGGTCGTCCGCGAGACCGGGCGGGTCGGCGGGCTTCTCCAGGAACCGCTGGACGGTCTGCCCGTCGGAGCCCGGGGTGATCACCCCGAAGGCGGAGGACTCGGCGCGCGGGACCCGGATCCCGGCGACGGTCACCCCGGCACCGCTGTCGATGTGCTGGGCGAGCATCTGGCGCGGGTCCATGCGGTACACATGGTCGGCGCCGAACACCGCGACGTACTCGGGCCGTTCGTCGTGGACCAGGTTCAGCGACTGGAGGATGGCGTCGGCGCTGCCCAGGTACCAGCGCGGGCCGAGCCGCTGCTGCGCCGGGACCGGCGTGATGTAGTTGCCCAGCAGGCTGGACATCCGCCAGGTGGTGGTGATGTGCCGGTCCAGCGAGTGCGACTTGTACTGCGTCAGCACGCAGATGCGCAGGATGTCGGCGTTGACGAGGTTGGACAGCACGAAGTCGACGAGGCGGTAGGTGCCACCGAAGGTGACCGCCGGTTTGGCGCGGTCCGCGGTGAGGGGCATCAGGCGTTTGCCCTCGCCGCCCGCCAGCACGATCCCTAGCACCGAAGGTCCACCACGACGCATGGGCCGCTCCCCTCACCCTGGTAGAACCATGGTTGTCGGTAGAACCATGGTTGCCCCCGGCGGCCGAAACTAAGCCTGTTTGAGGATCTCCTCGTACAGGGCGACCGTGCGCCGGGCCACGGCGTCCCAGCCGAACTCCCCGACCGCGCGCGCCCGTCCGGCCTCCCCCATCCGGCGCCCGGCCTCCGGGTCGCCGAGCAGCGCGTCCAGCGCCCGCGCGAGACCCGTCTCGAACTCCTCGTCCAGGGTGACGAGCGTGCCGGTCACGCCGTCCTCCACGACCTCCGGGATCCCGCCGACCCGGGAGGCCACGACGGGCGTCCCGCACGCCATCGCCTCCAGATTGACGATGCCCAGCGGCTCGTACACCGACGGGCAGACGAACACGGCGGCGTGCGTGAGGAGTTGGATGACGTCGGGGCGCGGCAGCATGCGCGGGATCCAGTGCACGCCGTCCCGGGCCCGGCTCAGCGCGCCGAACAGATCGCGGAACTCCTGCTCGATCTCCGGGGTGTCGGGCGCGCCCGCGCACAGCACCACCTGCGCCGCCGGGTCGATGTCCCGTACGGCGCGCAGCAGTTGGGGGACGCCCTTCTGCCGGGTGATCCGGCCGACGAACAGCACGAACGGCCGGTCCGGGTCGAGCCCGATCCGGGTGAGCGCGTCGGTGCCGTGGTCGGGCCGGTACAGGGTGGTGTCGATGCCGTTGTGCACGACGCGCACCCGGTCCGGCGCGAGCGTCGGATAGCAGGCGAGGACGTCCTCGCGCATGGCCGAGGAGACGGCGATCACCGCGTCGGCGGCCTCCACCGCGGTCCGCTCGGCCCAGCTCGACAGGGCGTAGCCGCCGCCCAGTTGCTCCGCCTTCCAGGGCCGCAGCGGCTCCAGCGAGTGCGCGGTGACGACGTGCGGAACGCCGTACAGCTCCTTGGCGAGATGGCCGGCGAGCGCCGCGTACCAGGTGTGGGAGTGCACGAGGTCGCGGCCTTCGAGGGCGGCGGCCATGGCGAGATCGACGGAGAAGGTGCGCAGCGCGTCGTTGGAGCCGTCCAGCGCGGACCAGGGGCGGTGGCGCCGGACGCCCTCCGCCCGCTCCTTGACGGTGCCCTCGCCCCAGCAGTGCACATCGAGGTCGACGAGCCGCCGCACCTCGCGGGCGAGGAACTCGACATGGACGCCCGCCCCGCCGTACACGTCCGGGGGGTACTCCCGAGTCAGCAGTCCCACACGCACCCGGAACCCCCCGTTCTCCTCGGCCGGTTCCTCACATGGTCACCCAGACCGGCCGTGCGCGGAAGGGCGCGGCGGCCGTGTGAAGCAACAGTCGCCGCAGACGCCTCCGCCGGGCACCCGGTAGTAGAGGCAGCAGCTACGGCGGCGGAAGGCGGTCCCCGGTTCCGTCAGGGTGCCGGTGGGGGCGAGCAGGGGGTGGGTGAAGAGGTCGGCGGTGAGGGCACGCGCGTGCGCGGCGGCATCGGGGCGGCCGTGCGCACGGGCCCACTCCTGGAGCTGCCGGGCGGCCCCGGCCAGCGCCGACGCGGCGTTGCCGCGCAGCAGACCGGGGGCGAGGCGGTGGCGGGCGCGCAGGGTGGTGGCGAGGGGTTCGAGGTGGGCGTCGAGGACGGTCGCGACGAGCGACGCCGTATCTGCCGGTCTCGGGCGGATCTCGGCCGGCCACAGGTCGTCGGGGGCGCTGCCGTCCGGGTCCCAGCGCAGCAGCCGGGGATCGAGGTCGGGGATCCGGCCGTACAGGACCGCGCAGCCCAGCGTGATCGACCAGAGCCGGGCCGCGAGCCCCTGCTGCGCGATCGAGGCGGCCACCCGCTCCTCGGACGTGCGCAGCGCCCGCCCCACCTTCCGGACACGGAAAGTCAGCGGATCCCGGTAAACATCCCATGTTCGGTTCTCGTACACCTCCGCCAGGGTCGGCAGCGGGCGGGGCGGAACTCCGGCCGGGCGTAGGACGAAGAAGCCGCCGAGCGGGCGGAGGGCCGGAAGTGCGGGGTCGAGGTCCACGACGTGCAGTAGTACCAAGGAGGTCGGGGTCGGCGATCGGGGGGATCCCCCAGGGGTCACCCACCTGAGGGAGGACCGGGGGCCGGTCGTACTCCATCGGCAGTAGGACCCAATGCGTGCTCAGGGACGACGACGGGAACAGATCGACAGGGCATCGTGTTGCTCATGGAAGCCGACCGTTCGCCACGCCGGGCCCCGTGCCCCGCCCTCACGCAGAGGAGCAGCTCATGAGCGCCCTCGCGTTGTCCGTGGTTCTGTCGTTGGTGTCCGCCGTGGCCTACGCCGCCGGCGCGATCGTGCAGGAGCGGGTCGCGGTGTCCTCCCCGGACGCCGAACAGTACGCGCCGCTGCGCCGCGCGAGCTGGTGGGCGGCGGTCGCGCTGAACGGCCTGGGCGGTCTGCTCCATGTGGTGGCGCTCGCCTACGGCCCCCTGTCCCTGGTCCAGCCGCTGGGCGCGCTGACCATAGTCTTCGCGCTGCCGATGGCCGCGCTCTTCGTCGGCCGCAAGGCCGGTGCGACGGCCTGGCGCGGCGCGATCATGGCGACGGTCGGTCTGGCCGGTCTGCTGTCCCTGGTCGGCGCCTCCGACGCGCAGTCCCTGAGCACCCCGCAGCGGATCACGGTCGCCGTGGTCACCGCCGGCGCGGTGGTGGCGCTGATGGCCGCCGGGCGGGCCGCGCACCGGCACCCGGCCGTGCGCAGCGTGCTGCTGGCGACCGCGTCCGGTATCGCGTTCGGCATGTCCTCGGTGTTCACCAAGACCGTCGCGGTCGACTGGACCGGCGGCGTCTCGGCGGCCGACGTGCCCTCGCTCGCCGTGATCGGCGTCCTCGCCACCGCCGGCATCCTGCTCTCCCAGGCGTCCTACCGGGGCGCGGGCCTCGCGGCCCCGCTGGCCACGCTGACCGTGGTCAACCCGGTGGTCGCGGCCGCCGTCGGCATCACGATGTTCGGCGAGACGTTCCGCTACGGCAGCACGGGCACCCTGCTCGCGCTGGGCTGCGGTGTCGTCGCGGCGGGCGGGCTGATCCTGCTGACGACGGAGCGGTTGCAGGCGGCGCGGGCGGAGGGCGCGGACGCGGGCGCGGGCGCGGGCGCCGTGGAGACGTCCGAGGGCGGCCTCGAGAAGGCGGCGGTGACCGCCGAGCCCGTGCCCGAGCCCGTGCCCGTGGTGCTGCGGAAGGGCACCCTGGTGCCGGCCGCGGACGTGCTCGTAGCGGCGGCCGCCGGGGAGACCGTCCACGGCGACGACACCCCCGACGACCCCGACGGGGACGCGCCGGTCTTCTTCCACGGCTCGCTCTACGGCGGCGCGTACATCCCGATGCCGGTCGTGGACCGGCATCGGGTGCGGATCAAATCCTGACGCCACCGGCCCGCAGATAGCCCAGCGGGTCGACATCCGTACCGAACCCGGGCCCCGTCCGCACCTCGAAGTGCAGATGCGGGCCCGTGCTGTTGCCCGTGGAACCGGATCTGCCGATGCGCTGGCCGCCGCTCACCGACTGCCCGTCCCGGACGGAGATCGCGGACAGGTGGGCGTACTGGGTGTAGCGGCCGTCGCCGTGCCGGATGACGACCTGGTACCCGAAGGAACCGCCCCAGCCCGCGCTGACCACCGTGCCCGCGCCGACCGCCTTCACGGAGGTGCCGGTGGGCACGGGGAAGTCGACGCCCGTGTGATAGCCCTTCGACCAGGAGGAACCGCTCGCGTGGTACGGCGTACCGGCGGCGGCGCTGACGGGGGCGACCAGGGAATGGCCGGTTTCGGTTCTTTCCTTGGACTTGGCCTTCTGCTTGGTCTCCGCCGGCTTGTGGCTCTCCTTGTTCGGCTTCTCCTTGTTCTGCTTCTTCGCCGGGGCGTCCACGCGCAGCCGTTGGCCCGGGATGATCAGGTCGGGGTCGCCGCCGATGGTCGTGCGGTTGGCGGCGTACAGGCCACGCCAGCCGCCGCGGACGTCCTGCTCGTCGGCGATGCCGGAGAGGGTGTCGCCGCGGACCACCGTGTACATCTCGGCCTTGCCCGCGCGGGACTGGGGTGTGGCCTGGGGACGCACGTCTTCCAGGGAGGTCTTGGTGGTCTTGGTGGTCTCCTTGGCCTGCCCGGACGTGCCGTTGGGGTGGATGGCGGGGGTGTCGCCGCCGCGGGTGAGACCGGCCCGGACCGAGCAGACCGGCCAGGCGCCGGGCCCCTGGCCGTCCAGCACCTTTTCGGCCACCGAGATCTGCTGGTCCCGGGTGGCCAGATCCGCGCGCTGCGCGTACCGCTTGCCGCCGTACGCCTCCCAGGTCGACTGGGAGAACTGGAGCCCGCCGTAGTAACCGTTGCCCGTGTTGATGTGCCAGTTGTTGGTGGACTCGCACGCGGCGACCTTGTTCCAGGTGTCCACGTCGGCCGCCTGGGCCACGCCGGTGCCGATGAGCGGTATCGCCATGCCGGCGCCGCTCGCGGTGACGGTGAGCGAGGCCCGGTTGATCCTGTTCGGCTGATACCGGCGGTGCCGGCCGCGTACGGCCATGGAGATCCCCCTCGACATGCGTCAGGAGGGGCAAAAATAAGGGCCGCCGACCGGCCGGGACAAGGCGGCAATCAGCCGCCCTGGTCGCGGGTGCGGCCATGTGGGGACGGGCTGGATGGAGCACCATGGGTACGGGATTTCTTTCGCAGCCGGATCCCTCTCCAGCCTTGAGGAGCCAGTCGTATGACCACCTCCACGTCAGCCCAGATCGGCGTCACGGGACTCGCGGTGATGGGCCGCAATCTCGCCCGCAATTTCGCGCGCAACGGCTATACGGTCGCGCTGCACAACCGGACCGCGGCGCGGACGCACGCCCTGGTCGAGGAGTTCGGCGAGGAGGGCATCTTCGTCCCCGCCGAGACCGCGAAGGAGTTCGTGGAGGCCCTGGAGCGGCCCCGGCGCCTGGTCGTCATGGTGAAGGCGGGTGAGCCGACCGACGCGGTGATCCAGGAGTTCGCCCCGCTGCTGGAACCCGGCGACATGATCATCGACGGCGGCAACGCGCACTTCGCCGACACCCGGCGCCGGGAGCGCGAGCTGCGCGAGCAGGGCATCCACTTCGTCGGCGCGGGCATCTCCGGCGGTGAGGAGGGCGCGCTGCACGGGCCGAGCATCATGCCGGGCGGCCCGTCCGAGTCGTACGACTCGCTGGGGCCGATGCTGGAGCGGATCTCCGCGAAGGCGGCGGACGGCGCGCCCTGCGTGACGCACATCGGTCCGGACGGCGCCGGTCACTTCGTGAAGATGGTGCACAACGGCATCGAGTACGCCGACATGCAGCTCATCGGCGAGGCGTACCAGTTGCTGCGGGACGTCGGCGGGTTCACGCCGGCGGAGATCGCGGACATCTTCCGCACCTGGAACACCGGGCGGCTGGACTCGTACCTCATCGAGATCACGGCCGAGGTGCTGTCGCATGTGGACGCGGCGACCGGGCGGCCGTTCGTGGACGTGGTGGTGGACCGGGCGGAGCAGAAGGGCACCGGGCGCTGGACCGTGCAGATCGCCCTCGACCTGGGGGTTCCGGTGTCGGGCATCGCGGAGGCGGTGTTCGCGCGGTCGCTGTCGGGGCACGCGGCGCTGCGGGACGCCTCGCGCGAGCTGGCGGGGCCGACGCCGACGCCGCTCGGCAGGGAGGAGGCGGCGGCCTTCGCGGACCGGGTGGAGCAGGCGCTGTACGCCTCGAAGATCGTGTCGTACACCCAGGGCTTCCACGAGATCGCCGCGGGCAGCGAGGAGTACGGCTGGGACATCGACCTGGGGGCGGTCGCGTCGATCTGGCGGGGCGGCTGCATCATCCGCGCGGCGTTCCTGGACCGGATCCGCGCGGCGTACGACGCCCGGCCCGACCTGCCGAGCCTGCTGTCGGACGCCACGTTCGCGGAGGAGATCGCGGCGGCGCAGGACGACTGGCGTGAGGTGCTGGTGTCTGCGACGCGCAAGGGGGTCCCCACACCCGGCTTCGCGGCGGCCCTGGCGTACTACGACGCGCTGCGCGCCCCACGACTGCCTGCGGCGCTGACCCAGGGCCAACGGGACTTCTTCGGCGCGCACACGTATCGGCGTGTGGACCGCGAGGGCTCCTTCCACACGCTGTGGGGCGGGGATCGGGGGGAGGTGGAGGCGTAGGGGGTGGTGGGCGGGGGCGGGTCTGCGGGTGCGGGCCGGTGGGGGTGTTCGCGCAGTTCCCCGCGCCCCTGGGGGGTGACGGTGGGCGTCGCGTGAGGGGGTGCCGGGGGCGGCGGACCCTGCGTCTGCGGCTGCGGCCCGGTGGGGGCTGAGCGCGCAGTTCCCCGCGCCCCTGGGGGGCGGCGGTGAGCGTCGCCTGAGGGGTGCCGGGGCGGCGGACCCGACGTATGCGGCTGCGGGCCAGTGGGGGCTGAGCGCGCAGTTCCCCGCGCCCCTGGGGGGGTGACGGTTGGATCCCATGGCTACGGGCCGGTGGGGGCTGGGCGCGCAGTTCCCCGCGCCCCTGGGGGGCGACGGTGAGCGTCGGCTGAGGAGTCCCCGTGGGGGGCCGAGCGGGTGAGTGCCCGGAGCGCCGCCGGGTACGCGGGGGAATAGTCCAGAGCCGACACCGCGACCCTGCCGGGAGCCCCCGATGACAACCCCACCCCCCGTCCCCCCGGACCCGTACCCCACCCCGGTCCCACCCCCGACGCCTCCCCCGGGCCCGGACCCGACCCCAGGCCCTGACCCGATCCCCCAGCCCCCGGCCCCTCAACCCCCGGTCCCCCCGGACCCCATCCCCCCGGGCCCGGAACCAACTCCGCCCCCAGAACCGGGCCCACCCCTCACCTAACGCCAACCGTCACCCCCCTAGGGGCGCGCGGAACTGCGCGCCCGGCACCCCTCAGCCAACGCCCACGCTCACCCCCTAGGGGCGCGGGGAACTGCGCAAACAACCCACCGGCCCGCACCCGCAAACACCGGGCTAACAGCAACCGAACCCTTCAGCCGACCCCCACAGTCACGCCCCAGGGGCGCGGGGAACTGCGCGCCCGGCCCCCACCGGGCCCGCAGTCGCAGACGCCGGGGTCAGCTGCCACGGGACCCCCTCACGCTACGCCCACCGTCATCCCCTAGGGGCGCGGGGAACTGCGCGAACACCCCCACCGTCCCGCAGCCACGCAACCTCACCCCTGGGACGCCGCCCAAGCAGCCGCCGCAAGCCCCAGCCCAGGACTGGCCAGCACAGGAACGGACGTGATCGTCAGCTCCCGCGCCGGCGCCATCGACGCCTGCGCAAGGACAATCACGTCGGCATCCACCCCGCTCACCGCATCCGCAGCACCCGCGACCAGCCGCACATACCCCTCACCGTCCCCCACAGCGAAACGCTCGAACGCACCAGGGACAAGCACCGCACGAACCGTGACGCACCGCCCCGCCCGCCCCGCCTCCTCCTCGATCAGCTCGGTCGTAGGCGCGATCGTGCTCTCCACAGTCGCCAGGACAACGATCCGCGCCCCCGCAGCCACCGCCGCCGCGGCCATCGGCCGATCGACCCGCAGGACAGGCACCCCGACCACAGATCCCGCGGCCTCCGCCACCGCCCCGATCGTCGAACAGGTACAGAGCACGGCACGCGCACCCCCCGCAGCCACCCGCGCAAGAACGCCACGGATGTCGTCGGCAACCGCGTCCGGCCCATGCTCACGGGCCCGCGACAGCAGCTCCTCATCGACGTGGTGCCGCAGCTCCAACCCCGGATGGGTGTCATCGCGCAGGGCATCGAAGACCGGAACGTGGACAGGCGAGGTGTGCAACAGCGCAAGCATCGCCGTTCAGAACCGCCCCGGATGCGCGCGCAGCCAGTCCTTGGCCGCGCCGAGCAGCTCAGGATCGGCGGCCGGTGCCTCCTCCGGATGCCGGGCGGCCCACTTGACGACGTACGGGCAGAGCGGGGCAACGGGGACGCCCTCACGCGCGGAGATGCCGTACAACTCGCGCGCGAGGGACCCGGCGATGCCCTTCCCCTCATGGGCGGGCTCGACGATCGTGTGCACCGGGACCAGCGCCGGCCGGGGCGCCTCCAGGACGAAGTACTCGATGCGGCCCACGACCTCACCGCCGTCCCCGACGGCTTCGAGGCGCCCCGCCGCCCGGTCGTCCCGGATCTCGATGCCGCTCACGGTGCCGCTCTTGGGGTCGCTCATGGGGTCGCTCATGGATGCTCCCGGTGCGATGCGTACGGTGTCCCCGTCAGGCGGTCACTGCCTGCGGGCTGCGCTGCTGGTCGGAGCCCGGTACCGGCTCCGAGGGATCGGCGCCCAGCGTCACGATGCGGTTGTCGCGGTCCACGTGCACGACCCGCGGCACCAGCGCCCGCGCCTCGGCGTCGGCCACCTGAGCGTAACTGATGATGATCACCAGATCACCGGGGTGCACGAGGTGCGCGGCGGCACCGTTGATCCCGACCACCCCGGACCCGCGCTCCCCCTCGATGACGTACGTCTCCAGCCGCGCGCCGTTGGTGATGTCGACGATGTGCACCAGCTCTCCCGGAAGGAGATCGGCGGCGTCGAGAAGATCGGCGTCGATGGTCACGGATCCCACGTAGTGCAGGTCGGCCTGGGTGACGGTGGCACGGTGGATCTTGGACTTGAACATGGTGCGCAACATCGGGACACTCCCAAAAGTAGGCTCCCTGCCTGCGTATATGCAGGTCAAGGGCTGTTTCGACACCTTACAACGCGTCGCACGTCCGGACAGCCTTCCCCAGGTTTTCCTGGACTCATGCTGACCACTTGCCGACTTCCCTGACGCCTCGCCAGGTGATCGCGGAGGGCTTCGCCCACGCTCGCGGACCCCACCGCGGCGACAGCCCAAGCCTACGCAGCGCTCCCGAAGGACGTCCGTGATCACTGTCACGCGGACGGTCTGGACGGTGGTCAGGAGCGAAGGCCCTCGGCCGGAACTCGAACCACGCGCCGTCATAGGCCGACTGGCCCACTCCTCCCATCCACACCGGAACGCCGTAAGAGGGAACATGGCGGCTCCCGGTCCTGACCTCCCAGGAGTCGGAACTGGCCCCATGGCCGTTCCTGCGGAAATTCCCCTGGTGGCGACTCCGTTTCCGCCCCGAACACCCGGACTCCGAGAAGGCCCTCGACACCGCCTTGGACGAGCTGGTCGGTGCCGGCGTCCTCGGTTCCTGGACACGGGCCATCTACGAACCGGAAGAGACTGCCTTCGGCGGATGGGCGCCATCCGGCGTCATCCGCCCCGCGGTGAAGGGCTCCGATTCCCTTCGCGTTCACGGAGGCACCCCCGTGCTCATGGGGCCCGGAGGTGTGGAAAGTGTTATGCCCGGGGCGCCCGCTCGTCTCCTGCTGCGACAACCGCTCACCAGAGCAGCCACATCTGCTCTCGTCCGAGGATGTATCGCATGCGACATGACGGGTCCGACAGGGCCGACACGTTTCCGGACCGCCGCACGGTCGAGGCAGCCCGCGCCGGGGACGCCGGGGCCGTCGAGCGGCTCACCGCAGGAGTGCTGCCGCTGGTCTACAACGTCGTCGGGCGGGCGGCGGAGAGAGACCTCGATGTCGACGACATCGTGCAGGACACCATGGTCGCGGTGATCCGCGCACTGCCGGAACTGCGGGACGCGGCGAAGTTCCGCTCGTGGCTGGTGGCCATCGCGGTCCGTCAGCTCACCGACGCCCGGCGCCGGGCGCGGTCCGGCCGGCTGACGACCCTGGAGCACGCCGACGAACGGCACGCACCGGAACCCGACTTCGCGACCCTCTTCCTGCTGCGCCAGTCGCTCTCCGCCGAGCAGCGGCAGGTCGCCGCGGCCACCGCGTGGCTCGACCCGTCGCATCGCGACCTACTGTCGCTGTGGTGGCTGGAGGCGTGCGGACGGCTGTCCCGGAAAGACATCGCGGCGGCTGTGAACCTTCCGGCGGCTCATCTGGCGGTCCAGGTCCAGCGCATGAAGGGCCAGCTGGATGTGGCGCGGACGGTCGTCCGAGCACTGTCCCGCACCCCGCGCTGCGCAGAGCTGACCGAGCTCGCCGGCCCGGGTGACCCGGATCCCAGCCCCCTGCTGCGCAAGCGGATCGCCCGGCACCTGCGCTCCTGCCAGCCGTGCGGTCATCCCGCCGGCCGACTCGTCCCGCCCGAGCGGCTGCTCGCGGGCCTGCCCCTGCTCGTACCGGGCCGCACGGGAGATCCTGGAGCGGCCGGGGCGACGGGGTGGACCGGGCCGGCAGAGCAGCCGGCGCTCGGCGAGGCGGGGAGTCCGCCGGATGCCGTCGGCGGGCCGGGCCCGGGCGCGGACGACCCGGTCGGGGCCGGTGCCGCCGGCTCCGGGGGCCACCCCCACCCGGCCGCCATCGGCCGGCACACCGCTCACCGGCCGGCGCCCCGCGGGCACGGCCGTCGCACGACCGGCCGCACTCGTGGCGACCACGGTCTGCTCGGCGGGCTGTCCGCCAAGGCGACGGGCGCGACCGTCGCCGCCGGGGTGGCCGCGCTCGTCGTGACGGGCCTCGCCATGGTCCCTTCGGGGGCGGAGAACTCCGCCGACACGCGCAGTACGGCCTCCCAGGTGAGTCCGCCGGTGATGACGACGACAGGGAGGCCCTCCCCCACCGCGCCCAGGAGCGCCACCCCGCGCCGCCCCCAGCCCGCCTCCCCCGCCCCCGCCCCGTCTCCCGTCGACGCGCGCGTCCTCCGTACGTCCCTGCCCGCGAAGACGCCCGCCCCCACCTACTTCGTGAGCCCCGGCGGCAGCGACTCCAACCCCGGCACGTCGGCCGGATCCCCCTTCCGCACCCTCCAGAAGGCCGCGGACCTGGTCGAGCCCGGCGACGTCGTCGCCGTCATGAACGGCACGTACACCGAGCCCCGCAAGGGATCCAACGTGCTGACCATCAAACGCTCGGGGCGTCCGGGAGCTCCCATCACCTTCACGGCGTATCCCGGCCACCGGCCGGTCCTGAACCCGAGGACGGCCTGGAACGGCATCAGCGTCTACGGCGCGTCCCACATCGTCATCGAGAACCTGGAGGTCAAGGGCAACAACGCCGCCCTGTCCCTGGCCGACGCCGAACGCTCCTCGAGCAAGACCGACCCCACGTACAACACCAACTGCATATCCGTGGAGAAGAACCGGGAGTCCGGCACGTACCCCCACCACGTCGACATCACCGGCAACCTGGTGCACGGCTGCGCGGGCGGCGGGATCTCCGCGATCGAGGCCGACCACGTCGACATCATCGGCAACCACGTCCACTCCAACGCCTGGTTCACCGTCTACGGCACCAGCGGCATCTCCGTCCTCACGCCCCGCGACACCGGCGGCGGCGACCCCCGGACGTACAAAATCCGCATCACCGGCAACCGCGTCCACGACAACGAGACCAAGGTCAAGTGGGAAGGCTGCCACTGCTATTCGGACGGCAACGGCATCATCGTCGACACGACGAAGGGCGACCCCGAGCGCGGGAGGCCGGCCTACAACGGACGCGTTCTGGTCGCCAACAACATCAGCTACGACAACGGCGGTTCAGGTATCCACGCCTACAAGAGCCAACACGTCGACATCGTCCACAACACGGCCTACCTCAACGGCCGCAGCACCCGCATCACCACGCCCTACGCCAACATCTTCGCCCACGACAGCACCGACGTACGGCTCCTCAACAACATCGCCTACGGTCGCCCGGGCCAGGCGACCAACAGCACGTCCCGCAACGTGAACGTCACGTACGACTACAACATCTACTTCGGCGGCAAGGCACCCGAGACCAAGGGCCCGCACGACATCGTCGCCGACCCGAAGTTCACCGCCCCCGGCAAGAGCCCGGACGCCGACTTCCGGCTCACGAAGGGCTCACCCGCCATCGGCTCCGCCACCCCGTTCCCGGCCATGACCACCGACTTCACCGGAGCGACCCGCAAGGGTGGCGCGCCGGACCGGGGCGCGTACGGCTTCGGAGCCACCGCGCAGGCCGCCACGGGTGGCGGTGAGGCGTCGGCGCCGGGAGGGGAGAGCCCGAACGCGGGTGCCGGCGAACCGTCCGGTGACACGGAGGCGGGCCCCTCGGCCGGCGCGGACGCGGCCGACGGGGCGAGCGGTGACGACGACCCCGGCCTCACGGCCCACGGCGGGAGCCGACCGATGGCGCGGACCGGCGGGTTCGACCCGGTGCTGCCGCTGGGCATCGCCGCGGGCGTCCTGGTCGCCGGGGCCGGCCTGCTCGTGCTCACCCGGCGCAGGCGTTCCTGACCCGGCCGGGCCGTCCGTCGGGGCTGCCGGGAAACGGCCCGGACCCTGATCGCGGCGAGGGCGGCCGGGGCCGGACTAGTCCGGCCCCGGCCTGGTCATAGGCTGCCCCACGACGGCGATCGTCCCGGGCAAGCGAGTACATCCCTCGGCACCGCCGGTCGCCCGACGGCGACACGCTGAGGGCGTGAACATCGGTGTGCGGTCGTTCGGCGGACGTCGGGACCTCGTGGTGCGTTCCGAGCCCGCGGGGCAGGGAGAGACCGGCCGGAGCGACCGCCGAGCTCACGGCGAGCACCGCGCAGGCACCCAGGGCCGCCGCGAGCGTCACCCACGGGACCTCGATGGACGTCCGCACCGAGAGCAGGCCCAGCGTGCTCCACATGCCCATCAGGTTGAACCCGGCGACCAGCGTTCCCAGCAGTCCGCCGACCATGACCACCATCAGCGCCTCGGCGCACACCAGCCGCAGAACCTGCCACCCGGTTGCGCCGGCGAGCCGTGGCACAGCCAGCTCGCGGACCCGGTCGGAGGTCGCCATGACCATCGTGTTGGCCAGTGAGATACCCCGCCCGACGCACGCACCCGCCTGCCGCAGACCAGCGGCCACGGTGCCCGCGTCGGCACCGTCCGCGAGGCGTACGTCGACCCGGTCGACGGGTGCCGCGGGGGCATTGCGCGGGGTGACATGGACGCCGTTGTCGCCGGTGCCGATGGTCATGACCGCGGCGATCTTCAGGGACTTTTTCGTGCCGTCGCCGAGCCACACGTTCACGCGCTCGCCGACGGTGTGCTTCTGCCACTCCTCGTTGACGATGATCGAGTCGTCGTCCAGTTCGCTCACCTTCCGCGCGGCGAGCGGGAGACGGGCCGTTGCGAGCTTCCCATGCCCGGCCGGTTGAGCCGGAACCGGCGGTGGTCCGGGCGGCGCCCGGCTCTGTGGTGCCGGTGCGGCGGGAAGAACTGGACGTGACGGTGCTGCCGCCGGACTACCAGCGGATCATGCACGTCCTGGCCGATCGTGAGCGGGCCGACGAAGGGTCTGCGATCTGACGGCAACTCGCCAGTCTGTCGGGCCTCAAGGTCGTTCCGGCGATGATTGAAGGAGTGCGGCCCAAGGCGACGCGTGTGGCACCCAAGTTCGACCCGCAACCGAACCCGTCGGTACGACAAGAGCTACTTACGCGTCGGAGTGCTCCGGCAGGGCGAGCCAGTCCGACCAGGAGATCTCTCGGCCGAGGAAGCGCGGCTGCTCGAACGGCCAGTCGGCGGCGATCCACTGCGGCACCAGCTCATCGAGGGCCTGCTCGACCTTGCTGTCCACCAGCTCGTCCACCACCCACCAGGAGATCTCGCCGTCCGCGCCGGCCCTCTCCGGTGGGTCGATGTAGACGCAGCCGAGCAGAGCTGTCTCCTCCGCGTCGAACAGCGCGTAGTTGAAGGACTGGTGTGCGGCGATCTCCTTCTCGTGCCGCAACAGGTCGGCCTGGTCGGCCTCGTAGGTCATGGTGGCCGCAGGCCAGCCCCAGGCCGGGCCGAAGATGGTCCACAGCCGCTCGCGCGAACCCATCACAGCCGGATAGTCGAGCGGGGTGTCCGCCTCCCGGATCGGCCGCAGGTGGTGACCACTGCCCGGCAGCGGTACCAGGACGGGGTGGACGAAGTCATCGGGAAGCCAGCTCATAGCGCCCGACCGTAACAGCGCGCGGCCCTCCGGTCCTTTGGATTTAGCGCGAGTAGATCACACGATCGAAGGAGTCGGCCCCAAGTTGCCTGGCAGCCCCGAGCTTCTGCGGCACCCACGTGGTGGCGAACGCGATCGCGTGACGCACCAACCTGCGAAGTGGGTGGAGATGGCCGACCGCGAGACGCGCGCAGAGCTCTCGTCGCGGCCGGGCCGGCCGGTGCGGTGGGCAGCACGCCTGTCGGCGGCCGGTCACGACCTGCTCGCCTGCACCCGCGCCCGTCCTGCCCCGGCGCCCTCCCCGCCGCAGCCCGGGGCGCAGGACGTGTAACTGCTTCCGTCGCAGATGGTGGCGCTGCGCGTGTTCGTCGGGTTGACCGGGCAGTTGAAGTCGCCACCCGCCCAGGGCCTGGTGGAGCTGGCCGGTTCGGCAGCGGAGGCCAACCGCGGGATCCGCACCTGCGGTGGGGCCGCGCAGATCCGCTGCGGGCCGCCCGACGACCATGCCGCTGACGGGTATCGACGTCGGCTGAGCGCGGCGTGCCTCTACACCGTGGCGGGCATGCGCGCGCAGGCAGCGATGGTGTTGACGGCGATATGTGAAGTTGGTTCAGGCAAGATTTTCGTGAATGGTTCACGGGCTGTGACGTCGTCCGGATGTCACTCGTCGTAGTACTCGCCGTCATCTCCCTGGACCCGCGCGTTGAGAGCTTTCGCAACCTGGCGCATCTTCGCGATCAGAATGTCGCTCGGGTTCTTGGCCCTGATCTCTCCCGACGCCCAGTGCAAGGCGGTTCCGAACCGCTCTTCGTCAGGATGCGTGGTCATCACTGCAGACCACTGAGAGGGCCCGCTCCATTCAGACGGTGGAGGAATCATGGACAGGTCGGCGTCACTCTCCACGACTGCCTCCCATTCATGCGTGGCAATCCCCGGTCCGCCTTCGTCCCACCAGTCCTCACGCCGGGTGATGTGGATGTCGTAGCCCATGGCGCGAGACAGTAGACGACGCTACTGACAAGAGTCCGGGAGTCAGGATCTGCCGCTACCGCGTCTTGAGTCGATTGACGTGCCCTTCGACGACGCCGGAGCTGTAGTCCAGGGCCACTCCGGCCAGTACCGCATCAAGGTCCTGGCGCAGGACCCCCGCGAAGCCCTTGATCGGCAGCGGCGCGGTCCAAGAGTAGGCTCCCTGCCTGCGTATATGCAGGTCAAGGGCTGTTTTCACACCTTACGACGACACCAGCCTACGCAGCACACCCCGGGAGGTGTCCGTGATCACCGTCACTCGGGCGGGCGGGGCGGGCGGGGAACGCCGTCGGGGTCGCCGACGTTGGGGTGGATACAGTGCGCGCGACGCGCGAGACGGCACCCGGTCAGGAGGGGAAGCGTGACCGACACCAGCGATGCCCGGCCCGTCGACGGCGAGGCGGAGGCACGGGCGGATGCGCCGCGGAGGGGGCTGCTGCGCCGCGTGATGCGGTACGTCCCCCTGATCGCGCCCGTCCTGCTGTGGGCCGTGCCCTGCTGGGTGCTGCTGTTCGCCGGTCAGCACTGGCCGTTGCCCGTGACGCTGGCGGGCACCGCCCTGTTCGCGCTCGGTCTCGTCGTCATGCCGCTCGCGATGGCGCGCGGTCACGGTCGGCGCCAGCAGGACCGGGCGGCGATCGTCGGTGCGACCCTGCTGGGCGCGAGCTGGGTGCTGTTCACCTGGTCCGTGCTGCTCGGCGTCCTCCTGCGGCTCGCGCTGACCGTGGCCGGCGTCGGCGAGGGGCAGGACCGGGCCCGGATCGTCACCTGGGCCGTCCTCGGTGTGACGGCCGTCCTGCTCGTCTGGGGATACGCCGAGGCCCGCCGCGTGCCGCGCGTGCGCCGACTCGACGTGCAACTCCCCCGGCTGGGAGCCGGGTTGGACGGCACCCGCGTCGCCCTCATCACCGACACCCACTACGGCCCGCTCGACCGCGCCCGCTGGTCGGAGCGGGTGTGCGAGACCGTCAACTCCCTGGACGCCGACCTCGTCTGCCACACCGGCGACATCGCCGACGGCACCGCCGAGCGCCGCCGCGCCCAGGCCCTCCCCCTCGGCACCGTGCGCGCCACCCGGGCCCGGGTGTACGTCACCGGCAATCACGAGTACTACAGCGAGGCCCAGGGCTGGGTCGACCTGATGGACGAGCTGGGCTGGGAGCCGCTGCGCAACCGTCATCTCCTGCTCGAACGCGGCGGCGACACGCTCGTGGTGGCTGGCGTGGACGACGTCACCGCCGAGTCCTCCGGCGTGGCGGGCCACGGCGCGCATCTCGCCGGGGCGTTGGACGGCGCCGATCCCGAGTTGCCCGTCCTGCTCCTGGCCCATCAGCCCAAGTTCGTCGACCGGGCGGCGGCCGCGGGCATCGACCTGCAACTCTCGGGTCACACCCACGGCGGCCAGATCTGGCCCTTCCACCACCTGGTCGGCCTCGACCAGCCCGCCCTGGCCGGCCTCAGCCGCCACGGCACCCGCACGCAGCTCTACACGAGCCGCGGCACGGGCTTCTGGGGGCCGCCGTTCCGCGTCTTCGCCCCCAGCGAGATCACTCTGCTCGTACTCCGCGCACCGTGAACCCCACGAACCGGGCCCACCCGTCACGCCCGACGGCGAGGTGGGGCCGGGTCACGTCCTTGGAGTCGCGTATGTGGACGGCCTGTTCGCCGACGGCGACCTCCACGCAGTCGTCCCCCTGGGTACCGCTGTAACTGGACTTGAACCAGGCGAGTTCCGTCGTACTCATAGCTCTCCTCGCAGTCGCTCCAGCAGGCTCCGCGATTCTTTGGGGTTCAGGGCCTGCGAGCGCAGTGTGTCATAGCACTGGTAGAGGAGGCTCACCTCTTTCGCGTCGGAGATCAGGCGGCCGTTCTGCTGCCCTTCGGAGTACGCGAGCCGTCGCCGCTCCGGGGTCTCCAGCAACCGCACCGGACCGTCCAGGCACGCGTGGAACTCGGTGTCCAGCGGCATGACTTGAAGGGTCACATTGCGCGGCGCCGTCAGTTCCAGCACGTGGTCCAGCAGCCCACGCGTCACCTCGGCCCCGCCGAGCCGACGCCGGAACAGATGCTCCTCGACGATGAAGCTGAACGGTACGTTCGGCCGCTCGTACAACATCCGCTGCCGCTCCAGCCGCGCGAACACCTGGGCCTCCAACTGCTCGTCCGACAGCGGAGGAACACTGTTGTCGAACACGGCCCGCACGTACCCCTCGGGCTGCAAAAGCCCCGGCACGAGCCTGCACTCATACGTGCACAGACTCACCGCCACCTTCTCCAGCCGCGCCCACCGCCGGAACCAGGCCGCCAACCCCGGCTCGCCGCGCGTGAGATGACCCGCCGCCTTCCGCAGCGCGCCCGTGTTGCCCAGTGCCTCCCAGTGCCTCCTCCGCACGCTCCACGAACCGCTCGTCGGGCATCCGGCGCCCCAACTCCACCGACTCCACGGTGTACTTGGAGTACCGCACCAGCGTCCCGAACTCGACGCGACTGAACCCGGCGTGCTCGCGCAGGGCCTGGACGACCGCCCCGAACGTCCGCAGACTGTCGGACGGATCAGGCTCACGCTCCCCCACGCAAGCCTTCACATCGCTACGGTCCGTCATACGCGGCCACCTCCACGTGCGTACGTCCCCCGCGGCACCTCCGCGAACGACCGCACCCAGAGTGACGGCAACCCGCCCGTACCGTCCACAGAACGTGCCCGTACGCTGACACAGCGTACGGACGTCACCCTGAACTCGACCGGACGTAGATCCTCGTACGGCCCGACGCGAAGTCATGGGCGTAGATGTCGACGCAGCTCCGCAGACGCCTGCCCTCCGGAGTCCCGGTGTCCTCGGGGCAGAGCGAGGTCTTCCTCAGGTCCGACGTGATCGTCTCCGGCTCGGTCAGTCCCAGACGCGTGAACGGGGCGTCCCCCTTGTACGCGTCGGGCTCCGGCGCGATGTTGGCGATCATCCGGGTGCCCTCGGGCACCATCCGGGAGAGATAACCGTTCGCGGTGTCCTCAGCCAAGGTGAACGCCAGAATCCCCGTGCTGTACCGGGAGTTGCGCTTCACCGCAGCCCTCCGGTCCGTGGCCTCCTCGGGCATCCTGATCCCGATCCGTTCGCCGAGCCCGGCGGGAGTGACGCCCTTCTCCCAGCAGCAGTTCCTCTCCTCGGCGCCCGCATCGGACACAGCACGATCCCCGAGCAGCACCAGACCGACGATGCCCCCGGCCAACACCACAAGCACAACACCCAACACGACAAACACCCTGCGCCCACCCACCGACCGCACCGCGCTGGCCGCTCGACTCAACGTTTCGCCCTTCCCCTGCTCCACTGAACTTCTGTCCTGCGCGTCCGTACGCCTGAATCGCCTGAACGTACAGGTCCTTGACCCTCGACCTTGTCGAGGGCTCAGAGTTACGGGTGTGGAGAACGAGATGCGCAGCATCGGGGAGTTGGCGCGGGACTGCGGGCTGAGCGTGAGCGCGCTGCGGTTCTACGACCGGGCCGGTGTGCTGGTGCCCGCCTGGGTGGACCCGGTCAGCGGGTACCGCTGGTACGAGCCCGAGCAGTTGGAGGAGGCCCGGTTGCTGGCCCGGCTTCGCCGGGCGGGCATGCCGTTGGCCGACATCCGGCTCGTGCTGGCCGGCTGGGCCGGCACGGACACGGACCTGGTGCGCGGTCTCCTTGAGGCGCACCTGCGCCGTCTCGAACTCGGGCTGTCCGACGCCCGCAGCGAGTTCTCCACGCTTCGAGCCCTACTCGACCGCAGGGAGACCGACCCCATGACCTCGCTCCGCACCGCTTCCGTCCGACTGTCCCTCCCCTCACCGGAGTTGGCCGCCGCGCTGGACACGGTCCGTTTCGCCGCTAGCACCGACGGGGACCTGCCCGTGCTCGGCGGGATCCTGTTCGACTTCGAGGGAGGGGCGCTCCATCTGGTGGCCACCGACCGCTACCGGATGGCCGTCGCACGGGCACGCTCGACCGGATACGGCGGGCCTCGGACGCAGGTGGTCGTGCCCCTTCCGCTCGCCGACGCGATGCGGGCGCTGCTGACCGGCAAGGATCCCGTCCAACTCACGATGGACGGCGACCTCGTGACGCTGGAGGCCGGCGACCGTCAGACATCCGGCCGGAGTCTCGGCCACGAGTTTCCCGACTACCGCCGCCTCGTCCGACTCCCGGCCGGTCGCCGGGCCCACGTCGATACGGCAGCCTTCCGCCAGACCCTGGAGACCGGTCCGGTGCGCACGAGCGGGACCCGTGAGCCGAACGGCGGGCCCTACGACCTCAGCGTGCTCCGGGTGGCGGGGAACGGAACCGTGGTCGTGTGCGACGACGGTGACGACGCCCAGGACAACGTGGCCGTCAACCGCGAGTTCCTGCTGCACGCCCTCACCGCCGGCGCCCGGGACGAGCTGGTCCTAGAGCTGGGCGCGCCCACGGCACCGCTGGCGATCCGCCGACCCGACGACGAGGACACCTTCTCACTCCTGATGCCGGTCCGTCTGGACGACTGACAGCGGCCGTCCGCAGCCCGGCGGGAACGAGCGTGCTCTCCGTATGGCTCGTGCCGCGCATCGCGACGGTGCCGGTGGTCGCTCAGCCCTACTCGTTCCCTCCCGGCTCGCCCCCGCGCAGGCGGCGTGCTCGCTCGGCGATTCCTACGGCGAGTCTGCCCGTGGCCGAACCTGCGCGGTCGAGGGTCACCTTGCCGCGGCTTCTGGCGGCGTCGACGCCCTTCGCTCCGGTCTCGAGCGCCTTGTCCCGGACCTCGGCGGCCGCGTCGGCCCATCGTCTCGCGTCGGACGACCAGCCTCCGGACTCGATCCCTAGCCGCTCGTGGAAGTCGTGGACGCCGATCGCGACCTGGTTGCTCGACTGGACCACGGCCGGGGACTTGGCCGGGTGCAGTAGCACCTTCGCGTTGGCCCTGCCGGCGACCGCGTTCATCCGGGCCACCAGCCGCTCGGTACTGCGCGATATGAGGTCCCGCCGGTCCTGCCGGGCGGCCTTCAAACCGAGGCGATGGGCGTCCAGTTCGTCCGGGGACGCGTCCTGCACCCGGTCGAGTTCGAGTACGGCGATCGCGTCCTGCAGTTGGAAGCAGCGGGCCAGGACGACGAGCCACTCCCGGACCGGGGCCTCGGCCTCCCTGACCGCGGTGGCGAGATCGCCGATCTTGGACTGGCGCTCCATCCTGTCCGCGATCGCGTCGAGTTGGCGCAAGGCGTACACCTGGGTCTCCGCGATCGCCGTCGGCGCGTCCTGCACCTTCGACCACATGATCTCGTCGACCCTGCCCCTCTTCTCCCGGATGGTCATGGACTCGTCGATGACGAAGCCCACTCCGATCATGCGGGACAGCACCGTGTCCTTCTGGGCGCGCAGCACGTCGTCGACCTTCGCGTCGATCGTGGCGAGATAGTCGGAGATCTCTTCCATGCTCTGCTGCATCGCGACCTGCGACATGAGCTTCGCGGCATTGGCGAGAGCCGTCGGGTTGGTCATGAGCGATCGGGGTGCCTTCGCGAATTCCACGAACCCCTTGATCTGACCCTTCTGCCCCTTCAACACCCCTGTGCCGAGGCCCGTCTTCGAGCTTTCCCTCAGTCCGTACTTTCTGACGAGCTGTGCCGACTTCGGGGTGAGCTTCACCCAGCGGCCGGAGTTCTCCGCCAGCTCCGAACCTGCCTGTGCGACCGCGGCCCCGGCGTCGAAGACGGACTTGAGCCAATGCGATCCGAGGTCCTGGGAGGGCGACAGTCCTTCCGAGACGAGGAAGCGGTCGACGTCCGCCGCACGGCCCATGACCATCAGCCCATCGTCGTCGCTGATGAGCTGAATCTCGTTGTCCATCGCCCGCCCCTGAAGTCGCGTCCAGCACTTGCGCCGAGGGTACTGATCGGCGGCACCGCGTGACCGCCCACCGGGTCACTGCCCCACTCGGCCGTCCACGCGTTCGCGGAGGAGGTCGGCGTGGCCGCAGTGGCGGGCGTATTCCTCGATGCGGTGGATCAGGAGTTCGCGGACCGCGATGCCGTCCTTGCCGAGGCGTTCGCCCAGGTCGGGGTGGGCGGCGAGGGCGGCGTCCGTGGCGGCCTGTTCGCGGGCCAGGTCGGCGTGGGCGGCGTCCACCGTCGCCTGGTCGCCGATCGCCTGGTCGAAGTCCGCGTCACGGACGCCGTACAGCTTCGGCAGCGGGTCGGCGTCGGTGATCCAGTTGCGCCAGTCGCGTTCCACCTCGGCGAGGTGCCGGATCAGGCCGAGCAGCGACATCGTGGACGGGGGGACCGAGCGGCGGGCCAGTTGCTCGGGGTCCAGGCCGTCGCACTTCATCCGCAGGGTGTGGCGGTAGTTGGTCAGGAAGTCCTGGAGGGTGGCGAGTTCGCCGTCCGGGCTGACTCCGTCGCTGTTGCGGGGGTCGTCCGCCGGGTCGGTCCACATGTCGGGGTAGACGGTCGCCTGGGTCCAGCGTGCGGGTTCTTCGGTCATGCGCGCCATGGTCGTGCGGGCCGGGGCCGGGCCGCCAGCGAGTTATCCGTTCTGTACGGACGCACATGCCAGGCCTGATGATCGGAAGGTCCAGCTCATGCAATGAGACAAGGGTCTTACACCTCGCATATGCGCCAGTATGATCGGCGAAGGCATCGTGAGTTTCGCAAGAGTTCCCTGAAGAGTTCCATGTGAAGGAGTCAGACCGTGACGACCGCTTCCGCGCGCCGCGCCCGACGCACCCCCCGCACCCTTCGGGCCGCCGGTGCCGGGGTGGCCGTGCTGCTGGCCCTGAGCGCCTGCTCCTCCTCCGACGACTCCGACTCCGCCGGCTCCTCGCCGTCCGCGTCCGGCGGCTCGGAGAAGCTGTCCGGCACCGTCACCGTGTTCGCCGCCGCCTCCCTCAAGGAGAGCTTCACGACGCTGGGCAAGGAGTTCGAGAAGGCCCACCCCGGCACGAAGGTGACGTTCAACTTCGGCGGCAGTGACTCGCTGGCCGCGAGCATCACCGGCGGGGCGCCTGCCGACGTGTTCGCCTCCGCCAGCCCCAAGACGATGAAGATCGTGACGGACGCGAAGGACAACGCCACCGAGCCGGTCACCTTCGTCCGCAACCAACTGGAGATCGCCACCCTCCCCGGCAACCCCGACAAGATCACCTCCCTCAAGGACCTCACCAAGTCCGGGCTGAAGGTCGTGCTGTGCGACAAGGAGGTGCCGTGCGGCGCCGCCGCGCAGAAGGCCCTCGACGCGAGCGGGCTGAAGCTCACCCCGGTCTCCTACGAGCAGGACGTCAAGTCCGCGCTGACCAAGGTCGAGCTGAAAGAGGCCGACGCGGCCGTCGTCTACAAGACCGATGTGAACGCCGCGGGTGACAAAGTGGAGGGCGTGGACTTCCCCGAGTCGGCCGACGCCGTCAACGACTATCCGATCGCCCTGCTGAAGGACGCGCCGAACGCCGACGCCGCCGAGGCGTTCATCGCGCTGGTGCAGTCGCCCGAGGGCCAGAAGGTCCTGACGGGGGCCGGGTTCCTCCAGCCGTGACCTCCCCGCACGACAAGCCCGCCGCCGTGGCCGACACCCTGACGGGCGGTCCACGGCGCGGGCGCCCCCGCAACCGGGTGGGGCGCGGTGTCCCGCTGCCGCTGCTGCTGCCCGCCCTGCTGGGGCTGGCGTTCCTGGTGCTGCCGTTGGTCGCGCTGCTGGTGCGGACCCCGTGGGGCACCCTGTCGGACCAGCTCACCAGCCCCGAGGTGTGGCAGGCGCTGCGGCTGTCGCTCGTCTGCGCCACCGCCGCCACCGCGGTGAGCCTGGTGCTCGGCGTGCCGCTGGCCTGGCTGCTGGCCCGGGTGGAGTTCCCCGGGCGCGGGCTCGTGCGCGCCCTCGTCACCCTGCCGCTGGTGCTGCCCCCGGTGGTCGGCGGTGTGGCCCTGCTGATGGCCCTCGGCCGCAACGGCGTCGTCGGCAAGTGGCTCGACGCCTGGTTCGGGATCACCCTGCCCTTCACCACCGCCGGTGTGGTGGTCGCCGAGGCGTTCGTCGCGATGCCGTTCCTCGTGATCAGCGTCGAGGGCACGCTCCGCGCCGCCGACCCCCGCTACGAGGAGGCCGCCACCACCCTGGGCGCCTCCCGCTTCACCGCGTTCCGCCGGGTCACGCTGCCCCTGATCGCGCCGGGCGTCGCCGCGGGGGCGGTGCTCGCGTGGGCGCGGGCGCTCGGCGAGTTCGGGGCGACCATCACCTTCGCCGGCAACTTCCCCGGCCGTACCCAGACCATGCCGCTCGCCGTCTATCTCGCCCTCCAGAGCGACCCGGAGGCGGCGATCGCGCTCAGCCTGGTGCTGCTGGCCGTGTCGATCGCGGTCCTCGCCGGACTGCGCGACCGCTGGACGACGGCCTCATGACGGCCGCTGTTTCCGGTGCCCCGGCCGGTCTCGACGCACGTCTCGTCGTCGACCGCGGCGACTTCCGGCTGGACGTGGCGCTCACCGCCGCGCCCGGTGACGTCGTCGCGCTGCTCGGCCCCAACGGTGCCGGCAAGACCACCGCGCTGCGCGCCCTCGCCGGCCTCGTCCCGCTCACCGGCGGGCATCTGCGGCTGGACGGGGCGTCGCTGGAGCGGACCCGGCCCGAGTCGAGGCCGGTCGGTGTGGTCTTCCAGGACTACCTGCTCTTCCCCCACCTCACCGCCCTCGACAATGTGGCCTTCGGGCCGCGCTGCCAGGGCGTCGGCAAGGCGGAGGCCCGCGCCCAGGCCACCGTATGGCTGGAACGGATGGGCCTGTCCGCGCACACGGGCGCCAAGCCGCGCCGCCTCTCCGGCGGCCAGGCCCAGCGCGTCGCCCTCGCCCGCGCGCTGGCCACCCGGCCCCGGCTGCTGCTCCTCGACGAGCCCCTGGCGGCGCTCGACGCCCGCACCCGCCTGGAGGTACGCGCCGAACTCCGCCGCCATCTGGCCGAGTTCGAGGCCGTCGCCGTCCTCGTCACCCACGATCCGCTCGACGCGATGGTCCTCGCCGACCGGCTGATCGTCGTCGAGGACGGCCTGACCGTGCAGGAGGGCTCCCCGTCCGACATCGCCCGCCGGCCGCGCACCGACTACATCGCCCGGCTGGTCGGCCTCAACCTCTACCAGGGCCGCGCCGACGGGCACACGGTACGCCTCGACTCCGGCCCCAGCCTGACGACGACGGAGGACCTGTCGGGACCGGTCTTCGTGGCGTTCCCCCCGAGCGCGGTCACCCTGCACCGCGACCGCCCCACCGCCACCAGCGCCCGCAACCTCTGGCGCTGCGAAGTGGCCGGCCTGGAGTCCTACGGCGACCAGATCCGAGCCGACCTCACCGGCGAACTCCCCCTGGCCGCCGACCTCACGACGGTCGCGGCGGCGGAACTGGGCCTGCACCCCGGCACGGAGATCTGGGCAACGGTGAAGGCCGCGCAGACTCACGCCTATCCCGTGTGAGTGGCCTGAGGTGAACGACCGCGTGCGGGCGGCCCCGTGCGGACGGCCGCGTGTGAGTCGTCCAGCGTGGCGGCCCTGCGCGGGCGGCGCCATGTGGGCGGACGCGCTCAGCTCACCCGGGGCGGTACGACTCCCGCACGGCGGAAGACGTAAGGGAGCAGCGGCGCAGGTGCCTCTGGGCCGGGCGGCCCCGGGCGGCCAGGGGGCGGACGAGGTGAGCGGTCCGGCGCGAGCGCGCACGCCGGGTCGGGGTGGGCGACGTCACCGGTGAGGGCGTACGTCTGACGGCGGCTGTCGCCGACGCGGGCGGGCGGACCGGTGCGAGCGGCGCCCGTGATCAGCTCCGCTGAGGGCGCCCGTCGCGGTACGGCTCCGGGCCGGCGCGGCCGGCTTCGGGGAGGCCAAGGTGCGGAGGAGGTGGCGGTCCGGGCCGAGCGCGCACGCCGGGTCGGGGTGGGCGGCGTCACCGGTGAGGGCGTACGTCTGACGGCGGCTGTCGCCAATACCGGCGGACCCGTGCGAGCGGGGTCCCATACGGGCGGCCGCAGGTGAGCGGCCCCGAACGGGCAGCGCCCGTGAGCAGCCCCGCTCAGGGCACCCGTCGCCGTACGGCTGCGGCGCGGCAAGAGCGCGGACGAGGTGATCGTCCGGCGCAAGCGCGCACGCCGGGCCAGTACGGGCGGCGTCGCCGGTAAGGGCATACGCCGGCAGCCGCCGACGCGGGCGGGCGGACCCGTGCGAGCGGCCCCATACGGGCGGCCGCGTGCGAGCCGCCGTCCCGTACGGGCAGCCCCTGCGGGCCGCCCCGTGTGGGCGGCCCGGGCCGCGCCGTGTGAGCGGCGACGTTCAGCCCACCCGCCGGACACGCTACGGATGACGCGGTGGTCCGGCGCCGGCCCGCGCGCCGGGTCCGTGCGGGCGGCCCCCGTGTGAGCGGACGCGGTCAGGGCACCGGTCGTGGTGCCGCTCCCGGGCGGCGGGGGACGTACCGGGGTGGGGGCGCGGTCGGGGTGGTCAGGGTGTGGATGATGTGGTGGTCCGGGGAGAGGGCGCAGGCCGGGTCCGTGCGGGTGGGGTCGCCGGTCAAGGCGTAGGACTGGCAGCGGCAGCCGCCATGGTCCTCCTCGCGGCGGGGGCAGGTGGAACAGGGGCCGGTCATCCAGTCCGTGCCGCGGTAGCGGGCGAACGCCGGGGAGTGGTCCCAGATCCAGTCGAGCGGGCGGTCGCGGACGTTGGGCGGGTCGAGGTTCGGGAGGGATGCGGCGGCCGGGCAAGGCAGGGCCGTGCCGTCCGGCGTGACCGTGAGGGAGACGGCTCCCCAGCCGCCCATGCAGGGCTTGGCGACGCCGTCGAAGTAGTCGGGCACGACCCACACGAGTTCGACCTCGCCCGCCAGCCGCTCGCGGCACCGCTCTACGGTCTCCCGTGCGCGGGCCAACTGCTCGCGGGTCGGCAGCAGCGCGGCCCGGTTGAGCAGGCCCCAGCCGTAGAACTGGGTGTTGGCCAGCTCGATGCGGTCCACGCCCCAGGAGACGCCCAGGTCGACGAGCGCGCCGATCGCGTCGAGGTTGTCGCGGTGCAGCACCACGTTGAGGCCGAGCGGGAGCCCGGCCGCGCGGACCAGGGCCGCCGCCCGCTCCTTGGCCGCGAAGGAGGAGACGCGGCCGGCGATCCGGTCGTTGGCGGTGGCCTCGGCGTGCTGCACGGAGAGCTGGACGCTGCGCAGCCCGGCCGCCCGGAGCGCGTCGAGGCGGGCCTCGTCCAGTCCGGTGCCGCTGGTCACGAGCTGGGTGTAGACGCCGGCGGACTCGGCGGCGGCGACGATCTGCTCCAGGTCCGCCCTGAGCAACGGTTCGCCGCCGGAGAGGTGAGTGTGGACGACTCCGAGCGCGGCCGCCTGCCGTAGCACGTCCGCCCACTCGGCCGCCGTCAACTCGGATGAGCGGCGGGCCAGTTCTAGGGGATTCGAGCAGTAGGGGCAGTGGAGCGGGCAGGCGTGGGTGAGTTCGGCGAGCAGGGCCCAGGGGCGGGGCGGCGCCTCGCCGGGGGCGGGGTGCGGGACGGTCATCTCAGCCAGCCCTTCTGCCGCATCCCGTCCAGAAAGGCCGGGACCTCCGTGGCGACCGGGGCGCCGGGGTGGCGTGCGGCCAGCGTGCCGACGATGCCGTCCACGGTGCGGGTGCCGTCGCACAGGCCGACGACCTGACCGGCGTGGCCCGTGAGGACGACGACCCGTTCGGGCAGGACCAGCAGATCGGCGCCGCGCACCGGGTCGTGACGCAGCATCAGGGCGGGGGCGAGGGCGGGGCGCCAGGCGCGGCCGGCCGCCGCGGCGGTCATCCCCGGCCCCGTACGGCGTCGTAGCGCACCGCGTCGTACTGCACCGCGTCCAGCAGGGCCCACAGGACGTCGCACTTGAAGGTGAGCGCGGCGATCGCGCGTTCCTGTTGCTCCCGGGTGACGGCCCATTCGAGGACCAGCGCGAGCGCCTCCGCGCTGTCGCGCCGCCCCTGGTCGACCCGGGTGCGGAAGTAGGCGAGGCCGTCCGGCTCGATCCAGCGGTAGTGGAGTTCGAAGGCGTCGATGCGCCGCCGCATCAGGCCGGGCGCGGTCAGTTCGGTGAGCGAGGCGGCGACGGCCTCCAGCGGCGGGCGCAGCCGGCAGAAGTTGACGTATCCCTCGACCGCGAGCCGGACGCCCGGCAGGACGGCGTCGCCCGACAACAGGTCCTCGCGGTCCAGGCCCGCCGCCTCGCCGAGCCGCAGCCAGCGTTCGATGCCGCCCTCGCCCTCGCCGCGCCCGTCGTGGTCCTCGATCCGGCGCAGCCACATGCGCCGCAGCCGCGAGGAGTCGAGCTTCGCGGTGATCAGGGCGTCCTTGACGGGGATATGGCGCTGGTAGTGGAAGCGGTTGGCGATCCAGGAGCGGACCTCGTCCCGGGAGAGGTCGCCCTCGTGCATCCGGACGTTGAAGGGGTGGCGGTCGTGGTAGCGCTCCTGGGCCACCGTGCGCAGGCGGTCCTCGAACTCGGCCGGGGTCCAGGGGGCGGTCTGCGGGGCGAGTGCCGTGGTCACAGCTCGATCACCATCTCGTCGTCGGCCACCTCGATGCCCAGCCGGGCGAGCCGCTTGTGCTGCTCCGCCGCGGGGTCGACGAGGGGGTTGGTGTTGTTGAGGTGCGTGTAGAGGCGGCGGCGCGCGGACAGTCCGGCGAGGATGCCGGCGGTGCCGCCGGGGCCGTCGATCGGCAGATGGCCCATGCCGGTGGCGGTGCGGGAGGAGATGCCGGTGCGGCGGGGTTCCTCGTCGTCCCAGAAGGTGCCGTCGACGATGACGCAGTCGGCCTCGGCGGCGACCCGGTGCAGGGTGTCGGACCAGGCGGCCACGGCGGGGGCGTAGAGCGCGGTGCCGCCGGTGGCCGGGTCGTAGAGGCGCAGGGCGACGACCCAGGCGTCGTCCTCGGGGGCGTCGGCGGCGTAGCTGGGGCGTTTGGTGGAGACGGGTACGGCGCTGATCCGCAGGCCGCGGTCGGGCCGGCCGGAAGTGTCGCCGGTGAGGGACCGCGCGCCGTGGCAGGGCAGATCGCGCCAGGTCAGGGTGGTGTAGGGGCCGAGGACGGCGCCGAGGCGGAGCCGTTCGTCGAGGGCGCCGCGGACCGGGGCGGTGGCGTGGATCTCCAGGGCGTCGGCCTCGCGCAGCCGGGCGATGCCCAGGGTGTGGTCGAGTTCGGCGTCGGTCAGGACGATCCCGGCGATCGGGGTCTGCCGGGGTCCGGGGCCGGGGTGGAGGCAGGGGTGGGCCTCGATCTGGTCGCCGAGGTCGGGGGTCGCGTTGACGAGGTACCAGCGGCCGTCGTCCGTACGGACCGCGAGGGAGGCGTGCCGGCGGCGCCGCTCGGGATGCGCGCGTGCCCCGGAGCACCCGGGGCACGCGCAGTTCCACTGCGGGACGCCGCCGCCGGCCGCGGTGCCGAGCACACGCAGCAGCATGGCGGCGTGCTCAGCGGGCGGCGAGGGAGTAGGCGGTGACCTCCAGCGCGGTGTCGACGACGGTGTAGCCGGGCGTCTGCCAGGCGCCGTGGTCGGTGTGTTCCGCGGTGGGTGCGGCGGCCGTCTGCCGGGTCCGCTCGGTGGTCTCGTTCATGGTGGTGTGCCTTCCTGTGAGGCTGGTGGGGTTCACCCCTGCGTACGGATACGGGACGGAGGGGAGTCGGGGGCCGGTCACTTCACGGTGATCTTGAGGATGCGGTCCTTGTCGTCGCCGCCGTCGGTCGTGCCGAGCCACAGCTCGTCGGCGCCGGGCACCTTGGCGATCGCCCGCAGCCGCCCGTAGCTGTTCTTGTAGTACGACGTCCCGGTCTTCACGCCCTTGCCGGTGCTGTCGATGGGCAGGGCCCAGAGCCGCTGGCCGAGCAGGGTCGAGACGTAGACGACGTCGTTCGCGATGGCGATCTGCGCCGGTACGCCGCCCTCGTCCGGGTGCCAGACCTTCTTGGGGTCGGTCAGTCCGGCCTTGCCGCAGGAGCCCTCGCAGGTGGGCCAGCCGTAGTTGGCGCCGGGGGTGATCAGGTTCAGCTCGTCCCAGGTGGACTCGCCGATCTCGCTCGCCCAGAGCCGGCCGCGGGAGTCCCAGGCGAAGCCCTGCGGGTTGCGGTGGCCGAAGCTGTAGACCCGGGTGCCGAACGGGTTCCCGGGGGCCGCGGCACCGGACTTGGTGATCCGCAGGATCTTCCCGTTGAGGGAGTTCTTGTCCTGGGCGAGGTTGCGCTTGAGGGCGTCGCCGACGGCGACGTAGAGATAGCCGTCCGGGCCGAAGGCGATCTTGCCGCCGTTGTGGTCGCCGCCGCGGGTGATGCCGCCGAGGACGACGGTGTAGCCGCTCAGCGAGGTGCCGTCGAAGCGCATCCGCACGACCCGGATGTCACTGGCGGCGGTGTGCACGAAGAAGACGTCCTGGTCGGTGGTGCCGTTCCAGGTCGGTGACGGGGCGACACCCATCAGTCCGCCGCTGCCCACCCGGCGGGCCGGCGAGGGGTAGACGGTGTTCGGCACCGTGCCGACCTTCTTCTTGGTGCCGTCCCTGCCCTGGAGCCAGACGGTGGAGCTGCGCCGCTCGGTGACCAGCGCCTGCTTGCCGTCGGGCAGGAAGGTGATGGCCCACGGCCGCGTCCACTGTCCGGACAGCACGGAGACACCCGTGGGGGCGCCGACGGCGGCGGACTCCGCGGGGGCGGCGGTGTCGGCCGTGTCGGCCACGGCCGTCGCGGGCTGGAGGAGGCAGGCGCCGAGGAGGGCGGTGGCGGCCGTGGCCAGGGCGGTGACCGGACGGATCCGGTGCAGCGCCGAGCGCGCCGATCGAGACATGCGGGGGCCTTTTCTGTCGTGGGGGGACAGCCGGCCGCGTTCCGGGAGGGGTGCGGAGTACGGCGGCGCGTCGGAGAGGGCCGACATCAAGGAGTATTGACACCGGCCCCGCCCCCGGCCACCCGGGATCACCCATCCTGCTGACGGGCGCAACCGCGCACCGGACGGAATACGTATCCGGATACGTGTTTCTACTGAGGCCCGTCCTCCCATCGGCCGTCTACGTTCGGGGAGTCGGGGACGGGCACGGGGGACGAGGGGACCGAGTGGGAGACAAGACCCGCCGACGGCACAGGAGTTGGGTGCCGCTTCTGGTGACGGGTGTGCTGGTGGGCGGGTGTTCGGCTCCGGGAGGTGACGGGGACGAGGCGGGTGACCGTACGGCGTCCGGGTCCGGGCGTCCGCCGTCCGCCGCCGGTGCTCCCTCCCCCGTCTCCACGACTCCCTCCCCCGTCTTCGCACCCGACCCCTCGCTCGTGCCCGCCACCGCCTCCGGCGGGCGGAGTCTCGTCGACGCCGTGGTGTTCACACCGGCCGACTGGGGGCGCGGCTTCACCGCCCGGAACCCGGCCGAGAGCACGCCGGGTACCTGGGCCGTCCTGGACGGCGACTGCCGGTGGCAGCGCGAGCGGCTTCCCGCCGGGGTGCTGGCCGGGCTGTCGCGGTACAGCGTGCGGCGGGACGCCGGGGGCGCGGGCTCCGTCACGGTGACGGCCGTGGCCACCGTGCACGCCTCGGTGACGAGCGCCGACGGACAGCTCGTCACCACCCTGGAGGAGGTGCTGCGCTGTCCGGAGCAGCGGCCCCGGGACGGCGAGCTGATCAGCGGTCTGACCTCGACCGGCACGCCCTTCGGCGCCCGTGAGCAGAACTACGCCGACGACTCGGTCCTGGAGGTCGGCCTGTACGCCGAGCGCGGCGGCGCGGCCCAGCCGTACCGGTGGATGCTCGCCCGGCTGGGCACGGTCGTCGTGGCCGTCTCCGTGACCGGCTCGAAGAATCACCCCCAGGCCGAACTGGACCAACTGGGCGGCAACGCCCTCGCCCGGATGCTGGAACGCGTCCGGCAGCGGCTGGAGGCCAAGTGACGGAGCCGCTGCTCGCCACCGACCCCGCCCGGATCGCGGGCCACCGGCTGCTCGGGCGCCTCGGCGCCGGCGGCATGGGCGTGGTGTACCTGGCACGCTCGCCCGGCGGGACGCTGGTCGCGCTCAAGGTGATCCAGGCCGAGTACGCCGAGGACGGGGCGTTCCGGGAGCGGTTCCGGCGCGAGGCGGACGCCGCCCGCCGGACGGACAGCCCCTGGGTGGCCGGCCTCGTGGACGCGGGCCCGGGGGCCGTACAGCCCTGGCTGGCCACCGTGTTCGTGCCGGGCCCCTCGCTCGCCGAGGCGATCGCCGCGCACGGCCCGCTTCCGGTACGGAGTCTGCGCGTCCTGGGCGCCCGGCTCGCGGAGGCCCTGCGGGAGCTGCACGCGGCCGGTCTGGTGCACCGGGACGTCAAGCCGGGCAACGTCCTGCTCGCCCCGGACGGGCCCCGGCTGATCGACTTCGGCGTGGCCCGGGGCCCGGAGGACACCTCGCTCACCTCGACCGGGGTCGTCGTCGGCACGCCCGGCTATCTGCCTCCGGAACAGGCCGGGGGCGGGGTGGAGCCGGTTCCGGCCGGTGACGTCTTCTCGCTGGGCTGTGTGCTGGCGCACGCGGCCACCGGGCGGCCTCCGTTCGGCACCGGCGCGGCGGACGGGCTGCTGTACCGCACGGCGCACGACGCGCCGGATCTGGAGGGGCTCCCGGCGGAGCTGGCCGAGGTGGTGGGGCGGTGCCTGGCGAAGGAACCGGCTCGGCGGCCCACGGCCGACGACCTCGCCGACCTCCTCGGCCGGCCGACCACCGGCACGCCGATGCCCGATCCCCGGGTGGCATGGCGGGCGGACGCCGACGGGACCGCCGTACCGGAGGAGCGTGCGACCGACGACGGGTGGTTGCCCGAGCCCCTGGTCCGGCTGATCGCCGAGCGTTCGGCCGCCTCCCTCGCGCTGCCCGGCGTCGACGACACCGAGGTCGACGCCGAGGGCAAGGCAGGTGGGCCACTCAGGCGCCGGTTCCTGTTGCTGGGCGTCGGCGCCGCGGCCGTGGCGGTCGGCGGCGGTGCGGCCCTGTGGGCGGCCCTCTCCGACGGCGACGGCGGTACGGGCGGCGCCTCCGCATCCGGGAAACCCGTCCGCACCATCGGGCTGCACGCCGATCTGAGCGGTGACCAACGGACCGTCGGCCGGGCCCAGGAGCGTGGACTGCGGCTCGCCGTCGCGGAGTTCAACGCCGACGCGCGGCGGCCGTTCACCCTCGCCGTGCGGACCGTGGACGACGGCGGGGACCCCGGCCGGTCCCGCGCGGCGGCCGCGGAGCTGGTCGCCGACCGTTCCGTGCTCGCGGTGATCGGCGCCACCACGGACGCCACCACCCTCGCCTCGCTGGCCACCTACGACGCGGCGTCGCTGCCCCTGATCGCGGTGGCGCCCGGCGGCAGCGCGCTCGGCGCGGCGGGCAGCCGGTCCTTCCTCCAGGCGCGGGTGACGGACACGGTGCTGCCGTTCTATCTCGACGTGTATCTGCGCGGCACCGCCGGGTCGCGGAGCGTCGGGATCATCGACGACCGGGCGGCGGACGCCTACGCCTGGGAGATCAGCAGCACCCTCACCCGGATCCGGCAGAAGGGCCGGCTGCCCGCCGTGCCGAAGGTGGTCAGCGCGCTGCGGTCCGACTTCGGGCCCGCCCTCGACGCCTTCGCCGAGGGCGGCGCGGACTCCGTGGTCTTCGCCGGCTACCACGACCGGGCCGCCCTGCTGGCCCGGGAACTGACCGGGCGTGGCTTCCGGGGCGCGCGGACGGCGGCCGAGGGGGTGCTGGACGCCCGGTTCCTGTCGGCCGCCGGGGACGCGGCCGAGGGGTGGGTGATCGTGGCCACGGTCATGGATTCGGCCGCGGCCTCCGCCGCCCCGGGGGCCAAGGCGTTCAGCGCCGCCCACCGCGAGCGGTACGGCGCGCCGCCGGAGCCGTACGCCGTCGAGACCTACGACGTGGCCCGCATGGTCGCCGGCAGGCTGGTCGCCCTGGGCGCCGGGAAGGCGGCCCGCCCCGGCCTGGCGACGGCGCTGCGCTCGGCCGGCTACGAGGGGATCACGAAGAAGTTCGCGTTCGACGCGAAGACCGGGACCCTGGTCATCGACGGCACCGGCGTGCATCTGTGGAAGGTCGTCGGCGGCCGGTTCGCGTACCAGGGCGTGGCGCCGTTCCAGGTGTCCGCCTGAGGGGGTGTCGATGGAGTCGCTGCGCGGTGCCGATCCGGCCGCGATCGGGGGGTACCGGCTGCTGCGCCGGCTCGGTGCGGGCGGCATGGGCGTGGTGTACCTGGGGCGTTCGGCCGGGGGCGCGCTCGCCGCGGTGAAGGTGATCCGCGCGGCGCACGCCGGCGACCCGGGCTTCCGGGCGCGGTTCCGGCGTGAGGTGACGGCGGCGGGCCGGGTGGTCAGCCCGTGGGTGGTGCCGCTGCTCGACGCGGACCCGGACGCGCGGTCGCCGTGGCTCGCCACCGCGTTCGTGCCGGGCCCCGCGCTGTCGGAGGCGGTGGAGGAGTGCGGGCCGCTGCCGTACGCCTCGGTCCGTCTCCTGGGCGCCCGGCTCGCCGAGGCGCTGGCGGCGGTGCACGCGGCGGGGCTTGTGCACCGGGACGTCAAGCCCGGCAACGTGCTGCTCGCGGTCGACGGCCCCCGGGTGATCGACTTCGGGATCGCCCGTGCCCCGGAGGACACCGCGCTCACCGCGAGCGGGGCGGTGGTCGGCTCGCCCGGCTTCCTCGCCCCGGAGCAGGCCCTCGGCAGGGGGCGGGAGATCGGTCCGGCCGCCGACGTCTTCGCGCTGGGCTGTCTGCTGGCGTACGCCGTGACGGGTGAGCGCCCCTTCGGGGCGGGCGCGACGCCGGGCGTGCTGATGCGTACGGTCCACGACGACCCGGATCTGGACGGTGTCCCGGCGCCCCTGCTGCCGCTGCTGCGGAGCTGTCTGTCCAAGGAGCCGGGGGGCCGCCCGGCCATGGCCGAGGTGCGGACGGCCCTCGACCGTCAGGGCGACGGCGGCGCGGGTCGACTCCCGGAATCCGTCACCCGGTTGATCGCGCGCCGCGCCGCGGCCGTCCTCGCGCTGCCGGCCGTCGAGGCGACCGAGGTGCCGGGCACGCCGTCGGCCGACACCGTGCCCGGCGGTGACGAGCCGTCCGGCGGCGGCACGCGCCGTCGTCTCCTGGTGCTCGGCTCGGTCGCCGGGGTCCTGGGGGCGGGCGGAACGGCCGCCTGGTGGACGGCGCGAGGCCCCGGGCGCACCTCCGCGTCGGGCGGCGGAGCGCGGCTGCCGCGGCTGGGTCTCGCCGTGCACGCCGACCTGAGCGGCGCGGGCCGTGCCGTCGGACAGGCCCAGGAGCACGGGGTGCGGCTCGCCGTCGAACGGTTCAACTCCCGTACCGGGCGCGCCTTCGACCTGGCGCTCCACGTGCACGACGACGCCGGAGATCCGGCGCGGGCGCGACGGGTCGCCCGGCGGCTGATCGGCGACGAGCAGGTCCGCGCGGTGATCGGGCCGACCACCGACGCCTGCGCCGAGGCCGTCCTCTCCCTCTACGGGAAGGCCCGGCTGCCCATGGTCTCGGTGTCGGTCGGGCTGGTCGGGGTGTCGCCCGTCGCCGACCGGTCGTACGCGGCGCTGCGACCCGACGACATGACGCTGGCGGCACCAATCGCCGCGCACCTCGTGCGGTCCGTGCCGGCGGGCCGGGCCGTGCTGGTGGACGACGCGGCCGTGGGCGACGCGGGCTGGCAGACCCTCGGGCTGGTGGACGACGCCGTGCGGTCCGCGCGGCGCACCACGGTCCGGCGCACGCTCGCCGCCGGGGACGACTCGGACGCCGCGTTCCGTGCCCTGGCCGCGTCGGTGACCGCCGACCGGGCGGACGCGGTGGTGTTCTCCGGCGGGTACGCGCGTACTGCCCGGCTGGCCCGCGCGCTGGCTGCCGCCGGTTTCTCGGGGACGCGGCTGGCCACCCAACGCGCCCTGGATCCACGCTTCCTGACCGCGGCGGGTGCGGCCGCCGAGGGCTGGGTGTTCGCCGCGGCGTTCCTCGATCCGGTCCGGGTGCCGGCGGCGCGGGCCTTCGTGACCGCGCACCGGAAGCGCTTCGGGACCGCCCCGGGCTGGTACGCGGCCGAGGCGTACGACGCCGCGCTGTTCGTCGCCCGCGCGATGACGGCGCTGGGGGCGCCCCGCGCGGAGCGGGCCGCCGTCACCGGGCGGCTGCGCGAGACCGACCACCGGGGCGTCACCAAGCGGCTGCGCTACGACGCCGCCGCCTACCGCTACACCGACGCGATGTATCTGTTCCGGGCGGCCGGGGGCGGCTTCCGCTGGCTCGGTGAGTACCGGGACGTCACCGGGTGAGGGCGGGTCAGCCCGTGAACGGGTGGCCCGAGGGGCGGCCCGCCATCAGTGCTGCGAGGGCGGCCCGGGAGGAGACGCCGGTCTTGCGGTAGATGCGGGAGACGTGGGTCTCGACCGTGCGGCGGCTGAGGCAGAGCCGGTCGGCGATGGAGGGGCTGGTCAGACCCTCGGCGACGAGGCCGGCTATCTCCCGTTCGCGGGCGGTGAGTTCGGCGAGCCGGCGCTCGGGTCCCTCGGAGGCGCCGGCCACCGCGGGGCGGATCGCCTCGGCCAGGCCGGTCAGCATCTCGGCTCCCCCGGCGGCGGCGAGCCGCAGCCCGCGCTGCCAGGCGGCCTGCCCCTGCCGGGGTCCCTCCGGGCCGCCGGCGGCGAGCAGGGGCGCGCCGATGAGCAGGGAGAACGCCTCCCAGAACAGCGCGCCGCTGCGGGCGGCCTCGTCGGCGGCGGACACGAACAGTTCGGCCGCCGCGCGGGCGTCCCCGAGGCCGAGCGGGATGTGCGCGGCGCTGCGCATCGCCGAGGCCCGCTGCGCGGGCAGGTCGAGCCGCTCGGCCTCCTCGCGGGCCCGCTCGGCCCACTCGTTGGCGGACTCCAGGTCCCCGCCGGCGACGGCGGCCGTCACCAGGACCTCCAGGAACAGCGGCCGCATCGACGGCTGGAGCCGCCGCAGCCCGGGCCCGCCCGCGTACAGCACGGCTTCCTGGGCGCGGGCCGTGTCCCCGGCGGTGAGGGCGGCGTAGCCGAGCATGCACCAGGCGATGGAGGCCCACCAGTTGCCGCCGAGACCGGCCGCGGCGACGGCCTCCTCGGCGACGGCGAGGGGGCGGGGGTCGCCGGGCGGGCAGGCGGCGACCACGGCGTGCGCCTTGGTGGCGAGGACGAAGGCGAGGAGTTCGTCGCTGCCGATGCCGCGGGCGATGTCCTCGGCCTCGTCGGAGAGTTCGACCGCCGACACCGGCCGGCAGATCTGGACGTGGACGTGCGCCTTGCACAGCAGCAGATGGGGCAGCAGATAGAGCTGTCCGGTGCGGCGGGCGATGGCGAGGCCCCGGTCGGCGTGCCGTTCCGCGTCGGCGTGGCGTTCCAGGAACGCCTCCGCCCAGCCCAGCCGGGCCAGTTGCTCGCACAGGCCGGTGAGGTCGTCGTCCGGCAGCGAGTCGACGAGGTCGGCGGCCTGGCGGGCGTAGCGGTCGGCGGCGGCCATCTCCCCCTCGTACGCCTCCCCCAGCGCGGCGACGGACAGGGCGCCGGCCACGCCCACGTCGTCGCCGAGGGCGCGGGCGACCTCCAGGGTGCGGGCGACGTCGGCGCGGACGGTGGGGTACGAGGTGTCGTGCGGGGCGGAGGAGCCCAGTTCCAGGCCGAGGGCGACCTGGTCGGCGGGCGAGGGGACGGGGTCGTCGCGGTGCAGTTCGCGGCGGAGCAGGGCGACGGCCTCCGAGTAGCGGCCGAGGTGGCGTTCCATGACGGCGCACAGGACGACGGCGGAGGCCCGGGATCCGGCGCCGTCGCCGCCGGGGTCGGGCATGGCGATCACCTGGTGGAGCAGGTCGCGGCTCTCCCTGAGCTGTCCGCAGGCGCCCAACGCGCGGGCCCGGGACAGCATCAGCGAGCGGCGCTCGACGGCGCGGTCGGGGGTGTGCGGGAGGTGGCGCAGGACCACGTCGAGCCAGTGGGCGCAGCTCGCGGGCGCGGTGTGCGCGGCCTGTTCGGCGGCTTCGGTGAGGACGGCGACGGTCGCCGGGTCGTAGCCGGACAGCGAGCGTTCTGCGTGGTGGGCGCGTTCGGCCAACGGGGCGCCAGCACGGGCCAGTTCGGCGGCGGCGAGCCGGTGGGTCTCGGTGCGCAGCCAGGTGTCGGTGCCGTCGTGGACGAGGCTGCGCAGCACGGGGTGGCGCAGTGCGAGGCGGCCGTGCGGGCCGGTGCGCAGCAGGTCGCGCCGGGTGAGTTCGCTCAGGTCGGCGGCGAGGTCGGCCGGGGTGCGGCCGGTGACGGGGGCGAGCAGGGCGGGGGTGGCGTGGTCGCCGAGCGCGGCGACCGTCTCGACGAGGCGGCGCTGCGGTGCGGTCAGCGGGGTGAGTTCGTCGAGGAGCAGCGCGCCGAGGCCGGTGGTGGACAGCCGGCTCACGGAGGCGCCCTCCCGGTGGGCCTGGAGCAGGGCGAGGAGGTAGAGCGGGTTGCCCTCGCTGGCGGTGAAGAGCCGTATGGCCTGGTCGGTGGGGAGTCCGGCGGTGAGCCCTTCGACGCAGTCGCGTTCGGCGAGCGGTCCGAGGACCGTGCGGTGCACGGCACCGGTGTCGGTGCCGCGGACCAGGGTGGCGGTGAGCGGGGCGGGGCTCTGCCGGGCGCGGCGGGCGACGACCAGCAGGACGCGGGCGCGCGGGGGGTGCCGTACGAGGTGGTCGAGGAGTTCCAGGGAGGCGGGGTCGGCCCAGTGCATGTCGTCCAGCACCATCACCAGGGGGTCGGTGGCGGCGTGGGCGAGGAGGGCGGCGGTGGCCCGGTGCAGGCCGAAGCGGTCGGCGCCGCGGGGGGCGCCGGTGAGGACGGGGGCGGCCTCGGCGGCCGCCGGGAAGGACGCGCGTACGGCCGGGTCGAGGTCGGCGAAGGCGTCGGTGAACGGCTGGAAGGGGATGTGGCGTTCGTACTCGGTGGCCCGGCCGCGCAGCACGCCGGCGCCGAGCCGGGCGGCGCGCCGGCACAGTTCGTGGACGAAGCGGCTCTTGCCGATGCCGGCCTCGCCGCTGACGTCGAGCACCGCGGGTCGTGCGTCGGCGTCGCCCACCGGGTCCATGAGGTCCGTCTGCGGGGCCATGAGGTCCGCCAGGGCACGGTCGACGCGCGCGAGTTCGGCGTCTCTGCCGATCAGCGGTGTCCGTTCCGTCGTCATCCGTCACGCCCCCGCGCCCCGTGGTGGTCTGTCCGGTCATTCTGTCGTACGTCACGGACAGTCCCCTCCGTCCCGTCGTGCGACGGCCGGATCTCGCGCCTCGCGGAAGAGCATCCGCCGCCGGGCGGCGATTACGTAACCGGCCTACGTAACACCACGGTCGTCACGGCCCGCCGCGTCGCGAAGGATCACGCTGCTTGCACGGCGGAGCTGAGCGTGTGCGGGACGAGGAGGACGGTGTGGGCAGGTTCCGGTTCCGACCGGTGTACGAGGCGGTCTGCGAGGTCACGGTGGGCGGCCGCGTGCTGGTGGCGTACGCGGGGCATCGCAAGGTGATCCGGCTGGCGGATCCGGTGGCCCGCGAGGACGTGGCCGTGCTCGCCGGGCCGCGCACCTGGGTGCGGGCGCTGTGCGAGGTACGGGCGGACGGGCGGCCGCTGCTGGCGTCCGGCGGGCGGGACGGTGTGGTCCGGCTCTGGGACCTCGACGGCGGGGGCGCCCGGGTGGCGGACCTGCGAGGGCACCGCGGCTGGGTGAACGCCCTGTGCACGGTCGACGTGGCGGGGCGCGAGCTGCTGGCGTCGGCGGGGCGGGACCGGGTGCTCCGGATGTGGGACCCGGCCGACGGCCGGCTGGTGCGCGCGTTCGACACCGGGCGCGGCCGTGGCTGGATCTTCGCGCTGACCCGGCTCCGGGCGGGCGGGCGCACCCTGCTGGCCGCCGGGCACGGCACCGGCTCGGTGACGGTGTGGGACGCGGAGTCCGGTGAGCCGGAGGTGGAGCTGACGGGGCATCGCGGGTTCGTGTGGACGCTGTGCGAGGTCCCCGACGGCGAGGTGTCCGGCGACACGGGGTCCGACGGCGAGGGGTCCGACGGCACGGTGTCCGACGGCGGGGACGCCCTGCTGGCCTCCGCCGGCCGGGACGGGCTGATCCGGCTGTGGGACCTGCAAGGGCGGTGCGAGGTAAGGGCGTTCACCTCGGGCACCGGCCCGGTGTTCGCCCTGTGCCGGGCGGACGTCGGCGGGCGGACCCTGCTGGTGGCGGGCGGCGACGGCCCCGGCACCGCCGTCTGGGACCCCGCCACCGGCGAACGCGCCGCCTCCCTGGGCATGGACCTCGCCGGGCTGATCAGCGGCCACGGCTGGGTGCGCGGGGCCTGCCAGGTGCGCCCGGCCGAGGGCCCTCCTCTGATCGTCACCGCGGGCTACGACGACGGGCCCCGCGTGTGGGACGTGACGAAGGAGATCACCTGACCTCAGGGCAGGGCGGGCGCCGCCGGCTCCTCGAACTGGGTGCGGTACAGCTCGGCGTAGCGGCCGTCGGCGGCCAGCAGGGTGTCGTGGGTGCCGCGTTCGACGATGTGGCCGGCCTCGACGACGAGGATGAGGTCGGCGGCGCGCACGGTGGACAGCCGGTGGGCGATGACGACGGCGGTGCGGCCGCTGAGGGCCTCGGTGAGCGCCTCCTGCACGGCCGCCTCTGAGGTGTTGTCGAGGTGGGCGGTCGCCTCGTCCAGGATGACCACGCGCTGGCGGGCCAGCAGCAGCCGTGCGATGGTCATGCGCTGGCGTTCGCCGCCGGAGAGCCGGTAGCCGCGATCGCCGACGACGGTGTCGAGGCCGTCGGGCAGGGCGCGGACCAGGTCGTCCAGGCGGGCGCGGCGCAGCGCGTCCCACAGGTCGTCCTCGCCGGCGGCGGGCCGGGCGAGCAGCAGGTTGGCGCGGACGGTGTCGTGGAAGAGGTGGCCGTCCTGGGTGACCATGCCGAGGGTGGCCCGCAGCGAGGCGGCGGTCAGGTCGCGGACGTCGACGCCGCCGATCCGGACGGCGCCGCCGTCGACGTCGTAGAGGCGCGGCAGGAGCTGGGCGACGGTGGACTTGCCGGCGCCGGAGGAGCCGACGAGGGCGACGGTGCGGCCGGGTTCGGCGCGGAAGGAGATGCCGTGCAGCACCTCGGCGCCGCCGCGGGTGTCGAGCGTGGCGACCTCCTCCAGGGAGGCGAGGGAGACCTTGTCGGCGGACGGGTAGCCGAAGCGGACGTCCTCGAACTCGACGGAGACGGGTCCTTCGGGGACCTCGCGGGCGTCGGGTTTCTCCTCGATGAGCGGTGTCAGGTCGAGCACCTCGAAGACCCGCTCGAAGCTGACCAGGGCGCTCATCACCTCGACGCGGGCCCCGGCGAGTGAGGTGAGGGGCGCGTACAGGCGGGTGAGGAGCAGGGCGAGGGCGACGACGGCGCCGGGGTCGAGGGTGCCGTTCAGGGCGAGCCGGCCGCCGAGGCCGTAGACGAGGGCGAGGGCCAGGGCGGAGACGAGGGTGAGGGAGGTGATGAACACGGACTGGGCGGTCGCGGTGCGCACGCCGATGTCACGGACGCGGGAGGCGCGTTCGGCGAACTGGGCGGATTCGTCCTCGGGGCGGCCGAAGAGTTTGACGAGGGTGGCGCCGGGCGCGGAGAACCGTTCGGTCATCCGGGTGCCCATCGCGGCGTCGAGGGCGGCCGCCTCGCGCTGCATGCCGGCCATCTTGCGGCCCATCCGGCGGGCCGGGATCACGAACACCGGCAGCAGGACGAGCGCGAGCAGGGTGACCTGCCAGGACAGGGTGAGCATGACGGCGAGGGTGAGGACCAGGGTGACCAGGTTGGCGACGACTCCGGAGAGGGTGTTGCTGAACGCGCGCTGAGCGCCGATCACGTCGTTGTTGAGTCGGGAGACGAGCGCTCCCGTACGGGTACGTGTGAAGAACGCGACCGGCATTTTCTGCACATGATCGAACACGGCCGTGCGCAGATCGAGGATGAGCCCCTCCCCGAGCGTCGCCGACAGCCTCCTGCCCAGGATGCCGAGCGCCGCCTCCAGTACCGCGATCCCCGCGATCAGCAGGGCGAGGCGTACGACGGTGTCCGCGTCGCCGTGCGACACGATCGCGTCGACGACCCGTCCGGCGAGGACGGGCGTGGCGACGGCGAGCAGCGCGGACACCACCCCGAGCAGGACGAAGTGCGCGATCCGGCGGCGGTGCGGCCGGGCGAACGCGCCGATGCGGCGCAGGGTGGCGGGGTCGAAGGGGCGGCGTTCCTGCTGGGCGTTCATGACGCTGTACAACTGCGTCCACGCGGTGGCGTCCATGCTCATGGCAGCGAACGTAGAACCTCGACCAATGTTGAGGTCAAGCCCGGCGCCGGTCCGGTGTCTCCCCGTGCGAAGGATCCGATGACCGTACGAAACGTCCCGTCCCCGCGCCCGCTACCCCTGGTTGGCCCCGTGCCGCGACCCTCTGCGAGTGTGACGACCGTCCCCCTCCCCCGTGCCCCCCGGCGGTTCCCCGTCCGCCGGGTCCTGTGTCTCGTGCCGGTCCTGCTGGTGTCCGTGGTCGCGGTGCGGCACCACGCGGTGCTGGCCGAGGGCCTCGGCCGGCTGCGCACCGCCGAGTGGCCCTGGCTGCTGACGGCGGCCGCGGTGACCTGTCTGACCTGGGTGGCGGCGGCCGTCACCCGGCAGGGCGCCGTGGTGGAGCGGCTGCCCCGGCTGCGGCTGCTGGCGACCCAGTTCGCGGCGGGCGCCGCCAACCATCTGCTGCCGACCGGCCTGGGCGCGAGCGCCGTCAATCTGCGGTTCATGACCGTGTGCGGGGTGCCGCTGGCCCGCTCCTCGGCGGCTCTCGCGCTGTATCTGCTGGCGGAGGGGGTCGCCCGGGTCGGTCTGCTGGCGGTGCTGCTGCTGGTGTTCCCCGACGCGCTGCGGTTCGGCGCGCTGCTGCCCGAGTCGGCGTTCGGTCCCCTGGTGGCCGCCGCGGCGGCGGCCGTGCTCCTCGCGGCCACCGCGCTGATCCTCGTACGGCGGCTGCGGCGGGCGGTGTGGTCGTTCCTGCGGACGGCGCTCGGTGAGGCGCGGTCGGTGCACAGCCGTCCCGCCAGGGCGCTGGCGCTGTGGGGCGGCGCCCTGGCGTTCCCGGTGCTCCAGGCGTCCGCGCTGGTCACGGTGGGCCTGGCGCTGGGGCTTCCGGTGCCGGTGGCGCACATGGCGGTGGCGTATCTGGCGGCGACGGTCGCGGTGGCGCTGGTGCCCACCCCGGGCGGGATCGGCTCGGTGGAGGCGGCGCTCGTGCTCGCGCTGGTCGCGGCGGGCGCCCCGGTGGCACCGGCGACGGCCGTGGTGCTCGCCTTCCGGGCGGTCACCGTCTGGCTGCCGTTGCTGCCGGGGGCGTTGACGCTGGGCGCACTGGTGCGGCTGAAGGTGATCTGAGCGACGCGCGCGCCGGGGGCGCAACGCCTGTGAACTGGCCGAAGACGTCCGCCCGCTGAGAGCGCGGGGTACGAACTGCCGTGCCGGATACGGCAGGATGAACGGTCGCGCCCGCGTTCGGCGGAGGCGCGACCGCACATCCCGGAAACGAGCAGGTGACAAGGTGACGAGTCTTCACATCCGGCCCCCGGCGGCCCGGTTCGCGGCGCGGCGGCCCTCCGGAGGCGGCCGGTGAACCGCGCGCTCACTCTGGACGACGGCGTCCTCGCCGGTATCGCGCTGGCCGCGGGCTTCCTGGTGGCCTTCCTGTCGCGCGGACTGCTGCGCTGGCTGGCCAAGCACGCCAAGCGCACCAAGTGGAACGGCGACGACGTCGTGGTGGACGCCCTGCGCACGATGGTGCCGTGGGCCGCGATCGCGGGCGGCGCGGCGGCGGCCGCGGCGGTGCTGCCGCTGACCCGGGCGGTGCACCACACCGTCAACCAGTGCCTGACGGTGCTGCTGATCTTCGCGGTGACGGTGTCGGCGGCCCGGGTGGTCGCCGGGCTCGTGCAGTCCGTGACCTCCTCCCGCTCCGGGGTCGCGGGGTCGGCCACGATCTTCGTGAACATCACCCGGGTGCTGGTCCTCGCGATCGGCTTCCTGGTGGCGCTCCAGAGCCTCGGCATCTCGATAGCGCCGATGCTCACCGCGCTGGGCGTCGGCGGTCTGGCCGTGGCGCTGGCCCTTCAGGACACGCTCGCCAACCTCTTCGCGGGCATCCACATCCTCGCCTCCAAGACCGTGCAGCCCGGTGACTACATCCGGCTGAGCAGCGGCGAGGAGGGCTATGTCGAGGACATCAACTGGCGTCAGACGACGGTGCGGGCGCTCTCCAACAACCTCGTCGTCATCCCCAACGGCCAGCTCGCCAAGACGAACATGACCAACTTCATGCGTCCCGAGCAGCAGTTGACGATCCTGGTGCAGGTCGGGGTGGCCTACGACAGCGATCTGGAGCATGTGGAGCGGGTCACGACGGAGGTCGTCGCCGAGGTGATGACGGAGATCACCGGCGCGGTCCCGGAGCATGAACCGGCGGTGCGTTTCCACACGTTCGGCGACAGCCGGATCGGGTTCACGGTGATCCTGGGCGTCGGCGAGTTCAGCGACCAGTACCGGATCAAGCACGAGTTCATCAAGCGGCTGCACCGCCGCTTCCGGGACGAGGGCATCCGGATCCCGGCGCCCGCCCGCAACGTCTCGCTCCAGCCGGGCGCCGCGGTGGTCATCCCGCAGCAGCGCACTCCGGACGAGGCGGGCGACGTGTTCGCCGCCGCCCGCCTCGACAACTGACTGGCCGTCAACTATCTCAGAGAGTGGCGGAGTTCTCGTGCCGGTGCGCGCCCGTCGTGCGCCGGTGCGGGGCGACGAGGGACGGCGGCACCGGGGTGACCGTCCAGTCGGGGTGGCCCGGCATCCGCGGGGTCGTCGTGCCGTACAGCCAGTCGCGCAGGAAGCCGGAGACGTCCTGGCCGGAGACCCGGGAGGCGACGGCGATGTAGTCGTCGGTGGACGCCGAGGCGTTGCGGTAGCGGGCGAGGAAGGCCCGCTCGACGGCGCCGAAGGCGTCCTCGCCGATCAACTGCCGCAGCGCGTACAGGACGAGGACGCCGCCCAGATAGCGCTGGGAGTCGAAGAGGGTGGCGGCGGTCGGCGAGGCGACCGGGCCCGAGGTCCTGCGCCACTGGTCGCCGAGCGCGTACGTCGCCCGCATCCGGGCCTCCAGGGTGGTCAGGCCCAGGGAGTCCGCCCAGCCGCGCTCGTAGCGGTAGAGCAGGCCGTAGAAGTCGGCGTGGCCCTCGTTCAGCCAGAGGTCGGCCCAGGTGGCGGGGCTGACGCTGTTGCCGAAGTAGGAGTGGACCAGCTCGTGCATCATGTGCGAGCCGATCTTGGACTCCTCCTGGAGGAGGTAGTTCGGCTTGTACAGGGTGAGGGTCTGGGTCTCCAGGCCGGTGAAGTCGAAGGCGTTCGGGGCGTCGTTGTTGCAGGGCAGCAGCCCGTACGTCTCGAAGGGGTAGGCGCCGAGCCGCTGTTCGACCCAGTCCACCAGGGCCGGGGTGAGCGCGAGGGCGGGCTCCAGGGCCTCGGCGCGGGCGACGGGCACGACGTCGCGCAGGGGCAGCCCGTGCGGGCCCTGCCGCTCCTTGACCACGTAGTCGCCGACGGTGATCTGGACGACCTCGGTGGCGATCGGCGAGCGGGAGCGGTACGTGTACGCGGTCCGGTCGCCGGAGAGGGCCTCGGTGCGCACGAGGGAGCCGCTGGCGACGGCCTTCAGAGCGGCCGGGACGGTGATGCGGAAGCTGAAGTCCGCCTTGTCCGAGGGGTGGTCGTTGCAGGGGAAGACGGTGTGCGCGGAGTCGGGCTGCGGGCAGATCGCGAAACCGTCCGGGGTGGGCACCCAGGCGGTGTGCGGGAGCGTGCGGCGCGGGTCCGCGCCGTAGGTCACGCGCACACGGGCCTTGGCGCCGTCGGGCAGCGCCCGGGCCGGGGTGATCCGCAGCTTTTCGGCCACCTGTTCGAACTCGGCGGGGCGGTCGTCGACGCTCACGGAGCGCACGTCGAGCCCCAGGGCGTCCAGGGAGAGCCGGGTGAGGCGGCGGGTGGCCCGGATCCGCAGCGTGGCCGTGGCGTCCACCAGGGCGGTGCCGGCGTCGTAGGCGAGGTCGAGGTGGTAGGCGCGGACCCGGTAGCCGTCGTTGCCGAGGTCCGGGTAGACCGGGTCCCCGAGGGTCTCGGGCGCGGGTGCCGGACCGCCCCCACCGGTCCGGGCGGCCGCGGTGGCCGTGCCGTCCGCGCCGGCCGCCGTGGTCGCGGCGTGGGCGGCGTTCTGGCCGGTCAGGGCGGCGGCGGTGCCGAGCAGGGCGGCCGCGGGTGCCGTCACTCTGGTGCGATATCTCATGGTCCGCTTTCGATCGGGCGGCCGGGTGGTCGGTCCGGCCGTCGGATGAGTCGACGATCTACCTCCTTGACGGACGAAGCGGCGGGCTCGGTTGCTCCGGACGGGTGTATGGCCGGTTCCCGCGCGTGGCCGGATCCCTTCGGGTCCGCGGGCGGGGACCGGAGACGGACGGGGGCGGCCCCGGCCCGATCGCGCACGGACCGCGGGCGGACCACGCACGGGCCGCGGGCGGACCGCTGTCGAGCCCGGCCCGGTCACGAGATATCTTGATGTCGAGCAATGTTGCAGACGTGGACGTGGAGCGGAGCACCCGGTGACTGACTCGACCATCATCTATACCCACACTGACGAGGCCCCGGCCCTGGCGACGTATTCCTTCCTGCCGGTCGTCCAGGCGTACGCCTCGCAGGCGGGTGTCGCCGTGGAGACGCGGGACATCTCGCTGGCCGGCCGCATCATCGCGGTGTTCCCGGAGTACCTGACCGAGGACCAGCGCATCCCGGACGCCCTGGCCGAGCTGGGCGAACTGGCCAAGACGCCCGAGGCCAACATCATCAAGCTGCCCAACGTCTCGGCGTCGGTCCCGCAGCTCAAGGCCGCCGTGGCCGAGCTCCAGGCCCAGGGCTACGCGCTGCCGGACTACCCGGACGACCCGAAGACCGACGAGGAGCGGGAGATCCAGGCCCGCTACGACAAGGTCAAGGGCTCCGCCGTGAACCCGGTCCTGCGCGAGGGCAACTCCGACCGGCGTGCCCCCGCCTCGGTCAAGAACTACGCCAAGACCCACCCGCACCGCATGGGCGCCTGGTCCTCGGACTCGAAGACCAACGTGGCGACCATGGGCGAGAACGACTTCCGCTCCACCGAGAAGTCCGCCGTGATCTCCGAGGCCGGCGCCCTGCGCATCGAGCTGGTCGCCGAGGACGGCACCACCACCGTGCTGCGCGAGTCCGTACCGGTCCTCGCCGGTGAGGTCGTCGACGCCTCCGTGCTGCACGTCGCCGCGCTGCGCGAGTTCCTGACCGCGCAGATCGCCCGCGCCAAGGCCGAGGGCGTGCTGTTCTCCGTGCACCTCAAGGCCACGATGATGAAGGTCTCCGACCCGATCGTCTTCGGCCATGTCGTCCGCGCCTTCTTCCCGAAGACCTTCGAGCAGTACGGCGCCACGCTGGCCGCCGCCGGTCTCTCCCCGAACGACGGTCTGGGCGGCATCCTCAAGGGCCTCGACGCGCTGCCCGAGGGCGACGCGATCAAGGCGTCCTTCGACGCCGAGCTGGCCGAGGGCCCGGCCCTGGCCATGGTCGACTCCGACAAGGGCATCACCAACCTGCACGTGCCGTCCGACGTCATCGTCGACGCCTCGATGCCGGCCATGATCCGCACCTCCGGCCACATGTGGGGCCCGGACGGCCAGGAGGCCGACACCCTCGCGGTCCTGCCGGACTCCTCCTACTCCGGCGTCTACCAGGCCGTCATCGACGACTGCCGCGCCCACGGCGCCTACGACCCGTCGACCATGGGCTCGGTGCCCAACGTCGGTCTGATGGCGCAGAAGGCCGAGGAGTACGGCTCCCACGACAAGACCTTCGAGATCGCCACGGCCGGCACGGTCCGCCTGGTCGACCAGGCCGGTGACGTCGTCCTGGAGCAGCCGGTCGCCGCCGGTGACATCTTCCGCGCCTGCCAGACCAAGGACGCGCCGATCAAGGACTGGGTGAAGCTCGCCGTCACCCGCGCCCGCGCCACCGGCAACCCGGCCGTGTTCTGGCTGGACGAGACCCGCGCCCACGACGCCAACCTGATCGCCAAGGTCACGGCCTACCTGGCGGAGCACGACACCGAGGGCCTGGACATCCGCATCCTCGCCCCGGTCGAGGCCACCAAGCTGTCGGTGGAGCGCATCCGCCGCGGCGAGGACACCATCTCGGTGACCGGCAACGTGCTGCGCGACTACCTGACCGACCTCTTCCCGATCCTGGAGCTGGGCACCAGCGCCAAGATGCTGTCGGTCGTCCCGCTGATGGCGGGCGGCGGCCTGTTCGAGACGGGCGCCGGCGGCTCCGCACCCAAGCACGTCCAGCAGCTCGTCAAGGAGAACTACCTGCGCTGGGACTCCCTCGGCGAGTTCTTCGCGCTCGTGCCGTCCCTGGAGCAGTACGCCACGGCGACCGGCAACGCCCGCGCCAAGGTGCTGGCCGACACCCTGGACCGCGCCACGGCGACCTTCCTCAACGAGGACAAGTCCCCGACCCGTCGCGTCGGCGGCATCGACAACCGCGGCAGCCACTTCTACCTGTCCCTGTACTGGGCGCAGGAGCTGGCGCGGCAGACCGACGACGCCGAGCTGGCGAAGGCGTTCGCGCCGCTCGCCGAGACGCTCACGGCGGCCGAGCAGACCATCGTGGACGAGCTGAACGCCGTCCAGGGCCGGCCGGCCGACATCGGCGGCTACTACCAGCCCGACCCGGCGAAGGCGGCGGCGGTCATGCGTCCCTCCGCCACCTGGAACGCGGCGCTGGCGTCCCTGAGCTGACGCTCCTCGCGCGACGAACCGCCCCGGCCGGGACTCTCCGGCCGGGGCGGTTCGCTGTCCGCCCGTGACGGTTCGCCTGTGTCCACCCGTGCCGTTCACCTGTGTCCGCCTGTGCCGGTTCACCTGTCCTCCCGTTGCCTCCCGTTGCCGCCCGTTGCCGACGCATGTCGTTTGTGACGTCCTCATGTCATGGTTCGTGCGGGCCTGTCGGGGCCTGTCCGGTTGTGCTTACCTCGTCGCACGTTCGCGCTCTCCCCGCACGAGGAGCACCATGAGCACCCAGCCCGACACCTCGGCATGGTCGTTCGAGACCCGGCAGATCCACGCCGGCGCCGCACCCGATCCCACGACCGGCGCCCGCGCGACGCCGATCTACCAGACGACGTCGTTCGTGTTCCGCGACACCCAGCACGCCGCCGACCTGTTCGCGCTCGCCGAGCCCGGCAACATCTACACCCGGATCCACAACCCCACCCAGGACGTCTTCGAGCAGCGCGTCGCCGCCCTGGAGGGCGGGGTCGCGGCCGTGGCGCTGGCGTCGGGGCAGGCCGCCGAGACCCTCGCGATCCTGACGGTGGCGGGCGCGGGCGACCACATCGTGTCGAGCACCTCGCTGTACGGCGGCACGCACAACCTGCTCAAGCACACCCTGCCGCGGTTCGGCATCGAGGTGTCGTTCGTGGACGACCCCGACGACCCGGAGGCGTGGCGGGCCGCGATCCGGCCGAACACCAAGGCACTGTTCGCGGAGACGCTGGGCAACCCGCGCGGCAACGTCCTCGACATCCGCGCCGTCGCCGACGTGGCCCACGCGGCGGGGGTGCCGCTGATCGTGGACAACACGGTGCCGACGCCGTATCTGCTGCGGCCGATCGAGCACGGCGCGGACGTCGTCGTGCACTCGGCGACCAAGTTCCTCGGCGGCCACGGCACGGCCATCGCGGGTGTGGTGGTCGACGGCGGCACCTTCGACTTCGGCGCGCACGCCGACCGCTTCCCCGACTTCACCGAGCCGGACCCCAGCTACCACGGCCTCCAGTACTGGCCGGCGCTCGGCCCCGGGGCGTTCGCGGTCAAGCTGCGGGTGCAGTTGCTGCGGGACCTCGGCCCCGCGCTCTCCCCGCACTCGGCGTTCCTGCTGCTCCAGGGCGTGGAGACGCTGAGCCTGCGGATCGAGCGGCACTCGGCGAACGCGCTGGCGCTGGCGGAGTGGCTCCAGCGGCGCGACGAGGTCGCCGCCGTCCACTACCCGGGCCTTGAGTCCAGCCCGTGGTACGAGGCGGGGCAGCGGTATCTGCCGCGCGGCGCGGGCGCGATCGTCTCCTTCGAGCTGCGGGACGGTGTCGAGGCGGGCAAGCGGTTCGTGGACGCGGTCGAGCTGTTCAGCCACCTCGCCAACATCGGTGACGTGCGCAGCCTGATCATCCATCCGGCGTCCACGACCCACAGCCAGCTCGACGAGGAGCAGTTGGCGGCGACCGGCACCACGCCGGGTCTGGTGCGCCTGTCGGTCGGCATCGAGAACGTCGCGGACCTCAAGGCGGACCTGGAGGCCGGGTTCCGAGCGGCCAAGGGCGCGTAGGTGGCGCTGCCGACGACGGTCCCGCTTCCGCCGGCCACGGGGGCCTGGCGGGAGGGGGACCCGCCCGGGCGGCGCCGGTGGTACGCGGCCGAGCGGTCGCTGGCGCTGGAGGCGGGCGGTGAACTGCCGGGCGTACGGCTGGCGTTCGAGACCTGGGGGCGGCTCGCGGCGGACGGCTCCAACGCGGTGCTGGTGCTGCACGCGCTCACCGGGGACAGCCATGTGGTGGGCCCGGCCGGGCCCGGGCATCCGACGCCCGGCTGGTGGGACGGCCTGGTCGGACCGGGGCGGCCGCTGGACACCGACCGGTGGTTCGTGGTCGCGCCGAACGTGCTCGGCGGCTGTCAGGGCAGCACCGGGCCGGCCTCGGCACGGCCCGGCACCGGTGGCCGCTGGGGCGGCGCCTTCCCCTTCCTGACCCAGCGCGACCAGGTGGCCGCCGAGGCGGGGCTCGCGGACGCGCTCGCCATCGAGCGGTGGGCGCTGGTCGTCGGCGGCTCGATGGGCGGCATGCGGGCGCTGGAGTGGGCGGTGTCGTACCCCGGACGGGTGGACGCCCTGCTCCTGCTCGCGACGACGGCGGCGGCGAGCGCGGAGCAGATCGCCTGGGCGAACGTGCAACTGCACGCCGTCCGCGCCGATCCGCACTGGCAGGGCGGCGACTACCACGACACCGGGCGCGGCCCGCACGCCGGTCTGGGGCTCGCCCGCCGGCTCGCCCACATCACCTACCGCAGCGAACCGGAGCTGGCGCTGCGCTTCGGCCGGACCGCCCAGGGCACCGAGGAGCCCTTCCGGGGCGGCCGCTACCAGGTCGAGTCCTACCTCGACCATCACGCGGCCAAGCTGGTACGGCGGTTCGACGCGGGCAGCTATGTGGTGCTGACCGAGGCGATGAACGCCCACGACATCGGCCGCGGCCGGGGCGGCACCCGCGCCGCACTGGCCCGCGTGACGGCCCGGACCCTGGTGGCCGGCGTCGACTCCGACCGCCTCTACCCGCCGCCCCAGCAGACCGAACTGGCCGCCCTCATCCCCTCCGCGGACCACCCCCGGCTCATCGAATCCCCGTACGGCCACGACGGCTTCCTGATCGAGACGGACCAGGTGGCGGCCCTGGTCCACGAGATCCTCGGCTGAGACGACGGCCGCGCTCACCAGTCCCGCGGGGCGATCAGCTCCTCGATGTCGGCGTCCGGGAAGCCGTACGCCCCGGCGACGAACCAGAACTCCTCCGCTATCGCCTCCCGCGCGACCGTCTCGATCTCGCTGCCGGCCTCCCAGAAGGCGTCCTGGAGGGTGTTGAACTCCTCGGTGGCGGCATGCGTCAGCACGTACAGGGCGTCGACGTCGGCCGGCCGCTCGGTCTCGACGCGCTCGCACAGACGCAGCAGGATGCCCCGGCCCCGGTCCACCACCCGGTCCGGGTAGTAGTCGTCCCGGTAGAGCGCCTTCAGGAACGGGTGCCCCGTCACCTGCTCGTTCGTCACGGCCATGCCCGATTCCCCGTTCCCGACGCGTCGTGTTGTGATGGCTCCGTCGATCTCCTTCGATCATGCATCACGCCACTGACAACGCCCCGGGAGCCGCCCGATGTCCTCCGCCGACGCACCGTCCTTCGCGCTGCTGCCCGGCGGGGCCGGTTCGCCGGTGATTCTGCATGTGCCGCACTCGGCGCGGGAGATACCGGACACCGTGCGGGACGGGATCGTGCTGGACGACGGGGCGCTGGAGCAGGAGCTGGACCACATCACGGACGCGCACACCGCGGAGATCGCGGAGGCGGCGGGCCGGCTGGCCGCGGTGGCTCCGTGGCGGTTCGTCAACCGGCTGTCGCGGCTGGTCGTCGACCCGGAGCGGTTCCCGGACGAGCGGGAGGAGATGCGGGCCGTCGGGATGGGCGCCGTCTACACACGGACCACGCACCGCGAGGTGCTGCGGGCGGACGACGTCGGCCACGAGCCGCTGGTCGAGCGGTACTTCCGGCCGTACGCGCGGGCCGTGTCGCGGGCCGTGGCCGACCGGCTGGCCGCGGTCGGGCGGGCCGTCGTGATCGACGTGCACTCCTACCCGTCCGCGCCGCTGCCCTACGAGCTGCACGGGACCGGGCCGCGGCCGCCGGTGTGCCTGGGCACGGACCGCTTCCACACCCCGCCCGAGCTGCTCGCCGCCGCGCGGAAGGCGTTCGCGCCGGTCGGGGAGACCGGCCTGGACAGCCCGTTCGCCGGGACGTACGTCCCGCTGGAGTACTACGGGTCGGACGCCCGGGTGTCCGCGCTGATGGTGGAGATCCGCCGGGACACCTACATGACCGAGCCGGGCGGCCCCGCGGGCCCTGGACTGACCGCGCTGGCACGGGCGTTGGCGGACCTGGTGGACGCCGTGTCCTGACCGGCCGGCGCGCGGACCTCCCCTACGCGCGCAGCCACTCCGTGACGACCACCTCGCCGCCGGTGCGCAGCCGCAGCGCGAACGGGCCGCCGGACGGTCTGTCGCAGGTGAAGCGGCCCAGGGCGTCGGCGGTCAGCGGAACACCGGCGCGCGGGCCGTGCAGCACCTCGATGGAGGCGGTCTGCGGCGGCAGGAGCTGGCCCATCAGCCCGTCCCCGGTCACCTCGACGTCCACCGTGAGGTCGCCGGAGTGGAAGGTCAGCATCCGCGGCGCGTCCTCGGCTCCGCGCACCGGGATGGCGTCGGTCAGCGAGTCGAAGGTCAGCTCGGCGATCCGGGCGTCGAGGTCGTGCAGCGCGTACGCCTCGACCGCCGTCCGCCGCAGTTCGGCGGGGACCGGGTCGAGGATGGCGGCGGCCTGCCGCAGTTCCTCCTCCAGGGCGCCGAGGTCGAACTCCTCGTCGTCGAAGGTGTCTTCCCCCGGCCGGGGGCCATGGTCGTTGTCGTCGATGCCGTTCACAGTGCTCCCCGTGCGTCGAGTCGGGCCCGCAGGCGGCGCAGGCAGCGCTGGCGCATCGGTCCGATGCTGCCCACGGCGATGCCCAGGGCGGCCGACACCTCCTGATAGCTGGGCGGCGGTGAGGCGATCAGCACCCGCAGCAACTGCCGGCAGCGGTCGCCCAGCGCCTCGAACTCCTGCCAGAGGAAGCGGACGCGCTCGCTCTGCGCGGCCGCCTCCTCCGAGTCCAGTACCGATTCCTCCGGTGTGCGGTCCTCGCTGGCGCGGTCGAGGAGCTGCGGATCGTCGGTCGGTGTGAGCCGTCGGGCGCTCTTGATCACCTTCAGGCACTCGTTGCGCGCGGTGATCGCGAGCCAGGAACCCGCCTTGTCCGGTTCCCGGATCCGGCCCAGGTGCTGGGCGAAGCGGAACCAGACGGTCTGGTACACCTCGCTCCCGTCCGCGTCCGACAGGCGGTGCGAGCGCACCACCGACCAGACCAGCGGGCTCAGCCCTTCGACCAGTGCCTTCCAGGCCGCCGTGTCACCGTCGACGGCGGACTGGACGAGCGCGCCGACATCAGTACGGTCCACGGCCCCACCCCTCGTGTACGGCCTGTCATCGTACGCCGTGGCGGGGCATCGCTCGGACCTCATGACGGTGTCCTCATGACCGCTTCCTCATGCCGGCCCGACCGGGACCGGGCGCCAGGTGGCGGGCAGCAGAGCCGGCACGTGCGCGCCGCGCACCTCGGCGAACTCGACGTTCTTCTCCAGGAGTTGCCGGGCCGCCGCGCGCGGGTCGGTCTCCTGGTGGGCCGTCATGTGGGCGGCGACGAGTCCGGCCACCACGGGCGTCGCGAAGGACGTGCCGCTCCAGGACGCGTAGCCCTCGAACATCACCTGGTCCGGCTTGCCCGTGCCGTCGCTGAGGACGCCGTTGTGGCGCGGGGAGCGGCAGGTGCAGGCGTAGCCGAAGCCGTAGCGGCAGGCGTCGTAGGTGGAGTGCTGGTAGATGTACGGGACGGGGCTGTCGAAGCCGGTGAGGGCGCTGGTGAGGCGCTCGCCGGGGGCGTAGACGCGGACCCAGCCGCCGTGGTTGCTGAAGCAGGCGCCGTACTCGCCGTCGCCGCGCAGCGCGCCGACCGACAGGACCGCGTCGGCGTAGTCGGGCTGGGTGGCGTAGGCGGCGGGCCAGAAGGGGGTGGCGCTGGCGTTGTTGCCGGCGGCGGCGACCAGCAGGGTGCGCTGTCCCCTGAGCGCGCGCATGAAGCCCTCGACGCCGAGCAGTCCGTCGACGCGGCCGTTGGAGCTGCCGGCGGAGAGGCTGAGGATGTCGGGCCAGCCGCCTTCCTCGACGGCGTCGAACAGCGCCTCGCCGAAGGCGTCCTCCAGGATCGCGCCGGCGTCGTTGAGGGTGCCGCGCACGGTGACGGCGGTGTTGGGCGCGACGGCCGCGACGAGTCCGGCGATGAACGTGCCGTGTCCGACGTACTGCTGGAGGACGCCGTCGTCGTCCGTCTCGCGGATCTGGAGGTCGCCGTCGGTGTGGGCGAGCGGCGGGTAGGAGCGGTAGTCGTGCATCAGGCCGGTGTCGACGACCAGGACGCCGACGGCGCTCGCCGGGTCGTAGGTGCCCGGCGCCGGGGAGGGGTTGGGCTGCTCGGTGTGGGCCACGGGCACGGGCTCGTCGCCGGGGCAGGCGTTGACGGCGATGGACACCACGTGGTTGCGGCTGACGAGCCGGTGGCCGGTGCGGCCCTCCGCGGTGCGCAGCGCGCGCAGGGCTCCGGCGACGGCGTCGTCCCCGCCGCCGCGGATCCCGGGGCCGCGGTCGGAGGGGTCGCCGACCTGGATGCGGGTGATGCCGGAGCGGTTGGTCCGCGGTCCGGCGCGCCGTACGTGGTCGCCGACGAGTCCGGCGGTGGCGGTGAAGTGGTCGCGCACGGTGTCCTCGACGACCCGCGCCTCCTCGCCGTCGCGGGCGAGGACCACGCCCCGCTCGTAGATGAACTCGGCGGAGTCGTCCGGCCCCATCGCCAACGGGACGTCGGGCAGCGAGCGTTGGATCTGATCGAACTGCTCGTGGAATCGCTGTGGTGCCATGGCGTGTCCTCCCCAGTGCCGATGTCGTCAGTCTGAGCCGCGAGGCCCGGTCCTGATACAGCAGTTGCGACGGCCGGGACGGGGGGTGCGGTTGCGGACACCGAGGGTGCGTTCGTCCGCGCGCGCCCCACCCGTCCACCGGGCGCCGGGCGTGCACGCCGTCCACGCGCCGCCAAGTACGTTGACATGATGTCCAATTGATATCCCCGGATACGGCACCGAACGGGTGTGGGGTACCGGCCGGAGCACTACCATCCGTGGAGTGACAGCGGGAACAACGGGCAACGAATCGGTTCTCGAACTGCTGCCGATGGTGTTCGCCGCCCCCAACGACGCGTTGTCGCGGGCGGAAGGAGTCCTCGACACCGACCCGACGCCGTTGCACGCCTCGGTCGCCCATCAGGTGATCGGCATCTGGCAGCGGGACTGGGGCGATCTGCGGATCGCTCTGGACCATCTGCGGCGCGCCCGTGACCTCGCGGCCCGCGCGGACTCGGCGGAGCGCGAGGCCGATGTGCTGGCCACGCTCGGGGTGGCGCTGATCCACGCCGGGCGTACCCGGCAGGGCCTGGAGGCGTTCGAGCGGGGCGTGGAGCGCGGCAGCGGGCACACCCGCGCGCGGGTGCTGTACCGGCGGGCCTACTCCTGGTGGGTGCTCGGGCACCACCGCGAGGCGCTGGAGGACGTACGGCGGGCGATTCCCGTGCTGCGCGGGGCGGACGACGTCATCTGGACGGCGCGCGCCCTCACCCTGCGCGCCACCGTGCATCTCGCGCTCGGCTCGGTGGAGCGGGCGGAGGCGGACTTCACGGCGGCCGAGGCGCTGTGGGACACCACGGGCCAGGAGCACGACAAGGCGGACGCGGTGGAGAGCCGGGGGCTGGCCGCGTTCCGTTCCGGGGACGTCCCGGCCGCGCTGCGGCTGCTGGACGAGGCCGAGGAGCGGTACGCCAAGCTCGGCACGCCGACCTTCATGCTCAACATCCGGCGCTGCGAGGTGCTGATGGCGGCCGGGCTCGCGCCGGAGGCGCTGGCCGAGGCGGACGCGGCGATCGCGGTCCTCGACGGCATCGGCGGGCAGTCCACGCGCAAGGCGGAACTGCTGCTGGTGGCGGCGAGGGCGGCCAGGCTGGCGGGCGACCCGGGGACGGCGATCGCGCGGGCGGCGGTGGCTGAGCGGCTCTTCGCGGGGCAGCGGCGCGGCTGGTGGGAGACGCACGCCCGGCTGGTGCTGATCGAGGCGCGGGTGGCGACCGGGCGGGGCTCGGGCCGGCTGGTGGCGGACGCGGCCCGGCTGGCGGAGCGGCTGTCGGCGTTCGGGGCGCCCGCCGCGCCCGAGGCGTGGCTGCTGGCGGGCCGGATCGCGCTCGGCCTGGACTGGACGGCGGACGCCGAACGCTATCTGGAGATCGCGGCGCGCAGCCGCCGCAGCGGGCCGCCGCTGGCCCGGATGACGGGCTGGGCGGCGCAGGCCCTGTGGGCGCGGGCCACCGGCTCCGGGCGGGGCGTGCTGGAGGCGTGCCGGCGCGGCCTGGACGTGCTCGACGACCACCGGATGACGCTGGGCGCCTCCGAGTTGAGGGCGCGGGCCACCGCGCAGGGCGCCGAACTGGCGGCGCTGGCCCAGCAGGTGAGTCTGGAGCGGGGCGGGCCCCGGCAGTTGCTGGGCTGGAGCGAGCGGTGGCGGGCGACGGCGCTGTCCACCCCGCCGACCCGGCCGCCCGCCGACCCGGAGCTGCTGAGCGGGCTGACGGCCTTCCGGGAGATCGCGGCCCGCGCGGAGAGCGCGCGGATGGACGGGCGCCCGGTGCCCGCCCTGGAGCGGGAACAGCGCAGGCTGGAGCGGGAGATCCGGTCCCGGACCCTGCACAGCCGCGGGGACGCGCCCGGGGACGGCGCCCGGTTCCAGGCGAAGCGGCTCCTGGAGCGGCTCGGGGACACCCGGCTCGTCGAACTCGCCGTCCTGGACGGGCGGGTGCAGGTGCTGCTGTGCGGCGGCGGCAAGGTGCGGCGGTTCGCGGGCGGGCTGCTCGCCGAGGCGGAGCACGAGGCCGAGTACGTGCAGGCCGCGCTGCGCCGGCTGGCCCATCCGGGCGCGGAGGGGCGGCTGCCGCTGGCCGAGGCCGCCGGACGGCGTCTGGAGGAACTGCTGCTCGGTGAGGCGGCGGGGCATCTTGGGCCGGGACCGGTGGTCGTGGTCCCGCCGGCCCGGCTGCACCGGGTGCCGTGGGCGCTGCTGCCGTCGCTGCGGGAGCGGGTGGTCAGCGTGTCGCCGTCGGCGAGCGGCTGGCTGCGCGCCCGCGAGACCGAACCGCCACCCGGCCGGCGGCACGTCCTGGTGCGCGGGCCCGGCCTCGCCACCGGCGGGGCCGAGGTACCGGAGGTCGCCGGACGCTACGGTCGGCCCACGGTGCTGGAGCACGCCGACGCGCGCGTGCCGCGGGTGCTGGAGGAACTGGACGGGGCGACCCTCGCGCACATCGCGGCGCACGGCACCTTCCGCGCCGACAGCCCGATGTTCTCCTCCCTGCGGATGGCGGACGGCCCGCTGATCGTCCACGACTTCGAGCGCCTCGCCCGCAGCCCGTACCGGATCATCCTGTCGAGCTGCGACACCGCCCGGCTCGCCCCGGCCGGCGCCGACGAACTCCTCGGCCTGGTCACCGCGTTGCTGCCGCTCGGCACGGCGGGCGTGGTCGCGAGCAGCGCGCCCGTCAACGACGCCGCCGTGGTCCCCCTGATGCTGGCGCTGCACCGCGGCCTGAGCGGCGGCCTCTCCCTGGCCGAGGCCCTCCGCGACGCCCGCGCCGCCCTGCCCGGCGACTCCGTCCACCGGGCGACGGGCTGGGCGTTCACCGCGTTCGGGGCGGCCTGACCACTGACTGGGCCTCCTAGGCGGGCTGTTCCACCAGCCACGGCAGGGTCGTGCGGTCGGCGGTGCCGAGGCGGGCGTAGGCGCCGTAGAGGTGGTTGCCGACGGTGCGGACGGAGAGGGTGAGGCGCTCGGCGATCTGTCGGTTGGTGAGGCCGGCCGCGGCGAGGGTGACGATCTGGCGCTGGCGGGCGGTGAGTTCGCCCAGCGCCGGTCCGGACAGGGCCGGGGTGCGGGCGCCCTGGCAGCGGCGGGCGAGCGCGGCCGCGCGGGTGCGGGCGGTACGGGCCGCGGTGGGGTCGCGGTGCGCGGAGGCGGCCTGGGCGTACGCCTCGGCGGCGTACAACAGGAAGCCGCGCTCGCCGAGTTCGGCGGCCACCCGGTCCAGGGCGGCCCCGTCGGCACGGGCCAGCGCACGCGCGTGCCGGGCGAACACCCCGTCCGGCGGCAGCAGTTCGAGGGCCCGCTCGGGAGCACCGAGGCGTACGGCGTCGTAGGCGTCGGGGTCGTCGGTGACGCCGTCGTCGGTGGCGCCGTCGTCGGGGCCGGGTTCGCCCGACCGGGCTGCCGTCAGGGCGAGTTCGCGGCGGCAGGCAGGGTGCCGGGGTGTCTCGGACAGGCCCTCGCGGGCCCAGGCCGCGGCCTCGCGGAGTTCGCCGCGCAGCCGGGCGAAGCGGGCGCGGACGGCGGCGTACCCGGCCGGGACGGGCGCGCCCTCGGCGACCAGCCACTCCCCCACCGGGGTGCGGGCGGTGCGGACGTCGTCGCGGGCGATGCCGTCGAGCAGGGCGGCGGCCTCCGTGTCGAGGGCGTCGGTGAGCGGCCCGCGCAGCCCGGACAGCCGCCGTGCGCGCAGCCGTCCGGCGGTGGCGCGCAGCATCGTGCCGTGCAGGGGGTGGGCGAGGCGCACGGTGTCGTCGTCCGCCACCTCGATCAGGGCGTCCGCCTCCAGGCGTTCCAGGGCCCGCAGGTCCAGGGTGCCGGCGGGCAGCGGCAGGGGTTCGGCGAAGGCGAGGCGGTCCAGAGCCTCGCGCTCCTCGGGGCAGGGGCGAGCCAGGACGGCGGCGGCGCGCTCGCGCAGCGCCGGGGTCGGCGGCACCGGGCCGCGCCACGCCCACAGGCCGGTCTCGGGCAGGCGGGTGAGCAGGCCCGTGTCGTGGACGGCGGCCGTCAGGTCCCGCAGCAGCCGCAGGTCGCCCCGGCACAGCCCACGCAGCCGGTGCGCGGTGAGGGCGTCCAGGGGGCCGCCCGCCGCGGCCTCCAGGAGCGGGTCCGTGGCGTCGTCGGGGAGCGGCGCGAGGGCGAGCCGGGGCAGTGCCTCGCCGGTGCGCAGGCGGGTCACCGCGGCGGGCGCGGGCACGCCGTCCGTGACGGTGACCAGCAGCCGGGTGCGGCCCTGGACGGCGAGGTGGTGGAGCAGGGCGGCGGAGGCGTCGTCCAGCAGATGCGCGTCGTCGACGCACAGCAGCCGCACCCCGGACAGCAGGCGCACGGCGCGGTGGAGGGTGACGGACTCGGGCAGTACGGGGGCGAAGGCGCCGAAGGGGGTGGTCCGGGTCTCGGGGGTCGGGGACACCCGGACGCAGTCGGTGCCGCGCACCGCCTCGGCGGCCAGCCGGGTACGGCCGCAGCCGGCCGGTCCGGTCACCACGATCCCGGGCCGTCCCGCCGCCAACGACCGCCGCACCAGGTCGAGTTCCTCCTCCCGTCCGGTGAACGGCCAGTGCGGGCGCAGGGTCTCGGCGCGCGGTGCGACGGTGGCCGCCCGAAGCGGGGTCACGGCACGAGGTGTCACGGCGTGGGGAGTCACACCATGTGGAGTCGGTGTACTCACGCCTGATACAGGGCGACTTGAGTAGCCCCCGACTCAGGCGCCGGGGCGACGGGGCGCGGCACTGTGGGGGCATGACGGCCCGCTACTGCTCCCTGCCGCGGCAGCCGGCCCCCGTGTTCGCCCCGGGGCTGGCCGCCGAACGGCTCGGCGCGCTGCTCAGCGGGCGCCGGATGTGGGTCAACGGCACGGTCCTGCACTACCACTTCTTCGACGGCGAGGGCGACGGGTCGGTCATTGCCGTACCGGGTTCCGGCGGCACCCGGTGGGTGTCCTGGGTGGGCGACGAGGCCCAGCGGGACGTGGTGCGCGACTGCTTCGGCGCCTGGTCCGGGCTCGGCATCGGGGTGTCGTTCGCCGAGGTCGCCGACCGCTCGGAGGCGGAGCTGCGGATCGGCTTCCAGCAGGGCGACGGCTCCTGGTCGGCGGTGGGCCGTGACGCGCTGTTCGCCGGACTCGCCGAGCGCACCATGAACTTCGGCTGGGATCTGACCGCGCCCGGTGAACGGGCCACGGCCCTGCACGAGATCGGGCACGCGCTCGGTATGCAGCACGAGCACCAGAGCCCGTTCGCCGGGATCCACTGGGACGACGAGGCGGTGTACGCCGATCTGGCGGGCCCGCCGAACCACTGGAGCCGGGACCGCACCTACGTCAACATCCTGCGCAAGCTGGACCCTGCCGAGGTCAACGGCTCGGTGTGGGACCCGCATTCGGTGATGGAGTACCCCTTCTCCGCCGGACTGATCCTGGAGCCCGAGCAGTTCCGCGGGGGTGTCCATCCCAGCGGTGAACTGTCGGCGCTGGACAAGGAGTTCGTGCTGCGCTGGTATCCGTCGGCGGCCGCGCAGCCGCCGGAGCTGGTGCCGTTCCGGTCGGTGCCGCTGTCGCTGGGGCCGGGCGGGCAGGCCGACTTCGCGGTGGAGCCGCCGGAGACCCGCGAGTACACCGTCGGCACCTTCGGCGACGGGGACGCCGTGGTGGTGGTGTTCGAGGAGCGGGACGGCGTGCCCCGCTTCCTCGCGGGCCGCGACGACGGCGGCACCCCGGACAACGCCACGATCCGGGCCCGCCTGGTCAAGGGCCGCCGCTACTTCGTCCGGGTGCGGCTCTACTCCGGGTGGGGGTCGGGCCGTACGGCGGTCATGTGCTGGTGACACCGGCCACGACCGCCCTCGATACCGCAGTCCGGCGCCGGGGGAAGCGCCGGGATCACGTCCCCTCGGGGGAGGGTGACGTGATCCCGGCGCACCGGCGTCCCGCGGCCGGTGTCAGGGGGCCTCGGGCAGGTGCCCGCGGCGGCGCCACTCGTCGGCGAGCAGGGTGTAGGAGCGGACCCGGTCGGTGTGGTCGTGGGTGATGGTGGTGATGAGCAACTCGTCGGCGCCGGTGGCCTCCTGGAGCTGTTCCAGCCGGTCGGCGACCTGGGCCGGGGTGCCGGTGAACTGGGTGTCGAGCCGGTCCTGGACGAGGGCCTGGTCCTCGTCCGTCCAGGGCAGGGCGCGGGCCTGCTCCGGGGTGGGGAAGGCGATGGCGCCCTCGGCGGTGCGGATGCTGCGCACCCACGGCCCGTACCCGGCGGCCAGCTCCCGGGCGCGGTCCTCGTCCTCGGCGACGACGACATCGGCGGAGACGCTCACGTACGGCCGGTCGAGGGTCTCCGAGGGCTTGAAGCGGGCCCGGTAGCCGTCCACGGCCTCCAGGACGGTGGCCGGGCTGACGTGGTAGTTCGCCGCGAAGCGCAGTCCGCGGGCGCCCGCGACCTCGGCGCTGGTGCCGCCGCTGCTGCCCAGGATCCACACCTGGACGTCGGCGCCCTCGCCGGGCACGGCATGGGCCTCCAGGCCCTCCGGGGAGCGGTAGCTGCCGGCGAGCAGGGCGAGGAGGTCGTCGATCTGCTCGGCGTAGTCCTGGGACTCGGCGCCGGGCAGTTTGAGCAGTCTGAGCTGGAGGGCGATCCGCGGGGAGCCGAGGAGGTTCTCGAAGGAGAACCGGGGCGGGATGACCAGCCCGTTGGGCGCCCGGCCGTCGACCACCGGGGTCGCGGTGGGCGGCGGTTCGGCCGGGCGGCCGGAGGGGCCGCCGCCGGAGCGGCCCACGCCGAGGTCGAGCCGGCCGGGGTGCAGGGCGTCGATCAGCCCGAACTCCTCGACCGTGTTCAGCGCGGTGCGGTGGCCGAGCTGGACGGCCCCGGAGCCGAGCCGGATGGTGTCGGTCACGGCGGCGGTGAGGGCGAGGAGGACGGCGGGTGAGGTGCCCGCGACGCCGGGGTTGAGGTGGTGTTCGGCGAACCAGTAGCGGCTGTAGCCGACCTGTTCGGCCCGGCGGGCGAGGTCGAGGGAGTTGCGCAGTGCGTCGGAGGCCGTCGCCCCGGCCGGGACCGGGACCAGGTCGAGGACGCCGAGGGGTGTCTCAGGCACGGGCGGGCTCCTCCTCGGCGGGCGCCGCCGGGAGCACCGGGCCCCAGGCGAACGGCGGGTCGGGTATCTCCTTGCGCAGCACCGGCGCCACCTGCGCCTGGAACCGCTCCAGCGAGTCGCGGTGCTGAAAGTCCGTCAATCCGCTCGCGTCCGCCTGTAGATGGAGCACGGAGTGCCCGAACTGCTCGTGGTAGCGGTGGACTTTGTCGATCACCTGCTGCGGGCTGCCGATCAGGGCGGAGCTGCGCTCGACGAAGTCCTCCAGCGTCTCGAAGACGACGGGCAGGCCGGTACGGCGCTGGAAGTCGAGGTTGCTCTCGAAGATCGGCCGGTACGTCTCGCGCGCCTCCTGCGAGGTGCGGGCCACGTACACCCCGGCCGATCCGGCGCCGACCGCGATGTCCGCCGGGTCGTGGCCGTAGTGCTCCCAGCGTTCGCGGTAATGGCGGACCAGTTCGGCGTAGGGCTCGACGGGGTGGGTGACGTTCGCGGAGAACAGCGGGTCGCCGTAGCGGGCGGCCAGGTCCACGGACTCCTTGCTGGTGGCGCTGCCGTGCCAGACGCGGACCGGCCGCTGGTAGGGCCGGGGCCACACCTCGGCGTCCTTCAGCTCGGGCCGGAAGCGGGTGGCCGCGGTGACCTTGTCGTGGCGCCAGATCTGCCGGAACACCTCGTAGCTCTCGGCGTTGCGCTCCCACTGGTCCTCGGGGGTGACGTGGAACAGGTCGCGCTGGGCGGAGCCGTTGCCCTTGCCGATGATCAGGTCGAGGCGGCCGCCGGAGAGATGGTCGAGGGTGGCGTAGTCCTCGTAGGCGCGGACCGGGTCGAGGAGGCTGAGGGTGGTCACGGCGGTGAACAGCCGGATCCGCCGGGTCAGGGCGGCGACATGGCTGAGGACGACGGTCGGCGAGGAGGAGATGAACGGCCGTTCGTGCCGCTCCCCCACGCCGAAGCCGTCGAAGCCGAGTTCCTCGGCGAGCAGGGCGTTGTCGAGCACCTCGCGGAAGCGGTCCTGAGTGGACTTCAGGACGCCGGTGACCGGGTCCGGGCGGTGCACGATCAGGGTGATGGCGAGGAACTTCACGACGCGGCCCGCTCGTGGCGGATGTCGTCCGGGTGCGCGAGGCCGAGGTGGTCGCGCAGGGTGGTGCCCTCGTACTCGGTGCGGAAGACGCCCTGTTCCTGGAGGAGCGGGACGACCTGGTCGGCGAAGGTGTCGAGGCCGCCCGGGGTGAGGTGCGGGACCAGGATGAAGCCGTCGCTGGCGTCGGCCTGGACGTAGTCGTTGATGGTGCGGGCGACGGTCTCGGCGGAGCCGACGAAGTTCTGCCGGTTGCCGGTCTCGATGACCAGGTCGCGGATGGACCAGTTGTTCGCCGCGGCGCGCTCGCGCCATTCGCGGGCGGTGGCGATCGGGTCCCGGTACATCCGGACCTGGGCGCGGCCGCGGGCGATGTGGTGCTCGCCGGGGTCGGGGTCGATGTCGGGCAGCGGGCCCTCCGGGTCGTAGCCGGAGAGGTCGCGGTTCCAGACGAACTCCAGGTGCTTGATCGCGGTGGCGCCGCTGACCTGCTGGCGGCGGACGTCGCGGGCGATCTCCTCGGCCTCCGCGTCGGTGTCGCCGAGGACGAAGCTGGCGGCGGGCAGGATCAGGAGCTGGTCGGGGCGGCGGCCGTAGCGGGCGAGGCGGGACTTGACGTCGGTGTAGAAGGCGCGGCCGTCGTCGAGTCCGGCGTAGCGGCTGAAGATGGCGTCGGCGGCGGAGGCGGCGAACTCGCGGCCCTCGTCGGAGTCCCCGGCCTGGAAGATCACCGGGCGGCCCTGGGGGCTGCGCGGCACGTTGAACCGGCCGTGGATGTCGAAGTGCCGGCCCTCGTGGACGAACGCGCCGGCCTTGGCATCGCGCAGGAAGGTGCCGGTGGCCTGGTCGGCGAGGATCTCGTCGCCCTGCCAGGAGTCGAAGAGTTCGTTCGCCGTGGCGAGGAACTCCTTGGCGCGGGAGTAGCGCTCCTCCTGCGGGAGGAAGCCGCCGCGGCGGAAGTTCTCGCCGGTGAAGGCGTCCCAGGAGGTGACGACGTTCCACGCGGAGCGGCCGCCGGAGAGGTGGTCGAGGCTGGCGAACTGGCGGGCCACCTCGTAGGGCTCGTTGAAGGTGGAGTTGATGGTGCCGGTCAGTCCGAGGTGTTCGGTGACGGCGGCGAGCGCGGCGAGGACGGTGAAGGTGTCGGGGCGGCCGACGACGTCCAAGTCGTAGATCTTGCCGCCCTGTTCGCGCAGGCGCAGGCCCTCGGCGAGGAACAGGAAGTCGAACTTGGCGCGTTCGGCGGTGCGGGCGAAGTGGGCGAAGGAGCTGAACTCGATATGGCTGCCGGCCCGCGGGTCGCTCCACACGGTGGTGTTGTTGACGCCGGGGAAGTGCGCGGCCAGGTGGATCTGCTTCAGGGGCTTGCTCATGGTCGTCGGCTCTCCGTCCGGCTCAGGCTGCGGCATAGCGGTTGGCGGGGCGGGTCAGACCGAGGAGCCCGCGCAGGGTGTCGGCCTCGTAGGCGCGGCGGAAGGCGTCGCGGCGCTGGAGTTCGGGGACCAGGCCGCGGGTGATCGCCGGCAGGTCGTGGCCGGCGACGGCGGGGCGCAGCCGGAACCCGGTGAGTCCGGCCTCCTGGAACTCCTGGAGCAGGTCGGCGAGTTGGGCGGGGGTTCCGGTGAAGATCCGGGCGTCGCTCGTGAACTCCTCGCCCGCCAGGGCGTCGAGGCGCTCGCGGCGGGCGGCGGCCTCGGCGGGGTCCTCGTCGAGGAAGACCACCAGGTCACCGAAGATGTGCAGCGGTTCGGCGGTCCGGCCCACCGCGTCCTGTTCGGCGCGGATCTCGGCGACGATCGCGCGGGCCTGTCCGGTGTCGTGGGGCGTGACGAAGCCGAGGTCGGCGGCGCGGGCCACCAGCCGGTAGGGGACGGTGTCGTGGGCGAGGGCGGCGACCAGGGGCTGGCCCTGCGGCGGGCGCGGGGTGATGGAGGGGCCCTTGACGCTGAAGTGGCGGCCCTCGAAGTCGATGTAGTGCAGCTTGTCGCGGTCGATGAAGCGCCCGGTGGCCGCGTCCCGGATCTCGGCGTCGTCCTCCCAACTGTCCCAGAGCCGGCGGACGACCTCGACGTGGTCGGCGGCCTCGTCGAACAGGTCGGCCACCACCGGGCCGCGCAGGTCGTCGATCGGCGGGATCGTACGGCGGCCGAAGTGGGCGGCGTCGCTCTGCCGGCCGGTGATCTGGACGCGTACACCGGCGCGGCCGGTGCTGACGTAGTCCAGGGTGGCGATGGCCTTGGAGAGGTGGAAGGGCTCGGTGTGGGTGGTGACCGCGGTCGGCACCAGCCCGATGTGACGGGTGAGCGGGGCGACGCGGGAGGCGGTCAGGACGGCGTCGAGGCGGCCGCGGACCTGGTCGGTGCGGTCGTCCGGATCGAGGAAGTGGGAGGACTGGAGGCCGAGGCCGTCCTCGAAGGTGACGAGGTCGAGGAGGCCGCGCTCGGCCTCGGTGACCTGGTCGGCCCAGTAGCGGGCGGTGAACAGCTCGCGGGGGCGGGCGACCGGCTCGCGCCAGGAGGCGGGATGCCAGCCGGTGCCGTCGAGGGCGACGGCGAGGTGCAGCGGGGAAAGGGATGCTGAGGACACGGTGGTGCCTTCCTGGAGGTCCGTACGAGAGCGCACGTCACCCGCGCCATGGGGTGCGGCATCGGGGAACGGGTGTCAGGAGCGACAGAGCGCGCCGGCCACGCGCTGGAGGTCGATGTGGGCCCGGGAGTGGAGGTGCACGGCGTGGAAGGTGGACGTCACGGCCTTGCACCTCCCTCTCCCGGGGCGCGCTGTCGCGCCTCACATGCCTCTTCTACGGTGGAACGCCCTGGCCGGACCCGATGTTCCCGGCTGACGGCGTGTCAGGAATTGTCGAGCGGCAGGCCGGGCGGGTTCACCTCGGACTTGGCGACGGCCTCGTTGGAGAGGTTGTAGACCTCCAGCCACGTGGCGTACTGGCCGTTGTCGATGAGGTAGTTGATGGCCTCGGCGAGCGGCTCGGCGAGACCGCTGTCCTTCTTCGCGGTGGCGGCGATCAGGCCCTGGAGGGTCTCGCCCGCGCCGGAGAAGGTGCCCGCGTTGGCGGTCGCGTTGGCCGTGCCCGCGGTCTTGGCGACGTTGTAGGCGATGCCGGGGTTGGGGCCGAAGTAGGCGTCGATCTTGCCGCTGTTGAGGGCGAGATAGGTGCCGTTGCGGTCCGGGTAGTACTTGACGGTGAGCTTCTTGCCCTCGCTCTCCAGCTTCTTCTTCCACTCCAGCAGGATCTTCTCCTGGTTGGTGCCGGAGCCGACGGAGACGGTGAGTCCCGCGAGGTTCTTGTAGTCGCCGTCGAACTTCCAGGTGCTGGACTTCTTCACCTCCCAGCCGAGGTTGTCCTGGCGGTAGGAGGCGAACTCGTACTTCTTCTTGCGCTCCTCGGTGTCGGTGACGTTGGAGAAGGCCACGTCGACCTTGCCGCTGTCGATGCCGACGAACAGGTTCTCCCAGGTGAAGTTCTTGGTCTCGGGCTCCAGGCCGAGGACCGCCGCCACCAGTCGGCCGAGGTCGGGCTCGGCGCCGGTGAGGGTCTTCTGGTCGTCGCCGACGTAGGCCAGCGGGGCGAAGCCGGAGGGCAGGGCGCCGACGCCGATGGTGAGCTTGCCGCTCTTCTTCACGGCGTCCGGCAGCTTGGCGCTGATGGACTTCACCTCCGAGACCTTGATGGTGGTCTCCTTGGCGGCGCCGTTGGACACGCGGCCGACGGTCACGCCCCCGGCGGCGGCGCTGTCGGTCGTGGTGGCGGCGTCGCTGTCCCCACCGCAGGCGGCGAGCCCGGTGGCGAGGGTGGCGACCGCGGTCGCCGCGGTGATGCCGCGTATCAGGCTGCGTCGGGTGACGTGGGCAGACATGGGCCGTCCTTTGGTGCTGGGTGAGAGAGGGTGGTGGTGTGGGGGCGGGGTGGTGCGGGGTGGTGCGTGGGGGAGATCAGGGGGTGCGCGCGGGGTGCGCCCGGGTTGCGCGCGGGTCAGAGGACCTTGCTCAGGAAGTCCCGGGTGCGCTCGTGCTGCGGCTTGTCGAGGACCTCGGCGGGCGGGCCCTGTTCGACGATCCGGCCGCCGTCGATGAAGACGACGCGGTCGGCGACCTCGCGGGCGAAGCCGACCTCGTGGGTGACGATGACCAGGGTGGTGCCGCTGGTCGCCAGGTCCTTGATGACCGCGAGGACCTCGCCGACGAGTTCGGGGTCGAGGGCCGAGGTGGGCTCGTCGAAGAGGATGACGCCGGGGCGCAGCGCGAGGGCGCGGGCGATGGCGACGCGCTGCTGCTGGCCGCCGGAGAGCTGGCGGGGGTAGGCGCCGGCCTTGTCGGCGAGGCCGACCCGGTCGAGGAGTTCGCGGGCGAGTTCCTGGGCGGCGGGGCGGCTGAGCTTGCCGGTGGCGACGGGGGCGGCGGCGATGTTGTCCAGCACGGTGAGGTGCGGGAAGAGGTTGAAGTTCTGGAAGACGAAGCCGATGCGGCTGCGCTGGGTGAGGATGGCGCGTTCGCTCAGCTCGCGCAGCCGGCCGCCGTGCCGGCGGACGCCGATCGGCTCGCCGTTGATGCTGACATGGCCGATCTCCGGCTTCTCCAGGTGGTTGATGACCCGGAGCAGGGTGGACTTCCCGGAGCCGGACGGGCCGAGGATCACGGTGACCTCGCCGGGCCGTACGGTCAGGTTCACGCCGTCCAGGACGCGGTGGGCGCCGTACCACTTGTGCACGTCGTGCACCTCGACGGCGGCGGGCACGCTCGCCCCGGGGGCGGTGGTCGCCTCGGCGGTCTCGGTGGTCATACGGCGGCCTCCCGGCGGATGCGGGCGCGCAGGTCGGTGAACCCGGTCCGCAGTTTCTGCAACGGCGTCGGCGGCAGGGAGCGGGTGGCGCCCCGGGCGTAGTACCGCTCGACGTAGAACTGGGCGACGGACACCAGGCTGGTCAGGATCAGGTACCAGACGGTGACCACGAGCAGCAGCGGCACGATGTCGCCGGGGTAGGTGGAGCCCATGGTCTGCGCGGTGCCGAACAGGTCGAGCAGGGACACGTAGAAGACCAGGGAGGTGGCCTTGATGAGGCCGATGAGCTGGTTGACGTAGTTGGGGACGATCGAGCGCAGCGCCTGCGGGAAGACGATCTTGCGGAACTGGTAGCTCTTGGGCAGGCCGAGCGCGGCGGACGCCTCGTGCTGGCCCTGGTCGACGGAGAGGATGCCGCCGCGGACGACCTCGGCGGCGTAGGCGGCCTCGTTGAGGCTGAGGCCGACGACGGCGATCACCATGTCGGTGGCGAGCCGGGACTCGTCGAAGGTGAAGAAGGCCGGTCCGAAGGGGACGCCGACGCTCAACGTCTGGTACAGGGCACTGAAGTTGTAGAGGAAGAGCAGGACGACGATCAGCGGGATGGACCGCAGGGCCCAGACGTAGGTCCAGCTCACCGCGCGCAGCACCGGGCTCCTGGAGAGCCGGGCGAGGGCGAGCAGGATGCCGCCGAGAAGGCCGAGCACCGCGCTGTAGGCGGCGACTTCCAGGGTGATCAGCAGTCCGTCGAGGATGACGGGCCGCAGGAACCAGTAGCCGAAGCGGTCCCACTGGTAGAACGGGTTGGCGATCAGGCCGTGCGCGAACTGGGCGACCAGGACCAGGACGATCGCGGTGGCGATCCAGCGTCCGGGTCGTCGTAGCGGCTGAACGCGCTGTGCTGAGAGCTGTTTTGACGGGGTGTCGGCTATGGGCTTCGCGTCGAGGGTCGCGACGCCTGGGGGTTCGCTCATGAGGGGCTCCGGCGGAAGTCGGGCACCCCGGACGGGCACGGCCGTGGTGGCGGCCGCGGGAGGGCGCGCGGCGCACGGTCGTGTACGGAGAACCGGGGTGGGGCTGCGGTGGACGGCTCACCGCTCGGGCGGTGTGCGTCGGGAACGCGGCGGGGCGAGGGGAATGTGCTGCGGTGGTGCCGGGTCTGCTGGTGTCAGCCCCGACAGCGGGCACGGCCCGGTGCGGTACACAGTGCGCTGTTCACGCGGAGCAGATCGACGGCCCGGTCGGCGACGAGGGGCTGCTGCGCGGACGGACGGACGCAGCCCCGAAGGCGGCGGGGCGCCGTCCTGGGAGCTGCGTACATGGGACTCTCCGTCACTCGTGCGGCCCCCGCAGGGGCCCTCGCGCTTACCGGATCCGTGCGGTCACGTCATCCGGTCCGGTCGTCACCTGGGGCACCCCACCGCGATGCGAGGGTTGCCGGTCAGCAAGCCAGGGCTTGTCGCTGACGCTCATGACCGTTCTGGGCCGTAAGTAAAGACAGGCACCCGAACGAATGTCAACGCCGGTCCACGTGCTGGAACGGCTGCGGGGCCGCAACGGCCCCGCGTCCCGGGGCGGTTACGGGGCCGGCGCGATGTGGGCGGCCCAGTCCAGGATCTGCACGGCGGCGCCCGCGGCCTCCAGGCCCTGACAACGGGCGTGGTGGCGGCGGGCGATGCCGTCGAGGTCGAGGTGCGCGCCGAACGCGGGGTGCGCGGCGAGCCGGCGGGCGTGGGCCCACAGGGCGGGGTGGCCGGCGATGCGCTGCACGGCGGACGCGTCGAGATGATGGCGGTGCACGGTGTCGAGCTGCACCAGCGCGACCCACAACTCCACGTCGGCGGCGGTGATCTGATCGCCGATCAGGTACGGCTGCACGCGCAGTCCCTGGTCCAGCACGCCGAGGGTGTGGAGCAGGGTGTCGAGCGCGGCGGCGCGTTCCTCGTCGCCGGTGCCGGCCGTACCGGCGCGCTGCGCGGCCCGCTCGATGCCCTGGGCGCACATCCGCTCGACGGCGTCGATCTCGGACTCGGCGCCGCACGGGTACAGCGCGGTCCGGCCGCCGCCGAAGCGCCGGGCGAGGTCGCGGGCGATGTCGGGGCCGTGGGTGGAGACGATCCGGCCCGACCAGTCGTCGCTGAGCACGGGCGCGACGGCGGGTCCGGTGTAGTGGTGGGCGCTGGCGTCGTAGAGCGGGCGCAGCGCGGAGTGGCCGCCGTCGGGACAGTCGGGGACGGCGGGCAGGAACGTGACGGGACAGGCCCGTTCCAGGCCGAGGAGGCTGTGGGTGACGGCGATGCGCAGCCCGTCGGGGTCGGCGGCGGACAGATGGAGTCGGTAGCGGCGCGGCACGGCGTAGTGGCCGCTGCGGGCGTCACTGCCGATACGGCCCCGGAAGACGGGGACGGAACGGACCGTCAGCCGGGCGGCCGGTGGTGTGAAGGACATGACTCTCCCCGGGGGCGGCGCGCGCGGCGGACCGGCGCGCGGCGGATGCGACGACGGAGGACGACGGAACGGGGGGACCGTGCGGCCGCGCGCCGGGCGGGTGGTGCCCAGGGGGCATCACCGGGGCGGAGGGCGCGGTAGGGGCGGCCGGCTCAGCGCTGGGCGCTGATCGCGCTGCACACGCGCTGGAGGTCGATGTGACGGCGGGAGGTCAGAAGGGGCGACGACCATGACGTACGGCTCGCTCGGCCGGTGGCCGGCTCCTGTCGCCCCATGATTCCCTACCCGTTCACTAGGATTCCCGTACCGAGTGTCGATCCGGCCTCGCGCGGCGTCAAGGGGTCGTCCACCAGGTGAGTCGGCGAGGGGCGGGAAGGGCCCCGCGCACAAGTCGCCGGTGCCGGGTCACGCATGGCAGGTCACGCACGGCAGGTCGCCGTCGCGGCGAACGCGTCGGCCGCCGCGAGGTCGAACGTGCCGTGGTCGCTGCCGAGGCCCTGGGCGACGAGCGCCGCCGCGGCGCTGCCGAGCACGGCGGCGTCCCCCGGCGTACGGCCGAGGCTCACGCCCCGCAGATAGCCCGCGGAGAACGCGTCGCCGCAGCCGGTGGTGTCGACGACGTCCACGACGAACGCGGGCACCGGCTCCGCGCCGTCCTGCGTGACCACGAGCGCGCCCTCCCCGCCGCGGGTGACGGCGACGACACCGGCCCCGGCGGCGAGCAGCTTGCGCGCCCCCGTCAGCAGGTCGTCCTCGCCGGTGAAGCCGCGCACCTGGTCCTCGTTGGGCAGGAAGTGGTCGATGTACGGCAGGGCCGCCTCGATCTGCTCGAAGCTGCCGAGGACACCCGGCGCGAGCAGGTCGACGGAGGTGACGACACCGTGGTCCCGGGCGTACGACAGGATGCGCGCGGCGACGTCGACGCCGATCAGCTCGGGGCCGCCGAGGTGCAGATGGGTGGCCCGCGCGAGGGCGTCCCAGGGGACGTCGTCCGGGCCGTAGGTGATGTTGGCGCCGAGGAGGTGCAGCGAGGGCCGGTCGCCGTTGGGGCGGATCGGCAGGACGCTGGCGGAGGTGGCGGTGTCGGTGCGCCGGACCAGGAACTCGGTGCCGACGCCCGCCCTGTCGAGCAGCGCGACGAGCAGGTCACCGGTGGGGTCGCTGCCGACGGCACCGGCGCTGTGCACCTCGGCGCCCAGCTTGGCGAGGGTGAGGGCGGTGCCGCCGGCCGTTCCGGCGGCGGTCATCCGGATGTCCTCGACCAGGGTGGCGCCCTGCCCCTCGGGTATCGCCTCCACCGGCCGGACCAGGACGTCCAGCACGTGCACGCCCATCGTGAAGACCTTCATCGCTGCCCCTCCTGCACGGGTGGTACGGGTCGTACGGGTTGTACGGGTCGTACGGGTGATCCGGATGCCGCGGGTGCCACGGGGTGGGTGGTGCCGTAGTCGCGGGCGAGCGCGGCCTCGATCACCGCCCGCTGCTGCCGCTCGTCGAGGAAGCGGGGCCGGCCCATGGCGGCCGCGCGCTGGTACACACCGCAGGCCCATTCGAGAAGCAGGGCATGCTCGACGGCCCGGTCGAGCGTCGCCGCGTGGGTGACCGCACCGTGGTTCGCCATCAGCGCGGCACCGCGGCCGTCCAGGGCGGTGAGGACGGACTCGGCGAGTTCCGGGGTGCCGAAGGTGGCGTACGGCGCGACCCTGACCGTGCCGCCCAGCGCGAGCAACTGGTAGTGGATGCACGGGAGTTCGTCCAGTACGCAGGCGACGGCGGTGGCCATCGGGGCGTGCGTGTGGACGAGGGCTCCGGTGCCGCGCCGACGGTGCACACCGAGGTGGAGGTCGAGTTCGGAGGTGGGCCGCAGGGTGCCGGACACGAGCGTGCCGTCGAGGTCGACCACGGTGACCTGATCCGGGGTCAGTTCGGCGAGGACGGCTCCGGTCGCGGTGACGGCGACCAGGTCGCCGGTGCGCACGCTGACGTTCCCCGCCGTGCCGATCAGGAGGCCCTCGGCCCCCAGGCGGCGGCAGGCGTCCGCCACGGCGGCCCGTTCCTCGCTCAGCGCCGAGCTTGAGGCGGTCATGGGCGCGAAGGTAGCGTAAACGTGAAACAAAGTCACGTTCACGTTCGGAGACGATCCTTGGACCGGCCGACCCCGCCTCCCCTGCCCCAGCCGGACCCGCCACCCGGTGCCGCCGCCCTGCGCCGCACGCCCCGGCAGGCCCGCAGCAGGGCACGCCTCGCGCTGCTGCTGGCGGCCGCCGAGCGGATCCTGGTGGAGGAGGGCGTGGAGGCGCTGACCACGACCCGGGTCGCGGCGGAGGCGAAGGTGTCGGTCGGCTCGCTGTACCAGTACCTGCCGGACCGGGGCGCGATCATCGACGCCCTGGCGGCGGGCTGGTTCACCCGTCTCGAAGGGGTGATGGACGACCTCGCACGGACCGCGACGCGCGAGCGCTGGGAAGACCCGGTGGGTGTCCTCGTCGACACGTACGCGCACATCTACCGGACGGAACACGGCTTCCGCGCCCTGTGGTTCGGCAGCGGGCTCACCGAGCGCACCCGGGAGGCGGACCGCGAGCACAAACGCCGGATGGCCGACGGGATCCGCCGGGTCCTGCTGGCACTGGGCGTGGCCCGCGACGACGAGGCGCTCACCCGGTCCTGTCACGCCGCGATCCTCGCGGCCGACGCGCTCGCCCAGGAGGCGTTCCGCCGGGAGCCGGAGGGGGACGCGGCGCTGCTGGAGGAGGCGAAGGTGATGCTGCGGGGGTATCTGGGGGCGGTGGTGGCGCGGTACTGAGGCCGCTTCGGGCGGAGAACGCCGAAAGCCTGATGTCCTGCGCACGCCGAAAGCCGCTCTCCGAGGTCCGGAGAACGGCTTCCGATCGGTGATCCACCGGTCGGGACGACAGGATTTGAACCTGCGACCCCTTGACCCCCAGTCAAGTGCGCTACCAAGCTGCGCCACGTCCCGCCGCGTCGCCGAGCCGTTGAACTGCGGTGACGCGCGGGTCCAACCCTACCGCACCCGGCCGACCCCGACGGCCGGGACGGGATGCGCGGCCGGGTCAGTCGGCCAACGGGTGCTTCGCGTCCAGGAGTTGCGCGATCCGCTCGGCGACGGGCACGGAGGTGTTGGTGCCGGGGGACTTCGGGCCGACGGTCGTCGTGACCGCGATGGAGAGGCGCTTGTGCGGCTCGTACGCCATCACGGCCGCGTAGCCGAAGAAGGACGGGTTCTGGAGGACCCAGCCGTTCTTGACGACGACGCCGAGCCCGAAGTGGAACTTGTCGGTCATCGGCAGACAGACCGTGGCCGGGCACTTGGCGGTCGGCTTGCCGAGACCCACCGTGCCCGGGTTCAACTGCGTGCGGAAGGCCGCCGGCGAGAGCAGCTCGCCCGCTCCGATGCCCTGGCCGGAGCGGGCGAGGTCACAGATGTCCTGGGTGATGATCGCGCCGGGCGCGGTGGTCCAGGACGGGTTGAAGTACGTGGACTCCTCGTAGAAGCCGCGCTCGCTGTCGTAGGCGTGCAGGACGGGCTCCGGGATGACCGCGGTGGTGTTGCCGCGGGTGTTGCGCAGGCCCAGGGGGCGGTACACGCGCTGCTGGTGGAGGCGGTCGAGCGGGGTGCGGGTGATCTTCTCCAGGGCCTTGCCGAGGAGGACGAAATTGGCGTGCGAATAGCTCCAGTTGGTGCCGGGCTTGTACCACAGGGGGTGGCTCAGGGAGTAGCCGACGACCTCCTTCGGCGTCCAGTGGCGCCACGGGTCGGCGTAGAGCTTCTTCTGGAACGCCGGGTCGGTGACGTAGTCGTGCAGTCCGGAGGTGGAGGAGCCGAGCATGCGCAGGGTGATCTTGTCGGCGTGCGGCAGCTCGGGCAGCCAGCGGGACACCTTGTCGTCCAGGCTCACCTTGCGCTCCTGGACGAGTTGGCTGAGCACGGTGCCCATGAAGGCGATACCGACCGAGCCGGTGCGGACGTGCATGGCGGGGGTGGCGGGCACGCCCGTCATGGACTCGCCGACCGCGGCCGTGACCAGCGGGCGTCCGTCGACCGTGACGCGGACGATCGCGGCCTGCAGGTCGAGGTCCCGCTGGGCCTTGCGGACGATGTCGACGACCTTGCGCGCCTGGCCGGACGGCTTGTGGGTGGCGGTGCACGCCCGGTCCCGGGCGGCGGACGGGGCGGCAGCGGCAGGTCCGGCGGTGGCGGCGGTGGCCTGGAGGGTGGTGGCGAGAAGAGCGGCGGCACACAGAGCCGCCGCCGTACGGGTTCGCGTCATAGGCGCACTATGAGCCGATTGACTGGAAAGCTCGCATATCAACACTCCGGGCCCTCGCGCGCCGGACCCGTACGGACGCACGGGAGAGGGCCCTTCCCGGACACTCGGCAGTCGACACGCGGAGTTTTCCGAACCGTCGACCGGGGCCCGGAAAAGGGCGGCTCGATTCGGACATGTAATCCAAAGGAACGCATTTCTTTCGGTCGTTCATGTTTCCACGGTGTGAGTCGTGAGTGAACGGCGCCGGACGGCGTCGGACCCGAAAGGAATTCATCCGATTTCCTACGCCCCGGCGCCCCGCCCGCGAATGACCGAATCATTGCGCCTGGTTACCGGCCGATCGTTCGAACGTTGACCAGTGAGTAATAAGAGCACTACCTTTCAACGCGTTTCGAGCAAGCGTCTTTGCACGTGTTCGTGTTCCGTGCCTCGCCTTTGCTGTCTGTCCTGAACCCCCCACCCTGCGGTTTCTTCCTTGATTCGGAGAATCATGACGTCCGCTGCGCGTTCCGAGGACATGATCATCGGCATCACTCCTTTCGGTGAGCCCGACGCCGGACTCGCCCTGGCCGTCGCCCGGGCCGGCGGTCTCGGAGTGCTCGATCTGGGGCCCGGCGACCGAAGATCGAGGGAGGCGCTGGCCCGGCTGCGACGCGCGTCACCCGGCGGCTTCGGGGTCCGGGTGGGCCCCGGCTGCCGGCTCGCCCCCGACGATCTGGGAGCCGGCGGTCCGCACACGGTGGTCCTGGCGGCGGACGCCCCGTGGCCGGTCGCGCGGACCGCCGAGCGGCACCGGGTCCTGGTGGAGGTCACCGACCTGGACGGCGCGCGCGAGGCGGTGCGCGCGGGGGCGCACGGGCTGCTCGCGCGGGGTGCGGAGTGCGGCGGCCGGATCGGCGAGCTGAGCACGTTCGTCCTGCTCCAGCAGCTCCTGGCCGCCCCCGGTGTGGACCTGCCGGTGTGGGCGTACGGCGGTGTCGGGCCGCGCACGGCCGCCGCCGCGGTGGCGGGCGGGGCGGCCGGGGTCGTCCTGGACGTCCAGCTCGCGCTGCTCGCCGAGTCGGCGCTGCCCGAATCCGCGGCCGCGGCGCTGCGGACCATGGACGGCTCGGAGACCGTCGTCGTCGCCGGGCACCGTTTCCTGCCGCGCCGCGGCCCCGGCGCCCCGGAACTCCCCGCGGACGCCGCACCGGAGGCCGTGGCGGCGCTGCTCGGCGCCGGGGACCCGGCCGCCCGGCTGCTCCCGGTGGGCCAGGACGGCTTCCTGGCCGCCCGGTTCGCCGACCGCTGGGGCGATGTCCGGCGCACGGTTCGGGCGCTGCGCGACGCGGTCCTGGACGCCGTACGCGACGACACGGCCGTACGGGCGCTGCGGGCGGACTCTCCGATGGGGCGGGCGCTGGGGACGCGGCTGCCGTTGGCGCAGGGGCCGATGACGCGGGTGAGCGACGAGGCCGGGTTCGCCGCCGCGGTGGCCGCGGAGGGGGCGTTACCGTTCCTGGCGCTGGCCCTCGCGGACGGCGCGCGGACCCGCGCCCTGCTCGCCGCGGCCCGGGACGCGGTGGGCGACGCGCCCTGGGGTGTGGGGGTGCTCGGTTTCGCGCCGGAGGACGTGCGCGCCGCCCAACTGGACGCCGTACGGGAGCTGCGGCCGACGCACGCCATCATCGCGGGCGGACGCCCTTCGCAGGCACGGGTGTTGGAGGAGGCCGGCGTCCGGACCTTCCTGCACGTGCCGTCGCCGGGGCTGCTGCGGCAGTTCCTGGAGGCGGGGGCGCGGCGGTTCGTGTTCGAGGGCGCGGAGTGCGGCGGGCACGTCGGACCGCGCGCCTCCTTCCCGCTGTGGGAGGCCCAACTCGCCGTACTGGAAGACTTCCTGGCCGACTCCCCGGACTCCTCCGGCGACTCGACGGCCGCGGGGATCGAGGTGTTCTTCGCGGGCGGGGTGCACGACGAGCGCTCGGCGGCGATGGTGGCCGCGCTCGCCGCTCCGCTCACCGCGCGCGGGGCGGCCGTCGGCCTGCTGATGGGCACCGCCTACCTGTTCACCGAGGAGGCGGTGGCGCACGGCGCGATCCGGCCGCTGTTCCAGCGGCAGGTGCTGGCGGCGGAGCGCACCACCCTGCTGGAGTCGGCGCCGGGCCACGCCACGCGCTGTGTGCCCAGCCCGTTCGCGGCCGGGTACCGCGAGCAGGGGGCCCGGCTGCGCGCCGAGGGCGTCCCGGACCGCCGGATCTGGGAGGAGCTGGAGCGGCTCAACGTCGGCCGGCTGCGCCTGGCCAGCAAGGGAACGACCCGGGACGGCGACGGCACGCTCACCCCCGTCGACGAGGAACGCCAGCTCGCCGAGGGGATGTTCATGGCCGGGCAGGTGGCCGTGCTGCGCTCGGCGACCACCACGCTGGACGACCTGCACTCGGCGGTGACGACCGGAGCGGCCGCCCATCTCGCCGCGCGAGCGGCGGAGTTGGCGCCGGACGAGGCCATGGCGGCGGAGCCACCCGCCCCGTTGGACATCGCCGTCGTCGGGATGGCCTGCATGTTCCCTGGGGCGCCCGATCTGCCGTCCTTCTGGGCGAACGTCGTCGCGGGCACGGACGCGGTCGGCGAGGTACCGCCGCAGCGCTGGGACCCGGCCGTCCACCACGGCACGTCCACCCCGTCCAAGTGGGGCGGCTTCCTGCCCCCGATCCCCTTCGACCCGCTGCGCTACGGCATCCCGCCCGCCTCCCTCGGCCATGTCGAACCGGTCCAGCTACTGTCCCTGGAGGCCGCCCGGCGTGCCCTGGAGGACGCCGGATACGGCGACGGGGGAAGGGAGTTCGACCGGGCGCGCACCTCGGTGGTGTTCGGCGCGGAGGCGGGCAGCGACCTGTCGAACGCGGCCACCCTGCGGGCCGTGCTGCCCTCGTACTACGGCACGGTCCCGGCCGGGCTGGACGAGCAGCTCCCCCGGCTCACCGAGGACTCCTTCCCCGGCATGCTCGCCAACGTGATCTCCGGGCGGATCGCCAACCGGCTCGACCTCGGCGGCGCCAACTACACGGTGGACGCCGCCTGCGCCTCCTCCCTCGCCGCCCTGGACGTCGCCTGCAAGGAACTCGTCGGCGGCACCAGTGACGTGGTCCTGTGCGGCGGCGCCGATCTCCACAACGGCATCAACGACTACGTGCTGTTCTCCTCCGTGCACGCCCTCTCCCCCACCGGCCGCTCCCGGGCCTTCGACGACTCGGCCGACGGCATCGCGCTCGGCGAGGGCGTCGCCTGCGTCGTCCTGAAACGGCTCGCGGACGCCGAGCGTGACGGCGACCGGATCTACGGTGTCGTCAAGGGCCTGGGCTCCTCCAGCGACGGCCGCTCCCTCGGCCTGACCGCGCCCCGCCCCGAGGGCCAGCGGTCGGCGCTGGAGCGGGCCTACCGCAACGCGGGCGTCTCCCCGGCCGACGTCGGCCTGGTCGAGGCGCACGGCACCGGCACGGTGGTCGGCGACCGCACCGAACTGCGCATCCTGAGCGAGGTGTTCACGGAGGCGGGCGCGTCGTCCGGCGACTGTGTGCTCGGTTCGGTGAAATCGCAGATCGGGCACACCAAGTGCGCCGCCGGACTGGCCGGGCTGATCAAGACGGTCCTGGCGCTGCACACCGGCGTCCGGCCGCCCACCCTGCACATCGAGACGCCCAACGCGGCCTGGGACCGGGAGAGCAGCCCCTTCGCCTTCCACACGCAGGCCCGGCCGTGGGCGGCGCCGCCCGAGGAACGCGTCGCCGGGGTCAGCGCGTTCGGGTTCGGCGGCACCAACTTCCACGCGGTGCTGGCCGCGCACACCGACGGGGTGCCGCCGGTGCGCGGCCTGGACGCCTGGCCGGCCGAGCTGTTCCTCTTCCGGGGCCGGGACGAGCAAGCCGCCCGCCGCGCGGCGGACGACCTGCTGACGGCGGCGGAGGCCGAGGGGCGCCCGTGGCGGCTGCGGGACCTGGCGCTGAGCGCGGCCCGCCGGGCGGACGCGAGCGCGGACCCGGCGTGGATCGCGCTCGTGGCGGACGGCGTGGACGACCTCACCGCCAAACTCCGGCGCGCCCTGAACGGCGACCACGCGCCGCGGGACGGCGTGCACCTGGCCGGGCGGGACGGGGACGCCGAGGCGGGCAAGGTCGCGTTCCTCTTCCCCGGGCAGGGCAGTCAGCGGCCCGGGATGCTCGGCGAACTGTTCGTGGCCTTCCCCGAGTTGCACGCGTATCTGGAGCTCGGCCGGGCGCACGCGGGCGCGTTGTACCCGCCGGCCGCCTTCGACGACACCGGACGGGACCGGCAGCTCGCCGCGCTCACCGACACCCGGGTGGCCCAGCCCGCCCTGGGGATCACCGGGCTCGCGGCCCACGCCTGGCTGACCTCCGCCGGCGTCCGCCCGGACATGGCCGCCGGGCACAGCTACGGCGAACTGGTCGCTCTGAGCGCGGCCGGTGCCCTCGAACCGCAGACCCTGCTGGAGCTGAGTTCCGATCGGGCGGCGGCGATCCTCGCGGCGGCCGGGTCCGCGGGCCCGGAACCGGGCACCATGGCCGCCGTCGCGGCAGGCGCCGACCGGGTCCACGAGGCGCTGCGGACCACGGGCGCGCCGCCGTCGGTGGTCGTCGCCAACCTCAACTCCCCCCGGCAGACGGTGATCTCGGGCCCGACCGACGCCGTCACCGAGACCGTACGGCTGCTGCGCGCGGCCGGGTTCGGCGCGAAGCGGATCCCGGTGGCCTGCGCCTTCCACAGCCCGCTGGTGGCCGGTGCGGGCGAGCGGTTCGCCGAGGCGCTCGCGGCCCGCACCGTGCACCCGCCCGAGTTCCCGGTGTGGGCCAACCGCACCGCCACCCCGTACCCCGCCGACGCGGACGCCGTACGGCAGGGACTCGCCGCCCAGATCGGCGCCCCGGTGGCCTTCGCCGAGCAGATCGAGGCGATGTACGCGGCCGGGGCGCGCGTCTTCGTGGAGGCCGGTCCCGGAGCGGTGCTGACACGGCTGGCCGGGGAGATCCTCGGCGACCGTCCGCACCGCACGGTGGCCCCCGAGCCCCGCCCCGGCTCCGGGCTGCGCGGCTGGCTCGACGCGCTGGCCAAGCTCGCCGTCGCGGGGCTGCCGGTGCGTGCCGGAGGGCTGCTGCGCGGACGGGACGCGGTCGACGCCGTCCGCACGCCCGTCCCGAAGCGGCCCGGCTGGACGGTGGACGGCCATCTGGTCCGTACCGCCGACGGCGCGCTCCTGCCCGGCGCGCTCGCACCGGCCCGCCGGGTCGAGGCAGCAGCCGTGGCCTCTGTCGTGGAACCTCTGGAGACGACTGTGACGACGAACCCCCCGCACGGCGTCCCGTCCGACCGGGACGCGCTGATCTCCGAATTCCTGCGCACCAGCCGGGAGATGATCGCCGCCCAACGGGACGTGCTGCTCACGTACTTGGGGGCGGAACCGGCTGCCGCCCCCGCCGCCCCCGCCGTCGCGGGCCCGCCGGTGCTTCGGGCCGTGGCCGAACCGGCTCCCGTGGTCGTGGAGTCGGCGCCCGAGCCCACCGCCGCCGCCCCGGTCGGTGCGGACGTGGGGCAGATGGTCCTGGAGATCATCAGCGAGCGCACCGGCTATCCCGTCGACATGATCGAGCCCGATCTCGACCTGGAGGCGGACCTCAGCATCGACTCCATCAAGCGGGCGGAGATCGCCGGGGAGCTGGCCCGGCGCCTGGGCGCGGGCACCGGCGCCGACCTCGCCTCGATGGACGACGCCGAGCTGGAGGAACTGGCGAAGGCACGGACGGCCGCGGCGGTGACGGACTGGCTCAGGGTGCGTCTGAACGGGAACGGCGACGACTCGGCACCCCAGGCGACCGGCGGGGCGGCCCCCGACACGGACACCGCCGCACCCACCGGTGAGCCTCCCGTCCGGCACGTCCTGCGCCCGGTGCTCCTCGCCGCGCCGGACTCCGCCCCCGGCCCCGCCGCCGTCCTCACCGGCACCCGCTGGACGGTCCTCGGCGACGCCCCCGAGACCGCCGCCCTGCTGGCCGCCCACGGTGCCGAGGTCGTCGTACGCGGCCGGGAGCACGCGCTGTCGGAGGCGGACGGGCCGGTCGACGGTGTGCTGTACGTGGGGGCCCTGACGGACGCGGACGGTGCGCCGCTGCTGCCCGACGCGTTCCCCGTGCTCAAGGCGGCCCTGGCGCGCGGCCCGAGATGGCTGCTGGCCGTCCACGGCACGGACCGCACCGACGGCACGGCGTCGGACGGTCGGTCGGCGGGGCTGCGGGGGCTGTTCCGCACGGTAGCCCGTGAGTATCCGGAGACGGTCGCCCGGGTCGTGGAGGTGGCGGACGCCTCGCCGTCGGCCGTCGCGGACGCGGTGGTCGCCGAGGCCGTGGCCGCCGACCGGGAGCCGGTGGTGCTGCGGACGGCGGCGGGCCGGCACGGCTTCGAGCTGGTGGCGGCGCCGCTGGGCGTGCTCGGCGGCACCGGCGCGGGACCGGCCGGTGACGGCGCCGCGGAGGCGGCCGCGCTCGGCCTGGACCGGGACTCGGTGGTGGTCCTCGCGGGCGGGGCGCGGGGCATCACCGCGCAGTTCGCCGCCGCGCTCGCCGGTGCCGCCCGCTGCCGGCTCGAACTGCTCGGCCGGACACCCGCGCCGGACGGCCCGGAGGACCCCGACACCGCCGCCGCGCGCACCCCGGAGGCGCTGCGGGCCGTGCTCGCCGCCAGGGGCGGACTGAAACCGGCCGAGATCAACCGGGCCGTCGAACTCCTGCTCGCCCAGCGGGAGATCGCGGCCACGCTCGCCGAACTCGGCGCGCTGGGCAGCCGGGTGCGCTACCGCCCGGTCGACTTCCGTGAACCCGACGCGGTGCGGCAGGCGGTGAAGGAGATCCACGCCGAGCACGGGCGGCTCGACGGGGTGGTGCACGCGGCCGGTGTCATCGAGGACCGGCTGATCGCCGAGAAGAGCACCGAGTCCTTCCAGCGGGTCTACGCCACCAAGGCGACCGGCGCCGACGCACTGCTCACCGCCTTGGAGGAGCTGCCGACGGCACCGGCGTTCACCGTGCTGTTCGGCAGCATCGCCGCCGTCCTGGGCAACCGGGGGCAGGCGGACTACGCGGCCGCCAACGACGCCCTGGAGACGCTCGGTACGGCCTTCGCGGCCCGCACCGGGCACCGGGCGCTGACCGTGCACTGGGGGCCGTGGGCACCCGCCGCCGGGCACGCCGGGATGGTCGGCGCGGAGCTGGCCCGCGAGTACGCCCGGCGGGGCGTCCGGCTGATCGACCCCGAGGAGGGGACCGCGGCGCTGCTGCGGGAGCTGGCGTGGGGCGAGGAGTCGGCCACCGCGGTCGTCTACACCGCCTCGGGCTGGTGACGGCAGCGGTGACGCCCCGTCAGACTCCGGTCGCGATCGTCGGGATGGCGGTGCTGCTGCCGGGCGCCGCCGGGCTCGACGCCTACTGGCGCAATCTGCGCGACGGCGTGGACGCGATCGGCGAGGTGCCCGCCGGACGCTGGGACCCGGACTACTACCGTCCCGGCACAGCGTCCGAACCGGCCGTCGCCGACCGGGTGTACGCGCGGCGGGGCGGGTTCGTGGACGCGCTGGCGGAGGTGGAGGTCACCCGGTTCGGGATCATGCCGAACTCGGTGGCCGGGACCGAACCCGACCAGCTCATCGCCCTGCACGTGGCCTCGGCCGCGCTCGACGACGCGGGCGGCACGGCCCGGCTGCCCGACCGGGCGCGCGTCGGTGTCGTCCTGGGCCGGGGCGGCTATCTCACCCCCGGACTGGTCCGGCTCGACCAGCGGGTGCGCACGGCGGGCCAGCTCGTGCGCACCCTGGGCGAGCTGCTGCCCGACCTGACCGCCACTCAACTCGACCGGGTGCGGCAGGCTTTCACCGAGCGGCTCGGTCCCGACAGCCCCGAGGCGGCGATCGGCCTCGTGCCGAACCTCGCCGCCTCCCGGGTCGCCAACCGGCTCGACCTGCGCGGCCCGGCCTACACGGTGGACGCGGCCTGCGCCTCGTCCCTGGTCGCGGTCGACCAGGCGGTGGGCGAACTGGGCTCCGGGCGCTGTGACGTGATGCTCGCGGGCGGTGTCCACCACTGTCACGACATCACCCTGTGGAGCGTCTTCTCGCAGTTGCGCGCCCTCTCCCCCAGCCAGCGCATCCGGCCCTTCCACCGGGACGCCGACGGCATCCTGATCGGCGAGGGCACCGGCGTCGTCGTCCTCAAGCGGCTCGCGGACGCCGAGCGGGACGGCGACCGGATCTACGCCGTGATCCGCGGCACCGGAGTGGCAAGCGACGGCCGGGCCGCGGGACTGGTCAACCCGGACCCGGGCGGCCAGGCCCAGGCCGTACGGCAGGCGTGGCGGGCCGCCGGTCTCGACCCCGCCGCACCCGGATCGGTCGGCCTGCTGGAGGCCCACGGCACGGCGACCCCGGCGGGCGACGGTGCCGAACTGGCCACCCTCGCAGAGGTGTTCGGGCCACGGCACGCGCACGGACACGATGACGGGACGGCTGTCATCGGCTCGGTGAAGTCGATGATCGGGCACACCATGCCGGCCGCCGGCGTGGCCGGTCTGATCAAGGCCGCGCTCGCGGTCCACCACGGCGTGCTGCTGCCGACCCTGCACTGCGACGACCCGCACCCCGCGCTGGCCCGCACCCGCTTCCGCCCCCTGGAGAAGGCCGCCGACTGGGAGACCGGCGCCGGGCAGCCGGTGCGCCGGGCGGCGGTGAACGCGTTCGGGTTCGGCGGGATCAACGCGCACGTGGTGCTGGAGCAGGCGCCCGGCGCAGGGCCGGTGACGGCGGTCAGGGCCGCCCAGGTCGTCGAGCCCGAGCGCGTCCTCCTGCTCGCCGCCCCCTCCCCGGCCGCCCTCGCCGCGCTCCTCGACGCCGACGACACCACCGTGCGCGCCGGGGGCCTCGACCCCGCCACCGCGCGGCCGGACGCGGGACCGGCCAGGCTCGGCATCGTCGACCCGACCGCGAAACGGCTGGCCCTGGCCCGCCGCGTCGTCGCCAAGGGGCGTGCCTGGCACGGCCGCAGCGACGTCTGGTTCCGGCCGGGCCCCCTGCTGGGCACCGGGCACGGCAGGCTGGCGTTCGTCTTCCCCGGCCTGGAAGCCGAGTTCACGCCACGCGTCGACGACATCGCGGCCCGCTTCGGGCTGCCCGCGCCGGAGGTGCCGAGCGAGCGGTCCGGTGACATCGGCCGGCACGGCTTCGGTGTGGTCGCCGTGGGCCGACTGCTCGACACGGCGCTGCGCCGCAGCGGGATCGTGCCGGACGCGGTCGCCGGGCACAGCGTCGGCGAGTGGACGGCGATGGCGGCGGGCGGACTGTACGCCGGGGACGAGGTCGACGCCTTCATGGCGGAGTTCGACCCGGACAGTGTGCGCGTGCCCGGTCTCGCGTTCGGGGCGATCGGCGCGGGCGCCGACCGGGTCCTCGCCGCGCTGCGCGAGGAGGGCGGCGCGGATGCGGGCCTTGTCCTCTCCCACGACAACGCGCCGGGCCAGTCGATGGTGTGCGGCCCTGAACCGGCCGTCGAGGAGTTCGTCCGGGCGTTCCGGGCCCGGGGTGTGCTCTCTCAAGTGCTGCCGTTCCGGTCGGGCTTCCACACGCCGATGCTGCGGCCGCATCTCGCCCCGATCGAAGAGGCGGCGGCCCGCTTCCGGCTGCGTACGCCGCACACCCCCGTCTGGTCGGGGACGACGGCCGCCCCGTTCCCCGAGGACCCGGCCCGGATACGGGAGTTGTTCGTCCGGCACCTGCTGGAGCCCGTGCGTTTCCGGCAGTTGACCGAGGCGCTGTACGACTCGGGGCATCGGGTGTTCGTCCAGGTCGGACCGGGACAGCTCGGTTCGCTCGTCGGCGACACCCTGGGGAGCCGGGACCATCTGGTCGTCCCCGCCAACTCCCCGCACCGCACGGGCCTCGCGCAGCTCCGCCGGGTCGCCGCCGCCCTGTGGACGGCGGGGGCGGAGGCGGCACAGGCGCTCCTGGCGTCCCGGCCCACCGCGCAGCCCGCGCACCGGCGGCCTGCCGTACGCCTCGACCTCGGCGGCGCCCTGGTGTCCCTGGCACCGGAACGACTGGCCGCCCTGCGCGCGGAACTCCGTACCGAGACACGCATCTCTCCGCCTGCGGCCACCACGGCGCCGCTCGACACCCTCTCCGAACACCAGCCTCTCGCGGCCGAGTTGAGCGCCCTACTCCGCGAGACGGCGGACACGGCCGCCGCCCTCATGACCGCCCGGCCCGCGCCTCGCGCACTGCCCGCACCCCTGCGCACCACCGTCCGCGTCTCCCCCGACACCATGCCTTACCTCCTGGACCACTGCTTCTTCCCGCAGCGCCCCGGCTGGCCGGACGTGGCCGACCGGTGGCCGGTCGTGCCCGCGACGACGATCGTGCGGCACATGATGGACGCGGCCGCCGAGGCCGTGCCGGGCGCGGTGCCCGTCGCCGTGCACGGGGCGCGGTTCGAGGAGTGGCTGACCGCCACCCCCGCCGTGGACGTCCCGGTGACGGTGACGCCCGAGGGGCCGGACCGGGTGGCCGTCTCCTTCGGTCCGCGCGCCCGCGCCACGGTCGAACTGGCCCCGGAACACGCCCCGTTCACCGCCGCCCCCTGGCCGCTCGACCCGGCGCACGAGCGGGTCCCCGACCACACCGCCGCGCAGCTCTACGCGGAGCGCTGGATGTTCCACGGCCCGGCGTTCCAGGGGGTCACCGAGCTGACCGCGATCGGCGACCGCCATGTGCGCGGGGTCATCACCACCCCGTCGGCACCGGGCGCGCTGCTCGACAACGTCGGCCAGATCCTCGGCTACTGGATCATGGCGACCCGCACCGAGCGGACCGTCGTGTTCCCGGTCGGCATGCGGGAGATGCGCTTTCACGGCCCGCATCCGGCGGCGGGGACGGCGGTGGACTGCCACGTCCGGATCACCTCCCTCACCGACACCGTCCTGGAGGCCGATGTCCGGCTGACGGTCGACGGCGCGGTGTGGGCGGAGCTGTCCGGCTGGCAGGACCGGCGGTTCGACAACGACCCGCGGACCCGTCCGGTGGAGCGTTTCCCGGACCGCAACACGCTCTCCGAGGCCCGGCCGGGCGGCTGGTCGCTGCTGCACGAGCGCTGGCCCGATCTGGCCTCCCGCGAGCTGATCATGCGCAACTCCCTCGGTGGCGTGGAGCGTTCGGCGTACGCGGAGCACGCCCCGCGCGGGCGGCGCCAGTGGCTGCTGGGCCGGATCGCGGTGAAGGACGCGGTCCGCCGCTGGCTGTGGGACCACGGCGAGGGGCCCGTCTTCCCGGCGGAACTCCGGGTGCGCAACGACGACTTGGGCCGCCCGTACGTCACGGGTGTGCACGGCCGCGTGCTCCCGGCGCTGGACGTGTCCCTGGCGCACCGCGGGGAGGCGGGCGTGGCGATCGTCCGGCCCCACACCCCGGGGCCGGGCCCCGGTATCGACATCGAGGAGGTCGTCGACCGCACCCCGCAGACCCGTGCCACGGCTCTCGGTCCGGACGAACTCCGGCTGCTGCACAGGCTGTCGGCCGAAGACGGGGACTCGGAGGCGCGCTGGTTCACCCGGTTCTGGGCGGCGAAGGAGGCGGTCGCCAAGGCGGAGGGCATCGGGTTCGGCGGGCGGCCGCGGGACTTCACGGTGCTCGACGCGACCCCGTCCGGCGACCGGCTGACCGTCGCCGGCCGGCTGGAGCGCGCCTACACCGTGCACTGCGAGCCGTCCGTCAACCCGCCCGGCCTGCCGGCCCGGGAGTACGTCGTGGCCTGGACCACGGGCCCCGTCCCAGCGAAGGAGTACGACCGATGACGCCCGTCACCGCGGACGAGGGGACCGTCCTCGCCGATCTCACCGGCATGCTCGCGCGGCTCCTGGAGGACGAGTACGGCCTCGACGACGTCGAGATCGACATGGGGACGTCCTTCAACCGCGATCTGGAGCTGGAGAGCATCGATCTGGTGACCCTGGCCGGGATGCTCCAGGAGCGGTACGGCGAACGGGTCAACCTCGCCGAGTTCCTGGCCGGTCTGGAGTTCGACGAGATCATCGAACTCACCGTCGGCGACCTCGTGGAGTACGTGGTCGCGCAGCTCAGAGCGACGGAGGCGGGCTGAGCATGGCGATGGTCGACACCGGCGCCGTCCGGTTGCACGTCCAGCGGACCGGCCCGCGCCAGGGCCGCCCCGCCGTGGCCACCGTCGTCCTGGTCCACGGGCTGCTCACCGACAGCCTGGCCAGCTACTACTTCACCGTCGCCCCGGCGTTCGCGGCGGCCGGACTCGACGTGGTGATGTACGACCTGCGCGGGCACGGCCGCAGCGAACGCCCCGTGGGGGGCTACACCCTGGACCACAACATCGACGACCTGGAAGCCCTCCTCGACCGGCTGGCGGTGACCGGCCCGGTGCACCTGGTGGGCAACTCCTACGGCGGCACGATCGCGTTCGGCTACGCGGTGCGCCGGCCGGAGCGGGCCGCGAGCGTCACGCTGATCGAGTCCGAACCGGCCACCTCCGCCTGGGCGGTGAAGCTGGAGCGGATCCTGCACCGGGTGTCGGCCCAGCTCGCGGAGAACGAGCCCGAGGCCCTCGCCTGGGTCACCGCCCACCGAGGCCGGCACACCGCCCGGCTCGCCAAGGGCGCCGCACGGCTCGTTCGCGAGACCACCCTGAGCCAGGAGATCCCGGCCAGCCAAGTGCTGACGAGGGATCGGATCCGTACGGTGTCCTGCCCGGTGCTCGCCGTCTACGGCGGTGACTCCGACTTGGCCGAACAGGCGCCCCGGCTCAAGGCGTTGCTGCCGGACTGCAGGACCGTGGTCGTGCCCGGGCATGAGCACTCGGTCCTGGTGGAGGCGTCCGGGACGGTGGGCGGGCACATCCTGACCCTGGTCGAGGAGACGCTCCGGGTGGCCGTCCGGTGAGCCGGTTCCTGTTCGTCGTACCGCCGTTGGTCGGGCACATCAACCCGACCGTGGGCGTGGCCGCCGAACTCGTCGCGCGCGGACACCGGGTGGCGTGGGCGTGCCCCGATCCGGCGCTGGTGGCGCGGCTGGCGGGGGCGGATGCCGAGGTGTTCGGGTGCGCGGGTGCCGCGCCGGGTGAACGGCCCGCCGAGCTGCGCGGCCCGGAGGCGCTGAGGTTCCTGTGGGAGTGGTATCTGCTGCCGCTGGCGGAGGCGATGGCGCCCGGGGTGCGGGCGGCCGTCGGGGCGTTCCGGCCGGACGTGGTCGTCGCCGACCAGCAGGCGTTCGCGGGGGCGTTGACCGCCGAGCGGCTGGGTCTGCCGTGGGCGACCTCGGCCACCACCTCGGCGGAGTTCACCGACCCGCTGGCCGGACTGCCCAAGGTGCGGGAGTGGCTCGCGGAGCGGCTGGCGGAGCTGCGGTCGGCCCTCGGGGCCCCGGCGGCGGGCCCGGACCCGCGGTTCTCGCCGCGTCTGGTCCTCGCCTTCAGCACCCCGGAGCTGGCGGGCACGGCGGTCCCGGACACCGTCCGCTGGGTCGGTCCCTCGGTCGTGGGCAGGCCGGACGCCTCCGGCTTCCCGTGGGAGTGGCTGGACCCGGGGCGGGCCACCGTACTGGTCACCCTCGGCACCGCCAACACCGACGTCGGCGGCCGGTTCCTGGACACCTGCCGGAGTGTGCTGCGTGAGCGGGCGGACCGGGTGCAGTCGGTCCTGGTCGACCCGGGCGGCGTCCTGGACACGCAGGCGAAGGAACACGACAAGGACGTGCTGATCGTGCCGTCCGTGCCCCAACTCGCCCTGCTGGAAAGGGGTGTCGACGCCGTGCTCTGTCACGCCGGGCACAACACGGTGTGCGAGGCGCTGTGGCATGGCGTACCGCTGGTGGTGGCGCCGATCCGGGACGACCAGCCGGTGGTGGCCGGGCAGGTCGTGGACGCAGGGGCGGGGGTGCGGGTGCGGTTCGGCCGGGTCACGGCGCGGGGGCTGGGCGCGGCCGTCGACTCCGTCCTGGACGACCCGGCGTACCGGAACGCGGCGGCACGGATCGGCACGGCGTTCCGGGCCGCGGGCGGGGCGTCCGCCGCGGCGACCCATCTGACCGAACTGGCCGAGGAGTCGGGATGAGCGACGAGAGCGGGACCACCGAGCGGATCGCGGCCCTGCGCCCCGCCTACCGGGCCGACCTGGAGGCGGGCCCCGACCGGTTCTTCGAGCCGACGCGCACCGACTGCCCCTGGTGCGGCGGGACGGAGCTGAGCACCCGGCTGCGCACCACCGACCTGCTCCAGCACAAGCCGGGCCGTTTCACCCTGGACCGCTGCGGCGGCTGCGGGCACACCTTCCAGAACCCCCGACTCAGCCCGGCGGGGCTGGAGTTCTACTACCGGGACTTCTACGACGGGCTGGGCGAGAAGAAGCTCGGCGACACCTTCGGCGCGCGCACCGGGATGTACCGGCGGCGGGCCGAGGCGGTGCAGCCGTACATCCCGGCACCCAAGTCCTGGCTGGACGTCGGGACCGGGCACGGGCACTTCTGCGCGGTCGCCCGGGAGGTGCTGCCGGACACGGTGTTCGACGGTCTCGACTTCACCGACGGTGTCGAACTGGCCGAGAAGGCGGGCCGGGTGGAGCACGGCTACCGGGGCGCCTTCCCCGAACTGGCCCCGGAGCTGGCGGGCCGCTACGACGTGGTGAGCATGTTCCACTACCTGGAGCACAGCACCGAGCCCGACCGTGAACTGCGGGCCGCGCGGGAGGCGGTGCGGCCCGGCGGGCATCTCGTCGTCGAAGTGCCGGACCCTGAAAGCCGGTTCGCCCGCCTCCTCGGCCGCTGGTGGCTGCCCTGGCTCCAGCCGCAGCATCTGCACTTCGTGCCCGTGGCCAATCTCCGCCGACGCCTGACCGAGCTGGGCTTCACCGTGGTCGCGGAGCAACGTGCCGAGGCACATGACCCGGTGGACCTGCTGGCCGCCACCTGGCTGGCGCTGGACCACACGGCACCGCGGGAGGACGCGCCCTGGCTGCCCCGACGCCCGAGCGCCCTGCGCCGCGCCCTGCGAACGGCCCTCCTGCTGGCCGGCATCCCGGCCCTTCTGCTGGCCACGCTCCTGGACCGCCTCGTACTCCGCCCCCTGGCGGGCCGCCTCCGCCTCTCCAACGCCTACCGCGTCGTGGCCCGCCGCGACTGACCCCCGGCCACCGCTCAGGACACGCCGGCCAACGCCGCCTCGGCGACCACGCGGGCCACGGCCTCCGGCTGGTCGATCTGGACGGCGTGACCGGCGTCGGGGACCGTGACCAGGCGGACGTGCGGGCGCCCCTCCAGTCCGCGCCGTTCGCCGTCCGTCAGGCCGATCTCGTCGTGGTCGCCGCGCACCACCCAGACCGGGACCCCGGCCTCGCACAGCCGGGGGACCAGGGACGGATACCGGTCGAGATAGGCGTAGTACGCGCGCACGATCCGGCGGCAGGTCGCCGGGTCGTTGCCGCTCATCGCCGCCGCGAGCGCCTGGGCGCGCTCCGGGGGCAGTCCGCGGGCCACCGCCCGGGGCAGCAGGCCGAGCATGCCGGCCCACACCGCGATGCCCAGCCCCGGCACCCGGCCCACGGCGTCCAGCGCGGCCAGGGACCTCATCTCGTCGCCGCGCGAGAAGGCGGGCGACAGCAGCACCAGCGGGCCGGTGAACAGTCCGGCCGCCGCCATCTCGATCGCCACGTTGGCGCCGAGACTGTGCGCCACGACCACCTCGCAGCCGGTCTCGTCCGCGAAGGCGGCCATCAGCCGGGCGTACCCCTCCATGGTCACGTCCTCGGGGGCCTCGGTGCCGCCGAAGCCCGGCAGGGCCGCCGCGACCAGCCCGAGGCCCGCCACCGCCGGCTCGGCCATGACGTCCGCGAAGAACTCGGTCGTGCACAGCCCGCCCGGAATCAGCAGCACCCGCCGCGAGGCGTCCTCCGGCCCCGCCCGCCGAACGTCCCAGCCTTCACCCATACGACGAGCGTGACCCGTCCGGACGACCATCGCACCCCGAGCCGGGCGCCCCGAAAGAGATGCCGCTGGAGACGTGCCGCGCTCCGCGCCCGCCGGCGCGACCCGACGACATGTCCCCCCACCTCCCCGTTCCCGGGACACAATGTCGGCGCCGGAACCGCGCCCCCGCTCGTTAGGGTCGCCGCATGACCCACAGCTTCGCTCTGCACATCCCCGACGCCGATCTCGAACCCGACCCGCTCGACCCGGCGCAGATCGTCTCCGGCACCCCCGAGGTGAGCGGGAAGGTGGTCTGGGAGTCCGAGGACGGCCAGCAGATCCGGGGGATCTGGCAGATCACCCCGGGCGTGGTCACCGACACGGAGGCGGACGAGCTGTTCGTCGTGATCAGCGGGTCCGCGACCATCGAGGTCGAGGGCGGCGACACCTTCACCGTCGGCCCCGGCGACCTGGCCGTGCTGCGCGCGGGCGACCGTACGACGTGGACGGTCCACGAGACCCTGCGCAAGGCGTACGCGATCAACCTCTGAGCATCAGCCGCCGTCGGCCCTCCGCGTCAGCCGCCCGTCCGGCCTGCGCGTCAGCCGCCCGTCCGGATGTCCGGCGGCAGGTTGTACGGCGTCACCACCTGGATCGCCGACGGCAGGGTGGGCCCGGCGGGCGGCAGCGCGCCGTGGGCCCGCATCACGATGTGGCACGCCTCGCGCATGTCGTGCCGCAGGTCGTGGTGGAGGACCACGGACAGCCGGTGTTCGCGCAGCAGCCGGGTGTTGTCGTGGTCGAGGTCGTGCGCGACGAACACGGCGCACTCCCGGCCCGCGTCGGCGAAGGCGCGCAGGGTGGCGATGTTGCCGCCGCCGATCGAGTACACCGCCCGGATCTCCGGATCGCGGTCCAGGGCGGCGCGCACCAGGTCGTACTGGGTGGCGTCCAGGCCCTGGCCCTCGGCGATCTCGACCAGGGCCCGCCCGGGGTGGCGGGCCCGCATCGCACCGCGGAACCCCATCTCGCGCTCCTCCTCGTTGCGGAAGAAGCCGCTGGACAGGCTGGTCAGGACGTTGCCGGGCCGGTCCCCCAGCCACTGGCCCATCAGATAGGCGGCGGTGGCGCCCGCGGCGCGGTTGTCGATGCCGACGTAGGCCAGCCGGGCGCTGGCGGGCAGATCGGTGACCAGGGTGACGACCGGGATCCCGGCGGCCACCAGCCGGCCGACGGCCGCGGTGACCTCGGGGGTGTCGGGCGCCTTGAGGATCACGCCCTGGGAGCCGCGCCGGGCGATCCGGTCGAGGGTCGCGACCGGCTCGTCCACCGACCCGGTCTCGCGGAAGTGGAAGCGGGAACGCACCACGGCCGGGTGCAGGGACGGCAGTTCCGCCTCCAGCGCGGCGCGTACGGCGGTGCTGAACCGCTCGGGCGTCTGCATCACGATGTCGACCATGAAGGTACGGCCGACGAGCCGGACCTGGGTGCGCTGCCGGTCGAGGTCGGCGATGGCCCGCTCCACCTCACGCGCGGTCGACTCGCGCACCCCTCCCCTGCCGTTGAGGACCCGGTCCACCGTCGCCTCGCTGAGACCCGCCTGACGTGCGATCTCACGGATCGGGAAGGGATGGCCCACGGAACGCTCCTCGCCTCATCCTGAGGGGTTTTTGATGGCCGCCTGCTGGTTGTTCGACGGGTTTGTACTGACAAGAATGACAGCACGGATACGCCGCTGTCACGAAGGGACGCCGATGTCCTTCACCCCCGCAACCCCCGTCACCCCCGACTCCAGAGCGCTTCACGAGCGCGCCTGGCTCACCGAGCAGGACTGCGACCTCGACGTCCTGCGCACCCTCGTCGAGCGCACCACCGGCCTCGCCGACTACCCGCACGCCGCCTCGGTGGAGAGCAACGTCCTCGTCTACGACAGCGAGCGGCTGCGCGCCGCCGCCGGGAGCCGCGAGGTGCGCGCCGAACTGGTGCGGGCCTTCGCCGACGGCCCCGGGGTCGTGGTCCTCAAGGGCGCCTTCCCCGACCCGGCGGTGGTGGACCGGGCGACCGACGTCTTCGACGCGCTGATCGCCGAGCAGCACGCCGCGGGCGCCACCGCCGGCGACCACTTCGCCCGGCCCGGCGCCAACGACCGCGTCTGGAACGCCCTGGAGAAGGCCGCCCTGCACGACCCGGAGGCGTTCACCGACTACTACGCCAACGAGATCCTCGCCCTGGTGTCCCGGGCCTGGCTGGGCCCCGGCTACCAGATCACCTCCCAGGTCAACGTGGTCAACCCGGGCGGCACGGCACAGAGCGTGCACCGCGACTACCACCTGGGCTTCCTCTCCAACGAGACGGCCGCCGCCTACCCGGCGCACGTCCACCGTCTGTCCCCCGTGCTCACCCTCCAGGGCGCGGTGGCCCACTGCGACATGCCGGTGGAGTCCGGCCCCACGCTCTATCTGCCGTACTCGCAGACCTTCGAGCCGGGCTATCTGGCGTGGCGACTGCCGGAGTTCCAGGCGTACTTCGCCGAGCACCACGTCCAACTGCCGCTGGCCAAGGGTGATGCCGCGTTCTTCAACCCGGCGGTCTTCCACGCCGCCGGCACCAACCGCACCGCCGACGTACGGCGTATGGCGAACCTGCTCCAGGTGTCGTCGGCCTTCGGGCGCGCCATGGAGACCGTGGACCGCGAGGCCGTGGCGAACGCCGTCTTCCCAGTCCTGCTCAAGCGCCGGGCCGAGGGCGTGGACGAGGCGTGGCTGGAGCGGGTCGTCGCCGCGAGCGCCGAGGGCTACCCCTTCCCCACCAACCTCGACAGCGATCCCCCGGTCGACGGACTGGCCCCGCCCTCGCAGGCGGACGTGGTGCTGCGCGCACTGCGCGAGGAGTGGACCCCGCAGGCACTCCGGGACGAACTGCGGGCCGGCGCCGAGCGCCGTACGAGCTGAAAGGACCTTCCTTCCATGGGACTTCTCGACGACAAGGTCGTCCTCGTCAACGGCGGCAGCCAGGGCGTGGGCGCCGCCGTCGCGCGGGCCGCGGTCCGCGAGGGGGCGACCGTCGCCGTCACCGGGCGGCGCGCCGAGCCCGGCGAGGCGCTGGTGGCGGAGCTGACCGCCGCGGGCGGCACCGCCCTGTTCGTCCGGGCCGACCTGGCCGACGCCGAACAGGCGCGGACGTCGGTGGCCGAGGTGGTGACGGCGTACGGCCGGGTCGACTGCCTCGTCAACTCGGCGGGCCTCACCTCCCGGGGCACCCTGCTGGACACCACGCCCGAGCTGTTCGACCAGCACATCGCGATCAACCTCAGGGCGCCGTTCTTCGCGATGCAGGCCGCCGTCGCGGACATGGTGGCCCGCAAGGAACCGGGCACGGTCGTCAACATCATCACCTCCTCCGCGCACGGCGGACAGCCCTTCCTCGCCCCGTACGTGGCCGCCAAGGCCGGGCTGATCGGCCTGACCCGCAACGCGGCGCACGCCCACCGCTTCGACCGGGTCCGGATCAACGGCCTGAACATCGGCTGGACGGAGACCGAGGGCGAGGACGCCACCCAGCGGGCGTTCCACGGCGCCGGCGACGACTGGCGCGAGCAGGCGGCGGCCCGGCTGCCGATGGGCAAGCTCGGCCGGCCGGACGAGATCGCCGACTTCGTGGTGTTCCTGCTCTCCGAGCGGTCCGGGGTGGTCACCGGTTCGGTGATCGACTGGGACCAGAACGTGCTCGGCGGCCTCGACTGACCCCCGTTCCTCCCCTCCCTCTTCCCTCTCCCCTCTTCGCACCACCTCAAGGAGCCGCACCCCATGCGCATCGGAATCCTCGGCCTCGGCCGTATCGGCGCCTTCCACGCCGAGACCCTCTCCGGACTCGGCGCCGTCGAGACGCTCGTCGTCGCCGACCCCTACGCCGCGGCCGCCAAGGCCGCCGCCGAACGGTTCGGCGCCGAGGTGGCGGACTCCCCGGAGGCCGTGCTGGCCGCGGGCGTGGACGCGGTCGTGGTGGCCGCCGCGACCGACGCCCACCCGGGGCTGATCCTGGCCGCCGTCGAGGCCGGCGTCCCGGTGTTCTGCGAGAAGCCGGTCGCCCGCACCATGAGCGAGGGCGTCGAGGTCCTCAAGGCCGTTCAGGGCAGCGGGGTGCCGATCCAGATCGGCTACAACCGCCGCTTCGACACCGGGTTCGTCAACGCGCGCGCCGCCGTGCGCTCCGGCGAGCTGGGCCCGCTGCACACGGTCCGCTCGACCACCCTGGACCCGGCGCCGCCGCCCGCCGCGTACATCGCCGCCTCCGGAGGTATCTTCCGGGACTGTTCGGTGCACGACTTCGACATCATCCGCTGGGTGACGGGCCGCGAGGTGACCGAGGTGTACGCGGTCGGCGGCAACCGGGGCGCCGACTTCATCAAGGCCGCGGGCGACGCCGACACCACCGGCGCGATCCTCACCCTGGACGACGGCACGATCGCCGTTGTCTCCAACTCCCGTCACAACGCCCGGGGTTACGACGTCCGCATGGAGATCCACGGCTTCGCGGACTCCATCGCCGTGGGCCTGGAGGACAAGCTGCCGCTGCGCTCGGTGGAGCCCGGGGTCACCTTCCCGGCCGGCACCCCGCACGACTTCTTCATGGACCGCTTCGCGGCCGCCTACCGCGCCGAACTCACCGCGTTCACCGAGGTGGTGGCGGGCACCAGGACCTCGCCCTGCACGATCGAGGACGCCCTGGAGGCGGGCTGGATCGCGGAGGCGTGCACACTGTCGCTGGCCGAGCACCGGCCGGTGACGATCACGGAGGTGCGAACCGCCTGACGGAACACGGAGGTTCACGATCTGAGCGCGGCTCCGAGGGGGCCGCGCTCAGGCGTTGCGGGACACGGACGGGAAAGCGCCGACGCGCCCCCGCCCTGTTCGGCGGTGGCGCGTCGGCGCTGCTCTGCGAAAAGCCCTGCTGGGGCGCCTCAGTCTCAGGCGGTCTTCTCTCCCGGGGAGGCCGAGGAGGCCGAGGAAGCCGCGGAGTCCGCGGCGGCCGTGGAAGCCACCGGCGCCTTGAGATCCGTCTCCTCCGGCAGCTCCTCGACATCCACACCCCGAACCTGCGCCAACTCATGCTTGAGCGCCGCGAGTTCCGCACCGCCCGCCATGTGGTTGGTGAGTTCCTCCAGGCTGACCTCGTCACGGGAGGCGGAGAGTTCGAGCGTGCCGAGCCGCAGCACGCTGAAGTGGTCGCCGACCATGTAGGCGTGGTGGGGGTTGTGGGTGATGAAGATGACGCCGAGGCCGCGGTCGCGGGCGGCGGCGATGTACTTCAGCACCACGCCGGACTGCTTGACGCCGAGGGCGGCGGTGGGCTCGTCCAGGATGAGCACCCGGGCGCCGAAGTAGACGGCGCGGGCGATGGCGACGCACTGGCGCTGGCCGCCGGAGAGCGTGCCGATGGGCTGTTCGAGGTCGTCCAGGACGATGCCCATGTTGCGCAGTTCGGTGTCCGCGGTGCGCTTCATCGCGGCGATGTCGAGACGGCGCACCGGCCAGGGGCCCTTGGTCATCTCGGAGCCGAGGAAGAAGTTGCGCCACACCGGCATCAGCGGGACGGTGGCGAGGTCCTGGTAGACGGTGGCGATGCCGCGGTCGAGGGCCTCACGGGGGCTGGAGAAGCGGACGGGTTCGCCGTCCACGAGGAACTCGCCCTCGGTGTGCCGGTGCAGCCCGGAGACGATCTTGATGAGGGTGGACTTGCCGGCGCCGTTGTCGCCGAGCACACAGGTCACCCGGCCGGGGTGCACGGTCAGGTCGACGCCGTGCAGGGCGCGGATGTTGCCGTAGGACTTGCCGGCGCCGCGCAGTTCGACGAGGGGGTGCTCGCCCGCCCCGGGTGCGGGGTCCGTGAGGACCGCTCCGTGCGTTCCGGTTCCGTTGCTGGTGGTCATCGGGTCGGTCACCTCCGGGTCGCCGTGCGCTGGACCCACAGATTGATGAGGACGGCGCCGAGGAGCATCACGCCGAGGAACGCCTTGAACCAGTCGGGGTTCCAGCCGGCGTAGACGATGCCCTGCTGCACCATGCCGAACATGAAGGCGCCGAAGACCGGGCCGATGGCGGAACCGGCGCCGCCGGTGAGCAGACAGCCGCCGATCACGGCCGCGGCGATGTAGATCAGCTCCTGGCCGACGCCCTCGCCGGACTGGACGGTGTTGAACGAGAAGAGCTGGTGCATGCCGACGAACCATGCGCCGAAGCCGACCAGCATGAACAGCGAGATCTTGGTGAAGGTGACCGGGACGCCGACGGCGCGCGCGGACTCCTTGTTGCCGCCGACCGCGAAGATCCAGTTGCCGTACTTGGTGCGCAGCAGCACCCAGGTGGCCAGGGCCGCGAAGACCAGCCACCAGACGATGGTGATCTTGACCTGGACGCCGCCGATCTCGAAGGACGAGGCGAAGATCTTCTTGGCCTGGTCGAAGCCGTCCATGTCGCTGATGTCGTCGGTGGCCACGTTGCCGGTGATCAGCTTGGTGACCGCCAGGTTGACGCCCTGGAGGATCAGGAAGGTGCCCAGGGTGACCAGGAAGCTGGGCAGGCCGGTCTTCACCAGCATCCAGCCGTTGAACATGCCGATGCCCAGGGAGACCACCAGGGCGGCGATCACGCCGACCCACACGTTCATCGTGAGCTGGTAGCTGAGCATGCTCGCGGTGAGCGCCGAGGTGATCACCGCGACGCCGGCGGAGAGGTCGAACTCGCCGCCGATCATCAGCAGGGCCACCGGCAGGGCCATGATCCCGATGGTGGAGGACTGGTACAGGATGTTGGCCATCGAGGCGGCCTCGCGCACCGGCGGGGCCGTGATCAGGAAGAACACCCAGACGGCGAGGGCTCCGAGGAAGACCCCGACCTCGGGGCGGGCCAGCAGCCGCAGGGCGAGGGGGCGTCTCGTGGTCCGGCCGTCTGTCTGTTGCGGGCCGGAGGCCGGCGGTGTGGTCACCGCCGGCTCGGCGTGGTGGGTCATGCTCATCACCGGGTGCCCTTCGCGGCGAACGCCGCCACCGCGTCGACGTTGGACTTGTCGACGAAGGCCGGGCCGGTCAGCACCGGGGCCTCGCCGCCGCCCATGTAGTTGCCGTTGTTCTTGTAGAGCCACAGCGAGTCCACGGCGAGGTAGCCCTGGAGGTAGGGCTGCTGGTCGACCGCGAAGTCGACGGTGCCCTTGCTGATGGCGCTGGTCAGGTCCTTGTTGAGGTCGAAGGTGGCGACCTTGGCCTTGCTGCCGGCGTCGGACACCGACTGGCCCGCGGTCAGGGCGAAGGGGGCGCCGAGCGTGACGACGTAGTCGATCGCCTTGTCCTGGGTGAGCTTGGCGGTGATGGTCGACTTCACGGACGGCATGTCGGTGCCGTTGACGTAGAGGACCTCGGTGGTGCCGGAGAAGGTCTTCTTCACACCGTCGCACCGCTGGGTGAGGCCGATGTTGCCCTGCTCCTGGATGACACAGACGGCCTTCTTGGCGCCGGCGCTGTTGAGCCGCTTGCCGAGCGCCTCGCCCGCGACGGTCTCGTCCTGGCCGAAGAACTGGAGCAGGCCGAGCTTCTGCCATTCGCTGACGCCGGAGTTGAGGCCGACCACGGGTATCTTCGCGGCGTTCGCCTTGGCCACGACGTCCTTGAGGGCGTCCGGCTTGGCGAGGGTGATGGCGATGCCGTCGACCTTCTGGTCGATGGCGTTCTGCACCAGGTTGGCCTGGCCGCCGGCGCTGGGGTCGGCCGAGTAGACCAGCTTGACGTTGTCCTTGGCCGCGGCGGCCTCGGCGCCCTTGCGGACGATGTCCCAGAAGGTGTCGCCGGGCGACTGGTGGGTGATCAGGGCCACCGTCATCTGCGGGGTGCTCGCCTTGCCCGCGGAGGCGCCGTCGGCGCTCTCGTCGGACTTCTTCCCGCCCGAGCTGCTGGAGCAGCCGGCGACGGTCAGGGCCACCGCTGCGGCCAGGGCCACGACCGGGACGATTCTGCGGGAACGGGGCGAAGAGCTGTCCATCTTTCCTGCACCTCACTGTGCGACGGGAGAAAACACGGGGGATCACGAGGGAAAGGGAGGCGATCTCAGGGATCGGTGGCCCGCTACTGCTCAGGGTGGGGCCAGGGAGCCGGGACCGCGACCGTTCGGGTGACGTGGACTCGGTGTGTGCGCTGTTGGGACGGGATCCAATCCCTTGGCGGGTCCACTGTCAAGACTTTGTTAAGACATCATTTCACAAGCAGGTCCGAATGTAAGAACAAACCATTGACACAGGGGGCCGCGGGGACCTACACCTGGAAGACGCCACGGGTCGTACCGGGGCGAAAATCTACCCGCTGCGCAGGGGCGCACCCAAAGCGGCCAGGAGGTTTGCCCGATGGCGAAGACCGGCGAACGGAGCCGTGCGGCGGCCGGTTCGGTGCTGGACGGCCTGCACTTCGCGCTCGACCGCTCCAGCCCGGTGCCGCTCTACTACCAGCTCGCCCAGCAACTGGAGGCGGCGATCGAACACGGGGCGCTCGCCCCGGGGAACCTGCTCGGCAACGAGATCGATCTGTCGACCCGGCTCGGCCTGTCCCGGCCCACGGTCCGCCAGGCCATCCAGTCACTGGTCGACAAGGGGCTCCTGGTGCGCCGCCGCGGCGTCGGCACCCAGGTCGTGCACAGCCAGGTGAAACGGCCGCTGGAGCTGAGCAGCCTCTACGACGACCTGGAGGCCGCGGGACAGGGGCCGACCACGCGGGTCGTACGCAATGAACGGGTGCCGGCGAGCGCCGATGTGGCGGCCGCCCTGGGGACCGCGGAGGGCGCCGAGGTCACGCTCCTGGAGCGGCTGCGCTCGGCGCACGGCCAGCCGGTGGCGTTCCTGTGCAACTACCTGCCCCCGGCGCTGCTGGACCTCGACTCGGCCCGTCTGGAGGCGACCGGCCTCTACCACCTGATGCGGCTGGCAGGCATCACCCTGCACAGCGCCCGGCAGACCGTCGGCGCCCGCGCGGCGAACGCCGAGGAGGCCGCGCTCCTCGCCGAACGGGAGGGCGCGGCCCTGCTGACCATGCGGCGCACGGCGTACGACGACACCGGGCGCCCGGTCGAGTACGGGACGCACATCTACCGCGCGTCCCGGTACGCCTTCGACTTCCAGCTCCTGGTCAGGAGCTGAGGGCTGCTACCTGGGCGCCATGCGCAGCGCGCCGTCCATCCGGATCGTCTCGCCGTTGAGGTAGTCGTGGTCGACGATCGCCAGCGCGAGCTTGGCGTACTCCTCGGGCAGGGCCAGCCGGCGCGGGAAGGGCACGCCCGCCGCGAGCCCGGCGCGGAACTCCTCCGAGACGGTGGCCAGCATCGGCGTCTCCACGATGCCCGGCGCGATGGTGCACACCCGGATGCCGTACTGCGCCAGGTCACGGGCGGCCGGCAGGGTCAGCCCGACGACACCGCCCTTGGAGGACGCGTAGGCGGCCTGGCCGATCTGGCCGTCGTAGGCGGCGATGGAGGCGGTGTTGACGATCACGCCGCGCTGGCCGTTCTCGTCGGCCTCGGTCTCGGCGATGGCCTCGGAGGCGAGCGCGAGCACGTTGAAGGTGCCGCCCAGGTTGATCTGGATCACCTTGGCGTACAGACCCAGGTCGTGGACGCCCTTCTTGCCGAGGATCCGGGCGGACGGGCCGATCCCGGCGCAGTTGACGACCGTGCGCAGCGGCACGCCGGAGCCGGCCGCGGTGGCCACAGCCGCGCGGACCTGCTCGGGGTCGGTGACGTCGGCGGGCACATAGGTGACCCCGTCGACCACGGGCGCCTTGTCGACGCCGTCCTTGAGGTCGAGGGCGAAGACCCGGGCGCCGGCGCCGGCCAGGGCCTTCGCGGTGGCCGCGCCGAGGCCGGACGCACCGCCGGTGACAAGGGCGGCGGTGTGGGCGAGCTGCATCATCACTCCTTGCCGAGGACGGTGAGCACACCGCCCTCGTTACGGTCCAGCGCACGGGAGATGATCATGCGCTGGATCTGGTTGGTTCCTTCGAAGATCTGCATGACCTTGGCCTCGCGCATATAGCGCTCGACGGGGAAGTCGCGCGTGTATCCGTACCCGCCGAGGACCTGCACCGCGTCCGTGGTCACCTTCATGGCATTGTCCGTGGCCACGAGTTTGGCGATCGACGCCTCCCGTGTGAAGGGCAGCCCGAGGTCCTTCAGCCGCGCGGCGGCCAGCGCGGTGGCCCGCGCCGACTCGATCGCCGCGCCCATGTCGGCCAGCACGAAGGCCAGCCCCTGGTGCTCGATGATCGGCTTGCCGAAGGTCTCCCGCTCACGGGCGTAGCGCACCGCGTGGTCGAGGGCGCCCTGGGCGAGGCCGCAGGCCACGGCGGCGATACCGAGCCGGCCGTGGTCGAGGGAGGCGAGCGCGATCTTCAGACCCTGTCCCTCCTCCCCCACGAGCCGCTCGGCCGGCACCCGGACGTCGTCCAGCCGCATGGTGGCCGTCGCCGAGCCGGTCAGACCCATCTTCCGCTCCGGCGGATCGGCGCTCAGCCCCGGGGTGCCCGCCGGGACCAGGAAGCAGGAGATGCCGTGGGTGCGGTCGTCGGAGGTGCGGGCCATGACCGTGTAGAAGTCGGCGTAACCGCCGTGCGTCGTCCACGCCTTGGCGCCGTTGAGGACGTAGTCGTCGCCGTCGCGGACCGCGCGGGTCAGCATGGCCGCCGGGTCGGACCCGGCGTGCGGCTCGGACAGGCAGTACGCGCCGAGCAGCTCACCGGCGAGCATCTCGGGCAGCCAGCGGCGGCGCTGCTCCTCGGTGCCGAAGCGGGCCAGCGGGAAGCAGGACAGGGCGTGCACCGAGATGCCGACGGCGACGCTCGACCAGACGGCGGCGACCTCCTCCAGCACCTGGAGGTACACCTCGTACGGCTGGCCCGCCCCGCCGTCCTCCTCGGCGAACGGCAGTCCGAGCAGACCGCTGCGGCCGAGGGTGCGGAAGACGTCGCGGGGGAAGGTCCCGTCGGCCTCCGCGTCGGCCACCCGGGGTGCGAGTTCCTTGGCGGCGAGGGTGCGCGTGAGCTGGATCAGCTCGACGGCCTCCTCGGTCGGCAGGGCACGAGTGGCCGGCATGGCGACCTCCACGGTAGTACTGGAAGTGATACTGGAGTGCGTACGAACGTATCATTCACAGTACTGCACGAGGGTGTGCCGCAGCCAGGCGGAAGAGACGGGAAGCACGCCGGGTCAGGAGGTGACGGCGTGCACGATCAGGGAGGCGAGCTGCTCGTACGCCTCGGCGTCGGTCAGCCCGGTGCGGGCCTGGAGCTCGCCCTGCTGGATCTGGCGCATGGTCGCGGCGGCGACCTCCCCGACGAACGCGGTGTGCACGTCCCGGAAGGCGCCGCCGGACACCCCCTCGGCGATCAGCCGGCGGACCCGCTCGGCGGCCATCCGCGTATTGGCCTCGTAGACCTCACGGGCGGGCGGGAAGTCCGCCACGTCGTCCAGGAACCGGCGGGAGAGCGGGCGGAGCTGCTCGGCCACCGCCGTCAGATACACCCGGACCCGGTCGGACGGCTCGACGGTCTGCGCCACCCGCTTCTCCACGGCCTCGGTGGCCCCGCGGAAGTAGTGCTTGACGGCCTCCACGACCAGCCCCTGCTTGCTCCGCGCGAGCTGGTACAGCGTGGTCTTGGAACAGCGCAGCCGTACGGCGAGGTCGTCCAGGGTGAGGTCCGAGAACCCCTCCGCCGTGAGCAGCGCCACGAGTCGTTCCAGCAGGTCGGCCTGGCGGGCGGTGCGGCGGGTGGACGGCATGATCCCAGCCTAACCGCCCTCCCCGGCGCACCCCCCTCCCCGCCGACGGTTCAGTGCACGCCGTCGAGCCGGGCCCGCTGGTCCGCCGTCAGCTCCAGGTCCACGGCGGCGAGGCTCTCCTCCAGTTGGGCCACCGACGACGCCCCCGCCAGCGGCACGATCGGCGCCTCACCGCCCAACTGCCAGGCCAGCACCACCTGGTTGACGGTGGCGCCGGTCTCCCGGGCGACGTCCCGCAGCGCGGCGAGCCGGGCCGGGGTGCCCGGGTGGTCGTAGTCGGCGGGCAGCGGCTTGTCCTGCCGTACGTAGGCACCGGCGAGCAGCGGCGAGTAGGCGACCAGGGTGAGAGTCGGCTCGGCCCGCAGATAGCCGAGGAGTTCGGGACCCGCGTGCCCGAGGCTGCCGTCCGGGAACAGGTCGCTCGGCACGTCGAGGCGCGGGCGCAGATGGCTGTGCTGGTACTGGAGCACCTCGTAGCCGGGCAGCCCGGCCGCGGCGGCGAGCGCGCGGGCCCGCTCGACGCGCCACATGGCCTGGTTGCTCACCCCGAGCAGCCCGACCGTGCCCTCCGCGACCAGGCTCGCGAAGCCCTCGACGGTCTCCTCCTGCGGGACCGTGTGGTCGTCGATGTGCGCGTACAGCAGGTCCAGCCGCTCCACCCCGAGCCGCTCCCTGCTGCGCTCGGCCGCCTCCCGGATCACCTTGGCGGACAGGCCCTCGGGATTGTCGGTGTAGCTGGTCCCGGGGGCGAGGGGCCGGGCACCGACCTTGGTGGCGATGACCACCTCGTCGCCGATACCCCGGCTGCGGCGCCAGCGGCCGAGGAGTTCCTCACTCTGGCCGCCCTGACCGCCGTCCACCCAGAACGCGTAGTTGTCGGACGTGTCGATGAAGGTGCCGCCGGCCTCCACATACCGGTCGAGGATCGCGAACGACGTCGTCTCGTCCGTCAGCGATCCGAACAGCATCGCGCCGAGCGCGAGCACGCTGACCTCGCGGCGGGTGGCGGGGTCGGTGCCTATGGTGCGGTACTTCATGATGGATCCTCCCGTTCGGCCCGGATCCGTCCCTCGGCTCCGGCCCGAACGGGAGTCTTTCTGTTGAAGCGCACACGAAGGCAAGCCCCGAAAAAAACGAGGCCGCCCGAAAGTCCGCCGCGGAAAAGAAAACGGCCGCCTCGGATCTCTCCGAAGCGGCCTCGCGACTCGCGTGTCCACAAGTCGGGACGACAGGATTTGAACCTGCGACCCCTTGACCCCCAGTCAAGTGCGCTACCAAGCTGCGCCACGTCCCGGTGCGCGGTCCCCGCGGCACAGGCCGCGTGATCGCGCGGACAGCACTTTACCGCACCCGGGGCCGTACCCCGAAGACGGCCCCGGGCGGGACAATGGCCGTATGGGCGGTGCGACGAGCGGGGACACGGGGACACGGGACCGGGACGGCGAGGGGCGGGCGCGGAACGCGCGGCCCCGGGACGGGCTGGGACGGCCGCTGCCGTACGGCGCGGCGGGCGTGGAACGGCAGCCCGAGGGCGTCGTACGGACCCCGGCCGAGACCGTCGGGGAGGCACAGGCGCTGCTGGACGCGGGGAAGCCGTTCCACGCGCACGAGGTGTTCGAGGACGCCTGGAAGTCGGGGCCCGAGTCCGAGCGGGCGCTGTGGCGGGGGCTCGCCCAGCTCGCGGTCGGCCTCACGCACGCGGCCCGGGGCAATGTCACGGGCGGGGTGCGCCTGCTGCGGCGGGGCGCCGGGGCCGTCGAGGAGTGGGCGGGCACTGGCCCGGACCGGGCCCGGCCCTACGGTCTCGACCTCGCGGGGCTCACCGGCTGGGCGCGCGCCCTGGCGGCGGAGGTGGAGCGCACGGTCGCGCCGGTGGACGCGGCGGCCCGCGCCCCACGGCTGTACGGCGGCACCTGACCCCCGCGCGTGCGGCAGACTCGGGGCCGGGTGACCCCCGCGCGTGCGGCAGACTCGGGGCCGTGCGAAAGATTCATGTCATCGGTATCGGCGCGGGCGACCCCGACCACCTCACCCTCCAGGCGGTCAGGGCCATGCGGAGCACGGACGTGTTCTTCGTCCTGGACAAGGGCGAGGTGAAGAGCGATCTCACGCGGCTGCGCACGGACATGCTCGCCGCCCATCGGCCCGAGGGCGGCTACCGCGTGGTCGAGGCGAGGGACCCCGAGCGGGACCGGCGGGCGGACGGCGCGGCCTACTCCCCCGCCGTCGACGACTGGCGCAGCGCCCGCGCGGCCATCCTCGGGCGGCTGATCGCCGAGGAGCTGGGCGAGGACGAGAGCGGCGCGTTCCTGGTCTGGGGCGACCCCTCGCTCTACGACAGCACGCTGGCCGTCCTGGAAGAGGTGCTGGCCGGCGGCACGGTCGCGTTCACGTACGACGTCGTGCCCGGCGTCAGCAGCGTGTCGGCCCTGCTGGCCCGGCACCGGATCCCGCTGAACCGCGTGGCGCGGCCCGTGCAGATCACCACCGGCCGACGGCTCGCCGAGGGCTTCCCGCAAGGGGTGGACGACGTGGTGGTGATGCTGGACGCCCACCAGACCTTCCGGCGGTACACCGGGGACGACATCGACATCTACTGGGGCGCCTACATCGGCACCCCGGACGAGATCCTCGTCTCGGGCCCGATCGCCGAGGCCGGCCCCCGCATCGAGCGGCTGCGCGCCGAGGCACGGGAGCGCAAGGGCTGGATCATGGACACGTATCTGCTGCGCCGGAACCCGGGACAGCGCTGACCCGCGCGTTGTTAACCTCCCCACAAAAGCCGCGCATCCGCCGTCAGGAGCCCGCGCGATCACGCACCCTTCAGGGGTGAGCGAGATCCTGACGACGACCGCGCCGCCCGCGCCCCGGCTCCTGGACGGCTTCTCCCTGGAGATGACCGGCAAGGACGTGGCGCATCTGGAGGCGGCCCGGGAGGCCGTTCCGCCGGGCACCCGGGTCAATGTCGCCTTCCTCGGCACCGAGACGCAGGAACTGCGGCTCGCCGCGGTGCGGGCGGCGGCCCGGCTGGGCTTCGTCCCCGTCCCGCACCTCTCCGCGCGCCGGCTGCGTTCCCGGGCCGAGCTGGCGGAGTTCCTCGCCGCGCTCCGCGAGGCCGACGCCACCGAGCGCGTCTTCGTCGTCGGCGGCGACCCGGCCGTCCCGCGCGGCCCGTTCCCGGACACGCTGTCGGTGCTGCGCTCCGGGCTGCTCCAGGAGTACGGCGTCCGGCACGTCGGCGTCAGCGGCTATCCCGAGGGCCATCCGGCGATCGACGGGCCGGTGCTCTGGTCGGCGATCGAGGAGAAGGCCGCCGTGCTGCGGGAGCAGGGGCTCGACGGCAGTGTGATCACCCAGTTCGGTTTCGACGTCGAACCGGTCCTGACCTGGGTGGAGGAGCTGCGCTCGCGCGGGGTGGACCTGCCGGTGCGGGTCGGGGTGCCGGGTCCCGCCGGGGTGCGGCGGCTGCTGTCGTACGCGACCCGGTTCGGGGTGGGCACCGGCGCGGGCATCGCGCGCAAGTACGGGTTCTCCCTGACGAACCTGATGGGGACGGCGGGGCCGGACCGGTTCGTCCAGGACCTCGCCGAGGGGTACGACCCCGTCCGGCACGGCGATCTCGGGCTGCACTTCTACACGTTCGGCGGGCTCGCGGCCACGGCGGACTGGGTGGCGGCCCGCGCCTGACACTGAAGCCCCGGGGAGCGCCTACCGCAGGAGCAGGTGGACACCGCCCAGCACCGTCGCCGCGATGACGAGCTGCTCGAACAGCCGCTGGTCGATGCGGTGGACGGCCCACTTGCCGAGCAGCGCGCCGGGGACCACGAAGGCGACGAGCGCGGCGTCCAGCAGCAGCGAGCGGCCGTCGATGAGACCGAGCCCGACGCTGAACGGCACCTTCGACACGTTCACGATGAGGAAGAAGAACGCCGAGGTGCCGAGGAAGCCGAGCTTGCGGAAGCCCGCGGACAGCAGGTACATCGACATCACCGGGCCGCCCGCGTTGGCGACCATCGTGGTGAAGCCGCCCAGGACGCCGTAGGAGCGGGCCTTGATCCGGCCCGAGCGGGTGACCACCGCGTCGGGGCCGGGGGCCGACTCGGCGGTGCGGCGGCGCCACAGCGTGACGGCGGCCATCAGCAGCAGGATCGCGCCGATCGAGGTCCGTACCGCGCCGTCGCCCGCCCACTTCAGGAAGAGCGTGCCGAGCACCACTCCGGCGGCGACGGCCGGGAACAGCCGCAGCAGGGTGGGCCAGTGGGCGTGCCGCCGGTAGGTGAGGACCGCCAGGACGTCCCCGGCGATCAGCAGCGGCAGCAGCACACCCGTGGAGGCGCGGGCCGGCAGGACCGCGGCGAAGATCGCGAGGCTGACCGTGTTGGCGCCGCTGACGGCGGTCTTGGAGAAGCCGACGAGCAGCGCCGCGAGGGCGAGGGCGGCGAACTGCCAGCCGGTGATGTGCCACAACGTCATCGTGTTCATGCGGAGGCCGATGGTACGCACATCTAATGTCCACCGTACGGGGGACCCCACCGACCATCCGTCCGCACCATCGGAGGCGCCATGACCGAGCACGTCCTCACGGGCACCCGCGGCAGACTCGTCGCCCACGAGTGGCCGCACCCCGATCCCCGTTACATCGCCCTGCTGGTGCACGGGTACGGCGAGCACGCTGGCCGCTACGCCGAGATCGCCGGCGTGCTGAACCGGCACGGCGCCGCCGTGTTCGCGCCCGACCACCTCGGGCACGGCAGGTCGGAGGGCGAGCGGGTGGTGATCGAGGACTTCGAGGACGTGGTCACCGATCTGCACACCGTGGCCCGCCTCGCCCGGAGCGCCCGTCCCGGGCTGCCGGTCGTCGTCATCGGCCACTCCATGGGCGGGCTGATCGCCGCCCGCTACGCCCAGCGCCACGGCTCGTCCCTGGCCGCGCTCGTCCTCTCCGGCCCGGTGCTCGGCGTCTGGGAGCTGCCGGGCCGGCTGCTCGCCCTGGACGAGATCCCGGACGTCCCCGTCAGCCCCGCCGCGCTCTCCCGCGACCCGGCCGTGGGCGCGGCGTACGCGGCGGATCCGCTGGTCTGGCACGGGCCGATGAAACGGCCGACGCTGGAGGCGTTCGTCCGGACCCTGGAGACCGCGGCCGGGGCGGGTGACGTGGGCGCGCTGCCACTGCTGTGGCTGCACGGCGAGGACGACCGGCTCGTGCCGCCGCCGGGGAGCAGGACCGGAGTCGAGCGGCTGGCCCCCGGCCCGCGCACCGAGCGGATCTACCCCGGGGCCCGCCACGAGGTCTTCCACGAGACGAACCGGGCGGAGGTCTTCGCGGACCTGATCCGTTTCCTGGACGGCGTGCTCACCCGCTGAGACGGCCCGGCGGGGGCCCGTTTGCGCCGGTGGGGCGGGGGCACTCGGTCGCCGACCGCGTGGACGCGAGCAGGAGGAGTAATACGCATGGCTGTCGTCAAGAGCCCCCTTCCCGAGCCGGCCCGGCAGGTCACCTACGACGCCCTCCAGAGCACGCTGGTGGATCTTCTCGGGCTGTCGCTGATCGGGAAGCAGGCGCACTGGAACATCGTCGGACCGCGGTTCCGTTCGGTCCATCTCCAGCTCGACGAGGTGGTCGCGGCGGCCCGCGGGTTCGCCGACACGGTCGCCGAGCGGGCCTCCGCCCTCGGGCTGCCGCCCGACGGCCGACCCGAGACCATCGCCTCGGCCTTCACACTGCCCAGCCCGAAAGACGGCTGGCTGCGGGACGAGGAGGTCGTCCAGGTGATCGCGGAGACGCTGGGCGCCGCCATCGGGCGGCTGCGCGAGCGCATCACCGCCACCGAGGAGGCGGACCCGGTCACCCAGGACCTGCTGATCGGCATCACCGCCGAACTGGAGAAGCAGCGCTGGATGTTCGAGGCGGAGAACGTCACGAGCTGAGCCGCGCGAGCGCGGCCGACACCAGGGTGCGCGCCCCGGGCACGAGCACGGAGGTGTCCGGGGCGAAGGACGGACTGTGGTTCCCGGGCACACCGGCAAGTTTCTCCGCCAGGTCCCGCCCGGGGGCCGCGTCCCACACGGCCGCCGGGGTCGAGGTCACGTACCAGTAGTCGTACGGCACTCCCGGCGGCGCGAGGAGGGAGAAGTCCTCGCTGCCCATGACCGGGCCGAAGTCGAACACCGTGTGCGCGCCGAACAGTTCGCGGTGCACGGCGGCGATCTCCCCGTCCAGGACGGGGTCGTTGACCGTGCTGGGACAGCCGGGGACCACCGTGATGCCGGGCGGCACCGGGCAGCCCGCGGCGGCGCACTCGCCCTCCACGATCCGCCGGACGGCGGCCAGGACGCGGTCGCGCACCCGGGTGTCCTGGGTGCGCACGTTCAGGGAGAGCCGGGCCTCGGCGGGGATGACGTTGGCCTTCGTCCCGGCGTGGAAGCGGCCCACGGTGAGCACCACCGACTCGCCCGCCGCGACCTCCCGGGCGACGACGGTCTGGAGCCGGGTGACGACGTAGGCGGCCGTCACCACCGGGTCCACGGTCGACTCGGGCCGCGATCCGTGCCCGCCCACCCCGTGCACGACGACCTCGATGTCGTCGGAGGCCGACAGGGTCAGACCGGGGGTGTGCGGGAAGAAGCCGGCGAGGCCGGGCGCGACATGCTGGCCGAACAGCGCGTCGGGGCGCGGGAACCGCTCGTGGATCCCGTCCGCGACCATCGCCGCCGCCCCGCCGCCCGCCTCCTCGGCGGGCTGTCCGACGACCACCAGCGTGCCGGACCAGGTCTCGCGGGCCGCGGCGAGCGCCCCGGCGGCGGCCGCGAGCCAGGTGACGTGCAGATCGTGACCGCAGGCGTGCATCACGCCGTCGACGGTGGAGGCGTACGGCAGCCCGGTCGCCTCGGGCACCGGCAGCGCGTCCATGTCGCCGCGCAGCCACACCACCGGACCGTCGCCGCGGGCGAGGACCGCGACCACGCCGGTGCGGGCGACGCCCTCGGTCACCGTGTACCCGGCGGCGCGCAGCCGGCCGGCGAGCCGGGCGGCGGTGCGGTGTTCCTGGAAGGAGAGTTCGGGGTGGCGGTGCAGATCCCGGTAGAAGTCCTCCAGGTCCCCCTGTTCCAGGTCCGAGGTGATGTCACCGGCCAGCCGGGCCACGGCCGCCGCCGCGCTGGTGTCGCCTGCGCTCATGTCGCCTCCCGCCGCCGTCCTACCCGGGCGGGAGGCCCAGCACGCGCGTGATGGTGCGCAGCACCCCGTCGTCGTTGTTGGACGGGGCCAGATGGCGGGCCCGGCGCACGACCTCCGGGTGGGCGTTGGCCATGGCGAACGACCAGTCGGCGGCGTCCAGCATCTCCAGGTCGTTGAGGTAGTCGCCGAACACCATGGTCTGGGCGGGGGTGATGCCCAGCTCCCGCTGGAGCCGGCGCAGCGCGGCACCCTTGTTGGCGGTGCGGTTCATGACGTCGACCCAGTGCTCGCCGGAGACCACGACCTGGTGAGTGGCGGCGAACGCGGCGAGCGCCGGGGCGGTGGTCTCCTCGGCGGCCCCGAAGTCGAACAGGGCGACCTTGATCACGTCGTCGTCGACGGCCGCGGCGTCCTCGACGACCTCGCAGCGCAGGTAGTACTGCTCCACCTCGGCCAGGAAGGCCGGGTCGGAGCGCTCGACGTACGCGGACCGCTTGCCGCAGACCACGGCGCCCAGATCGGTGCCGGCGGCCGCGAGCCGTCGTACGGTCCCTACGAGGCGGGCCACGACGGCCGGGTCCAGCGGGTCGGAGCTGAGTTCCACGCCGTCGCGCACCACATAGGTGCCGTTCTCGGCGATGAACACCATCCCGTCGGCGACCTCCGCGAACTGGGCGGCCAGGGTGGCGTACTGGCGTCCGCTGGCCGGGGTGAAGAGGACACCGCGCTCGCGCAGCCGGGCCAGCGTGTCCCACAGTCCGGCGGGCGGCCGTTTGGCGTCGTCCAGCAGGGTGCCGTCCATGTCGGTGACGACCAGCCGGATGCCGGCGGGGTCGGCGCCGGGGCCGGGGACGGTCGGGCGGGGGGCGTGCGAGTAGGGCATGTCCTGCTTCCTGTGCTGCGTCCGGCGCCGTCCTGCCGCTGCGCACCGGCCGGACCGTCACCCTACCGGGGGACCCCGAAGCGGTCGGGACGGCGGTGACCGGCCCGGCCTGATGTGCTGTTCCGGCGGTCCCGGCGGCCGTGAAAGCCTGACGGACACGTACGGACGACCGATCGTGGAGGACGTATGACGACCCTGGCCGACCCGGTTCCCGGTGGCCGCCCCGGCGAGGTGGAGCGGGCCGGCGCGCTCGCCGGGGAACTGTCCGCGCGGGGCGTCCACGGCGTCGTCCTGTCGTACGTCGACACGGCCGGCGTGGGCCGGGTGAAGACGGTCCCGACGGCCCGGCTGGAGCAGGCGGTGGCCTGGGGCGTGGGCATGTCCCCGGTGTTCGACACGTTCCTCGCGAACGACCACATCGTCACCACCGATGTGCTCGGCTCCCCGGACGGCGATCTGCGGCTCCATCCCGACCTCGACCGGCTGGTGGCGCTGGCCGGGCAGCCGGGGTGGGCGTGGGCGCCCGTCGACCGGATCACCCAGGACGGCACCCGGCACCCGGGCTGCTCGCGCACGGTCCTGCGCCGGATCGTCGCCGACGCGGCGCGCGAGCACGGTCTCGCGTTCCGGGCCGGCATCGAGATCGAGTGGTCGGTGGGCCTGGACTCGGCGCCCGCCGGGGAGTTCGTCCCGGCGACGACCGGTCCCGCGTACGGGGCGACCCGGCAGGTCGAGCTGAGCGCGTACACCGCCGAACTGCTGGCCGCGTGCGCGGCGCAGGGCGTGGACGTCGAGCAGATCCATCCCGAGTACGCGCCGGGCCAGTTCGAGATCTCGGTGGGCGCCCTGGACCCGGTGGCGGCGGCCGACCGCAGTGTCCTGGTCCGCCAGACGATCCGGGCGGTGGCGCTGCGGCACGGGCTGCGGGTCTCCTTCTCCCCCGCCGTCACCGCCGAGGGCGTCGGCAACGGCGGGCACGTCCACCTCTCCGCCTGGCGCGACGGCGTCAATCTGCACGCCGGGGGCGCACGCCGGTACGGGATGACGGCCGACGCGGAGGCGTTCGCCGCCGGGATCCTGGACCGGCTGCCCGCCCTGACGGCGGTGACCGCGCCCAGCCCGGCCGGCTATCTGCGGCTCAAACCCTCCCAGTGGGCCGGGGTGTTCACCGCCTGGGGCCTGGAGACCCGGGAGGCGGCCCTGCGTCTGGTGCGGGGCACGGCCGGCGCCCGGGAGCGGCAGGCCAACGTCGAGGTGAAGCCCGTGGACCTGGCCGCCAACCCCTATCTGCTGCTCGGCACGCTGATCGCGGCCGGGCTGGACGGGATCGCGCGGGCCGCCGTCCTGCCGGAGGAGACCACCGGCGACCCGGCCGCGCTCCCCGCCGCCGAGGCACGGGCGCGGGGCGTACGGCGGCTGCCGACGTCCCTCGCCGACGCCGTCACCGCGTTCCGCGCGGACGAGGTGCTGCGCGACGCGCTCGGCCCGGTCCTCGCCGACGCGGTGGCCGCCGTACGGCAGGGTGAGATCGACGCCGTCGCCGGGCTGGACGACGAGCGGGTGGCCGCCGCCTACCGCTGGGTGTACTGAGATGGCCGGCGGCCCCGTCCACCAGGCGCTCGCGGACCTCGAGCTGGTGGACCACCACTGCCACGGCGTGGTCACCGTGCCGCTGGACCGGCCGGACTTCGAGGCGCTGCTCACCGAGGGCGGACGATGGCCCGGCACCACGACCTTCGACACCCCCGCCGGGGTGGCCGTGCGCCGGTACTGCGCGCCGGTGCTCGGCCTGGAGCGGCACGCCCCCGCCGACGTCTATCTGGCCCGGCGGGCCGAGCTGGGCCCGGCCGAGGTGAACCGGCGGTTCCTCGCCGCGGCCCGCACCGGGGTGTTCTGCGTCGACACCGGGTACACGCCGCAGCCGCTCACCAGCCCCGCCGAACTCGCGGCGGCGGCCGGGGCGGTGGCGCACGAGGTGGTGGCGTACGAGGTGGTCCGGCTGGAGTCCGTCGCGGAGGCCGTGGCCGGGCGGGGCGTCGACGCGGGCGGTTACGCCGACGCGTTCCGGTCGGCCGCGCTGGACGCGGTGCGCCGGCCCGGGGTGGTCGGCGTGAAGTCGGTGGCGGCCTACCGCACCGGCTTCGTGCTGGACCCGGCCCGGCCCTCGGACGCGGACGTGACCCGGGCGGCCCGGCGCTGGCTGGCCCGCGGCGGGCGGCTCGACGACCCGGTCCTGGTACGGCATCTGCTGTGGACGGCGGTGGACCTCGGACTGCCGCTCCAGCTCCACACCGGCTTCGGCGACCCCGACATCCGGCTGCACTCCGTGGATCCGGCCCATCTCACGGACTGGCTGCGCCTGATCGCGGGCACGATCCCGGTGCTGCTCCTGCACTGCTGGCCGTACCAGCGGCAGGCCGGTTATCTGGCCGCGGTGTTCGAGCAGGTGTACCTGGACGTGGGGCTGACCCTGCACCACGTCGGCCCCGCGCGGGCCCGGGCGGTCCTGGAGGAGGCGCTGGAGATCACACCGTTCCGCAAACTGCTGTACAGCTCCGACGCCTACGGTGTGGCGGAGTTCTACGGGCTGGGCGCGCTGGCGTTCCGCCGGGGTCTCGGGGAGCTGCTCCAGGACCGGGTGGACGCCGACGAACTGGCCCTGGCCGACGCGTTGCGCCTGGCACGCTGGGCCGCGGCGGACAACGCCCGCCAGGTCTACCGGCTTCCCGACGGACACTGAAAGTATGATCAAGCAATGTCAGACATGACCGAGACCACGCCCGGTTGGCTGAGTCAGGACGAGCTCGAACTGACCCGCGCCCGGATGCCGATCCTGTACGTCGAGGCCGTGCCCGTGCGCGTCGACGAGAGCGGCGAAGTCACCAGCATCGGCCTGCTGCTGCGCATCGGCCCGGACGGCAACGTCAGCCGGACCCTGGTCTCCGGCCGGGTCCTGCACCACGAGCGGGTCCGGGACGCCCTGCTGCGGCATCTGGAGAAGGACCTCGGCCCGGTGGCGCTGCCGCGGGTGCCGACCTCGCTCCAGCCGTTCACGGTGGCCGAGTACTTCCCGACGCAGGGCGTCACGCCGTACCACGACCCGCGTCAGCACGCGGTGTCGCTGGCCTACATCGTGCCGGTGTCGGGCGACTGCCGGCCGCGGCAGGACGCGCTGGACCTGGTGTGGTTCAGCCCCCAGGAGGCGGTCTCGCCCGCGGTGCAGAGCGAGATGCCGGGCGGACACGGCTTCCTGCTCCGCCAGGCCCTGTCCCACGTCGGCCTCTCGGCCTCCTGACCGGGATGGTTCCAGGTCAACGCGCGCTGATCGGCGCCGCCGGCAGCCGCCCCTGCACGCTCGTGGTGTGCCGGGGCTGCTGCTGCGGCGACGCCCGCAAACACCCCGGCTACGACCACGCCGGGCAGCTCGACCGGCTCCGCGCGGCGGCCGCCGCCTCCGACGGCGCCTTCCAGGTCCGTACGACGGACTGCCTGGGCCCCTGCGACCAGGCGAACGTCATCGTCGTCCAGCCCTCCACCGCGGGCCGCCGCGCGGGCGGCCGCCCCACCTGGGTCGGCTTCGCCACGGACGACGCCTCCACCACCGAACTCCTCACCTGGGCCACAGCCGGCGGCCCGGGCCTCGCCCCACCCCCACCGACCCTGGAACTCCAGTTCGTGAGCCCACCGAGAGCCGCCAGAGTCCGCAGCCGCCGCTGACCCCAGCAGTCGGCGAGATGCCCTCAGTGCACGTACGGATCGGTCAGTGGCAGCGGTGTCCGGGCCGCTTCCAGCGCCGGCTCCGGGAAGGCGGGGCCGGCGATGTAGAAGCGGGCGCGGGTGCGGCCGACCGGTGTGAGGACATCAGCCGCGACCAGGTCCCGGAGGTCGCGCTGAGCCCGCTGGAGACTCAGGTCCTCCGCTCGTTCGTAACGGGTACGACGTACCCGTCCGGACATCGCCACGTCGTGCAGCGCCGAGACCACCCTCTCCTCAAGTCCTCGGACGGTGGCGAACTCTCCGAGCACACGCCACACCTGACTCGAACGATCCAGGCGGCTGCGTACGGTCTGCGCCTGCTGGTGGTACGCGGTGAGGTTGAACCGCACCCAGTCGGAGACGTCCTGGTCGGGGCGGTAGGTGGCCCCCCGGCGCTGCAACTCGCGGTAGTACTCCCAGGTGTTGCCGGGGCGCCCCAGCCAAGCCTCGATCGAGGAGAACTCCGGGGCCAGTTCTCCCTCTCTCGCGATCACGAGTGTCTGCAGCGACCGGGACATACGGCCGTTGCCGTCCGCCCACGGATGGATGGCAACGAGATGCAGATGCGCCATGGCGGCCCGTACCAGCGGGTGGGTGCCGTCGTCCGTGTTCAGCCACTCGACCAATTCCCCCGTCAGCGTGGGAACATCGGCCGCATCCGGTGCCGTGTACGCCGCGATGCTGGGATCGCGGGCGTCCGTCACATACACCGCTCCGCGCCGCCACTGCCCGGCCGGCTTGCGCGGGCCGTGCCGGTGTCCCTGAAGCATCCAGTGGAGCGCGTTGAGCAATTCCTTGCTGTAACGGAAGTCCGCGACATCGTGCAGCGTCTGGATGTAGGCCATCATCCGCTGATAGGCGAGCGTCTCTTCGCGGTCCTCGTCCGAGACGTCGACATCCCGCTCGCCCTCCAGGAGGTCCTCGACGTCGACCGTGGACACTTTGAAGCCCTCGATCGAGTTGGAGGCCGCCACCGCGTCCGCGGTCAGGAACTTGCGCAGCCCTTCGGTCCACTTCGTCGGAGTGGACCGGACCTGCAGGCGCAGCGAGCGGCGAAGGTCTTCGATCTCACCGAGAACGCGCTGATCCTCGGCGTTCAGCGCAGGCGTGGGGAAGAGCATGCCCTCACGCTAGATTGACGCAAACATTACGTCAATGCGTCAGCCTTCACCCGGTCCACAAAATGACCAAGGGGCGGTTTCGGATTCCTCCGAAACCGCCCCTTGGCGACGACTCCATCGAGTCGGGACGACAGGATTTGAACCTGCGACCCCTTGACCCCCAGTCAAGTGCGCTACCAAGCTGCGCCACGTCCCGTTGCCTGTCTGACCTGGGGTTTCCCCTGGCCGGACGTGCAGGGAAACAATACCGCACTCGGGTCGGTGGTCGCGCACCCGTTTAGGCGGGGGCGGGTGCCGTCACTCCGGGGCGGGGAGGCCCAGCTCGGGGTAGGACTCCAGGAGGTGGGGCGGGGCCGCCTGGCGCCAGGAGTCGGCGAGGATGTCGCGCAGTTCCCGTTCGTCCTCGACGGCGGCGAGCCGGGCGCGGACCCAGGCGAACTGGGCCTCGTGGTCCGCGATCCAGAACTTCTCGGGCTCGGCGAGCACCAGTTCGTCGCGCTCCTCCTTGGGGCAGCGCACCGCGAGGGACGTCTCGTCCTCGGGCAGGGTGGCGAACATCTTCCCCGCGACCCGGAACGTGGGCATGCTCCAGGCGGTCTTCTCGGTCGTGTCCGGCAGGGAGAGGGCGACACGGCGTACGTCTTCTGCGTCGGGCATGCTCCGCACGGTAGCGGCTGCCACTGACAGTCACCCCGGGGCGACGCTCTTGTAGTACAGGCTGGTCGGCCGCAGCACGCCGTCCGGGCTCGCCGCGTAGTCGGGGATCACCCCGGCCAGGGTCCAGCCGGCGCCGCGATAGAGCCGTTCGGCGGGGCTGTCGGTCTCGGTGTCCAGGTGGAGCAGGGTGACCCCGGCGGCGACGGCGGCCCGCTCGGCGGTGTCGAGGAGGGCGCGGCCGAGGCCCTTGCCGCGCAGGTCGCCGTGGACCATCAGCTTGACCAGTTCGGCGCGGTGGCGGCTGTTGGGCTTGTCCGGGAAGGCCAGGCCGACCGTGCCGACGACCCGGCCGCCCTCCTCGGCCGTCCAGACGGCGAGGTCACCGGCGGCCACCGCACGGGCCCGGTCCCGCCACCACAGGACGGCGTCGGCGTGGTCGAGGGGCGCGAGGAAGCCGATCGAGGCGCCGCCGCGCACGGTGTCGACCAGCAGCCCGGCCAGATCGGCGGCCCGGTCGAGGAGCCCGGCGGCGTCGAGGCGGACGGTCGTCACGGCAACACCACCGCCAGCAGGTACCGCGCCTCCGTGTCGCCCGGGCACCGGAACCGGGTCGGCCCCCAGACCCGCAGCCGCAGACAGTCGCCCGGGCCGAGCCGGTGGGCGGCGTCCCGCTCGGTCACCTCCAGGGCGCCCTCCAGCACCCAGATGTGCTGTTCGAGGCCGGGCACGGGCGGCCGGTCGTAGGCGAGGTCGGCGCCCGGGGCGAGCCGCGCCTCGACCAGTTCGCCGCGCAGCGCGGGGTGCGGCGGGGACACCGAGCGCCGTTCGAAGCCGGAGGTCCGGTCCAGCCAGACGGACTGGTCGGTGGCGCGCAGCAAGGGCGCGGGTTCCCCCTCGACCTCGCTGAGCAGCCGGGACATGGTCAGTCCGTAGACCTGACAGAGCCGGTTGAGCAGGGCGGCGGTGGGGCTGATCTCGGCGCGCTCGGCCCGGGACAGGGTCGAGCGGCTGATGCCGCTGCGCTCCGCCACCTCGCCCAGGGACCAGCCGTGTTCGGCGCGCAGGATGGCCAGACGGGCGGCGAGCCGGGCGTCGACGGCGTCGGGAGCCACCGCTCCCTCGGGGTGTCTCATATCCGGGACGCTATCCCTGATGTGCGACGGGGGTGTTACGTGCGTCTTACAGCACGGCGGCCTCGCCGAGAGCGTCCAGGACGGGCCGGATCAGGGGGTGCTCCTCCGCGCCCCGCCGTACGGCGGCGAAGACCCGGCGGGTGGGGGCCGCCTCGTCTATCGGGCGTACGACGACACCGGTGAGGTCCATGCCGCGCAGCGCCGAGCGCGGCACGAGCGCCACACCCGCGTCGGCACGGGCGAGGGCGACGACCGCGCGGAAGTCGTCCGAGGAGTGTTCGAGCCGGGGCAGGAATCCGGCGTTCTCGCAGGCCAGGACCACCACGTCATGGCAGGGGTTGCCGGGGTAGGGGCCGATCCACGGGTCCTTGGCCAGCTCCGCGAGGGGCACCTCGGGGGCGTCGGCGAGACGGTGGCTGACCGGGACCACGGCGTCGAACGGCTCGGCGTACAGCGGGATGTGCGCGAGCCGGGGGTCGTCGGCGGCCGGGGCGCCCCGGTACTCGACGGCGACGGCGACGTCCACCTGCCGGTCGAGGACCATCGGCAGGCTGGCGTCGCCCTCGGCGTCCTGGACGCGGATCCTGATGCCGGGCGCGGTGCGGGCGAGCCGGGCCACCGCGGGCGCGACGACCAGGGCGATACCGGTGGCGAAGGCGGCGACGGTGACCGTGCCGGCCTCCCCGGAGCCGTAGGCGGCCAGTTCCGCCTCGGCCCGTTCGAGCTGGGCGAGGACGGCGTGGGTGTGGGCGAGGAGGATCTCGCCGGCCGGGGTGAGCCGTACGCCCTTGGCGCCGCGCTCGACCAGGCGGTGGCCGGTCTCCTGCTCCAGGGCGGAGAGCTGCTGGGAGACGGCGGAGGGGGTGAGATACAGCGCGGCGGCCGCCGCCGTCACGGTGCGGTGGTCGGCCACCGCACGGAGGATGTGGAGCCGCCGCGCTTCGATCATGGGATCGATTATCGCAATTTATCGGGGCCGTACGGACCACAGTCGGCCGCAGGGCCCGCTCAGCCCTCCGGTTCCGCTCAGCCCTCGAGTTCCGCGCGGGCCGCGACGAAGGCGTCCACCGCACGGTGGACGTCCTCGGTGGAGTGCGCGGCGGAGAGCTGGACGCGGATCCGGGCCTGGCCCTGCGGGACGACCGGGTAGGAGAAGCCGATCACGTACACCCCGCGCTCCAGCAGCAGCTCCGCCAGCCGGCCCGCCTTCGCCGCGTCGCCGATCATCACGGGCGCGATGGCGTGGTCGCCGGGGAGGATCTCGAAGCCCTCCTCGGTCATCCGGCGGCGGAAGAGCGCGGTGTTCTCGGCGAGCCGCACCCGCAGGTCGTCCGCCGACTCCAGCAGGTCGATGACCTTCAGGGAGGCGGCCGCGATCACCGGCGCGAGCGTGTTGGAGAACAGGTACGGACGCGACCGCTGGCGCAGCAGGGCGACGATCTCGGCGCGGGCGGCGACATAGCCGCCGGAGGCGCCGCCGAGCGCCTTCCCCAGGGTGCCGGTGATGATGTCCACCCGGTCCATCACACCGTGCAGTTCGGGGGTGCCGCGGCCGCCGGGGCCGACGAAGCCGACGGCGTGCGAGTCGTCGACCATGACCATCGCGTCGTAGCGGTCGGCGAGGTCGCAGATCTCGCGCAGCGGCGCCACATAACCGTCCATGGAGAAGACGCCGTCGGTGACGATGAGGCGGCGGCGGGCGTCCGACGCCTCCTTCAACTGCCGCTCCAGGTCCTCCAGATCACGGTTCGCGTACCGCATGCGGCGGGCCTTGGACAGCCGGATGCCGTCGATGATCGAGGCGTGGTTGAGGGCGTCGGAGATCACCGCGTCCTCGGGGCCGAGCAGGGTCTCGAAGACACCGCCGTTGGCGTCGAAGCAGGAGGAGTACAGGATGGTGTCCTCCTGGCCGAGGAACGCGGACAGCCGCGCCTCCAGCTCCTTGTGCACCTCCTGCGTGCCGCAGATGAAGCGCACGGACGCCATGCCGTAGCCCCAGCGGTCCAGGGCCTCGTGGGCGGCCGCGATCACCTCGGGGTGGTCGGCGAGACCCAGGTAGTTGTTGGCGCAGAAGTTGAGGACCTCGCCGGGGCGGCCGCCCGCGGTGACGGCGACGGTCGCGGACTGCGGGGTGCCGATGACGCGTTCGGGCTTGTGCAGTCCGGCGGCACGGATCTCGTCGAGGGTGGTCCGCAGGTCGTCGCGTACGGATTCGAACATGGGAAGCTCCTAAGGTGCTGCGCGGGAAGGGGAGTTACGCCGTCCAGTCCAGGATGACCTTGCCGCCCCTGCCGCTCGCGGCGTCCTCGAAGGCCGCCTCGAAGTCGCGGTGGCCGTAGCGGCCGGTGATCACGGGGGCGAGGTCGAGGCCGCCTTCGAGCAGCACCGACATGGCGTACCAGGTCTCGAACATCTCGCGGCCGTAGATGCCCTTGACGGTGATCATCGAGGTGACGATCCGGGCCCAGTCGACCGGGAACTCCTCGGCGGGCAGGCCGAGCATGGCGATCCGGCCGCCGTGCGTCATGTTGGCGATCATGTCGCGCATGGCCTCGGGGCGGCCGGACATCTCCAGGCCGATGTCGAAGCCCTCGCGCAGGCCCAGTTCGCGCTGGCCGTCGGCGATGGGCGTCCGGGCCACGTTCAGGGCGAGGCTGACACCGATCTTGCGGGCCAGCTCCAGCCGCTCCTCGCTCACGTCGGTGATCATGACGTGCCGGGCGCCGGCGTGCCGGGCGACGGCGGCGGCCATCAGACCGATCGGCCCGGCGCCGGTGATCAGCACGTCCTCGCCGACCAGCGGGAAGGACAGCGCGGTGTGCACGGCGTTGCCGAACGGGTCGAAGATCGCCGCGATGTCGAGGTCGACGGGGACCCGGTGCACCCACACGTTGGAGGCGGGCAGCGCGACGTACTCGGCGAACGCCCCGTCGCGCCCGACCCCGAGCCCGACCGTGGCCCGGCAGAGGTGGCGGCGGCCGGCGAGACAGTTGCGGCACTTGCCGCAGACGAGGTGCCCCTCGCCGCTCACCCGGTCGCCGACGGCGATGTCGGCGACGTCCCGGCCGGTCTCGACGACCTCGCCGACGAACTCGTGGCCGAGGACGAGGGGGGTGCGGATCGCCTGCTGCGCCCAGCCGTCCCAGGCCCGGATGTGCAGGTCGGTGCCGCAGATGCCGGTCCGCAGGACCTTGATCAGTACGTCGCCGGGGCCGATGGTGGGCTCCGGGACGTCCGTGAGCCACAGCCCGGGCTCCGCCTTCTCCTTGACCAGCGCCTTCAAGCTGCGGCTCCCGTGGGTGAGGTCCCGGGCGCGGGCAGGCCGAGGCGCCCCGCGTCCGGGGAGGGGTGAGGATTCGGACAGCAATCTGCCGTATTCCGCGCACCCGGTCCATCGAGCTTTTCTTAAGCGCCGCGTCAGCTTTCCTTAATCACCCGTCCGGCCCCCTACCGGCCCGGTCCCCTACAGCAGCGTCCGCGCCTCCAGCCGTACGGCGAGGTCGGCGGCCGTCGACTTGATGGTCTCCAGGCCGGCCTTCCCCCAGGGCCGGGGCGCGAGGTCGGCGACGCACACCGTGCCGAGGACCATGCCGGTGGAGTCGATGAGCGGGGCGCCGAGGTAGGAGCGGATGCCGTACTCGTCGACGAGCGGATTGCAGGCGAACCGCGGATAGTCGCCGACGTCCTCCAGGGCGAGCGCTCTGCGCCGGACGACGACGTGCGGGCAGTAGCCGTACTCGCGGGGCAGCCGACGGCCCACCGCGGGCTTGCCGCCGCGGGCGGCGCGGCCCCCTTCGGGGGTGTGCAGTCCGGCGAAGAACTGCCGTTCCTCGTCGAGGAAGTTGACCATCGCGTACGGCGTGCCGGTCAGCTCGGCGAGACGGTCCGCGAAGGCGTCGAGCGCGGGTTCCGGCTGCTGCCCGAGGCCGAGTCGGCGCAGCCTCAGGGTGCGGGCGGGAGCCTCGCTGTCCTGCGGGGTGAGCAGCAGACGACCGGCCGGGCGTGGCGGGTCGTAGCTCATGGCCGGCCTCCGTCGCTGGGGACGTGTGGCATGTGCGGCTCCGGTGGGTCGGGGACGGGGTCGGTCCGGTGCGGTGGGACGGGTGTACGGCGGGGGGCGGCTCGGGCGGGGTGTCACATGTGGGCGCCGCGGCTCGGCTGGGGGGTCGCGGGGGCGTGGGCGATGAGGTGCCGGACGAGGGTGAGCAGGGTCTGCACGCTGGACGCGGAGATCCGGGCGTCGCAGCGGACGACGGGGATCGCCGGGTCCAGGTCGATGGCGGCCCGTACCTCCTCGGGGTCGTAGCGGTGGGCGCCGTCGAACTCGTTGACGGCCACGATGAATCCGAGGCCGCGTTCCTCGAAGAAGTCGACGGCCGCGAAGCACTCCTCCAGGCGGCGGGTGTCGGCGAGGATGACCGCGCCGAGGGCGCCCTCGGAGAGTTCGTCCCACATGAACCAGAAGCGCTCCTGTCCCGGGGTCCCGAACAGGTACAGCACGTGCTGCGCGTCCAGGGTGATCCTGCCGAAGTCCATGGCGACGGTCGTCTCGACCTTGTTCTCGATGCCGTCGAGGTTGTCGGTCGCGGCGCTGACCGTGGTGAGCAGCTCCTCGGTACTGAGCGGCGCGATCTCGCTCACGGCTCCGACGAACGTCGTCTTGCCGACCCCGAACCCGCCCGCGACCAGGATCTTCAGTGCGGTCGGGAAGGGGTCGGGGCCGTCGTCGTGGTCGTAGGCGTCGTACCCGCCGCTCTCAGAGCTGTCGTCGTAATCCATCGAGCACTGCCTCCAGTAGGGCCCGGTCGGTGGGGTTGTGGTGGAACTCGGGGGGCTTGGTGGTCAGCGCCCCGCAGTCCACCAGGTCCGACAGCAGCACCTTGGTGACCACCGCCGGCAGCTTCAGGTGGGCGGACACCTCGGCGACCGGGACCGGGGCCCGGCACAGGTCGAGGGCCTGCGCGTGCTCGGGGCCCAGATAGCCGAAGGGGGTCACGCCGGTGGCCATCACCTGGGACATCAGGTCCAGGACGACGCTCGGCTCGGTGCGGCCGTTGCTGACCGTGAACGGGCGCACGAGCCGTCCGGCCGCGTCGTCGAGCCAGGGCCCGTCGCCGGCCGCCGCCACCCTCAAGGTCCCGTCACCGACTGTTCGACGGCGTGCTGCCGGGGCGCGGTCATCAGGTACGGCCGCACGCTCTTGACCAGCATCGACATCTCGTAGCCGAGCACGGCGGCGTCGGCCTCGCGGCCGGCCAGCACGGCGAGACAGGTCCCGGAGCCGGCGGTGGTGACGAACAGCAGCGTCGCGTCGAGTTCGACGACGACCTGCCGGACGTCCCCGCCGTCCCCGAACCTGACTCCGGCGCTGCGGCCGAGGGAGTACAGACCGGAGGCCAGGGCGGCCATGTGGTCGGCGCTGTCGGGGTCGAGGCCGTGGACCGACTTCACGAGTCCGTCGCTGGACAGCAGCACGGCGCTCGTGGTGTGCGGTACGCGCTGCACGAGGCCGCTCATCAGCCAGTCGAGATCGGAAACCTGGCCGGTCGGCGCGTCGCTCGCCATGGTGGATCGACTCCTTGGGGTACGAGGGCCGGCGGAAGCGGCGGTGGTGGGCGTGATCGCGCTGATCATCCGGAGGACGCGCTCCCGTCGTGCCGGGGGGTGTGGTGGTCACTGCCGGCACCGTGACCCGGTGCGGCCAGGGGCGGACTCGTCGCCTCGGATATCGCCCCCGCCCCCTCACCACCGGACCCCTGGAGCCGGGGGGTGAACGGGGCGGGGGTCCCGAAGGCGAGGGGCCGCCGAGCCGGACTCCCGGGGCGATCCGGGGTGGACCTGCGGGGCAGGATCGAGTGCGGAGCGGAGGCAGCCGGGGGCGCGGGATCCTCACCCGTCGCCGGCACTACGGGTTCCCCGGTACCGCTCGACCGGCCGACGGGCCACCCCGTACCCGTGGCGGGCGTACGGGCCGAACCCCCGGCCCAGGGGGAGCTGCCGGGCGCGTCGGTGGGCGGAGCCTCGGCGGGCGTGGCGGGCGAACCCGCGAGCGAGGACCCAGCCGGGGTGACCGCCCAGGACGACAAGGAGGCGGCGCGCTCTGCGGGCGGAGTCCCGGCCGGGCTGCCGGGGGGCGGAACATGGGCCGAGCCCCCGGTCAGAGACGGGTCGGCGAACCCACCCGTGGACGAGACCGAACCCGGACTGCCGCCCCAGGACGAGTCGGCGGACTGCCCTGCGGACGGCATCTCGGCGGGGCTGGAAGCCCAGGACGAGTTGGCAGACCGGTGGGCAGGTAGAGCCTCGGCAGAGTTGCCGACCTGGGACTGACCGGCGGGCTGCCCCGCGGGCGAAGCATCCACCGGGGTGCCGGACCAGGACGAGCCAGCAGGCCCGGGCTCGGTCGAAGTCCCGGCCTCGGTCAGGCTGGCAGGTCGCCCCGTGAGCGAGGTCTCCGCCAGACCGCCGGACCAGGGCGAGCCGGTGGGCCGGTCGGCGGATCGGGCCTCGGCCGGGTCCCCCGTCACGGGCGCGTCAGCAGGTCGTCCGGTGGGGGTGCCGGACCAGGACGAGATGGCAGGTCGAGCTTCGGGGGAACTGCCGGTGTCGGTCGGGTCGGCGGGTCGGTCGACAGGGTGGGCCCCGGTCGGGGAGGGGCCGGTGGCGCGGGGCTCCGGCTCCGTCTCGGATGCGGGGCGCGGGCGTACGACCGGGTTCGAGGCGGTGCGGAGGGCCGCTTCCAGGGCGCCGGACACCGGGTACGGGCTGCGGTCCAGGGACTCCCAGGACGGCAGGGGTTCCGATTCCTCGGCGCCCGGTTCGAGGTCCTCCGCCTCCAGGCTCTGTTGGGCCTCCGCGAGGCCGATGCCGCGCTGGAAGGCGGCCATCAGGCCGGGGTCGTGGCCGACGGGTTCCTCGTTGTCACTGCGTGGGGTGGGGCCGCCGCGAAGCTGGGGCACGATGTGTTCCTGGGCGCGGCGGCGGGGCAGCGAAGGCTTGCCCATGGTGCCGCGTACGGCACCGCTGCGCGGGACGGGCACGGTGCCCGCGTTGTTCTCCACGGTGGCCCGGTCGCCGGGCCGGATGCCGGGGACGGCCTCGGCAGGGTTGGCCCGTTCCTCGTGCGCGCCCCGGACCGGCAGTGGGGTCGCCCCGCGCTGGTGCGTGGCCGCCGGGTCGTGCCGCGGCGGCTCCGGCGACGCGTCGGACGGCCCCGGGCGGCCGTCTTCGGCGGGCCGTCCGGAGACGGGCCCGCCTCCGTCAGCGACACGTGCGCCGGGGACGTCCTGCGTGGCTGGTGTGGCGGGTGAGGCCGTCGCCGACCGGTCCCGGCGGGGCAGCCGGGGCTCGTGCGGGGCCGGGAGCGTGGGCCGCTCCTGCACGGCGGGGGAGGCTCCCGGGCCGGTCCCGTTCACGCCCGCCCCGCGCCGGGGGACGACGTCGAGCCCGGTACCGGGCGACGCCGACCGCACCCCGTGCGCCGGCGTCTCGGCCGACGGTCCCGGCAACTGCCCCGGCGCCGAGCCGCCCAGCAGCGCCTGCGGTACGACGAGGACCGCCTGGACCCCGCCGTAGATATTGCCCTGGAGCCGGACCCGGATGCCGTGGCGGCGGGCGAGCTGGGAGACGACGAACAGGCCGATGCGCCCGTCGGCGAGGAGCCGGCCGACGTTGACCTGGTCGGGGTCGGCGAGCAGGGCGTTCATCCGGCTCTGTTCGTCGACGGGCATGCCGAGCCCGCGGTCCTCGACCTCGACGGCGAGCCCGGAGGTGACGAGGTTGGCGCGCAGCAGCACCTGGGTGTGCGGGGCGGAGAACACCGTGGCGTTCTCGACGAGTTCGGCGAGCAGATGGATGACGTCGGCGACGGCGTGCCCGCGCAGTTCGCCGTCGATCGGCGGGACCAGCCGCACCCGTGAGTACTGCTCGACCTCGGCGATGGCGGAGCGCAGCACCTCGGTCATGGAGACGGGGTTGCTCCACTGCCGCCGGGAGACGGCCCCGCCGAGCACGGCGAGGTTCTCGGCGTGGCGGCGGATCCGGGTGGCGAGGTGGTCGACGTGGAACAGCCCCTTGAGCAGGGCCGGGTCCTCGATCTCGTTCTCCAGCTCGTCGAGGAGGGAGATCTCGCGGTGGACGAGCGACTGGAGCCGTCGCGCGAGGTTGACGAAGACCTCCAGCTTCTGTTCGCTGCCGGTCTGGCTGGAGAGCTGGGACGCCTGGACGACCGCCCCGACGGCCCCGTCGTGCGCGCGGGCGAGGTCGGCGGCGAGCAGTTCGAACTCGTCGGCGTCGTCGGGCGGCCCGCCGCGCGCCTTGCGCTGGGGCGGTGCCTCGCCGCGGCGCAGGGCCTCGGTGAGCGCGCGCAGGTCGGCCTCGCCGCGGGCGCTGTGCCGGCGCAGGGCGGCGACGCGGTCGCTGACGGCACGCGCGGCCCGGTCGGCGGCCACGGCGGCGACCACGATGCCGACGCCGGTGACCGCGACCGCGCCGGCCAGGACCGCCCACAGGGTGGCGCTGGGGCGGGCGCCGGTGGAGCGCACGGTGAACAGCACCGCCGCGGAGGCGCTCAGGGCGACCGCGGTCGGCGGCAGCACGGCGAGCCGCAGGAGCTGAGGCCGTATGTGTGTCTCGGCCGTCGCGGGTGCGGTGCGGGCGGCGGGCCGCCCGTGCCGTCCGCCCTCACGGCGGTCTGCGCGTGCGGCCGGTGCGCGGAGGTGAGACATCGGTGTCCTCGTACTGGGTCCGTCGGGCCTGGTGGCTCGCGCAGGGTGCGCGGCCCGGGCGTGCGCCATCGCGGTGTCGGTCGCGCGAGCTGAAGAATTCGGCCCGACGTCGCCCGACGGACACTCACAGTAGTCGTCAACGCATCAGGTGCGGTGGGCAGTTGACAAAGTCCCCCGCGGAGGGTCCCGCTCTGGTATGAGGCTTCGCACGGCAGACCGATACCGGAACGGCATCGCGCGCCAACCTCGGACAGAAATCGATCAGACCTGGTCGGAGCTGCTCCCGGACGAACAGGAGGGCCGGGGAGTCCTCGACTCCCCGGCCCTCACCGCCGTACGCCACTCGATCGCGTTCAGCCCGCCGGAACGACCTCCGGCGCCTCGCCGTCGCCCGGCGCACCCTTCTCGATGTCACTCTCGGTATCGGCTTTGGCCTTCGCTACCGGCTTCGCGTCCGACGGCCAGCCGCCCGCCGGGGCGTGCGCGGCGTCCCGCCACCACGGCCGGTCCGGGACGCTCTCCCCGCCCGGCTCGAAGGGCTCGCCCGGCCGCGGCAGCGCGACGGGCGCCCCCACCGCGCGCGCGGAGGCCAGGGTGCCCTCGCCCGGATCCGTCCACGCGTGCGTGGCGAGGTTGAAGGTGGCCCAGTGGATCGGCAGCAGCACGCCCGCCGGCCCGCCGCCCTGGAGATCGAGATGGGCCCGCACGCCCTCCTCGGGCGTCATGTGGATGTCGGGCCAGAAGTCCGAGTACGCGCCGATCTGGATCATCGTGGCGTCGAAGGGGCCGTGGTCGGCGCCGATCTCCTTGAAGCCGTCGAAGTAGCCGGTGTCGCCGCTGTGGTAGATCCGGTGCCGCTCGCCCTCCACGACCCACGACGCCCACAGCGTGTGCTGGGTGTTGCGCAGGCCGCGCCCGCAGAAGTGGCGCGCCGGTGTCGCGGTGAGGGTGAGCCCGCCGACCTTGGTCGCCTCGTGCCAGTCCAGCTCGCGCAGCCGGCCGGCGGACACGCCCCAGTGCTCCAGATGGGCGCCGACGCCCAGCGGCACGGCGAACAGGGTGTCGGTGCCGGCCAGCGCCTTGATCGTGGGCAGGTCCAGATGGTCGTAGTGGTCGTGCGAGATGACGACGACGTCGACCGGGCCGAGCGCGGCGATCGGCAGCGGGACCGGATGCAGCCGCTTGGGGCCCACGAAGGCGAAGGGGGAGCAGCGCTCGCCCCAGACCGGGTCGAAGAGCACCCGCTGCCCGTCGATCTCGGCGAGCACGCTGGAGTGCCCCATCCAGGTCAGCCGCAGGCCCGTGGCGGCCGGGCGGGCCAGGTCGGCGAGGGTGGTGGCGTGGACGGGGACCGTGCCCGCGGGGGCGCGGCGGGGCCGCTGCTCCTTGTCGAAGAAGACCTTGGCGAAGTCGAGCGGCGAGCCCGAGGGGCGGGTCCGCGCGGGACCGCCGGGGTTCTGGAAGACGCCGTCCTTGAAGTGGGGCGATCTGCGGATGCGCGCCATGCGCTCACCGCTCGGGTCCGCGCCGAAGGCCGCGGGCTGCACGGCGCGGAGCCCGGAGCTCAGGGAACGGAAACCGGACACGGTACCTCCAGGTGGAGTCGCTGAGGCATTCCATTATGGTCGCCCCCTCCGACAACGCCCCCGCGTCCCGGTGACGACGCCCCCGCGCCCCGGTGACGACGGCCGCCCGCTCCGCGTTGACAGGTTCCCGCCCAGCTCCGGATACTGACCCGCTGTTCAGTACACCGTCCGGTCGAGGAGACCCGATGACCACCGCGCTCCCCGAGGCCGCCGCCCCCTTCCTGTCCCTGACCTGGACCGACGACATCACCGGCCGCCGGGGTTTCCTGGTCGTCGACCGGCTGGTGCGCGGGGTGTGCAGCGGCGGGCTGCGGATGCGGGAGGGCTGCACCCTGGACGAGGTCACCGGGCTCGCCCGCGGCATGAGCCTCAAGGAGGCCCTGCACTACGACCCGCGGGCCCGTTACGTCCCCCTGGGCGGGGCCAAGGGCGGGATCGACTGCGATCCCCGGGACCCGGAGGCGTACGGGCTGCTGGTGCGCTATCTGCGCGCGGTACGGCCGTACGTGGAGAGCTGCTGGACCACCGGGGAGGACCTGGGGCTGAGCCAGGACCTGGTGGACCGGGCGGCCGCCGAGGCGGGCCTCGTCTCCTCCGTGCAGGCCGTGTACCCGCTGCTGGACGACGAGACGGCGGCCCGCGCGCGGCTCGCGGACGCCTTCGCGGTCGAGGTGGACGGCATCGGCCTGGACGAGCTGGTCGGCGGCTGCGGGGTCGCCGAGTCGGTGCTGACCGCCCTGGACCGGGCCGGGGTGCCGTACGCGGGGACGCGCGTCTCGCTCCAGGGGCTGGGCACCATGGGCGGGGCCACCGCGCGCTTCCTCACGCGCGCGGGTCTGCCGGTCGTGGCGGTCGCCGACGTCAAGGGGACGATCGTCAACCCGTCGGGGCTCGACGTGGAGGCGCTGCTCGCCGCGCGGGACGGCCACGGCACCGTGGACCGCGCGGCGCTGCGCCCCGCCGACCGTGAGCTGCCGGGGGACGCCTGGCTGTCGGTGGCGGCGGAGGTGCTGGTGCCGGCGGCGGTGTCGTACGCCGTCGGGGTGGAGGAGCAGGCGCGGATCGGGGCCGGGGTCCGGTGGATCGCCGAGGCGGCGAACATGCCGGTCCTGCCGGAGGCGGAGGCGCTGCTGCACACGCGTGGGGTGCGGGTGCTGCCGGACGTCGTGGTGAACTCCGGGACCAACGCCTGGTGGTGGTGGACGCTGTTCGGCGACATCGGCGCGGACGCGGACGAGGCGTTCGCGCACACGCGCGGCGCGATGCGGACGCTGGTGGACCTGGTGCTCACACGCGCGGAGGCGGACGGCACGACCCCGCGGGCGGCGGCGCACACGATCGCCGCGCAGCGGCTGACGGCGGTGACGGAGCGGTTCGGCCCCTGTCGGTGAGCCGTCGGAGCAGGTCATGGCTCTGTGTAGGGTGACCGCGTGGCGAGGGTGCGGTTGAGCGTGGCCGAGCGGCGCGAGGAGCTGCTGCGGGCCGCCATCGGGCAGATCGAGGCGCGGGGCGTGGCGGCCGTCAGGATCGCCGACGTGGCGGCGGCCCTCGGTGTGAGCAACGCGCTGGTGCTCTACCACTTCTCGACCAAGGAACAGCTCGTCGCCGCCGCCTTCGCGCGCGCCGCCGAGGACGATCTGGCCCGGCTGCGCAAGCTGCTCGGCCGGCGTACGACCGCACTGCGCCGGCTGCGCTCGGCGGTCCGCTGGTACGCCCCCACCGGCCAGGCCAAGGGCTGGCGGCTGTGGATCGAGGGCTGGGCGGTGGCCCTGCGCGAGCCCGCGCTGCGGGAGGTGGCCCGTGACCTCGACCGCGCGTGGAAGGCCGCGCTCACCGAGGTGATAGCGGAGGGCGTGGCCGCGCGGGAGTTCCACTGCCCCGACCCGTCGGCCACGGCCCTGCGGCTGACCGCCCTGCTCGACGGCCTCGCCGTCCAGCTCACGTCCTACGGCGGCACCCTGTCCCGTACCCGGGCCCAGGTCTGGGTCGACGAGGCCCTGGCCCGGGAACTCTGCCTGTCCCCCGAGACGTTGAGCACGCGGACCCGCAGAGAGCCCCCGGCCGAGCCGCCCGCCGAGGGCGGCGTCGGGCCGGGGGCCCGGCTGCGGACCAGGGGTCAGGACACCTCGTAGACGGCTGTCACCGTCGCCGTCGCGCGGATCTCGCCGGGGGCGGTCGGTACGGCTCCGCCGGTGCCGGCCGCGTCCGCGAACTGCGCCGTGGGGCGGGGGTAGCCGACGGAGTCCTCGCTGAGGGAGACCAGACGGCCCAGTTCATGGCCGCTGAGGCGGGCGAGCTGCTCGGCCCTGGCGCGGGCGTCGTCGTGGGCGGCCTCGCGGGCGCGGGCCTGGAGCGGGACCGGGTCGGAGACCTCGAAGGCGACGGAGTGGATGCGGCCCGCGTCGCCGGTGGCGTCGGTGATCGACTGGAGGACGGCCCCGGTCCGCTCCACCTCACGGACCTTCACGGAGAAGGACTGGGCGGCCTGGTAGCCCTTGAGCCGGGTGCTGCCGCCCTCGGTGTCGTAGACGGGCTGGAGGGAGATGTTGTCCGTGCGGACGTCCCGTTCGGCGACGCCCTGGGCGCGGACGGCGGTCAGCAGGGCGCCGGCCGCGGTGTTCTGCGCGTCGAGCGCGGCCTGCGAGGTGGCGCCGGTCGCCTCCACGGCCACGGCGACGACCGCGACGTCGGGCGGGGCGGTGGCGCTGCCCTCGCCGGTCACGGTGATGGTGGCGGGGGCGGGGTCGACGCGCGCGGCGGCGGGCCGGGCGGGCGACGCGGCGGCGGCGGGCGCGGCGACGGCCGGCAGCCCCAGGGCGAGGAGCGTGACGAGGGCCGCGGCGACGGGCGTACGGGTGGGGCGCATACGGAACCGGTCCTTCGGAGGGGCGGACGGGGCGGGTGATGTGCGGTCATCCCAGCACCCGGACCCGCGCGCGCCCGCGCACCACTCCCGTCCGATCACCTCACTGGTGGAGCGGCCGGTCGTACCTGTCGTGCAAACGGCGTCGGACGGCCGCCCCGTCCTCTCCGGTCACGCCACCGCCGAGATCCGGGTCCGGATGTCGTCGGGGGAGAGCGTGCCCTTGGCGGTCACATGGTCGCCCGAGGACTCCCCGCGCAGCCGCCGCCCGATCCACGGCACCAGGTACTCGCGCGCCCACTGGACGTCGTCCTTGCGGATCTCCAGGGTGCCGCGCGGCGGGAGCTGCGGCCAGGGCTGCTCCGGGTCGGCCGGCACCTCCAGGCCGAGGACCTGCCCGGCGCGCAGCGCCACCCGCGTGTGCCCCTCCGGGGAGAGGTGGAGGCGGTCGCCGTCCCAGGCCCGGCGGTCCTGCACGGACCGCAGGGACCACAGGTCGAGCACCGGGCAGCCGTAGCGGTCGGCGACGGCGCGAACGTGCCCGTTGTAGGTGGCGATCTTGCCGCGCAGATGCTTCAGGACGGGGACGCCACGGGTGTCGAAGCCGGTGGTCACCAGGACCGTGCCGGACACGGCGGTGAGTGCCGCGACCGCCCGCTCGAAGCGCTCGGCGACCTCGTCGGGGTCGGTGCCGGGCCGCAGGATGTCGTTGCCGCCGGCACAGAAGGACACGAGGTCGGGCGCGAGGTCGACGGCCTGCGGAAGCTGGTCCTCCATGATCTGGTCGAGCAGCTTGCCGCGCACGGCCAGGTTCGCGTACCGGAAGTCGCCCTCGGGTCGGCGGTCCGCGAGGAGTACCGCGAACCGGTCGGCCCAGCCGACGAACGCCCCGTCGGGGCCAGGGTCGCCGACGCCCTCGGTGAAGCTGTCCCCCACCGCCACGTACGACCCGATCACTGATCTGTTGTCATTCTTCGAATCGTCTGCCACGGCAGATCATGATTCACCTTCTAATGTGACTTACGCGACCGTAGGCAGGGGTTGACGGACGGTGAGATAAGCCACTCCTAAAGAGTTGGCCAACCAGGGAATAACGTCCCGCGGCACGTCGAAGGCCGGACCCCGGGGGGCGGGGTCCGGCCTTCGACGGCGCGTCAGGGCCTGTCAGGGCGCCTCAGGAAGCGCTGGTGCGGGGGTCAGCCGACCGAGACTCCGTGCGAGCGGAGGTAGGCGACCGGGTCCACGTCCGAGCCGTAGTTCGGCGTGGTGCGGATCTCGAAGTGCAGGTGCGGTCCGGTCACGTTGCCGGTGGCACCCGAGAGGCCGACCTGCTGGCCCGCGGTCACGGTCTGGCCGGCCGAGACGGAGAGCGAGGACAGGTGGGCGTACTGGGCGTAGTGGCCGTCGTTCAGCCTGATGACGACCTGGTTGCCGTACGCGCCGCCCCAGCCGGCGGAGACGACGGTGCCCGCCGCGACGGCCTTGAGGGAGGTGCCCGTCGGGACGACGAAGTCGACACCGGTGTGGTAGCCGCTGGACCACATGCTGCCCGACATCCGGTACGGCGTGCCGACCGTGGCGCCGGCCACCGGCAGGCTGAACCCGGAGGAGGCGGTGGTGGAGTTCTCGGCGGCCTGGGTGCTCGGCTGCGAGGACGACGCCTGGGAGTCCGAGGAGCCGGCGGACGACGAGGACTGCGCGGGCTGCGACTTCTGCGCAGGCTTCGAGGGCTGCACGGGCTTGGCGGACTGCGCCGACCCGCGCGCCTCGGAGGACTTGGGCGCGGTGGTGGGGGCGGAGGACGCGGCCTTCTTGCCGATCGACAGCTTCAGGCCCGGGTGGATCAGCGAGGGGTTGTCGCCGACGGCCCGCCGGTTGTCCTGGTACAGCCGCTGCCAGCCGCCGTCGACGCCCTGCTCGTCGGCGATCCGCGAGAGGTAGTCGCCGGAGCGGACGGTGTACGTGCTGTGCTTCGCGCCCGACTTGCCCGACTTGTGCGCCACCGGAGCCGCCTGCACGGTCTGCGTGGCCTTCTCCGCGGCCCGTTCCACGGTCTTCGCCACGGCCTGTTCCGGAACGGACGCCGCGGCGGACTGGGTGGGGGCCGCGTGGGCACCCGTGGCTCCCAGGAGCGGGAGGGCGAGAGCGGCTCCGCCGGTTCCGGCGGCGGCGATGGAGCGGGTGAATCGCTGGGACTTCGGACGGCGGTGCTTACCCTTCGCGGGCATGGCGCATTCCTCTCCGGCGCCTGCGAGGTGAGCTGTCGGGTGCGGACTGGAGATGTCCGGCCGTGCCGAGGCACGGCTTTACCCCAAGCCTGTTCCGGGACCGGAACAGGCGGTTGTGCCTGTGGGTCCCCCGCTCCTGCCGTGCACGGGTGAGTGTGCGGTCCCCGGACGGCGGCAGGATTAGGCGTCCGTCCGGATTGGTCTGGAACGTAGGCGACCGCGACGCACAGGGACAAGCAGAGGTTGTGCCGTTGACGCATTTCTCTTGATCCGCAGGGATACTTCCCGGTGACACTCCGTGTTTCGAATGGCCCCTTTTTCCCTTAACACCCTGGAAAAGCATGCGAATTACGTGAACATGACGGGCGACGCACGGTCACGGTATGACGCTGCTCACGTGACAGTGCTCCAGGATCCTTTATTCCAGAGCGAGTTGGAATGAAGGATTTCAATTCGGACAGAACGCTCAGATGCGACGCAGCCGGATAACCGCCGCATCGAGGTCACCGCTCAGCCCGGTCCGCATTCCGTGGTGCAGCAGCACCGCACCTCGGTGCACTTCGCCCGTTTCGCGGCATTCGTACGTCGCCGCCGGGTCGAGTCCGCGCAGCCGCAGCGCCGGGACGGGCTCGCCGTAGCGCTGGGCCTGGAGCCAGGCGAGGACGACGCTCTCGTCACCGCGCACGTACTGCACGGCACTGAGCCCGCCCGTCGGCGGGCGCAGCCGGTACAGGTCGCCCCGCTGCACGACGGGCCTGATCTCCTTGTAGAGGTCCACCCAGCGGCGGGCCTCGGCCAGCTCCTCCGCGCTCCACTCGGAGAGGTCCCCGCCGATCCCGAGCACCCCGGCCATGGCGCTCACGAACCGGAACCGCAGGGAGCTGACCCGGCCGTTGAGCTGGGTGTTGGGGCTGTCGGTGACCCAGGCGGCCATCACCCGGGCGGGATGGATCTGGCTGAAGCCGTGCTGGATGTCGAGCCGGTCCAGCGGGTCGGTGTTGTCGGAGGTCCACACCTGGTCGGTGCGGCTCATGATCCCGAGGTCGATCCGCCCGCCGCCGCCCGAGCAGGACTCGAAGGCCACCCCGGGGTGGGCGGCCCGCAGCCGGTCGAGCAGGGCGTACAGCGCCCGGACGTGGTCGACCCACAGGCGCTGCGGATAGGGGTCGTCCGGCCAGCCCGCGTCGGTGAAGCAGCGGTTGAAGTCCCACTTCACATAGTCGACGGGCGCGCTGGAGAGCAGCCCGTGGAGCTGGTCCCAGAGGTACTCCTGGACGTCCTCGCGGGCGAGGTTCAGCATGAGCTGATTGCGGAACTCCGTCCGCTTTCGTCCCGGTTGGAACTGCACCCAGTCGGGGTGCGCCCGGTACAGATCGCTGTCCGGGTTGACCATCTCGGGCTCGACCCAGATCCCGAACCGCATGCCGAGGGCGTGCACCCGGTCGGCGAGCGGCTTCAGGCCGTGCGGGAAGCGCTCGGGGTTGGGCCGCCAGTCGCCGAGTCCGGCCCGGTCGCTGGTGCGGGCCCCGAACCAGCCGTCGTCGACGACGAACAGCTCCACGCCGATCTCCGCGGCGCGCCGCGCCAGGGCGGCCTGCTGCTCCTCGGAGATGTCGAAGAAGGTGGCCTCCCAGGAGTTGAACAGCACCGGCCGGTCCCGCTCCGCGTCCGGGACGACATGGGCGCGCTGGTAGGCGTGCCAGGTGCGGCTGGCGCCGCCGAAGCCGCCGTCGCTCCACAGTCCGGCGAAGAGGGGCGTGGTGAAGGACTCCCCCGCGGCGAGCAGCAGCAGGCCGGAGTCGTCGTGGCCGGCGCCGCCGGTGATCTGCACGCGCGCGTCCGGGAGTTGCGCGACGGCGATGCGCCAGGAGCCGGACCAGCCGAGGGCACAGCCGTAGACCTCGCCGCGCTCCTCGGTGGCGTCGGTGTCGAGCGCCACCCAGGGCAGATGCTGGTGGCCGGTGTGGCCGCGGCGGCTGCCGATGACCTTCTCGCCGTAGGTCAGAGGCGCCCGGACCAGCCGGGACTCGGCGGCCCAGCGGCCGTGGAGCTGGGAGAGCCGCCAGCCGTCACGCTCGGGCAGGGTCCAGGTGGCGGAGTCGGCGCGCAGCAGCTCCTGGGGTTCACCGCCGTCGTTGCGCAGGGTCACCCAGCGCTCCACGACATCGCCGCGCATCCGGTAGTGCAGGGTGACCGACAGGCCGCCGTCCCGGAACCGCAGCCGCAGTTCGTCACCCGCGTCGCCCTCGGTGTCGTACCCCTCGAAGGTCCACTCGGTGCCGCGCCGTCCGGCCGTGCGCACCGACAGGGCGGGCCGTACGAAGCGGGGGCCGCCCTCGGCCGGGTACTCCTCGCGGCCGTCGAGGTGGGACTCGAAGGAGGCGCGGCCCTGGAGGGGGACGGCGGCGAGGGCCTCGGCGTCGGCGAGCGCGATCCGCGGGCCCCAGTGCAGATGGATCAGCTCGTCGGCCCCGGTGAGGTGGAGGGCGTAGCTGCTGGTGGGCCCCGAGAGGAGCCAGGTGCGGCCGTCCGCGGCGGTCTCGGGCCGCACGGCGCCCGGCTTCACGGTCTCGGGCATCAAAAACCCCCACTGATTCGAACAGGTGCGATCAAGGATCAACATAATCGAATGCGTGACGATGTCATGGCAACGCCCCTGGGCAACCCGTTGCCCGGGGAATCCATGTCGTATGGTCATGAAGGTCCCGTCGGCCATCACGAGCCGCGCCGGCGGCGCCCGACCGGGAGGGAGCCCCCGTGACGCAGCAGATCCCGTCGACCGAGCCCGAGCTGGCCGGTGTGCGCAATTTCCGTGACGTGGGCGGTCTGCCGACGGTGGACGGACGGCGGGTGCGGCACGGCGTGCTGTTCCGCAGCGGTCACCTCGCGCACGCGACCGAGGAGGACTCCGCGTTCCTCGCCTCCCTGGGCCTGCACACCATCTTCGACTTCCGCAACGCTGCGGACCAGAAGCTGGAGGGCCCGGACGTCGAGCTGCCGGGCGTGCGCAATGTGAACCTTCCGCTGTCGGACCCGGCGGACGGCGCGGAGTTCTGGAAGATGGTCCGCGACGGCGACCTCGACCAGCTCCGCGGGATCCTCGGCGACGGCAAGGCCGCGGACCGCATGATCGCGTCCTACCGCACGATCGTCGTCGAGCGCACCGCCGAGCACTCCCGGGTGCTGCACGCGCTCGCGGAGGACAGCGTCCCGGCCCTGATGCACTGCGCGGCCGGCAAGGACCGCGCGGGTCTGTCGGTGGCGGTGACCCTGCTCGCCGTGGGCGTGGAGCGCGACGCGATCGTCGCCGACTACCTGGAGTCCAACGCCAAGCACCGCCGCTACAAGGTGCACCGCAGCGGCTCCGCGTCCTCGGCCTACACCCCCGAGGTGATGGAGCTGCTCGGCCCGCTCTTCGACGCCCGCGCGGAGTATCTCGCGGCGGCGTTCGACACCGTCGAGACGACCTGGGGCGGTGTCGACACCTATCTGGAACAGGGGCTGGGGCTCACCCCCGCGACCCGCGAGCTGCTGCGCGAGCGCCTGCTCGACTGACCTCCGCCGACCGCGGACCCCTACTGGTTGGCCCCCACCTCGAACAGCAGCCAGATGAACGCCGCGAGGACGTGCCCCACCGCGATGTAGATGATCAGCCGGATCCAGATGCCGCGCGGCAGCCGTTCCTCCGTGTCGCTCATGGTGTCTCTCCAAGGTCTCCAGGGGCGGGGCCCAGGCACAGCGTGGCCGTGGGGCTCTGCAACAGGGTGTGGACGAACAGCAGGTCGACGCCGTCGGAGTCCTCGGCGGCGAGACGGTGCGGGGTCAGCGAGTCGAAGTGCGCGCTGTCCCCCGGTCCGAGCAGATGCGCGGTGTCCCCGAGGCGCAGCCGCAGCCGTCCCCGAAGGACGTGCAGCCACTCCTCCCCCGGGTGGACACGCACGATGTCGCCCTGCGAGCCGTGCGGGACATGCACCCGCAGGGCCTGCATCCCCCGGCCGGGCGCGCCGGACTGCCAGTAGGTCCAGCCGCCGGCCCGGGTCGGTTCCATGTCCGCGGCGCGGACGACGGCGTCCTGGTCGGCGACCCGTTCCCCGAGCAGCTCCGAGACCGTCGTACCGTAGACGCGGGCGAGCGCGAGCAGCATCGGCAGCGAGGGCTGACGGCGGCCCGTCTCCAGCCGGGACAGATGGGCCGGTGACATCGTGGCGGACCGGGCGGCGGCCTCCAGCGTGAGACCGGCCCGGCGGCGCAGGGACCGTAGCTGCGGTGCCACGGCGGGCAGCGCGTCGGCGGGGAGCGCGTCCGGAGGAGGCGCGTCGGGCGAACTCATACGTCCATTCAGCCCGAGTTTTGCCTCTGCGGCAAATTTCTTGCCTCAGAGGCAAAAGGCCGGAGGGACCCGGAGGGGACTCACCCCCCGGGCGCCTACCGGTTGGCCACCGCCTGCTTGATCAGGGTCTTGCCGAAGTCCCACATCAGCCCGTTCCCGCTGTGGGCGTCGTCCATCACCTCGGTGAAGGCGTCCACGAACCGGTCCACGTCCTGTTCGTCGACGACCAGCGGCGGGATCAGCTTGATCACCTCCAGATGGTCGCCGGAGACCTGGGTGAGGATCCGGTGCCGCTGGAGCAGCGGGACGACCACCATCTGCGCGAACAGCCCCTTGCGGGCGGTCTGGAGCATCGCCCACCGGCTGCGCAGCCCCAGTGAGCGGGGCCTGCCGAACTCGATGCCGATCATCAGGCCCCGGCCCCGGACGTCGGCGAGCAGCTCGTACTTCTCGGTCAGCGCCGACAGCCGCGAGCGCAGGAGGTCGCCGGTGACCCGGGCGTTGGCGACGATCTGCTCGTTCTCCAGCACGGACAGGACCGCGAGCCCGCCCGCCATCGCCTGCGCGTTGGAGCCGAAGCTCGCCGAGTGGACGAGCACCCGGTCGATCGACGCGTACACCTTCTTGAAGATCCAGTCCCGGCCGAGGGTGGCCCCCACCGGCACATAGCCGCCGGAGAGCGCCTTGGCGACACAGACCAGGTCGGGTTCGACGCCGTCCTCGTGCTGGTAGGCGTAGAAGTCCCCGGTGCGGCCGAGGCCGGTCTGCACCTCGTCGGCGATCAGCAGCGCCTTGTGCCGGTGCAGAAGGTCCTGCGCGGCGCGCAGATAGCCGGGCGGGGCCTCGTGCACGCCCTTGCCCTGGATCGGCTCGACGATCAGCGCGGCCACGTCGCCCTTCTTCAACTCCCGCGCCAGGGCGTCGAGATCGCCGAGCGGGACGGCCGTGTCGGGCAGCAGCGGGCCGAAGCCGTCGCGGAACCCGTCCTCGCCGTTGACCGACAGCGAGCCGGTGGTCAGTCCGTGGAAGGCGTGGTCGCAGTAGAGGATCCTGGGCCGGCCGGTGGCGCGCCGGGCGAACTTCAGCGCGGTCTCGACGGCCTCGGTGCCGCTGTTGCCGAAGAACACCCGGTCCAGATGGGGGCTGTGGGCCAGCAGCCGTTCGGCGAGCAGTCCGGGCAGCGGCTGGCAGTCGAAGCGGGTGAGGTCGGCGAGCGAGGCGTCGAGGACGTCGTGCAGCGCCTTGCGGACCACCGGGTGGTGGCGGCCCAGGCCCATCACCCCGAACCCGGCGAGCATGTCCAGGTAGTCGTTGCCGTCCGCGTCCCAGAAGTGGGCGCCCTCGGCCCGCTCGTAGACCTTGTCGAAGCCGATGGTGTGCAGCATGCGCGGGAGCTGGTGGTTGAGGTACCGGGTGTGCAGCTCGTAGCGCTCGGCTCCGCGCTCGGCCAGGAGGGCGCCGAGGTCGAACTCGTCGGTCATACGTCCTTCTCCTCGACTGTGCCCGCTTCTGTACCCGCTTCGGTGCCCGCCTCCTTGACGGCGAGGACCGCCAGGCTCGCGCTGATCCGCCCCGCGACCTCCACCGGGGTGAGGCCGATGTCCGCCAGCACCTCCGCGCGCTTGGCGTGCGCGAGGAACTGCTCCGGGATGCCGAACCGCCGTACGGGCACGTCCACCTCGGCGTCGCCCAGGGCCAGCGCCACCGCCGAACCGACCCCGGCGGCACGGCTGTTGTCCTCGACGACGGCCACCAGCCGGTGTCCGGCGGCCAGTCCGGGCAGCGCCGGGTCGACGGGTTTGACCCAGCGCGGGTCCACGACCGTGCAGCCGATGCCACGCGCCTGGAGCAGTTCGGCGGCCTGGAGGCAGACGGGGGCCATCACCCCGACGGCCACCAGCAGGACGTCCGGCGTCTCGGTGGTGTCGGAGCGGTGCAGGACGTCCATGCCGCCCACCCGGCCGACCGCCGGGATCTCCGGTCCGACCGACTCCTTCGGGAAGCGGACCAGGGTCGGCGCGTCGTCCACGGCGACCGCCTCCCGCAACTGGGCGCGCAGTTGCTCGGCGTCACGCGGGGCCGCGATCCGCAGGCCGGGGACGACCTGGAGGACGGACATGTCCCACATCCCGTTGTGCGAGGCCCCGTCGGCGCCGGTGACACCGGCCCGGTCCAGCACGAACGTCACCCCGCACCGGTGCAGCGCCACGTCCATCAGCAGTTGGTCGAAGGCCCGGTTGAGGAAGGTGGCGTAGACGGCGACGACGGGGTGGAGCCCGCCGGTGGCGAGGCCGGCCGCGCTGACGGCCGCGTGCTGCTCGGCGATCCCGACGTCCCACACCCGGTCCGGGAACCGTTCGGCGAAGGCGCCGAGGCCCACCGGGTGCAGCATCGCCGCCGTGATCGCCACGACGTCGTCGCGTTCCTCGCCGATCCGGACGATCTCGTCGCCGAACACCGACGTCCACGACGGCCCGCCGGACGGGGCGAGCGGCGCGCAGGTCAGCGGGTCCATCACCCCGACCGTGTGGAAGTGGTCCTCCTCGTGCGCGAGCGCCGGTTCGTAGCCGCGGCCCTTCTCGGTCAGGCAGTGCACCAGCACCGGCCCGTGGAAGCGCTTGGCGCGGCGCAGCGCGGACTCGACGGCCCTGAGGTCGTGTCCGTCGATCGGGCCGACGTACTTCAGGCCGAGGTCCTCGAACATGCCCTGCGGGGCGAAGGCGTCCTTGAAGCCCTTCTTGGCGCCGTGCAGCGACTCGTAGACGGTGTGACCCACCACCGGGGTGCGCAGCAGGACGTCCTTGCCCCAGGCGAGGACCTTCTCGTAGCCGTCGGTGGTGCGCAGGGTGGCCAGATGGTTGGCGAGGCCGCCGATGGTCGGCGCGTAGGAGCGCTCGTTGTCGTTGACGACGACGATCAGCGGCCGGTCCTTGGCGGCGGCGATGTTGTTCAGCGCCTCCCAGGCCATCCCGCCGGTGAGGGCGCCGTCGCCGACGACGGCGACCACATGGCCCTTCTCGCCCTGCACCTGGCGGGCCTTGGCGAGGCCGTCGGCCCAGCCCAGCGCGGTGGAGGCGTGGCTGTTCTCGATGACGTCGTGCTCGGACTCCTCGCGGGAGGGATAGCCGGACAGGCCGCCCTTGCCGCGCAGCTTGGAGAAGTCCTGACGTCCCGTCAGAAGCTTGTGGACATAGCTCTGGTGGCCGGTGTCCCACAGGATGCGGTCTCTCGGGGACTCGAAGACCCGGTGGAGCGCGACGGTCAGTTCCACCACCCCCAGATTGGGGCCGAGGTGCCCCCCGGTCCTGGCGACCGCGTGCACCAGGAACTCCCTGATCTCTTCGGACAGTTGGCCGAGTTCCGGCTCGGACAGCGCCTTCAGGTCGCGCGGCTGCCGGATGTTCTCCAGGATCGTCACGTCGGGCCCCCTTCGGTCCGTGCTCTTCAACTCACGGTGACGGCCGGCTCCCCCGCCGCGACGCCGTCCTGCTCAAGCTGTTCGGCGATCTTCATCGCCTCCTCGATCAGGGTCTCCACGATCTTCGACTCGGGGACGGTCTTGACGACCTCGCCCTTGACGAAGATCTGGCCCTTGCCGTTGCCGGAGGCGACCCCCAGATCCGCCTCGCGCGCCTCGCCGGGGCCGTTGACGACACAGCCCATGACGGCGACGCGCAGCGGCACCTCCATGCCGGTGAGGCCGGCCGTGACCTCGTCGGCCAGCTTGTAGACGTCCACCTGGGCCCGGCCGCACGACGGACAGGAGACGATCTCCAGACCGCGCTGCCTGAGGTTCAGCGACTCCAGGATCTGGTTGCCGACCTTCACCTCCTCGGCGGGCGGCGCGCTCAGCGAGACCCGGATGGTGTCCCCGATCCCCTGGGAGAGCAACGCCCCGAACGCCACCGCCGACTTGATCGTCCCCTGGAAGGCGGGACCCGCCTCGGTGACCCCGAGGTGGAGCGGGTAGTCGCACTGGGCGGCGAGCTGGCGGTACGCCTCGATCATCACGACCGGGTCGTTGTGCTTGACCGAGATCTTGATGTCACGGAAGTCGTGCTCCTCGAAGAGGGACGCCTCCCACAACGCCGACTCCACCAGCGCCTCGGGCGTCGCCTTGCCGTACTTCTGGAGCAGACGCCGGTCCAGGGAGCCCGCGTTCACACCGATGCGGATCGGAGTGCCGTGGTCGCGCGCGGCCTTGGCGATCTCCCTCACCTTGTCGTCGAACTGCTTGATGTTGCCCGGGTTCACGCGCACGGCGGCGCAGCCGGCCTCGATCGCCGCGAACACGTACTTCGGCTGGAAGTGGATGTCCGCGATCACCGGGATCTGCGACTTGCGGGCGATCGTGGACAGGGCGTCCGCGTCGTCCTGCGTGGGGCAGGCGACGCGGACGATCTGGCAGCCGGACGCGGTCAGCTCGGCGATCTGCTGGAGCGTCGCGCCGATGTCGGACGTACGGGTCGTGGTCATCGACTGCACGGAGACCGGGGCCCCGCCGCCGACCGCGACGGAGCCGACCTGGATCCGCCGCGACACCCGGCGCTCGGCGACCGGCCGGGCCGGTACTTCCGGCAGGCCCAGGGACACTGCGGTCACGGCCTCACTCCCGGTTCCCGGAGACCGTCTCGCGCATGGCGCGCAGCGACTCCTTGAGCGAGCCCATGGTGGCGAGGACGGCGGTCGGCTCGTAGCCGCAGTGCGCCATGCAGTTGGCGCAGCGCGGGTCCTTGCCGCGGCCGTACTTGTCCCAGTCGGTCTCCTCGATCAGCTCGCGGTAGGTCGGCACGTACCCGTCGCTCATCAGGTAGCAGGGGCGCTGCCAGCCGAAGAGCGAGTAGTTGGGGATCGCCCACGCGGTGCAGGGGAAGTCGACCTTGCCCTCCAGGAAGTCCAGGAAGAGCGGGGAGTGGTTGAGCCGCCACTTCCTGCGGTTGCCGCCCGAGAACGCCTTCTTGAACAGTTCCCGGGTCTGCTCCACGCCCAGGAAGTGCTCCTGGTCGGGCGCCTTCTCGTAGGCGTAGGCGGGCGAGATCATCATCTCGTCCACCTTGAGGTCGTCGTTGAGGAAGTTGAGGACCTCGATGATGGTCTGCGGGGTGTCGGTGTTGAAGAAGGTGGAGTTGGTGGTGACCCGGAAGCCGCGCCGCTTGGCCTCCTTGATGGCGGCTACCGCCTCGTCGAACACGCCCTCCTTGGCCACGGACTCGTCGTGCCGTTCGCGCAGTCCGTCGATGTGCACGGCGAAGGCGAAGTAGGGCGAGGGCGTGAACTTGTCCATCTTCTTGCGCAGCAGCATGGCGTTGGTGCAGAGGAAGACGTACTTCCTCTTGGCGACCAACTGCCGGACGATCTCGTCGATCTGAGGGTGCATCAGGGGCTCACCGCCCGCGATGGACACCATCGGCGCACCCGACTCCAGCACCGCGCCGACGGCCTGGGCGACCGGCATACGCTGTTTGAGGACGCCCGCCGGGTGCTGGATCTTCCCGCAGCCCTCGCACTTGAGGTTGCAGGCGAAGAGCGGCTCCAACTCCACGATCAGCGGGAACTTGTCCCGCTTGCGCAGCTTCTGTTCGGCGAGGTATGTAGCGACCTTGATGGACTGGCGCAGCGGCATGGCCATTCGGCTCACCTCCGGGGGAGCAGCACATTACGATGCCATTCGAAAAACGCGGGCAGTACGGAACGAAGGACACGGAAAGCCGATATTCCACCGCGTACCGTGCCGATCCGGACGAGTTCATGTTCAGGAGCGTCCACGACCACCCGGACGGCCGCAACCGGGCGCTCGCCGACGCGGACGGCGCTCAGCAGGGTGGCCGCCGACTCCATGTCGACCGCGATCGCGCCCGTCGCGAGCAGGTCGGCCCGCTCATGGCCGCGGACGACATGGTCGGAGCCGGTGACGGGTCCGGTGTGGACGGTGCGCCCGGGCAGGGTGCGCACGAGTTCCTTGACGAGCAGTTCGGTGCCGACGCACGGGACGGTGCCCCGTGGGTCGCGGGTCTCCTCGGCGACCACCAGATCGCCGGGGTGCATACCGGGGGCGAGTCCGGCGCAGAAGCCCGTGGCCAGCACGGCGGCGCCGCCGAGCACCGGGTCGGCGAGGACCCGGGTGACGGAGCGCTCCGCCGCCTTCGGCCCCATGCCGGAGCGCAGGACGGTGACGGGCCCGGCGGCCTCGCCGCGGTCGCCCATGCGCAGCGCGAGGTGCTCGATGCCGAGCGCGCAGGCGATCAGCAGCGGTGCCGGAACGGGCTGTGTGCCCATCAGCCCCCCTCTGCCTCGGCGGCGGCCCCGGTGGCGGGCCGGTCGGCGAACGGTTCGCCGTGGACGTACCGGCCGAGCGCGGTCAGCGGGAAGACCTGCCGGTAGAGGTGGTAGTTGATCGAGAAGTCCCAGGGGAAGCCGGTGCCGGTGAAGTACGGCTCGTCCCAGGAGCCGTCCTCGCGCTGGGTCTCCACCAGCCAGGCGACGCCGCGTTCGACGGCCTTGGAGTCCCGCTCCCCCGCCGCGAGGAGCGCCATCAGCGCCCAGGCGGTCTGGGAGGCGGTGGAGGCGCCGCGGGCGCTCCAGCGGGCGGGGTCCTGGTAGGAGCGCAGGTCCTCGCCCCAGCCGCCGTCGTCGTTCTGCACCCGCTCCAGCCAGCCGACCGCGCGGCGGATCGCGGGATGCCGGACGGGCAGTCCGGCGGCCGTCAGCGCGGGCACCACCGACCCGGTGCCGTAGACGTAGTTGACGCCCCAGCGGCCGAACCACGAGCCGTCCGGCTCCTGTTCGGCCAGCAGCCAGGCGATGCCGCGCCGGGTGCGCGGGTCGTGGGAGAGGCCCTCGACGGCGAGCATCTCGACGACGTGCGCGGTGACGTCCGCCGACGGCGGGTCGATGACCTCGCCGAAGTCGCAGAACGGCAGCCGGTTGGGGAACCGGCTGGTGTTGTCGACGTCGAAGGCGCCCCAACCGCCGTTCCTGGACTGCATGCCGAGGTTCCAGCGCACGCCGCGCGCGATGGCCTTCTCCATGCGCTGCGGGTCGTGGTGCTCGACGCGGCGCAGCGCGAGGACGACCTCGGCGGTGTCGTCGATGTCGGGGTAGTTGTCGTTGTGGAACTCGAACGCCCAGCCGCCCGGGGGCAGTTGGGGCCTGCGTACGGACCAGTCGCCGGGCCGTACGATCTGCTCGCCGAGCATCCAGTCGGCGGCCTTGACCAGTTGCGGATGGTCGGCGGGGACCCCGGCGTCGGCCAGCGCGATGGTCGCCAGACAGGTGTCCCACACCGGGGACTGGCACGCCTCGATCATCCGGGAGCCGTCCTCGCGCCAGACGGCGTACCGGTCGAGGGACTCCAGTCCCGCGCGCATCACGGGGTGCGCGAGGTCGTAGCCGAGCAGATGCAGGGCGATGATCGAGTACACGGCGGGCGGCTGGATGCCGCCCCAGGCGCCGTCGTTCTCCTGCCGCTCCACGATCCAGCGGGCGGCGGAGTTCAGGGCGGCCCCGCGCAGCCGGCGCACCGCGACCGTGCGATAGCCGCGCACGACCTTGTCGAGCCGCTGGAAGAGACCGTCCCAGGTGTGCAACGGGGCGAGCGGGCGGGGCGGGTTGGGGAGGTCGGGGTCGGTGTGCAGCTCGTCCAGCGGGAAGGGCGCCGGGCGCACCGGGCGTTTGGCCGAGACGACGGTGAGCGGGACGATCGTCTGCCGGGCCCAGCAGCCGAAGTTGTAGATGCTGAGCGGGAACCACTTGGGGAAGTACAGGAGTTCCGGCGGGAGTTCGGGAAGGTCCTCCCACTTCCACCAGCCGAACAGGGCCAGCCAGATCCGGGTGAAGACACGGGCGGCAGCGATGCCGCCCCGGTCGCGGATCCAGGCGGCGGCCAGGGCCATGTGGGGGGCGTCGGGGGCGTCGCCGGCCAGGCGCAGCGCGACGTACGCCTCGACGGTGGCGGAGAGGTCCGGCGGTCCGCCGTGGAAGGTGGCCCAGGTGCCGTCCTCCCGCTGCCGGCCGCGGACGAAGAGCGCGGTGGCCTGTGTGGTCGCCTCGTCACGGATGCCGAGGAACTGGCGGAGCAGCAGGTCCTCGGCGTCCATGGTGACGTTGGTCTCCAGGTCGCCCTTCCACCAGCCCTCGGCGTCCTGACGGGCGAGCAGATGGGCGGTGGCACGCTGGACCGCGCGTACGGCGGCTTCTTGTCCCCCGGCCGCCACGGGGATGGTGATGTCGGTGTCGGTGGCCGCGGCAGCGCGGGGCGGCAGGGCAGCCCCGGTGCTTCCGTCGGTCGTCGCTGTCATGGCTTCCCCTTCGTGCAGTGTGCATGTGGTGACTCTGCTGTGGGTCCGCCGTCGGCCGGTGCGCCTCTCGCCTCGCTGCACCGGCCGGCGACTACGCGAGGACTATTCGACCGATAGTGATCATCTCTTTCGTACGACGACGAAGTCGGCGAGCGCCGTGAACCGGTCCCGCACCTGCTCGGGCATGTCCACGGCGTTCAGGGCCTCGAGGGCGACGGTGTGCTGGCGGCGGGCCTCCTCGGCGGTCCACTCGCGGCCGCCGGCCTCCTCGATGAGCGCGGCGCGGGCCGCGAACTCCTCCTCGGAGAAGGTCGCGAAGTCGCTGCTCTTGGCGTCGGCCGCGAGGATCTCGCCGAGCCGCTCGGAGGCGGGCCCGTGCGCCGCGAGCGCGGCCACCACCGGCAGGGACTTCTTGCGCTGGCGCAGATCGCTCCAGGTCTGCTTCCCGGTGGCCTCCGGGTCGCCCCAGATGCCGAGGAGGTCGTCGACGGCCTGGAAGGCCAGGCCGAGGTGGTAGCCGTACCGCTCCAGGGCGTCGGCGGTGCGGTCGTCGGCGCCGCCGAGCACGGCGCCGATGGAGCTGGCGCAGGCCAGCAGGGCGCCGGTCTTGTTGCCCTCCATCTCCAGGCACTCCTCGACGCTGACGCGGTCGCGGTGCTCGTAGGAGATGTCCTGGGCCTGGCCGTCGATCAGGGCGCGGCTGGCGGTGGTCAGCCGGCGGGTGGCGCGGCCGGCCTCGACGGTGCCGAGTTCCAGCAGGACCTCGTTGGCGAGGGCGAACAGGGCGTCGCCGACCAGGATGGCCTGGGCGGGGCCGTGCACCTTCCAGACGGTGTCGCGGTGGCGGCGCTGTTCGTCGCCGTCCATCAGGTCGTCGTGCAGCAGGGAGAAGTTGTGGACCAGTTCGACGGCGACCGCGCCGGGCACCCCGGTCTCGGGGGCGGCGCCGGTGACCTCGGCGGAGAGCACGGCGAGCGCGGGCCGTACGGCCTTGCCGCCGTCGCCGTCGGTGGGCCGGCCCTGGGCGTCGATCCAGCCGAAGTGGTAGGCGGCGACCGTGTCCATGGGCGGCGCGAGCCGGTCGACGGCCGCCCGGAGCACCGGAGTGGCCAGGGTGCGGCCGCGCTCCAGGAGCGCGGCGACGTCCACCGCGGTCCTGCGAGCGGCCGGCGAGGCCGGTGGCACAGTGGGCACAGTTTCTCCTCTTGTAGCGGTACCGGAGGGGGTGCGGGGGTGTGCCGAGCCGTGCTGATCGAGCATCAGGCCGCCTCCTCGACAGCGAAGAGGTGGGTAGGTCGGGGCCGGCCGAGGGCGCTCAGGGCGGCGTCGGCCGCGCTCACGCCGCTGCGGACCGCACTCTCCATGGTCGCGGGCCACCCTGTGGCGGTCCACGCACCGGCCAGGTACAGGCCGGGGGCTTGGGTGCGGGCGCCGGGCCGCAGCCGTCCGACGCCGGGGGTGGGGGCGAACGTCGCGGTGCGCTCCCGGGTCACGAAGAAGTCCCGCACCTCGGCGTCGCGGGTGCCCGGCAGCAGCTTGCGCAGTTCGGGCAGATAGCGGGCGCGCAGGTCGGCGACGGGCAGGTCGATCTCGTCCTGGGCGGCCGACTGCGACACGGCGAGGTACTGGCCCTCGCGCAGTCCGGAGGCGCCGGTGCGGTCGAAGACCCACTGCACGGGGGTGCCGAGGGCGGCGAGGAAGGGCGCGCGCAGCACCGGGCGGTCGTAGACGACGTGGACGTTGAGGATGGGGGCGGTGCCGATGTCCAGCAGCCGTTCGCGGGCGTCGAGGGCCCCGGCGGGCAGCAGGTCGTACGTCTCGCGCTGGGGTACGGCGAGGACGACGGCGTCGGCGGTGAGCGTCTCGCCGGGAACCTGAACGTTCCAGCAGCCGTTGTCGGTGCGGGAGAGGGAGGTGACGCGGGTGCGGGTCTCGGTGCGTACGCCCGCGGAGTCGAGCGCCTTGCGGGCGAGCCGGTCGTGCAGCTCGCCCAGGGGCACGTGCGCCCAGCCGATGTCGGCGGCGCCGGGGTCGGAGAGCAGTCCGGTCTTGAACACCATGGCGGCGAGCGCCAGCGAGGAGTCCCCGGCGACGGCGTTGAGGGTGGCGACGCCGACCAGGTCCCACAGGGCCTCGACGGCGCGGGCCGACTGGCCGTGCGCGGTCAGCCAGCTCCCGAAGTCCTGTGTGTCGAGGGCCGGGTCGGTGAGGTCGAGTGCCTTGAGCGCGAGCGCGGCGCGGCCCACCCGGGCGCGTTCGGCGAGGGAGAGGTGCGGGTAGGCGGCGAGGCCGCGGCCCAGGTGCAGGGGGACGGGCAGCGGGTCGCGCCGCAGCCGGCCGAGCCGCCGCCCCTCGGGCCGGTCGACGTCGACGACGGGCACGTCGAGCCGGGGTTGGAGGGGGGCCAGCGCGCTGCCCTCGATGCGGTCGAGGAACCAGCGGTAGGCGGTGCAGCAGCGCAGATAGACGTGCTGGCCGTTGTCGACGGTCAGCTCACCGCGCTGGAAGGAGAAGGCGAGGCCGCCGAGCCGGGGCCGGCCTTCGAGCAGGGTGACGCGCACACCGGCGTCGGCGAGCGCGAGCGCGGCGGTGACACCGGCGAGTCCGCCGCCGACGACCACGGCGGTACGGCCCGCCCGCCGCGGGGCGTCCGGGAGCGGCGCGTGGCTCATGACGTCCCCTCCCCCGCGTCCGGGCCGAAACGATGCGCCGGCCGGCCGTGATGATTGAAGGCTGCACGGCCGACCGTCGCAGTCAGGGACGCCGTGCCGGTCCGGAGGGTTGCGTGCCGCTTCCCACCGGTTCGTCCGGCCCGGCCGGCCGGTACGGCTTTGTCGCCCGTGGCGTCCATCAGGCGTGCCTCCTGACGGTCCGCCGGGACGCGTGCCGGGCGTCCAGACCCGACAGTCCGCGCACGGCGACGTACGCCTTCTCCGGGCCGGGCAGCGAGACGCGGCCGCGCAGGACGGCCTCGGGGTCGCGCTCGATACGGTCCAGGAGGCGGCGGTAGATGCCGGCCATGGCGGCGACACAGGCGCCGCTGCGCCGGTCGAGCATGGGCAGCAGCCGGTAGCCCTCGGCGAAGAGGGTGCGGGCCCGGCGCACCTCGAAGTGCACGAGACCCGCGAAGTCGGAGCCCTCCGGCGGCTTCGGCCCGTCGAACCCGGCCGAGCAGCCGAACTTGGCGAGGTCGTCGGCGGGCAGATAGGTGCGCCCGCCCGTCGCGTCCTCACGGACGTCACGGAGGATGTTGGTGAGCTGGAGCGCGAGACCCAGCGTGTCGGCGTACTCGGGGGCGCGCTCGGCGCCGCGCGCGCCGGGTTCGGTGCCGAACACGCCGAGCGAGAGGCGTCCGATGGCGCCCGCCACACAGCGGCAGTACCCCTTCAGGTCGTCCCAGGTCTCGTAGGTCTCGCCGCGTACGTCCATCAGCACGCCGTCGATCAGCTCGTCCAGGCCGCCCAGCGGCACCGGGAAGGCGCGGGCGGTGTGGGCGAGGGCGACGGCCACCGGGTCGGTGTCGTCCTCGTCGACCTCGCCCTCGCGGACCCGGGTGAGCAGGGCGCGGGTGTCCTCCAGGCGCGCGATCTTGACCTCGTCGGCCAGGGCGCCGTCGCCGATGTCGTCGACACGGCGCGAGAACGCGTACAGCGCGGACATCGCGCGGCGCTTCGGTGTGGGCAGCAGCCTGATGCCGTACGCGAAGTTCCGGGCCTGCTGCCCGGTGACGGCCTCGCAGTAGCTGTAGGCGGCGAGTACCGGCGCGGACACGTGCGGTGACGGCTCCACGGTCCGGATCACCCCTCTCCTCGCAGGGTCACGCCCACCTCACGCAGCAACCGGAGCTTGCCGGGCTTGGGCGGGCCGGGAAGTACGTCGAATTCGGCGGCGGCGATCGCGTGGATCGCCGCCCGTCCCCCCGCCACGAACCCGGCGAGCAGCAGTCTCAGCCTGCCGTGGACGCTACCCACCAGGGGGGCGCCTTCATTCAGAAGGCCGCCGGCGCGTTGCGCCTCGTACGCGACCAGCGCGCGCACCGATGCGCCGGCGCTGTCCGCCGCGAGGTCGGACTCGCCGACGTGGAAACGTTTCATGTCCTCGGCGGGCAGGTAGACGCGGTCACGGCCGAGGTCCTCGGACACGTCCTGGAGGTGCTCGACGATCTGGAGGGCGGTGCAGATCGCGTCGGAGCGGCGGATCCGCTCGGGGGTGGCGGTGCCGGTCACGGCGAGGACCAGCCGGCCGACCGGGTTGGCGGACAGCTCGCAGTAGGCGACGAGGTCGTCGTAGGTCTCGTAGCGGGTGACGAGCTGGTCCTGGCGGTTGGCGGCGATCAGGTCCAGGAACGGCCCGGGGGTGAGGGAGCGGCGGCGGACCGTGGGCTGCAGGCGGCGCAGCAGGGGGTGGCGGGGCTCGCCGTCGAAGACCCGGCGCAGGTCGGCCTCGAAGGCGTCCAGCAGGACCATCCGGTCGTCGGCGTCGGCGGGCGCGACACCGAGCAGCCGGGCGTCGGCGCCGCCGGGGGCGAGGTCGCCGTCACCGATGTCGTCGACCAGGCGGGCGAAGCCGTAGACCGCCATGAGGTCGTCGCGCCAGGCCCGGGGCAGGAAGAAGGGCGCGACGGGGAAGTTCTCGTCGGCGGCCTTGGCGAGGGTGCCGCGCTCCGGGTCGCCGGTGCGGGGGGCGGCGGGCGCCGTCACCGGGGACTGCCCGGGGCAGGGACGGCGCACGCTGCGTTGAGCTGGGGAGTTTCCGTAGCCATTGCCGTCACATCTCCCGTTCTACACCGCCGACCCAAGACACACTATTTCGGACACGCCCGCCCGGCCGTCCCGGCGGAAGGTGTCGCGCATTATCGCCCTACTTGACGTGGTTCGGGACCTGTACAGCTTACGTTGTACAACGCAACATGGTTCGTGGGGGTGTCCCGCGCATCACAACAACACACCAATTGGCGCCAAGATTCCGAAGCGCGGCCGGAGTTGACGTTTCCTTTGCAGACGCCGGGCCCCGCCGGACAGTTCCGGCAGGGCCCGCGCATGTCGCCGCCTACTTGCCGGTGAACTTCTCGTACTCCTTGAGGACCTCTTCGGTCGGGCCGTCGAGGCGCAGTTCGCCGCGTTCCAGCCACAGCACGCGGTCGCAGGTGTCGCGGATCGACTTGTTGCTGTGACTGACCAGAAATACCGTGCCCGCCTGCTTGCGCAGCTCCCTGATGCGTTCCTCGGAGCGCTTCTGGAACTTGCGGTCGCCGGTGGCGAGGGCCTCGTCGATCATGAGGACGTCGTGGTCCTTGGCGGCGGCGATGGAGAACCGCAGCCGGGCCGCCATGCCGGAGGAGTAGGTGCGCATCGGCAGGGTGATGAAGTCGCCCTTCTCGTTGATGCCCGAGAAGTCGACGATCTGCTGGTAGCGCTCCTTGACCTGCTCGCGGGTCATGCCCATGGCGAGCCCGCCGAGGATGACGTTGCGCTCGCCGGTCAGGTCGTTCATCAGGGCCGCGTTGACACCCAGCAGCGAGGGCTGGCCGTCGGTGTAGACCCGGCCGCTCTCCGGCGGCAGCAGACCGGCGATGGCGCGCAGCAGGGTGGACTTGCCGGAGCCGTTGGAGCCGATCAGACCGATGGCCTCGCCCCGGTAGGCGACGAAGGAGACCCCGCGCACCGCGTGCACCTTGCGCACGCCGCGCGCCTCGTCGCCGGAGCCGCGCTTGACGATCCGGCTGAGGGCCGCGGTGGCGCTGCCCTTGCCGGTCCTGGCGCCGTTGACCCGGTACACGATGTGCACGTCGTCGGCGATGACGGTGGGGACGCGCTGTCCCGGAAGCTGCTCAGCCACGGCCGTACCTCTCCTCCGCCTTCCAGAAGTACAGGAAGCCGCCGACGGCGAACAGCAGGGCCCAGCCGACCGCGACCGCCCAGACGTGGTCCGGGAGGTTCTTCGAGCCGTACTCCTCGATGAGCGCGTAGCGCATCAGGTCCATGTAGATGGCCGCCGGGTTCCACTGCAGGACGTTCGCCACCCAGGCCGGCTTGTCCGCGAGGAAGACCGGGATGGAGAACATCACGCCGGACGCGTACATCCAGGTCCGCATCACGAACGGCATGAGCTGCGCGAGGTCCGGCGTCTTCGCGCCGGCCCGGGCGAACACCAGCGCCAGACCGGTGTTGAAGCAGAACTGGAGGACGAGGACGGGGACGATCAGCAGCCAGGAGGCGTCCGGGTAGCTGCCGAAGCCGATGACGACCAGGAACAGCACGATCATCGAGTACAGGAGCTGCTGGAGCTGCTGGAGCGCGAAGGAGATCGGCAGCGAGGCGCGCGGGAAGTGCAGGGCGCGGACCAGGCCGAGGTTGCCGGAGATCGCCCGGACCCCGCTCATCACCGAACTCTGGGTGAAGGTGAACACGAAGACGCCCGTGACCAGGAACGGGATGTACACGTCCTTGGACATCCCGCGGCTGGCGTTGAGCAGCACGCCGAAGATCATGAAGTACACGAACGCGTTGAGCAGGGGCGTGGCCACCTGCCAGAGCTGGCCGAGCTTGGCCTGGCTGTACTGCGCGGTCAGCTTGGCCCGGGAGAACGCCAGGATGAAGTGCCGGCGTCCCCAGAGCTGGCGGACGTACTCCCGCACACGGGGCCGGGCGCCGCTCACGGACAGCCCGTACTTGGCGGCCAGCTCCGCGGCCGTCAGGCCCTCGTCGGGCGACGGGGGCGCGCTCACCGCGACTCCGCCGTCATGCGTTGTCTCACTCACAAGTAGGAAACTTTCGTCTTCGCGATGCGCAGCCTTGACGGGGCTGGCATGAGCCGGGGGGCCCGCCGAACGTCCCGGGGAGCCCTCAGGGACGAGCTTGTCAGATCACCGGGGGCCGGCCCAGTCGGGTCAGCCGCCACACCGTACGCCACTTCATGGGCCTGCGTGGACCGCAGGGTGTGGTCCAGCCTTCCCGGAAGCCGCCGAGCCACGCCCGCAGCGCCGGCCCCGAGGGGCGCCGGGCCAGGGTGAGCAGCAGCCACACCCCGAGATAGACGGGGACCAGCGGGGCGGGCAGGTTCCGGCGGGCCAGCCAGACCCGGTTGCGGGCCACCATCCGGTGGTAGACCGCGTGCCGGGAGGGCGCCGTCGTGGGGTGGTGGAGGACCATGTCCGACCGGTAGTCGATCATCCAGCCCGCGTCGAGGGCCCGCCAGGCGAGGTCGGTCTCCTCATGGGCGTAGAAGAACTCGTCCGGCAGTCCACCCACGTCTGCGAAGACCTTCGTACGGACGGCGTTGGCGCCGCCCAGGAAGGTGGTGACCCGGGAGGAGCGCATCGGGTCGGCGGCGCGCAGCCGGGGGACGTGGCGGCGCTGGGTGACGCCGGTGTCCGGGTCGGCGATGCGGAAGCTGATGATGCCGAGCGCGGGGTCGGCGGCGAACGCCTCCCGGCACAGCGCGGCGGTGTCGTGCCGCGGCAGCAGGCCGTCGTCGTCGAGGAAGAGCAGGACGTCGACGTCCCGGCCGCCGGGTCCGAAGGACTCGATGCCGACGTTGCGGCCGCCGGGGATGCCGAGGTTCTCGGGCAGCTCGACCGTGCGGACGCCCTCGGGGACGTCCGGGACGGGCGAGCCGTTGCCGACCACGACGACCTCGACCGGGTCGCCGTCCTGCTGGGCGACGGAGTCGAGCAGGGCCCTCAGCTCGTCCGGCCGGTTGCCCATGGTGATGACGACCGCGCCGACCTTGACGCCACTCACTTCAGCCTGCTGGAGGCGAGGATGGACACCAGGTGCAGCACGGTCTGGAGCAGCGCGATGCCGGCCAGGACGGCCACCCCGAGCCGGGTGAAGAAGAGGTCGCCGCGCACCTGGTCCACGACCGCCAGGGCCAGGATCAGCAGGGACGCCTCGATGCCGAGGATCAGCCGGTGGAACTTGAGCGCGGCGGCCGCCCGGCGGGCCAGCGCCATGCCGGAGGAGCGCGGCTCGGCGGCCGCCTCCTTGACCGGCGGCAGCCCGCCCTGGTGGCGGGCGACGCCCACCAGGTCGGTCTCCGCCTTGATCAGGATGGCGCCGAGCGCGGCGAGCGTGCCGAGGAAGGCCCACAGCCAGTCGATCCGGCCCGTCCCCCACAGGTCGGCGGCGCGCAGACCGAAGCCGACCAGCACGGCGGCGTCGGTGAGATAGGCGCCGACCCGGTCCAGGTAGACGCCGTTCAGCGAGTACTGCTTCTTCCAGCGGGCGATCTCGCCGTCGACGCAGTCCAGCAGCAGATACATCTGCACGCAGACCACGCCGAGCACGGCGCCCGTGATCCCCGGCACCAGCAGTGCCGGGGCGGCGAGCACGCCGAAGACGGTCATCAGGTACGTGAGCTGGTTGGGCGTGACCCTGGTGTTCACCAGGTAGCGGTCGACCCGCAAGGACACCTCACGCATGTAGAGGCGCCCCATCCAGTGCTCACCGCTGCGCCGGTCCTTCACCCCCGGAGGGTGGACGACCGGTCTGAGTTCAGCTACCGATGGCCTTGACATAGTCGGCGTAGGTGTCCTTGATCTGTTCGGGCTTGAGGTCGAGGTGTTCGAGGATCGTGTAGCGGCCGGGCCGGGTCTCGGGGGCGAACTCCACGACGCGGACGAACTCGTCCACCGTGAAGCCGATCTCCTCCGGGAGCACCGGAAGCCCGTGTCTGCGCAGCACCTCGGCCATGTAGGCCGACTCGTCGTGGGCTCCGCGCAGATACATCGCGAAGGCCGCGCCGAGACCGCACTGCTCGCCGTGGGCGGCGGCCCGCTTGGGGAAGAGCAGGTCGAAGGCGTGGTTGATCTCGTGGCAGGCGCCGGAGGACGGGCGGGAGTCGCCCGAGACCGACATCGCGATACCGCTGAGCACCAGCGCCTCGGCCAGCACCTGGAGGAAGCCGGTGTCGCCGACCCCGCCCGGGTGGCGCAGGACGGCCTCGCCGGCCTGGCGGGCGATCGCGGCGGCTAGGCCGTCGATCTTCTCGCCCTTGACCCGGGCCGCCAGCTCCCAGTCCGCGATGGCCGAGATGTTCGACACCGCGTCGCCGATCCCGGCCCGTACGAACCGCACCGGGGCCTCGCGGATGACGTCGAGGTCGATCACGACGGCGATCGGGTTGGGCACGCCGTAGGAGCCGCGGCCCGCGTCGTTGTCGAGGGTGGCGACCGGCGAGCACAGTCCGTCGTGCGCGAGGTTCGTGGGGACGGCGACCAGCGGGAGGCCGACCCGTGCCGCAGCGAACTTCGCGCAGTCGATGATCTTGCCGCCGCCGAGGCCCACGACCGCGTCGTAGTGGCCGGCCTTTATGTCGCTCGCCAGCCGGACCGCGTCGTCGAGGGTGCCGCCGCCGACCTCGTACCAGGCGGCGCCGGGCAGGGACGGTTCGAGCCGGGCGCGCAGCCGGGCGCCGGAGCCGCCGCTGACGGCGACGGCGAGCTTGCCGGAGTGCGAGATGCGCTCGTCGGCGAGGACGCCCCCGAGGTCGTCGAGGGCACCCGGGCGGATGTCGACGACGACCGGTGAGGGGATGAGCCGGGTCAGTACTGGCACGCGATCTCCCGTCCCCGGGCGAGGTCGTCGTGGTTGTCGATCTCGACCCAGGCGACCTCGCCGATCGGGGCGACGTCGATCCGGAAGCCGCGGTCGACCAGCTCCTGGTAGCCGTGCTCGTAGAACTGCTGGGGGTCGGTCTCCCAGACCTTCTTCAGCGCGTCGGCCAGGTCGGGGGCGGCGTCGCCCTCGATGAGCGTGACGCCGATGTACTCACCGGTGGCCTCGGCCGGGTCCATCAGCTTGGTGATCTTCGTCATGCCCTGGGCGGGGTCGACGACGACCTTCATCTCCTCGTCGGCCAGGGACTTCACGGTGTCCAGCGCGAGGATGATCCTCTTGCCGTCGCCGCGGGCGGCGAGCAGGGTCTTCTCGACGGAGACCGGGTGCACGGTGTCGCCGTTGGCGAGGATCACGCCGTCCTTGAGGGCGTCACGGCCGCACCACAGGGAGTAGGCGTTGTTCCACTCCTCGGCCTTGTCGTTGTCGATCAGGGTGAGCTTGAGGCCGTACTTCGCCTCCAGCGCCTCCTTGCGCGCGTACACGGCCTCCTTGCGGTAGCCGACGATCACCGCGACCTCGGTCAGACCGATCTCGGCGAAGTTGCCGAGCGTCAGGTCCAGGACCGTGGGCTCGCCCTCTATGCCCGCGGGCCCCACCGGCACCAGCGCCTTGGGCAGGCTGTCGGTGTAGGGGCGCAGACGGCGTCCGGCGCCGGCCGCCAGCACGAGGCCGATCATGCGGGTTCTCCTTCGTCGTGTACGGCTGGGGCCCCTGCGGAGACCCAGAAGCGGGTGCTCTCGACGAGCACCACGAGGGCGACGGCCACGGCCAGGGCCGTGAGCGCGACCGTGAACTGCGCGCCGGTGAGCAGCGCGGCCAGCACGGCGACGAGCAGGGTCCGCCCGTCCTGTCCCCCGATGGCACGCACCAGCCAGGCCGGCGGCGCTCCGGCGTCGCCGCGGATGCGGTACACCGTGTCGTAGTGATGGTAGGCGACGGCGGCCACCAGTCCGAAAGCCGCCGGAAGCGCTCCGTTCACATCGGAGCGGGCCGCCAGGACCAGGACGGTCAGGTACTCGCCGGCCCGCAGGATCGGCGGGACCAGCCAGTCCAGGGCGCCCTTGAGGGGGCGGGTGACGGCCTCGGCCGAGGTGACGACGTACAGGGCGGCCGGCAGGACGACCCACCAGCTCGGGCCCCAGGCCCAGGCGGCGGCCACCACCAGGACGGCGCCGAGACCGGCACTGAGCGGTGCGATGCGGGGGCCGCGGCCCTTCAGGACGGGAACGAGCGCACCGACGAGCGGACCGTTGTCCGCGAGGTCCGCCAGTGCCCTGGCCGCCCGGTCCGTGCGGCGGGCCTTGCGGGTCAGCGAGCGCAGCACGCGTCCGGCCGTGGTGTAGGTCGCCGCGAAGGCGCAGCCGATCAGCAGGACGTAGAAGGTGATGCGGGGGGTGGTGACCGCCGTGAGGACGGCGATCATGGCCCAGCGTTCGCCGATGGGCAGGACGATCATCCGCCGCGCCCAGACCGTCCAGCCGACGCTGTCGAGCTTGCCGGAGAGGGCGGCGGTGGGGCTGGTGTTGGCCGTGGCGTCGTGGTTGGCCTCGTTGAAGGAGAAGTCCACGACGTGCCGGCAGGTCTGGAGGATCATCGCGCCCAGGGCGAGCGCCCACACGTCGTCGCCGCCGCGGGCCGCGCCGAGGGCGAGGCCGGCGTAGTAGGCGTACTCCTTGGCGCGGTCGAAGGTGGCGTCGAGCCAGGCACCGAGCGTGGAGTACTGGAGGGAGTAGCGGGCGAGCTGGCCGTCGGTGCAGTCCAGCACGAAGGACGCGATCAGCAGCACGCCTGCCGCGACGAATCCGCCCCGGGTGCCGGTGGCCGCGCAGCCGGCCGCGATCAGCGCGGTGATCAGGGAGGCGGTGGTGACCTGGTTCGGGGTCAGCCCGCGGCGGGCGCACCAGCGGGCGATGTAACGGGAGTACGGGCTGATGAAGAAGGTGGTGAAGAACCCGTCGCGGGCCTTCACGGCCGACTTCAGGCGTACGGCCTCGTCGTCGACGGCGGCCACGGCCTGCCGTGCCTCGTTGCGGGTCTGGGGGTCGGTGGGGACCTCGGCGACCAGACGGCCCAGCTCGGGGCGGTGGACGTCGTCACCCTCGGCCGCCAGGACGTCGGCGATCCGGTCGGCGAGGCTGTCCACCACCAGGGCGCCGCCGCTCGACGCGTTCTCGTGGGCCAGCGCGCGGGTGAGGGCGGCGCGGGCGGCGGGCTGCGCGGTGAGCGCGCCCGGCACCGCGGCGAGCGGGAAGCGGGGGTCGGTCAGACCGAGGCGCAGCGCGTGCGGGTGGCCCACGAAGCGGGCGTCGACCACGGCGACGCGCTCCTGGGCCGGTATCGCGGCGAGCAGGCTCCCGGTCTCGGCGGCGTCGGCGGCCGAGAGGACGTCGAAGCCGAGGGACCGCAGGTCGCTTTCGAGCGACGATCCGGGAACCGGCTGACCGGTGAGGATGGCGGTCGACAACCGAAGTCACTCCCTGGGTGCCGACGCGTCCGCGCCGGTCGTGTGCAGGTGGGGGCGCCCGTGGGGTGCACCGGGCGGGGCCGGGCGGGCGGCGTTGTCGGCAGAGGCTATCGGATGCCGGGAAGACCGTGTTCACCGGCCGTTCAGGCTCCCGTCGGCATGCTCCGGCCGTGCGGCGCGGTGCCGACGGACCCGGTCCGTGCCTGACGCGGACCGGCCTCCGCCGAGATCATCATGGGTGATCGGCGACCCGGCTCACAAACCGCGCCTCCCGAGCGGGCGGACATCGGGGACATTGCGGGCGGCGCCGGGGTGTCGGCATAGGGTGGGCGGCCATGACCTGGCTGATCACCGGCGGAGCCGGATACATAGGCGCCCATGTGGCGCGTGCCATGACCGCGGCCGGCGAGCGCGTCGTCGTCCTGGACGACCTCTCGTCCGGGGTGTCCGCCCGGCTGCCGGCGGACGTGCCGCTGGTGCGGGGCTCGTCGCTGGACGCCGCCCTGGTGGAGCGGGTGCTCGGCGAGCACGCCGTGACGGGCGTGGTGCATCTGGCCGCGCACAAGCAGGTCGGCGAGTCGGTGGCGCGGCCCACCCTGTACTACCGGGACAACGTCGGCGGTCTGGCCACCCTCCTGGAGACGGTCGCCGCGGCCGGGGTGCGCCGCTTCGTGTTCTCCTCGTCCGCGGCCGTCTACGGCAACCCGGATGTGGACCTCATCACGGAGGACACCCCGTGCGCCCCGGTGAACCCGTACGGCGAGACCAAGCTCGCCGGCGAGTGGCTGGTGCGGGCGGCGGGGCAGGCGCACGGCATGGCGACGGCCTGTCTGCGCTTCTTCAACGTGGCCGGGGCGGCCGAGCCCGTCCTGGCCGACACCGGGATCTTCAACATCGTCCCGATGGTCTTCGACCGGCTCACCCGGGACGAGGCCCCGCGGATCTTCGGCGCCGACTACCCGACCCCGGACGGCACCTGCGTCCGGGACTACATCCACGTCAGCGATCTGGCCGAGGCGCATCTCGCGGCGACCCGGCGGCTGTCCGCGCCGGACGCGGCCGGGGATCTGACGGTCAACATCGGCCGGGGCGAGGGCGTCTCGGTGCGTGAGCTGATCACCCTGATCGGCGAGGTGACCGGGGACACCCGTCCGGCGCTGGTGGAGGACCGGCGGCCCGGGGACGCGCCGCGCGCGGTCGCCGGGGCCGGACTGGCCGCGCGCGAGCTGGGCTGGACCGCGCGGCGCGGGGTGCGCGAGATGGTCGAGTCGGCCTGGCTGGGCTGGCAACTGCACCACGGCGCGCAGGCGGCGCCGACCCGCTGACGGGCCCGGCAAGCGCTCTGACCTGGGGATCGTTTCCGCAGGTCAGAGCATATGACAACGGTGTTCAGTGCCGCGTTGCCGGATACCCCCCACCCGTAGTTCACTGTGATCCCGGGCGACCACAGGGAGGCTGCTGCCATGGGGGCTGGGCACGACCACGGCCATACGCACACCCACGCACCGACGACCGGTACGGCCGCCGCGGCGTACCGGGGCCGGCTGCGGGTGGCGCTGGCGATCACGCTCACCGTGATGGTGGTGGAGATCGTCGGCGGGGTGCTCGCGGACTCCCTCGCGCTGATCGCGGACGCCGCGCACATGGCGACCGACGCGCTGGGCCTCGGCATGGCGCTGCTCGCCATCCACTTCGCCAACCGTCCCGCGAGCACCCATCGCACCTTCGGCTACGCCCGCGCGGAGATCCTCGCCGCGCTCGCCAACTGTCTGCTGCTGCTCGGGGTGGGCGGGTACGTCCTGTACGAGGCGGTGCAGCGGTTCTTCACGCCCGCGCCCACCGAGGGCGGGCTGATGATCTGGTTCGGCGCCGTCGGCCTGGTCGCGAACGTCATCTCGCTCACGCTGCTGATGCGCGGTCAGGCGGAGAGCCTGAACGTGCGCGGGGCGTTCCTGGAGGTGGCGGCGGACGCGCTGGGCTCGGTCGCGGTGCTGGTCTCGGCGGTGGTGATCCTGACCACCGGCTGGCAGGCCGCCGACCCGGTCGCCTCGCTGGTCATCGGGCTGATGATCGTGCCGCGCACGGTGAAGCTGCTGCGCGAGACGCTCGACGTGCTGCTGGAGTCGGCCCCCAGGGGCGTCGACATGGCGGAGGTGCGCGCCCATATCGTCGCCCTGGACGGGGTGGAGGACGTGCACGATCTGCACGCCTGGACGATCACCTCGGGAATGCCGGTGCTGTCGGCGCACGTCGTGGTCCGCTCGGACGTGCTGAACGCGATCGGCCACGAGAAGATGCTGCACGAACTCCAGGGGTGCCTGGGCGACCACTTCGACGTCGAGCACTGCACCTTCCAGTTGGAGCCGGTCGGCCACGCGCGGCACGAGGCGCGGCTCTGCCACTGAACCGGGTGCCCGCGGGAACCCGGTGCCGGAACGGACCCCGTGCCGGAACCGACCCCGTTCCGGATGGGAACAGCCGTTCTGGACGGTTCTCCGCCCACCCCGCCGGGCAAGATCACGCACGGGCCCGGCCGCCGTGCGCGGGACATGCGCGCGTTGGCGCGAAGTGCCGGGAGTGCCGGGCGCGTACGGCAGACTGGGGACGCGAGGACCGATTGCTAAGGATGGGTATGTCGATCACACCTGCCACCGCGAAGCACAGCTCGGCGGACGGCACCGCGGAAGCGATCTTGCTGGAGCTCGTCGACGAGAACGGCGTGACCATCGGCACCGCGGAGAAGCTCGCCGCCCACCAGCCGCCGGGGCGACTGCACCGCGCCTTCTCGGTGTTCCTCTTCGACGAGCAGGGCCGGCTGCTGCTCCAGCAGCGGGCGCTCGGCAAGTACCACTCCCCCGGTGTGTGGTCCAACACCTGCTGCGGCCACCCCTACCCCGGTGAGGCGCCGTTCGCGGCGGCCGCCCGGCGCACGTTCGAGGAGCTGGGAGTCTCCCCCTCGCTGCTCGCCGAGGCGGGCACGGTCCGCTACAACCACCCGGACCCGGCGTCGGGCCTGGTGGAGCAGGAGTTCAACCATCTCTACGTCGGGATGGTGCAGTCGGCGCTGCGGCCGGACCCGGAGGAGGTGGGCGACACGGCCTTCGTGACCCCCGCCGAGCTGGCGGAGCGGCACGCGAAGGACACGTTCTCGTCGTGGTTCATGACGGTGCTGGACGCGGCCCGTCCGGCCGTGCGGGAGCTGACGGGGCCGTCGGCCGGCTGGTGAGCCGGGGGCCGGTGGCCCTCAGGGCAGGCGCACGGGCTTGAGCGGCAGGGCGGCCCAGATGACCTTGCCGCCGCCCGCCGTGTGCTCGACGTCGCACACGCCGCCCGCCTCCCGGGCGATCTCGCGCACCAGGAGCAGTCCGCGGCCGCCGGTGCGGCCGTGGTCGGCCTCCAGGGCGGTCGGACGGTAGGGGTGGTTGTCCTCGACGGACACCCGCACCCACTCGGCCCCGACGGCGACCTCCACCGCGAGCACCGGCGACAGCAGGGCCGCGTGCCGTACGGCGTTGGTCACCAGCTCGGAGACGATCAGCAGGAGCCCCTGGACGAGATCGTCCGAGACGGGCACCCCCTGCCGGTGGAGCAGGTCCCGCACCGCGTGCCGGGCCTGCGGGACCGAGGCGTCCACGGCGGCGGCGGTGAACCGCCAGACGCCCTCGTAGGGCAGCGGCCGCGGCTCGTCCCGCGGAGGTCCCGGGGGCCCGAGAGGTGCGTCCGCCCCGCCTGCTGGGCGTGGGTCGGGCCCGCGCCCATGATCGTCCATCGTCCGGTCGCCACCCTCGCGCTCGATTGTCACCACACGTCGAGTGTTGGTAACAATGCGCTCCCCTCCGAACCACTGAACAGAAGTCAGCGATTATCGCCCGTTTTCGATCGTTCGCGAGTGAGGCGATCCACTCCGCGACCGTTCCTGTTCCGGCCATGCCGCCTTCGCGCACTCTTCGGGTTGTACGGGCGCGGCGGCCCCGTCGCCCTTTTCGTCCGGGATTCGCCCCCGGTTCGTCCGACGGCCGACGTGTCCGGGCCGGGAGGGCTGCGGTTAGCATCCGGGCCATGGAGCCCGAACTGCTGCACGGCGTCACCGACGGGGTCGCCACCGTCGTCCTGCACCACCCGGCGAAGCGCAACGCCATGACCGCCGCGATGTGGGCGGCCCTGCCGCCGCTGCTGGACACCCTGGCCGCCGATCCCCGGGTGCGGGTGCTGGTGCTGACGGGCGCGGGCGGCACCTTCTGCGCCGGGGCCGACATCTCCACGCTCCAGGGCTCGCCGGACGAGGCGCAGACGCTGGCCGTCCGGGCCGAGGAGGCCCTCGCGGCGTTCCCCAAGCCGACGCTGGCGGCCGTGAAGGGGCACTGCGTGGGCGGCGGCGCGCAGCTCGCGGGCGCCTGCGATCTGCGGTTCGCCGAAGAGGGCGCGCTGTTCGGGGTGACCCCGGCCAAGCTCGGCATCGTCTACCCGGCGTCCGCCACCCGGCGCCTGGTCTCCCTGGTCGGCCCCGGCGCCGCCAAGTACCTGCTGTTCTCCGGCGAGTTGATCGACACCGAGCGCGCGCTGCGCACCGGTTTCGTGGACGAGGTGCTGCCCGTCGACGCGCTCGACAAGCGGGTCGCCGAGTTCACCCGGGTACTGGTCTCGCGCTCCCAGCTCACCCAGGCCGCCGCGAAGGAGTTCGCCGACGGCCGCACCGACCGCGACGCCCACTGGAGCGCGCAGGCCCGGGCCAGTGACGACACCGCGGAGGGCGTCGCCGCGTTCCTGGAGCGCCGGGAGCCGCGCTTCACCTGGACCGTCCCGCGCTGACGGCCGCCGCCGCGCGGGGCCCGCTCCGGACCGCGCCGGGCCGCTCACCGTGCCGTGATCCCCGGGTGTCGGTCCCACCTGCCACAATTGCGGCGCAACCCCAGTCAAGAAGGCGGTACGGGATCGTGACGACACCCGGGTCCATCGAATCAGGGTCCATCGAAGGCAGGATCGCCGAGGAACTCGGCGTACGGGAGCGGCAGGTCAGGGCCGCCGTGGAGCTGCTCGACGGCGGCTCGACGGTGCCCTTCATCGCGCGCTACCGCAAGGAGGCGACCGAGATGCTCGACGACGCGCAACTGCGCACCGTCGAGGAGCGGCTGCGCTACCTGCGGGAGCTGGAGGACCGGCGGGCGGCGATCCTGGAGTCGGTGCGTGAGCAGGGCAAGCTCACCGACGCGCTGGAGGCGCAGATCCGCGGCGCCGAGACCAAGGCCCGGCTCGAGGACATCTATCTGCCCTACAAGCCCAAGCGGCGCACCAAGGCGCAGATCGCGCGGGAGGCGGGCCTGGAGCCGCTCGCCGAGGGCCTGCTCACCGACCCCGGTGTGGAGCCGCTCGCCGCGGCGGCCGCGTTCGTCGACGCCGACAAGGGCGTCGCCGATCCGCAGGCCGCGCTGGACGGCGCGCGGGCCATCCTCACCGAGCGCTTCTCGGAGGACGCCGACCTGATCGGCGAACTGCGCGAGCGCATGTGGGGGCGCGGCCGGCTGGTCGCCAGGGTGCGCGAGGGCAAGGAGGAGGCGGGCGCCAAGTTCGCCGACTACTTCGACTTCGCCGAGCCGTTCACCGCGCTGCCCTCGCACCGGATCCTGGCCATGCTGCGCGGCGAGAAGGAAGACGTCCTCGACCTCGTCCTGGAGCCGGAGGAGCCCTCCGAGCAGCCGGGTCCTTCGTCGTACGAGGGAATCGTCGCGTCGAGGTTCGGCATCGCCGAGCGGGGCCGGCCGGGCGACAAGTGGCTGATCGACACGGTCCGCTGGGCCTGGCGCACCCGGATCCTGGTGCATCTCGGCATCGACCTGCGGCTGCGGCTGCGCACGGCCGCGGAGGACGAGGCGGTGAACGTGTTCGCGGCGAACCTGCGCGACCTGCTGCTCGCCGCCCCGGCCGGCACCCGCGCGACGCTCGGTCTGGACCCCGGCTTCCGTACGGGCGTGAAGGTGGCCGTGGTCGACGCGACCGGCAAGGTCGTGGCGACGGACGTGATCTACCCGCACGTTCCGGCCAACAAGTGGGACGAGGCGATCGCCAAGCTGGCCCGGCTGGCGAAGGAGCACGCCGTCGAGCTGATCGCCATCGGCAACGGCACGGCTTCCCGCGAGACCGACAAGCTCGCCGGTGAACTGATCACCAAGCATCCCGAGCTGAAGCTCACCAAGGTGATGGTGTCCGAGGCGGGCGCCTCCGTGTACTCGGCCTCCGCGTTCGCCTCGCAAGAGCTGCCCGACATGGACGTGTCGCTGCGCGGCGCGGTGTCCATCGCGCGCCGGCTCCAGGACCCGCTGGCCGAGCTGGTGAAGATCGACCCGAAGTCGATCGGTGTCGGCCAGTACCAGCACGACCTGTCCGAGGTGAAGCTGTCGCGCTCGCTGGACGCGGTCGTCGAGGACTGTGTGAACGGCGTCGGCGTGGACGTGAACACGGCCTCCGCGCCGCTGCTCGCGCGGGTCTCCGGCATCACCTCCGGGCTCGCCGAGAACATCGTGGCGCACCGCGACGCCAACGGCCCCTTCACCGCCCGTACCCAGCTCAAGAAGGTGGCGCGGCTCGGCCCCAAGGCGTACGAGCAGTGCGCGGGCTTCCTGCGGATCCGCGGCGGTGACGACCCGTTGGACGCGTCCAGCGTGCACCCGGAGGCGTATCCGGTGGTGCGGCGGATGGTGAAGACCTCGGGGCAGGAGGTGGCGGCGCTCGTCGGCAACACCGGTGTCCTGCGGTCGCTGCGGCCGGACGACTTCGTGGACGAGACGTTCGGTCTGCCGACCGTCACCGACATCCTGAGGGAGCTGGAGAAGCCCGGCCGCGACCCGCGGCCCGCCTTCAAGACGGCCACCTTCAAGGACGGCGTGGAGAAGATCTCCGACCTGGCGTCCGGGATGGTCCTGGAGGGGGTCGTGACGAACGTGGCGGCCTTCGGGGCGTTCGTCGACGTCGGCGTCCACCAGGACGGTCTGGTGCATGTCTCCGCCATGTCGCGGACGTTCGTCAAGGACCCGCGGGACGTGGTCAAGCCGGGTGACATCGTCAAGGTGAAGGTCCTCGACGTCGACATCCCGCGCAAGCGGATCTCGCTGACGCTCCGGCTGGACGACGAGGCCGCGCCCCAGGGCCAGGACCGTCCGTCGGGCGGCGCCCGGCAGCAGCGCGGCGGTGACGGGCGTCCGCCGCAGCAGCGCCGGCAGAGCGGCGGGCAGGGCGGTGGCCAGCGGGGCGGCAACGGCGGTCAGCGCGCGGGCGGTTCGCGTCAGGCGCCGGCGCCGGCGAACAGCGCGATGGCCGACGCGCTGCGCAAGGCGGGCCTGCTCGACCCGAAGAAGGGCCGCGGCTGAGCCGGGGTGACGAAGGGCGGGCCCCGGTGTGGTGCCGGGGCCCGTCGGTTCAGCGTTCGGTCACCTTGCCGGCCGCGACCTCCAGGCGGCGGGTGACCCGGACCGCGTCCAGCATGCGCCGGTCGTGGGTGACAAGGAGCAGGGTGCCCTCGTAGGCGTCGAGCGCCGATTCGAGCTGCTCGATGGCCGGCAGGTCCAGATGGTTCGTCGGCTCGTCCAGGACGAGCAGGTTGACGCCCCGGCCCTGGAGCAGGGCGAGGGCGGCGCGGGTGCGCTCGCCGGGTGACAGGGTGACCGCCGCGCGTGTCACATGGTCCGACTTCAGCCCGAACTTGGCCAGCAGGGTGCGCAGTTCGACCGGTTCGGTGTCGGGGACGGCCGAGCGGAACGCGTCGAGCAGGGACTCCGGGCCGTGGAACAGCTTGCGCGCCTGGTCGACCTCGCCGATCAGGACGCCCGAGCCGACGGCCGCGTGCCCGGCGTCCAGCGGGATCCGGCCGAGCAGCGCGCCCAGCAGGGTCGACTTGCCCGCGCCGTTCGCGCCGGTCACCGCGACCCGGTCCGCCCAGTCGATCTGGAGGGTGACCGGTCCGAAGGCGAAGTCGCCGCGCCGCACCTCGGCGTCGCGCAGGGAGGCCACGACCGCGCCGGAGCGCGGGGCGGCCGCGATCTCCATGCGCAGCTCCCACTCCTTGCGGGGCTCCTCCACGACCTCCAGACGCTCGATCATGCGCTGCGTCTGGCGGGCCTTCGCGGCCTGCTTCTCGCTGGCCTCGCTGCGGAACTTACGGCCGATCTTGTCGTTGTCGTTGCCCGCCTTGCGGCGCGCGTTCTTCACGCCCTTGTCCATCCAGGAGCGCTGCGTCTGCGCCCGGTCCTGGAGCGCGGCCCGCTTGTCGGCGTACTCCTCGTAGTCGTCGCGCGCGTGGCGGCGGGCCACGTCGCGTTCCTCCAGATAGGCGTCGTAGCCGCCGCCGTAGAGGTTGATCCGCTGCTGGGCGAGGTCGAGTTCGAGGACCTTGGTGACCGTGCGGGTGAGGAACTCGCGGTCGTGGCTGACGACGACGGTGCCGGCGCGCAGGCCGGTCACGAAGCGTTCGAGGCGCTCCAGTCCGTCCAGGTCGAGGTCGTTGGTGGGCTCGTCGAGGAGGAAGACGTCGTAGCGGGAGAGCAGCAGGGAGGCGAGGCCCGCGCGGGCGGCCTGGCCGCCGGACAGGGACGTCATCGGCTGGTCGAGGCCGACGGCGAGGCCGAGCGAGTCGGTGACCTCCGCGGCGCGCTCGTCGAGGTCGGCGCCGCCCAGGTCGAGCCAGCGCTCCAGGGCGGTCGCGTAGGCGTCGTCGGCGCCCGGTGCCTCGTCGACCAGCGCCTGCGTCGCCTCGTCCATGGCGCGCTGGGCCTCGGCGACGCCGGTGCGGCGGGCGAGGAACTCCCGGACGGTCTCGCCGGGGCGGCGCTCGGGTTCCTGGGGCAGATGGCCGACGGTCGCGGTCGGCGGGGAGAGCCGCAGCTCGCCCTCCTCGGGCGCGGTGAGCCCGGCGAGCAGGGTGAGCAGGGTGGACTTGCCCGCGCCGTTGGCACCGACCAGCCCGATCACGTCCCCGGGGGCGACGACGAGGTCGAGCCCGGAGAAGAGGGAGCGGTCGCCGTGCCCGGCGGCGAGGTTCTTGGCGACAAGGGTGGCAGTCATCAGGTCGTAGATCCTAGGCCCTGCCGGCCCGTGGTCCCCCGCCCCCGTCCCCCGGCCCGGTCCGTCCCGGTCTCGCCGATCGGCGTGCGGTCGGCTAGCGTCCCGGCGTGAGTACTCGGGCGAACGGTGAAGTGGTCGTGGTCGGGGGCGGGGTGGTCGGGCTGACCACGGCGGTGGTCCTCGCCGAGCGGGGCCGGCGGGTGCGGGTGTGGACCCGGGACCCGGTGGAGCGCACCACCTCGGCGGTGGCCGGGGCGCTGTGGTGGCCGTACCACATCGAGCCGGTCACGGCGGCCCGGGCGTGGGCGCTGCGCTCCCTGGAGGTGTACGGGACGCTGGCCTCGCGGCCGGAGGAGACCGGGGTGCGGCTGGTCGACGGCGCGATGGGCGAGACGGACCTGGCGGACGTGGAGAGCTGGGCGGCCGGACGGCTGCCGGAGCTGCGCCGGGCCACGGCACGGGAGTACGCCCCCGGGCCCGCCGTGTGGGCGCGGCTGCCGCTGATCGACATGGCGGTGCATCTGCCGTGGCTGCGGGAGCGGTTGCGGCGCGCGGGCGGTGCGGTGGAGGAGCGCACGGTGTCCGATCTGGCGGAGGCCGACGGCCCGGTGGTCGTCAACTGCACGGGTCTGGGCGCCCGGGAGCTGGCCGGGGACGCGTCGGTGCGGCCGGTGCGCGGGCAGTTGGTCGTGGTGGAGAACCCGGGCGTCGACACCTGGCTGGTGTCCACCGCCCCGGACGGCGCGATGGCGTATCTGTTCCCGCAGCCGGGGCGGCTGCTGCTGGGCGGTACGTCCGAGGACGACGTGTGGGGGCTCGACCCCGACCCGGCGGTGGCCGAGGGGATCGTGGCGCGGTGCGCGGCGCTGCGCCCGGAGGTCGCGGGCGCGCGGGTCCTGGAGCACCGGGTGGGGCTGCGCCCGGTGCGCGACGCGGTACGGCTGGAGCGGACGGTCCTGCCGGACGGGCGGCCGCTGGTGCACCACTACGGGCACGGCGGCGCCGGGGTGACGGTGGCCTGGGGGTGCGCGGAGGAGGCGGCCGCGCTGGTCGCCTCCTCCTGACGCGTCGCCCGGTTCAGGGAGTCCGGGTCCAGGGGGTCCGGGTTCAGGGGTCCGGGTTCAGGGGATCCGGTGCGCCCGTGGTGCGGTGGGTACGCCGTCCAGGCGCCCGGGGGTCGTGGGCGGGCCCGCGACGCTCCCGGCCGTGGCGGCGGCGAAGGCGGGGGCGCCGCCGACGAACGGGACCCGGGCCGAGGTGCGGGCCAGGTCGAGGGTGAGGGTCGGGGTGTCGGCGGGCGGGTCGATCAGGTCCCTGTCGGTGCCCGCGACGTTCAGGGCGAGGCGGTGTCCGGCCGGGACGACATGGTCGGTGGCCGCCAGCTCGACGGTGATCGTGTACGGCCTGCCCGGGGTGAGCGGGGCGCCCTTGCCGGGGTCGGCGTGGGTGCCGAGGTCGGCCCAGCCCCGGCTGAGGACGGTGAAGCCGACGTCGGCCGTCGCCGCCCGCGTCTCCTTGTAGCAGGCACTGTCCCCCGCCGTGCTCGCGCCCCAGCAGGTGCGGTCGGTGAGCGTGGTGATGCCCTCGCCGCTCGCCGTGTAGTCCCGGATGGTGTCCGGGCCCAGGTCGACCAGGACGGCGCTGAGATGGGCGGTCGGGGTGGTGGGCGTGGCGGTGACGGTCACCCGGGAGGAGCCGGCCAGCCGCAGGTCGCGGGTGAGGGGCCCGGTGACGAAACCGGCCTTGTCGGGGGTCGGGGTGTCGACACGGGCGGCCCAGTCGCTCTCGCTCCGCCGGGGGTCGTCGGTGAAGGAGGCCGTGCCGGTGCCCTTGCGCAGACCGAGGGTGCCGACGCCGGGACGCGGTCCGGTGCCGGGGCGCAGGGTGGCGGCGCGGGTGCCGTTCGGCGGCCAGACCTTCGAGGTGACCCACTGGTCGGGGTGGCGTTCGATGTCGGCCATCGGCTCGCGGTCGATGCCGTTGTCGTAGCCGAGGAGTTCGTGGTCGAACCAGCGGTGGAGGGTGTCGACCCAGTCGGCGCGGCGGAAGTCGAAGGGGTCGACATGGCCGGTCTGGGAGAGCCAGATCTTGCGGTCGACGCCGTTCTCCGCGAGCGCGTCCCACCACTGCCCGAAGTGCCTGGCGCGGACGTTGAGGTCCTGGAGGCCGTGGACGACGAACACGCTGGCCTTGATCCGGCGGGCGTCCGCGACGTAGTCGCGCTCGGCCCACAGGGGCGTCAGGTCGCCGGTGCGCGGGGCGCCCTCGACCAGCCGCCGTCCCACCTCGGCGCAGCGGGGGCGGGCGTCGGGGCTGTTCACGTAGTCCGCGAGCCGGTCGGGGCCCGAGTCGTAGAGCGGGGCGCCCTGCTGGAAGTAGTAGTCGTACCAGGAGGAGATGGCGGCGATGGGGACGATCGTCCGCAGGCCCTTCACTCCGGTGGCGGCGACGCCGTTGGCGATGGTGCCGTCCCAGCTCTTGCCGATCATGCCGGTTCTGCCGTTGCTCCAGTCCGCGGCGGCGGTCGTGGCGCCGGTGCGGGTGGTGTACGCGCGGGCGCGGCCGTTCAGCCAGTCGACGACGGCCTTCGCGGAGCGGATGTCGGAGCGGCCGCCGACGTCCACGCAGCCGTCGGAGCGGCTGGTGCCGGCCAGGTCGACACCGACGACGGCGTAGCCGCGCGGGACGAAGTAGTTGTCGTAGAACAACGGCATCTGGACCACGCGGCCGTCCGCGTCGTACGTCTTGCGCTGGCTCTCGTTGCCGCGGCCGCAGCACGCGTAGTAGGGGCTGGCGTCCATGATGACGGGCACCTTGCGGCCCCGTTCGGCCGGTTCGCGGGGGCGGACGATGTCGACGGCGACCCGGTCGGGGCGTCCGTCGCCGTCGCCGTCGAGCCCGGTGTCGACCCAGACGGCCTCGCGGATCGCGTGCTCGTAGGAGTGGACGGGGCGGCTCTCGCGCGAGGCGCCGAGGCCCGTGGTGCCGTGGGCCGCCGCCGGGGTGAGGAAGGCGGCCGTCAGCAGGGTGACGGCGGCCGCCGCGAGCGTTCTCCAGATCGTGAAGCGCGTGCGTGTCGGCATGCGCGGGACGGTACTCGGGTCAACTCCCGTACAGAAGAGGGCCGTTGTGGCGGTCGTGGGCCGGGTGTGGCCGGATCACGTCCATGGGGGTGGTTCGGTCGTGACGGCCGAATGGCGATCGTGTGACAGCGGGGGCGTCGGCGGATCCTGGGCACAGGAAGTTCCTAGGCTTCCAACCGACCGTGTGTTCCCCCCACTTGGAGTTCCTGTGCATCCCAGACTCATCGCGCCGGGCGCACTCGCCGCCGCGTCCGTCCTGCTGGCGATCCCGGCGTCGGCCGCGAGCGTCGGACCCGGTGCGCCGGGCGTCGGCGACCCCTACTACCCGGCCTACGGCAACGGCGGATACGACGTCTCGCACTACGACCTCCGGCTGAAGTACCAGCCGGCCACGGACGAACTGGAGGGCACCGCGACGATCCTCGCGCGCACCACCCAGGATCTGTCGCGCTTCGACCTGGACTTCCTGCTCGACGTGGACGAGGTACGGGTCAACGGCGTGAAGGCCGCGTTCGCGTCCTCCGGCGAACATGAGCTGGAGATCACGCCGAAAACTCCGCTGGCCAAGGGCACGGCCGTCACGGTCGTGGTGCGGTACCACGGTGTGCCGTCCTCGAAGCAGGCGTACGGCTTCACGAGCTGGCACCGCACGCCGGACGGCGGGGTCGGCGCCAACGAGCCCGAGGCGGCCTGGTGGTGGTTCCCCAGCAACGACCACCCGAGCGACAAGGCCACCTACGACGTGTCCGTGCAGGTGCCCGACGGCACCCAGGCGATCTCCAACGGCACGCTCCAGTCGGCGGTCTCCCGGCTCGGCTGGACCCGCTACTCCTGGCGCTCGGACAAGCCGCAGGCCACCTATCTGGCCACGCTCGCGGTGGGCAGGTTCGACCTCACCACCGGGACCACGGAGAGCGGCATCCCGGTCGTCAACGCGTACAGCAAGGACCTGGGCGCGAACGCCGGGGCGGCGCGGGCGAGCGTCGAACGGACCGGGGAGATCGCCGACTGGCTGAGTGAGTACTTCGGCCCGTACCCCTTCAACGCCCTCGGCGGGTATGTGCCGAACACGAACACCGGGTACGCGCTGGAGACCCAGACCCGGCCCTTCTACAGCCCGCGGCAGTTCGCGAACGGCTCGAACACCTCGGTCGTGGTGCACGAGCTGGCCCACCAGTGGTACGGCGACCTGGTGTCCGTCGCCGGATGGAAGGACATCTGGATCAACGAGGGCTTCGCGCGGTACGCGCAGTGGCTGTGGTCCGAGCACGAGGGCGAGGGCACGGCGAAGGAACTCGCGGACTACGTCTACGCCTCGCACCCCGCCGACGACCCGTTCTGGAAGGTCGCGCCCGGGGACCCGGGGCCGGAGAACCAGTTCCACCTGGCCGTCTACGACCGGGGCGCGCTGGCCCTCCAGGCGCTGCGGGACGAGATCGGCGACGACGCCTTCTTCGCCGTGCTGAAGGGCTGGCCGCAGCGGTACGCCCATGGCAACGCGTCCGTCGAGGACTTCCGGCGGTACGCCGAGGAGGTGTCGGGGGCGGCGCTGGGTGCGCTGTTCGACACCTGGCTGTTCCAGCCGTCGAAGCCGACGGTGGCGGCGGCGCGCGCCGCGTCGCTGACAGTGCCTTCGGCTGCATCGGCGGCATCGGCGGCGGCGGTCGAGCCTCGGTCGTGGCGGAAGATCGCCGCGACGAACGGGGTGCACGACACGCACTGAGCGGCGTCCGAGCGCCCCTCAGTGGAGGGCGTCGCGGGTCGCCGCGGCGCTCTCCGTGGCGGGGATCGTGCAGGCGTACGCCCCGGCCTTCGCCCCGAACTCCGCGCATCTGAGCGGGGGTTCGCCGCCCAGACGGCCGTAGAGGAAGGCGGCGGCGAAGGCGTCGCCCGCGCCGTTGGAGTCCACCACCGGTGCGGGCGGTACGGCGGCCGGTACGTGCGTCAGCTCGCCGTCGGCCAGCAGACGCGCGCCGGCCGCGCCCGCCGTGGCGACGACGATCCGGGCGCGGCCGCGGTCGGCGATCCGGCGCATGGTCGCCTCGGGGTCGGTGAGCGCGGCGGCGGAGAGGAAGACGATGTCGGCGGCGTACGCGAAGGACGCGTGGTAGGGGTTCTCGCCGTCCCAGTCGTGCAGGTCGGTGGAGAGCGTGACGCCCGTCTCGCGCAGCACCGGCAGGGCGTCGGCGCAGGGCTGGGTCAGGGACACGTGCGCGTGGCGGCTCGCGCCGGCGAGCAGGCGCAGGGTGTCCTCGGGGAAGCGGTCGGCGGGGTGGGCGCGGCTGGTGTCGTACAGGGACAGGCGGCGGCCGTCCGGGCCGACCAGGTTGACCGCGCGCTTGGTGCCGAGGGGCTGGGGTACGGCGGTGAGGGCGATGCCGTGCTGGTCGTGCAGGGCGCGGACGAGGTCGCCCTCGGGGTCGTCGCCGAGGAAGTCCAGGTGGTGCGTGCGCAGGCCGAGGGCGGTGAGGCCGAGGGCGACGAAGTCGCCGGTCTGGCCGGCGCGGGTGCGGATCCCCTGGTCGATCATGTAGCTGTCGGCGTACGGGAGGGGTAGCTCGGGCACGTGGACGATCGTGTCGACGCCGGCTCCGCCTAGGACGAGGACGTCGATCTCTTTCGGCACGGGTGCCCCTTCCTGGGGTGTTGTCGGCGAGATCGCAGCGTATCCGCTGCCGCGGGGGTCGCAGTGGGTGAGTGCGGGTGGGTGGGGGCTGGTCGCGCAGTTCCCCGCGCCCCTTGGGGGCGGTCGTGGGTGTCGCAGTGTCGGTGGGACAGTGATACTGCTGCATATGACGATCGAGACCGAGGAGACGGACCTCACGGTCGACGAGTTGGCCGCTCGTGCCGGGGTCACGGTGCGGACCGTCCGCTTCTACAGCACCAGGGGGCTGCTGCCGCCGCCGGTGATCGGTCCGCGCCGGGTGGGCCGTTACGGGCCGCGCCATCTCGCGCGGCTCGCGCTGATCGAGGAGCTGCAACGGCAGGGCATGACGCTGGCGGCGATCGAGCGCTATCTCGGCGGGCTGCCGCCGGACGTGGACGCGCACGGGCTCGACCTGCACCGCGCGGTGGTCGCCTCCTGGGCGCCGGCCGACGTGGAGACGGTGACCGGGCAGGAGCTGGAGCGCCGGGCGGGGCGGCCGCTGTCCGAGGAGGACATCGGGCAGCTCACGGCGATGGACGTGCTGGAGGAGGCCGGTGACGGCTCCTACCGGGTCGACTCCACGCTGCTCGCGCTCGGGGTGCGGCTGCTGGACGTGCCGCTGTCGCCCGAGGTGATCCTGGCGGCCCGTACGACGCTGATCGAGCACTCGCGGGCGGCGGCGCACGAGCTGTCGCGGCTGCTGCGGGACGCGGTCGCCGAGCGGGACGCGCGGGACGTGAAGTCGCTGACGGCCCATATGCATCCGCTGGTGGTGCAGGCCCTGTTGACGACGTTCCAGCGGTCCCTGCGGGACGAGCTGCGGCAGTGGCTCACCGAGCCTCCGTCGGAGGAGTGAGTGCCACGCGCGGGACCCCGGGCTCGGGGTCCCGCGCGTGGGCCGTGCGTCAGGGGGTGTCGGTGAAGGTCTCGCCCTTCTCCGCCTTCTCCACCAGCAGGGCCGGAGGCAGGAAACGGTCGCCGTAGCGGTCGGCCAACTCCCGTGCCCGGGCCACGAATCCGGGCAGGCCGCCCTCGTAGCCGTTGATGTACTGGAGGACGCCGCCGGTCCAGCCGGGGAAGCCGATGCCGAAGAGGGAACCGATGTTGGCGTCGGCGACCGAGGTCAGGACGCCTTCCTCCACGAGGCGGACGGTGTCGAGGGCCTCGGAGAACAGCATGCGTTCCTGCATGTCCCGGAACGGGATCTCGGTCCCGGGCTTGGTGAAGTGCTCGCGCAGGCCCGGCCAGAGCCCGGCGCGCTTGCCGTCCACGTAGTCGTAGAAGCCGGCGCCTCCGCTGCGGCCGGGGCGCTCGAACTCGTCGACCATGCGGTCGATGACCGTGTCGGCCGGGTGCGGGGTCCAGGTGCCGCCGGCCTCCTCGACCGCGGTCCTGGTCTCGTTGCGGATCTTGCGCGGGAGGGTGAGGGTCAGTTCGTCCATCAGGGACAGGACCTTCGCCGGGTAGCCCGCCTGGGCCGCCGCCTGCTCGACCGACGCGGGCTCGATGCCCTCGCCGACCATCGCGACGCCCTCGTTGATGAAGTGGCCGATCACGCGGGAGGTGAAGAAGCCGCGGGAGTCGTTGACCACGATCGGCGTCTTGTTGATCTGGCGGACGAGGTCGAAGGCGCGGGCGAGTGCCTCGTCGCCGGTGCGTTCGCCCTTGATGATCTCGACGAGGGGCATCTTGTCGACGGGTGAGAAGAAGTGCAGACCGATGAAGTCGGCCTGGCGCTCGACGCCTTCGGCGAGGGCGGTGATGGGGAGCGTGGAGGTGTTGGAGCACAGCAGCGCGTCGGGGGCGACGATGTGCTCGATCTCCTCGAAGACCTTGTGCTTGAGGGCGGTGTCCTCGAAGACGGCCTCGATGACGGCGTCGCAGCCCGCGAGGTCGGCCGGGTCGGCGGTCGGGGTGATGCGGGCGAGCAGCGCGTCGGCCTTGTCCTGGGTGGTGCGGCCCCGGGCGACGGCCTTGGCGCACAGCTTCTCGCTGTAGCCCTTGCCCTTGGCGGCGGCTTCGGCGGAGACGTCCTTGAGGACGACGTCGATGCCCGCCCGGGCGCAGGAGTAGGCGATGCCCGCGCCCATCATCCCGGCGCCGAGGACGGCGACCTTGCGGACCTTGCGGGGCTCGACGCCCTGGGGCCGGTTGGCGCCGGAGTTGACGGCCTGGAGGTCGAAGAAGAACGCCTGGATCATGTTCTTCGACGTCTGCCCGGCCGCGAGTTCGACGAAGTAGCGGGCCTCGATGACCTGCGCGGTCTCGAAGTCGACCTGGGCGCCCTCGACGGCGGCGGCCAGGATGTTGCGCGGGGCCGGGTAGGGGGCGCCGTTGGTCTGCTTCTTCAACGTGGCCGGGAAGGCGGGCAGGTTGGCGGCGAACTTGGGGTTGGCGGGGGTGCCGCCCGGGATGCGGTAGCCGGGCTTGTCCCAGGGCTGGGCCGACTCGGGGTTGGCGTCGATGAACGCGCGTGCCTTGGCGAGGAGTTCCTCGGGCGTGGCGGCCACGTCGTCGATCAGGCCGTTCTCCAGGGCCTTGCGGGGGCTGTACTGGGTGCCCTGGAGCAGGACCTTCAGCAGGGCGTCGGCGATGCCGAGGAGACGGACGGTGCGGACGACGCCGCCGCCTCCGGGGAGCAGACCGAGGGTGACCTCGGGGCAGCCGATCTTGGAGCCGGGGGCGTCGAGGGCGACGCGGTGGTGGCAGGCGAGGGCGATCTCGTAACCGCCGCCGAGCGCGGCGCCGTTGAGGGCGGCGACGACCGGCTTGCCGAGGGTCTCGATACGGCGCAGGTGCCGCTTGATCTCCAGGCCGCCGTCGAGGAGTTGCTGCGCGGTCTCGGGGGTGACGCGGATCAGGTCGCGCAGGTCGCCGCCGGCGAAGAAGGTCTTCTTGGCGGAGGTGAGGATGATGCCGCGGATGGAGTCCTTCTCGGCCTCCAGGCGGTCGGTGACGGCGGCGAGGGACGCGCGGAACGCCGCGTTCATGGTGTTCGCGGACTGGTTCGGGTCGTCCAGGACGAGGGTGACGAGACCGGTGCGGTCCTGTTCCCAGCGGATGGTGGTGCTCTGTGTCATGACGGGGGTCTCCGTTGAAGTCGCTTGGTTCCGCCGGGGTTTCAGACGCGCTCGACGATCGTGGCGATGCCCATGCCGCCGCCCACGCACAGGGTGGCCAGGCCGTACCGCTTGTCCTGGCGCTCCAGTTCGTCGACGAGGGTGCCGAGGATCATCGCGCCGGTCGCGCCGAGGGGGTGGCCGAGCGCGATCGCGCCGCCGTTGACGTTCACCTTGTCCAGGGACAGGCCCATGTCCTTGACGAAGCGCAGCACGACCGCCGCGAACGCCTCGTTGATCTCCACCAGGTCGATGTCGTCGATGGTCAGCCCCGCCTTGGCCAGCGCCTTGCGGGAGGCGGGCGCGGGACCGGTCAGCATGATCGTCGGCTCGGATCCGGACACCGCCACGGACACGATCCGGGCGCGCGGGGTGAGGCCGTAGCGCTCGCCGACCTCCTTCGAGCCGATCGCGACCAGGGAGGCGCCGTCGACGATGCCGGAGGAGTTGCCCGCGTGGTGGACGTGATCGATGCGCTCCACCCAGTGGTACTTCTGGAGCGCCACCGCGTCGAAGCCGCCGAGTTCGCCGATGTCGGCGAAGGACGGCTTGAGCTTGCCCAGGGAGTCCGCGGTGGTGCCCGGGCGCGGGTGCTCGTCGTGGTCGAGGACGACCAGACCGCTGCGGTCCTTCACCGGGACCACCGAGCGGTCGAAACGGCCCTCCTTCCAGGCCGTCGCCGCCCGCTCCTGCGACAGCGCCGCGTACTCGTCGACGTCACGCCGCGAGAATCCCTCGATCGTGGCGATCAGGTCGGCGCCGATGCCCTGCGGCACGAAGTTGACCGTCAGGTTCGTCATCGGGTCGTTGAACCAGGCGCCACCGTCCGAGGCCATCGGGACACGGGACATCGACTCGACGCCGCCCGCGAGGACCAGGTCCTCCCAGCCCGAACGGACCTTGGCGGCGGCCAGGTTGACGGCCTCCAGACCCGAGGCACAGAACCGGTTCTCCTGGAGGCCGGCCACGGTGTCCGGCAGCCCGGCGGCGATCGCGGCGATCCGCGCGATGTCGGAGCCCTGGTCGCCGACGGGTCCGACGACGCCGAGCACGATGTCGTCGATCGCGGCCGGGTCGAGACCCGGGAAACGGTTGCGGAGTTCATGGATGAGGCCGACGACGAGATCGATCGGCTTGGTGCCGTGCAGGGCGCCGTTCGCCTTGCCACGCCCGCGCGGGGTGCGGATCGCGTCGTACACAAACGCTTCGGTGCTCACGAGGGGCCTTTCAGTGAGGGTCGGAGAGGACGGTCTCGGGGGTGGGGCGGGGCCGGTCGAGTCCGGGGGTGGGGCGGGTCTGGTCGCGCTCGGGGGTGGGGCGGGTCTGGTCGCGCTCGGGGGCGGGGGCGGCCTGGTCGCGCTCAGAGTCGGGGGCGGCGAGGTCACGCTCGCAGGCGGCGCTGGCCTGGTCGCGCTCGGGGGCGGGGCGGGGCCGGTCGCGCTCAGAATCGGGGGCGACGAGGTCACGCTCGGCGGCGGAGCCGACCCGGTCGTCCTCGGAGGCGGGGGCGGAGAGGTCGCGCGCGGGGGCGGGGGCGGCCTGGCCGCGCGCGGGGGCGGGGGCGGCCTGGTCCCGCTCGGGGGCAGGGCGGGGCCGGTCGCGCTCAGAATCGGGGGCGACGAGGTCACGCTCGCAGGCGGAGCCGGCCCGGTCGCGCTCAGAGGCGGGGCGGGTCCGGTCGCGCTCGGGGCCGGCGAGGTCACGCTCGGAGGCGGAGCCAGCCTGGTTGCCCTCGGAGGCGGGGCGGGTCCTGTCTCGCCCAGAGTCGGGGGCGGAGAGGTCACGCTCGACGGCGGAGCCAGCCCGGTCGCCCTCGGCGGCGGGGGCGGGTCCGTCGAGCAGGTGCGGGACGTCCCAGTCGCTGGCCACGGCGGCCGTGTCGGCGCCCGGCAGGGCCGGGCCGCTGTGGACCGTCGTGGGGGTCGCCGAGAAGCGGGGCGCGGGTGCGGGCTGGGTGATGCCGCCGTGGTCGGTGAAGGTGCCGCGGGTGGCGAGGTGCGGGTGGTGCGGCGCCTCGCGCAGCGACAGCACCGGCGCCACACAGGCGTCGGTGCCCTCGAAGACGGCCGTCCACTCCGCGCGCGTACGGGACTTGAAGCGGGCGGCGACGGCCTCGCGCAGTTCGCCCCAGCGCGTCCAGTCGTCGCGGGCGCCGCCGAGGTCGCCGAGGCCCAGGAGGTCCACGAACGCGTCGTAGAACTGCGGTTCGAGCGCGCCGACGGCCATGTGGCCGCCGTCGGCGGTCTCGTAGGTGCCGTAGTACGGGCAGCCGCCGTCGAGGAGGTTGGCGGCGCGCCGGTCCTGCCAGCCGCCGGCCGAGAGCATGCCGTGGATCATCGCGGAGAGGTGGGCGGTGCCGTCCACGATGGCCGCGTCGACGACCTGGCCGGTGCCGGTCGCGCGCGCGTGGTGCAGGGCCGCGAGGACGCCGACGACGAGGTAGAGGGAGCCGCCCGCGTAGTCGCCGAGCAGGTTGGCGGGGACCGGCGGGGGCGTGCCGGGGTCGCCGATCATGCCGAGGGTGCCGGTGAGGGCGATGTAGGCGATGTCGTGCCCGGCGCGGTCGGCGAGCGGGCCGTCCTGGCCCCAGCCGGTCATCCGGCCGTAGACGAGGCGGGCGTTGCGGGCGTGGCAGTCCGCGGGGCCGACGCCCAGGCGCTCGGCGACGCCGGGCCGGTAGCCCTCGATCAGCACGTCCGCGCGGGCGGCGAGGTCGAGCACGCGCGCGGGGCCGTCGGGTGCCTTGAGGTCGACGACCACGGACCGTTTGTTGCGGTTGGTCACGTCGTGCGCGGGGTCGATGCCGAGGGCGGGGCCGCCGGGGCGGTCGACCCGGACGACGTCGGCGCCGAGGTCGCCCAGGAGCATGGCGGCAAACGGGCCGGGCCCGATGCCCGCCAGTTCGACCACGCGCACTCCGGTGAGCGGGCCGCGCCCGGGCGGCGTGTGTGCCGTTGTCATCCAGCCCCCTTGCTGTGACACAACCGATGTAACACCAGTGATGCTAGGAACACGTTCCAGTGGTGACAAGAGGTGGCGAGCAAGCGCTTAGCCAGTCTAGGACGGAAGCGGCCCCGGCGGCGTACGGGCGGAGGGCCGTGCGCTCAGCGGGCGTCCAGCTCCGCTATGAGCCGTTTGGGTGCGATGGTGCGGTAGCTCTCCTCGACCCAGTCGCAGAGCAGCTCGGCGGGCGGGGCGCCCTGCTCCTCCAGCGGGATGCGCACCCAGCCCGACTTCCCCAGGCCGTATCCGGCGGGTTCGGCGCCCGGGGAGGCCAGCGCGTGCCCGTGCGCCGTCTCGTCCCGCAGCTTGCAGGTGACGCCCAGGGGGTAGCTGCCGTCGGCCACGCCCAGGAAGACGAACACCTTGCCGTTGACCTTGGCGACGGACTCGCTCCACGGGAACTCCTCGGCCGCACCGGGCAGACCGAGCGCGAACGCGCGTACTTTCTCCCATTTCCTCAGGGCGTTCCTGGCCACGGTCACCTGTCTGCCTCCGGGCTCGTCGTCGGGCTCCGCACTCCTCACGCTAGCCTCAGCCACCGACAGCGGCGCGGGCTGCGGGCACCGAGGGGTGCCGTGAGCGGACATGAGCGGACAAGGGGTGTCATGAGCAAGACAAACGGGACGGACCGCCCGTACGACATCGTGCTCTTCGGGGCGACCGGATTCGTCGGGACCCTCACCGCGGAGTACCTCGCCGCCCACGCGCCCGAGGGACTGCGCTGGGCCGTCGCCGGGCGCGACGAGGGCCGGCTGCGGGCGCTGCGCGAGCGGCTGGGCACGGACGTCGGGGTGCTGCGGGCGGACGTGTCCGAACCGGCGTCGCTGCGTGCCCTCGCGGAGCACACGCGCGTGCTGGCCACGACCGTCGGCCCGTACGTCCGCTACGGCGAGGACCTCGTCGCCGCCTGCGCGGACCTCGGGACCGACTATCTCGACCTCACCGGTGAACCCGAGTTCGTCGACCTCACCTACGTCCGGCACGACGCACGCGCGCGGGAGACGGGCGCGCGGCTGGTGCACGCGGCCGGCTTCGACTCCGTGCCGCACGACCTGGGCGCCTACTTCACCGTGCGGCAGTTGCCCGAGGGCGTGCCGCTGACCGTGGACGGCTTCGTGACCGCGGACGCCGCCTTCTCCGGCGGTACGTTCGCCTCCGCGCTCGGCCAGTTCGCGCGCGGCCGGCAGATGGCGGCGGCCGCCCGGGAGCGGGGCCGGCACGAGCCCCGTCTGATGGGGCGCCGGGTGGCGGCCCCCGTGGGCGGCCCCCGCTTCGCGGCGGAGGTCGGCGCGTGGGCGCTGCCGCTGCCCACGATCGACCCGCAGATCGTGCGCCGCTCGGCGAAGGCCCTGGAGCGCTACGGTCCCGACTTCCGCTACCGCCACTACGCGGCCGTACGACGGCTGCCGGTGGCCGTCGGCGGGGTCGCGGCCGTCGGGACGCTCGCCGTCGCCGCGCAGTTCCCGCCCGTCCGCCGCGCGCTGTCGGACCGGCTGAAGCCGGGCGAGGGGCCGAGCGCCGAGAAGCGGGCGCGGAGCTGGTTCAGCGTCAGGTTCGTCGGCGAGGGCGGCGGCCGGCGGGTCTACACCGAGATCTCGGGCGGCGACCCCGGCTACGACGAGACGGCCAAGATGTTCGCCGAGGGCGCGCTCGCCCTCGCCCTCGACGACCTCCCGCCGACGGCGGGGCAGGTCACGACGGCGGTGGCGATGGGCGACGCGCTCACCGAACGGCTGATCCGCGCGGGCATCCGCTTCCGGGTGGCGGCGACCCGCTGACCCGGGGCCGTCACTGGCCGATCGTCGCCTCCTGAAGCGCCCGCCGGCACAGGGAGTCGGCCCTGCGGGTGGTCTCCGGCAGCCGGAAGCGCGGGGTGAGCGCGAGGGTGTGCGCGCAGGCCCGCTCCAGGCTCACCCGGTGACCGACGGACACGAAGACCGGCTTGACGCCCGCCCTGGTCCGCAGGGCCCGCCCGACCTCCTCACCGCCCGCCGCGAGCAGCGGTGAGGAGGACCCGCGCGGCTCGCCGGGCTCGTCGTAGGTGAAGGTGAACGGGTTCTTGGCGACACCGATCGTCGGCAGGCCGGTCAGCACCCCGAGATGGCTGGCGAGACCGAACCGGCGCGGGTGGGCCAGCCCGTAGCCGTCGCAGACCACCAGCCCCGGGTCCCCGGGCAGCGCGTCGAGGGCCGCGAGCACGGTGGGAATCTCCCGGAACGCGAGCAGCCCCGGCACGTACGGAAACGAGATCCGCCCGACCGCGGTGGCCTCGGCGACCACATCGAGACTCGCCGCGTCCAGCACGACGGCGGCGGCCACGACGACGTCCCGCTCGTCGTCGTACGCCACATCGACCCCGGTCACCCGCCCCACCCCGACCTCGGGCCCCACCTCCCCGACCACCACCCGAGCCCGCAACTCGTCCTGCACGGCCCGCGCTTCTTCTTCGCCCGCGGGCCAGCCCGCGGGAACACCGACGGTTGTTGTCATAGTGCGCACGAGCGTACGGCCCCCGGGGACATGGGCGGCGGGCCGGGGAGAATGACCGGCATGACACGCCTCCGGTCTCCGTTCGGCAGATGGGATCCGGCCCCGCTTGGCGAGGTTGCCGCGAGGTTCTCCGGCGTGGAGTCCTGTTGGTGGGTGGCGGGGGGCCTCGCGATCGAGCTGGCGGTGGGCCGCCGGATCAGGAGCCACGGGGACGTCGACGTCCTCCTGCTGCGGCGTGACCAGCTCATGGCCCAGCAGGCTCTGGCGGGCTGGCAGTGGTGGGCCGCCGATCCACCGGGAAGCCTGCGCCCTTGGGCCCCGGACGAGGTACTGCCCCCGCACGTTCACGACATCTGGTGCCGACCAGGGCCCGACGCGCCTTGGAGCATCCAGATCATGCTCGACGAGTCCCACGGCGAGGAATGGGTGTCCCGGCGTGACGCCCGGGTGCGCCGGCCGATCAGCGCGCTGGGGACGACCTCGCCGGACGGTGTTCCCTTCCTCTCCCCCGAAGTGCAGCTCTACTACAAGGCCAAGGCATCCCGGCCCAAGGACGAGGAGGACTTCGCCGCCGCACTGCCCCTGCTCACGGATCATCAGCGGCAATGGCTCGTCGGCGCGATCTCCACGACGTACGGATCCCACCCTTGGATCGAGCGCCTTCAGGCGTGATGTTCCCCGTGCGGGTCAGTCCTTGCGCCTCACGACGGCCGGGGGCTGCCAAGTGCCGTCGAGGGCCTGGGGGTGGGGCCAGTAGGCGCGCAGGTAGAGGGAGAAGGGGCCCTCGGGGGCGGGGAGCCAGTTGGGGTGGGACTGGGCGTCGGTGGGGGGTCGGGCGCCGGCGTGGAGGGTGAGGGAGCCGTCGGGGTTGCGGCGGAAAGACGTGTTCTTGGTGCCCAGCGAGTACCGGTCGAGGTCGTTGGGGTGAAAGAAGTGGTGCTCGTTGTAGAGGGTGACCGACCAGAAGCCCCGCACCGGCGGCAGCCCGTCCGCGGGGAAGGTGAGGGTGTAGTCGTGGTCGCCGGTCAGCCGTTCGCCGTCCCGGTCGAGGTCCTGGTAGAAGTACGCGGTCTCGGACGGCAGGTTGACGAAGATGTTGGCCCTGGCCATCGCCGTGCGGCCGAGGTAGTCGCCGCCGAACGCCGCGCCGTTGCGCTGGGTGCTCCAGTGGTGTCCGAGCGGGATGCCGATGTTGCGGAACTCGAACAGCTCCCGCACCAGCGTGGCCTCGGCGTCGATCGCGGTGTCCCGCAGGACGGCCGCGGCACCGGGGCTGCGCGCGGCCTCGTCGAGCAGCGACCGCAGGACGGCGTACAGGGCCTCCTCGCCGGGGCGCGCCGGCACCTCGTCCAGGACGGCGGGCAGGAGGTCGAAGAAGGTCGCCGGGTCCACCCACCGGGTCTCCCGCTCGCCGCTGGTCGCGTCGCCGGCCGGGTAGAGCGGGGCCTCGGACCAGTCGGTGGTGCGCGGCCGTCCGGTGTACTCCGCGAGCGGGTAGGCCATGATCTGGTTCACCAGCGGCTGGATCGCGGCCCGGTCCGCGTCCGTGTCGTTCATGAAGACCCGCGGGATGCACACGGCGATACGCGTGTCGAAGCGGAAGACGCCCGCGATGCCCTCCGGGACAGGCCCGTCCCAGTCGGCCGGCGCCAGCAGGTGGCAGCCGGGCTCGGTGCCGTACATGGCGCCCAGACGCGCGAACGACTCGGTGCGCTGGTCGACGGCCTGGTAGACCCAGAAGCGGCCGCCGAAGTCCGGGACCTGGATCACCGACGGGCCCCTGCGGGCGTCCAGGATCCCGAACCCGTAGACGACGTCCTGGTTGGGGCAGGCCACCACCCGCTCCTGCGGGACGACGTAGTCGTGCAGCATGCCCAGCGAGCCCGGCGGGCCGACCGGCACGATGCCGCCCAGCAGGCCCGGCGCGGGTACCTGCTCCATGACGGTGAGCCGGTTGTGCAGGTTGACCAGCGGCCATCCCCACAGGTAGGCGAACCGGCCCAGGGTCCGCAGACTGTCGGCGGTCATCCGCTGCCCGGGGGCGGGGACCGGGAGGGCGGGGCCGAGGGGACCGTCGGCGGAGGGCGGAGTCGACATGGGGCGACCGTAAGCGTCCGCCCCCGGTACCACCCACCCGTGTTACGGCGAACGGGGAGGGAGACGTGCTCGGTTGCCGGTGGCCGGTCAGCGGTTCAGGCGGGCCACCCGGCCCTGCTCCCCCGCCGCCCAGCAGGACCGGTCGGCCGTGCACGTCACCGTGTCGTACGAGCCGGTGTCGATCGTGTGCCACGTGCGGCCCGCGTCCGTGGTCAGGTCGGTGCCGGTGGGGCCGACCGCGAGGGCCGTGGTGCGGGTGTGCGGGAGCCAGGTGACGCCGGAGCGGTAGGCGGGGGGTGCCGTGCGGGCGGGGCGCCAGGTGCGGCCGCCGTCGGCGCTCGTCGCGGCGGCGTGCGGGGAGGGCTGTTCGGGGCGGTAGTCGCCGCCGACGGCGAGGCCGTGCGCGCGGTCGCGGAAGGCGAGGGCGAACACCCCGCGCGCGGGGTCCCCGGCCGGGACCGGTGTGTCGGACGCGCTCCAGGTGCGGCCGCGGTCGGCGGAGTGCAGCACGCGCGCGCGTGCGGCCCCGCCGGTGGCCAGCCAGACGTCCCGCGGCCCGGCGGTGACCAGGCACTGACCGCCCGCCGCGAAGTCGGCCTCGCCCTCCAGGGCGGCCGGCATGCCCCGGTCCGGCAGCACCGTCCAGGTGCGGCCGCCGTCGCGGGTCGACAGGATGCGGAACCTGCCGTCGACCGGGTCGCTCATGGCGAGGCCGTGACGGCGGTCGAAGAAGGCCAGGCAGTCGTAGAAGGCGCGGGCGTCGGTGTTGCGGAAGGACTCCGTCCAGGTGGCCCCGCCGTCGTCGGTGCGGTAGACGCGTGACGCCTCGCCCTCGCCGATGGCCAGCACCACCGCGTGCCGCGCGTCGAACGCCTCGACGTCCCGGAACTGGAGGTCCGCGGCGCCCGGCGGGGAGACGTTCCGCCAGCTCGCACCGCCGTCGGTGGTGCGCAACACCGTGCCCTGGCTGCCGGCGACCCACGCGGTGTGCCGGTCGACGGCCGCGAGGCCCCGGAACCGTACGGCGGGGGTGCCGGTGTCCGTGAGTTCCCAGTGCGGGGCCGCGGAGGCGTGTGCCGATGCGGCGGTCGTCGTCAGGGAGACGAGCACCCCCGCGCACGCCACCGCGGCCGCCCGGGCCCTCTTCCGCTTCGGTCCCGCCGCCCGTACCGTGCGTCGCGTCTTCCCCAAGCGCCTCATGGCGGGGGAAGCTAGCCCACGGTTCCGGTGGCGTCCAGAGGACCTCGCTTCGTCTCGGGTTCGCCCCAACCGCCCCGGCCCGCACGGGAGATGGAACACGTCACTCGTGTGCATGAAACGCGGTGACCGAGGTCACTCGGAATCCGTGTGCACGAATCGGCCGGTTCCAGCGTCTCTATCGAGTGTCCGGCACCGTCCGACCGGCACCCGTCACATCGTCGTCGCAAGGGAGCAAGGCGTTGTCCACCGTCATCGAGCAGCCCGTAGAGGCCCGCCTGGTCGCCGCCGCGCCCCGGATGCCCAGCATCCCCGCGACGCTGCACTACGACCGCACCGATCCGTTCGCCGTCCGGATGACCTTCCCGGCCCCGGCCACCCTGGAGGGCGTGGAGGTCTGCTGGACCTTCGCCCGTGAGCTGCTCGCCGCGGGTCTGGACGACTCCGAGGGCCACGGCGACGTCCGCGTCCGCCCGTACGGCTACGACCGTACGGTGCTGGAGTTCCACGCCCCCGAGGGCATCGCCGTCGTGCATGTGCACTCGTCGGAGATCCGGCGCTTCCTCCAGGCCACGAACGACCTGGTGCCCTCCGGTCTCGAACACCTCCAGCTCGACCTGGACCACGATCTGGCGGAGCTGATGCGCGACGCGTGCTGAGCCCGCCGGAGAGGGCCGCCGTTAATCCTTTGACAGCGCCACCGGCTCCTTCTACCGTGTGAAACGGTCCTGTTGCCGCCGATTGGAGAAGGACGTTGCTCGTCTGAGGTCCTGAGACACCACGCCACACGCGTTACGTGTGTGTGCGCTGCGTGCGACCTCGGCGTTCGAGCCGTCCCTGCGCGACAGGGCTTTCCGTATGCCCTCGCGCTTACCGCTCCCCGCGGTGGTCGCCGCCTTCCGGTGTCTCGATACGTGTTGCCCTGACCGCACACGCAACCGCGAGGCCCGTTTTGACTCATTCCGCGACCCATTCCATCACCTGCTCCTCCCTCGCCTTCTCCTGGCCGGACGGCACCCCCGTCTTCGAGGACCTCGACGTCTCCTTCGGCCCCGGCCGCACCGGACTCGTCGGCGTCAACGGCTCCGGCAAGTCGACCCTGCTCAAGCTGATCGCCGGACGGCTCACCCCGTCCGACGGCTCGGTGCGCGTCGCCGGCGAGGTCGGCCACCTCCCGCAGAACGTGGCGCTCGACACCGCCCTGCGGGTCGACGAGGCGCTCGGCATCGCGGCCCGCCGGGCCGCTCTGCACGCCATCGAGGCCGGAGACGTCTCCGAGGAGCACTTCGAGACCGTGGGCGACGACTGGGACGTCGAGGAGCGCGCCCTGGCCACCCTCGGCGAGCTGGGGCTCGGCCACATCGGCCTGGACCGCACGATCGGCGAGGTGTCCGGCGGCGAGTCGGTGCTGCTGCGCCTCGCGGCCCTGCTGCTGCGCCGCCCGGACGTCCTGCTGCTCGACGAGCCCACCAACAACCTCGACCTGTACGCCCGCCGACGGCTCTACGCGGCCGTCGCGGCCTGGCCGGGCGTCCTGGTCGTGGTCAGCCACGACCGGGAGCTGCTCGACCTGGTCGACCAGATCGCCGATCTGCGCTCCGGCGGGATCACCTGGTACGGCGGCAACTTCTCCGCCTACGAGGAGGCCCTCGCCACCGAGCAGGAGGCCGCCGAACGCATGGTGCGGGTCGCCGAGGCCGACCTGCGCAAGCAGAAGCGCGAACTGGTCGACGCCCAGGTCAAGCTGGCCCGCCGCAAGCGGTACGGGCAGAAGATGTGGGACCAGAAACGCGAGCCGAAGATCGTCATGGGGGCCCGTAAGCGCGCGGCGCAGGAGTCCGCGGGCAAGCACCGCATCCTGCACGAGGAGCGCCTCGCCGAGGCCAGGGAGCGGCTCGACGACGCGGTGGACTCCGTCCGGGACGACGACGTGATCCGGGTGGACCTGCCGTACACGGCCGTCCCGCCGGGGCGCGGCGTCCTGAGCCTGCGGGACCTGGAACTCGCGTACGGCGCGCGCGTGGCGGGCGGTCTGGATCTGCACGGTCCCGAGCGGGTGGCGCTGATCGGGCGCAACGGCGCGGGCAAGACCACGCTGCTGCGCACGATCGCCGGGGAGCTGGCACCGGTGTCGGGCGAGGCGCACACGCATGTGCCGCTGCGTTTCCTGCCGCAGCGCCTCGACGTCCTCGACGGTGAGCTGACGGTCGCCGAGAACGTGGCACGGTTCGCGCCGGACGCCACCCCGAACCGGATCCGGGCCCGGCTGGCCCGCTTCCTGTTCCGGGGCGCCCGCGCGGACCAGAAGGCGGGCACCCTGTCCGGCGGGGAGCGCTTCCGGGCGGCCCTGGCGGCGCTGATGCTGGCCGAGCCCGCGCCGCAGCTCCTGATGCTGGACGAGCCGACGAACAACCTCGACATGGCGAGTGTGCGTCAGCTCACCACCGCCCTGGAGTCCTACGAGGGTGCGCTGATCGTGGCCAGTCACGACCTGCCGTTCCTGGAGTCCCTCGGGGTGACCCGCTGGCTGCTGCTGGACGGGGAGTTGCGGGAGACGACGGCCGAGGAGGCGGCGGACCCGGCGTAGCGGACGGCCGCGGCCGGGACGAGCGGGCGGGACGAGCGGGCGGGTCTCGGGAAAGGCACAGCCCGGCAACAGGGGTTTTGTCCTGGTGCACCGGGGCTGCATGATGGCTGACCGGCGCCGCCACCGACGGCGCGCCGGCAGGCCGTCCGCCGCGCGATCCGCCGGGCGGCCCTCCACCCCGCCGATCTACTCCCCCCGATCTGCTCCCCGCCGATCTACTCCCCCGCCGATTCGGAGACCTGGACGTGCCCACCAAGAAGGCCCTCATCCGCCGCCCCGGCCCGCGCCTCGCCGAGGGCCTGGTCACGCACATCGAGCGGGAGCCGGTCGATGCGGAGCTGGCCCTGGAGCAGTGGGAGGCGTACGGCGAGGCGCTGCGGGCGCACGGCTGGGAGACCGTCGAGGTCGACCCGGCCGACGACTGCCCCGACGCCGTGTTCGTCGAGGACACGGTGGTGATGTACAAGAACGTCGCGCTGATCGCCCGCTCCGGCGCCGAGTCCCGGCGCGACGAGGTCGCCGGTGTCGAGGAGGCCGTGGCGCACCTGGGCTGCTCGGTGAACTGGATCTGGGAGCCGGGCACGCTGGACGGCGGCGACGTGCTGAAGATCGGCGACACGATCTACGTCGGCCGCGGCGGCCGGACCAACGCGGCCGGGGTCCAGCAGGTGCGGGCCGCCTTCGAGCCGCTGGGCGCCCGCGTGGTCGCCGTTCCGGTGAGCAAGGTGCTGCACCTGAAGTCGGCGGTCACGGCGCTGCCCGACGGCACCGTGATCGGTCACATCCCGAAGGTGGACCGGCCGTCGCTGTTCCCGAGCTTCCTGGCGGTGCCGGAGGAGTCCGGGGCGCACGTCGTGCTGCTCGGCGGGGCGAAGCTGCTGATCGCGGCGAGCGCGCCGAAGAGCGCCGAGCTGCTCGCCGACCTCGGGCACGACCCCGTCGTGGTCGACATCAGCGAGTTCGAGAAGCTCGAAGGCTGTGTGACATGTCTCTCCGTCCGGCTGCGCGACCTGTACGCCTGACGGATGAAACCGATCACCTTTTCGGCCCCGGGACCTGCGGTTCCCGGGGCCGTTTCGGTGTACCCGAACACCCTCCGAAAACCCGGTTGATCAGCGGTCTTTACGGAGACCTTAACCTACGGATTCGTAACCTACGGATTCGTAGCCTACGATCCCGTAAGTTCCGGCGCTCGCCCGCCGGAGTGTTCGGCTCCGTTTCGCGTCCCCTGGAGTACCCCGTGACGATCACCTCCCCGCACCTCGGCAGCCCCGCCGTCTGGACCGACGCCAAACTGCTGTACGCGCTGGAGGAAGTGGTCGAGACCGAACTCAACCGGCATCTGAAGGTCGCCAAGGACTGGATGCCGCACGAGTACGTCCCCTGGAGCGACGCCCGCAACTTCCCCGGCCTCTTCGAGGACGGCGAGTCCTGGGACAAGGAGCAGTCGAAGGTCACCGAGATCGGCCGGATCGCGCTCGTCGTCAACCTGCTCACCGAGGACAACCTCCCGAGCTACCACCACGAGATCGCGTCCCTCTTCGGCCGGGACGGCGCCTGGGGCACCTGGGTGCACCGCTGGACCGCGGAGGAGGGCCGGCACGGCATCGTCATGCGCGACTATCTGCTCGCCTCGCGCGCGGTGGACCCGGACAAGCTGGAAGCGTTCCGCATGGCCCACATGAGCGAGGGCTTCGAGTCGGACAACCGCCACTCGATGCTGCACTCGGTCGCCTACGTCGCCTTCCAGGAGCTGGCCACCCGCATCTCGCACCGCAACACCGGCCACCAGTCCGGCGACCCCGTCTGCGACCGCATGCTGGCCCGTATCGCGACCGACGAGAACCTGCACATGGTCTTCTACCGCAACCTCCTCAAGGCCGCGTTCCAGCTCGCCCCCGACCTCACCATGCAGGCCGTGCGGGACGTCGTCGTGAACTTCCGCATGCCCGGCCACGGCATGCCCGGCTTCGAGCGGTTCGCCGCGCAGATGGCCATCGGCGAGGTCTACAACCTGCGCATCCACCACGACGACGTGCTCCAGCCGGTGCTGCGCCACCTCAAGGTCATGGACATCGACGGCCTCGGCCCCGAGGGGCAGCAGGCGCAGGACGAGCTGGGCCTGTTCATGGGCGGCCTGGACTCGGAGGCTTCGAAGTTCGACGAGAAGCTGGCCGCGCGCAAGGCCCGGATGGCGGCCCGCGCCGCCGGCTGACGCGCGAGCGTTCTCGGGCCGGGTCAGCGCGCGCGTCGTAGCTGGAGGCGTTCCTTCTCGGAGAGGCCGCCCCAGACGCCGAAACGCTCGTCGTTGGCCAGGGCGTAGTCGAGGCAGGCCATGCGCATCTCGCACATCCCGCAGATGCGCTTGGCCTCCCGCACCGAACTGCCCGGCTCGGGAAAGAAGAAGTCCGCCCCGGTCTGCGCGCACAGCGCCTCCCGCTGCCAGGCGAGGTCGGGAGTGGAGATCGTGTCCGTGTACATGCCGAGGATCGTGCCGCGCGGCGAAAAACGTTCGATCAACGTCGCATATACGTGCGGTCGGCGTGGTCGGTCATCCGTGCGGGCGGTGCGGCCGGTGGTTCGACGGCGGGCAGTCCGATGGTGGCCCCGCGGTAGGCCCTGACGCACGGCGGCGCGCGGAATGATCCGGACGGCGCGCCGTGACACCAGGCGCCGCGTCGTCACACCGCGCGCCGCACTCCGGCGGCGATTGTCAGTGGGCGGTGCCAGACTCGACAGGGCAGGCAACGGGACCCATCCGAGGAGGGCGCAGATGCTCACCACCCGTTTCGTCGACGGCGCTCCGAACTGGATCGACGTGGGCACGCCGGACATCGACGGCGCGACGTCCTTCTACGGCGCGCTCTTCGGCTGGCGGTTCGAGTCGGCGGGCCCCGAGGCCGGCGGCTACGGCTTCTTCCGGCTGGACGGCAGAACCGTGGCGGGCGGCATGCAGACCACCCCCGAGCAGGGCCCGCCGTCCTGGACGGTGTACTTCGCGACACCGGACGCGGACGCCACGGCCAAGACGGCCGAGCAGGCGCACGGCAGCGTGCTGGTCCCGCCGATGGACGTCATGGGGCAGGGCACGATGGCGATCCTCGCCGATCAGGCAGGGGTGTCGTTCGGCCTCTGGCAGGCGGCGCGGACCAACGGCGTGGACGTCGTGGGCGAGCCCGGTTCGCTGTGCTGGGTCGAGCTGTACACGCCGGACATCGCGGCCGCGGCCGCCTTCTACCAGGCCACGCTCGGTCTGGAGACGTGCGCCGTCGCCTTCCCCGGCGGCACCTACACCAGCGTCAACCCGGCGGGCCTCGGTGAGGACGCCGCGTTCGGCGGGGTCGTCCCGCTGGCCGACGATCCGGTCGAGGCGCGCACGGGCTCGTACTGGCTGCCGTACTTCGAGGTCACGGACGTGGACGAGATCGTGGCCCGGGCGCAGGAGCTGGGCGGCTCGGTGCGGATGCCGGCCACAGACGTGGAGAGCGTGGGCCGGCTGGCCCGACTGGCCGACCCGTACGGGGCACGCTTCGCGGTGATCAAGAGCGCGGGCCCGCAGCAGGCGTGACGCGGGGCGACTGCGCCCGGCCGGGGTGCGGTCAGGCCGAGGCGCGGCGCACCAGGGTGGTCGGCAGGACGAGACCGGCCGGCGGGTCGTCGGTGGCGTTCGGGTCGAGGCGGCGCAGCAGCAGCCGGGCCATGATCCGGCCCATCTCCTCGATGTCCTGACGCACCGTGGTCAGCGGCGGGTCGGTGCCCTCGGCGACGGGCAGCATGTCGTCGAAGCCGACGACGGCGACGTCCTCGGGCACCCGGCGCCCCTGCTCGCGCAGCACCCGCAGGGCGCCGGACGCGGCGAGGTCGTTGGCCGCGAAGACGGCGTCCAGGTCGGGCCGGCGGGCGAGGAGTTCCCGCATCGCCCGCTCACCGCCGCCCGGCGTGAAGTCGCTCTCCGCGACGAGATGCGGATCGGCGTCGCCCCGTACGTCCCGGAACCCCTGGAGCCGGTCCGCGGCGGAGGTCTGGTCGAGGGGTCCGGTGATGTGCGCGATCCGGGTCCGGCCGAGGCCGGCGAGATGGCGGACGGCCGCGCGGGCGCCGCCGCGGTTGTCACTGTCGACGTACACCGCGGCCTCGGGGCCCCCGTGCCAGTCCGGCCGGCCGCCGAACACGGTCGGGATGCCGGCGCCGCGGATCAGACCGGGCAGCGGGTCGTCGAGGTGCAGGGAGAACACCAGCGCGCCGTCGACATGGCCGCCGGCGAGATAGCGGGCCACGCGCGCGTGGTCGTCCCGGCCCTCGGTGAGCAGCAGCACGAGTTGGTTGTCGTGGGCCGTCAGCTCCTTGCTGATGCCGCGGAGCTGGAGGGCGAAGAAGGGGTCGGCGAAGACCCGGGTCTCGGGTTCGGCGATGACGACGGCGACCGCGTCGTGGCGTCGCGTCACCAGGCTGCGTGCGGCCTGGTTGGGCACGTACCCCAGTTCCTCGACGGCCTGCCGCACCCGCTCGACGAGCGGCTCGCGGACGCCGTCGCCGCCGTTGACGACCCGTGAGGCGGTGGCCCGGGAGACACCGGCCCGCGCGGCCACGGCCTCCAGGGTGGGGCGTGGCGCGGTCTCGGTCACGACGGGGCTCCTCCTCGGTGGATGCGGGACAGGATAACTCCGCGAGGCCAGGTGAAAACGCCCAGTCGCCCCAGTCCGCGCCCCCTGGGGCATCCCCTATGCCTCCCCCTTCTTCGCCCGGCTCGGCTGGACCCGTTTCGGCTCGCCCGGCATCTTCGGGTACTCCGGCGGATACGGCAGGTCGCCCAGCCCGTGCTCGTGTTCGTCGCGGCGGGCCAGTTCGAGGAGGGCGTCGAGGGAGAAGGCGTGATCGTCCATGTCCGCGTGGACGTCCCCGAGTTCGGCGAACCGGGCGGGCATGGTCGCGATGTCGAAGTCAGCGGGATGCGCCACCCCCACCTCCTCCCAGCGCAGGGGCGCCGAGACGGGCGCGTTCGGGCGAGGCCGCACGGAGTAGGCGGAGGCGATGGTCCGGTCACGGGCGGTCTGGTTGTAGTCGATGAAAATCCGCTCGCCCCGTTCCTCCTTCCACCACTTGATCGTGACCTGGTCCGGCATGCGCCGTTCCATCTCGCGGCCGACGGCGATCGCGGCGCGGCGCACCTGGGTGAAGGTCCAGCGGGGCTCGATCGGCACGAAGACATGCAGCCCACGCCCGCCGGAGGTCTTGGGCCAGCCGCGCAGACCGCCGAACTCGTCGAGTACGGCGCGCAGTTCGTGGGCCGCGCGGACCGCGTCGTCATAGTCCGTGCCGGGCTGCGGGTCGAGGTCGATACGGAGTTCGTCGGGACTGTCGACGTCGTCGCGGCGCACCGGCCAGGGGTGGAAGGTGAGCGTCCCGAACTGCGCGGCCCACAGCACGGCCGCCTCCTCGGTCGGGCACATCTCGTCGGCGCTGCGGCCGCTGGGGAAGGTGATGTGAGCGGTCGGGATCCAGTCGGGCATGTTCTTCGGCGCCCGCTTCTGGAAGAACGACTCCCCGCTCACCCCGTCGGGGTAGCGCTCCAGGGTGGTGGGCCGGTCGCGCAGGGCACGCAGAATGCCGGGCGCGACGGCCTGGTAGTAGCGGGCGACGTCCAGCTTGGTGAACCCCCGCTCCGGAAAGAAGACCTTGCCGGGACTGGACAGCCGCACCGTCCGTCCCCCCACCTCCAACTCCACCGCATCACCCATGCGAGCCACGCTAGGCGCAACCCCGAAAGCACGCATACCGGGCGATCCGGTAGGCGGGGGCGCAGAATCGCACTATGGATCTCCCGGTCATGCCGCCCGTCAAGCCGATGCTCGCCAAGTCCGTGGCGGTGATTCCGGAGGGGATGCAGTACGAGGCGAAGTGGGACGGGTTTCGGGCGCTCGTGTTTCGGGACGGGGGTGAGGTCGAGCTGGGGAGTCGGACCGGGAAGTCGTTGACCAGGTATTTTCCGGAGTTGGTGGAGGCGTTGCTCGGGCGGGTGCCGGAGCGGTGTGTGCTGGACGGGGAGATCGTGATCGCGCGGGAGGGGCGGCTGGACTTCGACGCGCTGACGGAGCGGATCCATCCGGCGGCCTCGCGGGTGCGGACGCTCGCCGAGCGGACGCCGGCGTCCTTCGTGGCGTTCGATCTGCTCGCGCTGGAGGACAGTTCCCTGGTCGACGTGCCGTTGGCCGAGCGGCGCGAGCTGCTCGCCGCGGCGTTGCGCGGGGTGACGCCGCCCGTGCATCTGGCGCCGGCGACGACGGATGTCGAGATCGCGCGGCGCTGGTTCGAGGAGTACGAAGGCGCGGGTCTGGACGGGGTCATCGCCAAGCCGCTCACGCTGCGTTATCTCCAGGACGAGCGCGCCATGTTCAAGGTCAAGCACGAGCGCACCGCGGACGTGGTCGTCGCCGGGTACCGCCTCCACAAGAGCGGGCCGGTCATCGGCTCGCTGCTGCTCGGGCTGTACGACGACCGCGGCGCCCTTCAGCACGTCGGGGTCGCGGCGGCGTTCACCATGAAGCGGCGGGCGGAGCTGGTGGAGGAGCTGGAGCCGTTGCGGATGGAGGATGTCTCCGGGCATCCGTGGGGCGCCTGGGCCGACGAGGCCGCCCATGAGAGCGCCCGGCTGCCGGGGGCGCCGAGCCGGTGGTCGGGGAAGAAGGACCTGTCGTGGGTGCCGTTGCGGCCGGAGCGGGTGGCCGAGGTGGCCTACGACCATATGGAGAACGGCGCCCGCTTCCGGCACACGGCCCGGTTCCGCCGCTGGCGCCCGGACCGTACGCCGGAGAGCTGCACGTACGCGCAACTGGAGGAGCCGGTGCGTTACGACCTCGCCGAGATCCTCGGCACTCCGCCCGCGGCGCCGGCGCCCTGATCAGGGGGTCATGAGGATCTTCACCGCGCCGTCCTGCTTGTGCTGGAACATCTCGTACGCGTGCGGCGCCTCGCTCAGCGGCAGCCGGTGCGTGGCGAAGTCGTCGACGCCGAGCGGGTCGTCATCGGTGAGGTAGGGCACGATGTCGTCGCTCCAGCGGCGGACGTTGGCCTGGCCCATGCGGATCTGGAGCTGCTTGTCGAACAGGGTGAGCATCGGCAGCGGGTCGGTCATCCCGCCGTAGACGCCGACCAGGGACAGGGTGCCGCCGCGGCGCACCATGTCGATGGCCATGTAGAGGGCGGCGAGGCGGTCGACGCTGAAGCGTTCCGCGAGCGGGCCGCTGATCTGGCGCGGCAGCATCGCGGCGGTGTTCTGGACCAGCCTGGCGGCCGCGCTGCCGTGCGCCTCGGTGCCGACGGCGTCGATCACGGCGTCGGGTCCGCGCCCGTCGGTCTCGTCCCGGACGGCCTCCACGAGTTCCTTCTCGCTGTCGAAGCCGCGCAGGTCGAACGTCTCCACCCCGCGCCCCCGGGCCCGCAGCAGCCGCTCGTCCACCAGGTCCACCCCGAACACCCGGCCCGCGCCGCGCGCCAGGGCGACCCGGCAGGCCATGTCACCGATGGGGCCGAGGCCGAGCACGGCCACGGTGCCGCCCTCGGGGACGTCCGCGTAGGCGACGGCCTGCCAGGCGGTGGGCAGCACGTCGGAGAGGTAGACGAACCGGTCGTCGGGCGGCCCCTCGGGGACCTTGATCGGGCCGAACTGCGCCTGCGGCACCCGTAGATACTCGGCCTGGGCGCCCGGCACCGCGCCGTACAGCCGGGTGTAGCCGAACAGGGCGGCGCCCATGCCCTCGCCGGTGACCTGGGTGGTCTCGCACTGGGTGGGCAGCGAGTTGAGGCACATCCAGCAGTTGCCGCAGGCGATCTGGAAGGGCACCACGACCCGGTCGCCCGCCATCAGGTCGGGAACGCCGGCGCCGACCTCCTCGACGATGCCCATGGGTTCGTGTCCGAGGATGTCGCCCGGGGTCATGAAGGGGGTGAGCACTTCGTAGAGATGCAGGTCGGAGCCGCAGAGCCCGGTGGACGTGATGCGGATGACGATGTCCGTCGGCTCCTGGATCTCCGGATCGGGCACGGTCTCCACGCGGACGTCCCGCTTCCCCTGCCAGGTCACTGCCTTCATGGTGTCGCGCTCCCTCCACGGGGCACCGGTCCGCCCGGTGGGTCCGGGGATCCCGGGTCCCGGCAGTCGCCCGGGTACCCGTGCCGCCACGACATGAATCACGGCAGCCCCTCGACCGGCCTCCCCCCGCCATGGCGCACACCAGTCCGACAAGCGCACAATCAAGTCACGGAACGGGGGTACCGAAGGTGGCGGACACGCGACGCGCGAGACGGGCCGTGGCGGCGGTGCTGGCCGCCACGGCGGCACTCTGCCTGACGGCGACCGGCTGCTCCACGTCCTCCGGTCCCCCGTCGGCGGACGACAGCCGCGGCGCGGACCGGCGGCCGAGCCCCAACCCCACGCCCCTGCCCACCGGCACGCCCACGGCCACCGCGACGGAAACCCCCGCCGTCGGCCCGGTGCTCGCCGTGAAGATCGACAACGCCCCCGCCGCCCGGCCGCACACCGGCCTGGACGCCGCGGACATCGTCTACGTCGAACAGGTCGAGGGCGGCCTGAGCCGTCTGATGGCGGTGTACGCGACCGCCGTGCCGAAGTCCGTCGGGCCGGTGCGCAGCGCCCGGGAGTCCGATCTGGAGCTGCTGGGACAGTTCCGGGAACCGGTGCTGGCGTTCTCGGGCGCGCAGGGCAAGCTGCTGCCGCTGATCGACCGGGCGCCCGTGGACCCCGTGACGCCGTCGGACGTGTCCGGCGCCTACTACCGGGGCACGAGCCGGGCCGCCCCGCACAACCTCTATCTGCGCCCGGCCCGGCTGCTGCCCACCCCGCCGGGCCCGGCCGGGCTGACCACCGGTTTCCGGTACGGCCCGGCCCCCGGGGGCGGCACGCCGAAGGCCACGCGGACCGTGCGCTATCCGGCCGCCCGTTTCACCTTCACCTGGTCGGAGCGGCAGGACCGCTGGCTCGTCGCCATGGACGGCCGCCCGGCCGTGACGACCGACGGCAAGCGGCTGGGGCCGGCCACCGTGGTCGTGCAGTACGTGACCGTGCGCCGGTCCGGCTTCCAGGACTTCCTGGGCAACAACACGCCGTACACGGAGACGGTCGGCTCGGGGCGGGCGGAGGTGCTGCGCGGGGGCCGTTCGTACGACGTGCAGTGGACGCGTCCGACCTCGCTGGACGGCACCCGGTTCACGACCGGTGACGGCACGCCCGTCGACTTCGCCGAGGGCCAGGTGTGGGTGGTGTACGCGAAGGCGCCCTGAGGCCCCGCGAGGAGACGCCCCCGTCAGGGCTGCCGCGTGACGACCGGTTCCCCCGGGTTGCGCAGCCCCTCCGCCGCGTCCGCGACCCGGCGGATGAGGTCCAGGAACAGGGTCTGCTCGTCGGCCGAGAGCGGGGAGAGGAACACCTGGTTCATCCGGGCGGTGCGCACGGTCAGTCGGCGGTGGGTACGCAGCCCCTCGTCGGTCAGCGCGAGCAGATAGCGGCGGCCGTCCTCCGGGTCGCGGACCTTGTCGAGCAGGCCCCGCCGGATGAGCCGGCTGATCACCTCGGCGACGGTGGAGCGGTCGAGGCCCACCCGCTCCCCCACCGTGCGCTGGTCGAGGTCCCGCTCCGCGACGAGCGCGTTGAGGACCGCGAACTGGGGCGAGGTGATCTCCTCGGAGACCATCGCGTTCCACAGCAGGTAGTGGGCCTGCTGGAGCCGCCGGGCCAGGTGCCCGGGGTGGCTGGTGAGGTCCACGGCGGCCATGTGCGCTCCTCGGCATGGTGAGAGATTTCGTCGGTGCACTGAACGATACCCGGTGATCCCTTGGGCGTCTCACCCCCGATGAACGATCGGACCGCTCGCGGCCTGGGGTCTTGACTGCGCCATACGGCGATGGCAGCGTGTGACCACCACCTCGGAGAGATAATCAGTGCCCTGATTAATTTGGTGGCAGGCAGAGAGGGGGCTCCCCGGATGGACAAGGTGGTGGCCACGGCCCTGGAGGCGGTGGCCGACGTGCCGGACGGCGCCTCGCTGGCGGTGGGCGGCTTCGGACTGAGCGGTGTGCCCGGTGTCGTGATCGGCGCCCTGTACGAGCGGGGCGTGCGCGGGCTGTCGGTCGTCTCCAACAACTGCGGGGCGATGGAGTCGGGCCTGGCGGTACTGCTCGCCGCCGGGCGGATCGCCCGCGTGACCGGGTCGTACATCGGCGCCAACAAGGAGTTCGCCCGCCAGTACCTGGCCGGGGAGCTGGAGGTCGAGCTGATCCCGCAGGGCACCCTCGCCGAGCGGCTGCGGGCAGGCGGCGCCGGCATCCCCGCCTTCTACACCCCCGCCGGAGTGGGCACCCAGGTCGCCGAGGGCGGTCTGCCGTGGCGCTACGACGGTGCCGGCGGCGTCGCGCTGGCCTCGCCGCCGAAGGAGGTGCGGGAGTTCGACGGCGTGGAGTACGTGCTGGAGCGCGGGATCCGCACCGACTTCGCGCTGGTGCGGGCCGCGAAGGGCGACCGGCACGGCAACCTGGTGTTCAACAAGTCCTCCCGGAACTTCAACCCGCTGGCCGCGACGGCCGGACGGGTGACGATCGCCGAGGTCGAGGAGCTGGTCGAGCCCGGGGAGATCGACCCGGACGCGGTGCATCTGCCGGGGATCTTCGTGCAACGGGTCGTGGCCCTCACCCCGGAGCAGGCGGCCGACAAGAAGATCGAGCGGCGGACGGTGAGCGTCTGATGGCCTGGACACGCGAGCAGATGGCGGCGCGGGCGGCCCGCGAGCTGGAGGACGGGCAGTACGTGAATCTCGGCATCGGGCTGCCGACCCTGATCCCGAACCATCTGCCGGACGGCGTCGAAGTGGTCCTGGAGTCCGAGAACGGCATCCTGGGCACCGGCCCCTACCCCGCCGAGGACCGGGTCGACCCCGATCTGATCAACGCGGGCAAGGAGACCGTGACGGTCCTGCCGGGCGCCTCGTTCTTCGACTCGGCGCTGTCGTTCGCGATGATCCGGGGCGGGCACATCGATGTCGCCGTGCTCGGCGCCATGCAGGTGTCCGAGGCCGGTGACCTCGCGAACTGGGCCGTGCCCGGCAAGCTGGTCACCGGGATCGGCGGGGCCATGGACCTGGTGCACGGCGCCCGCAGGGTCGTCGTCGTGATGACCCACACCGCCAAGGACGGCTCCCCGAAGATCCTCACCGAGTGCGCGCTGCCGCTCACCGGCACGGCGTGCGTGGACCGGATCGTCACCGACCTCGGCGTCCTGGACGTCACACCGGACGGGCTGCGGCTCGTCGAGACCGCGCCCGGGGTGAGCGTCGAGGACGTCGCCGCCGCGACCGGCGCCGAACTGACCGTCGCGGAGGAGCTGTTGTGAGACACGGAGGAACCGCCGTGAGAACCGTCTACGTCGTGGACGCCGTCCGCACCCCGGTCGGCCGCTACGGCGGCGCGCTCGCCGGGGTCCGCCCGGACGACCTCGCCGCCCATGCCGTACGCGAACTCCTCTCCCGTGCACCCGAGTTGGATCCGTCCCGGATCGACGACGTGTACGTCGGGAACGCCAACGGGGCCGGTGAGGAGAACCGCAACGTGGCCCGGATGGCGGCGCTGCTCGCGGGTCTGCCCACCTCGGTGCCGGGGGTGACGGTCAACCGGCTGTGCGCCTCCGGTCTGGAGGCGGTGATCCAGGCGGCCCGCGCCATCGCGGTCGGCGACGCCTCCGTGGCCGTCGCGGGCGGGGTGGAGTCGATGACCCGGGCGCCGTACGTGCTGCCGAAGCCGGACCGGCCGTTCCCCGCCGGGCACTCCGAGCTGTACTCGACCACGCTCGGCTGGCGCATGGTCAACCCGAGGATGGACCCGCAATGGACCGTCCCGCTGGGCGAGTCGGCCGAACTGATCGCCGAGAAGCACCAGATCAGCCGTGCGCGGCAGGACGCGTTCGCGCTGGACAGCCACCGCAAGGCCGCGAAGGCCCGGGCCGAGGGCCTGTTCGACGCCGAGCTGGCGCCGCTGTCCCTGCCGCGGCGCACGGGCGACCCGGTGCTCTTCGACGCCGACGAATGCGTACGGCCGGACGCCTCGCCGGAGGCGATGGCCGCGCTGAAGCCGTCCTTCCGTACCGAAGACGGCACGGTCACCGCCGGGAACGCCTCGCCGCTGAGCGACGGCGCGGCCGCGCTGCTCCTCGCCGACGAGGAGGGGCTGCGGGCCATCGGGCGCGAGCCGCTGGCACGGGTGTCGGCCACCGGGGTCTCCGCGACCGAGCCGCACTACTTCGGGCTCGCCCCCGTCGAGGCCGTGAACCGCGCGCTCGCCAAGGCCGGCCGGTCGTTCGCCGACCTGTCCGTCCTCGAACTGAACGAGGCGTTCGCCGCCCAGGTGCTGGGCTGTGTCGCCGAGTGGCCCGAGTTCGACCCGGCGATCCTCAATCCGCAGGGCGGGGCCGTCGCCCTCGGTCATCCGCTCGGCGCCTCCGGTGCCCGGCTCGCCGGGACGGTCGCCCACCAGCTCGCTCGCCGGGGCGGCGGCACCGGCGTCGCCACCCTCTGCATCGGCGTGGGCCAGGGCCTCGCCCTCGTCCTCGAACGCTGACACTCCCGGGAACCCACATGACTCTCACCCAGCAGGACATCGACCGCGAGATCGCCGCCGAACGGGCCGCCTACGAGAAACGGCTCGCGGACGGCGGCCCGGTCGAGCACCAGCCGCGCCGCGACTACCCGCCGTACCGTTCGTCGGCGCTGCGGCATCCGAAGCGGCCGCCCGTCACCATCGACGTGACCCAGGACCCCGAACTGGTCGAGCTGCACTCCCCCGCCTTCGGCGAACGGGACTTCACAGAGATCGACAACGATCTGACTCGGCAGCACCACGGCGAACCCATCGGCGAGCGCATCACCGTCTCCGGCCGGCTGCTGGACCGCGACGGGCGGCCGGTGCGCGGCCAGCTCGTGGAGATCTGGCAGGCCAACTCGGCGGGCCGCTACGCCCATCGGCGCGAACAGCACGACGCCCCGCTGGACCCGAACTTCACCGGCGTCGGCCGCACCCTCACCGACGCCGAGGGCCGCTACCGCTTCACGACCGTCCAGCCGGGCCCGTATCCGTGGCGGCAGCACCTCAACGCCTGGCGGCCCGCCCACATCCACTTCTCGCTCTTCGGCACGGCGTTCACCCAACGGCTCGTGACCCAGATGTACTTCCCGGGCGACCCGCTGTTCCGCTACGACCCGATCCTCCAGTCGGTGACGGACGACGCGGCCCGGCAGCGGCTGGTCGCGACCTACGACCACGCCCTGTCGGTGCCGGAGTTCTCGCTCGGCTACCACTGGGACATCGTGCTCGACGGGCCGCGGGCCACCTGGATCGAAGAAGGACGCTGACCTGCCATGACACGCATCGACCCCAGCCGGCCCGAGACCGTGCTGCCCACCCCGTCGCACACCGTCGGACCGTTCTACGGCCATGCCCTGCCGTTCCCCGGCGGCGGCGACATCGCCCCGGCCGGCCATCCCGCCACCGTCACCCTCCAGGGGTATGTGTACGACGGCGCGGGCGCCCCGCTGCCGGACGCCTTCCTGGAGCTGTGGGGCGCCGGTCCCGACGGACGGGTCCCGCACACCGACGGCTCCATGCGCCGCGACCCGGCCACCGGCGGCTTCCTGGGCCGCAACGGCGTGGAGTTCACCGGCTGGGGCCGGGTGCAGACCGACGCCGACGGCCACTGGACCGCCCGGACGCTGCGGCCCGGCGCGCGCGGGACCAGCGCCCCCTACGTGAGCGTGTGCGTGTTCGCGCGCGGTCTGCTGGTGCACCTCTTCACCCGGATCTATCTGCCCGGCGACGACCCCGCGACGGCCGCCGCGTTCGCCGCCGACCCGCTGCTGTCCCGGCTGGACCCGGCGCGGCGCGACACGCTGATCGCCTCCGACGACGGCGCGGGCACCTACCGTTTCGACATCCGCCTTCAGGGCGAAGGCGAGACGGTCTTCCTGGAGTTCCAGTGACACCAGCGACACCCGCGACACCAGCGACACCCGCTCACCCCGACGACGCCGGTCTGCTCGCCCCCGGGTGGACCGGCTCCCCCGCCGCCGCGGCGACCGCCGACGGCGCGTTCCTGCGCGCGCTGCTCGACGCGGAGGCCGCGCTGACCCGCGCCCAGGAGTCCCTGGGGCTGACCCCCGAGGGGGCCGGGGCGGCGGTCACCCGGGCGGCCGCCGGACCGTACGACGTCCGGTCCCTGGCCGAACGGGCCCGTGCGGGCGGCAACCCGGTGATCCCGCTGGTCGCCGACCTCACGGCGGCCACCGGCGAGACGTTCGGACCGTACGTCCACCGGGGCGCGACCAGCCAGGACATCATGGACACGGCCACCATGCTGGTCGCCGCCCGCGCCCTGGACCTGGTGCTGGCCGACCTCGGCCGCACCGAGCGGGCGCTCGCCGCGCTCGCGGCCCGGCACCGGGACACGCCCATGGCCGGCCGGACGCTCACCCAGCACGCCGTGCCGACGACCTTCGGGCTGAAGGCCGCCGGCTGGCGGTCGCTGGTCCTCGACGCCCGCGACCGGGCGACGGCCGTACGGGACGCGCTGCCCGCCCAACTCGGCGGCGCCGCGGGCACCTTGGCGGCCTTCGGCGCGTACGGCGCCCCCGACGCGACGGCGCTGCCCGCCGCGTACGCCGGTGAACTCGGCCTGCGGGCACCGCTGTTGCCGTGGCACACACTGCGCACGCCGATCGCCGACCTGGCCGGGTGCCTCGCCTCCTCGGCGGGTGCGCTGGGCAAGCTCGCGGCGGACGTGCTCACCCTCTCCCGCACGGAGATCGCCGAGGTGGCGGAGGGCGGCGGCGGCGGGGGGTCGTCCGCCATGCCGCACAAGGCGAACCCGGTGCGCGCCACACTGATCGCGGCCGCCGCCCGGCGCGCCCCGCAGCTCGCGGCGGTGCTGTACGGCTGTCTGGTGGCCGAGGACGAGCGGCCGACCGGGGCCTGGCACGCCGAGTGGGAGCCGCTGCGGGACCTGCTGCGGCTGGTCGGCGGGGCGGCCCGAGACGCCGCCGAGCTGGCCGAGGGGCTGCGGGTGCGGCCGGACGCGATGCGGGCGAACCTGGACCTCACCCATGGACTGATCGTCTCCGAGCGGCTGTCCGCCGAACTGTCGTCCGTGCTGGGCCGGGCCCGCGCGAAGGAGCTGCTCACCGAACTCGCCCCGCGTACCACCGCGGAGGGCCGCCCGCTCGCCGAACTGCTTTCGGAAGAGGCCGAGTTGCGGGGCATCGACCTCGGTGCTCTCACCGACCCGGCCCTCTACACCGGATCCGCCGGGATCCTCACCGACCGCGCCCTGGAGCGACGTTGACCGAGAAGCTGCTCAACCATCGTGCCGAGGGCCCGGATACGGCGCCCGCGCTGCTGCTCGGTCCCTCGCTGGGCACGTCGTACGCGCTGTGGGACAAGGTCGCGCCCGAACTGTCCGTCACGCACCGGGTGGTGCGCTGGGACCTGCCGGGGCACGGCGGCTCCCCCGCCGAACTGATCGGCCCCGGCGCCACCGTCGGGGATCTGGCCCGGCTGGTGCTGGCGCTCGCCGACTCCCTGGGTCTGGACCGGTTCGGGTACGCGGGGGTGTCGCTGGGCGGTGCGGTGGGACTGCACCTGGCGCTGCACCACCCGGAGCGGGTGTTCCGGCTGGCGGTGATCTGCTCGTCGGCCCACTTCGGCGGGGCGGCGCCGTGGGAGGAGCGGGCCGCGCAGGTGCGGGCCGAGGGGCTCGATCGGCTCGCGGAGAGCGCGAACGCCCGCTGGTTCACGTCCGGTTACACCGTGCCGGAGCTGGTGGCCGACCATCGCGCCGCCGACCCGGGCGCGTACGCCGCCTGCTGCGACGCGCTCGGCGCGTTCGATCTGCGGGAGCGGCTGGCCGAGGTGAGCGTGCCCACGCTGCTGGTCGCCGGGCGGCAGGATCCGGCGACACCGCCCGCGCATCTGCGGGAGATCGCGGACGCGGTGCCGGACGCGACGCTGGTCGAACTCCCCGGCGCCTCGCACCTGGCGCCGGCCGAGCGGCCCGAGGCGGTCCTCGCCGCGCTGCGGGCCCACTTCGACGGGCTCGCCGGGCGGGGCATGGAGGTGCGGCGCCAGGTGCTCGGCGACTCTCATGTGGACCGTGCGCAGGCCCGGCAGTCGCCGTTCACCGCCCGGTTCCAGGACTTCATCGCGCGCTACGCGTGGGGCGAGATCTGGACCGACCCGACACTGAGCCGCCGCGAGCGCAGCATGATCACCCTGACCGCCCTGGTCGCCCACGGCCACCACGACGAACTGGCCCTGCACGTCAGGGCGGCCCGCCGCAACGGCCTCACGCCGGAGGAGATCGGCGCGGTCCTGCTCCAGACGGCCGTGTACTGCGGTGTCCCGGCCGCGAACGCGGCGTTCGCGACGGCCCAACGGGTGCTGGAGGAAGAGGAGTAGAGGAGAACCGGGTGCGCCGCTAGTCGGAGTCCAGCGCGCCCAGTCCCTTCAACGCCTCTTCCGCCGTCGTGACCAGGCTGTCCGCGCCGCAGGTGCGGGCCAGGGCGAGGCCGCGGTTGAGTTCGGAGACCGAGCGGGCCAGAACGCCGTACTCGACGCGGGCGGCCGCGTGTTCGTACTGGCAGGGGGACGACTCCAGGTAGGTCGCCGCCTGTTGGGCCAGACGGACCGCGCGCTGTCCGGTCTCCAGGGCGGCGGCGCAGCGCAGGGCCTCGCCGATCGCCGTGTCGGTGCCGAGGCGTTCGGCCTGGCGGCGGGCCTCGGAGGCGAGCCGGGCGGCGCGGGCCGGGTCCTCGGTGGCCAGGGCGCGAGCGAGGTCGACGGCCCAGGGGACCATCACCGGGTTGAGGTGGCCGCGGGCGGCCGCCGCCTTCTCGGCCTCCTCCAGTTCGTTGACGCCGTCCTTGAAGCGGCCGACGGCGAGCAGCAGCCGGCCGCGCACGGAGCGCGGGTCGGGCAGCACGATCGTGGACGGGTAGGGCGGTCCGAAGTCGAACTCCTCGGCGACCCGCCACGCCTCGTCGACATGGCCGCGGGCGAGCAGGACGTCGACCAGGTTGCAGGTGGCCGACCAGTACAACGGCAGTCCGCGCCCGACGCGTTCGGCGAGGACGAGGGACTTGCGCAGGGACTCCTCGGCCTCCTTGAGACGGCCGCGGCGGCGCAGGCCGAGCCCGAGGTAGGCGTGGGCCAGGGAGGTGTGGCCGCCGCTCCAGCCTGCCGACTCGTAGGCGCGGACGGCTTCGTTGAAGAGGGTGTCGGCGCGGTCCAGGCGGTCGGTGTAGGCGTAGGAGCTGGCCAGCATCATCAGCAGTTCGATGCCCCACTGGGGGTCGGTCCAGCCGAGGCCCGGGGCGAGGCGGCCGTTGACGAGGGCGCGGTCGCAGAACTCGATGACCTCCTCGGCGTTCTCGCCGTGGGTCATGGCGTCGAAGCCGCGCAGGATGAGCAGGGCGCGTTCGGAGTTGTCCCGGCCGGCGCAGGTCGCGGCGAGCCGGGCCAGCCGGTCGGAGCGGGCCGGGGAGGCGACCTCCGCGTGGATGCCCTCCCACATGAACTGCACCGCCTGGAGCCGCATCTTGGCCGGGCCCGGGGCGTGCCGGGCGGCCTCCGCCTCGACGGTGCGGACGGCCTCCCCCAACTGGTCGTTGTGCATCAGCGCCTGGGACAGACGGATCACGGCGTCCACCCGCAGATCGCCGTCGAGGCCGGTCATGGCGAGGGCGGTGCGCAGATGGTCGACGGTCTTGGCGGGCGCGGTCAGCAGGGTGGCGCAGCCGAGGTCGTAGAGCACCTGCGCGTGCACCTCGGGGGCGGGCGGTTCGGCCAGGGCGCGTTCCAGACAGCGGCGGGCCGCGTCGGGCGCGCCGACGGCGAGGTGTTCGCCGGCCGCGCCGCGCAGTTGCTCGACGAGTTCCTGGTCGCCCTCGGGGTGGACCTGGATCAGGTGCCGGGAGGCGGCCGCGAGTCCCTTGCCCGCGTCGGTGACGACCTGGGCGGCGATGCCGTGCATCGCGGTGCGCAGACTGCCGGGGATGGAGTCGTAGACGGCGGTCGCGATCAGCGGGTGGACGAACTCGAGGTCGCCCTCGGCGACGGGCGCGGCCGCCGGGTCGGGGTCGGTCAGGATGCGGGCGGTGCGCAGGAGTTCGGCGCAGCGCACCGCGTCGTCGCGTTCCATGACGGCGAGCCGGGCCGCCTCGTCGATGGAGATGCCGACGCCGAGGATCGCGGCGGCCATGGCGAAGCGGGTGGCGTCGACGCCCAGTTCCTCCAGGCGGGCGACGAGTCCGCCGCCGCGGGCCGACTTGCTGAGCGGGCGCAGCTCGATGGCCGACGCCTCGCTCGGTTCGAAGCCGCTGTCGCCGACCTTGGCGAGGAGTTCGACGGTGTCGTAGGGGTTGCCGTCGGTGACGGCCCACACCTCGCGGCAGAACGCGCCGTCGGCGTGCGGGCCGAGGGTGGCGCGGGTGAGCCCGGCGACGGCGGCCGGGGTCAGCGCGCTGAGGCTGGTGACCGAGGGGCCGGCGACGGCGCCGATCGTGGCGAGGTGGTGGGCGGCGTCGCCCTTGATCTCGCCGGGCCTGCGGGCGACGACGACCAGCACGGACAGGTCGTCGAGGCGTTCGACGAAGGCGGCGAGCCAGCGCAGGGTCTCCAGGTCGGCCCAGTGCGCGTCGTCGATCAGCAGCACGAGCGGGTAGTAGCGCCTGGCGAGGCGTCGTACGGCGGCCACCAGGCCGTCGCACACGGCCTGCGGGTCGGGGTGCCCCTCGCCCGGTTCCGCTATGCCGAGGGCGGGTCCCGCGATGTCGTACCAGTCGCCGAGGTACTCGCGGGCCTCCTCCGGCAGCAGGGACAGCAGCGCCGGCTGGAGCAACTGCCGTACCACGTTGAAGGGGACGGCCCGTAGCGTCTCGCCGCCGCGGGCCGACCACACCGTGCAGTTGCGGGCCTCGGCGATGCGACGGGTCTCGGCCAGGAGTGCCGTCTTTCCCAGTCCCGCCTCGCCCCGGAGCACCAGCAGATGGCCCGAGGAGGACCGGTCGGCGCACAGGGTGTCCACCGCCTGCGCCAGAACGGCGACTTCCGCGTCGCGCTCCCACAGGGAAGCCGAGGCGGCCGCGGCCGGCCGTACCTCCGTCATCCCGCTACCTCCCCAAGTCGCCCGAACGACGTACAGACCACGAGCGTAGCCCTCCGGCGGCCCGTTCGGAGGCCGGTCCGCGCAGGTCCTGCCTCGACGGGTGACGGCGCGGCCCCCGGCAGGGCCCGACGGGCCTGCGGGGACGGCCCCGGAACGTCAACGACGGGCGACGCGAACCGAATTGACGTCGATTTCCCGCCAGCGGCGCCACGAGGGCGCGGGGAGGCGCCGGAGGGGCGCCGGCACGGATCGGGCTCCCTCTCATCCGCCTTTCACCGATGCCAAATACGGTGGGGGTATGACGCAGGTGACTCCTCCCGGGTGGTACCCCGACCCGGGGCAGAAGAATGACGGTCCCGCCACCGAACGCTGGTGGGACGGCACGGCATGGACGGACCAGACCCGCCCCGTGGGCTCGGCCGCCCCTTGGGGTCCGACCGCGCAGGCGCCGGCCGACGGAACGTACGGCGCGTACGGGGCGTACCCGACGTATCCGGCGTACCCCTCGCCCCCGGTGGGCGGCGGGCGGCGCGGGCTGCGCACCGGGATAGCCGTGGCGGTGGCGGTCGCGGTGCTGGCCAGTATCGGGGTCGGCGTGTGGGCGCTGGCCGGGGACGACGGCGGCTCGGGCGGCGGCAACGGCACCGCGCAGGGGTCCGGTGGACAGGACGGCGGGTCGTTCGGCGGGTCCGGGGGCTCCGGTGATTCCGGGGGCTCGGGCGACTCGGGCGGGTCCGGAGGCCCAGGTGGCTCCGGGGGCTCGGGTGGGGACACGCCCTCCCCCGGCGAGTCCGAGGCGCCGAAGATCAAGAGCGGTTCGGTGCCCGACCCGATCAACGGCATCAGCATCCCGATCCCGGACGGCTGGACCGGGCAGCAGATGAACGTGGGCGCGCAGGTGTCGTCCGACTCCACCTACCCCTGCCCCGGCGACACCTCCAAGACCTGCACCGAGGGCGGGGTGTACTCGGCGCCGGCCGAGGTGCTGGAGGCCACGGGCGACACCGCCGAGGAGGTGGCCAAGGCGGACATCGCGAAGAACGCGGAGGACTCCTACGGCGGTGACACCTACGGCGCGATCACCTCGCACAAGGTGCTGGCCTCCAAGGCCGTGACGGTGGCCGGGCAGAAGGGCTACCTGGTGCGCTGGCAGGCGGTCACCAGCAAGGGCGCCGACGGGATCGTCGAGTCGGTGGCCTTCCCGGCCCCGGCCGACACCGGACGGCTGGTGGTGCTGCGCTTCGGCGTCGACGCCGACCAGAGCGCGTCGGTCATCGACACCATCCTCAAGGGCGTGAAGGTGTCCAAGGGCGGTGGCAGCGGACAGGACGTCTGAGCCGCCGCGTCCGAGAGGCCGGAAGCACACCGGCCGGGTGGGGCGCCCCTCCGCTCAAAGGGGAGCCCCGCCCGGCCGGGGGTTGCGCGCCGCCCCCGTCCCCACGGTGCGGCGCGGTCAGGTCACCGTCCGGTCATCCCGGGGACGGCGGCCTGGGTCTGGGTGGGGGCCCGCGCCCCGGCGGGTGCCGGTGGCGTGCCCTGGGCGAGTCCGAGCGCCGGGAGGACGGCGGCCTCCACGAAACGCACCAGGTAGTCCTGGTCGGCGTACTCCCCGTCCACCACGGGACGGGCCCGGATCACTCCGAACATCTGCGCCGGTACGTACTCCAGCGCGGGATGGTCCGCGGCGACCTCCCCGCGTTCGACGCCGCGCCGCAGGATCTCCCGCAGGGCCTCGATCTCGGGGTCGATCAGCGCCTCGCGCAGCGCGAGCGCCAGTTCCTGGTCACCGGTGACGGCGTGGCCGAGGGCCTGGAGCAGCTTGGTGTCGTTCGTCGACCAGCGGCCGGTGGCACGGGCGGCCTCGCGCAGGTCCGCGGCGAGGGACCCGGTGTCGATCCCGGCGAGCCGCGCGGTCCGGCGCGAGCGCAGGGCCGCGACGACGAACTGCGGCTTGGTCTTCCACTGCCGGTAGAGCGTGGACTTGCTGCACCGGGTGGTGGCGGCGACCCCCTCCATGGTGACGGCCTCGTATCCGCACTCGCGGATCTGTTCCAGGACGGCGTCGAAGAACTCCTGCTCGCGCTGGGGCGTGAGCTTGGAGCGGCGCGTGGCGGTGACCGGCTCCGGTCCGTCCGCGGCCTGCGACGTCATCGTCCCTCCTCATGTCCGGCGTGGCGTGGTTCCAGTGTGGCGCATGTCAATCGATACGCCAGTGTACCGGTACTCGAACGTATCGGTACACTGCCGTATCGGTACGACACCGTATCGATCGATCAAACGCACCACCGTCAGTGAAGGGGCCGGGGGATGAATGCCCGCACCGAGCCTGGAAAAGCGGAGCCGGTCTCACCGGCACGGCCGCCGATAGCGCGCGAGCTGCTGCTCGTCGCCGGACTCTTCCTCGTCTACAAATTCGGGCGGCAGCTCGCCACGGGCCACACCGCCGAAGCCTTCCGCAACGCCCATGACGTCTGGCACGCCGAACGGTGGCTGCGCCTGCCGGGCGAGGGCGCGGTGCAGTCCCTGCTGCTGCACGGCGACACCCTGACCGAGGCCGCGAACACCTACTACGCGGCCGTCCACTTCCCGGCCACGCTCGCCTTCCTGGTCTGGCTCTATCTGCGGCGCCCCGCGCACTACGTGTGGGCGCGCCGCGTGCTGGCCGCGCTCACCGCGGCCGCCCTGGTGCTGCATCTGGCGTTCCCGCTGGCGCCGCCCCGGATGCTCGCGGCGACCGGACTGGTCGACACGGCCCGGGTGTACGGGCCCTCGGTGTACGGGCCGCCGCACAGCGACCACCTCTCCAACCAGTTCGCGGCGATGCCCTCGCTGCACTTCGGCTGGGCGCTGATGGTCGCGATCGGCCTGATCGTCGCGACCCGCTCGCGGTGGCGGTGGCTGTGGCTGCTGCACCCGCTGCTGACCCTGCTGGTGATCGTGGGCACGGCCAACCACTACTGGCTCGACGCGCTCGTGGCGGGCGCGCTGCTCGGGATCGTCGTCGCGGTCGTCCGCGCGCCCCGGCGGCGTGCCGTGACGAGCGCGGGGCGGGTCGTGGCGCGGGGCGTCCCGGTTCCGGCAGCGGCCGACGAACGCGTCTTCACACGAGCGGGAGCGGGCCGATGAACGCCACCCTGCTCGCCGTCGTCCTCTCCCTCTTCTCCGCCGTCGCCTACGCGTCCGCCGCGGTCGCCCAGGAGCGGCTGGCCTCCCGGTCCACCGGGACGGGCCTGCCGCGACTGCTGGGCAGCGGCGCCTGGTGGTGCTCGGTGGGACTGAACGCCGCGGGCGCGCTGCTGCACGTGGTGGCGCTGCGGTACGGGGCGCTGACCGTGGTGCAGCCGCTGGGCGCGCTGACGCTGGTCGCGGCGGTGCCGATGGGCGCCCGGATCGCGGGACGGCGGGTCACCGCGCCGGAGTGGCGGGGCACCGCCTACACGCTGGCCGGCCTGGCCGCCGTCCTGGTCACGGCGTCGGGACCGGCGCCCGACGATGTGCTGAGCGGGCCCGAGGCGGTGGCGGTGGCCGGCGCGACGGCCGTACTGATCGGGCTGCTGGCCCGGCGCGGCACCCGGCCCGGGCTGCGGCACGCGACCGCGTCGGGCTTCGCCTCCGGGGTGGCCTCGGCGCTCACCCAGACGGTGACGGTGGCCGCGACGGACGGCTCGGCACCGGTGCTGAGCGTGCGGGTGATCGGGGTGGCGCTGCTGGTCGCCGCGTTCGCGGCGGGCGGGCTGCTGCTGGCGCAGACCGCCTACCGGGGCGGACTGGGCGCTCCGCTCGCGATGGTGACGCTGGCGAATCCGGTCGCCGCCGCGGTGATCGGCCTGGCCCTCCTGGGCGAACGGCTCCAGGGCGGACCGACGGGCGTGCTCCTTGCGCTCGTCGGGGCGGGCCTCGCGGGGCGGGGTGTGGTGCTGCTCTCGCGGGCGGCGCCGGAGCCCGGAGCGGAGGACAAGGACGACTCGGACGACGCGCACCCCGTGGCCGTCGTGCTCGCCCTGAAGCCGGAGACGGCGTCGGCGGAACCCGCGCTGCTGCCCCGGCCCGCGACCGGACCGGGGCACCTCACACCGCTGTGAGCGTCAGCGGTGTGGGCCTAAGCGACGTGGGCGTCAGCGCCGTGCGTGTCAGTTGCGTGGGCGTCAGCGCCGTGCGTGTCAGTGGTGCGGGCGCGGTCAGCCCAGTCCGCGCGCGTCCTGCTTGAGCGCGGTGTCGACCGTCAGCGCGGTGGCGACGACCAGGCTCAGCAGCGGCTCGGGGAGCTGGTAGTGGATCTGGAGGACGTAGTTGTCCGCCGTGGTGAACATCGTCTTGGCGAGGCCCTCCCACGTCTTGGTGATCCGGGCGACCTCGTTCTGGGCGTGGTCGACGATCGCGAAGTTCCAGGCCCGCCAGTTCTCCGCCTTGATCGCGCCGACCTGCTGGCCGCCCGCGTTGATGGCGAAGTTGATCTTCCCGAAGACGTTCTGCTGGACGATCTCGCCGACCGGCGTCCCGTCGGGGCGCGTCACGATCACCCGCGACTTGAGGAACTTGGCCGGGCGGGTCAGCAGCAGCACCGGCTGACCGTGGACGTCACGGATCTCCAGGCGGTGCGTCAGGAACTGGTCGATGCTGGCGACGAAGCGCAGGACCTTGCGCAGCGCGCTCTGGCCGACCTGGATCACCGAGCCGAGCTGATTGCCCTGCTGGTCCATGACCTTGTACTCGTTGGTCAGCTCGATCAGCTTGGCCTTCTGGTTCACCACCAGCACGGGCTCGGTGAACAGGGTGCCGCCGCCGGGGCCGCTCGCGGCGACTCCGGCCTGCTGCTGCACCTGGCGCTGGACCCGGGGGTCCGGCCCGGCCTGCTGGTGCGGCACCTGCGGGGCGGGCTGCCCCTGGCCGGTGTGGGTGTGGTCGGTCCACTGGGTGCCGTCCCAGTAGCGCTGGGTCTGGGCCGCCCCGTGCGGATCCGGGTACCAGCCAGCAGGTGTGTTCGAATGCGTGGTCACCGGGGCACACTATCCCGAGCCCTCCGGGACCTGAACAGACCCCACCATGCGGTGTTCACCAGGCTTTTACCCCCGGCCGCTCCTTTCCGGTGGGCACCGCCTCGGTCCGCGCCTCGGTCCGTGCCTCAGTCCGTGCCTCGGTCCGTGCCTCAGTCCGTGGCGAGGCCCGGATCGCTCACCCCGGGACGGCCGTTCTCGACATGTCCGACGAACCGCCGCAGATAGGACGGCTGTCCGTCCGCGGTGACGGTGAGGTCGTACCACCGCCGGCTCGCGCCCAGGTCGACGGTGCGCCGCACGACGGCCCCGGAGCGCACCCGGACGGTGGTCGTACGACCGCTGCGGCCGTCCGCCAGCCGCAGCACGGCGGTGCCGGTGCCCCGGTGGGTGAAGGTGAGCCTGACGTCGTCGCCGACGTGCCGGGCGGTCACCTCGGGGCCGGTGCCGGTTCCCCTGAAGGCGCGCAGGAAGCCGTTGGGGCCGTGCACGGTCAGGTCGTACGAGCCGCCCGAGTACGCCGAGTTCCAGGTGTCGGAGACGGTCCGGCCGGCCGAGGCGGTGTAGTGCCACGGTCCGTCGGTGCGGTTGCCGGAGGTGACGAGGAAGACGGCGCCGGCCTCGGCGCCCGAGGCGAAGGTGAGCGTGATCCGGCCGGGCCCGCCGCCCTCCTCGGTCGCCGAACCGTCCACGTACGGCGCGTACTTGAGCGGGCGGGTGGGACGCGTGCCGCGCTCCTGCCGGGGCAGGACGCCCACGGCGGGCGGGGTCGGACGGTAGTCGGGGTGACGCTCGCGGTCCGGGGGCTCGTAGCCGTCGGTGTCGGGGAAGGCGACCGGCCCGGTGTCGGTGCGGGTGAAGTCGAAGGCCGAGGTGAGATCGCCGCAGACGGCCCGCCGCCAGGGTGAGATCTGGGGCTCGCACACCCCGAAGCGCTCTTCCATGAACCGCACGATCGAGGTGTGGTCGAAGGTCTCGGAGCAGACGTAACCACCCTTGCTCCAGGGCGAGACGACCAGCATCGGCACCCTCGGCCCGAGTCCGTACGGTCCCGCGACGCGGTTGCCGCCGCCCGGATAGAGGTCGAGGGTGACGTCGACCGTGGACCTGCCCCGCTCGTCGGAGGCCGGCGGGAGCGGCGGGACGACGTGGTCGAAGAAGCCGTCGTTCTCGTCGTAGGTGATGAACAGGGCCGTCCTCGCCCACACCTCCGGGTTGGAGGTAAGGGCGTCCAGGACCTGGGCTATGTACCAGGCTCCGTAGTTCGAGGGCCAGTTGGAGTGCTCGGAGAACGCCTCCGGGGCGGCGATCCAGGAGATCTGCGGCAGTGTGCCCGCCCGTACGTCGGCCCGGAGCACGTCGAAGTAGCCGTCGCCGTTGCGGACGTCGGTGCCGGTGCGGGCCTTCTCGTGGAGCGGGTCACCGGGCCGGGCGTTGCGGTAACTGTTGAAGTACAGCAGCGAGTTGTCGCCGTAGTTGCCCCGGTAGGCGTCCGGGATCCAGCCCCAGGAGCCGCGTGCGTCCAGGCCGTCGCCGATGTCCTGGTAGATCTTCCAGGAGACGCCGGCCCGTTCCAGGCGTTCGGGGTAGGTGGTCCAGTCGTAGCCGAGTTCCTCGTTGCCGAGGACGGGTCCGCCGCCGAGGCCGTCGTTGCCGGTGTGTCCGCTCCACAGGTAGTAGCGGTTGGGGTCGGTGGAGCCGATGAAGGAGCAGCGGTAGGCGTCGCAGACGGTGAACCGGTCGGCGAGCGCGTAGTGGAAGGGGATGTCCTCGCGGGTGAGGTAGGCCATGGTGGTGGTGCCCTTGGCGGCCACCCAGTTGTCGTAGCGGCCCCGGTTGTAGGCGGCCTGGCCGTCGGGCCAACTGTGCGGCAGTCCTTCCAGGAACCGCATGCCGAGGTCGTCGGCGGCCGGCCGGAACGGCAGCAACTCCCTTTCCCCGTACGGCTGGTGCCAGACCGACTTGCCGCTCGCCAGCGTGACCGGGTGCGGGTCGCCGAATCCGCGTACACCGCGCAGGGTGCCGAAGTAGTGGTCGAAGGAGCGGTTCTCCTGCATCAGGACGACGATGTGCTCGACGTCCTCGATCGACCCGGTGCGATGGTTCGCGGGCAGGGCGGCGGCTCGCTCGATGCTGCCGGACAGTGTGCTGAACGCCGTGGTGGCGCCAGCGACTTGGAGGAAGCGGCGCCGGTTGACCTCGGGCATGGGTGGGGGACCTCTCGGCGAAGGCGGCCTGTGCGACCGACTGTTGTGGGGGGCACGCGCGTCAGAAGTCTTCCCGGGACACGGAACACCGGGGAAGGGGCGGGTGGCGCCCGTGTGAAAGTCGACCGTACGCAGGGGGTGCGGGCGGCCCGCGGAACGCCGGAGTCCGGTGGGGGCGGAATTGCGGCGGGATGGCCGAGAAGTCGTGTCCGGTACGACGGCCGGAGAGACGGCGAATGGTCGGGTACACGCCAATAGCGGCCGTGACCTCCCGCGCGCCGATTCAGTGCGTCACCCACCGACTACAGTGCGCGTGTGCAGGCTTTCCGACGCCCTCACGGCTTTCCCACGCATTCTTCGCCAAGGGAACATTTCCGGCCGATCGCCGCATCCCGCATGATCCACGGGGACGACGCCGCTCGCGCCGCCTGCCTAGCCTCCCGGGCCATGCGATCACCTCTGATGCGACGCCTCGGCCTCGCCACCGTCCTGGCCGCCGTCCTCGCCGTGTTCGGCCTGGCCCCCAGCGCGAGCGCCGACCCGGCGCCGGCCACGCTGACCTTCGCCACGAGCGGCGCGACCACGACGCCCGGCGGCACGGTGGACCTGTCGATGACGATCACCAACAACCACAGCTACGACATCTGGTTCGTGTACCAGAGCATCGACCCGACCTGGCTCACCACCCAACGGCCTGATCTGAAGTACGCGTTCACCGGCTGCGCCCTGACCACCGCCGCCGGAAGCACCCCGTGTACGGGCACCGGACCCGCCAACCTCGGCGGCAACTACGGCACCACGGTCCCGCCCGGCCAGAGCCGTACCGTCACGCTGACGCTCCAGGTCGCGGCGGACTCCGGCTGCAACGGCAACATCGGCTTCTACTCGTACTTCTACGCCGAGTTCAGCGACAGCACGAGCATCAGCGGCGGGCCCGTCTACACGCCCGAGACGCGCGTCCTCTGCTCCTGAACTCCTGCCGGAAACCGGCCGGTTGGGACCGGAGATGACCTGAAATCAGTCTGTGACCAGGCCCACATCGTGGTCTGGACCACCGGCAGTGCGCCCGGCGGGCCCCCGTGGCCCGCCGGTGCGCCGTTCAGCGCCCGGACCAGCACACGGAGCCCTCGCGCCCATCGGACCCCGTCCGTCCCCCCGACGGAAAACCGTCCGATTCGGTTCCGGGACGGACCTGTAGGACACCTGCTCTTTTCCGTCATGTTTCGCAGCATGACCGCGAAAGCTACACAGACACACCACTATGTTGACGCGACGGATACGGGACGACTGGCTTCTGAGGGGGACGCCGGCGTCGCGTAAGGGGGTGCGTCCGCTCCATGGGAGCCGTGCTCACCCCTGCCCGGGGAGGGGACTTCACCGCATGAAGCGGACCACACGCACCACCGTCCTGACGGTGGGCGCGCTCATCGCCGCGCTCGGTCTGCCGGCCGGCGCGGCCCAGGCCGACGACACCACGCCCCGCATCGACCTGCGGGTGCTCGTGGTGAGCGACGGCGGACCGGCCACCGACGCGATCGCCGCGGAACTCGCGGCCGCCGGTACGCCGTTCACCGCGATCGACCTCGCCGACACCGGCCGTCCGGTGATCGACGCGGACTTCCTCGCGGACACGGTCGACGGCCGGCCGCGCGCCAAGTTCCAGGCCGTGGTCCTGCCCAACGACAATCCGTTCGCGGCCGGTTCGGCGGAGATGGCCGCGCTCGCCTCCTACGAGCAGACCTACGCGATCCCCCAGGTCGACGCCTACACCTACGCGCGTCCGGAAGCCGGTCTCCAGTACCCGGTGTACGGCGGCTACGCCGGCAGCCTCGACGGGGTGCAGGCCGCGGTGACGGCCGCCGGACAGGCCGGTCCCTTCGGCTATCTCGACGGGGCGGTCCCCTTCGAGGACAACGACGCGGCGGTGGGCGAGAGTTACGCCTATCTGTCGACCCCGGCACCCGGCGCCGACTTCACCTCCTACGTCGACGCGCCGATCCCCGGACAGTCCACCCGCGGCTCGCTGGTGGGCGAGTACCGGCACGACGGACGGCGCGAGCTGGTCGTCACGTTCGTCTACAACCAGTACCAGCAGCAGTTCCGGCTGCTGGCCCGCGGCATCGTGGAGTGGATGACCGGCGGGGTCCGTCTCGGCGCCTCCCGCAACTACTTCGCGGTCCACGTGGACGACGTGTTCGCCGCCGACGACCGCTGGAACACCACCCTGAACTGCACGCCCGGCGACGTCGACTGCACCGACCCGAACGCCACCCCGGACCCGATCCGGATGACCCCCGCCGACGTCACCTACGCCGCCTCCTGGCAGACCGGTCACGACTTCACCCTGGACCTCGCCTACAACGCGGCCGGCACCGTCGACCAGCGCGCCGACAACAACGGCGCCGACCCGCTCGCCGACGCCCTGCTCGCCGAGAAGGATCGATTCCGCTGGGTCAACCACACCTACACGCACGCCTTCCTGGGCTGTGTGCAGGACACCACGGTGGTGCCGTGGAAGTGCGACACCAACCCCGACGGCAGCGTGAAGTGGGTGAGCCGCGCCGAGATCTCCGACGAGATCGCCACCAACCGCGTGTGGGGCCAGACCGCCGGACTCCCGCTGGAGAACGACGAGTTGGTGACCGGCGAGCACTCCGGCATGAAGGTCCTGCCGCAGCAGCCCCAGGACAACCCGAACCTGGCGCTCGCCGTCGGCGACAACGGCATCGACTGGCTCGGCTCCGACAACTCCCGTGAGCCGCACCAGCGTCAGGTCGGCCCCGCCACCACCGTGCCGCGCTACCCGATGAACGTCTTCTACAACGCGGGCCGGGCCGCCGAGCAGGTCGACGAGTACAACTGGATCTACACCAGCCGCGCCCAGGGCGGCAGCGGCATCTGCGAGGACAACCCGGCCACCACCACCTGTCTGGCCGCCCCGCTGGACCCGGCCACCGGCTACACCGAGCACATCGTGCCGCTGGAGACCCGGATCGCCCTCGGGCACGTCCTCGCCAACGACCCCCGCCCGCACTTCATCCACCAGTCGAACCTGGCCGAGGACCGTATCGCCTACCCGGTCCTCAGCGGTGTCCTCGACGGCTACGACGACCTGTTCGCGGCCGACACCCCGGTGGTGAACCTGCGGATGAAGGACATCGGCGTCGAACTGGGGCGCCGTGCCGCCTGGCAGGCCGCCCTGGACGCCGGCCAGGTCACCGCGTACCGGATCGGCGACACGGTCACCGTGCAGGCACCCTCCGGCACGGCCGTCACGGCGACCCTGCCGGCCGGCAGCACACTGGCCGGCGGCGCGTTCGGGACGCCGTACGCGGGCGGGGTGTCCGGCTGGACGCCCGCCGGCGGCAGCCCGCTGGCGTTCGCCCTGCCGGCGTCCGCCGCGGCCCCGGCGGCCGACAGCGCCGAGGGACTCACGGCCACCGAGCCGGCGCCGGACACCCGGGTCCCGGCGGGCGTGCGCGAGCAGGTCCCGCCCACCGCGGGCGATTGAACCGCGTACCGCCGCACCGTCCCAAGGAGCGAGCCGGCCGCACCCGCGGCCGGAACCCCACCGGTGGCCCCGCACCCCGGGCCACCGGGCACGACCACCCCACACCTCGGCCGTGGAGCACACCGATGCACGTTCCCCATGGCGCGCGACGCCCCGGCGCAACGCGCGTCACCCTGCTCACCGAAGGCACCTACCCGCACAGTCACGGCGGCGTGAGCGTCTGGTGCGACCAGCTCGTCCAGGGCATGCCCGACCTCGACTTCGACGTCATCGCCGTCACCGGCACCGGACGCGAACCGGTCGTCTGGGACCTGCCCGCCCAGGTCGGCGAGGTGCGGTCCGTCCCCATGTGGGGCGCCCCGCCCGAGGGCCGCACCCCCAGGGGCCGCGCGCTGGCCCGACTGGCCGCCGCCTACGAGGAGTTCCTCACCGCGCTCCTCGACCCGCGCGCCGAGAGCGGCTTCGCCCCCGCGCTGTACGCGCTGGCCCGCGCCGCCGCCGACGGCACGCTCAGCCCGTTCCTGCGCGGCGACCGGGCGATCGCCCTGCTCACCTCGGTGTGGAACCGGCCCGGTCTCGCCGTGCGCGAGGCCCGGCCGACCGTGCACGACGCGCTCACCGCGACCGCGCTGCTGGAACACGCCCTGCGCCCGCTGGCCGCGCCGCCGCCGCGCACCGGAGTCGCGCACGCGGTCAGCGGAGGCGTCGCCGTCCTGCCGGGGCTCGCCGCGCTCGACCGGCACGGCGTTCCGCTGCTGCTCACCGAGCACGGCGTCTATCTGCGCGAGCGCTACCTCGGCTACCGCACCGCGCCCTACCGCTGGCCCGTGAAGGCGGTGATCCTCGGCTTCTTCCGGCTGCTGGCCGAGGAGAGCTACCGGCGGGCCGCCCTGATCACCCCCGGCAACCGCTACAACCGGCTCTGGGAGGAGGAGGGCGGCGCCGACCCCGGGTCGATCCGCACGGTCTACAACGGCGTGGACCCGGCCGCGTTCCCGCCCGCCGGGCCCGAGCCGGGGACGCTCACCCTGAGCTGGGCGGGCCGGGTCGACCCGATCAAGGACCTGGAGACCCTGATCCGCGCCTTCGCCCGCGTACGGGAGCAACTCCCGGACAGCCGACTGCGGTTGTTCGGCGGCACCCCGCGCGGTGGGGAGGCGTACCGGGAGCGCTGCGAGGCGCTCGCCGCCGAGCTGGGGCACGCGGACGCGGTCACCTTCGAGGGCCGGGTCGACGACATCAAGGACGCCTACGCGGCCGGGAACGTGGTGATGCTCTCCAGCATCAGCGAGGGGTTCCCCTTCACCCTGATCGAGGCCATGTCGTGCGGGCGGGCCACCGTCTCGACCGATGTGGGCGGGGTCCGCGAGGCGGTCGGCGACACCGGGCTCGTGGTGCCGCCGCGCGATCCGGAGGCGATGGCGGCGGCCGCGCTGGAGCTGCTGGGCGACCCGGCGCGGCGCCGGGCGATGGGCGAGGCGGCCCGGCTGCGGGTGATCGAACAGTTCACCCTGCGTCAGACCATCGACACCTTCCGCTCCATCTATCTCGAACTGCCCACGCTCCAGCGGCCGTCGGAGCCGGTCGCGGCCCCGGCCGCACCGCTGCCGACACCGGCACCGGCACCGGCACCGGCGGGCACGGTGGCCGGATGAGCGGGCCGATATCCCTGGAGCCGGGCGGCGCCGAGCAGGACACCCTGGCGCTGCGGCTGGCCGACGTCCGGCCGCGGCGGCGCCGTCCCCGCTGGGCCCTCGACGACAGCACGCTCGCCATCCGGCTGCCCCTGCGCGGCCCCGACGAGGACGCGGTCAGCCGGCTCGCCGCCGACCTCGCCGACCGCATCGGCCCGGCCGTCCACCCCTACGAGGTGGCCGCGCTGCTGGAGGCGGAGGGCCTGACCGCGGGGACGATCAAGGAGCGGTACGGCCATCCCGATCTGTTCTCGCTGGCCGCCGCACTGTACGAACGGGTCCCGCGGACCTTCCCGGAACCGGCCCGCGGGCCCGACCCGTGGCGTCCCGACACCGTGCGCTGCCTGCTGCGGGGCGTGCTGTTCGCCCTGCCCGGGCTGGCGTATCTGCTCACCGCGCCGCTGTGGGACGCGGGGGCCCATGCCTCCGCGTTGATCGTGGCGGGGCTGGTCTCCTGGGCCTGGGGGCAGGCGCTCGGCCACCGCGCGCATCTGCGGATGGTGGCAGGACGGCGGGAGGCGGCCCTGACGCTGCTGGCCGGCGCGCCAGCCGGAGCGGTGCTGGCCACGGCGGCCGGGGCGGTGTCCGGCGGGGTCGGCCCGGTGACCCTGGTGGTGGCCGCGCAGTCGCTGTACCTGGCGGCCGCCGGTGTGCTGCTGGTGCTGGCCCGGGAACGGCTGCTGCTCGCCGCGCTCACCCCGCTGGTCGCCGGGGCGGCCGTCCTGCCGTGGTGGGAGCCCGGCGAGGCGGCGCGTGCCGGGCTGCCCGCGCTGGCGCTGCTGGCCACGCTGGCGGTGACCGGGCGGGTGCTGTGGAGCGCGCTCGCGGCGAATCCGGCGTCCGGTGCGGCGGCCTCGGGGTCAGCGGCTTCGGGCGTCGTACGGCCGAGTCCGCTGCGCTCGCTGCCGTACGGACTGTTCGGGCTGGCGGCCGGGGTGCTCGTGCTGCTGGAGGGACGCCGGGAGCCGTACGCGGTGATCGTGCTGACCGTCAGCATGGGGCCCGCGGAGTGGCTGCTGTACCGCTACCGGGGCCTGTCGGTCGCCGCGCTGCGGGCCGCCGCCACGCCCGCCGGGTTCCTGCTGCGGTCGGCCGGGATCCTCGGCCTGTGTCTGGCGGCCTATGTGCTGCCGCTGTGGCCGGCCGCCCTGCTGACCGGCGCCGCGCCCGACGCCCTGCTCACGCTCGCGGCCGTCCTGTGGACCGCGCTGCTGCTCCAGGCGTTCGGCGCCGCCTGGCCGTCCGCGCTCGTCTGTCTCGCCACGGCGGCGGGCGCCGGGACCGTCACCCTGCTCGACGCGCCACCCGGGCCCGGCGCGGCCCTCGCCCTGAGCTGCGGCGCGGCCGCGCTCTGTCTCACCGGGTGCGCGCTGTGGCGGCTCGGCCGTCCCGCGCCGCACGCCTGACCGGCACCCGCCCGCCGTGCCCCTTGCACGGCCGGCTCACCCAACCCCCCCACTCAACCGACCGGAAGGACAACGGAGTTGACCGCCACACCGCTCGCCGCCGTCACCGGAGCCGAGGGTTTCATCGGCTCCCATCTCACCGAGGCGCTGGTCGCCTCGGGACACCGGGTCCGTGCCATGGCCCAGTACAACTCCTTCTCCTCGTACGGCTGGCTGGAGACCCTGCACCCCGACGTCCTGGACCAGGTCGAGATCGTCCTCGGTGACGTCCGGGACCCGGGCTCGGTCCGGGGTCTGCTCGACGGGGCCGACACGGCGTACCATCTGGCCGCGCTGATCGCGATCCCGTACTCCTACCAGGCGCCGCACAGCTATGTGGACACCAATGTGACCGGCACCCTCAACGTGCTGGAGGCGGTACGCGCGTTGGGCACGCCCCGGCTGGTGCACACCTCCACCAGCGAGACCTACGGCACCGCGCAGACCGTGCCGATCACCGAGGACCATCCGATCAACACCCAGTCCCCGTACGCCGCTTCGAAGGCGGGCGGGGACCGGCTGGCCGACAGCTACCACGCCAGCTTCGACACGCCCGTGGTGACGCTGCGGCCGTTCAACACGTTCGGTCCGCGCCAGTCGATGCGTGCCGTGATCCCCACCGTCATCGGTCAGGTCGCCGCCGGGCAACGGGCGATCACGCTCGGCGATCTGCGGCCGACCCGGGACTTCACCTTCGTCAAGGACACCGCGCAGGCGTTCCTCGCCGTCGGCAGCGCGCCCGCCGAGCAGGTGGTGGGCCGCACGTTCAACGCCGGGACCGGCGGGGAGATCTCGGTCGGCGATCTGGTCCAGTTGATCGGCAAGGTGATGGACACCGCGCTCGACGTCCGCGAGGACGAGGCCCGGATCCGGCCCGCCAACTCCGAGGTGATGCGGCTGGTCGCGGACGCCTCCCGGCTCACCGCGGCCACCGGCTGGCAGCCCGCGCACTCCCTGGAGGAAGGACTCGCGCACACCGTCGAGTTCTTCCGCGACCCCGCGAACCTGGCCCGCTACAAGACCGGCATCTACAACATCTGACACCCGTCCGGCACACCGCACGCGAGCACATCCGAGGAGTCCGAGGAGTCCGAGGAGTCCGAGAACTCCGAGTACCCGAGAACTCTGAGCACTCCGAGAGCTCCTTGAACTCCGAGAACTCCCAGAAGGAGGAGACCATGCACGCAGTGATCCTGGCGGGGGGCAAGGGCGTCCGGCTGCGGCCCTACACCACCGCGCTGCCCAAGCCGCTCGTGCCCATCGGCGACCAGCACGCCATCCTGGAGATCGTGCTGCGCCAACTTGCCGGCGCCGGCTTCACCCACTGCACCATCGCCATCGGCCACCTCGGCGAGATCATCCGCGCCTATGTCGGCGACGGCTCCGCCTGGGGCATGCAGATCGACTACGCCACCGAGGAGAGCCCGCTGGGCACCATGGGCCCGCTGCTCACCCTGCGCGAGCGGCTGCCCGAGACGTTCCTCGTGATGAACGGCGACATCCTGACCGACCTCGACTACGCGGACGTCCTGCGCACCCACCGGGAGTCGGGGGCGCCGCTGACCATCGCCACGTACGCCCGCAAGGTGCACATCGACTTTGGGGTACTCACCACCGACTCGGCCAAGGTGGTCGCCTTCACCGAGAAGCCCAGCATGAACTACCACGTCTCCATGGGCGTCTACGGCCTCTCGCGCTCCACCCTGGCCGACTACACGCCCGGACTCCCGCTGGGCTTCGACGAGTTGGTGCTCGATCTGATCAGAGCGCGCAACGAGCCGCACGCCTACGAGTTCGACGGCTACTGGCTGGACATCGGGCGCCCCGACGACTACGACCGGGCCAACGCCGAGTTCACCACCCGCAAGTCCCATCTGCTCAAGGGAGCCTGAGCACGTCATGCGCATTCTCGTCCTGGGCTTCACCGGATATCTCGGTGCCCATGTCGCCGAGCGGCTGCGCGTCCTGCCGGGCGCGCGCGTCCTGGGCGCCGGCCGCTCCGCCGGCGCCGCGTTCCCGGTCGACCTCGCCACGGCGCGCCCCGAGGAGCTGGCGAAGACCCTGGCCGCGGCCGCGCCCGACGCGGTGGTCAACTGCGCGGGCGCGACCGGCGGTGACGCCGTGACCCTCGCCGAGGTCAACGCGCGCGGACCGGCGGTGCTGTGCGAGGCGCTGCGCGAGGCGGCGCCGGGGGCCCGGCTGGTGCATCTGGGGTCGGCCGCCGAGTACGGCCCGGGGGCGCGGGGCACTCTGGTGACGGAGTCGGCGGCGACCTCCCCGGCCGGCCCGTACGGGGCGACGAAGCTGGCGGGCACGGCCGCGGTGACCGCGTCCGGGCTGGACGCGGTGGTGCTGCGGGTGGGCAACCCGGTGGGCCCCGGCGCCCCGGCCGCCGGGCTGCCCGGCCGGCTGACGGCCCTGCTGCGGGAGACGGACCGCGGCCCGGACGCGGTGCTGCGGCTCGGCGACCTGTCCGCCCACCGTGACTTCGTGGACGTACGCGACGTGGCGCGGGCCGTCGAACGGGCGGTCACGGCCCCCGCTCCGCTGCCGCCGGTGCTGAACATCGGCGCGGGCCGGGCGGTCCCGGTGCGCGAGCTGGTGCGGGGCCTCGCGGCGCGGGCCGGGTTCCGGGGCCGGATCGAGGAGACGGCGGACGGCGGCCGCTCGGTCCGCTCGGGCGAGGTGTCCTGGCAGTGTTCGGACATCGCCGCCGCCGAGGCCGCGCTGGGCTGGCGCCCGGTCCACACGCTCGACGAGGCGCTGGCGGCGCTGTGGGAAGCCGACGGCACGCGGTGAGCCCGCCGATGCCTTGGATCGCGCCGACTGCCCTGAATTTGCTGACTGCGCTGACTGCGCCGTTCCCGCCGGACGGCGCGCCGTGAGCCTGCTGATTCCGCTGTATGTGCACCCGGCCGACGATCCGGGCGCCTGGCATCGCCTGATCCAGGCGGCCGGGCGGACGTACGGTGTGATCCTCAACCCGGCGAACGGTCCCGGCGAGCGCCCCGACCCGGCCTTCACCGCGGCCGCCGGCGCTCTGCGGGAGGCGGGCGCGCGGGTCCTCGGGTACGTCGACACCGACTACGGGGTGCGCGAGCGCGCCGCCGTCCTGGACGACGTACGCCGCCACCAGGACTGGTACGCGGCCGACGGCTGCTTCCTCGACCAGGTGACGGCGACACCGGAGGCGCTGTGGGCCTGCCGGCGGCTGGTGCGGACGGTGCGCCGGGCGGGCGCCGGGACGGTGGTGCTCAACCCCGGGGTCCACCCGGCGCCGGGGTACGCCCGGCTCGCCGACCTGACCGTCACCTTCGAGGGGCACTGGTCGACGTACGTCTCGGCGTTCAGCCGCCCGGAGTGGGCCGCACGGCATCCGCCGGAACGGCTGTGCCATCTCGTCTACGGCGTCCCGGCGGCCCTGGTGCCGCTCGCGGTACGCACCGCGGGCGAGCGGGGCGCCGCCGTCTGCGGCCCGGTGACCGGAGAACTACCCAACCCTTGGGCCGAGTTGACCCCAGCCCTGACCGGATCGGAGTCATGAGGTACTACACGCTGAGGGCGATGCTGCTGGCGAGCGCGCTGGCCTTGGCCGGCTGTTCCGGCACGGGCGGCGGAGACGGCGGAGGCGGGGACGGTGCCACACCCCCTCCGAAGGGGAAACCACGCTGGCAGCCCCGCCCGGGCCTGGCCTGGCAGTGGCAACTGGACGGCCCGGTCGACCCGTCGGTGGACGTACCGGTCTACGACATCGACGGCTTCGAGAACACGGCGGCGGACGTGGCCCGGCTGCACCGCGACGGCCGCAAGGTCATCTGCTACATCAACGTCGGCGCCTGGGAGGACTTCCGCCCCGACCACGCCGACTTCCCCCGGTCGGTGCTCGGCGGCGCCAACGGCTGGTCGGGCGAACGCTGGCTGGACATCCGGAAGATCTCGGTACTGCGCCCGATCATGGAGCACCGCTTCGACATGTGCGCCGAGAAGGGCTTCGACGCGGTGGAACCCGACCTGGTGGAGGGCTACTCCAACGACACCGGCTTCCCCCTCACCGCCCGCGACCAGCTCCGCTACAACCGCATGATCGCCGACATCGCCCACGCCCGCGGCCTCTCGGTCGGCCTCAAGAACGACCTCCCGCAAATCCCGCAGCTCCTCCCCCACTTCGACTTCGCAGTCAACGAGGAGTGCGCCGAGTTCGACGAGTGCGCCCGCCTGTCCCCCTTCATCAAGGCCGGCAAGGCGGTCTTCCACGTCGAATACGCGGAACCCAACAGCACGTTCTGCACCGAGTCCCGCCGCCTGAACCTGTCGTCGATGCGGAAGCGCCTGGAACTGGGGGTGTGGCGAAAGCCGTGCTGAGCGCGGGGCCGACGGCCCCGAGCCCTCCTACGACGGTGTCACGCTCCCTTCGAAAACGGTGAGTTCCGGACATCCGATGTGCGATCGTCATGACCTGACGATGAACGCCGATCAGGCGAACCACAGTTACGGGGGGATCGTGCCGACGGAGGTGCCCGCTCAGCCGGTGAAGGCCGTCTCGGACTGGGGCGTCGGCAAGACCGACGACGTGCAGGCCGCCGCGGCCCGCAACGCGGCCGATTTCGTCGTCCGCATGGTGAGCGAAGGCGCCCTGGACCCGCACACCTGGCAGAGCCGTCACACGAGCTGACCTGACGTCAAGGGAGGGGCTTCGTGGCCCTGTTCAACAAGAAGGCACGCACCGTCGACTCGCTGATCCGCGAGGCCAACGCGGCGTTCGCCGACTTCTCGGCGGATCCCGAGTATGTCGAGAACGTGCTCAAACCCGTGCTGCCGAAGCTGTACGCCGCCGTCAAGATGCGGGAGTTCACGTCGACGGACCAACTAGAGGCGGTGGCGGCTCCGTTGAAGACGCTGCCGCCGCTCGACGCCGCGCTGTGTGCCGCGTCCGTGTTGCACGCCGCCGGACGGCTGCTGGCCTCGGACCCGTTGGGCGAGTCGCTGGCGAACTTCGTCGCCATCGCCGGCACGGCCGGTGCCTGGAAGGCGGTGCCGCTGGTCAAGGAGCCGCGGGACGTACGCCGTCTGATCGACGCGCTCAATGTGCTGTGGCGGTACGAACCCTCGCCCTACCGCGAGTTGGACCACGCCCAGGCCGTGTACGCCGGCGGGCATCTGTCCCTCGCCCTGGGGCTCGACCACGACGCGTTGACCAGCCGTTGGCGGGAGGCTCTCCGGCTGCTGTCCGAGGTCGACCCGGCGCTGGGCCGCAGCCCGCAGGAGCGCGAGAGGATCACGCGTACCCGGCAGCACCTGGAGCGGGAGTGGAGCGAACAGCTCGCGTCCCTCTCAACCGGGGAGTGAGATGGCCCGGTTCAAAGGGAAGGACGCCCGCATCGAGGCCGCCGCCGGGCTGTACCGCCGCTTCCTCTTCTCGGAGCCGGTGACCGTCCCCACCCTTGAGGACGCGGCGATGGCGGCGATCGTCAACGGCGTGGTCGACCGGGTCGCTCCCGGCGCCTCGCTGGGTGTCTCCCTGCCCGCACCGGACCCCGACCCCAACGCCCCGCGCATCGCCCTGCTCACGGAGGCGATCGCCCTGCTGGACCCGATGCTCGCGCGGCGGGTCCGCGCGCCCGGCCCCTTCGCGCTGTCGCTGGCGGCCCGCTGCCTGTACGCGCTGTACCGCGAGACGGGCGACACCGCACCGCTGCGACGCGCGGTCGAGCTGGGGGAACGCGCGGCCGCCGTCGCGGCCCCGACATCTGGCCCGGACCCGGCGGATCCGTACCCCGACATCGCGCACGAGTTGAGCATCGCGCTGCTCGACCTCGCCGCGCACGAGGAGGGAACGGACGCCCTCTTCCGCGCGGTGCACCACGCCGTGCGGGCCATTCGTGCGCCCTCCGCCTCCGACCGGCTCAAGGCCGCCTGCCAGAGCCTCCTCAGCCGTACCTTCACCGCGCTCTTCCAGCGCACCGGTGAGGACGAGCATCGTGAACAGGCCCTTCGCATGGCCGTGTTGGGCCGGGACTTCACCGAGGAGACGGTCAGCGCCGAGGACGGGTACGTCCTGGGCTCGCCGTTCCTGGCGGCCCATGAGGCGACCGGCTCGGTGCGCGACCTGGAAACCGCGATCGTGGCGTTGCGGGAGGCGGTGGACCGCGACCCCCGCCCGGACCATCTGCTGGCACTGGCAAGGGCGTTGCGCCTGATGTATCCGGTGAACGGCGACGAACGGGTCCTGCGCGAGTCCGTGACGATGTCACGGCGTGCCCTGGCCGCCGCCCGCCCGACGGAACCCGCGCGCCACCGGTACCTGGAGCAGGCGGCGTACGCCCGGCTGCTCAGCCACGCGGCGCACGGCGGCCGGGGTGTCGTGGACGTGGCGGTGCCCCTGCAACGCCTGGCGATCGGCTCCCTCCCCGAGGGCCACCCCGGCCGGCTCGACGCGGTCGGCGCCCTCGCCGACATCTGGCTGGCGCGGTACGAGAAGACGCGGTCCACCGCCGACCTGGACGGCGCGCTGGAGGCCACGCTGACGGCGATGCGGCTCAGCCGGGGGCGTTCCGACCGGCACCGGCACCTGGCCCGCTACGGCCGGGGCGCACGGCTGATCTACGAGGACACGGGCGACGCCTCCCATCTGGCGCGCGGCATCCACGCCACCCTGCGGGCGCTGAAGACCGACGATCTGCCCGCGGAACTGAAGGCGGCGTACCTGGTGCAGGGCGCCGCCCTGCTGCTCGACCACACGGACCGGGAACCGGACCCCGACATGCGGCGGGCCGCGCGGAACATGCTGTTCGAGTGCTCCAAGCTCGACCACGGGGACCTCCACGTGCAGATCGAGTGTGCCCGGCGGTGGGCGGATCTCGCCGTCTCGGAAGAGTCCTGGCACGAGGCCGGCCTGGCCCATCTCGGCGCGCTGCGCGCAATGGCGCGGCTGACCGCCACCGAGGTCAGCCGCCAGTCCCAGGAGAGCGCCCTGCGGCGTTTCTCCGGAATGGCCTCCATGGGCGCGGCCTATTCCCTGAACGCCGAGAGTCCGCTGGAGGCACTCACCCTCCTGGAACTGGGCCGCAGCGTTCTGCTGACGCAGGAACTCTCCCTCTACGACGAGGTACGGGCGCTGCGGAACTCCGCACCGGATCTCGCCCGTCAACTGGCCGAACAGCTCAAGAGGCGCGACGAGTCCGCCTCGGCGCTCGGCGCCCGCATGATCCTCGCGACCGCCGGTCTCCCGGGCGACGGACGCCTCGCCGACCGGCATCGGGTCGCCGGCCGCAATCTCCAGATCCTGCGGGCGCAGATCCGCGAGGTCCCGGGCCACGAGAGGTTCATGTCCGGGCTGACGGAGGAGGAGTTGCTGTCGGTGTCCGAGCGGGGGCCGATCGTCGTGCTCAACCTCAGCGCGCTCAGGACGGACGCGCTCGTCGTACGGCCGGACGGGGTCACGGTCGTGCCGCTGCCCGCGGTCACCCCGGAGAGGGTCGGCGCACTCGTCGACACGTTCCTGACGGCCGTGGAGGATCCGGACGACCACGGCGGCAAGGCGATGCTCGACGCCCTGGCCTGGCTCTGGGACCACATGGCCGAACCGGTGCTCGCGGTCGCGGCACCGCCGCCGGGCCCGAACAGCCCGCTCCCCCGCCTGTGGTGGTGCCCCACCGGCCCGCTGAGCCATCTCCCGCTGCACGCGGCCGGACACCACCTCGCGGGCGATGGGCGGACGGTCCTGGACCGGGTCGTCTCCTCCTACACGCCGACGATCACGGCCCTGAGCCGGGTGCGAGCCCGGCGGACCACCCCGTCGGCCGGTGCCGGGCTGCTGGCGGTGGCGGTCGGGCGGACGGCGAGCGGCACCGAAGTGCCGTTGCCGGGCGCGCACTCCGAGGCCGACGCGGTCGCCGCGATCCATCCGGCGACCACCGTCCTCGCCGACGGCGAGGCCACCCGGGCCCGGCTGCTGGCCGAACTGCCCCGGCACCCCCGGGCGCACTTCACGTGCCACACCCGCTCCGACCCCCGCTCGCCCTCCTTGAGCCGGCTGGTGCTGCACGAGGCGGACGACGAGCTGACGGTCGGCGACATCGCCCGACTCGACCTGTCGTCCGTGGAGTTGGCGTACCTGTCGATCTGTGACGCGGCGCGGCCCGGGGCGGAGATCCCCGACGAGTCGGTCCACATCGCGGGCGCCTTCCTGATCGCGGGTTACCCCGATGTCGTCGGCACGCTCTGGCCGATGCCGGACGCGACGGGCCGCCGGCTCGCCCGGCACTTCCACCGACGGCTCGCCGAGGGCGACGACCCGGCGCGGGCCCTGCACCTTACGACGGTCCGGGCGCGCCGCAACGCCCCTGGCCTGCCGGTCGGTTGGGCGAATCTCGTGCACATCGGCGGCTGACGGGCGGGGCGGCGAAAAGCCTTTGACGGCGCCGGGACACGTGGCTGATCGTGTGCCGGTCGCAGCCCACCCCCGAGGGAGTTCCGCATGATCGCAGTCACCGCCGCCTCCGGAGCCTACGGCCGACTGGTCGTCGCAGGATTAGGGCGACTGCTGCCCGCCGAGTCCGTCGTCGCCGTCGTCCGCGCGCCGGAGCGGGCCGAGGATCTCGCCGCCGAGGGGGTCGAGGTGCGGCGCGGGGACTACGACGATCCCGGCAGCCTGCGGACCGCGTTCAAGGGCGTGGACCGGCTGCTGCTGGTCTCCTCCCCCGAACTCGACCCCGCCCGCCGGATCATCCAGCACCGCACCGCCCTCGAAGCGGCCCGCGCCGCCGGGGTCGGTCATGTCGTCTACACGAGCTTCCTGGGTGCCGGCACCCGGCCCGAGGGGGTCACCGCGGCCCACCACGCCACCGAGCGCGCGTTGAGCGACAGCGGTCTGCCGCACACCGTGCTGCGCCACCCCTTCTACAGCGAGGCGTTCCTGCACGCGGGTCTGCGGGACGCCGTCGCCTCCGGTGAACTCCCGCACGGCACCGGAGGCCGTGGCCTCAACACCGTGTTCCGCGCCGACCTCGCGGAGGCGGCCGTACGTGTCCTCACCGAGGAACACCACCTGGGCCGGGCCCACGACTTCACAGGCACCCGGTGGACGTACCCGGAGCTGGCCGAGGTGCTGACAGCGGTGTCCGGCACCCCGGTCGTCGCACGGGAGCGCACCGAACCGGCTCCCGGCGCCCATGGTTGGCTGGAGAGCCAAGTGCGCGCCGGTGAGCTGGAGTTGGGGACCGACGACCTCGCCCATGTGCTGGGCCGTCCGCCCGTCACACTCAGAGAGGCGGTCACCGCCCTGCTCGCCTAGGAGAGCGCCCCTCGGCTCACGTGGTCACCGAGTAGGAGTGGGCGCCCGTCCCGGCCAGCGCGCCGCCGTCGACGATCAGGTACTCGTCGCGGATCGGGCGCCCCGCGAACCAGGACTCCAGGATCTCCCGGGTGCCGGCCGCGTAACGGGCCTGCGCGGAGAGGGAGGAGCCGGAGATGTGCGGGGTCATGCCGTGGTGGGGCATGGTGCGCCAGGGGTGGTCGGCGGGGGCGGGCTGCGGGAACCACACGTCGCCCGCGTAGCCCGCCAACTGCCCTGAGCGCAGGGCGCGGTCGACGGCGTCCCGGTCGACGATCCGGGCACGGGCGGTGTTGATGAGGTACGCGCCGCGCTTCATCGTGCCCAGCAGTTCGTCGCCGAACAGGCCCTCGGTCTCCGGGTGGAGCGGCGCGTTGACGGTGACGACGTCGCAGTGCGGCACCATGTCGGCCGCGCTCTCGTGGAAGACCAGCCCGAGTTCCCGCTCCAGTTCGCGCGGCAGCCGGTGCCGGTCGGTGTAGTGGAGCTTGACGTCGAAGGGCGCGAGGCGGCGCAGGACCGCGAGTCCGATGCGGCCGGCGGCGACCGTGCCGACGTGCATGCCCTCCAGGTCGTACGAGCGGGTCACGCAGTCGGCGATGTTCCAGCCGCCGTCGAGGACGACCTGGTGGGAGGGCAGGTAGTTGCGGACCAGGGACAGCGTCATCATCACCACGTGCTCGGCGACGCTGATGCTGTTGCTGTACGTCACCTCGGCGACCGTCACGCCGTGGGCGACGGCCGCGTCGAGGTCGACGTGGTCGGAGCCGATGCCGGCGGTGACGGCGAGCTTGAGGTTCTTCGCGGCGGCGATGCGCTCGGGGGTGAGGTAGGCGGGCCAGAAGGGCTGGGAGATCACCACGTCCGCGTCGGCGAGTTCACGGTCGAAGACCGAGCCGGCGCCGTCCTTGTCGGAGGTGACGACGAGGGTGTGCCCGGCCTTCTCCAGGTAGGCGCGCAGGCCGAGTTCGCCGGAGACGCTGCCCAGGAGGTGTCCGGGGGTGAAGTCGATCGCCTCGGGGGTGGGGGTGGTCTGGCCTCCCGGGTAGTGGTCGATCGCGGGGAGGTCGTCGCGGGCGTACGTCGTCGGGTATCCGTCGGTGGGGTCGTCGTACAGGACGCAGAGCACCTTGGCCATGTCACGGCTCCTCAACTGGCCTCGCGGGAAGGTGTGTTCACGATCGCCGCCGTCGAAGGGCCCGGTCAAAGCGATCCTCGCTATGGCCGTATAGCCGACAGCTATCAGTGCTCGTCCCCGCCGAGGTGGGCACGCAGGAGCGCGTCCAGGGCCTGGCGTACGTCGGCCTCGCGGGCGACCGTGAGCAGGGCGCCGGCGAGGACGGAGGGCGGCTCGTCCGGGCCGGTCACCAGGCCGACGCGCGGGCCGTGCGCGGGGCCTTCCAGGGGGACCACCCGCATGCCCTCCGGCACGCCGGACATGTGCAGCCACGCGTGCGAGATCACGCTCGACCACCGGCCGCCCGGCAGATGGGCGTACAGCCCGGCGACGGTGTCCGACTCGATCGCGGGCGCCGCCTTCGCGCCGTCGGCGGCGAAGCACTCGTCGATGATGCGCCGGTTGCGCATCCGCGGGCCGAGCAGACAGAGCGGGAGCGCCGCCGCCTGGGCCCAGCGCACGCGGGACACCCCGGCGAGCGGGCCGTCGACCGGTGTGAGCAGCACGTACCGCTCCTCGTAGAGCGGCAGTCGGCCCAGGCCCGCGAGGGCTTCGTCGTCGAGGTACGTCATCGCCGCGTCCAGTGCGAACTCGGTGAGCCCGTGCCGGATCTCCTCCGACGACAGCGACTCGATGCTCACCCGGGCGCGGGGATGGCGCTCGCAGAACGGGTTGGTCAGCAGGGACGCGACGGGCAGCGCGGTGGGGACCACGCCGAGGCGGAGCGTGCCGGTGAGCCCGTCCCGCAGGGCCGACAACTCCTGCCGCAGGCCGTCGCGTTCGGCGAGGATGCGGTGCGCCCAGGCGAGCACCACCTCACCCTCCGGGGTCAGCCCCTCGTACTTGCGCCCCCGGCGCACGATGGGCACGCCCAACTCGTGCTCCAGGCGCCGTATCGCGGCGGACAGCGACGGCTGGGAGACGTAACAGGCGGCGGCCGCGCGGACGAAGTGGCGCTCTCTGGCGAGCGCGACCAGGTATTCGAGCTGGCGCAGCAGCACGCAAGGCCCCCAAGGTTCGTCAGAGAGTCAGGAGTTCCTCGTGGAAGCCGCCGAACTCGCGCTCCCGGTGGACGAGATGGATCTCCAGGATCCAGTGGCAGCGGCGTCCGGCCTTGTCGGTGCGGCGCAGCGGGGTGTCGTTGGCGGGGGTGATGTACGACTCGGTGTCGGCGCCGTCGATCGTCTCGTGCGGGAACTCGCCGACCAGGTGCCCGGCGTGCCAGCCGCCGAGTTCCCAGCCGGCCTCGGTGGCCAGCCGCTCCACCTCGGCGTACAACTGCTTGCCGGTGATGTCCTCGTGCGCGGCGAAGTACCGCTTGCCGGCCGCGAACAGTTCGGGCAGGGCGTCGCGCAGCCGGTGTTTGTCGGAGTCGTCGCCGAGGACGAAGGTACGGCCGAAGTCGGCTTCGTACTCCTCGAAGATCGGCCCGAAGTCGGCGAACACGATGTCGTCCGCTGTGATGGTCCGGTCCGGGGGATTCTCCCGGTAGGGCGCCAGGGTGTTCGGGCCGGAGCGCACGATCCGCTTGTGCCAGTGCCGGGTGGTGCCGAACAGTTCGTTCGCCAGATCGCGCACCCGGTCGCTGACGGCCCGCTCGCTCTCGCCCGGCGCGACCAGGCCCCGCTTCCCGATCTCCGTGAAGAGCCGCTCGGCCTTGGCCTGGGCGTCCAGCAGACGTGCCGCCCGTGTGGGTTCATCATGTGCCATGGCATCGAAAGTACGCCTGTCACACATCGCATCTGCAAGCCCACCCGTATATTTTCCTCGCATGCGCGGTCATCCGATCCCTCCAGGACAGCGTCTTGTGCACGGCTGGCCCGTCTCGCACTACGGCCCGGTCCCCCGCTTCCGTCCCGAGCGCTGGAATCTGCGGGTCTTCGGTGCCACCGCCTCCGGCGAGACGCACGAGTGGCGGTTCGACGATCTGGCCGCCCTGCCGCGTGTCACCGTGGTCTCCGATCTGCACTGCGCGAGCGGTTCCACCTCCATCGGCCACGAGTGGTACGGCATCCCCGCCGCCGGCGTTCTGGACCTGGTCCCGCCCGCGCCGGGGACCACGCACGTCATGGCCTGGGCCGAGTACGGCTACTCCGCCAATCTGCGCCTCGGTGACTTCACCTCACCGCGGACGCTCCTGGCCACCCACCACGACGGCGAACCCCTCACCGCCGAACACGGCTTCCCGCTGCGCCTGGTCGTCCCCCACCTCTACGGCTACAAGAGCGTCAAATGGCTCCGCGGCATCGAGTACATGACGGCCGACCGGCGCGGCTTCTGGGAGGAGCGCGGCTACCACAACCTCGCCGACCCCTGGAAGCAGCAGCGGTACTCCTACCAGGAGGACGAGGAGGATGAGGAGGTCGAGGAGGACGACGGTGGCGGCTCGCCGCCGCCGACCGAGGCGCCGTCGGCGACCTGAACGCCGACGGTGCCCGGTCAGGCTGTGGGGGTGGGCACCACGGTGAGATGGTTCGCGGTACGGCGTGCGGTACGGGTCCTGCGGGGGGCCGGGGCGGGGCGCGGCTCGCGCAGGATCATCGTCAGCCGGGTGTAGCCCATGTCCTGGAGGGTGCGCGGGGTGTCGGCGACGATCCGGCACTCGGTGACCCCCCGGCGCGGGTCCGGGTGCAGCAGCGGGCGGATCGCGCCGTCGTGCTCCACGGCGCCCTCGCCGACCAGGCGGATCCAGTGCGGCAGGCCCTGCCGGTAGGCGGCCTCCATGAGCGGGTCCTGGGCGATCTCGCGGCGGATCGCCTGGAGCACATGGTCGTGACCGTGGCGCTCCAGCGCGGCGGCGAAGCCCGCGAGCATCGGCAGGCACCAGCTCGACTCGTGGTCACCGAGCAGGGTGGCCGCGTCGGGGTGGAAGAGGACGAACCGCAGGAAGTTGTCGCCCGGCAGCGCGGTCGGATGCGGGCTCATGTCCCGGAAAAGTGTCTCGAAAGCGGTGTTGGCCAGGACGACGTCCCAGCGGTGGTCGAGCACGACGGAGGGGAACGGCACGGCCTCGAGGTACCCGGCGTAGTCCTGGAGGTACGCCCGCGCCTCGGGACTGTCGGGGGCGGGCCGCGACGCGGTCCGCTGCCCTCCTGCCTGATACGCCATCGGGCGGTCACCCCTCTTGCCTCTGCGGCCTTCACGCGGCGTGCCGATCCTGCTGCCCTGACGCGAGTCGTGTCAACTATCGTGGCATTCGGCGCTCGTTGACGGCTGAAATTGGCCACAGTTGTGGCGAGACCTGGATGTGAGTTCGAAAGACCCGCTACTCTCCACGCAGTTCACGGCGCCCGTCTGTGCCTGTGAGAGGGACGTGAGAGACGTAGGAGACCTGTCGGTGTCGGATGGCTTCGAGGTTCCGGGCGCCACCGCGACGATACTGCTGTCGGCCGTCGTCGCCCGTGTCGCCGCACTCGCCGACCGGCTCGGTGTGGACCACGCGGAGGTCTTCGACACCCGGCGGCTGTCCGTCGCCTCCGGTGTCCCCGAGCCGGTGGTCAAGTCCCTGCTGGGCGGCCGCCCGGCCGGCGAGCCCGATGTCCAGGCCCGGTTCCTCCAGCGCCTGGACCTGCTGCGCCGCACCCGGCTGAAGCCGAACGGGCGCAGATACACCCAGCAGGAGATAGCCGACGGCGCCGGGATGTCCCGGCAGCAGGCGGGCGCGCTGATCAACGGCGACCGCCGCCCCACCATGGAGCACTGCGACGCCATCCAGCGCTTCTTCCGGGTGCACGCCGGTTTCCTCACGGCCGAGGACCCCGAGGCCCTGGCGGGCACCCTCCAGCACACCGAGCAGGAGCTGCTGCAGAAGCTCGCCGCACGGGAGGCCGCCGCGGCCGCCGAGGATCCGCTGGAGAGACTCCTGCAGGATCACGGGGTGCGCGGGATCGCCTGGCGGGCCGCGCAGTTGCCCACGGACCAGCACCGCGACAAGGTCGCCGAGTGGCTGGACATGCTCCTGGAGAGCGTGAAGCGGCCCGAGTCGTGATCCGGGGGAGAACTGTGGGCATCGCGAAGGAAATGCGCCGCCTGTGCGGCGAACTCGTCTCCGAGCTGGACCTCCCGGCCCCCGCGGCACCGGCCGATCTGTACACCGCCCTGTGCGACGGGATGAGCCGGCGCCGGGGCCGTCCGGTGCACTTCCGCATGGCCGCCTTCCCGGCCGACACGGCGAGCGGGCTGTGGCTCGACATGGCCGACCAGGACCTCGTGGTCATCGAGGAACGCACCGCGCCCGACCACCAGTTGGTGATCCTCGGGCACGAGCTGTGGCACATGAAGGCCGGGCACTGCGGCCACCATGTGGGCGGCGCGGCCGTCGCGGCCCGACTCCTCAAGGAGGGCGCCGACCTCCAGGCGACCGTGCTGCGGGTCGCGGCGCGCACCCGGTTCGACCAGGACGACGAGAAGGAGGCCGAGAGCTTCGGCCTGCTGCTCGCCAGCAAGTGCCGTGCGCTGCTGCCGGGTTCGTCGGCCCGGCGCGGCCGCCGCGACCATCTGGCGGGCCGGATCGAGGCGTCCCTGGGCTATCTGGGCCCCCAGGGCTGACGCGCCCGCCGCACTCCGTCGCGCCCCTGAAGGCCGTCAGGTCGCGCTGCGTTCGCTCGCCTCGCGCAGTTCCCGTACGGCCTGGTCGCTCAGCCCTGCCGCGTGGTGCGCCGGGCGGCCCTCGCGCAGAAGCGCCCGCCAGCGGTCCCGGCTCCAGTCGGCCGGGGCCGTGGTGCCGGTGAACTCCTCGATCAGGTCGCGGAACCGGGCGGGATCGCTGTGGAACGGGAAGTGCCCGGCGCCCTCGAAGATCTCCAGCCGGCTGCCCGGCATCGCCTCGTGCGCGCCGTAGGCGTGGCGGACCGGCACGACGCTGTCCCGGTCGCCCCACAGCAGCAGGGTGGGCATGCCGGCGGTCAGATAGCAGCGGTCGAGCATGGTCACCACCTGGCCCCGCCAGTCCACGACCGCGCGCAGGGTGCGGATGAAGGCGTTGCGGGACGTGTCGTCGGGGAGGGCGTCGACCAGGGTGAGCAACTCCGGCGCGTCCTGGCCGAGATCGGTGTCCAGGAGCCGCATCAGGCCCACGACGAGGCCGACATGGAGCCGCATCCCCGGTAACCGCAGGGCGGACAACGCCAGATGGGCGCCTGGGAGCGACACCAGCCGCAGGGCGGGGTTCACCTCGCGGCCGACCCCGCCCGCGCTGACCAGCACGAGCCGTTCGGTGCGCTCGGGGAACTGGTAGGCGAACTGCATCGCCACGCCGCCGCCGAGCGAGTGACCGACCAGGGTCGCCGACTCCACGCCGAGCGTGGTGAGCAGATCGCGCACACCGTTGGCGTACGCGGCCACCGAGTAGTCGGCGCGCGGCTTGTCGGAGGCGCCGTGCCCGAGGAGGTCGGGGGCGATGACGGTGTGGGTGCGGGCGAGGTCGGGGATCAGTTCGGCCCAGGTCGCCGAGGAGTCCCCGATGCCGTGGATCAGGACCAGGACGGGCCCCTCCCCGGCCATCCGGAAGGCGCGACGGTAGCCGTGCACCACCCGGTAGCGGAGTTCCAGTTCACCGTCCCCGACCGAGCGCAGCCGGGTGGCGCGCGCGGGGTGCCGCTGCGAGACATCGACCACGGGCTCGCCTCCTTGATGTGCGCTGCCTTTTCTCCAGCGTAGGGAGGCTTTCCCCCGGGGGGTTTCGAGGAGGTTTCGCCTCCGCTAAGCGGGCGAACCGGCGTGCGGCTCGACCGGATTGTCAGTGGTGCCCGGCAAGCTGGGAGGTGCGCCGTCGGATGGCGGCGTGCGCGCCGACCGGGCGCGTGGGAGCGACGCCGACACGGGGAGAGCCGACACCGATGCCCACAGCCGTACTGACCGACCGCGAGCGCACCGCCGTGCAGGCCTACCTGCGCCTCCTGCACACGGTCCGCGCCACGCTGGACACCGAGCACGCCGACCCGTCGCGGGTCCGCAGCGCCCCGATGGTCCCGCCCACCGTCCTGGCCGAGGCCGACGAGGCCCTGTCACAGGCGGGCCTCGCGGGCAACGAGGAGGAATTCTTCCGCCTCCTCGCGAGCTGGGGTCCCAGAGCCTGACCGTCCCGGCCCGGGGCCCGGTGGACGTCAGGCGTGGTGCACGGCGATCGCCGTCGTCACCAGGCCCCGGGTCGCCGTCCAGCGGCCGTCGAAGTGATCGACGCGGCGGCCGCCGACCATGGGGCCGGGGACGAGCAGGCGGGCGCGGAAGGTGCCGGTGAAGGGGGCGGAGGCCGCGTCGGAGGGGGGCGGTTCGGGGTGGAACTCGATGTCCGCCTCGCTGAAGTCCAGCCACTTCCGGGTGAGGGGGAACCACGCCTTGTAGACGGACTCCTTGGCGCTGAACAGCAGCCGGTCGCCGTGCAGCCCGGGGTGGTCCGCGGCCAGGCGCAGCAGCCGCTCCTGTTCGGCGGGCAGCGACACGGCGGACAGGACGCCCTCCGGGAGGGGTGCGTGCGGTTCGGCGTCGATACCGAGGGAGGCCAGGTCGGCGGCGCGGACCAGTGCGGCCGCGGCGTAGCCCTCGCAGTGGGTCATGCTGCCGGTCAGCCCGTCCGGCCAGCCGGGCGCGCCGCGCTCGCCGGGCAGCACCGCCTGCGGGGCCACGCCGAGCTTGTCCATCGCACGCCGCGCGCAGGACCGTACGACGGTGAACTCGCGGCGGCGTTTGGCGACCGCATGCACCATCAGCGCCTCCTCCTCCGGGAAGAGCGGCCCGTCGCCGAACTCGCGCACGCCGTCCTCGCCGAACGCCTCGACGGCCACCACCGACTCGGGCAGCAGATCCGCGATCACGGCGCCGTCACCTCCGTCGGCAGAATGCGCCGCAGCCGTCCCGGGGGCTGCGGACGCTTGCGCCACTCGCGCGGGTAGCCGACCGAGACCTCCTCGAAGCGGACGCCCTCGTGCCGGGTGGTGCGGGGGATGTGCAGATGGCCGTAGACCATCGCGGCGACGCGGAAGCGGTGGTGCCAGTCGGCGGTCAGGGAGGTGCCGCACCACATGGCGAACTCGGGGTGCCACAGGACGTCCATCGGGTGGCGGTCCGTCGGGTAGTGGTTGACCAGGACGGTCGGCAGCTCGTCGGGGATCGCGGCGAGCCGGCGCTCGGTCTCGGCGACCCGCGCCCGGCACCACGCCTCCCGGCTCGGGTAGGGGTCGGGGTGCAGCAGGTACTCGTCGTTGCAGACGATCCCCGTGCCGTGCGCGTACTCGAGGCCCTCCTCCTTGGTGGCGCAGCCCGCCGGGAGGAAGGAGTAGTCGTACAGAAGGAAGAGCGGGGCGACGGCGACCGGCCCGCCGGGGCCCTCCCACACCGGGTAGGGGTCCTCGGGCGTGATCACGCCGAGGTCGCGGCAGACGTCGACGAGATGCTCGTAGCGGGCGACGCCGCGCAGGGTGACGGGGTCCGAGGGATGGGTCCACAGCTCGTGGTTGCCGGGGGCCCAGATCACCTTTCGGAAACGGCTCGCGAGGGTCTTCAGGGCCCAGCGGATGTCGGCCACGTTCTCCGAGACGTCCCCCGCGACCAGGAGCCAGTCGTCGTCCGTCTCCGGTGCCATCTCCTCCACCAGGGCGCGGTTCTCGGGATAGCCGATGTGGAGATCACTGATGGCCAGCAGCCGTCCGGCGCCGTCACCGTCCTTCGACGTCACCCTGCGTTCCCCCGTTCCTGCGGTCCCACGTTCCGAGCCCTCGAAAGAGCACCACCACAGCACATTCGGGGCCGGGGAACAAGGCGGCACCGGACCACTGCGTGCGATCGTCCTGTGACCCACGGGTCAGGTCCTTACCCGACGTCGCCGCATTCGTGAACAAGATCAGAAAATCCGTAACACGGGCGTTGCACGCGGCACCCCTCGGAAGCCGTATGATCGCCCCACCACCACCGCCATGAACGTCCCTTCACGCAGGGCGGTTTGGTGACCCTCCACTCCCCCTGCCCGGGCCGGGCCCGCTTCGCCCTGCCCGCACACCGTGAAAGGCGGCCTCGCATGGTCTCTCGCGTACGCGTCTGGCTCAACCGCACGTACGCGGAGAACGTGTTCTTCATGGATCAGCTCCGGCGAAATCCGAGCGACCGCGCCGTCGAGATCCATGCGACGCACGGCGATGCCGACTCCCCCGTGCTGGCCGCCGCCGACACCGCGGACCTGGAGCCCGAGGGCCTGTCCCCCGCCGCCTACGTCGAGTACGCGCTCGACCAGTGCCAGCGCCGCGCGATCGACGTGTTCGTGCCCCGGCTGCACCAGGCGGCGATCGTGGCGCACCGCGCCGACTTCCGGTCGGTCGGTACGGCCCTGCTGGCGCCGACGCCGCAGGCCGTGGCCGTCTTCGAGGACAAGGTGATCGCCTACGAGGCGGTCCAGGCGATCGGGGTGCCGGTACCGCCGTGGTACCGGGTCCGTACGGCCGCCGAACTCGTCGCCGCCGTCGAGGAGTTGGAGGAGGCGGGGCACCGGGCGTGCTTCAAGCCGGCGTCCGGCGCGGGCGGGGTGGGCTTCCGCGTGATCACCCGCACCCCCTTCTCCCTCGTGCACCTCAGCGGCTTCCCCACCCCCTACGTCCCGCTGGACATGGTCGTGGACGCGCTGGAGCGCGCCGAGGAGAGCGTGGACTGGCTGGTGATGCCGCGGCTGGAGCAGCCGGAGGTGTCCGTGGACTGCATCACGGGGCCCGACAACCACCTGCGCATGGCGATCGGGCGCACCAAGAACGGCCGGCGCCGCGGCTTCACCCTGCACGAGCAGTGGCTGGAGCCGGCCCGGCGGATCGCCGAGGGCTTCGGGCTGCACTATCTGTCCAACGTCCAGTTCCGGATGTTCGGCGACCGGCCGGTCCTGATGGACGTCAACACGCGCCCGGCCGGCGGACTGCACCAGCTCTCCCTGTGCGGGGTCAACGCCCCCTGGGCGGCAGTGCAGTTGGCGCTCGGTGAGGACCCGGGGCGGATCGACCCGCCGTTCCTGGGCCAGGACTACACGGTGGTGTCGGGGCCGCGCCAGCTCCGCCCGGTCTCCTTGCCGCACCAGCGGGCCGAGGCGGCGGCCGACACCGGCGCCGCCGAGCCGCTGCTCCCGGCCGTCCCCTCCCCCGCCGAGCCCGTGGAGCCGGTCGCGTCCGTCGAGCGGGTCACGTCCGTCGAGCGGGTCACCTCGGTGGCGTCTGCGACGTCGGTCGAGTCCGCCCAGGTGACACCCGCCGGCGCGGCGGAGGCACTGCCCTTCTGACAACGGCCCACCCCTCGCCTCACCGGTATGGACCAATCCTGCCTCTCTCCTTGACAGCGGGATTGGTCCATACCACATTCGTTGCGCACCCTCTTGCACCTCTCTGCACTCCCGAACACCCCACATCTTCAGGGAGATCGCGTGCGCAGCACACTCTTCCGGCGTTCCAGACGCCGTCTCCTCGCCCTGCTCGGCACCGCCGCCCTCGCGTTCACCGGAGCGGTCGCACTCCCCGGCACCGCCCAGGCCGCGAACGTCCTCACCAACCCCGGCTTCGAGTCGGGCTCCCTCTCGCCCTGGTCCTGTTCCGGCAACCTCGGCTCGGTCGTCGCCTCCCCCGTGCACGGCGGCACCAAGGCCCTTGCCGGGGCGGTGAGTTCCGGTGACATCGCCAAGTGCTCCCAGACCGTCTCCGTACAGCCGAACACGGCCTACACGCTGAGCGGCTGGGTCCGCGGCAGCTACGTCTACCTCGGCGTCGACGGCGGCGCCTCGACCTGGACGACGTCGCCGTCGGCGTACAGCAGGCTGTCGGTGTCCTTCACCACCGGGGCCTCGCAGACCAGTGCCACGATCTATGTGCACGGCTGGTACGCCCAGGGCACCTACCAGGCCGACGACATCAGCCTCGACGGTCCCGGCGGCGGCACCGACACCCAGGCGCCGAGCACGCCCACCGGGCTGACCTCGACCGGCAAGACCTCCTCCAGCGTGTCGCTGTCCTGGAGCGCCGCCACCGACAACGTCGGCGTCACCGGCTACGACGTCTACAACGGCTCGACGCGGGCGCTCACCGTGTCCGGCACCTCCGCCACGGTCGGCGGACTGTCCCCGAGCACCGCCTACACCTTCACCGTGCGCGCCCGGGACGCCGCCGGGAACGTCTCCGGCGCCTCCTCCGCCGTCACGGTCACCACCAGCGCGGGCGGCGGTGGCGGAACCGGCTTCAAGCAGGCCGCCCCCTATCTCTACGAGGGCTGGGGCGACCCGCCGAGCGTCTCCACGGTGATGAGCGCGACCGGCGTCAAGTGGTTCACCATGGCGTTCATGCTGGACGGCGGCGGCTGCAACCCGATGTGGGACAGCAGCCGTCCGCTCACCGGCGGCGTCGACCAGAGCGTCATCAACCAGATCCGCGCGGCGGGCGGTGACGTGGTGCCGTCGTTCGGCGGCTGGTCGGGCAGCAAGCTCGGCGCCAACTGCTCCTCCGCGAGCGCCCTGGCGGCCGCCCTCCAGAAGGTGATCGACGCCTACGGGCTGAAGGCGATCGACATGGACGTCGAGAACAGCGACGAGTTCGAGAACGAGGCCGTGCAGGCGCGGATCCTCACCGCGCTGAAGACCGTCAAGGCCAACAACCCGGGCCTGAGGACGATCGTCACCTTCGGCACCTCGACCACCGGGCCGACCTACTTCGGCAACCGGCTCATCGAGCAGGCGAAGTCGCTGAACGCCGACATCGACGTGTTCACCATCATGCCGTTCGACTTCGGCGGCGGCTCCGACATGTACGGCAACACGGTCAACGCGACGGAGGGGCTGAAGAACAAGCTGAAGTCCACCTTCGGCTGGGACGACGCCACCGCCTACGCGCACATCGGCATCTCCGGCATGAACGGTCTCTCCGACCAGCAGGAGAACACGACACCGGCGATCTGGACCCACAAAAGTATTTAGAGGTGGTGTTCGGGTGGGCGTTCGATAACTTCGCCAATCAGAGCAAGCGTGTCGTCGAGCCGGGTGCACAGGCGGGTGACAAGCAGGATGAGGCTCGCATGATCCTGCTGGGTGAGATCGGCGACTTGAGCATCCTCGAGGTCTCGGCGTGCGAAGTCGATCCGGTCACGCTGGAGGTTGGTGAGGGCGGGGCGCTGCGTCGGGCCCTGCTCGTCGCTCATGGGGTGTCGCCTGTCCGTGTTCGGGTGCGGGAGGTAGTTGAATCGTGCAGTCATCGTTGACCAGTGGTTTCCGGGTTGGCAATGGGTGAATGATCACGTCATCAGAACGGGTGTTCTATCACTAGCGGGGTTGCGCTCGCGCCCGTTCCCTGATCTAGAAATGTACGGTCCGCAATACAGACACCCGTTCATGATCCCGGAAGCGTGGGCGCGTGCCATCCGCCCCGCCACCAGACTGGATCCTCGCCCGACGACGGGCCTTAGGAGACCGCATCCGCGAGACGCGGAACGACCGGAAGCTCTCACAGGAGAAGCTCGCTGACCTGGCTGGGCTGGACCGGCAGGCCGTCAACCGGATCGAGCTTGGTCACCAGGCTGCGCTGGTGGACAACCTCTTCCGAATCGCCCGCGCCCTCGATGTCCCCCTGCGGGACCTGTTCGGTGAGTGAGTGGCCCGCTGCTGGCACGGGGTGAGCCATGCGGCGGGCCACTCCGGCCGCCCCTCAGGCGGCCACCCGGCCTCGTGGCGCGGGGCAGCGCACGAGCCGGGAGCTATCAACCCCGGGGCGCCACGGTCCGCCGCAGGCAGTCCGGCCGGTGCGCGTACACCGTCGGCCGGGCACCGGACATGGATTCAGGGATCGTCTCGCGGTAGGGCTCGTCCGGACGGATGGGCTGCCCGCAACGGTCACAGGTCATCGCGTGGCCGCCCTGATGATCCGGCCGAGTGCACGTCCCACGGCGCAGTCCCCGTCGCAGTCGTCGCAGTCACGGCCGTGGATCTGAAGACCGAGCATGGCGACCTTGGCGGTGCAGCCGCGGCAGGCCCGCGGGAAGGCGCGCCGGTCGCCGATGCGCCGCGAGCCGAGGTCCACCGCGGTGTGTGGGGTGAGGGTCTCGCCGCCCCATACGCAGACGTGCCCGTCTAGGTGCGGGCCGGTCAGTGTCTCCGGGAGTGGCAGGAGTCGGTAGGCGTCTGCCGTGGATGGGCCGATGGAGACTGTGCCGGCTGCGGGTGGGGTCGTATGGTGTGCCATGTCGTCCTGCTCTCGTCAGGGTGGCCACGCCCCGGGCCGTGACAGCGGCCGCGGGGGCTTTCTCGTGAGTTCCGAGCTTAGACCTAGCTAGCTAGGGTTGCTAGGCGATCCAGGCTATGTCGTCTGGGTGAGCTGAGCCTGCCTAGCTTCGAGATCATGGATTGGAAGCCGGACGTGTCGAGATGGCAGCAGGTGTACGAGGTCATCGAGGGCCGGATTGCGGACGGCACGTACCCGCCGGGTTCACAGTTGCCCGGCGTCCTGGCGATCGTGGAGGAGTTCGGTATCGCGCAGATGACGGCGCGTCGGGTGCTGACGGAGTTGCGGGCTGCGGGGTTGGCGCAGATGCAGGTGGGTGTGGGGACGTTCGTGACCGAGTTGCCGCAGCCGCCCGCCGACTGACCCCGGGCATGACGAAGGGCCCCCACCGCCGAAACGGTGGGGGCGTGATCACTAGACTGCCGGTATGTCCCTCACCCTCCCGCTCCGGGATCCTGTGCGCCCTGCAACAGCCGTGAATGAGGCGATTCGGGCGATTGTGGTGCGGGCTCAGGGTAGGCCGTGGACGCATGCCGAGCGGGCCTTGTACGGGCTGCTGTTGGAGGAGTGGGCGGACGCGGTGCGGGCGGAGCAAATGGGCGTGGCGGCGTAGCGCCGTCGGACGGCCGCAGCGGTCCTCGCGTCGGCCCCAGAGCGCTTCTGTGCTGACGTCGGGTGCTGCTACATGGGGCGCGCGCTGGCCAGCCACGCACGGGACGCCCCTACGGTCAGGGTACGGTGACACGGCGACGCCCCGGCCACTGATCCTGGCCGGGGCGTTGCTTCACTTCGAGGGTGTTGCGTAGGACCGGAAGCCGATCCGTTCTGCTTCGGCGGCCAGCGTCTCTCGCCAGCCGTCCGGGGGCGGGTGCTCGGCGTCCTCGCCGTCACCTCGGTAGAACAGCCAGGGCTCCGAGTCCGGGTCGACTGCGATGAACTTGATGCCGAGCCGTCCGGCGTCGGCGATCAGGGTGTCGAGGGCGATGGAGAGCCCGCTGCGGATCTTGGCGTTGCGGACCGGGTAGCGGGTGTACAGCGTCCCCTCGGTCGAGACCTGCGCGGTGTCGGGATCGTTGTCAGCGAAGCCGTCGTCGGTGTAGTCGAGCTTGGCGTGCCAGCCGCCGTAGGGCTCGTCGTTGATGCGTTCGGCGAGGGGTGCCTAGGTGACGGTGATGCCGGTGGACCAGTAGCGGCCCGTCTTGCTGATCATGCGGTCTCCTTGTGGGGTTTGGCTTCGTGGTTGCGGACGCTGGCTTCGGCTCCGGTGTAGGTGCAGCCCGGCACGGAGCAGCGGACCCAGCCCCCGCCGGTGACCGCGGCGGCGGTGACGGACTTGTCGGGGCCGTAGCCGTGGGCGGCGAGGAGGCGGGGAACGGTGCCGCCGTATTCGGCTGCGACGAGCGCGGCTTCGGCGATCTTGTCGTGGCCTCTGGCGAAGAAGCTGCCGATGCCGGTCTCGGTGCCGCAGCCGCACCAGCAGAAGCCGGTCGGGATGAGTCGGTCGCTCACTGGGCTTCCTTGATCTCGGTGATGTCGAAGCTGAACGGCATGTCGCCGCCCGCTTCGTAGAAGAGGTCGCGGATGTCCTGCTCGACGATGTCGTCTGCCTCGTCCGTCTCGACGCGGATCGTCACGGTGAAGTTCTTCATGCCGCCAAGGTACTCAATCTAGGTTGGCATTCAAGGTGAACTAGAAAAGATACGTCAGGTGGTGACGTAGGATCCGCGCGTGGCCTCCTTCGACTTCCCCGACGCCCTGCTCGCCCTCGAAGCCCGCGCCTGGGCAGAGATCCAAGCCGGGCAACTCACCGTCGCCACCGCCCAGGCCGTGCAGCAAGCCGTTACCGCGTTCGCCGCGGAGGGCGGGCATGATCGGTACGAGGTCGAGATGGGGCTCAAGCGGGTCGTCCGGCACCCGGAAACGGCGGGCTAGCGGGAGCGGCGCAGCGTGCGTGCGGGTCAGGCTACTCGCCACCACCCACAACACGCGGACGCGTCGACATCCGGTACACGTCGGCAGAGAACCCGATCTGGCTGGCAGTCGGCTGCATAGCGCAGAGAGCGCGGCTGAACCCACCGAACGCTTCCACCGCGCCGCGCCGGAACACCTCCGCAGCCTGTTGCAGCCGGTCTGGCATGGCCGCCAGGGACGCGACCGTCTCCGGGCTCAGCTTCCTCGTCTCAGGGAGGACCGGCCCGCCCCATCCGGCAGGAAGCGGCAGCGGCGGGGGAGCCATGCCGCCTGGCGCCCACTCGTCGTCATGGCGGGCCACCTGGCTCAGGGCGCGGTTGGCGTTCGGGTACGGGCGGTAGGCCATGGCATCTCCTCTGCTCGCCACCAGGATGGCAGAGCATCACAGCCCGGCAGGCCATCCCGTCAACACAACGCCCCCACCTACGCGGTCGTTGAGTCCGTGATCAACCCCAACACCGCCAACGCCGCCGCCAACGACTCCCCAGCCGACCCATCCGCCCACGACCCCGACACCACCGGCCTGCCCACCGCCGCCGCCCCGAAAAACCCCACCGTGTTCGCCGCGCCGTCCAGCACATGACGCGTCGCCCCGTACAAGCCGTCCACGAACTCGACCTTGCCCGCCACCTGGCAGTTCTGGGCGTCCGCAGACAGCCGCAGATACGACCGCTGGGTCCCGTCGAAAGCGCCACCCGACCAGTTCGAGATCACCAGATCCGAGCCCGACGCCTCCAGGTCCAAGGCGCCGCCACCCCGCCGGAACCGATACCCCTTCCCCGTCCCCAACACAGCCAGATCAGCACCAGCCACCGTCACCCCACCGGTGAACGTCGCACCCGACAGCGCCGCCTTCCCATCCAGCGCCACCCCCAGACCCGACACCTGCCCCACCTCGACCGTGACCGGATCGCCGCCAGCCGCAGCATGCGACGCCGCGTGCGCAGTCGGAGTCCGCGCATCCGACAGACGGGAGTCGTCGCCAGCAGCCACCGTGCCAGCGTCGGTCCCCACATCGAGGACGGCCGCGCCGCCCAACCCGAGGTTGGAGCGGGCTGTTGAGGCGCTGGTGAGGTCGGACAGGTTCGCGGTCTTCTGCGCTGCACCCACAAGCCGCGGGTCGTCACCAGCCGCATACGTGCCCGCAGTCGACCCCACCACCGGCGCCGCCGGCGTGCCGTGCGTGTGATCCCCACGGGAGTACACCGCAGCCGCACCCGCCGAAGCCGACAGCCCGAAGGCGGTGGCCGCGGTCACCGTGTCCGACGGCAAGGCGGCCCCACCACCCGGCTGCCACGACACGGTCCCCTCAGACGCCTCCACCTCCACCAACTCCGCCAGCGTCACCTCCGGCACCGCTGCCGGCAAGAGCACGCTGTAGGCGCGGCCCGGAGCGTTCGAGAACTCCTCATCAACCCGGTACGTCCACCCCGACGGCTCGAAACCAGCCGCATCCGTCGCCAGCAGCTCCTGCGTGAACTCGCCCGACGCGCCCAACACCACATTGACCGGACCGAGCGCGATCACCCCATACTCCGCAGACACCACCCGCGGCACCGACGGCGTGAAACGGAGCCGGCCCGCATACACAGTGCCGTCCAGACCGCGGTACCCGGCCGCGCCAGCAGAGACCTCGACCGTCTCCACACCCTCGGGGAAGCTCATCCCACACTCCAGTTCACCGGCCGACCGCCTGCCATACCGTGACGCCGATAGCCGTCGCTGACGCCAGCGCGGCCACTGACTGCAACGGCCACTGCCGCGACGAGAGTGCGTCCACCTTCGCCTGCAACGGCTTCACCTCATCCTCGCGGACCTTGCGGACTTCGTCCTCCATGTCCTTGCGGAGATCACGCACGTCCTGCTCGGTACGGTTGGAGCGTTCTACCAGGACGGCGCACGAGGTTTTGATGTCGCCGATGTCGCGGCCGAAGTTCGCGAAGTCTCCGCGGAGATTCGCCAGTTCGGCCGCGAGAGCGGATGCTTCCGGGGGCGTCACGAGTGACGGCCGGCCGTGACGAGTGTGTCCTGTGCCTTTCCGCTGATGCCGGTGGGCTTGAGGAGTCCGAAGTGGGTGAGGACGCTGACGGCGAAGGAGACGAGGGCGAGGATGGCGGCGGTCTGCACGCTGTAGTCGTCGCCGTGCGGGCCCGCGTACTCGACCAGGAAGCCGTTCACCGTGGACAGGGCGAGGAGGAGGACGGCCTTCACGCCGGCGTGGGTGACGCGGGTGGTGACGAGGCCGACGAGGACGGGGAGGACGACGCTCACGAGGAGGCCGAGCCAGTAGGCGTTGTCGAGGGTGACGGTCACGGGGTTCTCCAGGGGGGGAGGGCGGGTTAGACGTTCGGGACTTTGAGGGCGGCCCATGAGGTGGGGCCGGGGATGCCGTCGGCGGCCGTGCCGGTGTAGCGGAGCTTGCGTTGCCAGGCTGCGTAGGAGGCGACGTCACCGGAGCCCCACGTGTCGGCGTTGGCCTGGGACTTGTACTTGTTGCAGCCGACGGCGATGAGCCGCTTGTGCATGGCCGCGATGATCGGCGAGCGGCGTCCGGCCCGGAAGAAGCCTGCGCCGGGGAACGGCTCGTACTTCGGCTTCGGCGCCTCGACGACGGGCTCGGTGGGGAATGCGGGCCAGGACAGCGGGTCGTTGTGGTTGTTCTCGGGGACCGCGGCGTGGGGGTACCAGCCGGGCTTGGTGGCCCAGTGGGTGGTGTTGCGGGTGCAGTTCTCTGGGCGGCCGTTGGGCCAGGCGTCCGGGACGCCCCACGACTTCACCCAGGCGTGCAGCTCGGGCCAGCCCTTGCAGGGCGTGTCCACGAGGCGCGGGTAGACGGCGGTGCCGACGCGGCAGTGGGGGAAGAACAGGGCTTCGATCTGGATGACGACGGACCCGGCCCGGTTGGTGCGCGTGCCGCCTGGGGCGTCTGCCAGGGACTTGCTGCGGGAGTTCGCGGGCACGAACTGTGTGACGCGGCCTGTGAACGGGTCCCAGAGCAGGTGGGGGGCGACGGCGCGGCCGGTGGGGTTCTTGCCGAAGTAGGCGACGAGGGTTTCGTAGGGGACGAGGTCCAGCGGCTTGGCAGCGGTGGCGTTGCGGTCCCAGGTGATGTGAGCCAGCGCCTTGGCGGGGCCGCCGTCGGTCGGCTGGTGGTCGCCTATGTCGAGCCGGGTGGCGCCCGGCATCCAGAGGTCGGGCATCGCGGGTCCTCCATCTGCCGTATGGGTTCTCCTTTAGATCGTAGCCTGGACTTGCTATTTGCCAACGATTCGAAGGTAGAGTCTTCGTAGTCCTCTCAGAGGGACCGGCGGCAGGGCCGTGTCCGTGCGGGTCGCAGCCCTGCCGCACCAACACCCGCACCCCACCCGCACAACCCGCACAGGAGCTTCCGTGGCCAGTGACATCACCCTCCCCGCGCAGCAGGGGCCCGGCCTGTACTACGTCTCCAGCGAGCAGCCAGACGGCACCACGACCGTCACCCGCATCGACCGGCAGCCGCCTGACGACCCTCGCGAACGCGCACTCTGCCGCGCCCTCCTCCTCCATGCGCTTGCCGAACTCGACCGCGCCAACAGGAGCCACCCGTGAGAGCCGTCTGCGCCGGGCTGGCGTTGTGGTTCGCGATCCTCGTCATCGCGCCCACCCTCGACGTCACCCTCACCGCACCAGCCACCGCGTGCTGGAGCAGCCGATGAACGACCTCCACGGCTGGATCACCCAGCAAGTCGATTGCGTCGAGCAGTTGATCGGCGAGAACGAGTGGCCGCCCAGCCAGAGCAAGGGCGTCCGACTCCGCTGCGAAGCCGACCGCCGCATCCTCAACCGGCACCGACTCGCCACCGAATGGACCTGGGAGCACAACGCGCCCTGCCACGGCTGCGGAACCAGTGGCTACGACGACACTCCCAACACCGACAACCTCAACGACTGCCCCGAGCTGCTGGACCTCGCCCACGCACACGGCATCACCGAAGAGATCCTCGCCGGACTCGACCAGCCGCTGACCGTCCGCCAGGAGCCGAAGCCGCGCGGCCCGCTCCCGGACACCCGCCGCGTCCCCGCCGCGCTGCGCGGGCCGGACTGGAGCAGCCAATGAGCAACGAGCAGGACACCGGCCTCCGCTGCCCACGCTGCGACTGCGCCGACCGCCTCCCGCAATGCGACCACTGCAAGATCTGCCCCCACGCGCGGCCCGTCGGCAAGGAGAAGAAGTGACCGCCGTCTTCATCACCCTGGGCATCGTCGTCGCGCTCGTCTCGATGTCCATCATCAACGCCGCCCGCGAAGTCGCCCTCGCCAAACACAAGGCCAACACCCAGCACTGCAACGGCTGCACGTGCGACAACAGCAAGGAGAAGAGCGCATGAAGGTCCTCGTCACGGGTGGCGCCGGATTCATCGCCTCATGGTGCCGACGCGAACTCATCGCACGCGGCCACCAGGTCCTCGTCATGGACCACCAAGACCGCCGCCAGCAGCTCGCCGACGGTGAGGAGTTCTTCCTCGGCGACGTCCGCGACGCCACCGCGGTGACCGAGGCCGCCGCGCACGTCGACGGCATCATCCACCTCGCCGCCGTCCTCGGCACCCAGGAGACCATCAACAACCCGAAGCCGAGCGCCGAGACGAACATCCTCGGCTCACTGAACGTCTTCGAGGCCGCCGCCCAGTACAACCTCAGCTGCGTCTACGCCGGCGTCGGCAACCACGCCTTCCGGACCATCGGCACGGGCTGCTACACGATCACCAAGTCGGCAGCCGAGGACCTCACCCGCATGTACAACCTCTACCGGGACGGGGGCCGGATCACGACCGTCCGCCCGGTCAACGCCTACGGTCCGGGGCAGTCCATCGCGCAGCCCTACGGCACGAGCAAGGTCCGCAAGATCCTCCCCGCCCTGACCTGCCGTGCGCTCACCGGGGCGGACATCGAGGTGTACGGGGACGGTACCCAGGTCTCCGACTGCGTGTACGTCGAGGACGTTGCGCGGGCGTTCGTGACGGCGCTGGAGCACACGGCCGTGAACGGGCCGACGGAGAAGCCGGTGGAGGTCGGTCCGCTGGAGTCCCGGACGGTGAACGACATTGCTCGCCTGGTCGCCGAGTACGCCGCCAAGGTGACGGGCCGGGAGCCGGTGGGGATCAAGCACCTGCCGATGCGGCCGGGCGAGGTCCCGAACGCGGTCGTCTCCTCCGACACGTCGACGTTGGCGCAGATCGGGATGACGGCCGCCGACTTCGTCCCGCTGGAGGACGGCATCCGGCGCACCGTCGACTACTACGCGCAGTCCTGGCTGCCGGGGTGGCTGGAGGGGGCTGAGGTCAGTGTCTGAGCCGGTTGCCCGCCTGCCTTACGAGCACACGCTCGCCGAGATCAACACCACGTCGTCGGGTCTCGGCGGCATCGAGGCGCTGCCCAGTGGCCGCCCCCGCGATCTCGACGGGCCGACAGCGATCGGTGTGCTGATGGTGCGTTCCAACCTCGCGATCGCCTCTGCCCTGCTGGCCGTCGCCGACGCATTGCGGTGCACGCCCGCAGACGGACCGGAGCGCTGACGTGGACGAGCACTACATCTCGATGGCCGGGCAGACCGAGGACACGCTGGCGTGGCTCGCCGCGCGCGGCTTCCTTGGCGCCGTCATCAGCAACCGAGACACGAGCGCCCTCCCGGTCCTGCTGATCGGCAAGCCCGGCGAGCACCCGGTCATGGCGGCGGTCGGCAACACCCTGCGGTGGGACGGCAACGCCCTCACCGTCGAGACCTGAGGAGGGCGCCGTGGCCCGCTTGCAGATCCTGCCCCTGCCCGAAGGCACGGGCGACGACCGGCCGCCGTTCGTCCTCGTCGTCGACCAGATGGAGCCGCAGCGCTACGTCGTGGGCGAGGGGATGGAAGGGCAGCCCGATCACTGGGACGTGGTCGCCAAGCGCATCGGTGCGCGCGGCGCGATCGTGCTCCCGGACACAGTCGAGATCCCCGCCAACGGGCCGCTGCCCCTGCCCGAGGTCGACGAGGTGAGCGAGGCCGACTTCACCACGATGGCCACCGCTGTGCATCAAGCCCTCGGCATCGACATCACCGAAGGCATGCCGGACATCGCGGGCTGGCTGCTCGCCGCCTGCCGCGAGCTGGAGAAGTCCGAGGCCGCGCGCACCCGCCTTCGCACCGAGCGGGACCGGGCGAACGAGGCCCTCACCCGCGTCCGCGACCTGACGGAGCAGCCTGAGGTCATGAACGTGAACCCCGAGTCGCCTTACGCCACCCAGGACGGGTACGCGCAGGGCATCCGCGCCGCCAAGCGCGCCATCGAGGACGAGCGCTCGCAGACCGCCGAGCACGGAGGCTGAGATGGGGCGCTTCCACTTCTGGGCCGCCGACACCGCAGGCTCGTCGTACTACCGGTCGACCCTGCCTGGGATCAGTCTCCAGTGGCTCGGCCACAACGTCAGCGGCGGCATGCGGTTGCCGCACGACTGGCGGGACCTGGACACCCTCGTCGGCTGCCGCGTCGCGAAGCCCGACCCGACCCAGATGTGGCGGTACTTCAAGCACGAGACCAGCACCCGCCTGGTCCTCGACCTGGACGACGACTACTTCCACATCGACCCCAGCAACCAGCGCGCGGCCGAAGTCTGGGACAGGGGCATGCTCGGCAGGCTGGCCGCGAATATGGCGTTGGCGGACGTCGTCACCTGCTGCTCCGAACCGCTGGCCGCAGTGCTGCGGGACTACGCGACCGACGTCCGGGTCATCCCGAACGGGCTGCCGGCGCAGTACCTCGGCCGGCCGCGCGACTACCTCGCGGAGGGCCGGCCACTCTCGGTCGGCTGGACTGGCACTTCGTCCACCGTGGCGGAACTCCCGGAGGCGGTACGGGCCCTGAACCGGATCGCGCAGTACGGGCGGCCGGGTGGGGTGCAGGTGCGGCTTGTGGGGATTGATGCGCGGCAGGCGATGGGGCTCGGCCTGAGTGGGCGCAGGGTGGGGGCGTTGGGCTGGGTGTCGAATGTGGATCACTATTTGCAGGCGTGTGCGGAGTGGGATGTGTGGGTGGCGCCGTACCGGGACACGGCGTTCAACCGGGCGAAGTTCCCGACGAAGTGGCTCGAATCCTCGGTGCTGGGTATCCCGTTGATCGCCTCTGACATCGAGCCGTACCGGCGGGTGATCCGGCATGGGGAGAACGGCTTCCTCGTGAAGTACGAGCATGAGTGGGGCCGCCTGTTGAAACGCCTCGTGGACGATCCGGAGTTGCGTCAGCGGGTCGGGATGACGGCGCGGGGTGAGGCGTCGTCCTCGATCATGCAGGCGTTGCATGTGCAGTGGCAGGCGGCCCTCACTGCGCCCGCGGAGGTGGCGGCATGAGCCCTGTCGATGAGATTCGTGCTGCCGCCGCGAAGCTGCTCAGCCTCGTGGAGCGCACGAGCGAGGCCCCATGGAGCACCACGTGGAACGCGCAGCAGTATGAGGTGAAAAGCCCCTCCGACCTCGACCCGATCGCCGAGTGGACCTACGGCATCGCCACTTGGGAGCCCGAGGCCAGCGCCCATCGCGCGGAGTGTGACACCGCCAACGCCGACTGGATCGCCACCATGCACCCCGGGGTGGGCGCCTTGCTCGCCAAGTGGCTGAGCACGGAGGCGGAGCTGCACGCCGACGATGTGGCGGCGGTGGAGGGCGACGGTGCTGGCGTCAACTGCGAGAACTTCCCCATGGCGCTCGCCATCGCCCGCGCGATCAACGGAGGCACGCCGTGAACGGCCCCGATCACTACCGGGAGGGCGAGCGTCTCCTCGCAGGCCAGCCCATCCACGCCGACGACCTCGCACGCGGAGTCGAGCCCGGCACGTGGCCGCCCACCCAGATGGAACTCCTCACGGCACAAAACCACTTCCTCGCCGCCCTCGTCGCGGTCCTCGCCGCCGACCGGTTCCCCGACAGCGTCACCTGGAACGAGGTACTCGGACCGTGAACATCCTCGTCACCGGGTCCGCCGGATTCATCGGCACCCACCTCGTCCAACAACTCGGCCGCCGCGGGCACCGGGTCACCGGCGTGGACAAGCGCCACGGACGCCCCACCACCGACCTGCCCGCGTTCCAGAAGACCGTGGACGCTGCCGAGCCCGACGTCATCGTCCACCTCGGCGCGAACTGCTCCACCAGCCGCAGCCTCACCGACCCCGCCCACGACTTCCTCCACAACGCCGTCGGCACCTTCAACGTTGCCGAAGCGGCCCGGCAGGCGGGCGGCATCCCCGTCATCTACACCAGCACCGTCAAGGTCAACCCCGGCGCCGACGGCCGCATCGCACCCCTCGGCCTGTCCAAGCGCGTCGGCGAGGACTACCTGAACCTGTACGCCGACCTCTACGGCCTGCCGCACGTCATCCTCCGCCCCTCCACCGTGTACGGCCCCGGACAAGACGGCACCAGCGAAAGCGGCTGGGTGACCTGGTTCCTCCGCGCCCTCTTCAACCGACGCCAGATCACCATCCACGGCGACGGCACCCAATCCCGGGACATCCTCTACATCGACGACTTCACCCGCCTGCTCATCGACATCTGCGAAAACCACACCGACTACCAGCGTGCCGAGCCCTACGACGTCGGCGGCGGACCCGACAACGAACTCAGCCTCCTCGACCTCCTCCACACCTGGGAGACCGACACCGGAGCACGCCCGGACATCGTCCACGACGAACGCCTCCCCGGTGACCTTCAGCGTGTGGTCACCGACAACACGGCGATCAACAACGTGCGCGGCTGGGCACCCACCACGAGCGCGCTCGACGGCCTTCGTTCCACCCTCGCTTGGATCGGAGAGCAGTGGTGAAGATCGGCGTCATCATCCCCGCCCGCAACGCCCTCCCCTGGATCTGGGAGATGCTCGACTCCGTCCAGGCCCAGACCCATCCGGCGCAGGCGTATATCGCCGAGGACCGGTCCGACGACGGCACCTACGAGCGACTCCGCGAGAACCCCCACCTGTACGCCGGCCTGAAGCGCAACCGGCGCCGGCTGGGCTGGGCTGGCAGTCTCAACGCCGCCGCGGCACTGGCGCTGGCCGACGGCTGCGATGCGGTGTTCACTGCGTCGGCGGATGACCGGCTGCATCCGGAGTGCATCGCCCGCTGCGCCGCGCTCCTTGACGGGGATGGCGGCAGGGACTTCGTCGTCCCGTATGCCCGGCAGTTCGGGGAGGCCGACCACGTGCAGGCGTCGCTCCCGGACGCGGGCCTGGACGACTTCGTGCGCTGGCCGCCGCTGATCGACAAGGCACTCATCCGGCGCGAGGTGTGGGAGAACCTCGGCGGCTACAGCCTGAAGGCCACCCCGCCCGGGACCTACGGGACGGCGGAGGACTGGGACTGGTGGATCCGCGTCTGGAAGGCCGGGTTCACAAGGTACGCGGTGGTGGAGGAGCCGCTTTACTTCGTGCGCGTCCACCCCGGCCAGCTCTCCGACACGCGCGGGCAGCATCACGCGGCGACCGTCGACCTCCTCGCCAAGCTCCATCCGGACCTGCCGTGGTCGGCGGAGTCCCGACGGTGGCCGCCACAGCACCGCACTACGAGGAGGGCGCCGTGAGCGTCAACATGCACGCCATCCTCGTCGGGCTCCTGTCCGTCAGCCACACCCCCGAACAGGCAGAACACGCCGCGCAAGAAGTTCTGGATCAGCACGCCCACGAACTGGCTGAGCAGCTGCGCCAGCTATGTGAGTGCGGCGGCCTGGGCAGGTGCTACTGCCCCTGTGCCGACGCCATCGACCCGAAGGCGCAGCGCGCCAGCACCGAAGGAGACAACCCGTGATCGACGGCAAGAAGGTCGTGGCCTGGACACCCTACGGACGGGTCCGGACCTACAGCATCCTGATCAAGTACCTGGAGCGCGACGTCCGCCGCGGCCTCATCGACGAGGCGTGGGCGTACATGAACACCGACCCCATCGGTCAGGAAGCCGACATCGCCTACGCCCACCAGCTCAACGAGCAGTACCCCTGGTTCCACCTCAAGCACCGGCCCGAGGGGATCGACCTCGGCAACCTGCCCAAGCAGCGGTATACGGGCCTGGCGTACCGGGAGATGACCGACCCGAACGCGGTCTACTTGAGACTCGACGATGATGTGGTCTACCTGCACGAATCGGCCGTGGAGAACCTCGTGCGGGCCCGGCTTCAGATGCCCGCCCCGACCGCGGTGTTCCCGGTGATCTTCAACAACGCCCTGTGCTCATACTTCCTCCAGGTCTGCCGCAAGGTTCCCCTGGAGTGGGGCGAGGTTAAGCCGTACTGCATGGACCCGATCGGCTGGGCGTCCGGCCCGTTCGCGGTGAAGCTCCACGAACTCCTCCTCGGCCACATCGAGACTGGAACCGTCGAGGAGCTGTACCTCTACCAGGACTTCCCCGTCCAGAATCCCAACGACGGCAGCAACGGCATGCAGTTCTCCGTGTCCTGCTTCGCGTCCCTCGGCAGCATGTACGCCGACCTCCCCGACGGTCCCGGGGTCCTCGTTCCGGATGAGGAGGAATCTTGGACCACCGTGCACCGGCCGCTCGCCATCGGCGTCCCCAACATCCTCCGCGGCGACGCGATCGTCAGCCACTACAGCTTCTTCACGCAGGGGCCGTTCCTAAACGCGGCCGGAATCCTGGACCGCTACCGAGAGGTGGCGGAGAAGCTGTGAGGACTTGCCAGGTGGGCGACTGCGCCCGGAAGCACTACGCCAAGGGGATGTGCTCGAAGCACTATCTTCGGGCCTGGTCCCGGAAGGACGGGACCGCGGAGGACCGTCCGCAGAAGACCGCGATGGAGCGCTACGCGGGCCTCGTGGACCGGAGCGGAGGCCCGGACGCCTGCCACCCCTGGATAGGCGCCGAGGGCAACGAATACGGCATCTTCTGGGACGGCACCTTCACTAAGCGCGGGCACTGCCACAACATGAAGGCGCACGTCTGGGGTTACCGCAACCGGGTCGGCTCACTGGCGGACGGTGAAGTGGTGCGGCACCTGTGCCACAACAAGCGGTGCCAGAACGAGCGCCACTGGGCGAAGGGCACGCCCCTGGATAACGCGCGTGATTCGGTGGCGGCCGGTATCCATCTCGGGCCGGGCAAGATGACGGCCGAACGAGTCGTTGAAGCGCGGCTCCGCTACGCCACTGGTCAGATCTCACAGCGCGCGCTCGCCGCCGAGTACGGCATCAGTGAGGGTCACCTCCGCAACATCGTCAACTGCCGCGTGTGGAAGCACGTCGGTCCTGTAAGGAAGGTCGCGTGATGGGCCAGCAGATCAGTGTCGAGGACGCGTTCCCGACGTTCCAGAAGGAGTGCCGCGAACTGTTCGAGAGGAACCTCGTCCTGCGCGCGCAGGTCGACATCCTCGAACGGCAGCTCGCTGCGGCGCAGGAGGAGAACGCCCGCCTCCAGCAGGCCGCCAGCGAGCCCGTGTCTGGCGGCCCGGACCTGGCAGCGGTGCCGCCATACCCGGACGAGGAGCGCGGCTAGCAAGGCCCGTCGCACGGTTCAGGCGATGCGCTGCCCGGCCACACCGCGGCAGGTGATGGTGTTGGATGCCGAGGCGGCGGACCATGTGGCGCAGAGGACCATGTCGTTGGCGGTGGTGGTGTCGCGAGTGACGGGCGCTGCCGTGATCGGTCCGATCGCCGTGTAGGTGGTCGCGTTGGTGAGGAAGTTGTGGGTGTACTTCGCCATCGGGGCCCATGTGCCGGATCCGCCTGTGGTGGCGCAGGCGAGGTAGAAGTCGAGGTCCCAGTAGCCGTCGGTTGCGCCCGAGCGGACGGTCACCGCGGGAAAGGTGACCATGGTGGTTCCGGCGGCGCCGCCGAGCTTACATACGAACGTCATCGTCGGCGTACCCGTCACACCTAGGGTTCCCCATGCTCGGATGCGGTAGACGGCGCCGGCCACGGCGTCGCCGGCGGGGATGGTGTAGGTGGCGATGGCGGTTTGGGTGGTGGAGTTGGCGAGTGTGGTGGCGGTGGAGAGGGTGGGGCGGAGGGTGGCGGATCCGATGGTGAGGGCGGCGTTGGTTCCGGTGAGGGCGAGGCGGCCGACGCCTGTTCGGGTGAGGGTGGTGTCGGCTGCTGTGGTTCCGGTGCCCCAGTAGGTGGCGCCGTCGGCTTCGACGAGGTAGCGGGATTGGGTGTCGCCGGTGATGCGGGTGGAGATGACGTCGTCGGTGGTGGCGGTGGCGAGGACGGCGAGGCTGGCGTTGCTGCTGCTGTTGCCGATGTTGAGTTGTTTGCCGGTGGTGAGGTCGAGGTCGGCGTTGAACGTTGAGCCGCTGTTGGGGATCTGCACCCAGGACGCGCTGGCGGGCAAGCTGCCGTTGGAGAAGTACGTCCGGTAGGAGGTGTCCGTCTCCATGATCGGTTTGCCGCTGTAGGGCGAGGACGGCCGGGTGGACGAGGTGCAGGCTTGGAAGCCGACGGCGGCGTCGAGCTTGTCGAGGTTCTGGCCGATGTCCTGGCTGTAGTCGACGTTCTCGGAGCCGTCGGAGGCGCTCTTGTACAGGCTGAGGCGGGTGGTGGGGGTGTCAGGCACGGCGGGCCTCCAGGGGGTCGAGCGGTCGGGCGGGGAGGTCCCCGTATTTGGTCAGCCAGCGGGTGGTGTCGACGGCTTCGCGCATGGCGCGGATGCGGTCGGGGTCGGGTTGGTGTGTGGCGCGGATGGGGGCGAGTCCGGCGGCGTCTCGGACGTCGATGCGGACGCGGCTGTTCTTGACGCGGTCGAGGTGTGCCTCGCGGGCGATGGTCGTGTTTTCGGCGGTGAGGAGGTCGATGCTGCCGTCTGCCCACTTTGGCTGCTGTCCGTCCTCGTCCTCGGCGAGTTCCATGAAGGGTTCGTGGAGGAGGATTTCGATGAGGGCGTCGGTGTCGGTGGGGTCGATGCCGTATTCGGCTGCACGCCATTCGAGGGCGGTGGTGGGCATTGTGTGGACGTGTGGCTTGCCGTCGCCGCGCGTCAGGGTGATTTCCCATGCGGGTGTTCCGGAGATCTGCCTTTGCCGTGTGTTTTGCACGGTCCATTTTTCGGCCATGGCGTGTCTCCTATACTCGGTAGATCCAGAAGTTGACGTTCATGCTTTGCGTGTTGTTCCAGGCGACTGTGAATCCGGTGGTGGAGATGGATTGCACACCCCATACAGTTGGGGTGGCGGTGCCGAAGTTGGAGGCGCGTAGGGTGACGATGGGGACCATGGAGGTGTCCATCGTCGGCCCATAGGTGAAAGATGCAGAAGCGACGCTGGTGAAAGTGACCGACCCCGTCCAGATTCCCTGGTTGGATGCAGGAACGGAGAAGTTTTCCCAGCGGCCGATGTGATATGTCTTGCCGGACGAAAAATTTAGGAAGTTTCCGTTAGTGGAATCGCTGGGGTTCCATCCGAATCTACCGTTCGTGGCGTCTGCATAAAGGTAGCCACCTCCGGTGGCGTCCTTGCTGTAACCACCGTAAAGGGCCTCCGGTGCGGCCCACGCGTACCCGCCGCGGGTCTGCTGGTCGCTGCTGCGGACGACATGGATGATCGCCCCGCGGTCTGTGATCAGGATGCGTGAGTGGACGTCGGTTCCGGAGTAGGAGTAGGTGCTGCTAAAAACACCAGTGCCGATTTCGCCACCCGCGTCGTAGGCATTCATTGCCGCGTACTCGGTTCCGTCGTTCGCGTAGAACCGGATTTCGGGTAGATAGGCTGCGGTGGGACTGATCTCAATTCGTTTCCCGATTGTTCCCGACACGAGCTGGCCGACAATGTTCACGCTGCCATCGGTCGCGTCGGCGAAGAAGGTTCGGGTTCCGGCGCTGTTGTACAGCTCGTATCCGCTGCCGGAGATCCGGGCGCGCGCTCCCGTGTCTGCGGTTTTGATCTCTCCTGCCATCACCCACGACGCGGAGATCGTTCCTGCCGTCACCTTGGACACGGTGAGGTCGGAGATGTGCGCGTCGTCGATCAGTAGCGCCGTTGCCGACGCGGCATCCGACGGGCCTGACTTGTTGCCCGTCTTGTCGACTGCGATGACCCGCACATAGCGGGCCGATGTCTCCTCCACCTGCGCGGTGAACACGACCGGGATCTGCGCCTGGATCATGCCCGCGTTCGCCGCGGTCTTCCCCACCAGAGTCGTCGCGTCCGGGGTGAACGTCGGCTCGTAGGAGACATGGACTTCGAGGTGGTCGAGGTCGGATTCCAGGTTGAACGTGCCGCCCGACGACTTGCCCAGCTCGTGCGTCACCTGCACTGCGATCCGCGACCCCGCCACCGACGGAGCGGCCGGTGTCGACGGCGGCAGATTGTCCTCGGACGCAACAAAAGTTGTCGTGCCCGACCACGATCCAACATTGCCTGTCTTGTCGACAGCCCGGATCTGAATGTCGTACCCGACCCCCGGCGACAGATCCTGCAACTGCGCAACGTTCGTGTCCCAGTTGACGACCATCGACTGCCACTGGCCGTCCGGAGCGGCGAACGGCTGCGCCCAGATCTGCATGTCCGACCAGCGGACCTGCGACACCTGCGACCACGTCGCCGGATAGATCATGTCTGCGTCGACCGCATACCGGATCTCGTAGTGCGACCCGTCCAACACCGTCGAGCCGTCCACGTTGTTCGGCGCGTTCCACGACACCACCACCCGCGCCCGCGTGAACCCCCGCGAGTCGAGATAGGCGGTCCCCGTGAACGGCTCGATCAGCGTCGGCACACCCGGCACGCTCGTGTCCGCATTCGGCCGGGACCCCACCGGCTCACCCGTGGACGACAGCGCCCGGTCGAACCCGCCGACCGTCACATACGTGCCAGCATCCGACGTCTCGATATGGTCCGTCAGGTCCAGCCACACGCCGTCCGCGGTCCGGTAGGCGACCGTGTACTCGTCGGTCACACCCCAACTGATCTCCGTGACCTGTAGCTTGATCGGGTTGAGACGCTGCCCCCGGAACGTGATCTCCACGTTCGTGTCAACGAGCCCCTTGTCGGGGTCGTAGGCGTACACGTAGTCGCCGAGCGCGAAATGCCCCTCGACGTCATAGTCCTGAATGTTCAGCCGCAGATCCTGCTTCGGCGCCACGAACTGCGACAACGCCAACTGCGCCCGCACCGACGCGTTCGCCGTGACCGTGTCCGACTCACTGACAAGCCGCGTCAGCTCCACAGCATTGCCATGAATGTCCTTGTACGAGGTCGCCGGGGAAATGTCCGCCGACCCGGTCGCGATGCTGGCGCCCTCGCCCTCGGCCAGCAGCACCACGCGGGTGGTGTAGTCCTCCACATCCCCCGTGAGATCCAGACTGCCAGGAACCCCGCGCATCGCCATGTCGTGGCCGGCACCACGGGCGACGACGGTGCACGTGGGCGTCGTCACGAACAGATCTGCCTCGGGGCCGGCGTCGAGGGTGCCGTCGCCGTTGACCCGCCACGACACCGGGACCGAGGTGGTGGACATGGTCTGGCACACGTACTGGATGGCGTCCCGTGGTGACTGCCACTGGTGGGTACCGGTGTACTGGCCTGCGACGGGGTGGAGGGTTCCTTCGGTGACGGCGCCGGATGCGGGGAGGAGCATGCGGATGGTGTCGGCGAAGGTGGCGGAGGCGGCCACCACAGCGTTCTCGTAGACGGAGCCCTTGCCGTCCTCGTCGCCGAGCCACATCGCCATGCCGACGCCGCTGATCTTGACGTTGTCGTTGGGGATCTTCGTGCGTGCGTCGTCCGCCAGCGAGTTCCCGCGGAGCACGCCGACGTATCGGGCCGCGGATAGCAGGTTGTCCCCCGCCTGGACCGGGTCGACGCGGCCGCGGATGATCGCAATGTGTCCGAAGTAGGCGAGGGCGTCGAGGGTTTCGCGGGGGATCGTCGGCAGCAGGTCGATCTCCCACTGGCCGAGCGCGTTGAGGGACTCCTGGACCGTCACCGGATCACCGCCTCACCGCATACGTCGCCTCTGGCAGACAGGCGACGTACATGTTCCGTAGGTCTGTTGCCGCGTCTCCTGAGACTGCAGAGCCGCCGCCGGCCGCCACACCGATCCAGAAGTCGAGGGCCGTCGTGCTGGATTTGATGACGCCTCCGTTGGCGTGGGCGGTGAAGGTGCGGGCGGAGCCGCAGGCGAAGCGGTTGCCGTCGCCGTCGTTGCCTGTGGCGGTCACGTACCCGGACGCTGCGAACGACGTGTTGGTCTCCAGCGTGGAGCGGTAGGCGGCGAGGGTGGCGCTGGTGCCGGTCTGGAGATAGCCCTCCACGAACCGGGATCCGCGGCGCAGCGACAGATCCAGCGTGGCGCGGCCCGGGGACTGGCTCTTCGTCAGCCGGACGATCACCTGCTCGGGGTCGTTGCGGAGCAGGGATGCCGAGTCCCACGAGGTGATTGACGCCCCGGAGCCCGCCACGGAGACATTCCACTCCTTGGAGTGCCAGGCCCCACCGGTGTACGCCTGCACATCGAGCGTGCCGGACGCGCCCGGTGTCACGTTCACCAGCCCGTTCGACAGCGCCCACGCGCTGGCGGGGACCGCGCGCTCGATGCCTTCCAGTTCGATGGGCGCGGCGGGGGTGGTGGTGTCGGTGATTCGGGCGCGGCCCTTGAGGTAGTCGGTGGGTGCGCATCCCCAGCGCGGTACTGCGGCGGCGGGCACGCTGCGGTAGACGGTCATGACCCCTTCCGCGGTGGTGCGGGTCATCGTGGTGGGGTTGGAGTTGCCGGTGTAGTAGCCGTAGTGGCCGATGGGTGGGGCATGCCAGCGTTCCCCGGACAGCCCGAAGTCGTTGAGACGCACCACGCCGGTCAGTCTCGACTGGAGGTCGACTTCGCCCGCGGTGCCGAGGCGGTCGAGGCCGATCTGCCAGTCCGCGGTCAGCACCTCGCCGCGATACTCGGTGATCGTGGACTGGCAGGACGTCACCTGGTAGTAGCCGTTCCGCTCGGGCTTGTCGGTGAAGGTGACCGGGATCGGGGACTGTGTTTCGAGGGCGTTGATGTTGTCGTGGGCGCCGACCAGTTGGAGCCGGGTGAGGGGTGGCATGGACTCCTGCCCGGACAGGTCCAGGCCGCGGCTGCCTGCGCCTTTCTCTGCCGCGGTGAAGACCTCTCGCAGCAGGGTGCGGGAGAGCTGGATACTGCCCCAGTCGTAGGCCATGGTCACCGCTTCCTGGAGTTCTCAAGCTTGCGGAGGGCTTCCTTCACGTCGTCTGCGAGGGCGACCGCGACCCGCTTGCGTTCGGCCGGGCTGGAGAAGTCGAACGTCCCGTTCACGCACACTTCGAGGCGCTCAACCGTCACGCTGCCGGCCGTCCCGCCACCGGTGACGAGCTGCTCGAACAGCTCGGTCTGCCGCGGGTCGAGGACTCGTTCCGGCTTCCGAGTCTGCTTGACGACCATCGTCGCCCCATCAGCAAGCAGGCCGCCCGAGTCGTACTTCGCGACTGGCGCGAAGCCCCACTGGGAGGTGAACAGGCGGTCGTTGTAGCCGCGGGCGCGGGAGCCGATGACCACGCCGTCCCCGCCGCGGGACTCGATGTTGACGCCGCCGATGGTGCCCGCCGTGTGGCCGACGCCGGCGTTGGTGATGCCGATCATGTACGGGCTCTTGAGGTTCCGCACCCAGCCGGACGGGCCGCTGCTCCCGACGAACGAGCCGGTTGCCCACCGGCGGTGTGGGCGCTCGCCGCGGATCACGGACTCGACCGCGGAGGTCAGACCACTACAGTCCCAGGAGGGGTTCCCGTTGCCGCCCCACTGGTAGGGCAGCCCGTTCTGGGTCCGCGCCCACGACAGGGCCTTCTGCACGGCGGGCCCGCCGACGGCCTTCTTGTCCTCGTTACCGAGGAAGGACAGCATGGAATCGAGGGCCTTGTTGGACATGCCCTTCATCAGCGACCCCATCCCCCCTGCGGGAATCGAGCCGATGAGCGGCTTGACCAGGGAGGCGATCGCCTTCTGCGCTGCGGCTTTGAGGCCGCCGACGACCAGGTCCTTGGCCCAGGAGGTGGCGGAGGAGATGGCGCCGCCGATCGCCGAGGTGACGGAGCCGACGATGCCGCCCTTGTCGAAGTGCTGCACCGGCCCCTGGTAGCGCTGCCGCTCTTCCTGCCGGGAGGGGTTGCCGCCTGTCTTCGTGGGGCGGTCGCGGCCGAGCATGGCGTCAATGCTCCGGTGGCCGCCGAGTTGGGCGACCTGCTGGGTGGAGAGGATGCGTTCGCCGGGGGTGAGCATGGCGGGGACGGTGTCGCGGTTGCCGGTGCCGGGGACGACGCCGCCCTTGTTGAAGCCGAGGCTGATGGCGGGGAGGGTGAGTTTGGAGGAGACGCTGCCTGCGACGGCGTTCCACATTTTGCGGATGCCTTGCATGTAGACCTTGTCGATGACCCATTTGACGGGGCTGGAGATCTTCGACTTGACGCCGTCCCAGATGGTGCCGAGTTCGGTCTTGAGGTTGGAGAAGGCGGTCTTCATGCCGGTCTTGAAGTTTGCGATCTTGGTGTTGATGGTGGTGAAGATCGAGCTGATCTTTGTGCTGATGCCGTTCCACAGTCCGTTCCACGTGTTGGTCAGGCTGGTCTTCAGCTCACCGAACTTGGTCTTGACGCTCGTCCACGCGTTGGTGATCGCCGTCCGCAGGCCCGTCCAGAAGCTGTCCCACTTCGTGCGCGCGCCGGTCCAGATGCCGTTCCAGGTGGTGATCAGCCAGTTCTTCAGGCTGGTGAACAGCTCCTTCGTCTTCGTCCACAGCGTGCCGAACCAGCCGAGGATCCCGTTGACCAGGTCGGGGACGATCGAATGACCGACGAGGACGTCGTACAGCCACTGGAACTTCTCCACGATCCACCCGACAACCTCGGTGGCCTTGTCGGCGAACTTCTGGAACCAGCCCACCACTGTGATGATCTTCGGGACGATCGCGCCGATCGCACCCGCCAGCAGCCCGGACATGAGCCCCGCCAGCCCGACAATCAACGGCAGCAACGGAGCGATCACCCGCAAAGCCAGCGTGATCAACGTCGCCGCCATCTCACCCAGCACCGGAATCAGCGGCATCACCGCCTCATACAGCGGCAGCAGCATCGGCGCCAACTGCCCGATCAGCTCACCAAACACGCCAACCGCAGGAATCAACGCCGTGATCACCGGCTTCAACCCCGTCACCAGCGCCCCTACCAGCATGATCAGCACATCGCCGATCACCGGCAGCACCGGCGCCAACGCCTTGATCACGACAGCAAGGAGATCCCCGATCGGCTGCAACAGCGGCACCACCGCACCGACCAGATCAACCAGGATCCCGCCCAGCTCCTGAACCACGGGCAGCAGCGCAACGATGATCGGCATCAGAGCCTTGCCCAACTCGGCCGCCAGATCAGCCAGGACAGGCCCGAACTTCGTCGCAAGCTCGGTCACCACCGGGGCGAGAGCGGCCAGCAGCGGCAACGCCGCCTCGATCACCGCCCCCAGAGTGCCGGCCAGCAGCTTGGCGATCGCGTTGACAGCCTGGAAGATGCTCGTCAGCGCCTTCTGCACCTCAGGCATCGCCGTGACCCGCCGCAGCTCAGCGAACACGGCTCCGAGCGCGCCCAGCGCGTCCCCGCCGCCGGCCGACGCGGCCTTCATGATGTTGCTGAGGGTGCCGAAAACATCGCCGAGCAGCTTCCCGAACTGCTTCGCGATCTCCACCGCGCCGTTGATTTTCTCTTCCAGCGCGCCCGACTCGAACGCCTGGCCGAGCTGCTCCGTGAACCGGGAAACCCCCGACCCCATCGCCGTCGTGATCCGCGTCAACGCCGGCTGCGCCGCGATACCCAGCTTCACGAACATCTCGCCGAACTGGCCCGGCACCTTCTCCAGGGGCTTCATGCTCTTCGTGAAGCCGTCGAACATCCGCTTCAGCAGGCCCTCGTCGGCGAGCCGTGTGAACGTGTCCATGAGGCCGCGGCCCATGTTGTTCAGCACCCCGGCCATGCCGACCAGCCCCGACCGCAGCGCGGGCAGCGACGCGGTGGCCATGCGGGTGAACGAATCGCCCAAGCCCCGGAAGAGGCGGTCCTGGACGTCCATGCGCAGGGCGGAGAACGCGGGCCCCATGTCGCGCACGGCGGTGACGAAGGCGCGCGCGTTCGGGGAGAGGCGGGCCATCGCGTCGGCGTAGGTGTTGGTGGCGGACGCGCCCCGTTCCTGGGCTGCGGTGACCGCCCGCTGGGCGTCGGCGAGGGACTCCTGAGCCGAACGCACCTGCCTGGATGCCGCGACCTGCGCGTCGGCCACACCCTGCTGCGCCTGGGCGAGGCGGTCCTGCGCGTCACGGACCGAGTCGGCGCCCTCCTTCGCCGTCTGCGCCGCAGCAGCCTGCGCGTCCGCCACATCCCTGGCCTGATCCGCGACCTTGCGCTGAGCGCCCGCAACCCTCTCCTGCGCGGCGACGACGGTCTCCGAGCCCTCCACCCCTGCCGCGTTGGCGGCCGCGGCCTCTTCGCGGAGCCGCTGGGTTTCGGTCTGCTGGTCCTTCAGCCGCTGGACGGCCTTGTCGTAGGCGAGCTGCGCGCGGGCGACATCGTCCGCCGACGCTGCCGCGCCCTTCGCCTTGACCGCAGCGAGTTCCTTCTCCGCATCCTGGAGATCGAACACGTTCTGTTTCTGGTCCAGCTCCGCGTTCGCGAGCCGCGAGTCCAAGTCTTCGAGCTGGTCGGCGGCTTCCTTACGGGCGTCGGTGAGATCCTCCTGCGCCCGCTTGGCGTCCTTGACCGCATCGGTCAGATCACGTTCGGCGTCCGCGACCCGGCGGAGTGCGGCCTGTCGGTCAGCGGCGGCCCGCACCTCGGCATCCCGCACATCCTCGGCGGCGTCCTTCACCCTGCGCTGCGCGTCGCTGATCTGCCGCGCCGCGTCCTGCTGCGCCTCCCGCAACGCCCGAGCGGACCGGGCCACAGCCAGATGCGCGGACGCCAAAGCGTTCGCCGCGGACGACGCCCCAGCAGACCCCTGCGCACTGGCCTGCGACGCCGCCTTGAACGCCCCGCCAACCCCCCGCAACCCAACAGCGAGGGCAGCGCCCATGGTGAGCAGGGAGCCCAGCGCGGGCACCGCCACCGCCACGGCAGGCCCCATCTGCACGATCGCCGACCCCAGCGACGCCACCGAGGGCAACGCCAGCAGAGCGGCCGCCGCGAGCTGCGCGAACCGCCCACCGAGCATGCCGACACCACCGGCCGCGTTGCTGGCGTTGGTGCCGAGCCCGGCAAGTCCGGCGAGGCTGCCGAGCATGCGGGCGCGGACGGTGACGGTGCGGTCGCGGGTGAGGAACCGCAGCGAGTTGGTGGCGGCTGTGGTGTCGGCGCGGGCTTGCACGGTCATCTGCCGGCGCCGGGTCAGGTTGGCGATGTCGTCGGCTGCAACGCGGGTGTCGACGTCGACACCGATGCGGACGCGGCGGCGCTGTGTGAGATTGCGGATCTCGTCGGCTGCGACGCGGGTGTCGGCGGTGGCGCGAATGTTGACGACACGGTCGGCGGTGAGACGGTCGAGGAGCTTCTTTGCGCGGTTGTAGGCGGCCTGCTGGATTTCGGGTGCGACGGAGACGGTCTGGGTGCCGGAGAGGCGGGCGAGTTTGGTCTTGGCTGTGGTGTCGTCGAACTGGGCGGTGAGCTTGACCGTGCGGTCGCGGGTCAGCTTGGCCAGTCCGCTGGCGGCGGCCTTGTCGTCCAGTTGGGCGGTGAGCTTGACGTGGCGGGCCTTGGCCAGGTTGCGCAGCGAAGTCGAGACGGCTTTGTCGTCGAGGTCGGCCGTGAGCTTCACAGTGAGCGGCTTGACCAGGGCGGCCAGCTTGGTTCGGGCCGCCTTGTCGTCGAGGTCCACGCCAAGCTTGACGGTGTTCTTCTTCGACTTCAGCCGGGCCATCGCACGGTCGTAGCCCGACTCGTCGGCTGTGACCTCGACGAACCCCTCGGCGATGCGAAACGCCCCGGCCATCTACCCTCCCTGTCCCACGCTGACCAGGCCGGGGAATTTGGCCCGGAACTGGGTCAGGCTCAGCTCTGTCACGTCGCCCCGTGTAGGGGCGGGGGTACTGCTGGTGCGGGTTGGGGTGCTGCTCGGGGGCCGGTCGTCTCGTTCGGCTTCGGCGCGGGCGGCCATGACGCCGGTGTAGGCGGTGAGGCGGTGCGCGAGGGCGAAGTAGCGGCGGGCGGAGATCTCTTGCTGTTCGAGGTCGATGCCGTAGACGGCGAGGAAATCGGCGTCCAGGTCGTCGAGGTGGTCGAGGACCCACAGGGTCTGGCCCGCCCGTTCGCCGATGGCGTCAGCCCACGGCGCACCGTACAGCCAGCCTCTGAGGGTGGTCAGCCACGCTGGGCTTTTCCCCCCTCCTCCTTCTTCTTGTCGGCTTGTCCGAGTGCCAGGTCCACGATCGTCTTCACGATCCGTTCCAACTGAGGTTCGGTGACGGCCTTGGACTGTTCCAGCGCCATGTAGGCGTCCTCGCCCAGGACGCGGATCAGAAGCGGCGGGGTGGCGAGTTCGTGTCCGGACTCGCGTGCCTGCCGCAGGTACTGGAGTGCGACGCCGGGGGCGATCTCGCGGGGGATCGTGTACTCGGTGTCGCCGATGTAGAAGAGCGGCACGCGGTCCTCTACGACGTCGTCGTCGGCTGCGATCCGGATCGGCTCGAAGCCGTCGAGCGGGTCGGCGGTGACGCTGGGCTTGGCGGCGGCCCTCTTGCGGGCCGCCGCCGTCTGACGGGTGGTGGATGCCATGGGTGGTACTCCTCGGAACGGGCAGGGTGTGCCGACGGTCAGGTCACTTCGTCGGTGATGTGGAACGGGGCGATCACCGAGCTGACGTAGTGGCCGGCGAACTTCACCGGGATCAGCGTCTGCTTGTCCTTCGTGTACGCCAGCTCGGACGACTCCGTGTTGAGCATGCGGCGGCCGATGATGCGGCGGCGGAGCTGCTCGGGCGCGTACCCGTCGAGGATGACCGCGAAGTAGTTCGGCTGCGTCGCCGAGCTGGTGACGTTGGGTTCGAAGCTCTTGTAGCCGGACCCGGACGCGGCGGTGCCGCCGTTGAGGCTGATGGAGAAGTTCTCCAGCGTGGCCTCCGCCAGCGACGTTTCGATCATGAAGTCCTGCTTCGTCAGCCGCGACCCGACACGGAGGGTGATCTGGTCGACTTCCAGCTCCGAGTAGGTCTGGTCCACGCTGAGCTTCACGCCGTCCTGGGTGCCGCCCATGTCCGTCCACGAGGACGCGGCCGGGGTGGTGTTGACGTCGGTGTCGGCCGGCTCGGCCGCCCCGTAATCGCCCTTGTAGAGGGTCGCCGGCCCCTGGATGAGGTTGGTGGTGTTGACGCTCACTGGTCAGCTCTCCTTGCTTCCGGTCCCGCCGGAGGTCTTCTTCGTGGTGGCCGGCGGCATGGGAGCGGCCGGGATCGTGGGGGCCGGGTCGTCGGCGAGGAGTCCCTGCCGCTTCAGGCTGCTGTATTCCTGGTCGTCGACTTCGATGGTCTGGTCGGGTCGCATGGTGGTGCGGACGGTCCGCTTCATCGGTAGGCGCTCCTCACGAGGGGGAAGGTGTGGTGGGCGTAGTGCGGGTGGAAGCGCAGCTCGATGCAGTCCTCGGCGCGCAGGCTCGGCGGACACGGCACGATCCGGATCGGCCCGGCCAGCAGGAACTCCAACTCGCCCCGGCTGTTGTGGACGATCACCCGGCCGTTCCAGGACAGGAGCTGACCGTGCGGCGTGTCCTCCTGCACCGCCCACATCCGGCTCACGACGGAACCTCCGTCCACGCGATGACCAGCCCAGGAATGCTGTAGCGGGCGTAAGACGAAGCGTCGTCGTGGATCCGCCGCGCCTCGCCGACCGTGTACGCCGACAGCACCTGCGCCTGCGAATAGCCAGCCGGGAGCGTGACCCTCTGCGGGACCGCCGCATGTTCCCAGCAGGCCGCCTCGATCGCGGACACAAGCGCGGCAGCCTTGTTCCACGGCGGCTTCTGAGACTGCGGGTTGACGGCCCAGCAGTCCACGCCGATCGCCGGATCGCGGAGCGGGACGTACAGGTTGGGGGTTCCTCCGGCGACGACGAGGGTGCAGAACCCGGACGCCGCCCAACTGCTGTTGTCCTTCGGCAGGGTCGTGGCCACGCGGTCGCCGACGACAGTCTTGAGCCAAGCCGCGGCGACGAGTTCGGGGGTGGCCCGCAGTTGGAGGCTCATGCCGTCCTCCGCTGGAAAAGAGCGGGACGCAAAAACGGCTGAGGCGGGCGGGCCGGCAGGTTGACCTTCTTCACCGGGTGGTCGGCGCCCTCCCAGTACAGGGCCTGCTTGAACCGGGGCGTGATGGTCATCGCGGGGAGGCCCATCTCGATGGCTGTGCAGTAGTTCACGTCCAGCGACCCGACCCGCAGGACTTTGCCTTGGACCTCGGCGCGGAGGGAGTCGTGGAGGCGGCTGGTGCGCTTGGGGACGAAGTCGCGGGCGTCGGAGAGGATGGCGTCGCCGATGACATCGCTGAGCCAGTCGTTGATCGCCGCGTCGACGTGCGCGCGTGCGCTGGGGTCGATCCGCACGCCGGATCGCGCCATGGCCGCCCTCCAGTGGCTGCAAAGTGGTAGCATTTTGGTTGTGGCTAGAGGAGATCGCCGGGAGTCGCTGAACCTTCGCGTCCCCCCGGAACTGAAGCGGCAGATCGAGGAGTACGCCCATCGGGCGGGCATCTCGATCAACGCCGCTGCCTGCGTTCTCCTCGCCGACGCCCTCCGCGTTGAACGGAGGCGCCAGGCGTGATCCGCGCGTACAAGTTCCTCCTGCGCCCCACGGCCCGTCAGGCGGTCGCGCTGGGCGAGATGATGCGGGACCACTGCTCGCTGTACAACGGCGCGCTCCAGGAACGCCGGGGCGCCTACCAGCACGACTCGAAGACCAACGTCCGGTACGGCATGCAGTCCGCCCAGTTGAGTGGCATCCGCGCCTTCGACCCCGAACGTCAAGGTCGCTGGTCGTTCTCCTCCCAGCAAGCCACCCTGCGCCGCCTCGACAAGGCGTTCCAAGCCTTCTTCCGCCGCGTCAAGGCCGGGCAGACGCCCGGCTACCCGCGCTTCAAGGGCGTCGGTCACTTCGATACCGTCGTCTTCCCGAAGGACGGTGACGGTTGCCGCTGGGACTCCACCCCGCACGACCCGCAGACTCGCGTCCGCCTCCAGGGGGTTGGCCATGTCCGCGTGCACCAGCACCGCCCGGTGCGCGGCCGTGTCAAAACGATCAGCGTGAAGCGTGAGGGTGGACGCTGGTTCGTCGTACTCGCCTGTGACGAAATGGACGCCGAGCCTCTCCCTGCAACTGGTGCCGTTGTTGGGGTCGATATGGGGGTGGCCCATTTCCTCACCACCAGCGACGGCCAGCATGTCGCCAACCCTCGGTTCCTGACTGCGGCAGCCGAAGACCTGGCGAGCGCGCAACGGCATCTGTCGACGTTTCCGACGCGGAAGCGCGCCCGTGATCGCTCGAAGGCTCACCAGGCAGCACTTCGCAAGGTGGCGACTCTGCACGCCAAGGTGCGCAGACAGAGGCTGGACCACGCCCACAAGACCGCGCTGGCCCTCGTCCGGGACCACGACGTGATCGTCCACGAGCGGCTGAACACGGTGGGGCTGACCAAGGCGCCTGCGCCGAAGCCTAACCCCGCAGCGCTTGGCGACTTCCTGCCGAACGGAGCCTCCGCCAAGGCCAGTACCAACCGCAACATCCTCGACGTGGGTTGGGGGGTATTCCTTGCGATCCTCGCCAACAAGGCTGAAAGTGCCGGTCGGACCGTTGTCGCAGTGGACCCCCGCAACACCTCCCGCACCTGCCCTGAATGCGGGCACGTTGCGAAGGAGAACCGCGTCAGCCAAGCAGAGTTCAAGTGCGTTGCGTGCAGACACGGCGCCAATGCCGACGTGGTTGGCGCACTGAACGTTCTCAGGACCGGGCTGGTCCTCTGTAACGCTGTATAGCCAGCGGTGCAGGAAGCCTGCCGCGTTCGCGGTAGGTGGAGTCACGGCCGCCTCCTCTCCGAAGGTGGTGTCTTACTTGGCCGCCCGGTCTCCCCGGACTGTGTGGCCTGTTCGGTTGTCGGTCAGGTGGTGCGGCGCAGGTCGAGCCGCAGATCAGCGGCCACGACCGGCGAGTTCATGGAGGACACGGCTTCGACGATGTAGACGGCGCCGGTGCGCTCGTCGCGGATGCGGTCCTGGTCGGTGATGTCGGTGCCTGCGGTGACGCGGCTGACGGCGTAGCGGACGATCCGCGGCGTCGGATCGTCCCTGGTGGTGACCCGGCGGGACTGTTCGGTGATCGACGCGACGATGCCGGTGTGGACCGGGGTGTCGGTGTCGGCTTCGTCGCCCCACGCATCGGTGGTCGTGCCGCGGTAGACGGTGATCGTGGTCGTCCCCACTGCGAGCATCAGCAGACCTCCCCGATCGGCCGCCAGCGCGGATCGTTGTCGTCTGCCACCGCAGAGGTGAGGTTCATGCGGGCCGGGATGCTGCCGGAGCCGCCCCGCCGCTGGATCCGCAGGCCGCGGTTGCGGCGCCACGACAGGCGGTCGATGCAGCGCTTAGCGAGCGGGGCGAGGATCAGGGCGTTGTCGTGCCGGAGCTGTCCAGAGACCTGGTCCTGGTTGAAGCTGGTGAGGTCGACGTTGGTGAACGCGTCCGGGTGCTGGGTGATCCATGCGGCCTGGTAGGCGACAGCCTGCTTGAGCAGGCGCAGGTTCTTCTCCGAGATCAGGCCGTCGTCGGATGCCTGCTCGGTGACATCCGCGAAGAGTTCGATGACGCCCTGCGCCTGTTCGACCTGGGCGGCGGTGGCGTTGATGCCGGTGTAGGTGATCACGTCGCTCGTCGTGGCCCACGTCATGACGGAACCCCCCGCCTGACGGACACCTCGTACACCCACACTCCGTCCCGGGTGGCAGCACGTCGGGCGTCACCGCGCGGAACGAGCCCGGCTGCGGCCGCGGCTTGGATGGTGGCCTGCCGGTGGGCGAGGTGGGTCTCCTCGTCCGGGCCGTCGGGCTCCGCGGGGAACGTTGTGGTGAAGGAGGCCGGGATCACAGACTCAGGGCTGCTGATCGGGGCCTGTACCGTGTCCTCGGGCCCCCGTCGGGCGTCGTGACCGGTGAGGCGCTGGATCAGGTCGGCGCGTGAGCGCGCGGTGCCGAGACCGCGGGCCTGACACGCCTCCCGCAGCTCCTGCACACTCATCTGCTCGTAATCCATCGCGTCTCCCACGCTGTTGGCCGGTGCCGCCGGGGTGGCACCCACCCGATCCCCGGCGGCGGTCCGAAAGGCCGGCTAGTCGGTGATGCGCTCCAGGACGGCTAGCGCCCGCTCGTGGCCGACTCCGAAGCCGCGGCGGACGCGGAACTTGACTGCGGTGTCGTCGGTGGAGTCCTGCGCGCGCGCCTGGTCGACCAGGGACTCGGGCTGGGAGCGGTCGCCTCGCTTGAGGAACTGGCGGTTGCCGTAGATGAGCAGGTCGTTGCCGGTCGGCGAGCCGGACAGGGCCCCGGAGACCTTGCATCCGCGCGACCAGGCGACCGTGGCGTCGAACAGCCGGTCCGGCGTGCCCCCGGTGCCCTCGATGAAGATGGGGCGGCCCTGGGAGTCGACGCAGTTACGGAACGCGTCGCGCCAGCCCGGCGCGGCGATGACGAGTTCGTCCGCCTTGCTCCAGTACTTGCCGGTCTCCACCCGCTTGAAGGTCGCGGACAGCTTCTCGTACAGCGACGCGCCGGCCGAGGAGGCGGAGAAGGAGGTGTTGTCGTCGTCCCACGACAGGTAGTTGTCGTCCGCGTCGTAGCCGGTGGCGGAGTTGGTGGTGCGCAGCGCCTTGTACACGCTGGTGAAGGGGGCAGTGGTGCCGTTCTCCGCCGCGGACACGCCGAGGCACGCGTTGTCGAAGGTGTCGGCATAGGAGATCGCCCAGTCCATGCCCTTGACGCGCAGGGTGTCGATGACGCTGTCGGCGTCGGCGAGGTCGTCCTCGTCCACGACGAACTGGGAGAGGAAGCGGCGGGCGGTGAGGGTGATGTAGTCGTTCGAGGACGCGTCGGGCGTGTAGGTGGTGCCCACAGAGACGGTGAGGCCGCCGGAGCGCAGGACGCGCTTGGTGGCGGAGGACATGGGGTGCGGTCGGCCGAAGCGCTCGACGGCGGAGTCCATGAGGACGCGGGAGATGACGTCGGAGTCCCACTCGATGGGGATCCAGTCGTTGATGATGTCGGTGCTGGCCACGGTGGGCACTCCAGGAAGGACGGGGGCTCACAGCCCGCACGGATGGTGGGTGCCCGTCCTGGGCGAACTGTGAGCTGTCCCGCTCGTTCCTGCGCACTGGGTGCGCGTCTAGCTGCGCAGGGCCCGCTCCGCGAGAGTCTCGGCCCATCCCTTGGGCTCCGGCTTGGGTGCAGGCTTGTCAGCCGTGTCCACCTTAGCCGCCGGTACACCATTCTGGCCAGAACCGCCAGTCGCATTGGACGTGGTGGACAACTGGCGGGTGCGCTTGAAGAACTCCGGCCACTCCGACCTGATCGCGTCGATCTGCTCCGACAGGCCCGTGATCTCGCCGTCGTCGTCGACCTCGACGTCGTCCAGATCGATCAGCTTCATCAGCGAGTTGAGGCGCTGCCCGTTCCACCCCGCCCCGGCCAGGGCCGAGTTGACGCCGGTGACGAGCGCCTTCGTCTTGCGCAGCCCCCGCAGCTCCGCCTCGGCCGCGGCCTTCTCGACCTGGCGGCGGATCTCCGCCGCGGTCGGCCCGGCCGGGGTGCCGCCCTGCGGCTCCGGCTCGGGTTCGGGGTCGTCGGCCTGGACCTTGTTGCCGGTCTTGGGGTCGATGCCGTGCTGGCGCAGGTACTTGCGGCGGGCCGCGGCCTCCGCGTCGGCCTTCCGCTTCCCTTCGACCAGCCTCTCGTACTCCTCGCGAGACGGCGGCTGCCAGTCGTCGGCAGGCTCGTCGTCCGGCTCCGGGTCGACGGATACGGTCGGTTCGGGTGCCGGTTCGTCGCCGCCGTCCGCGTACACGACGAACGGACTGCGGTAGGGGTGAGCCCAGCCGGGCATGTCGGGTGCCATCAGATTCTCCTCACGTGCGGGCTGCCGCAGTCGCGGCAGCCTGACGCCGGACACGCGCGGGCAGACCGCGGCGCGCCAGCAGGTCTTGGGCCGCCCTCCGCCGGGCGGCACGCGATTCGGACGGACGCTGCTCCCCGGCAGCGACCGACGTCAGAGCCTGGTCGCGCAACAGAGCAGGCAAAGTGCCCGGCCCGGTGTCCCAGTCAGGCATCCACGGGACTGCCCGGCAGCGGCAGTTCACGTGCAGGGGCGGGCCCTCGATCGGTGCCGCCGCAGCAGAGCGGCTGGCCGGGTCCATCGACAGACCGCCGGGGAACTTCCCGCCAGGAGCCGTGACGTGCCCCGAGTAGGCGGCGCAGCGCACACACGCCGTCGGCTCCGCCACCCACAACAGCGCCGCCCCGAAGTGGTCGGCGACCTGCGCCGCGCCGTCATTGACGGCCCGCTGAACCCCCCACGCCGCACCATGCCGCACCATGCCCGCAGCCCGCCGCGCAGCACCCACCCCCGCCAGAACACCCCGCCAGCCACTCCCCGCCACCATGCGCGGCGTCAGGAGCCGGCTCGCCGACCGCAACTGCTCCCCGATCCGGCCGGCCAGCGCCATCGCTGCCCGCGCCGCGTCGTCCGGCACCGCAACATCAGGGGTGTCGTGCTGCCGGCCGGTTGCGCGGGTCAGGAAGTTTGCTGCGTGCCAGGCGCCCAGCTCGGTGGCTTCCTCCAGCGCCCCGTCCAGGGTGCGCTGCGTCCGTCCGGGCATGCCCCGGGTGGCCTGCTCGACTCGGGCCCGCACGTCCGCGAGGAGACTCGCCAGCCTCGCCCCCGTGCCCGCTGCGGTGAGTGAGCCGAACGCGTTGATCCACCAGGCGAGGACGTCCCTCACCAGGGCGGCCAGTTTCGCGGCGGCGCCCGCGTCCGCGGTGTGCGCGACGCGATCCTCCAGCGTTCTGGCTTCGTCTGTCTGCCGTGTCTGGACCAGGTCGGCGAGCTGTTGCGGTGTGTGCGGGGCGGCCATCAGCGGTTGGCCTCGGTGCTGCCCAGAGTGGTGGCTGCGCCGAGCATGCTGTCGAGGATCTTGGTGACGTCGGTGGCTTCGATGGCGCCGAGTTGGACGCCGGTGCCGAGGGCCTGTACGGCGTTGCCGATCTTCAGGAGGAGGTCGGCGCGGCGGGCGAGTTCGGCGTCGTCGTCGAGGTCGCGCATCCATGCCTCGACCAGCTCGGGCGGGCAGCCCGCTTCGATGAGGGCGCGTTCGCGGGGCACACCGGCGTCGATCTTTGCGCTGGTGGTGGCCCAGCCTTCGGTGTCGTCGCGGTAGTCGGCGGGCTGCCAGCGCACGGTGACGTCGGGGTCGTCGTATCCGAGGAGGCGCAGCGCGAACTCGAAGGCGTCCTCGTGGGTGGCGCCCAAGCTGCGCTGCCGGGCCTGCACCCGGGCGGTCTGTGAGGCGCGCGCCTCGACCCGAGCTTTCCCGGAGATCGCGTCGCCGGTGGAGTCGAACTCTGAGAACGGAGTGGACGTGACCTGCGCCATCGCCTTTACATAGCGGTCGAACGGCTTCAGGTAGGTGTCCGAGTTCGCCGCCTCAAACTGCCCGACACCCTTCAAGCCTTGCAGCAGCCACAGCTCGCCCGGGTCGTTCCGCAACTGCGACGGGTTCCCCGGGCTCTCCGGATCGGCGCCCTCGTCGTAGGGCGAGTCGGCGTCGAAGTCCGCGCCCTGCATCCCCGACTGATCCACCGTCGGATCGATCAGCCCATACCGCTGCGGCAGACTCTGAAAATCGATCGTCGCCGCATGCGACACGACCAGCTTGTTGATGATCGACTGGGCGCCGTAAGCGGCATAGTGCTCGGGCCGGCCGTAAGGGCGGCCGGTGCGGTAGTGGAAAAAGGGGATCTCGCCCCACGGGTTGGGCAGGACCGCGTCCTGTCCGTCCTCGGTGTAGGGCTGCCACTTGTCCTGCTTGCCGCGGTGCCGGCCCTGCCACACCCAGCGTTCGATCCGTGCGGGATCCTCGTCGCTGCGGTGGGGGTAGTAGAGGTCGGCGCGGATCTGCTGGTCCTTGCCGCTGCCGTTGGTCCAGGACTTGATGGCGAGTTTCTTGCGGAGGGGGTTCTCCTCGTCGTAGATCACGCGGACGGTGGCGGCGCTGTTGACGAGCATGTCGACGTTGGCGACGTTCCCGTCCGGGTCGAGGGTGGGCCAGACCATGAGGTAGGCGTCGCCCTGCGAGCAGGCGCGGGTGTGGAGGCCGGGGAGTTCCTCGTCGAGCTGGTTCCGTTTGACGAGTGCCTTGATGTCCTCGTCGGCGTCGTCGTCGCCTGTGGTGATCGAAGTGATGTGGAGGCGGTCGGTGATGGCGGTGACGGGAATCCGCGCAAAGTTGATTTCGTCGAGTTCGTCGAGGTTCGACTTGGCGAGGAGGCGGGCGACCTTGTCGGAGGCGTAGATCTCGTCGACGTCGCCGTCGAAGTACGCCTCGGCTTTCGCGTAGCCGGGGCGGGCGGCGCACAGGTCGGCGAAGGCACTGACGAGATCTGGCGTACCGGCCATACCTACCCCTCCACTCCACGACACACCTTCGAATCGAAGGTTACGGCATGAAATGGCCGACAGGTGTGAAGGTGTCAGGTCATCTGGGGCTCACGGACCGCGTCGAAAGCTTCTTCCGCATCGGCGGCTTCAGGAACCGCAGGACAGCGTTGCCGACCGTATCGACGAGGTCATCGTTCGGCGCCTTCGGGAATGCCACCATCTGCTCCTCAAGCGCAGGCAGCGGCTCCGCGTGCATCACCCGCGTCGGGATCAGCTGATACAGATTGAGGAGGCGCTCCGCGCGCGTCTCCTTCTTCTCGCTGTTGGAGAAGGTGACGACTTTGACGGGCAGGTCATGGAGCACCTCAAGCCACAGGTCGCCCCCCTGGTTCGACTCGACGAGGATTGCGCCAATTTCGGGGAAGCTCTCCAGGATCTGCAGGATCCGGGCGCGCAACGGCTTGCCCTTGAGCTTGACGGCCTGCGCGAACTTCACCAGACAGCGCGCTGGCTGCGCGTCGCTGGCCGGCGCCCAGCTCACGACGGACAGGCCAGTGAAGTCGCTGGTCTTCTTTGTGGTGACGGCGCCGTCGACGGACAGGTAGGTGCGGGCGGTTGGAAAGGTGCCGTAAGTGAAGTCGCTCTCCGACCAGTAGGCGCCGTCTGCGGCCATGGGGTCGTTGAGGTAGTTCTTCCGGTAGCTGCGGGTGTGTTCGATCTTCTTCAGATAGGCGAGGGGCCACTTCGCCGGCCACATCGATCGTTCGCTGCCGTGGTCGTCGCGGATGATCGGCAGGTGGTGGTGGACGCGGAACTGCTGCTCGCCCACCCACGCGTTCATCTCGCCCCGCTCGCCCTTGCCCCACTTCACCAGTTGGTGCGTGACGCTTCCGGGGAGCGTGACCGTGCCCGACAAGACGACGCGGGCGTAGATGTTGAGCGGCAGGATCGCGTCCGTGACCGTCTTCAGCCGTTTCCCTGCCAGATAGGCGGAGTACGACGACTCGTCCGGCTCCACATCGTCGAGCAGTAGCAGGTCGGGGCGCAGTTGGCCGACCTTCATGCCGAGGCTGGAAGCGTCGATTCCCTTGGCGGCGAAGATGAAGCCGTTCGCCCGGATGACCATGTGCTTCGCATCGGACTCGGCCGACCCGGACGGCCGACGCCCCGCGGTGCACAGTTCCGGGAAGTCGCGGCGCAGCGCGGTGTTGCCGTCGACCTCTTTGCGGAAGGTGGCGAGGTGGAGTTCGGCCTGCGGCCCGGAGTCGGCGAAGACCGCGGCGAACTTGACGTGCCCGTGCGCGGCCGCCCACAGCGGGAGGATGAACAGCATCCATGTCGACTTGCCGGTGTCCCGGGGGGCGAGGAACGCGTCGCGCTGCTCCATGGGCGCGCGCGGTGGGATTGCCCAGTGGCGGGCGAGACGGACCCATTTGAGGTGGGCGTCGGCGAAGGTGATGTCACCTTCGGGGCTGCGTAGGTGGTGCAGGCAGTACAGGACAGCGAAGAGCAACGGGTCGTATTTGGTGGCCTCAATACGGGCGTCGCGGTATTCGGGGGTGCCGTCGAGGAGGCGCGCGTCGATGCCACCAACCCAAGCAGGGAAGTCGAACGTCTCGGCGTTCGCGGCCGGATCGTAGGGGTCGGTGATGCGCGTCCGGCCGACAGCGGTGGTCACTCGCCCCGTTCCCGCTCGGCGCGCAGATGGTCAACGACGCTGGCGTTCCTGGCGCGCATCTCAGCAACCATCTCCTGCAGGGCGATGTCCTGCTGGGTGACTTCGTGGACAGTGGCGTCGACCTTCACGGCGGCTTCGATGCCGGTGAGCTTGGCGCGCCTCTCGGCGTTCCTGTTCCTCGCGTCCTCGATCTTCACCAGTCGGTCGATGGCTTGGAGGACGGGGGTGTCGTCCTCCATCGGCGCATCGGTGGCGGGGTTGTAGATGACCTTGCCGTTGTTGACGACGATGTGGCGGGCGTCGAGAACCTCGCGGGCTTTCGCTTCGAGGCCGTTGAGGCGGAGGAGTTGGGCGTCGAGGCGCTCCAGCTCGATCCGGATGAGTTCTTCGCCGGGTTCGCGGATGGCGGCTTCGCGGACGGCGCGGAGGGCTTCGTTGACGGCTTGGGCGCTCGTGAAGCCGAGTTCGGGCATGGCGGCGATTTGGGCGGTGGTGTGGCCTTCGAGGCGGAGGCGGGCGGCTGCGGCACGGCGTTCTGCGGTTCGAAGGCTGGGGACGAAGCGTCCGTTGCCGGATCGGTCGTCGTTGTTGGGGTTGCCTGGTCTGCCCATGGTAGATGCCTCCCGCCAGCCTGTACCTTTGAATCGTAGGTTACGGCAGGCTTGAGACTTTGATTCGTTACCCGAGTGGGGTGATGGGGATGGCGTCCGACCGAGGAGGCCGCGCAGGCTTCGTCTACAAGGCGCGCCAATCCGCGTACCGCGCCCTGCGCCGACAAGGCGCCTCGAAGTCGAAGGCGGCCCGCATCGCGAACGCCGGGATCACCCGAGCCGGCCGCAGCACCATGGCCCGCAAGGCAGCCCGCACACGGCAAGTACAGGCTCGTAGGCGCCGCTGAGGTGGCGGGTGGGGTGGGGCCCCGGGGTGGCTGTGGCGGCGCATTCCGGGGCCCTGACGTTTCCAGAGACGCCTACCCCTTCGCCGTCTCGTGCCGGCCCCTGCTCGGCCAGTCCAGCAGAGCAAGGTGAACGACCCCGGCAATCAGGTAGGCCCAGCCTGTGTAGCGGATGACTTCCCGCCAGAAGGTGCCCCATTGCCGGATATCAAGTTCGGTGGCCGCGCCTGCGATGGTGAGGCCGCTGAGGATTGTGTAGATCGCGAGGGTTCGCCATCCGACGACGCCTCGACGCCAGGCGATGATGAACGGGACGAAGGTGAACGCGGTGAGGCTGATGGCTGGGATGCTGGCCCAGGCCCAGCGTTGCCAGGGGTGTGGGTACATGGGGCGTCTGGTGGATGGTGTCATGCGTTCCCCTGTTGGTGCGGGTTGTGGTGGCGGGGAGCGTAGACGCGGTGCAGGTCGGCGCGTGCCGGTTGTGACGGTGTCGTGACCGGATTGAGCGAGCAGCCCATGCGTGAGGGCCCCGTTCCGGATGGCGGCGTCCGGGGCGGGGCCCTCTGGCGTGCGGCAGGTCAGGCGGTCGGCGGGTTGCCGACACGGGAGGCGGGGTCGCTTGGGGTGGGCTGGCAGGTGTCGGCGTGGGTTTGGGCGTCGCGGCGGGCGAAGGGCAGGGACGCGTACCCGTGCCGGCTGGTGTGGCCGCCGGTGCATGTCCACGTGTAGGGCAGGTAGGTGTCGGCGGCGGTGATGTTGACGGTGTGGCCGTGGGGGGTGGGGATCTGGAGGACAGTGGTCATGGCGGGCTCCTAGGCGGCCGGGGTGAGGTTGTTGACGAACTCGGCGACGGTGGCGGCGGCCTCCGTCTCGGTGTCGTCGATCCAGGAATAGGCGATCTCGTGGCTGGGTCCGCCCCCGTCGAACGGCTCCGGGGAGAACACGAAGCCTTCGGTGAGGATGCGGCCGTCGTCCAGGAGACGGGTGACGACGAAGCCGGAGGGGGCGGGGGTGAACGCGGCGGGCATGGCGGCTCCTAGGCGGTGAGGGCGTCGGCGAGGAGGGCGACGCGGGTGGTGGCGGGGCAGTCGACGGGGTACAGCACCGTCACAGTGGCGAGGCCGTGGGCGGCGGTCATCGGTCGGCTTCCCGTGACGCAGCACGGGCGCGATAACGCGCCTTCTCCGCGTTCTTGCAGGTGCGGCAGAGCCGCGTGCCGTTCGGGCGTCGGTAGGTGTTTTCCGGGGTGAACTCGTGGCCGTTCTTGCAGTGGGTCTGCTCGCCGTTCGGGTGCCTGCGCTTGAGGTTCTCGACGTGGGATACCGCTTCGAGGTGCTGCGGGTTGACACAGTCACGCACGCGGCACCGGTGGTCGATCTCCAGTCCGTCGCCGATCGGGCCGACGAGCGCCATGTAGGCAAAGCGGTGGGCGTGGCCGACCTTGCTGGCGAAGCGGAATCGGCCATAGCCCTTATGGCTGATGAAGCCGGTCCAGCGCCAACAACCCTTCTCGTCGATCGCGACCTTGTCCAACAGGCGGCGCAAGTCACGAACGTTCGCAGTGAGACTGGTTCCATCCGGAAGGGCTACCGCCACAGGGGTCCAGCCCCGCAGGACCGCTTCGACTTCAGCGTGCGTGGACGGCTCCTTGCGGGTCTGGCTGGCGGTCTGGTTCGTCTGGTGCGCCGTGAAGTTGGTCTAGGCGGCCTCCGTGAAGAGGGCGGGGAGGAGGTGGCGGGTGGCCTTGTAGGTGCGGAGGCCGGCGTACAGGGCGGGGTCGATGGGGCCGTAGACGAGGACGTGGATCCACTTGCCGGTGGTGCGGTGCTGAGCCCAGACGCGGACCGCGTCGCCGCCGTGCGCCTTGCGGTAGGCCTTGGCGACGTGGCGGCCGAACCAGGACTGCTGTCCGTCGGGGAGGTCGCTGCCGCCGACGCGGTCGAGGAAGTCGCCGGTGCGGATGAGGCGGCCGGCTTCGACGTGGGTGGCGATGGTGCCGGAGAGGGTGCGGTAGCCGAGGGCCTTGGTGGTGGTGGCTGCGGCGCGGAGGGTGCGCTGGCGGCGCGTGTTGCGGGCGGTGCGGTTGCTGGCGATCATCTCGGCCCCCTTGGTCGATGCTGTCTATTTTCTAGACACTTAGAGCATGGCAGAGCCGGGGCCGCTTGTCTACTTCCTAGACGCATCCTGTCTAGGAATCAGACGGCGCCCGTGAGACCATGGCCGACATGACCGACTGGGAGAAGCAACTCGGCTGCCGCGCCACCAGCGTCGAACGCGCCAAAGAAGCACTCGACACAGACATCGCCGCCGCCCGCCTCGACGGGCACTCGTTCCGCGAGATTGGCGGGTGGGCCGGCGTGAACCACGAGCGCGCCCGCACCATCGCCATCCGTATCAACGGCGACTCCCGGACCCGCGACGAGTCCGAAGGCCCGAAAGCCCCACTCGGCGAGCCCCGTCTCGTCTCCGCGACTGAAGCTCTTCAGAGGCTGCGAGAAGCGCTTCCGCCTACACCCAGCAGTGAGGAGAGCAGCGAATGACCCCGCTCCCGGGCACGACCCGTTACCTGTGCCCGTTGGAATGCGGCTGGCACTACGACCAGCCGCCGCCCAAGTTCTCCGACCTTGACGGCATCGTCGCCGACCCGTCCGCCAGGGGCCTGAACGAGGCCATGAGCTCGGTTACGAGCCAGGCTCGCCTACGGCAGGTCGAGCGGACGGAGTGGGCGCTGCGTACCCACCTGGCCACGCACACGACGGAGGAGTTCGTGCGGACGATCCAGGGCCTGCGCCGGGAGATCGCCGAGCTGCGGGAGCGTCCTGTGGTGGGCGTGCGGCAGACCAAGGAGACACCGTGAGCATGGAAGACCTGGAAAGCTGGCTTGACGAGGAGGCCCCGAGCAAGCCGATCGTCCTCGCGCGAAGCGTACAAACATGCTTCGGCTGCCCATCCCAATGGGACGCGTGGACCAGCGACGGCAAGTACCTGTATCTGCGCTTCCGGTGGGGCAGCGGCACCGTGGACAACGATCAGGGCGAGACCATCGCCAGCTTCGACACAGACGACAAGTGGGCAGGAGTCATCGACCTCGACGAGTTCTGCGCCTGCGCTGGCCTGCAACTCGCGGACGACCACGAGCGAGCATGACGGAGGCCCCGCCCATCCCGGTGCGGGGCCTCTCTCGCGTGCGGGTTCAGGGCGTGGACGTGGAGTCCTCCAGGATCTTCCCCATGTCGACGTCCCCGTTCTCGTCCGTCCACCCGTTGTCATCCAGGACCTGCGACATCAGCAGCGCCGTGTAGTCGTCCTTCTTCACATCCTCGCACGCGTCCGGCTTGGCCTTGTCGCCGTCGGCCCGATCCTTCAGGGCCTGCGTGCAGTCGGCGACGACCTCGTCATACGACTTCTCCGACGAGCAGCCGACCGCGGCCCCGGCGAGCAGCAGCGTGGCGAGCAGGATGGTGGTGGTGCGGCGCATGGTCCCCCCAAGGACGGTTCGTGGGCGGATCGTAGCGCCGGGCGCCGACATGCCGGCCCGGGAATGGCGAAGACCCCGCCGGACGGGGGACGGAACCGGCGGGGTCTTCGTGGTGCCGGGCGCTACCCGACGCGAACCACCAGTGTGGCAGAGCGAGTCCCCTACCGGGTCCCGTAGACGAAGAAGGCCCTCCCCCGCAGGAACCCGCACCGAGCCCGCAGGGAAGGGGGCAGGGAACCCCACTGAAACCGGCTCTGACCAGCTACAACACGGACACTGCCTGCGCCTCCCACGCGTCCGCCGGGACCAGCCTCCACGTCCCCGCGTCCGTGCGCTCCACGTCCGGCTTCAACCCCTCGATCGCCTTCAGCACCTGCCGTTCGTCCAGGCCGGCCGCGGCCTGCAACTCGCGCCGCGTGCAGTTGCCGTATTTCACCAGCGCGGCCCGCACCTTCTCCTGGTTCGTGGCCCCGGGGACGGGCAGGATCAGGCGTTTCCCCACCGGGGCTTTCGCCGTCTCGCGGGCCAGGCGGGCGATCTCACGCCGGAAGTCCTCGCCGCGCAGCCACTGCACCCGGGAGCGGAACGGCCGCCCGTGGTCGGGGGTGTTGACGAGGATCTCGCCGGGCTTGGTGAGGCTGCCGGGGTTGTAGCCGGAGGAGCGGCCGAACACGAACTGGGCGTGGCCCTGGTCGTTCATGCGGGTGCTGATCCGGATCGCGTAGTTGCCGCGGGCGTCGGTCTTCCCGCCGAACACGCCGGACGACGGCTGCTGCGTCGCCGAGATCATGTGAATGCCGTATGCCCTGTTCAGGGCCAGGAACGACTCCACCTTGTCCGAGATCCGCTCCCCCTTCTTCCGTCCCTTGTCGCCCTGCCGGACCAGCTCGGCGTGCTCGTCGACGATGACGTACACCGCAGGCCGGCCGTGCTTGGCGGGGATCCATTCCTGGTCGCCGTGGTCGGCGAGGATGGCGCCGCGCTCGTCGAGCTCCTGCCGCATCCAGTCCATGAGGGCGTGTGCTTCCTCGGGGGTGGATGCGAGGTCCTGGAGGATCGGCAGCATCGGGGATAGCTCCGGGCTGCCGGGCTTCATGTCGACGCCGTACAGGACAGTGTCCGGACGCCCGGCGAGACGGATCGCTATCAGCCTGACGAGCGTGGACTTCCCGAACTTGGAGGACCCGGCGATCAGGGTGTGGGAGTAGGCCATCTCGATGGCGACGGGCTGTCCGAACTCGTCCCGGGACACGACGACCGGATCGAGGAACGTCGCACCGCGCTCGCTCTCGTAGGGCACCGCGGTGTCGAGGGGGTCGCCGTCGACGTAGTTGACGACGAGCTGGCTGGTGAGCGGGCCGTCGTCGAGGTGGAACGCCCCGTCGACGCGCATGGCGCCGGCCACCTTGGGCCAGCGTGCCTTGAGGGTGGCGCGGTCGAGGGTGGCCGGGCAGTCCAGGACAGCGCGCCAGCCGACGTCCGTGGCCTCGACCAGGCAGCCGGGCAGCTCGGCCTTGAGTGCCTCCCACACGGCGGTGCGCAGCTCCCGCTCCTCGACGGTGCGTCCGGACAGGTCCGGGCCGTCCGGGACAATGTCCGGTGCCGTCCGGACGGCGAGCTGGTGCGCGGCCGTCTGCTCGCGCAGGAGGAGGATGCGGTTCTTTGTGGTCTCCGCCTCGGCCTTGAGACCGTCGTGCCGGGTGGTGTGCCGGTACACGCCGCGCGCGGCTGCGGTGGCGCCGGCTGCGACGAGCCACGCGTAGAGGGTGGTCCAGCCGCCGACGGCGGTGGTGGCCCATGCCTGGGTGAAGACGCCGGCCGCGGCAACGGAGGACCAGGAGAGGTGGGCGGGCCATCCCTTGGAGAACGACGTCCAGGCGAGGCTCCCGGTGCCGGCTGCGGCGATGAGTTCGACGGCGGCTGCGCTGGTGCCGTATTGCAGGTCGGCAGCGAGGGCGGCAGCGGAGACGAGGCTGGGGGCGGTGAAGGTGGCGGCGAGGTCGGCTCGGGTGAGCTTCACGGTGGCGTGCTCCGGTGACGAGACGACCCCGCACGGGGCGGGGCCGGGGGTCGGGCGGGGTTAGAGGTAGGTGTTGCCGAGGCGCTTGGCGGTGCGGCGGATGCTGTCGGCCTTGAGGTCGGGGCGGAGGCGTACCGCGGTGTCGACGAGGGTGTCCGGGTGGATGTGTCCGGCCAGGGTCCGGACGAGGTCGGACGGTCCGGACGCCTGGTCCGCGATCGTCCGGAGGGGGTCCGGACGGCTGTCCTCGCTGGTTACCGGCTTGGGGGTGGACGCGTCGAGGGCGACGTCCGGAGTGGCGGACGGACGTCCGGACACCACGTCCGGACTGTCCTGGACGACCGTGTGGACAGTGTCCGCAGGCTGCTCCAGGGCGTACTTCTCGCGCTCGCGCTGGACCTTGGCGAGGGCGTTTTGCTCGGCGCGGCGGGCGTGGATCTCGCCGAGTTCCAGGGTGAGCCACGCCTGGGTGTCGTTGTCGAGGCGGCGGCTGGTGGCGAACATCAGGAGCCACCACAGGCCCTTCGCGAGCGCTGACACGAGCGCACCGAACGCGCCGATCCACGGCTTGTCGAGGAGCGCACCGTGGGCGAAGATCGCGGCCATGGAGGTGACGAGCGCGAGCCAGCCGATCGCCTTGGGGACCTTCTGCCGTCGGGGCTCGAAGCGCAGGACGTACTCGATGGCCATGGCAACGATCCAGGCGAGGTCGAAGACCCCGGCGATCATGTAGGAAGCCCATGCGGGGGCGACCATGTCGAGCATGCCGCCGACGCTGACGGTGGACCAGATGAGCGCGCCAATGACGACCACGGCTGTGGCTGCCCCGACTCCGCGCATGATCAGCTCGTCGGGGGTGAGCGGCGGGAGCTTCGCCGGCTCTTCGACGTAGTGGGTGCGTCCGTTGCGGGTGACCGGGCGGACGGTCGGGCTGTTCAAGGGGAGCCTCCGGGTGCGGGCGATCAGGCGCGGTGCGGGCGGGCGGTGCGGGGTCGGTGCGAACGGATTTGGTGGGTGACGTACACGCCGAGTCCGGCGATGGCGGCGGCGCCGGGGTTGTCGGCGGCCGCGGTGGCGATGCCTTGGACGATGGCCAGCACGAGGCCGGCGCCGAGCTGCGCCATGGATCCGACCGCCTGCGGGTGCATGGCGGCAAGGATGATCAGGCTGGCGATGAACAGGTTGCGGAGCAGGGTGCTCTGGCGGCGTGGCATCGGCGCTCCTCAGTGGTTGCGGCGGTGGTCGAGTTCGGTGAGTTCGGTGTTGATTTGGTCGTGCAGCTTGTTGGCGAGGTCTCGCTGCTGCGGGGTAGACATGGGGTCGCTCTCGATCTGGTGGGCGAGTCGGGCGCCGGCAGTGATGGCACCTTGGACTTGTTTGGTGGTGCGCTTGTCGCGGCACATGGCGGGCTCCCGGTGGTTGGTCGGATCTCTCCGTCCCACGCTCCGGGGCGGGGCGTGGGACGTGGGCTACCGGCCAGCCGGTCAGGTGAAGCGCTTGGTCTTCTCGCCGTAGAAGCCGTTGCCCGGGGTGGTGGTGTGGCTTTTGTGGATGCGGGCGTTGCCGTTCTTGGTGCGGACGGCGGGGTCTTCGGGGGTGGTCTCGTGGCCGCAGGCTTGGCAGGGCTTGCCGGTCTCGTTCTTGCTGAACAGGCCCATGGTGGGCCTCCTTTCGGTGGTGGCTGGGTGGGTGCCGGTCAGCGGGGCTGGTGGTCTATGCGGGCTGGCGCCATCCGCAGCGGCGGTTGGTGCAGGTCCACCAGGGGATGCCGGGCTTTTGGCGCATCGGGGCGCGGCACTTGGGGCAGGTCACTGGCTGTCCGTGCTGGCTCGGAGTTGGGCGTCGAGGATGGCGCTGCTGACGATGCGGCCGAGTTCGGCGGGCGTGTAGGAGGGGCTGTCAGGGCTGTTCAGCTTGTGGTCGAGTTCGGCTTCGGTGGCCTTGAGTTCGCGTTGCATCGCCTTGTCGAAGTTGGTGCTCATGGGTTGTTTCCTTTCGTGGGTGCCGGGCTGGCGGGACGGGAGGGGAGCCTGTCTGTCCGCCAGCCCGGCGGCTTAGTGGAGGGTGGTGTAGAGCGCGGTGATGGTGGTGGTGAGGCTGGCGAGTGCGAGGAGGAGTGCGGTGCGGGGGCGGGGCCGGCTCATTGTGTGAGGGCTCGTTCGAGGCGTGCGATGAGTTGGTGGGTTTGCGGGGGCAGCGGGGCGCGCGAGGGTTCGGGCTGCGCCGGGGTGGGCTGCTGGGGTTGCGGCTGGCTACGATCCACAGTGGACCTGCTCTTTCGTCGCTGTGAGAGGGGTCCACCCCTCGGCCCGGAGCGCCAACTCCACATGGGCTGAGGGGTTTTCCCTTTACCGAGTACGACCGTATCGAGAAGTATGGACAATGTCCACACCTCTCCGGGAGGATTACCCCATGCCCGACGCCCCCGAGCGGCAGCAGCCGGAGAGGGAGACGATGACCATCCCGAAACTCGCCGAGAGAGTGGGCAGGAGCCGCACCCTGATCCATCGGCTCGCCACAAATCCCGCCGAGGGCTGGCCGCCTCCCGTGTTCAGGCCGGGCTCATCCCGGCCGGAGTACGACGTCGCCTGGTTCGATCAGTACTGGGCGCAGCGGCAGGCAGGCATCCGGCAGGGGAAGCGCACGGATCTGGAGGGGCCCGGGGAGTAGCCCCGAACACAGCTGCGCCCCTCGCCACGGGAGATGGCGAGGGGCGCTTTGTGCTGTAGCAGCCCGGCGGCTACGAGCAGCGGGAGCAGCAGCCGGTGAGCCGATGGTACGCCCGTTACTGCTGCTCCTTCGTGGTGTCGGTCGCTTCGGTCGCTGCCGGGACAGGCGCGGTCCTGCCGGTCCGGTGGCACTTGCACCAGCGGCAGCTGTCCGGGCTGGGGAAGTGCACGCCGTTGCAGGGGCAGTGGACGGGGGCGGACTGGTTGACGAGGCGGGCGTCGATGGCTTCGAGGACGCGCATGACCACCCAGTCGACTGCGGGGTTGTGGCCTTGGTCGGCTGCCCTCACGGAGTCGCAGGCCTTACGCACGCGGGCGAGGGCGTTCTCGGCGCGTTCCCGACGTTCGGTTTCGCGGATGCTGGAGTCGAGGATCCGGGCACAGGCCTCGCATGTGGTGTGCCAGGTGAGGCGGTTCTCGTAGTCGGCGAGGGCGTCCAGCTCGCGCTTCAGTTCCGTCAGAACGGCGTTTGCGACGGCGCGTCGGGCGGTCAGCGGCAGCCACTCGCCGGCCGCGCGCAGGGCCGGTAGGACGGCGTTGAAGGCGCGGGCCTCGATCTGTGTCCACTCGTTGTGCTGGTCGGTCATCGGTTCTTCCTCCGTGCTGCGCGCTTCAGTGCGCGTCGGGTGGCGCGGTTGGGGCGGGGCGGCTGCGGATCGTTGAAGCCCGTCACGGTGGCGCGTCGAGCATGTGCTGGCCGCCGTCGAGGACCCATCCGTCGTTGTCGCGGATGGCTGCCGCGTACCGGTCGCGGCGCTCGTTGGACTGGGTGGGCGTCGGCAGGACAGCGAGCGTCGTGCGCAACGCTTCCAGCGCCTCGGGCGACAGGCCGACATCCACCGCCCACACCTGCGTGTCCACGTAGCTGACGTCCGGCAGGTGCAGGATCACGCCGCTCCGGTCAGGGTCGGGGGTGACGGTCGGTCGGGTCTCGTCGGCCGGGGGCTGGGTGGGCTGGTTCACGATCACTCCAAGATCAGTCGGTGGGGTCACGCGTCGGTCTTCGGCGCGATGTACGCGGCATGCCGGTAGTGCGGCACCGGATCCACCGCCGGGAGCAGCACACGGTCGCCTCCGTTGATCTCCTCACCGTCGCGGTGGTAGGACGGGCCGTCGGGGTCCTCGTGCTCGGCCTCCCACTCGGCCAAGCCCTCCACGGACAGGCCGTCGGGAGGGGTCTGGTCGCGGTACCAGTCCTCCGTGATGCCGAGTTGCTTGCGCTGCTCCTCGTCGAGGTCGGACACCTCGTGCTCGGTCGCGGCCTCCACGCGGAAGCACTCGGCCTGCGGCACGTGCTCGAACGCGTCGCGCAGCTCCTCCAGGCAGGCGACCATGCGGTCCTGCCAGGCGATCGGCATGCACTGCATCAACGTGCGGTTCAGCACCTGGTAGTTGCTGTAGCTGAGGCTGAACCAGCCGTGGATCGGGCCGGACATGCGGTTGTGCGGGGTGTCGGGGATGGGCTGCTGGGGCATGATCGGTTCCTCTCGGTACGGTGGTGGGCACGGCCGCTCCGGACACACCCCGGAGCAGCCGGCTGCGTGCGGTCACGCGGCGGCGGCCTGCTGGCCGAGGATGTGCTCGGCCGCGCGCTCCCCGATCCACCGCGAGTAGGCGGGAGGGATGGCCTCGCAGACTTCGCGGATGCCGAGCTTGATGTCGCCGCCGGCCGGGACCTTGATCCACGGCATGCCCATGGCGTCGCAGGCCGCGTTCTGCCACGCCCGGGAGTGCCGGCCGCCGTGGATGGACATGAACGGCTTCTCCGGTGTGGGCAGGTAGCCGTTCCTCGCGCACCGCTCGACGTGCTTGGGGTGGGCGGGCGCGGGCAGGTCCCAGTTCGTCTCGAACAGCCGGTGCCGGTACACGCGCAGACCGAACATCGGCCCGCACAGCAGCGCCGGATCCCGGAGTTCGGGTGCCGCGGCTTCCACGTTCTCGATCACGTAGGGCAGGCCGGCCGCCTCGAACGCGGCCCGGGTCGGGGCGATCAGGTCGGGATAGGTCTTGTGGTTGTAGGCGTTGAGCGGCGTGTACGCCTGGCAGGGCGGGGAGCCGTGGCCTAGGTCGTACTCGTGGCCGTGGGCGCGGATGTACTCGACGGCGTCGGCCTGGACGAACGTGAACGGGTAGTTGGGCTGGGGTTGGATATCGACGCCGACGACGTCGAAGCCGGCGAGCCAGTAGCCCATGGCCATGCCGCCGGCGCAGCAGTAGGTGTCGAGGACGGTGAGCCCGTTCGGGACGCGGGCGGGCGGGGTCATGCCGGGTCCTGGGTGGCGCCGGCGGCAACAGCGGCAGGGGCGGTCGTGTTGTGCGGGCAGTCGGTCCAGGCGACGACCGAGGGCAGGTCTTCAGGGCGGCCGTTGGCGGCGGTGCAGGCCGGGCAGATCTCCATCTCGCGGAGGTGGGTGCAGGTGTCGAGGTTGGGGACCTCGTTGCCGTCGTCGGTGACGTAGTCGTCGCATTCGCGTTCGACGCATGCGAGGCCGCCGACCTGGACGGTCTCGGGCTGATGGGCAGGCCTTTCGGGCATGGGCTTGTCCTTTCGGCGGGGGCGGATGCGACAGGCGGACCAGGGGACGAACTCCCCGTGGTCCTCGGAGCATTCGGCGCAGGCGTCACCGGCGGGGGTGTCGAGGCAGACGCGGGCGTCCTGGGGGCTCCAGACGTGGCGGTTGCTCCAGGCGTCCCACTCGTCGGTGGTGTCGTCGGGCTCGGGCCCGTTGGGGCATTCGCTGGGCTCGCATTCCCAGAACCAGGGCTCGGGCCGGTGGCCGTCTGTCGTGTTCATGGTGTCCGTTCTGTGGTGATGGATGGCATGCACGGAAAAGGGGGGCGGTGGTGTCGTTGGTTGGGGGTGGGTGTGGTGTGTGGTGGTCTTGTTGGTTTCCGCTGGTCAGGGGGCGGACCTGCTCGCAGTGGCGGACATGGGCTCGGTGCTGGTCGCGGTAGCCGGCGGCGAGCCAGGTGAAGACGACCGCGCCGGTGATGCCGGGTATGGCGGCGGGTGTGCCCCAGGGGATGGCGGTGAGGGCGAGGGTGAGGCTGGCGGTGGCGGCGGTCCAGCAGGTTCGGGCTTTGGCGCGGGCGGTCACGGTCGGGACTCCGGGCCGACGCTGTGCGGGGTCGCGCCGATGGCGGTGTCGTTCCACACGGTGCGCCCGACCGGGCCGCGGGCGCTGACGTGGTACTCGCCGTACTCGCCGTGCCCGGAGCGGTGCCAGGCGCGGAGGACACAGTGCAGGACACCGTCGTGGTACTCGCTGTCGAGGGTGGCGGTGCAGGGTGGGATGTTGGCGTGAGCCTCGGCAACGTGCTTGTCGGTCTGGCTCGGGTCTTGGGGTTCGTCGCAGTGGGGGCAGGTCTCGGGGACGTAGCTGGCGGGGCACGTGTTGGCCTTTCGGGTCGGGCGAGCAGCGGGTGCAGTGGCGCCCCTGGCGTCTTCGCGGGCGCAGAGCAGGAGGAACAGGTCGCGGGCCCGGTCGGCCCACATGTCGGCCGTGGCCTGGGCGCGTTCGTATTGGGCGCGGATGGCGTCGGTGCTCGCGCGGGCCACGAAGTCGTGGTCGAGGTGGGCCATGGCAGGTCTCCTGGTGGTGGGGCCGCCCCGGGTGGGGGCGGCCGACGGGCGGGGTCAGGCAGGGGTCTGGAATGTCCACCAGCCGTCGTAGCCGGGCGGGGTGGACGGGTAGTCGGCAAGCATCGGCCGGAGGGTCGCAAGGTGCTGCGCCTGGACGTCGAGGTCTTCGGCTCCCCAGTAGCCGACTCCGTCCCACCGTCCGTGGCAGTCGCCGCCGTACCGTCCGTCCAGACCCGCGGCAAGGACCGCCCGCGGGTCCTCGAGGTTCAGCGGCTCGGGCAGGTAGTGGCTGAACAGCATCATCGTTCCGATGCAGGCCCGGGTGACGCCGTCCTTGCGCCGGTACCAGACGGCGTTGGCGGAGCCGCTGAAGGCGTGGAGGTCGCCGCGCGGGTGCTGCTTGCCGGTGACGGTGGACAGGTCAATGGCGTAGGGCTTGCGGCTGATGAGGAAGCGGGTCTCACGGATCACGGTGTCTCCTGCTGGTCGAAAGCCTCTGAGTGGCTCTGTGAGGGCCGTTCCGGGGGCGGTGCGGGAAAACCCCCACCAACGCCCCGTGAGGCCGCCTGGCAACAACCCCGAGGGCGAGACGGGCCTGTTGCGGGCGGAGCGGTGGGCGGCACGGGAGTTGAGCGAAGCCGCAGGCGCCCGCCTGGCGCGCCCGTGGCGGGCTGAACCTCCGCCGGTGCGTTCGCGGGGACTTCGGCCGCGAGAGGGGCGCTGAGGGCTTTCCTCGCCCCCACCCGCCGTCGTTCCCGCCAGTCGATCCACGCCCCCACCGGCACGAGGACCGCGAACGCCCCGGCCGCGACCATGCAGGCGGCGATCACGGCCGGGAGACAGGCCGGCAGGGTCGTCACGGGGCGGCCGGGCCTGGGCAGGTCCACGGGTGGCTGAGCATGTCGAAGCCCCGCTCTTGGCAGGCCGGGCAGTCCTCCGCGTTCCCGCCAACGTGCCGCGTCTCCTGGGTGTCGGGCTGCTCCCCGACAACGGGCTCGATGCGGTGGCGGACGATGATGCCGGGCCCGGTGTCGATCCCGTCGTCGTGGCGCTCCACCAACTCGAACCAGGCGTCGTAGCCGTCCGGCAGTGGGGTGGCGGTGCCCCAGGGCTCCCACTCCAGGCGGCCGGTCACCTCGGCCTTCGACCGCATCCATGCCTCGGCGGCGCCCGTCGCTGCGTCTTGGTCGTTGGCGTAGCCGATCAGGTAGTCGGAGACGTTGCCGGGCTCGTAGACGGCTTCCCAGGCGGGGAGCAGGTCGGCGATGATCGCGTCCCGGCTGCCGTCCTGCGTCTCGGCGGGTTGTTCCTCGGCAGCCATCCGACGCAGCAGGTCCAGCGCCGCCTCGTCCTCCGCACCGAACTCGTCACCGCGCGAGGCCATCTCGTCGGCGGCCAGGTCCAGGGCGAAGGTCAGGAACTGCCGCTCGGTGGCGGACAGTGCGGTTTCGTGGAGCAGCGCGGCCCGACCGGAAGACGAGACGACGGGCGGGGCGGCGCGCTCCTCGGCCAGCAGCGCATCGATGTTCGCCTCCGCGCGGGCCGTGCTCAGCCCCGACTGCTGGAGGTACGCGACGAGTCGGGCACGGACGGTCAGGCGGGCGGTCTCGGGGTTCATGGCGGTCACCGGTCCTGCTCGAAGTTGACGGTCGCCAGCGACGCGAGTTCGTCGGCGTGACGGCGCTGCATCGCGTACAGCTCCCGCTCGTGCGGGTGGCACAGGGCGAGCGCACCCCAGCCGGGCCGCATCTTCGGGACCCAGGCCGCGCCGTAGCCTCCGCACGAGTTGCAGCGCAGGTTCCAGCCCATCCGCCCAGCGGCGGCGGCTTCCTCGGCGGTCGGCAGGGGCGGCCCGAACGGGTCGCGGGCGGTTTCGGTGGTGCTGGTCATCGGGGGTCCTTCCGTGATGGGGTGGGGGCACGGCCGCCCGGAATACGCCTCCGGGCGGCCGGCATGCGTGGGTGGTCACGCGGCTTGGTCGACGTGCAGCGCCAGGAACTGGTGGCCGATCCACTCGGAGTAGGCGGGCGGCACGGCTTGGCGGCCCTCGGTCTTGTTCATCCACGTGCAGCCCATCGCGTCCGCATAGGCGCGTTCGTCCTTGTGCTCGAACGCCATGAGCTTCCGGGCGCCCTTCGGGTGCCAGCAGGGCGGGAGCAGCTCCCCGCCGCCGCCCCACGACGTCTCGAAGACGCGGTGCCGACGGACGTTCAGGCCGAACTGGGAGCCGCACAGGATGTAATCCGGGCGCAGCGTCCCGTCCCACGCGGCTTCGGGAACGTTCTCGATGACCCACGGCCGGCCGGACGCCCGCTGAAGCTTCTTGCCGGGGGTGATCAGGTCGGGGTGGTTCTCCCGGCTGCCGCGCCACGCGGTGACCCGCGCCTTGGTCTGGCACGGCCAGGAGGCGTGGACGATCGCGTACCGCTCGACCTCGCCCGACTCGGTTATGGCGGCCAGGTATTCCAGGGCGTCGGCCTGGTGGAACTCGAACGGGTAGTTCGGCATGGGGAACTTGTCGACCCCGACGACGTCGAACCCGGCAAGCCAGTAGCCCCAGGAGAGGCCGCCGGCGCCGCAGCAGAGGTCGAGAACGGTGAGCCCGTTCGGGACGCGGGCGGATGCGCGGGCGGTCATTCCGGGTCCTGGGTGGTGCCGGCGGCAGCAGCGGCAGGGGCGGGCTCCAGGAGCGGCTCCCAGACGGCGCGCATCGTGGCCGCACAGTCGGCGAGGAACGCGCGCACTGCGGGTTCGTCGGCCTCCGTGACAGGGATCTGCTTCGACAGCAGCCACGCCTTGCGTTGGAGGACGAAAAACAGCAGCAGGTACTCGTCGCCGTCCCAGCCGTGGTGGCCGGGCTTGCGCCAGTCCCAGCGGATGAGGAAGTTCATGTCGCGGTCGCCGTCGACGAACCCTGTCTCGGCGGTGAAGTCCTGCCAGGAGGCGAAGTGCTCGTGCTGGCCGGTCTTGAAGAAGTTCCCTTCTGAGCAGTAGTACGGGTGATCGACTTCCCACAGGTGGGCGTCTGTCGTGTTCATGGTGTCCGTTCTGTGGTGATGGATGGCATGCACGGAAAAGGGGGGCGGTGGTGTCGTTGGTTGGGGGTGGGTGTGGTGTGTGGTGGTCTTGTTGGTTTCCGCTGGTCAGGGGGCGGGGGTGCCGCTGCCGGGGCAGGGGTGGCCGTGGGGTCCGTGTCGGCGGATGCGGCCGGCCAGGGTGATCAGGTGGCGGACGCAGCAGGCCGGGCATGCGGCCCGGTCACGGGAGGGCGGTTGGGGTTCGCCGCCGCGGGGGACGTGGAGGCCCCAGCCGGATGTTGTGAGGTATTCGGCGGCGCGTTCTGCTGCTCCGTGGGGGGTTTGCTGGTGGCTGGGGGTGGTGAGGCGGTAGTCGTCCAGGGCCGCCGCGATGACGGCGATCGCCGCGGGCGGGATGACGGTCACAGCTCGTGCTCCTTGATGAATTCCTCTTCCTCGGCGGCGTCAGCGTCGAAGCAGCGGACGCAGAGCCGGTAGTTCGGCAGGCCCTCGATACGGCGGGTGCACCAGTGGTCGCCCTGGTCCTCGATCTCCGCGATCAGTCGGGCGGCTTCGATGAGGTCGACGCGGCCGAGGGTGTCGATGCAGTCGTGGTCGGGCTTGCGGGGGAAGAGAGGGCGGGTCTGTCGGCAGCGGCGGCACTTGCCTTCGGCGGGCGGGGCGACGGTCATGCGGCTTGTCCCTTCTGGACAGGGGCGGTGCGGCGTTTGGCTTCGGCGATGAGTGCGAGGAGAGCGGGCCGGCATGCGGCGGTGTTGATGGCGCCGGTGCAGTCGGTGGCCGGTGGGATGTAGCCGGTCCAGACGTCGGGCCGGGCGTGGTTGATGGGTGGCTTGGTGAGCTGTTCGGCGAGGTCGGGGTGGCGGAGGACGAGGGCGCGCCGATGGGCGGCGGCGCGTTGGGCGTCGGCCATCTGGGTCTTGATGAATCGGCCGGCGTCGTTCTCGGCCATGAGGGCGCGGGCGTCGGAGAGGGTGATGGGCTCGCTCATGCGGCCATCCCCTTGCGTCGGTCGTCGCCCTTGAGTGCGACGCGTTCGCACATCTCGGTGAGGCGGGAGGCGATGCGTTCGCCGAGGGCGTCACGGAGTTGGGCGGGCGGGACGTTGCTGGTGAAGATGCCGGGCTTGCATTGCTCGTAGCGGTGGTTGATGAGCCGGTAGGTGACCTCTTCGGTCCACTCGGTGAGTTTGGCGGCGGCGAGGTCGTCGACGAAGAGGACGTCGGCGCCGACGATCTGCTCGAAGGTGGCTTCGCTGTCGCGGCCGGTGCGGGGGCGGAGTTGGGCGTAGAGGTCGGCGGCGGTGTAGGCAGCCCACTTGAGGGCGGCGCCGGTTTCGGCGAGGGCGCGGAGGACGGAGTAGGCGTAGTGGGTTTTGCCGGTTCCGGTGGGGCCGATGATGAGGAGGCTTCGGGTGGTCTCGGGGGTGGTGGTGACGGTGTGGGCCCAGGCGGTGGCGAGGTCGGTGGGGCGGGCGCTGATGTAGCGGCGGGGGACTTTGGACTCGAAGTGGGTGATGGCCCTCTGGCGCTGTTCTTCGGCGGCGTTGAGGAAGTGTTGGCGGACGAAGTCGAGTTCGGCGGGCTGGAGGGTGTCGTGTCCGGTCTTGCGGTTGAGGTAGTCGTGGATGCGGGCGGCGCCTTCGTTGGTGCCTTCGGGGGTGAGGAGGAAGTCGGTGGGGTCGGGGAGGATGTAGCGGCCGGCGGGGATGCCGAGGGCGGCGAGGTCGAGCTTGGGGCGGCGGTGGCTGGGTGGGGTCCAGTGGTTGGTCATGCTGGGGGTCCTTAGATGAGGGGTTCGTCGTAGACGGACTGGTCGGTGGGGTTGCGCCAGGGCTGCCAGCCGCCGGACACGGCGCGGAGCGCGGGACGTTCGCCGGGCGCTTGGGCGGAGGCGTAGTCGTCCTCGTAGCGCTCTTCACGCAGCCAGTTGGCGGAGTACTTCGTGTAGCGCTGGTCTTCGCCGGCCCGCTCTCGGGCGTAGGCCTGCGCAGCGGCCGCGATCTTCTCCGGGTCCGCGCCCTTCGCCAGGGCTTCGCGCCAGGCGGTGAGGGTGGCCGGGCGGTTGCGGCTCTTGGGGTAGACGATCCAGAAGGCTCCGAAGGCGGAGAGATCTTCGTCGTCTCGCTTGGCGGCGGCGGAAGAAGAAGTCGTGTTCTTCCCCGTGTTCGTCTCACCGTTTTCTTCTTTAGACGTACCAGCGTGTGGCACGTCGGAAAGCGGTACGTCGGTGCGACCTGCGGGAATGGTCATTTGCCCTGGTGGGACCGACGTACCGGCAGGTGGTACGTCGGTGGTGGTCTCCGACGTACCAGCGTGCGGCACGTCGGAGTGACCTGCGGTTTCTCGCGTTTCCGCAGGTGGCGCCGACGTACCAGCGTGCGGTACGTCGGTGAGGGTGAGCACGGTGCCGTACCGGCCTCCGGACAGGACGTCCTTGCCGGCGGAGAGATAGCCGTGTTCCTTCAGCTCGGCGAAGGCGGCGCGGAAGGCGCGGCGGCCGGGGCTGTTCTTGCCGTGCTTGGCGACGGAGGCGCGCCACATGTCGTCGGCGGTCGCCTCCCATCCGTCGGGTCGGCTGAGGAGTTCGACGAGGATGCCGCGCGCCATGTGGCTGAGTCGGTCGTCCCGCACGGTGGCGTTGGGGACTTGGAGGAAGTCCCCCGTCAGCCTGCTGCGCCGGATCTTCACGTGGTCTCTCTTCTCGCCGGTGTTACTGGTCAGGGCATGACGAACTGCGCCCCCTTCAGGGGGGCCTCGCCTTCCCGACGTAGTCCCTAGTGTACACTTGGGTACGCAGATGTACCTCAGCTACCCTGTGCGTATGCCTGCGAACACAAGCGCTGAGATCGGAATCCGCGACCTGAGGGCCAAGCTGTCCGACGTCGTGAACGACACCGCCGTCTACGGCCAGATCACCTACGTGACCAGCCGGGGTCGGCGCGTGGCCGCGATCGTGCCCGTACCGGACGCGGAAGCCATCGAGGAGAAGAAGAAGCCAGGGGGAGACAGTCCCCCGGCCTGACCGAGGAGACTGCCCGTGCCGCGTATCGACATGACCCGCCGGACCGCCCTGTACCGCCTCTTCGACACCGAGGGGCGGTTGCTCTACGTCGGGATCACCTTCAATCCCGACAACCGCTGGGCGGAGCACGCCACTTCCAAGAGCTGGTGGCCTGACGTCACCGAGAAGCGCATCGAGTGGCACGAGTCGCGGACCGACGCCGCTGCGGCCGAAGTCGCCGTGATCGCCGCCGAACTGCCGCTCTACAACAAGCAGGACAGCCCGCAGCCCTTCGAGGGCGTGACGACAAAGGAGGGCACCAAGCCGTCGCGCATCGTCCGCATCGACGACGACACGTGGGAGGACTACGGCAAGCTGTGCGCGGAGAAGGGCCTCGCGCGCGCGGCCGACGTGCGCATGTACATCAAGAGCGAGATCCGCGCGTACCAGCAGCGGCAGCGCTCCGAGTCCTGACACCGTCCCCCTCCTCTCCTCGCGGGCCCCAGACGGGGCCCGTTGTCGTGTGCGGCTACTGGCCGACGGGTGCCGTGCAGTGCTTGCAGAAGCCGGCGGCGGGCGGGACCGGGGCGTGGCAGCGGGGGCAGTTCATGCGGCTCTCCCCGCTTGCGCGGCGCGGGTGCCGCGCCAAACCGACACGGCTGAGTGCTCTCCGGTGGGACGTAGCGAGCGGTCGAAGCCGCAGTGTTCGAGGAGCCCGTCACGCACCAGGGACTGCGTGAAATTGCCCCAGTCGGCGCGGGCGCAGGGCGGTTCGGGGAGGTCGTTCTCGCGGGCGATCTCGTAGGTGGTGAAGCGCTGGCCAGTGCGCGCGGCTTCGACGAACGCGGGCCGGACTTGGTCGCACCAGGTGTGGTAGTCGGGGGCAGGGGTGGGGAGGGTGCCGTCGAGGGTGGGTTGTTGTGCGGGCATGGGGTCCTCCGTTCAGTCGAGGGGTGGGGCCGCCCCGGTTGGGGGAAGTCGGGGCGGCCCCGATTCAGTTGGTCTTGTGGTCGACGGCGGCCTGCGCCGCCCGGTAGGTGTGAGGCGAGGACCGGCGCTTCCCGGACGCGATCGCACGCGCGTCATGGACCCGCGAGTCGCTGATCGGCGACGGCGTCGTCCACGCCCCCGGCAGCCGCCCCTTGCCCGGCTGCGGCTCCGGCTTCCCGGCCAGCGCGGACGGGGTGTGGAGCGGGCAGGCAAGCCCGGGAAGGTACAGACGCACTCCCTCGGTCGCCTCGCAGTACCGCTGCTCGGCGCCGATCCAGTGCGCGCACCGGGCGCTCACGCGATCTCCGGGAGGCGGACCCCGCGGCGGCGCAGGATCGCCCGACGCTCGCCCTCCGACAACCCGCCCCACACCCCGACCGGCTCACGATGGTCGAGCGCCCACCGCCCGCACACCACCCGCACCGGGCACCGCCAGCACACCGCTTTCGCATGCCGCTCCGCCGCTTTTGCCGCAGGCGTGGCACCCACCGGGAACCAACTGTCGGGGTCCTCGCTGCGGCACAGTCCTTGCAACCGCCAGTCCCCACCCGGATCCGAGTCGGGCACCTGCCCGGTGTAGGCGCTCACGCCACGGCCCCGAGAACGGCGGCGTACAGGGCGCGGAGGCGGGCGTCTTCCATGTGGTCGGGCGCGACACAGTCCGGGAAGTTGCAGCCTGCTTTCACCCGCCCCTCCGGCTCCCGCCCATGCCCCATCCGGAACGCGATCCGTCGGGCCTGATGACTGCGGTTCTGCCAGGTGAGAACGGGCGCCCCTTCACGGCGCTGCCCCGTCCATTCCACATGCCCGCCCTCAACCAGTCGGGTGTGGGTGCGCCAGCAGTCGTCCAGCGGCGCCACCACCCGCGTCACGTTCGGCATGCCCTCCTCAGCCCGGATCCGGGCCACGCGCAGCGGGTTGGTGCGCAGCAAGATGCCGATCTGCCGGTTCGACATGCCCTGCCCGATCAGGGCGAGGACGTCTGTGCGGGTGCCGTTGGCGGCCGGCCCCTTCGGGAGGCGGCGGCGCTGCGCCTGCTCGTATTGGCGGCGGGCGTTGCGCATCGCCTGGTCTTCGAGGTGCGCTCCGGCGACACAGCCCGGCGTGTTGCAGGCGAGGGTGGCGCGGCCTTCGGGGTTGCGGCCGTGGCGGATGCGGAACGCGATGCGGTAGACGGAGTGGGAGGTGTGCCTGCGTTGGATGACGGGGGTGTCGCCGCGGCGGCCGCCGGTCCACAGGATGTGCCCGTCTGTGCTGGGCTGAGCGTGGGCGTGGTAAGCGGCTTCGAGGCTGGGGTGCTTGGGTGTGGATCCGCGCAGTGGTGCGGGGAGTCCGTGTTGGGTGCGGATTTTGTGGACGGTGGGCCGGCTGATGCCGAGCTGTTTGGCGATGGCGGTTTCGGTCATGGTGCCGAGGCGGAGAAGCCGCAGGACGGGTTCGCGGTCGATCTGTTGGGTGAACGGCATCAGGGGGTCACCTCCCGGGTGGTGTGCTTGCGGTTGTGGTCGCGTCCGGCTTTGCGGCAGTCCCGGCACACACAGCCCGCCTGGAAGCCGGCCAGGCCGTGGGTGGTGTGGCGGGTGGTGGGGAGCAGGCCGAGGGCGTCGAGGAACTCCTGCCGCTCGCCGACGCTGGTGCCGGCGAGTACGGCGTGGAGGGCGGCCCGCTGCACTTCCGTCGCGGTGTTCCCGGCGAGGGCGAGCGCGTCGAAACGCGGCAGGTCCGTACCCGCCGCCATCACGCGGCCCTCCCCATCTGCTCACGGTGGGCCTTCTGGACCCGCCACACGGTGCGGGGGCTGCACCCCACCAGCGCGGCGATCTCTTCCGGTTCCATGCCGCCCCGCTTCAAGAGCCGCAGGATCGCGGCTGTCCGTTCCTCACGCTCCGCGTTCGCCCGGCCAGCCTCACGCTGGCTCTTGGTCTGCCCGGCCCACAGCCCGTGCTTGTCGTGGGCGGTGACCTCGAGGTCGAGACGTGCGGTGTGTGCGGCGCACTGGGCGCGGACCGGGCAGCGGGCACAGATCCGTTTGGCCTCGGTGTAGTTGGCGCCGTCGTCGGAGTGCCACAGGCCGGGATCCGTCTGGGCGCAGCGGGCGTCAGCCATCCAGTCGTAGCGGCTCACGCGGCTACCTCCTTGGCGGCCAGGTGCCCGGCGAACTGGCGGCCGATCCACTCCGCGTAGGCGGGCGGGATCGCTTCGCGGATGCCGTCCCGGTTCATCCACGGCACACCCCACTCGCTGCGGATGATGCCGACGCCGGCGAAGTTCCCGATCGCCTGGATGGCCTCGCCGTTGAGGGCGGAACGGCCGAGCTTCACCTGGCGGACTGCGTGCTCCGGGTGTCCGGGCTGCGGGAGGGCCCAGCCGCCGGTAGAGAAGTAGCGGTGCCGGTACGTGCGGGCCAGGCCGAACATGGCACCGCACAGCATCACCGGCTCCCGCAGCTTCGGAACCGCCCCGCCCACGTTCTCGATCACATACGGCAGGCCGAGGTCTTCGAGCGCCACACGGGTGGGCTCGATCAGGTCCGGGTGCTCGTTGTCCTGGATCCGCTGGCAGTCGGAGTCGAACTGGCACGGCGGGGATGCGTGGACGAACGCGACCTCACGGCGGATCCAGTCGGCGTGGACGGTGAGGAAGCTGATCGCGTCGGACTGCCAGAATTCGTCGCCGATGTAGCGGGGCTGGTCGTCGAGGTCGACACCGACCACGGTGTATCCGGCGGCCTGGTAGCCGGCGGTGGCTCCGCCCTGGCAGCAGTACAGGTCGAGAACAGTGCGCTTCACCGGGCGCCCCCTGCCGTATGGATGGTGACGTGTCCGTGGGCGTCGCAGCGGTGGGCGCCCGCGTGGACGGCGACCGGTACTTCCGCACGGCAGCCGGCGCAGTACCCGAACGCGGCGACCGGCCAGCCCGGCCCGTGGACCGCGAGCGCCGGGATCAGATGGTGGCCGGGCACAAACTCCTCGACCGGCCGGCGACTGCCGCGGTGTCGGCCTGCTGCCGGAAGGGGGGTGAGTGCCCAGCGGATGACGAGGACGACCATGACGAAGGCCAGCGCGAGAACAGCAAGCCCCACCTGCGCGGTGCCGGTCATGATGTGGCCCCGTTCTGGCGGAGGTCGTGCAGCTCCCGGGTGTCCGCAACATGCGACGTCTGCAACTCGCTGACCCGCTCGTCCAGCAGACGGCAGCGTTCCTCCGCCCGCCTCAGCCGCGCCGACGGCCCCTCGCGGCGCACCAGCGGCGCACCGTCCAACGGCGCTTTCTCTCGCTCGTCCGCGGACACCGTGAGCGCGGCTCGGCGGCCTTCCTCACGAGCGGCCCGGACGCGCTCCTCCATGCGGTCGAGCTGCCTGGCCGCCTTCACCGCAAGGTCAGTCAGCTCGCGGACCTCGGCGCGCGCCTGCCACAGCGCGGGCAGGTAGCGGGCCACACCCTTCTGGAGACGGGCGACGCGGTCCTCCAGCCCAGCGAGGTGGTCCGGGTCCGACTCCGTCAGCCGGCTGATGCGGCGGCCGAGTTCGAGGGTTCGGTCGTGCAGCCGCTTGTTCGCGGAGTCTGCGTCCGCGAGCTGGCGCAGGATGCGCCCGCGGGTGAACTCGGCGGTCTCCTTGTCCTGGCGGGCGCGGTCGCGCTGGTCACGGAGGCGGGCGTTGTCGGCGCGCAGGGATTTGATCAGGGCGTCGTGCCGACGGCGGGAAACGAACGGTAGGAGGCTCATCGGGCGCCTCCGTCCTGCTGCGCCGGGATCAGTGGCCACTGCCCGTTGACGACCGCGGCTGGATCTTTCTGCCGCAGGTACTCCTGGAACGACGCCGCCTGCGCGGCCGCCCAGTCCTGCTGCTGGTCGTGGAGTTCGTGGAGGAGCGCGTTGCCGATCTCCCTGAACCTGGAGGCGATCCGCCATGCGACCCGGCACGCGGCAATCGCGTCCGCGTCTGCGGAGTGCGCCCCATCCAGAGCGACGTGATAGTGGGCGCACAGGTCGGTCAGTGTCCGCTTGCCGCGCCGGTACGGGTCGACGCCCTTGTCGAGGACGCGGGGGTCGATCACCTGCAGTTCGTCGCCCACCACCTCGGTGAGGGGCTGCACGCCGTACCGTCGGGCCTCCCTGTCCAACAGGGTCAGGTCGAACGGGGCGTTCATGATGACGAGCGGGGTCCCCGCGAGGATCACCTGCGTGAGTCCGGCGATCAGCTCCTCGATTGCCTCGGCTGCGTCCTCGCCGTCGGCCTTCGCCTTCGCTGTGGTTACGCCGTGGACGGCGGTGGCCTCCTCGGGGATGTCGACGCCCGGGTTGAGGAGCCAGTTCGCGGTGATCGGCTGCTGCTTGCCGCCGACCTCGACGATGCACGCGGTGACGATACGGTCCGTCTCGACGTCGACGCCGGTGGTCTCGGTATCGAATCCGGCCAGTCGGCCGAGGTGCCACGGGGTGGGCTGGTTCATGGTGTGGTCTCCTAGGTGAGCCCGGCGGCCGCATTACGGGTGCGGCCGCCGGGTGCTGGGTGGACTACCTGCTGCCGGGCTGCGCGGCCGTCGGCCACGTGGCCGGCTCGCGCGGGCCGTCGTCGACGACCTCGGCCGTGTACACGCCCTCGTCGTCCGGGCCCTCGTCGTTGCCGGAGGCGGCACCCTCGGCGCGCTTCTTTTCCTCTGCCTTGACCTCGTCCGCGCGTTGCTTAAGCGCCGCGATCAGGTCGTCCGTGAGGTGGCCCGCGGCGTGCGCGGCCCGGTAGACGTCTTGCACGTCGTCGACAGTCAGCGCCGCCAGGGCGTCGGCGAGGTAGTTCGGGCGGGGCGCCTCGATCGCCGCCCGCGCCTGCCCACCCGGGTCGAGGGCGGTCGCCGCGTTCATCGGGCCGGCCAGCGCCTGTCGCGGCGTCACGCCCCGCAGCTCGACCACGACGACGGGGAACTTCTTCGTCTCCCCGTTCGCGACCCGCTGCCGCGGCTCGATCCGCAACGTGACCGGCACGAACCCGTCACCGCGGGTGCCGGCGAGGACCATGTCGACCATGCCGCCCCACTCCTGCGCGGCGTAGAAGGAGTGGGTCTCGGCCCGCCACATGCCCATTCCGGACAGGTCGGGGAGCATCACGTTCAGGCGGGAGGTGGTGGAGCAGACGACGCCCTTCTTCTGCTGGTGCCAGTCCTCACCGAACCGTGCGAGGCAGATGCAGGGCTGCCGGGTCAACGTCTCCGTCTCGCCGTCGCAACGGCGCTGGCATCCCCCCTTCGACCACATCTCGTTGTACTGGTTGAGCGGATCCCCCGGGGTGATCAGCGCCTCGATCGAGGACGCCTTCGTGATGACCCGCCACTGGGAGATCGTCGAGTTCAGCGGCGCCCACTGCTCCACCTCGCCACCCCACAGAGCGGCAGCGGTACGAACGTGCTCCTCCGAGTGAGAGGTGATGACCCACGTCGCGGACCGCATGGGCCGGTTGCCCTGGGTGTATCCGGTACGGAGCCGGCCGTGCTCGGCGGCGCGGGCTTGGATGTTGCGGAGTCGGGAGCCCATCAGGCTGCTGCCTTTCGGTTGCGTCGCCTCGGCGCGGGCTCGTGCCCGGGAGCGAACAGCGCGGGGTAGGTGGACGGCGCGGCGTGCAGCCAGCGCGTGTTCTCCAGCGCGCCGCGGAACGCCCGGTGAGCGGTCCGGTCGGCAGGCATCGGCACGAGCGCGTGGGAGCCGGCGCGGAGGTTGAGGACGCCCGTGCGCTCGATGCGGGGCATCGGCTCCTCGGTGTCGTCGGGGAGGAGGACCGTCTCGCAGTACCGCAGCGCGGCAAGCTGGAGCGTGTTCTCCGGGTAGACAGACTTCGCGGGGCGGGTGGCCGAGGACTTGTAGTCGATGAGCCACAGCTCCAGCCGTCCGTCCGGCCCGGTCGGCAGCCACACCATGAGGTCCGCTGTGCCGGCGTAGCCGAGCCTGCGGTGGAGGCAGGTGATCTCGGTCGCGACGACGTGCTCGTCGAGGTCGATGCCCCACGAGGCGAGCCACAGGTCGAACTGGGCGAGGTAGGGCAGGACTTGCGGGTCGTCGGGGATCGGCGCCTTCAGGGCGCGTGCTTCGGCGGCGTTGTGGACGCGGTCGCCGAGGTCGGCGGCCTGCTCGCGGACGTCGCGGTGGACGGCCTTGAGTTCCTTCGTGAGCTCCGTGCGGTCGTCGGCGACGCGGTCGGCAATGACCTGCCAGCGGTCGAGTGTGTACTCGACGGTGAGCTTCACGCCCCACGGGACGAGGGCCATGGACTTGTTGACTGCGGTGTCGAGGACGTTGGTGACGGACACGAGGTCCGGCCCCCCGGCGGGGTCGCTGTAGTAGCGGCCCCGCGGGGTGTCGTGGGCGTGCTTGGGGTTGGTCACCCGTGGCCGTCCTTTCGGTGGCAGGGGCAGGGCAGCCAGGTCGACGCGCCAAGCCCGGCGAACAGGCCGGCGGCCATGTCGGCGGCCCATGCGGTGGTCGGGTTGGGGACGGGGAGGAGGTCGGCCAGGCAGACGGCGGCGACGGCGATGGCGAGGACGGCGACCGTGTGGGCGGCGACCAACAGCCGGTAGCGGAAGGTCACTGGGTCACCGCCTTCGGCTCGTACCAGGTGCAGCCCGGCGTCCCGTGCCGGATGAGGTGTCCGGCCACGACGAGGGCTTGCAGGTCGCGGGATGCGGTGCCGGGGCTGACCGGGTGGTGGCCCGCGTCCCGCAGGACACGGACGGCGCGGCCCGACTTCCACCTGCCGTGCGGGCCTGCCTGGATCGCGGCGAGGAGCGCGGCCTGGCGGTCGGCCTGCTGCCGCTGGCGGGCAACGAGCGCGGCGACGGCGGTCATGACGCGCGCCTGTCGGTCTGCTCGGGCAGGGGGTTGGCCTTGAGGTGGCGGCGGGTCGCGGCGTGCGACGGATGCTTGATCTGTGCCGCGCCCTTCGTGAAGCGGCCCGACGTCCGCCGCACCACCTCCGTCAACTCCGCGAGGAGACGCCGCAGGTCGGGCATGGTGACCTCGACCTGCGCCGTGTCCATCCCCGCCACGTCCTCGACCTCATCGAGCGCGGCGTCCAGCTCGCCCTCACGCGCCACCCCGCCGACCACAGCGGCGAGTTCGTCGAGCGCGTCCAGGACGGCATCCCGCGTGTCCGGGTCCGACCACTGCGCCACAAGCTGGATCAGGGTCTCGTTGCGGATCTGGTCAACACGCAGCACGCCGTGAAGGGCGTTGGCGCCCGTGTTGAACGACAGGCCCGGCTTGCTGGAGTGGTTCATGCCATGGCCCCTTTCGGGGAGGTGGTGAGGAGGATGAGGAGGGCGGCCGCGTCCCGGCAGAAGTCACGGGACACACGCACCAGGTGGGAGACGACAGCCCCCGCAGGCCGCACCACGGCCGCGAAGTCGGTCTCGACGAGGAGGAAGAACGGCACCAACGACGCGGCGAACAAGGCCACCGAGAACAACACCGCCGATGCCGGGGTGAGATCGGCGAACAGGAACGAGAGGAGCGCCATCACACGCCACCCGCCTCGGGCAGGTCGCGGCCCACCCGGTACGTGTGATGCAGACCGAACTCGTCGTCCGTCCGCAGCGCTTGCGTCGGAGCGAGCATCTGCGTCAGCCTGTCCGCCGACTTCGCCACCGAAGCGGCATCCTCCGCAGGCCATGCCACGGGCAGACCGAGCAGCTCCGCTAGCTGGCGGCGCGCCGCCGCGTGCCCCTGCCACCGGTCGTAGTCGTGACCGTTGTCCGGGTGGCAGTTGCGGATCGCGGTGATGTACTCGGCGCGCGCGGCAACGAACTTGGTGACGGCGGCCTCGCGCTGCTCCTTCTCCCGCAGTTCCTGCACCGCGTCGTCGAGCGCCTCGTTCGTCGAGTGCCGCTCCGCCAGCAGACGGTCGATCTCCGCCAGCAGGACAACCTCGTCCGCCTCCGGATCCTCCGCCCACTCCCGCATCACCGTGCACCGCTGGCACATCTCGCGATTCGGGTACTGCGACGGGCCCCAGACGTGCGGCAGGCGCTCGTCATCCGACTCGAACTGCGCGGCCTCACAGTGCGACCGCTTTCTGCGGATCAGCTCCAGACGGTCCGCCGACAGCGGCTGCGGCTCGGTACCCACCGGCATCGGCAGGGCATCCGCCGCCCCCACGATCACGTGCTCCGCCAACTCCGCCAGCGTCGCCATCACGAAGTCGGGGCACGTTTTCACGGCCTCCGGCGCGTACAAGGCGATCCCGCCCGACGTCACCGTCCGCCGCGTCCAACAGACGCCGTCCGCCGTGTTCACCACCAGCGGGGCGCTCACGCCGCCACCACCAGGGACTCGTCAGCCACCCGCGGCGCCGACGCCTGCTCCACCGTCAGCGGAACACCATGCCCCGTCAGCTCGAACCTGACGCCACGGAAACGATCCGACGACGCCAACCACACACTCGACCCGCCGGCCACCAGGTCCACCAGATCGGCCGGCAGACCGAGCGCCTCCCGCCACGCCTCGAAATGCGACGGGTGCATGAGCTGGACGGTGAACCAGCAGCCAGTGGTCTGGACGACGATGTACGGGCGCGGCAGCTCGGCGAACTCCGCGGCCAGCGCCATCAGCGCCTCGAAGACGGGCGCCTGCTCGCTCGCGCGTCCGGGGTCGGGCGCGGTGAACGCGGGGAGGAAGGTCTGGGATGATGTGGTCACGGGGACCTCTTTCTGTGATGAGGGGTTGCCGAAGTCGTGGGCTCGCCGGGCCGGGAAGTCGGGCGGGCCTTCGGCGTTAATGGGTGGATCAGGCGGCGTCAGCTACGGGTCCAGCGGCGGACACTTGCCGTGGCGCCGGGATCTCGCCAGCGGGGTTCGTCATGATTCGACGGAGCTTCTCGACCAGCTCATCGCTGGGCTCCGGCGCCTGCCGCACACGCTCACGGATGCGGGCGACGGTTGCGGGCCCGAGGATCGCCAGCCGCTCAGCGCGGGTCATGCGGCGGCCTCGATCGGCACGCGCTTGATGGTGGTGCGGAGGTCGAAGTTGTACGCCTCGGACAGGCGCATGGCGCAGTTCAGGTCAGGTTGGGCTTCGCCGCGGAGGTATCGGGACACGGATGATTCGGCGATTCCGGTCCTGCGTGCGATCGCGGCCTGCGTGTGGTCACCGTGCGCCCTTACTGCCTTGAGGAGTGCTCGGACGTCGAGACGGAACACGTAGTCACCTCCCTCTGTGGGGGGTTGGCAGGGGTTGGTGCTGGTGGAAGGGGGTTCCTTGCTCACGAGGGAGACTCTGCCATGTTCCTTGCTTGCTCGCAAGGGTTATCGCGCGCAACAATCCGTCGATTTTGAGTCGAACATGCGAGCGAATGCTGAAGTGAGCTGCGTTAATGCAGGTCAGTGGCCCAATAGGCACCCTTGCGCGCGAGGGATTTACTGGCTATCTCCCTAACTAGGGAGGTAGAGTCCGCAGACATGACCGATGGGACCCCCACCCGCGCGCAGCGATTCGCTGCCCTCGTCGTGCCAGCCGCAGAACGCAACGGCTACGCCGGCCACGGCGCCAAAGCACGCTTTGCGCGAGACACCGGCATGACCGAGAGCAGCGTCACCCGCATGTGGCAAGGAAGCGCCGTCCCCGACGGCCGGTTCTACGACGCCATCAGCCAAGTCACCGGCATCGACCTGGGCACCCTCCTCGTAGAGGGCGGGGTCCTGTCGCTCGAAATCCTTCAGTCACTGTCCGAAACGGATCGATCGCAGGTACAGTCAGCACTCACTCCGGAGGAAGCGGCTGACCGGCTAGGGATCAAAGTAGGACGCGAAATCTTCTACGCCACAGTCGAAGGACTCAAGCGTCTCGAGGATGAAGTCCCTGAAGACCGCTCCGACCGGGGAGGGACAGCAGCGCAGATGTGATGCGGGGGTACGGATGGACCTGACGAGCGGCACCCGAGCCACAGCGGCAACAGCGGTAGTGGTGATGCTCGGAGGTCTCGGCCTCACCGCGCACGGCGTGTGGCGGGAGCAGGCCACACTCTCCCTCGCGGGAGTCGTGCTCTGCATGGTCGCGCTTTCCCTGACCGTTCTCGCCGTGGTCTACCACTGGGTCACCGACACCAGCACCGAACGCATCGCGTTGGCCGCTGCCCAGCGCCAGGCCCAGCAGGAACGCGCCACCCATATCGCCGCGAAGGCGCAGCTCGAGAACGAACGCGCACGCCTCTATCAGGACCTCGCTGCCGACCGGGCAGCCGACGCCCAACGCCTCAAGGCCGAACGGGCATCCGTGGAAGCAGAGTTCGAGGATGCCCGCGCCAAGCTGGTCGCCGATTCCATGGAGATCCTGGCGTCCTGGTTCGTGAACGGAAAGATCCAGCCTCCCGAGGGCTGCACCGGCAACCTGATCCACTTCCCCAAGCAGACCGAAGAGCGCGACCGGGAGCAAGCCCCTATGCCCCGACAGCAGCCAGACCGGCCGCGGGCTCGGGAGCACGGAGTCGTCGGGCCCTGAACCCCGGCTCACCGAAGAACGACAGACGGATCCGGTCGTCATCCAAAGCCCGCCGACCTGACGCCTGAGCCTTGAACAGGCGCACCGTCACCACGCTACGGATCACCTCACGCTTCTGCTCCAGCGTCAGACCCCGCACCGCAGGCCGCCCCTCCTCCCCCGGCCGGCCGTTCCACACCTCGTCAGGGTCATCGGCCTCCAGCATCCGCAGCAGCAGTGGTGACACTCCCGCGAAGCTCTGGAGCTTCTTCCTCGCTGCTTCCAGCTTCGGCTCCAGCCGCGACTCCAGCGAAGCCAGCGATACCGCGGACAACTTGAAGCGGCCCAACTCCTCGTCGAACGTCTCCGCCAACTGCCGAGCCTCCGCCAACTGCTCCTCGAACACGTTGATCAGGCGTTGGGTTGCAGCCGCCATCTCCTTCACCTTGTCGTCCGCTGGGACGAGCGCAGCCCGCGCCTTCCGCTTGTCACTGAACCAGTCGATGACGGCCTCTTGCACGTAGGCGTCGATGCGCGCCTCAACGATTGAGGTGTCATTCGTGGCACAGCACAGGGTCGCCTTCCGCGTGGGACTGCCAGCCAGGTAGCGCAACGCCGCATGGTCGCCGCACTCCCCGCACAGCGCCAGATACGACAGCAGGTGGGCAACCTCGGAACCACGCTGCATCAACCGGGCCGGGTCAGTGAGTCGAGCCGTCACACGGTTGAACAGTGCGCGCCCCTCCGGAGTCTCCAGCCCTTTGAGCGGCAGCCATGCGGCTTTGACGGTTAGGCCCTTGTGGGTGCGCTCACCGAGGTAGACCCGGTTCAGGAGCATCGAGCGGACATACTGGTCCGTCCAAGGCTTCCCATCCGGCCGGGTCGCCTCTGGCTGCGCTTTCAGCCAGCGGACCAGGCCCCGCAGAGAGCCGCCCTCGTCAATGCGGTGCAGAGACTGGACAACGTACTTCCCACGTTCGTCCTCATGTTGCCCAGTGCAGCGCTGGCGTCCCCTGATGGTCGTGTACGTCCGGGTGTACCCGTAGTGCAGCTTGCCGTGTGGCATGCCGGCTGCCGCTTGAGACTTGGCCGTGCGTAGGTTTCCGTCACGGATGCCTTCCGCCTCGTCCTCCGCGTCAACGGCGTGCATGGCCGTGGCTTTGCGATCGTCCCGTCGGCTGAGGTCGTAGACCTGGCTGTTGTAGCAGAGGAGGGTGTCGGTCTCGATGCATGCCTTTCGAAGCCGGACGTATGCCTCAAGGTCCCGGTAGTACCGGCTGGCCTGGAAGGCGACGACGATGCGGCGGATGCCGGGCGGGGCTGGCTCTGTGATCGTTTCAATGAGCGCTTCAAAGTCGCTGCGGGTTTTACGGCCGTGCCTGCTGGCGGATGTGTCGGCGTCGTCGAACTCCCGCTGGATGCGCCAGTTGTGGCTGTTGCAGAGGGCTCTGCCGGTGGCGAGTTGGGCGGCGACGGAGCTTTCTGTGCCGTCGCCGTCGCTGTTGCGTCCGTAGAGGAGGGCTTCGAATGTGACGCCGGGGATGACGAGGTGCAGGTACTCGGGCGCGTAGGGCATGCGGGTGATGCTAGCGAAGTATTACCATCCCTAAATAGGTTTCTGGACCCAGATCCGTGACTGGGCCAACGCGCACCACCTCGCGCGGCTCGCCTTCTGGTCCGTCAACCGTGACCGGCCCTGCCCGGGCGGCGGAGTGACCAGCAACTGCTCGGGCATCAGCCAGAGCAACTGGCAGTTCACCTCCATCACGGCCGGCTTCACCGGCTAGGCGCGCGCCCTCGGGTCCCCCTGTTCCCCCGGATTCCGGTCCGGGGGAATCTTTTTCCGCGAGGGGTGTATCACGGGCCGTGGGGCGCGCTCTTAAAGGTGCAACCGTGAGGACCCGCCGGGGACGTCGGGGGGCGACGGGGGAAACCCCGGCGGGTCCGCGGGAGCACGGGGGAACGGGGGCAGGGGGAAGGACCACGGGGGGACACGGGGGTCCACGGGGGACGCCGGAGATCATGGGGGATCTCCGGGCACGGGGGATCGGGTCGGTCGGCCGCTGTCACGGGGAGCGGCCGCCCGATCACCCCTGACCGGGCCGACGCGCTAGCGCAGGTACGCCAGCCCCGGATGGACCTCCCGGTAGCCCTCGACCAGCCGGCGCGCGACGTTCACGGAATCGACGAGCGGATGCAGCGCGAACGCCTTCACCGCCATGGCCCGCGAGCCCGACTCGGCGGCGGCCAGCACCTCGCGCTCCACCGCCTTGACCGCCGTGACCAACCCGGCGGCGTGCCCCGGCAGCGGGGCGGCGGCCATCGGATGGGCGCCGTTGGCGTCGACCAGACACGGCACCTCGATCACGGCGTCCGCGTCGAGCGCGCCGAGGGTGGAGCCGTTGCGCACGTTGAGGATGAGCGTGGCGCGTTCGTCGCGGGCGATGGCCCGCATCAGGGCGAGCGCGACCTTCTCGTAGCCTCCGGAGAGGTCGTCGGCGTCCCGGTCGCCCGCGCCGGCCGTCTCGCGGTTCTCCGCCATGTAGGTGGCCTCGCGCTCGGCGCGGGTGCGGTCCCAGGCGGCCAGGGCCGCGGCGTCGGGGTCGCGCATCTCCTCGTAGAACCGGGCCTGTTGGCCGGCGAGGAAGGCACCGCGGGTCTTCTCGGCCTGCTGGTACGCGCGGACGGTCTCGCGGTTGAAGTAGTAGTAGTGCAGGTACTCGTTGGGGATCGCGCCGAGCGACCGGAGCCAGTCGACGCCGAAGAGCTTGCCCTCCTCGAAGGAGCCGAGCAGGCCGGGGTCGGCGAGCAGCCGGGGTAGTTCGTCGCGCCCCGCGACGCGCAGCCCGCGGACCCAGCCGAGGTGGTTGAGACCGACGTAGTCGATCCACGCCTCGTTCGGATCCGCGCCGAGGACCCGGGCGATACGGCGTCCGAGGCCGACCGGCGAGTCGCAGATGCCGATGACCCGGTCGCCGAGGTGGCGGGACATGGCCTCGGTGACCAGACCCGCCGGGTTGGTGAAGTTGATCAGCCAGGCGTCGGGGGCGAGCCGGGCCACCCGCCGGGCGATGTCCACCGCGACCGGGACCGTGCGCAGGCCGTAGGCGATACCGCCGGCGCCGACCGTCTCCTGGCCGAGGACGCCTTCCGCGAGGGCCACCCGCTCGTCGTCCGCCCTGCCCTCCAGGCCGCCGACACGGATCGCGGAGAAGACGAAGTCGGCGCCCCGCAGAGCGTCGTCGAGATCGGTGGTGGCCGTCACGGCGGGGGCGTCGGGGACGCCGGCCGCCTGCTCGGCCAGGACCCGGGCGACCGCCTGGAGCCGCCCGGCGTCCAGATCGTGCAGGACGACGTCCGTCACCCGTCCCTCGCCACGGTCGGTGAGGAGCGCCCCGTACACGAGCGGCACCCGGAACCCGCCGCCGCCCAGAATCGTCAGCTTCACACCCGCACCCTACTCGTCGCCGTCCTCACGGAAATCTCAGCCGACGGCCCGGTTCCTCAAAGGAACGGCCCAGGTGGGAGGCGCAGGATGCAGGCGCAATCGTGGACAACTCCGGAAGGGCCACCGTGGGCGCCTCGCACATACCGAACCGTTTCGAACGACAGCCGCGGCCGGAGCGGCCAGAGCGGCCCGAACGGCCAGAGCGGCCCGAACGTCCGCAGGGGTGGTCCCGGCGCGGCGTGCTGGCCGTGCTCGGGTCCGCCGTACCGGCCGTCGCGCTGACCGGGTGCGGTTCCGGCACGGCGGACGCCTCGGAGGCGCGGGCGGCGGCGGACGCGCAGGCGTCGGCGACGACCGGATCCGCCTCCCCGGCCGCCAAGGCCACGGCACCGCCCGTGATCTCGGTGACCCCCGCCGACGGCACGAAGAAGGCCCCGTTCACCAGCCCCGTCGAGGTCACCGTCACCGGCGGCACCCTCGCCTCGGTGACGGTGACCGGCAACGACGGCTCCACGCTGGACGGCGCCCTGGACGAGACGGGCACCACCTGGACGTCGTCCCGGAACCCGTACTCGGGGACCAAGTACACGGTCACGGCGAAAGCCTCAGGCGGCGTGACCGGGACCACCACGTTCGTCACCAAGTCACCCGGCGAGACCTTCGTCGGCCGTTTCACCCCGGAGGCGAACTCCATCTCCGGCGTCGGTATGCCGGTGTCGATCCGGTTCACGCACGCCGTGTCGGACCGGGCCGCCGTCGAGAAGGCGATCACGGTGACCGCGGAGCCCGCCGTGGAGGTCGTCGGCCACTGGTTCGACGACACCCGGCTGGACTTCAGGCCGCGGACGTACTGGGCGGCCGGGACCACGGTCACGCTCGGGCTGCGGCTGAAGGACGTCGAGGGCGCGGACGGTGTGTTCGGCGTCCAGTCGAAGGACGTCACCTTCCACATCGGCCGGTCCCAGATCAGCACCGTCGACCTGGCCGCCAAGGAGATGACCGTACGGCGGGACGGCGCCACCGTCGCCACCTACCCGGTTTCCGGCGGCGACGCCGAGCACACCACCTGGTCCGGGATCATGGTGATCAGCGAGCGGTTCGAGCAGACCCGGATGCAGTCCTCCACGGTCGGTCTCGGCGACGAGTACGACATCTCCGACGTGCCGCACGCCCAGCGGCTCACCACCTCCGGCACCTTCATCCACGGCAACTACTGGGCGGCGACAGGGGTGTTCGGCAGCCGGAACACCACCCACGGTTGCATCGGTCTGCACGACGCCAAGGGAGCGGGCGACGCCTCGACGCCGGGGCACGCGTACTACGCGGGATCCCTGCTCGGGGACGTGGTGATCGTGAGGAACTCGGGCGAGCGGACCGTCGACCCGGCCAACGGCCTCAACGGCTGGAACCTGTCGTGGGCGGACTGGCAGGCGGGGAGCGCGCTGTAGCGGCCCCTTCTTGCCTTCGGCCGGTGAACTCCCTTGTGGCACAAGAGATTTACCGGTCACACCTCTTGACGCCCGGGGTGACCGAGAGCACATTGGGCCCACTTTGAGAGCGCTCTCACCACAGGGCGCGAACAAACGCACCCGCTCCCCACTCCCCGCACCCCGTACCCGAGAGGCCCCCCATGAGTGCACCCTCCGGCACCCCCTCCAGAACGCCCGGCGGTCCGCCCGCCCGACGGCGTTCGCTGCGGCGCACGCTGATCGCCGTCCTCGGCACGCTCGCCCTGACGGCGGCCGCGGCGACCGCCGTCACCCTGCCCGCGAACGCCTCCGCCCCCACACCCCCGTCCGGCTGGACCCAGGTCTTCCTCGACGACTTCAACGGCGCCGCGGGCACCGGCGTCAACACGTCCAACTGGCAGTACAGCATCGGGACTTCATACCCGGGCGGCCCCGCCAACTGGGGCACCGGCGAGGTCGAGACGATGACGAACAGCACGAGCAACGTCTCGCTCGACGGCAACGGCAATCTGCGCATCACCCCGCTGCGCAACGCCGCCGGCAACTGGACCTCCGGCCGGATCGAGACGGTCCGCACCGACTTCCAGCCCCCGGCCGGCGGCAAGTTGCGCATCGAGGGCCGCATCCAGATGCCGAACGTCACCGGCACCGCGGCAGAGGGCTACTGGCCGGCCTTCTGGGCACTGGGCGCGCCCTACCGCGGCAACTACCAGAACTGGCCCTCCGTGGGCGAGTTGGACATCATGGAGAACGTCCAGGGCCGCAACCAGGTGTGGGCCACGCTGCACTGCGGCGTCAACCCGGGCGGCCCGTGCAACGAGACGGTCGGCCTCGGCAACTCCCGCGCCTGTCCCAACACCACCTGCCAGTCCGGCTTCCACACCTACACCCTGGAGTGGGACCGCTCGGTGAGCCCGGAGACGATCCGGTTCCTGGTCGACGGCGTCCAGTTCCACTCGGTGAACTCGGGCCAGATGGACGCGACGACCTGGGCCAACGCCACCCACCACGGCTTCTTCCTGATCCTCAACGTGGCCATGGGCGGCGCCTTCCCGGACGCGTTCGGCGGCGGTCTGGACAGCGGTACGGCCTCCGGGGTGCCGATGGTCGTCGACTACGTGCAGGTGCTGTCGTCCGGCGGCGGCACCACGCCACCGCCCACGACGCCTCCCCCGTCCGGCGGCCGGGACGCCTACGGCACGATCCAGGCCGAGTCGTACAACAGCCAGAGCGGTACGGGCACCGAGACCACCACGGACACCGGCGGCGGGCAGAACCTCGCCTCGCTCGCCAACGGCGACTGGGCGCTCTACCAGGGCGTCAATTTCGGCTCCTCGGCGGCGACCCAGTTCAGCGCCCGGGTCGCCAGCGGTGCGGGCGCCGGGATCAGCGGACTGGTCGAGGTGCGGCTCGACAGCCGTACCGCCGCGCCGATCGGGAGTTTCGCGCTGGCCAACACCGGTGGCTGGCAGTCCTGGCGGACCGTGCCGGCGAACATCGGCGCGGTCACCGGCACCCATGACGTCTATCTGACCTTCACCAGCGGCCAGCCGGCCGACTTCGTGAACGTCAACTGGTTCACGTTCGGGCGCTGATCCCCTCCTCCCGGCGCCGGGCGGTCCGACTCCGGGCCCCCGGCGCCGACGTGTCCCCGGGTCCGGATTCCGGTGTGTCGAGCAGCAGTTCCGCCCGGAACCCGGCCGGGGTCAGCCCGGTGCGGAGCTGGAAGAACTTGGAGAAGTTCGCCGGGTCGGGGAAGCCCACCGCCGCGCCCACCCGGCCGATCGGCAGCCCCGTGTGGGCCAGCAGCCGCTTCGCCTCCAGGACGACCCGCTTGTCGATGAACCCCTTGGGCGTCTCGCCGGTCGCGGCGCGCACCGCGCGGACCAGGGTGCGGCGGGAGTAGCCGAGGGCGTCGGCGTAGGCGCTGACACCGCGGTTGACGGCGAAGTCGCGCTCCACGGCGTCCCGGAACCGGGTGAAGGTGGAATCGGACCGCTGCCCGGCCTCCGCCGAGCTGGCCGCGAGATGCGCGAGGCGCAGCAGGAACGCGGTGAGGGAGTGCCGCAGGACGGCCGTGTGCAGGCTGGGCGGGAGGGTGGCCGCGTCCTCGTACTCCTGGCGCAGATGGGCCAGTCCGGCGCGCAGGGCGGCCTGCTGGGCGGGGTCGGGGCGGAGCAGGGGCGGCAGGTCGTAGCGGTAGAGGCCGGTGGCCTCGACGGTGGCGCGGGGCAGGAAACCGGGCTGCATGGTCAGGACGGTTCCGCGGTACCCGCCCGTCTCGGAGAAACGGTGGACCTGTCCGGGGCGGATCCACAGCAGGTCACCGGCGGCGGCCTCGTACTCCGCGAAGTCGATCATGTGGTGGACGGGGCCCTCGTCGAACAGCATCACCACGTGGAAGTCGATGCGGTGGACGCGGGTCAGGGGCGCGTCGGCGTGCCAGGTGCGGCCGGTGCCGAGGGGGCCGACCTGCATGCCGACGCCGCCGACGCTGAGTTCGACCGGGAAAGGGAAGGTCCGGATGCCGTCGGGGCGCACTTGGGGGTTTCTGTCCGCCATGTCCATCTCGTGCCGCCCCGCCCCTGCCGCCGCTGTCCCACTTTCACCACAGGCTGACACAGGAAGACCTACCCCCGCAAAAGTCAGACTTTTACTTTTGAACGCGCCCGAGCCGCTGCCGGAAAGAAGATGATCACAGTGACCGAAGCGCCCGCACCCGCGGAAGCCCTGAAGCGCCTCTCCGAGGAAGGCGTCTCGATCTGGCTGGACGACCTGTCGCGCGAGCGGATCCGCACCGGCAACCTGGCCGCGCTGATCGCCACGCGGAACGTCGTCGGCGTCACCACGAACCCGTCCATCTTCCAGGCCGCCATCGGCTCCGGCGAGGGCTACGAGGACCAGCTCGCCGACCTGGCCGTGCGCGGGGTCACGGTGGACGAGGCCGTACGGATGATGACGACCGCCGACGTACGGGCCGCCGCCGATCTGCTGCACGACACGTACACGACGACGGACGGCCGCGACGGCCGGGTCTCCATCGAGGTCGACCCGCGGCTCGCGCACGACCCCGCGGCCACCGTCGCCGAGGCCAGGCAGCTCGCCTGGCTGGTCGACCGCCCCAACGTGATGATCAAGATCCCGGCGACCGAGGCGGGCCTGCCGGCGATCACCGAGGTCGTCGGCCTCGGGATCAGCGTCAACGTCACGCTGATCTTCTCGCTGGAGCGGTACCGCGCGGTCATGGACGCCTACCTCGCCGGTCTGGAGCGGGCCCGGGCGGCCGGGACCGATCTGTCCACGGTCCACTCCGTGGCGTCCTTCTTCGTCTCCCGGGTGGACGCCGAGATCGACAAGCGGCTGACCGCCCTCGGCACCGGGCCGGCGCTCGCGCTCAGGGGACGGGCCGCGCTCGCCAACGCGCGACTGGCCTACCAGGCGTACGAGGAGGTCTTCTCGGGCCCCCGCTGGGCCGCGCTGGAGAAGGCCGGCGCCCACCCGCAGCGCCCCCTGTGGGCGTCCACCGGGGTGAAGGATCCCGCCTACAAGGACACCCTGTACGTGGAGGAACTGGTCGCCCCGGGCACGGTCAACACCATGCCCGAGGCCACCCTGGACGCCACCGCCGACCACGGTGACATCACCGGCGACACGGTGACCGGCGGCTACGCACAGGCCCGCGCCGACCTGGCCGCCGTAGCGGACCTCGGCATCTCGTACGACGAGGTGGTCACCCGTCTGGAGGACGACGGGGTCGCCAAGTTCGAGGCGGCGTGGGAGGACTTGCTGAGCACGGTCACGAAGTCGCTGACGAGCAGGGCAGCCGACGTGAACAAGGGAGCTGACGCGGAATGAGCACCATCCCTGTGTGGGACAACCCGCTGCGGGACCCCCGAGACCGGCGGCTGCCCCGTATCGCAGGACCGTCGGGCCTGGTCATCTTCGGGGTGACGGGCGATCTGTCCCGCAAGAAGCTGATGCCGGCCGTCTACGACCTCGCCAACCGCGGTCTGCTGCCGCCGGGCTTCTCGCTCGTCGGGTTCGCCCGCCGGGACTGGGAGGACGAGGACTTCGCGCAGATCGTCCACGACGCGGTCCGTGAGCACGCGCGCACGCCGTTCCGCGAGGAGGTCTGGCAGCAGCTCGCCGAGGGCATGCGGTTCATCCCCGGCGACTTCTCCGACGACGAGGCGTTCGAGCAGCTCAGGAAGGCCGTGGAGGAGCTGGACGCCTCCCAGGGCACCGGCGGCAACTTCGCGTTCTACCTCTCGGTGCCGCCGAAGTTCTTCCCGAAGGTCGTCGAGCAGCTCAAGAAGCACGGGCTGGCCAAGGCGCCGGACGGTTCCTGGCGGCGCGCGGTCATCGAGAAGCCGTTCGGGCACGACCTGGCGAGCGCCCGCGAGCTGAACGCGGTCGTGCACGACGTGTTCGAACCTGACCAGGTGTTCCGGATCGACCACTACCTGGGCAAGGAGACGGTCCAGAACATCCTGGCGCTGCGGTTCGCCAACACGATGTTCGAGCCGATCTGGAACCGGTCCTTCGTGGACCACGTGCAGATCACCATGGCCGAGGACATCGGCATCGGCGGCCGCGCCGGCTACTACGACGGCATCGGCGCCGCCCGCGACGTCATCCAGAACCACCTGCTCCAGCTCATGGCGCTCACCGCCATGGAGGAGCCCGCCTCCTTCGACGCGGACGCGCTGCTCACCGAAAAGCTCAAGGTGCTCAAGGCCGTGAAGCTGCCGGAGGACCTGGGCCGGCACACCGTGCGGGCGCAGTACGCGGCCGCCTGGCAGGGCGGCGAGAAGGTGCGCGGCTATCTGGAGGAGGAGGGCACCGACCCGGCCTCCACGACCGACACCTTCGCCGCGGTGAAGCTGAACATCGACAACCGCCGCTGGGCGGGCGTGCCGTTCTATCTGCGCACGGGCAAGCGTCTGGGCCGCCGGGTCACCGAGATCGCGGTGGTCTTCCAACGCGCCCCGCACTCCCCCTTCGACTCGACGGCGACAGAGGAACTGGGCCAGAACGCGATCGTCATCCGCGTCCAGCCCGACGAGGGCATCACCGTGCGCTTCGGCTCCAAGGTGCCGGGCACCTCGATGGAGATCCGGGACGTCACGATGGACTTCGCGTACGGCGAGTCCTTCACGGAGTCCAGCCCCGAGGCGTACGAGCGGCTCATCCTGGACGTGCTGCTCGGCGACGCCAACCTGTTCCCGCGTCACCAGGAAGTGGAAGAGTCCTGGAAGATCCTCGACCCGATCGAGGAGTACTGGGCGACACACGGCAAGCCGGCGCAGTACGCCTCGGGGAGCTGGGGACCCGAGGAAGCCGACGAGATGCTCGCACGAGACGGACGGAGCTGGCGCAGGCCATGAAGATCGACCTGACCGACACCACGGCAAGCAAGATCAACAAGGCGCTGGTGAAGGGGCGCCGCGCCATCGGCACCCCCGCCGTGGGCATGGTCCTGACGATGGTGATCGTCACGGACGAGGAGAACGCCTACGACGCGATCAAGGCCGCCGAGGAGGCGTCGCACGAGCACCCCTCGCGCACGCTGGTCGTCATCAAGCGCCACGCCCGCACCCCTCGGGAGCGCACGCAGTCCCGGCTGGACGCCGAGGTCCGGGTGGGCTCGGAGGCCGGCACCGGCGAGACGGTCGTCCTGCGCACCTACGGCGAGGTGTCCGACCACGCCGACTCGGTGGTGCTGCCGCTGCTGCTGCCGGACGCGCCCGTCGTCGTCTGGTGGCCGGTGGACGCGCCGGAGAACCCGTCCAAGGACCCGCTGGGCGCGCTGGCCCAGCGCCGGATCACCGACCTGTACGCCGTGGAGAACCCGCTGGAGGCGCTGCGGGCCCGCATCCGCACCTACGCCCCCGGCGACACCGACCTCGCCTGGACCCGGCTGACCCCGTGGCGCTCCATGCTGGCGGCGGCCCTGGACCAGGCACGGGTGCCGATCGTCTCGGGCGCGGTGGAGGCCGAGGCCGACAACCCGGCCGCCGAGCTGCTGGCGCGCTGGCTGGAGGCGCGCCTCGGCGTGACGATCGACCGGGTCGTCACCGCGGGGCCGGTCGTCACCGCCGTACGCCTGGGCACCGCGGACGGCGACATCGTCATCGACCGCCCCGAGGGCCCGCTGGCCACGCTGTCCCTGCCGGGGCAGCCCTCGCGCACCCTGGCGCTGAAGGTCCGCACCACCTCCGAACTCATCGCCGAGGAGCTGCGGCGCCTCGACGCGGACGAGATGTACGCCGTCGCCCTGCGGGGCGAGGGCACCAAGGAGACCGCCTCCCATGCCTGAGACTCCCCTGCTCGTCCGGCGGCCCGAGTGGACCGCCCTGGAGGACCACCGGGCCCGGTGGCAGGCGGGGCTGCGTGAGCTGTTCGCGACGGACCCCGGGCGCGCGGAGCGGTACGTGGTGCGCGTCGGCGATCTGCTCGTCGACTACTCGAAGAACCTGGTGACCGACGAGACGCTGGCCCTGCTCCAGGAACTCGCCGCCGCCACCGATGTGTTCGGGCTGCGGGACGCCATGTTCCGCGGCGAGAGGATCAACACCACCGAGGACCGCGCGGTCCTGCACACCGCGCTGCGCGCCCCCCGGGACGCGGTGATCGAGGTCGACGGCGAGAACGTCGTGCCCAAGGTGCACCGGGTCCTCGACCGGATGACGGCCTTCGCGGAGGAGGTCCGCTCCGGGCACTGGACCGGTCACACCGGCAGGCGCATCAGGAACGTCGTCAACATCGGCATCGGCGGCTCCGACCTCGGCCCCGCGATGGCCTACGAGGCGCTGCGGGCCTCCACGGACCGCTCGTTGACCTGCCGGTTCGTGTCGAACGTGGACGGCGCCGACCTGCACGAGGCGGTCCGCGACCTGGACCCGGCCGAGACGCTGTTCATCGTCGCGTCCAAGACCTTCACCACCATCGAGACGATCACCAACGCCACCTCGGCCCGCTCCTGGCTGGTCGAGGCTCTGGGCGGGGACGACAAGGCCGTGGCGAAGCACTTCGTCGCGCTGTCGACCAACGCCGGGAAGGTCGCGGACTTCGGCATCGACACGGCGAACATGTTCGAGTTCTGGAACTGGGTCGGCGGCCGCTACTCCTTCGACTCGGCGATCGGCCTGTCGCTGATGCTGGCCATCGGCCCGGCGAACTTCCGGGAGCTGCTGGACGGCTTCCACCTCGTCGACGAGCACTTCCGCACCGCGCCTCCCGAGTCCAACGTCCCGCTGCTGCTGGGCCTGCTGGGCATCTGGTACGGCAATTTCTTCGACGCGCAGTCGCACGCGGTGCTGCCGTACTCGCACTACCTGTCCAAGTTCACCTCCTATCTCCAGCAGCTCGACATGGAGTCCAACGGCAAGTCGGTGGACCGCGAGGGCCGCCCCGTGCAGTGGCAGACCGGGCCGGTGGTGTGGGGCACGCCGGGCACCAACGGGCAGCACGCCTACTACCAGTTGATCCACCAGGGCACGAAGCTGATCCCGGCGGACTTCATCGGCTTCGCCCGGCCGGTGCCGGAGCTGAGCGGTGAACTGGCCGCGCAGCACGACCTGTTGATGGCGAACTTCTTCGCCCAGACGCAGGCGCTGGCCTTCGGCAAGACACCCGACGAGGTCCGTGGCGAGGGCGTGCCCGAGGAACTGGTCGCCCACAAGACCTTCAAGGGCGACCACCCCACGACCACGATCCTGGCCCGGGAGCTGACCCCCTCGGTCCTCGGCCAGCTCATCGCCCTCTACGAGCACAAGGTGTTCGTCCAGGGCGCCGTCTGGAACATCGACTCCTTCGACCAGTGGGGCGTGGAACTCGGCAAGGTCCTCGCCAAGCGCGTCGAGCCCGCCCTGACCGACGGCGCCGACGTCCCCGGTCTCGACCCCTCCACCGCCGCCCTCGTGGCCGCCTACCGCGAACTCAGGAAGTAGTGAACGACATGCAGCTCGGTCTGATTGGTCTCGGCAAGATGGGCGGCAACATGCGCGAGCGGATCCGCCGCGCCGGCCACACCGTCATCGGGTACGACCGCAACCCCGACCTCACCGACGTCCAGGACCTCGCGGAACTGGTCGAGCGGCTCGACGCGCCGCGCACCGTCTGGGTGATGGTCCCGGCCGGCGCCGCCACCCAGTCCGTCATCGACGAACTCGGCGGCCTGCTGGAGGCCGGCGACACCGTCGTGGACGGCGGCAACTCCCGCTGGACGGACGACGAGAAGCACGCCGCCGAACTCGGCGCCAAGGGCATCGGTTTCGTCGACGCCGGTGTCTCCGGCGGTGTGTGGGGCCTGGAGAACGGCTACGCCCTCATGGTCGGCGGCGACAGCGAGCACGTCGACCGGCTCCGGCCGATCTTCGACGCCCTCAAGCCGGACGGGCCGTACGGCTATGTCCACGCGGGCAAGGTCGGCGCCGGGCACTTCTCGAAGATGGTCCACAACGGCATCGAGTACGCCATGATGCAGGCGTACGCCGAGGGCTGGGAGCTGCTGGAGAAGGTCGACTCGGTCACGGACGTACGCGAGGTCTTCCGGTCCTGGCAGGAGGGCACCGTCATCCGCTCCTGGCTGCTCGACCTCGCGGTCAACGCCCTGGACGAGGACGAGCACCTCGACAAGCTGCGGGGCTGGGCGCAGGACTCGGGCGAGGGCCGCTGGACGGTCGAGGCCGCGATCGACAACGCTGTGCCGCTGCCCGCGATCACCGCCTCGCTGTTCGCCCGCTTCAGCTCGCGTCAGGACGACTCCCCGCAGATGAAGATGATCGCGGCCCTGCGCAACCAGTTCGGCGGCCACGCGGTCGAGTCGGCGAAGGAGTAGCCCGACGGGGCCTAGGCCCTTGCCGCCGGGGCGGCCGCCGGGCCGGTGGCCGTCCCGGCGGTCGGCCGAGAAGATCGGGCGGCTCTCCGAGCGCGCGCCCGGCCGTGCGGGCCGGTGGCCGAGACGGACGCAGGATCGATCGCTCACGCCGACCTCCTCGAACGGCTCCTGACGACCCGTCTGATGCAGGCCCCGTGTGCGCAGCGCCAGTTGTCGCGGCCGGGGTCGGCACCGGCATCTGCGGCACACCGTCAGCCGGGCGACGCCGAGTGGGCCTGCGCCTACAGCAGGTTGACACCGGCCGAGCGGCGCGTCCGGCGGGCCTTCGCCACGGGCGCGGAGGTGGACTTCCGTGACGACGGCGAGGACACCGAACGGACCGTGCGGGCCTCGGTGTTGCGGGCGCTGCTTCTCAACGGGCCCCGGGAGCCGGGGGAGATAGCCGCCGTGAAGGTCCGCGGGGCCCGGATCACCGGCGCACTGGACCTGCGGTACGCCACTGTCGACAGCGTCGTCCATCTCACCGACTGCCGCTTCACGGCGCCGCCGGACCTCACCGGCGCCCATGTGCGCTATCTGAGCCTGCGCGACTCCGAGATGCCCGGTCTGTCGATGACCAGGAGCCGGATCGACGGCAGCCTGCGGCTCACGCGCTGCCGCTTCGACGGGCCCGTGCGGCTCGACGGGGCGCAGATCGCCGGGGCGCTGTTCCTGGAGGACGTGGAGATCCTCCCCGAGGGCGGGCCCGGGCCGGTGCTCCAGCTCAACCAGATCTCCGTGGACGACGACCTGTGCGCCCGCGGCCTGCACGCCCGCGGCGCGGTCCGGCTCGACGGTGCCGGAGTCGCCGGTTCGCTCGACCTGGAGGACGCCGACCTGTCCCACCCGGGCCGGACCGTCCTGGACGCGGAGGCCGTCGAGATCGGCGCCAATCTGCTCGCCCGCAGGCTGCGCGCCGAGGGCCGGATCGAACTGCGCGGCGCCCGGATACCCGGCCGTGTCGATCTGCTGGACGCCCGGCTGTCCAACCCGGGCGGCACCGCGCTGCGGATCAGCAGCAGTGTGATCGGCGAGTTCTGGCTGGGCCGGGGACCGCGGGTCCAGGGCATGCTGAACCTGCGGCGGGCCGAGATCAACCAGCTCGATCTGGACCCGGCGATGCTGCCCGACCAGGTGCGGCTGCTAGGGCCTGTCTGACAATTCCCGTCGTCGCCCGGAGGGCGGCCTCGCGGCGTCAGGTGCGTGCTCTCGGCGTGCCGGGCGTAGACCCTCGTACTGGACGTACTTGGGTCTGCGCCCGGTGCGGCGAGAGTGCGTGCATGGCGTCGCGAGGCAGGCGGGAATTGTCAGACAGGCCCTAAGACCTCACCTACACGTTCCTGACGCCGCACGAACCCGCCGAGCGCCGGCTGCCGATGCTGGAGCGCGACGGCGAGGGCTTCGACCCGCACGCCTACGAGCAGTTGACGGCCGCGTACCGGCGGATCGGCGACGACCAGGCCGCCCGGCTGGTCCAGCTCGCCAAGCAGCGCCGCCGCCGCTCCACGCTCCCCTGGTACGGGCGGGTGTGGGGCCGGCTCCAGGACGCGGCCGTCGGCTACGGCTTCCGCCCGCTGCGGGCCGCCGGCTGGCTGCTGTCCCTGCTCGCGGTCGGCTCGCTCGCCTTCGCCGGGCACCCCCCGCCGCCGCTGAAGCCGGGCGAGGCACCGGAGTTCGACCCGGTGTTCTACACGCTGGACCTGCTGCTGCCGGTGATCTCCTTCGGACAGGAGAGCGCGTTCGCCCCGACCGGCGGGTACCGGACGCTGGCGTACGTCCTCGTGGTCACCGGCTGGATCCTGGCGACGACCGTCCTGGCGGGCGTGACGAGGACCGTCAGCCGCCAGTAGGAATCCCGTACGCCCGCTCCACGCGCAGCCGCACCACCAGGCGGCGGTCGCGGACCATCGCGGCGCGGTAGTCCTCCCAGTCGGGGTGCTCGCCCAGGACGTCGCGGTACAGGCGGACCAGTTCCTCCACGGTGGCGTCGTAGGGGTCCTCGGCGACGGGCGTCAGGTCGGCGGTGGCCTCGACGACCGTGTAGGCGCGGTGGTCCGGGGTGGTGACGTGGAAGGACGCGCGCGGGTCACGGCGCAGGTTGCGGGTCTTGGCGCGGCCGTCGGTGACGGAGATCCGGACGACCTCCTCGTCCGGGTAGTAGTGGTGGGTGACGTTCGACAACTGGGGCCGTCCGTCGCGCTTGAGGGTGACCAGTACGCCGCTGCGGCCCTCGGAGAGCAGGGCGAGCAGCGCGTGGCGGGTCGTGTCCTGAGTCATGTCCCGCACAACAGGGCGCGGCCCGCGCCACATTCCCCCGACCGATGAGTAGACACTGTCTATTCCCGCCTGGTAGACAGTGTCTATGAGCGATCCCGAGAAGCCAGGACCGGACCTCCGCACCCGTCTCGTCGACGTCGGCGTGGACCTGGTGGCCCTGGAGGGCGCCGGCGCGCTGACGCTGCGGGAGATCGCCCGCCGGGCCGGGGTCTCGCACGGGGCGCCGCGCCGCTACTTCCCCACCCATCTGGAGCTGCTGTCGGCCATCGCCCGCCGCGGTTTCACCGAGCTGGCCGTCCGGGTGACCACGGCCCTCGGCGACGGCACCGCGGGCTCGCGGACCCAGCTCTCCGAACTGGGGCGCACCTACCTGGAGTTCGCTCTCGACAACGCCGGCATGTACGAGCTGATGTTCCGTCACGATCTGCTGGAGAGCGGCCATCTGCGGCTGCGGGACACCAGCCTGCCGCTGTTCGGCGTCCTGGTGGAGCTGGTCGGACGGGTCCGCGGACCCGAGTCGTCCCCCTCCGAGGCCCGCGCGGTCGCCGCCGCGCTGTGGGCGAACCTGCACGGCATCGCCCAGCTCTGGGGCTGGGGCAGCCTCCAACTCGCCACCGGGGCCGCCGACTTCACCCCACTGCTGCGCACCGCGCTGGACGCGCACCTCGGACCGGAGGACGGCCGGTGAGGCGGCCCCTGACGCTGGCGAGCAGTGTGGCGGGCGCCGCGATCGTCGCGCTCGACGGCACCGCGCTCACCGTCGCCCAGCCCACCCTGCGGCACGATCTGCACGCCTCGGTCGCCCAGGTCCAGTGGACCGGCACCGGCTATCTCGTCGCCGTGGCGGCCCTGTTGGTGTTCGCCGGACGGCTCGGCGACCGCTACGGACACCGCCGGGTCTTCGGTATCGGCATGCTCGGCTTCGGCGCCGCGTCGGCGGGCATCGTGGCGGCGCCCGACGTGCGCTGGGTGATCGGACTGCGGGTGGCACAGGGGGTGTTCGGGGCGCTGCTGCAACCGGCCACCCTCGGGATGCTGCGCACCGCCTATCCGCCCGACCGGCTGCGCACCCCGATCGCCGTACGGACGGCGGCCATCGGGGTGGCGGCGGCCGCGGGGCCGGTGGTCGGCGGGGCGCTCGCCACGGAGTTCGGCTGGCGGTCGGTGTTCCTGCTGAACCTCGCGCCCACCCTGCTGTTCGGCGCGCTCGCCCTCGCCTCCCGGGAGAAACGGCGACCGGCGACCGGCACCTCGGGCGAGAAGGCGCGCCCGTCCGCAGCCGGGCCCCTGGACCTCCCCGGCGCCCTGCTGCTCGGCACGTCCCTTGCGTGCCTGGTGCACACCCTCGTCACCCTCCCCCACCTGACCTGGTCGGCGCCCGCCGCCCTGCTCGCCGGGGCCGCCTTCGTCCGGCACGAGCGCCGCGCCCCCGCACCGACGCTGCCCGCGGACGTCATCGGCTCCCCCGCCGTCGGCGCCGCGCTCCTGCTGCTGGTCACGGTGTCGGCGGCCCTCAACGGCGGCCTGTTCGCCTGCGTCTACGTCCTCCAGGACGGCCTCGGTCTGACCCCGCTGCACAGCGCCCTGCTCGCCCTGCCCCTGCCGGTCCTGCTGATCGGCGCCGCGCCGGTGTCGGCCGTCCTGCTGCGCCGGGCCGGGGCCCGCGCCACGGTCACGGGGGCCACCGTCCTGCTCGCCGCCGGTCTGCTCGTGCTGGCCGCGGCCCCGGGACCGGTCCTGTTCTGCGCCGGGTTCGCGCTGGTCGGCGCCGGGTTCGGCACCGTGATGGTCGCGGCCACCCATGTCGTCGTACGCCGGGCCCCCGTGGCGTCGGCGGGCGTGGCGGGCGGGTTGCAGCAGACGGCGATGAACGTCGGTCCCGCGCTGGGCGTGGCGGCCGCGACCGTGCTGATGGGCACCGGCGCGGGCCGCTCGCCGCTGGTGCTGCTGGCCGTCGCGGCGCTGGCCGCCCTGCCGGTCTGCCGGGCCCTGCCCGGGCGTTCACCGCACGTCGGGGCCGCTGCACAGGCCGCAAAGAGCGACACACCCCACACGGGGCACGGACGGGAAACGGGTCCCTACGCCCGTTCCCTGGGCAACGATGGGCACTGAGATCGTCCGGCGTGACCGGCCGGACCGTACCTCGCACGAGCGCACCGGAGGTAGACGATGGCACTGCTGCGGCAAGAGGTGGACCCGATCGAGGTCGGACTGGACGCGAAGGCGCTGGACCGTCTCGACCAGCATGTGGCCCACCTCGTGGACGAGGGGCGGCTGCCCGGGTTCCTGCTGGCCGTCTCCCGGGGCGGCCGCGTCGCGCACCTCACCACGCACGGTCACCGTAATGTCGCCCGCGGGCTGCCCGTCGAGGCGGACACCCTGTACCGCATCTACTCGATGACCAAGCCCGTCACCTCGGTCGCCGCGCTCATACTGATGGAGGAGGGCCGGCTGGGGCTGGACGACCCGGTCGCCGACCACCTCCCGGCCTTCGCCGACCGGCGCGTGTACGCGGGCGGCTCCGGCACCGCCCTGACCACCCGCCCCGCCGAACAGCCGTTGCTGGTACGGCATCTGATGACCCACACCGCGGGCCTGACCTTCGCCTTCTACCACTGCCACCCCGTCGACGCCCTGTACCGCGAGGCCGGTCTGGAGTCGGCGGTGCTGCCCGGCTCCGATCTCGCGGAGACCGTCGACGCGTACGCGCGTCTGCCGCTCCAGTTCGAACCGGGCACCCAGTGGAACTACTCGGTCGCCACCAATGTGCTCGGCCGGATCATCGAGGTCGTCTCCGGGCAGCCCCTCGACACCTTCCTCACCGAACGGATCTTCCACCCGCTCGGCATGCCCGACGCCGGCTTCCACGTCACCCCCGACCGGACGCCCCGCCTGGCCGAGCTGTACGGCGACACCGACACCGGCGGCATCGAGCCGATCGCCGGACTGCCGCTGACCGGCCGCCCCCGCTTCCTGTCGGGCAGCGGCGGCATGGTGGCGACCGCCTACGACATCCACCGCTTCAGTGAACTGCTGCGCCGCCGCGGCACCCTCGACGATGTCCGTCTGCTCGCCCCGGAGACGGTCGACCTGATGACCCGCAACCATCTGCCGGACAACGCCGACCTGCGCGCCTTCGGCAGCCGCCCCGCCCACGACGAACCGGGCAACGACGGCGTCGGCTTCGGCCTGGGCGTCTCCGTGGTCGTCGACCCGGAGCGCACCCAGGCCCCCTCGGGACTCGGCACCTACGGCTGGAGCGGCGTCGCCACCACCACCTTCTGGATCGACCCGAGCCGCGACCTGAGCGTGCAGTTCCTGACCCAGCTCAGACCGAGACGGTCGCTCAAGCTCTACCCCGACCTCAAACGGCTGGTCCACGAAGCGGTGACGGACTGAACTCCAGTCCCTCGACGGCCAGTTCGCGCAGCCATACGGCGGCCCGCTCCGAGGTCTCTGCCGCCCGGCTCAGGCCCGCCGGCAGGACGCCGTCCAGGATGTGGCGGACACCGAGCGCGAGGGTGCGCGACACGCACCGCGCCATCGCGCTCTCCCGCTCGTCGCCCACCAGGTCGAGAAGCCGGCTCCCCGACCACACCCGGCCACTGCCCGCGTCGACCTCCAGCGACACCACGAGCACGACCCGGTCCCGGTCGGCGTCCGTGGTCGGGTAGGTGGCCGCCAACTCCCTTGCGAGGGCGGCGATCCGCTCGTCGTCGCCCGCCTTCAGCTCCTCGAACACCGGGGCCCAGGCCCGCAGCCAGCCGTCGAGCCGCAGGGTGCCGCGCACGAAGGTCTCCGCCCGCCAGGCCACGGGCAGCCCGTACTGCTCGACGAAGGGCACGCTGTCCCGGTTGGGATACACCTCGAAGGTCTCCCCGCCGACGGTCTGCCGACGGGTGGCCTCCCAGGGCCGCGCGGCGCCCCTCTCGGCGCCGTCCTCGATGTACCGGGCGGGTGAGCGCAGGGCGCCCAGCACCCCGAGCGGTGCCCAACTGAACCGGTAGCGGAAGTCGTTCGGGACCGCCGGAACGCCTCCGCAGTACGAGGTCAGCCGGTACGAGGCCGGGGTGTCGGCGCCGATCGCGGACCGGGCGCGGGCCACCAGGTCGTGCGCGAAGAGATGGTCGATGCCGGGGTCGAGTCCGGCCTCGGTCAGGACGGTGATCCCGGCCCGCCCGGCGGACGGCACCAGCTCCAGCACCGCGTCGGACACATAGCTGGAGCACGCGAAATGGGCCCGCCCCGCCACGCACGCGGCGAGCAGCGGGGCGTGTTCGGGCGCGGGGAGCATCGACACGACGACGTCCCCGGGCGCCAGTTCGGCGGTGAGCGCCGGGAGCGTGTACGCGCGCGGCTCGGCGCGCCCGGTGAGGCCGAGCGCGTCGAGCGCCCCCGCCGCCCGCTCGGCCGTCCTGTGCCACAGCCGGACCCGGGCGGCGCGTGCGCACAGGTCCGCGAGGCCGCTGCCGGTGGAGAGCCCGGCGCCGATCCAGTGGACGGTGCCGCTCGCGGGGACCCTCGGCTCAGACACGGCCGGACGCGCCTTCCTCGGCCCCCAGTTGTTCACTGCACGCCTGGCGGAATCGTTCCAGGCAGCGGTCCCACGGGGCGCCGTCGAAGTCGAGCAGGGCGGGCAGCAGGTCGCGCGAGAAGTCGGTGGCGGACTCGCGCGGCAGCAGCGACGGCAGGTTGTCGATCGCGATCAGGTCGAGCGGGGGTTCCTCGGTGAGGCGCCGTACCGGGTCCGTCCACTCGGTGGTGCGGTCGTAGACGGGCAGCACGTTGAGGGGCGAGCCGACGTCGCAGGTGACGTCGGAGACGGTGCGCAGCCGACGGGCCGGGTCGGCGAGGTCCGTCGGGCGGACGAACGGCGGGACGGGGGTGGTGGCGAGGACACAGTTGACCAGGACATCGTGGTCGAGCAGGGCCCGGCGGTCCAGGTCGCGGGTCTCGGCGAGGTCCCAGCCGGTCGGCTCGACGCCGGCCGTGGCGAACGCGGCGCGGGCACCCCGGCCGCTGCGGCCCAGGGCGCCGACGACGAGGGCGGTGAACTCGCGGTCGCCGGGGGCCGGGCCCAGAAGGACGTCCAGCTCGTCCTTGCCGGTGGGCCGCAGGGGTGCGGTCAGCCGGTCCCGCTCCTGGAGCACCGCGAGGGCCGCGCCGAGGTAGCCCGCCCAGTAACCGAAGGCGGCGAGGCGCCGGCCCTGGTCGTCGACGAGGTACTCCAGGTCGAGGAGGGCCCCTCCCCCGGCGGTGAAGCGGCGCAGCAGGTCGGCGGCACCGGGCTGCCGCTTGTAGGCGTGCCCGAAGAAGATGTGACGGTGCGTCAATCGAGGCGGTTCGTCGGGGAGTTCCTTCAGGCCGAGGATCACGGCGTCGTCCGGCGCCGAGACCCAGGAGCCCGCGGGGGCGATCCGGGCGCCGACGGCCTCGTACTCCTCGGCCGGGAAGACGCGTTGCGGGGAGTCCTCGACCGTGAGCCGTACGCCGGATCCGACCAGACGGCGGGCGTCGTCTGGGACGACCGGGGTGCGGCGTTCGGTGGAACGGACCTCGTGGCGCAGCCACAGGTGCAGGGCGGTCATACGCGGTTGACCTCCGGACGCGGGGCGTCGGCCGCGAACCGGCCGGCGCTCAGGGGGGTGACGTCCACGAAGGGTACGCGGCCGAGGTACAGGTCGCGGACGACCTCGCCGACGGCGGGTCCCTGGAGGAAACCGTGGCCGGAGAAGCCGGTGGCGTACAGGAAGCGGGAGACCGAAGTGGCCTCGCCGATCAGGGCGTTGTGGTCCGGGGTGACCTCGTACAGGCCCGCCCAGCCGCCGGTGCGGCGCAGGTCGAGCAGGGACGGGGCGCGGTGCTGCATGGCGGCGGCGAGGCGCGGGATCCAGCGGTCGTGGGGGTCGGTGGCGAAGCCGGGGCGCTCGTCCGGGTCGGACATGCCGACGAGGAGTCCGGGGCCCTCGGCGTGGAAGTAGAGGGTGCTGGTGAAGTCGATGGTCATCGGCAGATCGGGCGGCAGGCCGGGGACGGGTTCGGTGACCGCGATCTGCCGGCGCAGCGGCTGCACGGGCAGGTCCACGCCGACCATGGCGCCGACGGCGCGGGACCAGGCGCCGGCCGCGCAGATCACCGTGCCGGTGCTGATACGGCCGAGCGGGGTGGTGACCGCGGTGATGGCGTCGCCCCGGGTCTCGATGCCGGTGACGGCGGTGTGCCGCAGGATGTGGGCGCCGTGCCGGCGGGCGGCGGCCGCGTAGCCGTGCACGACGGCCTCGGGGGTGCAGTGGCCGTCGTCGGGCGAGAACGCGGCGGCCAGCAGTCCTTCGGTGCGGATCAGCGGGGAGAGGCGGCGTGCCTCGGCCGGGTCGACGAGCCGGCTGGGGACGCCCAGCGCGTTCTGGAGCCGGATGCCGGCCTCGAAGGAGGCGACCTCCTCGGGTGTGGAGAGGAGGAAGAGATAGCCGACCCGGCGCAGTCCGATGTCGTGGCCGATGTCCTGCCCGAACCGGGCGAACGCCTCCAGGCTGCGCGCGCCGAGCCGGATGTTCAGTTCGTCGGAGAACTGGGCGCGGACCCCGCCGGCGGCCTTCGAGGTCGAGCCCGCGGCGAGTTCGTCGCGCTCCACCAGCACGACGTCCCGCACCCCGGCGGCGGCCAGGTGGTAGGCGATGCTCGTGCCCATCACTCCGCCGCCGATGACGACGACCGAGGCATACGTGTCCACGCGGGCGGCTCCTTTCGGCGTCGGCCCCGGCCCGGGTACCGGGCCCGTTGCCGGGCGGGGCACCCGGGCCGGGGCCGACGTGCGCCATGACGGGTGTGCGCCATGACCGGCGTACGCCATGAGCGGTGCGTGCCATGGCCGTCGTGATCCCTACCCGCGCGGGGCCCGGATCCCCCCGAGCCGGGGACCTGTGGCTCGCGTCCGCCGGGCGACGGCCGAAAGGCCGCTCAGGACCAGTGCGCCACCGCGTCCAGATGGGGCAGCCGGTGGTCGAGGCGCTCCCGCTTGGTGCGCAGGTAGGTGATGTTGTTCTCGCACGGCTCGATCAGCAGGGGCACCTCCTCGGCGACCTGGATGCCGTTGTCCACGAGCGCCTCGCGCTTGCGCGGGTTGTTCGACATCAGCCGCACCGAGCGCACGCCCAGGTCCCGGAGCATCTCGGCGGCCACCTTGTAGTCGCGGGCGTCGACCGGGAAGCCGAGCGCGACGTTCGCCTCGACGGTGTCCAGGCCCTCGGCCTGGAGGGCCATCGCCCGCAGCTTGCCGAGCAGGCCGATGCCCCGGCCCTCGTGTCCGCGCAGATAGACGACTATGCCGCTGCCCTCGGCGACGACGGCCCGCAGCGCGGACTCCAACTGGTCGCCGCACTCGCAGTGCTGGGAGCCGAAGGCGTCACCGGTCAGGCACTCGGAGTGCAGCCGGGTCAGAACGCCCTCGCTGCCGATCTCGCCGTAGACCAGGGCCACTTGCTCGTCGCCGCGGTCGTGGTCGAGGTATCCCACGGCCTGGAATTTGCCGTACACGGTGGGCAGCGGCGCGTTCACGACGCGTTCCACTCCGGTGCGCTGCGAGGTCTTGGTGCCGAGTACGCCGATGTTCTCTGTCATGATCTGATTCCTAAGCGGAGACGAAAGGCCGGGACAAGATGAGTGGTTCGGAGATGAGGACGGCGGCGTACGGTCCGCTGCCCGCGGACACCACCGAGGACGTCCGGGCCCGCGGGGCCGGTGCGGCCGTCCAGGTGGCGGTGCTGCCCGTCGGCAGCTTCGAACAGCACGGTCCGTACCTGCCGTTGGCCACGGACACGCTCGTCGCCTGTGCCATCGCCCGGGAGATCGCCGAGGCATACCCGGTGCACCTTCTTCCGCCGGTGACCATCGCCTGCTCGCACGAGCACGCGGCCTGGCCTGGGACCGTCAGCATCTCCTCCGTGACCCTTCACGCGGTGGTACGGGACATCGCGGCGTCGTTGCGCCGCTCGGGCGTCGAGGCCCTGGTGCTGGTCAACGGACACGGCGGGAACTACGTCCTGGGCAACGCGGTCCAGGAGTCCTCCGCCCGCGGTGAGCGGATGGCGCTCTTCCCGGCCCCGGAGGACTGGGAGGCGGCGCGGGAACGGTCCGGGGTGGAGACCTCGCTGCTGACCGACATGCACGCCGGGGAGATCGAGACCTCGATCCTGCTGCACGCCCATCCCGAACTCGTCCGGCCCGGCCATGAGTCCGCCGATTTCGTCGCGGACGACCGTCGCCATCTGCTCACGCTGGGAATGTCCGCCTATACCGATTCGGGCGTCATCGGCCGTCCTTCCCTGGGGTCGGCGGAAAAGGGGAAGGAACTCCTGGCGAGCCTCGCGGATTCCTTCGGGACGTATTTCTCGCTGCTGACCGCGGATGCCGCGAACGTCTCGAACGCCTCGAACGTCTCGATCGCCTCGGGAGACGGCACCGTTTCCGCGTAGGCCGGCTCGGCGGTTCCGGCCGCGGCGTCGGCGCGCAGGCCGGTGTACCAGCGGACGACCAGGACGGCCAGGCCCGGCAGCGCGGCCACGAAACTCAGCACGCCGTACACCACGGAGACCGCGAAGCCGGTGCCCGCGCCGAGCCCGGCGGCGCCGAACGCCCAGGCGGTGACGCCCTCCCGAGGACCCCAGCCGCCGACGTTGAGCGGCAGGCCCATCGCGAGCAGCGCGAGGACCGCGATCGGCAGCAGGGCCGGCACGGAGGCGGTGGAGCCGGCCACCCGGGCGGCCACCACGAACATCCCGAGGTGCCCGGCCAGCACGACCAGGGACGACAGCGCGACCCCGGGCCCGTTGCGCCGGGACAGCAGCCCCTCGCGGGCCTCGGCGAGCAGCGCGCGGACCCGGCCGCCGCGGGCCGGTCCGGCCGAGCCGTTCATCCGGACCGCGAGGACGACGGCGAGCGCGCCCGCCCCGGCCAGCAGGACGAGCGGGGCGAGATGGCGCACCTCGTCCATCACCGGGGACGGCAGGGTGAGCAGCACCCCCGCTCCGGCCACGGCCAGCGCGATCTGCCCGGCCGTGCGCTCCAGCACCACGGCCCGCACACCGCGGCCGACGTCACCGGCGCTCTTCCCGTGCCGCACGGCGCGGTGCACGTCGCCGAGGATGCCGCCGGGCAGGGCCGCGTTCAGGAACAGCGAGCGGTAGTAGTCGGCGACGGCCGGGCCCAGCGGCAGCCGGATCCGCAGCCCGCGCGCGACCAGTGCCCACCGCCAGGCGCTGAACACGGTGGTGACGGCGCCGATGCCGAGCGCCACGAGCAGCGTCGGCCCGTCGATCCGGCGCAGTCCGTCCAGGAAGACGCCGGTGCCCATGCGCCACAGCAGGACGGCGAGGATGACCACCCCGGCGACCGTCCCGCCGTGGGTGCGCAGGGCGCGGGAGGTGAGCAGCCGGCGCAGCGCGGACGGCGCGGTCTCGGGCCGTCGTACGGCGTCGGCGGCGACGTCGGCCGTGTCGGCGGCGTCCGCCGTGCCGGACCACGCCAGGGGTGCCGTCGGCTCGGCCCGGGCGCCGACCGTGTCGGCACTCATCACGCGCCGCCCTTGGGCCGGGCGAGGGCCAGCAGGTCGCTGTGGTGGACGGCGACCCGCAGTTCGCCGGCCGCGCAGGCGGCGAGCCGCCGCTCCAGGTACGCCTGGGCGCGCTCGGCGAGTTCGGGGCGCTGCTCGACGGCCGCGCCGACCCAGCCGCGCAGCCACTGGGCGGTCAGGGCGGCGTGCTCGGGGCCGAGCCGCCAGGCGCTGGGGTGCACCTTGACGGTGGCGCCGTGCGCGCCGAACGCGTCGCAGGCCGCGCTCACCGAGTCGGGGCCGAGCAGTCCACCGCGCCGCTGGTGGTCGTTGAAGGCCGCGGCGAGTTCCTCGTCCAGCGGGTCGGGGGTGGCGAACTCGACGCGCCCGGCGACCGACAGGGTCAGCAGGGCGGGGCAGCCGGCGCCCGCGCAGGCGGCGGCGAGCGTCTCGACCTCCTCGCGGGTGAGGACGTCGAGCAGCGCCGACGCGGTCACCAGGGAGGCGCCGACCAGGGCGTCCGGGGTGAGCCGGGCGACGTCGCCGCGCCGGGTCTCCACGGTGACCCGGCTGCCGTCGGCGGCGGCGCGGGGCGAGGCGACGGCCGCGAAGTGCAGCAGGTAGGGGTCGCGGTCGTGGAGGATCCAGTGCTGGGGGCCGTCCAGCCGGGGGGCGAGCCAGCGGCCCATCGAGCCGGTGCCGCAGCCCAGGTCGTGGATGGCGAACCCGCCGCTGCGGCCGGGCAGGTTGGCGAGCCGGATGCGCAGCGGGTCCAGCAGGTCCAGGGCGCGTGCCGCCGCGTCGGCGGGCTCGCGCAGTTCGAGCCACTCGGGCGCGTACCGGGGCTGTTCCTCGTCGTCGGTCTCGCGCAGCCGGACGGTGGGGCGTTCGCCGGGGCGGGCCACGGGACCGGCGCCCGCGATCACACCGTCGGGGTCCTGCGGGCCGGGCTGGCCCGGGATGCCGCCGATCCGGCGGGCCAGGTCCGCGGGGGTCGCCGTCGTCTTCCTCATGCCGCCCTCCGGGGCTCGCTGGGGAGCCGGCTCAGCACGCCGGCCAGGCTCTGGGCGGTGGACGCCCAGCCGTTCAGGGCGGCCCGGCGGCCGCGGGCGGCCGCCTTCAGCCGCCGTCGGACGTCCGCCTCGCCGAACCAGCCGCGCAGTTCGGCGGCGAGGGCGGCCGGGTCCTCCGGCGGGACGAGGATGCCGGGCACTCCGCCGTCGGGGGCGCGGCCGACGGCCTCGGGCAGCCCGCCGACGTCCGTCGCGATGACCGGGATGCCGCGGGCGAGGGCCTCGGTGACCGCCATGCCGTAGGTCTCGGCGTAGGACGTGAGGACCATCAGGTCGGCGGCGGCGTAACTGGCGTCCAGTTCGGCGCCCGCCTTCGGGCCGGCCAGCTCCAGCCGGTCCTCCAGGCCGTAACGCCGGATGAGGCCGCGCAGATGGGCGACGTACTCCGGGTCCTGGCCGAGGCCGCCGACGCAGACGCAGCTCCACGGCAGGTCGGTGACCGTGGCCAGCGCCTCCACCAGACGGTGCTGGCCCTTGCGCGGGGTCACGGCGGCCACGCACAGCAGCCGGGAGACGCCGTCGGTGCCCGAGGCGAGCGGGGCGATGTCGGCGCCGGGCGCGGCGACGTGCACCTTCTCGGGGGCGAGGCCGTGGTGGGCGACCAGTCGGCGGACCGCCCACTCGCTGGTGGCGATCACGGCCGGGACCGCGCGGAGCACCTCGCGCTCCTTGGCGTCCAGTTCGGCCGCGACCTCGCGGGCGAGGCCCGTCTCGTCGCCGAGCGGGAGGTGGACGAGGACGGCGAGCCGCAGCCGCTCCGCCTCCGGGACGATGATCTCCGGGACACCGCAGGCGACGAGGCCGTCCAGCATGACGGCGGCGCCGTCGGGCAGTTCCCGCAGGGTGCGAGCGAGTTCGGCGCGGGCGGCGGCGTCCGGGCGGGGCCAGGCGCCGGGCACCGGGAGCTTGTGGACCTGCCAGCCGAAGCCGGGCAGGTCCAGGCAGACGCGCCGGTCGTAGGCGTTGCCGCCGCTGGGGTTGGCCGGGTCGTCGACCCCGCCGGGCAGGACGAAGTGCACGGAGCGCAGGGACATGGGGATGATGTCACCCGTCTTGGGAACGGCCGCTTGGGCGGGAACGTACGCGAGCGGCGTCTTGACCAGGGTCACGTCGGTCACAGCGCACGCTCGTAACTCGCCCAGGCGATGTGCGACTCGTGCAGGGTGACGGAGAGCGCGGAGATGCCCCGGGCGCCCTCGCCGAGCGCGCCCTTGTGGATCCGCTCCGCGAGCCGGTCGGCGACGGCCTTCGCCAGGAACTCGGTGGAGGTGTTGATCCCGGCGAACTCCGGCTCGTTGTCGAGGTTGCGGTAGTTCAGCTCGCTGACGACCGCTCCGAGTTCCTGGCTGGCGAGTCCCATGTCGACGACGATGTTGTCGTCGTCCAGCTCCTGCCTGCGGAAGGTCGCGTCCACCAGGAACGTGGCTCCGTGGAGGCGCTGCGCGGGTCCGAAGACCTCACCGCGGAAGCTGTGGGCGATCATGATGTGATCGCGGACGGTGACACTGAACAACGGACGACCCTCCAGGTGCGGCGCGTCTGGTCCTCCGGCACGGGACCGCCGGGGGATGCCGTGTAGTACGGCTCCCCGCTGCCCCGTGTTCAGCCGGATCTCACTCTTTTCTCAGGTCAGGCGCTCGTGCCGGCGCACGGTCAGGCGCTGGTGCCGTACCGCACGCGGTGGCAGAGGGCGGGGACCTCGCCCGACGCGAGCCGGGGCATCACTTCCGGCAGCTCCTCGAACGCGCTTTCTCCGGTGACGAGTGCGTCGAGCGCCGGATCGGCGAGCAGCTCCAGGGCGAGGGCGAGCCGGTCGGCGTAGGAGCGGTTCGCGCGGGCCGGGGAGACGGTGCCGACCTGGCTGCTGCGGATGACGAGGCGGCGGGAGTGGAACGCCTCGCCGAGCGGGAGGCTCACCTTCCGGTCGCCGTACCAACTGAGTTCGAGGACGGTGCCCTCCGGGCTCAGCAGTTCCAGGGAGCGGGCGAGGCCCTGCTCGGTGGCGCTCGCGTGCACGACGAGGTCGAGATCGCCGAGCGCGTCCGCGGGCTGCGCGAAGCCGACGCCGAGCGCCTCGGCGACCTTCGCGCGGGCCGGGTCGGCGTCCACCAACTGCACGCGGACGCCGGGGAAGCGGGCCAGCAGCGCGGCCACCGAGCAGCCGACCATGCCGCCGCCGACCACCGCGATCCGGTCGCCGACCAGGGGGCGCGCGTCCCAGAGCGCGTTGACGGCCGTCTCCACGGTGCCGGCGAGGACGGCCCGCGCGGCGGGCACGGTGTCGGGGACCGGCGTCACGGCGGTCGCGGGCACCACGTACCTCGTCTGGTGCGGGTAGAGGCAGAAGACCGTCCGTCCGACGAGGTCGTCCGGACCTTCCTCGACCAGCCCCACGTTCAGATAGCCGTACTTCACGGGGGCCGGGAAGTCGCCCTCCTGGAACGGCGCCCGCATCACGGCGTGCTGGTTCTCGGGCACCCCGCCGCGGAAGACGAGGGTCTCGGTGCCGCGGCTCACGCCGGAGTACAGGGAGCGGACCACGACCTCGCCCTCGGCCGGGTCCGGCAGGACGACGTCCCGGATCTCGCCCTGTCCCGGCGAACTCAGCCAGAACGCACGTGCCGCACGGTTCATCGTCGTCCTCCTGAACGATCCGCGAGTGGTGCACGTACCGAGGTGTGCACAGGTCGCGCACAGTACGCGGCCTTGATCGACTCTGTCACCTGGCCGGAGGATGTGCGGTGGCCCTGAACAACACTTACGACGCAAGGCTGGTCCAGCAGGAGACCGCTGTGGGAGCGGGCGTACAGATCCTGGTGCTGGCCCTGCTCGGCTCGGCGATCGGACTCGGGACGGCGGGCTGGATCACCGGCCTCGTCTTCGCGGTCGCCCTGTGGGCCTCGCTCTCCCGGGCACTGCACCGCTCGCAACTGCGCTCCTTCGGCCCGGCGAACCGGGTCACCCTGGGACGCGCCACGCTGGTCGGCGGGGTGACCGCGCTGGTCGCCGACTCCTTCGAGAGCGCACCGCCGGTGACCCTGCTGGTCGGTCTGACCGCGGTGGCGCTGCTGCTGGACGGTGTCGACGGCAAGGTCGCCCGCCGCACCGGCACCTCGACCGCCCTGGGCGCGCGCTTCGACATGGAGGTCGACGCCTTCCTGATCCTGGTGCTCAGCGTGTACGTCTCGATGGACCTGGGCCCGTGGGTCCTGCTGATCGGCGGCATGCGGTACGCGTTCGTCGCGGCGGCCCGGGTCGCACCGTGGCTGAACAACCCGCTCCCGCCGAGCATGGCCCGCAAGACGGTCGCCGCGCTCCAGGGCGTCTGCCTCCTGCTGGCCGGCGCCGGACTGCTCCCGCACGCCGGCAACCTCGCCGTCGCCCTGCTGGCCCTGGGCTCCCTCCTCTGGTCGTTCGGCCGCGACGTCCTGTGGCTGTGGCGCACGACGCGCACGGCTCAGACCGAGGACCCCCTTCCGATGGACACGAAGATCCTCGAACTCGAACTCGCGTAACCCTCCCCACCCCATCGAAGGGCCCGCACCGCACCACGGGTACGGGCCCTTCGGGTTGTGCCGGGAGCGCGTCGCGCTAGTCGGAAAGTCGGAAAGAGCGGCAGCGGCAAGACCACGCCTGACGGACTGTCTGTCCCTTCCCCGCCTCGCCACGGCCCCGGGTACCGAACCAGTCGGCGGAACTTCGGGACTGCTGGACAGTGAAGTTGCCTAGCAGTGCCGCACGCAGTCTGCCCACCAGGTCGACCGGGGAGCGTTCCGGGAAGCGTCGAAGTCGAAGGTCCGGACAGGGAACGGAACGGTGGCGGGGATTGTCCGATGCCCCGTCGTGATCATCGGGCGTACAACCCCGTGTGGATGCCGGCTGTCTTCAAGGCGCCGGAGGCATGAGCCTCCGGCGCCTTTCCGTGCAGATTGGGGATCAGGTGGGGAAACAGGTCTGGAGAGTCGTCGTGGCCGGATGTGCGGCGGCGGCGTTCACGACCGTGGCCGCGGCGCCGGCCGGGGCGGCCGAGGGCGGGGTGTCGTTCTCCCGTGTCCAGGTGAACGGCGGCAAGCCGATTGTGATCGGAGTGTCGGAGGTCGCGGTGCCCGCCTCCTTCCGGATGACGACCACGCACAAGTGGAACTATCCGGCGGTGTTCCTGTACCGCAAGGGGGCCGACCGGCTGTGGCACGCCATCGAGACGAGCGACTGCATCAAGGTGAAGTCGGACGTCTGCGACTTCAACGAGACGATGTACTTCGACCCGAGCGTGTGGGACATGCGCAACAGCGAGGCCGGGGCCTGGAAGGTCGGAGCCGAGGTGTACTTCAAGGGCGGCGGTGCGGACGTCGACGACAAGGGTCTGACGGTCCAGGTCAAGCGCAACTCCCGCCTCACCGTCAACGCCTCGCCCGAACCCGTGGCCAAGGGCAAGACCATCACGGTGACCGGAAAGGTCACCCGGGCCAACTGGGAGACCAAGAAGTACGGCTCCTACGGAGGCCGCCTGGTGGGCCTGCAGTTCAAGCCTGCCGGCGCCACCTCCTACACCACGGTGAAGAAGGTGTACTCGAACGGCTCGGGCAACCTCAGGACAACCGTGAAGGCATCCAAGACGGGCACCTGGCGCTGGGCGTACAACGGCAACACCACCACCGGACCGTCGACGTCGTCCGGGGACCACGTCGTGGTGAAGTGATGACCGCGGTGCCGACGGGCCGGCGCGCGCGGCGCCGGCGGTAACGGCTGCGACGGCCCAGGGCGTCGGGTCCGCCACGATCGGCGAACCCGACGCCTTGCGTCCTGACCGACCGAGACGGGCTCAGCCGCACCGCGGAGCCGGGGAACTCATGCACGTCCGTCATGGAACTCAACTCCCCCACAACCACGCTCAATCCTCAGATGAGCCCCCAGCGGTCAGCCCGACACCCCGCGAGAGGCGGCAGGGACACGGAGCCGGCCGCTACCCCGCGCCCGCCGCGTCGAGAAGGCGCACCAGCTCCTTCCTGCGGTAGCCGAGGAGGGACGCGCGGTGGGCGGCGGTCAGGAGGAGGTGGGCGATGATCTGGGCGCCGTAGCCGTTCTTGTCGGGGTCGAGCCATTCGCCGGGGTCCTCGATGCCGAGGCTGTTCATCACGAGGCCGTGCTCGCGGCGGATCTCGGTGACGGTGTGGGACACCGCGTCCAGGAGGGTGCGGCCCGGCCGCTCGCATTTCAGCGCGAAGCCGCCCCAGTCGACGGGCTCGCAGCCGCTGGGCGGGCGGGTGCGCAGGCCCTCGTACTGCTCGTGGCCGAAGCCGGTGTCGCCGAACTCGTCGTGCATCAGGGTGAAGCGGTGGGGCATGGTGTGCTCCCCGGCCGCCTTCTCGGTGTCGGTGTCGATGTCGTTTCGCTGTGCGTGCGGTCCCATCGTGCTGCCCCCGTGGTCGTCCGAAGCGGGAAGATCCCGTCACAGGGGCCAACGGTCCGGTGCCTTCCCGCGTGCCCGTCGGCGGGCTTGTCACCCGAACGCGTGAGCACGTTTTCTTCACGGTTCGCTGCAACCTTTTCCACATCACAAGAGTCCGCGTCTACACGCACGCGGATCTCCTCAGGTTCTGCCCTTGTCCCTGATCACGGCCGCACGCCGCCCCACGACGACAACCCGCACCCTGAGCGAGACCCACTTGATCGACAGCACCACCCCTCCTCCCTCCCCGGCGGAGACCCGCACCGAACGCCGCCGCCTGATCGAGGCCATCCGCGCCCTGCGCCGCCTCCTCGACAAGCGCCGTGCCTTCGAGGCGGCGGACCGTCGCCGGTTGAACCGCGAGGTGCGCGACCGGCGCCGGGCGGAGGCCACCGAGGGCAGGGCCCTTCAGCGCATACGCGAGAAGCTGGCCCGTGAGGAGCGTTCGCTCACCCGTCGGCTGAACGGCCTGGACGGCAGGCGCGACAGCCAGGAACGGCGCGCCCTCGCCGTCCTGCGCCGTGAGTCAATCGAGCGCGCTCTCACCAGCACGCACCTCAAGGCGAGCGAACTCAACGGCATCGGCAGCGGGCTGATCCGCGACCTCGGGGCGCACGGCATCCGCACGGCTGCCGACTTCAAACGGGTGAGCTGGGGCAAGGCCCCCAACGGCAAGGGCGGCGAAGTCCTCTACATCCACCGCACCCGCGGCGGCAAGGTCCACATCAACGGCATCGGCGAGCATCGGGGCCGTCCCCTCATGGAGTGGCGCCGGGCCGCGCTCGCCCGTGCCGAGGCCCGCGCCCCGCACGTGCTTCCCCCGGACGAACGCCACCGCATCGCCGAGATCATCGAGGCCGAACGCACCCGCCTCCGCGCGGAACTGGCCCAAGCGCCTCTCACCGCCGAAGCCGCCCGCGCCGAGGCCACGCGCCTGCACGCCGAAGCCGTCGAGCGTCTCACCGCGGCCGAGCGGGAGGCCGCCGGTCGCGCCGCGGAACGCCGGGCCGAGTTCGACGCCATGGCCGAACAACTCGTCGTCCTCCAGGCCGAACTGGCCGTCCACATGAAGCGGTACGGAGACGTGGGCCTTCGCGCACGCCGCGCCCAGTCACGTGCGCTCCGTCCCGCCCCGGCCTCCCTCACGTCACCCGACGCATCCGCCGTCAGCCCCGCCGCCCCATCCGCACCCGGTCTCCGCGCGAGCCTCGGCTGGTTGCTGCCCATCGTCGGCTTCGGGTTCGTGTCCGTCGTCGGGGTGGGGGAGTTGGGGGACGAGACGGCTCCCGTGTGGCTCAGGATCGTCTCCCGGCTCCTCGCCCTGGCGGCCACCGCGGAGCTGCTCCGGCTGTGGATCCCGCGCCGCCGGTGGCGGACCGCCGGTGCCATGCCCCAGGGGACGGGGTTCCAGGCATCCGGGATGTTCCTCTCCCTCGGCGCCGCCGGCATGTTCGCGGCCGAGGAGTCCGGCGTCCTCCTCCCCGCCTGTGTCGCCGCCGTCCTCGCCGTCCTCCTCCTGCTGGCCGGAACCGGCCATCGCATCAACCCAGCACAGCCCGCCCAAGGAGCCGCCGTATGACCGAGAACACCCCCGACAGACCGCAGACGGACGCCGCCCCGGAGCCGACGCCCGAGCCGACCTCGGACCCGACGGCGCCCACTGCCCCGGCCTCCGTACCGGCTCCGGCCCCGGCACCCCAAGCCGAAGCGATACCCGCGCCCGCGCCCGCACCTGCCCCGACCCCGACCCCCACCGCCGTCCCCCAGGCCGCCTACCCCACCGCTCCCCCGCCCGCCTACGCCGGCACGCCCTACCCCGCGGCCCCCTACCCACCGGTCCGTGTCGCGCCCGCGCCCAAGGGCTCCCGCAAGGGTGTCGTCGTCGCGCTCGGTGTCGTCGCCGCCTTGCTCGTCGGTGGGGGAACCGCCTGGTGGGTGCTGGGCGGTGACGGGGACGCGATGAGTCATGTCGAGGTGTCCGGCGGGAAGCTGACGGACAGTGAGAACAGCCTGCTCGACGAGGGCGAGGAGTGCGACGACTCCGACGAGTACACGTACAACGACTGCGACGCGACCACCGCGTACGAGTTCGTCTACAAGATCACGAACAAGGGTGACGAGCCCGCCAACTACGCCGTGATCGTCAACGGTTTCGACGAGGACGGCGACTTCGTCGGCCAGGCGTACTTCAGCGCGACACACCTCCGCCCCGGCCGAACCGATGCCGACACCGGGGAGTTCGACGAGTACGTCGAGTTGGAGGACGACCACACCCTGGCCGACATCGAGACCATCAAGGTGGCTCATGTCGAACGGGTCGCGCTGGCCAACTGACGTGCGGGGCCCGCCCCGAGCGGGGCGGGCCCCACGTCATCCAGCGCCTCTCACCCCTTCTGCTCCACCCGCACCCAGTCCACCTCCGCCCGCACTCCCCCACCCGCGATGCGGTCCACGCTGGACTGGGGCAGGCCCCAGTACGGGGTGGTGACCTTGTTCCAGCCGGCCGGGTAGGCGCCGCCGAGGGCGAGGTTGAGGATCACGTACTGGTTGTGGCCGAAGACCCACTGGCCGCGCGTGGACTCCAGTTTGTTGCGGGTCGTCTCCTGGACGAGGCGGTCGTCGACGTAGAAGCGCATGCCGGTCGGGGTCCACTCCACGGCGTAGGTGTGCCACTGGTCGGCGCGGCCGCCGTTCGGGTAGGTCTGGCGTTCACCGATGTTGCCGTCCGCGGAGTAGCCGGGGCCGTGCAGGGCGGTGCTGGTCCAGTCGGCGTAGCCGATGTTCTCCATGATGTCGGTCTCGCCGGAGGCGGGCCAGGACACGGCCGGGTCGTCGACGTCGCTGCCGAGCAGCCAGAAGGCGGGCCAGAAGCCGTCTCCCACGGGGAGCTTCATGCGGGCGCTGACCCGGCCGTAGGTGAAGTCGAAGCGGGTGTTGGTGTCGATACGGCCGGACGTGAAGTCGTAGGTGCCGCCGCCGGCCTGGGTGCAGCCCTTGCAGTGCTTGGCCTCCAGGATGAGGTTGCCGCCCTCGGTGCGGATGTTCTGCGTGGAGTCGACGTACGCCTGTGACTCGCCGTTGACCGGGCCCATCTCCGTACCGGTGCGCACCACACGCCACTTGGAGCGGTCGAGGGAGGCGCCGGTGAAGTCGTCGAAGAAGGTGGTCCGGTAGCTGCCGGACTGTTCGCCGGGCAGGGCCGGGTAGGCGGCCGCGGCGCTGCCGCCGGTGCCCCAGACCTCGAACTCGTAGAGGGAGTAGCCGAACTGGGCCGTGGCGGGGGCCGGGTTGTAGAAGGAGCGGCGTTCCTTGCCGAGCATGCGGACGTAGCGGCCGGTGACCGGCTGGGGCAGCCGGATGCTGTCGTGCCGGCCGACCGCGTCGCCCGGGGACTTGACGTCGGCGCGGCGGGCGGCGACCTCGGCGGCGGAGGGGCGGTGGACCGTGCGCCAGGTGCGGTTGTCGTCGGAGACCTGGAGTTCGTAGTCGACGGCGTAGGCCGCCTCCCAGTACAGGTCGACGGTGTCGATGGTGGACGGGGCGCCCAGGTCCACCGCGATCCAGCGGTCCTTGTTCCAGTCGCTGGACCAACGGCTCACGTCGTCCTTGAGGTTGGCCGGGCGGCCGCCGTCGGTGACGAACGCCGGGGAGTTGCCCGCGTGCTGGTAACGGTCCGCGTAGGCCGGGTGGTTGAGGGCCAGGTTGGCGCGGGTCGTGGCGGCGGGGGCCGGTTCGCCGCCGTAGACCTTGAAGTTCCACAGCGAGTAGCCCCAGGGGGTGCCGCGTTCCAGGCCCCGCAGCCGGATGTAACGGCCCGTCACTTCCTGGGGGTAGGTGTGGGCGGTGACCGAGCCCCCGGTGCCGGCGGTCTCGGTGTAGAAGGGGGTCCAGTCGGTGCCGTTCTTGGAGACCTCCAGGACGTAGCGCTTGCCGTAGGCGGCCTCCCAGTCCAGGACGACGCGTTCGACGCGGATGGTCGAGCCGAGGTCGACGCGCAGCCAGGCGTCGTCGGCGAAGTTGCTCGCCCAGCGGGTGGCGCCGTTGCCGTCGAAGGCGAGGCCGGGGGTGGTGCCGGGGTTCTCGCTGCCGGAGGCGGTGACGGCCGCGGGGTTCACGGCGTACGCGGCGGCGGCGCGGTCGGTGTCCCAGGCGGCCGCCGCGGCGGCGGGCCCGGCGGCGGGTTCGGCCGCGGCGGAGAACGCGGTGGCGCCGGCGAGCAGGGACAGGGTGGCGAGGGCGCTCACCAGAGCGCGGGTGGGCATGCGGCGGGTGGGGTCGGGCATGCGGCTCTCCTTGGTCGCGAGGCGCGGGCGTGGCGGGCCCGCACCACGGCATGGATATGACGTGCACCTGACAGTTCAGAAGTTGAATCGACAGTTCAGAAGGTGAATCCACGGTCCGGAACGTGGATCGATGGCGCCTCCGTGACCGGCGGGCTCCCGCACCCACCGGCCACGGAGGCCGTCTCTCAGGCGGCCTTGCGCACCCCTTCGCGGTGCCTGCGGACGATGTCCGCGTAGTGCCGCCCGGTGCCCTTGATGGTCCGGGTCTGGGTCTCGTAGTCGACGTGCACCAGCCCGAACCGCTTCTCGTAGCCGTACGCCCACTCGAAGTTGTCCAGCAGCGACCAGGCGAAGTAGCCGGCCAGCGGGGCGCCCCGGCGGGCTGCGGAGGCGCAGGCGGCGAGGTGGGAGGTCAAGTACGCCTGCCGCTCCGGGTCGTGCACGGTGCCGTCGGGGCGTACGACGTCGGGGTAGGCGGAGCCGTTCTCGGTGACGTAGAGCCGGCGGGCCCCGTACTCGTCGGTGAGGCGCATCAGCAGCGCCTCGATGCCGCTCGCGTCCACCTCCCAGTCCATGCCGGTGCGCGGCACGTCGGGCTTGCGGACGGAACGGGCGTAGGGGGCGGGGCCTTCGGGGTCGTCGGTCACCGTCACCGGGAAGTAGTAGTTGAGGCCCAGCCAGTCGAGCGGCTGCGCGATCGTCTCCAAGTCGCCCGGCTTCTCGGGGAGTTCGACCCCGTACAGCTCCCGCATGTCGGCCGGGAAGCCGCGGCCGTGCACCGGGTCGAGCCACCAGCGGTTGGTGTGGCCGTCGACGCGGCGGGCGGCGGCGAGGTCCTCGGGGCGGTCGCTCGCGGCGTGCACGGTGGAGAGGTTGTTGACGATGCCGATCTCGGCGTCCGGGGCGGCGGCGCGGATGGCCTGGGTGGCGAGGCCGTGGCCGAGCAGCAGGTGGTAGCTGGCGCGGACGGCCGCCGTGAGGTCGGTCAGACCGGGGGCCATCAGGCCCTCCAGGTGGCCGATCCAGGCCGAGCACAGGGGCTCGTTGAGGGTGGCCCAGTGGCCGACCCGGTCGCCGAGCCGTTCGGCGACGGCGGAGGCGTACGCGGCGAAGTGCTCCGCCGTGTCCCGCTCGGGCCAGCCGCCGCGGTCCTGGAGCACCTGCGGCAGGTCCCAGTGGTAGAGCGTGACGGACGGGGTGATGCCGGCGGCGAGCAGCGCGTCGACCAACTCGTCGTAGAAGGCGAGGCCCTTGGGGTTGACCGGGCCGTCGCCGCCCGGCACCACGCGGGGCCAGGCCACCGACAACCGGTAGGCGTTGACGCCGAGTTCACGCATGATGCCGATGTCGTCGCGCCAGCGGTGGTAGTGGTCGCAGGCGATGTCGCCGTGGTCGCCGCCGGCGGTCTTGCCCGGGGTGTGCGCGAAGGTGTCCCAGATCGACGGCGAACGGCCGTCCTCCGCCACGGCTCCCTCGATCTGGTACGCCGAGGTGGCCGTGCCCCACAGGAAGTCGTGCGGAAGTGCGGCGAGGTCGATGGTCACGTGATGTCCTTCGTGGTCAAGGGAGCCGGTCACTTGACGGCTCCGGCCGTCAGCCCGGCGACGAGATAGCGCTGGAGGAGCAGGAAGCCGGCCACCACGGGCACGCTGACGACCAGCGAGGCGGCCATGATCTGGTTCCAGTAGACGTCGTTGAGGGTCGAGTAGCCCTGGAGTCCGACGGCGAGCGTGCGGGTGGTCTCGTTGGTCATGACGGAGGCGAACAGCACCTCGCCCCAGGCCGTCATGAAGGCGTAGACCGCGACGGCGACGATGCCGGGGATCGCGGCGGGCACCACGACCCGGAAGAGCGCGCCGAGCGGCCCGCAGCCGTCGACCAGCGCCGCCTCGTCCAGGTCGCGCGGCACCGAGTCGAAGTACCCGATCAGCATCCAGATCGAGAAGGGCAGGGAGAAGGTGAGATACGTCAGGATCAGTCCGCCGCGCGAGCCGAACAGGGCGATGCCGGTGGCGTTGCCGATGTTGACGTAGAGCAGGAAGAGCGGGAGCAGGAAGAGGATGCCGGGGAACATCTGGGTGGACAGCACGGTGACCGTGAAGACGCGCTTGCCGCGGAAGTTGTAGCGGCTGACGGCGTAGGCGCTGAAGACCGCGATGACCACCGAGCAGACCGTCGCCGCGCCCGCCACGATCAGCGAGTTCACGAAGTAGCGGGCGAGCGGGACGGTCGACCAGATGTCGATGTACGGACGGATCGTCAGTTCGCTGGGCAGCCAGCGGAATTTGCCCGTGACGTCCGCGAGGGGCTTCAGCGAGCTGGAGACCATCACGTACACCGGGATCAGCACGAAGCCGGTGAGCAGGGTGAGGAAGAGCCGCCGCGTCCACAGGAAGGAACGCGGGGGCGCCATGGGCGAGTTGCGCGGCACGGTCGCCGTCGAGGGTTCAGGCATCGGCGGGCCTCCGTCCGCGCGAGGTGAGCGCGAGGTACACCCCGGTCACGGCCAGCAGGAAGAGCAGCAGCAGGACGGACATCGCGGAGCCGGCGCCGAAGTTCCAGGTGACGAAGGACGCCTGGTAGATGTGGACCGAGATGAGGTCCGCGGCCTCCGGGGCGGCCTTGCCGAACAGGACGTACGGCGTGTTGAAGTCGTTGAACGTCCATAGGAACAGCACCAGGACGAGGACCTGGTTGACCGGGCTCAGCGACGGCAGGGTGATGCGGCGGATCTGCTGCCAGATCCCGGCGCCGTCCAGGGCCGCCGCCTCGTACAGCTCCCGGGGGATGTTCTGCAGGCCGGCCATCACGATCAGGAAGGCGAACGGCCAGCCCTTCCACACCGATACGGTCAGCAGCGCCCAGAAGCTGTTGTCGCCGATCAGCCAGAACGACGGCTTGTCGGTGATGCCGAGCTGGTCGTGCAGGACGTGGTTCACCAGGCCGTTGTCGTGCTGGAACATGAACACCCAGGTGATCACGGCCGCGTAGACGGGCAGCGCGTACGGCACCAGGAACAGGGCCCGCAGCAGACCGCGGCCGCGGAAGGTGTCCTGCATGAAGATCGCGGCCGCGGTGCCGATCAGCCAGCACAGGCCGACCGAGAGCAGGGTGAAGGCGACCGTGACGAGGAACGAGTCCAACAGGGCCTCGCCGACGGGGGCGTTGAAGTCCACCGACAGCTTGTAGTTGTCGAGCCCCGCCCAGGGCGCCGTCCCCCAGTCGCGGATGTAGAACTGGGTGAGCTCCTTGAAGCTCATCACGATGCCGATCACCATCGGCACCAGATGGACGAGGAGTTCGAGGACCAGGGCGGGCAGGAGCAGCAGGTACGGCAGTCCGATCCGCCGGATCCGGCCGGGCCTGCGGCCCGGGGGTGCGGCCTTGACCGGGCGGACGCCCGGCCGGCCGCGTTCGATCGTGGTCGTCATCACGCTGCCGGCATCTGCTGCTGGGCCTTCTCCAGCCGCGCCTTGACCGACGCGGTGGTCACGGCGCGTCCGGCGGCCGCATCGGCGAAGAGTTCCTTGACGGCCGTACCGACGGCGGTCTCGAACTGCGACTCGTCGGCGACCTGGGGCAGGGCGGCGGCGCTCTTGGCGAGGGTGTCCTTCAGGACGGCCGTGGCCGGGGAGTTGAAGGCGGCATCCGTCTGGGCGGCGGCGACCGGCGGGATGGAGCTGTAGGCCGTGTTGAGGATCTTCTGCTCCTCGTCGCTGGTCATGAACTTCACGAACTTGGTGGCGCCGTCGAGGTTGTCGCTGTTCTTGAAGACGGAGATGTTGATGCCGGCGACCATGGAGTTGACCTGCTTGCCGGTGCCGGGGGCGCCGGACTGCACGGGCACCGGCGCGATGCCGTAGGCGTCCTCGCTCATGCCCTGGGACTTGAGGTTGGCCGACGCCGACTGCCACAGCAGCATCGCCGTCTTGCCCTTGGCGAAGTCGCTGACGGACTGGTTCTGCGCGTACTCGGCGTTGCCCACCGGTATCGCCTTGTCCTTCGCCATCAGGTCGACGTACTGCTTGACGGCCGCCACCGCGCCATCGGAGGTGAAGTCGGGCTTGCCGTCGGCGGTGAAGAAGTCCGCGCCGTGCTGCTTGGCGAAGGTGAAGACGTGGTGGACGTTCTCGGAGACGTTCGCGCCCTCGGCGCCCAGCACCTGCTTGCCCTTGGCCTGGATCTTCTTGCCGTCGGCGACCAGCTCGTCCCAGGTGGCCGGCGGCTTGGTGATCCCCGCGTCGGCGAAGATCTCCTTGTTGTAGTAGAGCGCGTAGGCCATCGAGTACAGCGGCACCGCGGCGGGGTCCTTGCCCTCGGCGCCGGTCGAGCCGAGCGCGGAGGCGACGAAGCGGTCCTTGCCGCCGATCTTGGCGAAGTTGGCGTCGTCCCACGGCAGGAGCGCGCCGGTGGCCTGGAGGGAGGCCGACCAGGTGTTGCCGATGTTCAGCACGTCGGGGCCCTGGCCGGACGTCGTGGCGGTGAGGATCCGGTTGAGCAGGTCGGACCAGGGCACGACCTCCAGCTTGACCTTGATCCCGGTCTGCTTCTCGAACTTGTCCAGCTCGGGCTGGAGCACCTTCTTGTCGATCTCGATGCTCGCGCCCTGGTTCGAGGCCCAGTAGGTCAGCGTCTTCGGCGAGTCGTTGGAGCCCTCGCCGTCGGTCGAGGACCCGCCTCCGCAGGCCGTCGCGGCCAGCGCGAGTGACATGACGACGGCGCCTGCGGCCGCGGCTCGGATGGTGCGCATGGGTCGGCTCCCGGTTGTGATCAGGGCTTAATTTAGGACGTGAGTTAAACCCCCGAAAGCGGTCGCGTCAAGGGTTTCGACAGGGCTGGCACAACTCGGTCGCCCCTCTTGACGCACCAGTTCGGGTAGTTGAAGCATTCTGCGGCAAGAGAGCGCTCCCAACCCCCATCACCGTTCACTTCCTGAACCAGGAGAGCCGCCCATGCCCCACACCTCGTCGTCCGGCACCCCCTCGGTGCGCCGCAGGACCCTGCTCGCCGCCGGCGCCGCCGCCCCCGTCCTGGCCGGGCTGGCCGCCGCTCCGGCCGCCGCGAGCGCGCCCGGGAACGCCGCGGCGAACGCGCCGACGCGCGCACAGGCCGCCGTACCGCACGATCGCGGCCGCGGGAAGCCGCGCCCCCTCCCCGGTGGCGGCGACCTCGGCCCCAACGTCCTGGTCTTCGGCCCGTCCACCCCGGGCATCCAGGCGCGGCTGGACGAGGTGTTCCGCAGGCAGGAGTCGGACCAGTTCGGCACCGGCCGCTACGCGCTGCTCTTCCGGCCCGGGACGTACCACGGTCTCAACGCCCAACTGGGCTTCTACACCTCGATCATGGGCCTCGGCCTCTCCCCCGACGACACCACGATCCACGGGGACGTCACGGTCGACGCGGGCTGGTTCGGCGGCAACGCCACGCAGAACTTCTGGCGTTCGGCCGAGAACCTGGCGCTCGTGCCGGCGAACGGCACCAACCGGTGGGCGGTCGCCCAGGCCGCCCCGTTCCGCCGCATGCACATCCGCGGCAGCCTGGACCTCGCCCCGTCCGGCTATGGCTGGGCCAGCGGCGGCTACATCGCCGACAGCCGCGTGGACGGCCAGATCGGCCCGTACTCGCAGCAGCAGTGGTACACCCGGGACAGCGCCATCGGCGGCTGGACCAACGGCGTGTGGAACATGGTGTTCTCGGGCGTCGAGGGCGCCCCCGCGCAGACCTTCCCCGACCCGCCCTACACCACCCTGACCACCACGCCCGTCTCCCGCGAGAAGCCGTTCCTGTACGCCGAACGGCACGGCGCCCTCCGGGTCTTCCTGCCCGCCAAGCGCACCCGCGCACGCGGGGTGAGCTGGGGCAACGGCACCCCGCGCGGCACCTCCCTGCCCCTGTCCCGCTTCTACGTCGCGAAGCCCGGCGTCAGCGCCGCCACCCTCAACCGGGCGCTCGCGCAGGGCCTGCACCTGCTGCTGACCCCGGGCATCTACCACCTCGACCGGCCGATCCGGGTGACTCGCCCCGACACCGTCGTCCTCGGCCTCGGCTACGCCACCCTGATCCCGGACAACGGCGTCACCGCGCTGACCGTCGCCGACGTCGGCGGAGTCCGGCTCGCCGGGTTCCTCGTGGACGCCGGACCGGTCAACTCCCGGACCCTGCTGGAGATCGGACCGCGCGGCGCCCACCGCGACCACTCCGCCAACCCGACGACCGTGCAGGACGTGTTCGTCCGGATCGGCGGCGCGGGCCCCGGCAAGGCCACCACCAGCCTGGTCGTCAACAACCGGCACACCATCGTCGACCACACCTGGGTCTGGCGGGCCGACCACGGCGAGGGCGTCGGCTGGGAGACCAACCGGGCGGACTACGGCGTCGTCGTCAACGGCGACGACGTGCTTGCCACCGGCCTGTTCGTGGAGCACTTCAACAAGTACGACGTGCAGTGGTTCGGCCAGCGCGGCCGCACGATCTTCTTCCAGAACGAGAAGGCGTACGACGCCCCGAACCAGGCCGCGATCCGCAACGGCGCGCTCAAGGGCTACGCCGCCTACAAGGTCGGCGACCGGGTGACCAGCCACGAGGGCTGGGGGCTCGGCAGCTACTGCTACTACAACGTCGACCCGACGATCGTGCAGCACCACGGCTTCGCCGCCCCCGTCCGGCCGGGTGTGAAGTTCCACAACCTGCTGGTGGTGTCCCTCGGCGGCAACGGCCAGTACGAGGCCGTCATCAACGACACCGGCGCACCGACGTCCGGCACCTCCACGGTGCCGTCCACGGTGGTGTCGTACCCCTGAGAGCCGGGGGGAGGGGCGGACGGACCGCGAGTCCGTCCGCCCCTCCCCCCCTTCACAGCGCTACGGCGTCGCCGCCACGGCCGGTGCCGGGGCGTACCCCGTCGGGCGGGCCGTGAAGGTGCCGCGGCCCTGGGTGCGGCTGCGCAGCCGGGTCGCGTAACCGAACAGCTCGGCCAGCGGCACGGTGGCGGTGACCACCGCCGAACCGCCGCGCACGCCCGAGTCGGTGACCCGGCCGCGCCGTGCCGCGAGGTCGCCGAGGACCCCGCCGACGGCCTCCTCGGGCACGGTCACCGTGACCTCGACGACCGGCTCCAGCAGGACCATCGCGCAGTCCCGCAGCGCCTCACGGAGCGCGAACCGGCCCGCCGTGCGGAAGGCCATCTCCGAGGAGTCCTTCACATGGGTCGCCCCGTCGGTCAGGGTGACCCGCAGCCCGGTCACCGGGTGCCCGCCGAGGGGCCCTTCGGCGAGGGCGTCCCGGCAGCCGGCCTCGACGGCACGGACGTACTCCTGCGGGACCCGCCCGCCGACGACGGCCGACCGGAAGTCGAACCCCTCCTCCAGCGGCTCCACATCGAGCACGACATGCGCGAACTGGCCGGCCCCGCCGTCCTGTTTGACGTGCCGGAAGACCAGACCGGTCACGCCGCGCGCGACGGTCTCGCGGTAAGTGACCCTGGGACGGCCGACGTTGACCTCCAGTCCGAGGGTGCGGCGGATCTTCTCCACCGCGACCTCCAGATGCAGTTCACCCATGCCCGACAGGACCGTCTGACCGGTCTCCGCGTCGGTCCGCACCACCAGCGAGGGATCCTCCTCGGCCAGCCGGGCGAGCGCCGAGGCCAGCCGGTCGGTGTCGGTGCCGCGCACCGCCTCCACCGCCACGGAGACCACCGGGTCGGGGACACCGGGCGGTTCGAGGACGAGCGGCGCCCCCGGCGCGCAGAGGGTCGAACCGGCGCGGGCCGACTTCAGCCCGACGACGGCCACGATGTCCCCGGCGACCGCCCGCTCCAACTGGGCGTGCCGGTCGGCCTGGACGCGCAGGATCCGCCCGATGCGCTCGCCGCGCCGCGAACCGGACTCCCACACCGTGTCTCCCTTCTCGATCGTGCCCGAGTACACCCGCAGATAGGTGAGCCGGCCCGTCGGCGTGGCACTGACCTTGAAGGCCAGCGCGGCCAGCGGGGCCGCCGGATCGGCCGGCCGCTCCTGCTCGGCGCCCTCGTACGTGCCGCGCACGGCGGGCACGTCCAGCGGGGACGGCAGATAGGCCACGACGGCGTCGAGGAGCGGCTCGATCCCGCGGTTGCGGTACGCCGAGCCGCACAGCACGACCACACCGTCACCGGTGCGGGTCAGGTCGCGCAGGGCGGCCGCCAGCGTCGCCGCGGACAGGGGCTCCCGCTCGCAGAACTCCTCCAGCGCGGCCGGATGCCGCTCCGCGACGGCCTCCTCCAGCAGCCGGCGCCGCCGCGCGGCCTCCTCCCGCAACTCCTCCGGTACGACGCCCTCGACGGCGCCTTCCCCGTCGTCGCCCCAGATCAGCGCGCGCATCCGGAGCAGGTCGACGACACCGGTGAAGCCGTCCTCGGCACCGATCGGCACCTGGACGACCAGCGGGACCGGGTGGAGACGGTCCCGGATCGACGCCACGGCGGTGTCGAGGTCGGCGCCCGCGCGGTCCAGCTTGTTGACGAACGCGATCCTCGGTACGCCGTACCGGTCGGCCTGCCGCCACACGGACTCGCTCTGCGGTTCCACACCGGCGACCGCGTCGAACACCGCCACCGCGCCGTCGAGGACGCGCAGGGACCGCTCGACCTCGTCGGCGAAGTCGACGTGCCCGGGGGTGTCGATGAGGTTGACACGGTGACCCTCCCAGTCGCAGCTCACGGCCGCGGCGAAGATGGTGATGCCGCGGTCGCGTTCCTGCGGGTCGAAGTCGGTGATGGTGGTGCCGTCGTGGACCTCGCCGCGCTTGTGCGTGGTCCCGGTGGCGAACAGGATCCGCTCGGTGACGGTGGTCTTCCCCGCGTCGACGTGGGCGAGGATGCCCAGGTTGCGCACGGTGGCGAGATGACGGTCGAGGTGGTTGCGCACGGCCCTTGGCCTTTCGGGTGTTCCGGTGAACGGGCGGCGCGATTCTCCGGACGACCGCCGGGACCCGCGGCAGGCTGCAAGGGCACACGTCGGCAGATGACGAAGGTGCTGCGTTGCAGTGCGGAGCGCTCAGGCGGTCGTCAAGACTTCCAGTGCCGGCCGCGCAGCGGGCACCGGACGGCCCGAGACACGAGGATCACCTCGAAGCGGGCTCGGGAAGCGGCGGCAGCGGTGTGGTCACGCATGGCCGACTCCCCTCGTACGTCGTGGTGCCGCGCGGCCCTCTGTCGTGGGCGGCGCGTGATCTGCGGTGAGTGTAGAGGCGAACGGGGGTGCTTCGCACGGGATTTATTTGTAGAAGTGCCGGCGCACCCGCCGCAGCCATGCGTCGGCGGCCCGCTCGTCGGGCTGTTCGGGCAGGACGCTGCGGGTGGTGGCGAACTTCTCCTCGAAGTCCCGCAGCAGCGGCAGCGCGGACTCCGGGTCGGCGGCCGCCCGCTCGCCGAAGGCGTGGTAGCTCTCCGGGTCCTCCACTCGGATCTCCAGCCGGCCGGTGGCGTACAGCTCGTAGCCCTGGGTGCACAGCCTGCGCAGGTGCCGGGCGTGCTTGGCGGTGCGCTTGCGGGTGTCGGACGAGAAGCTGCCGTCGCCCCGGCTGCGCAGCTTGCGGAACTGCTGGGTGGCGTAGCCGAGATAGGCGTCCCGGACCCGGTGCGCGCTCGGCAGGGTCCCCCGGATCGCGATGAGTTCGTCGCCGAGCGGGGTGCGCACCTCGTACAACTCGTCGGGCAGCCAGACGAGTTCCATCACCGTCGGATTGCCGCCGAGGGCCAGCCGGCACCACTTGGCGGCCTCGTGCAGGGTGCGGTCGGGGGCCGTGCTGACGTGCGAGTCCTGGGGCCGGCGCAGGCCGTGCAGTTCCTCCGTGGGCGCGGCGAACATACCGAGCCGGTCCACGTCGGAGCCGGGACGGGCGAGGCCGTAGGCGGTCGAGCCGACGATGCCGGACAGCAGGATGTTGGTGACGGTCACAGGAGCCCCCGGTGGTGATGGACCCGCCCCCGCGAACGGGCGACGGACCGCCATGATGCCCCGCGGCACGGCCCCGCCACCTCAGATTTTCCGGCCGCAGCGTCATTCCCGGGGACAGCGCCATGTGACATATTACTGCTGTGACCAACGGATCCAGCGGTGACGTGGTGGTCGTCGGCGCGGGCATGGTGGGCGCCGCGTGTGCGCTGTACGCGGCGCGTGCCGGGCTCGACGTGATCCTGGTGGACCGGGGTCCGGTGACCGGAGGAACGACCGGGGCGGGCGAGGGCAACCTCCTCGTCTCCGACAAGGAACCGGGCCCCGAACTCCGACTGGCCCTGCTGTCCGGCCGGTTGTGGCGGGAGCTGGCCGAAGAGGTGCCCTCAGCCGAGAGGTTGGGCACGGCCGAAGCGCTGGGCGCGGCCTTCGAGTACGAGCCGAAGGGCGGCCTCGTCGTCGCCTCCGGTCCCGCCGAACTCGCCGCGCTCACCGGTCTGGCCGTCGGACAGCGCGCCGCCGGAGTGACCGCCGTCCCCGTCGGCGCCTCCGAACTCCACGATCTGGAGCCGTACTTGGCGCCCGGACTGGCGGGCGGGATGCTCTATCCCCAGGACGCCCAGGTGATGCCCACCCTCGCCGCGGCCCACCTCGTACGCGCCTCCGGGGCCCGGCTGGAGACCGGCCGCACGGTGACCGGAGTGCTGCGCGGCCCCGACGGTGCCGTGCGCGGGGTCCGCACCGACCGGGGTGACCTGCTCGCCCCGGCCGTGGTGAACGCGGCCGGCACCTGGGGCGGCGAGATCGCCGCGCTCGCCGGGGTCCGGCTGCCCGTACTCCCCCGCCGGGGCTTCGTACTGGTCACCGAACCGCTGCCGCGCCGGGTACGGCACAAGGTGTACGCCGCCGACTATGTGGCCGACGTGGCCAGCGACTCCGCCGCCCTCCAGACCTCGCCGGTCGTCGAGGGCACCGCCGCGGGTCCGGTCCTGATCGGCGCGAGCCGTGAACGGGTCGGCTTCGACCGCTCCTTCTCCCTGCCCGTCGTCCGCGCCCTCGCGGCCGGGGCGACGCGCCTGTTCCCCTTCCTCGCGGACGTGCGGGCGCTGCGCACCTACCTCGGGTTCCGCCCCTATCTGCCCGACCATCTCCCCGCCCTCGGCCCCGACCCGCGCGTGCCCGGCCTGTTCCACGCCTGCGGGCACGAGGGCGCGGGCATCGGGCTCGCCACCGGGACCGGCCTGCTGATCGCGCAGGCGCTGACCGGCAAGACCCCCGAGCTGGACCTCTTCCCGTTCCGCCCCGACCGCTTCGCCGAGGAGGCCGCCGAGTGAACCCTCTGGAAGCCGAGGAGGCCGCCCCATGAACCCCCTGGAAGCCGAGGAGGCCGCCCCATGAACCCCCTGGAACTGGCCCGCGCTCACCCCGAGGCGCCGTTCACCGTCCGGTTCGACGGGCGGGAGATCGAGGCGCTGCCCGGCCGGACGATCGCCGCCGTGCTGTGGTCGGCCGGGATCACGGCCTGGCGCGGCACCCGGGGCGAGGGGCAGCCGCGCGGGGTGTTCTGCGGGATCGGGGTCTGCTTCGACTGCCTGGTCACCGTGAACGACCGCCCTAACCAGCGGGCCTGCCTGACCCCCGCCACACCGGGCGCGGACATCAGAACGCAGGAAGGAACGGGCCACGATGACTGAGCGCGCCACCCTTCCCCCACCAACTCGCCCGGATCTCGCGGTGATCGGCGCCGGTCCGGCCGGGCTCGCAGCCACCCTGGCGGGGGCCGCGCGCGGTGTCCACGTGACGCTGATCGACTCCGCCCCGCAGCCCGGCGGCCAGTTCTACCGGCAGCCCGCCCCGGGACTCGGCGCCCGCCGCCCCCGGGCGCTGCACCACCGGTGGCGCACCTGGGAGCGGCTGCGCACCGGCCTCGACGCGCACCTCGCGGCGGGACGCGTGACGTTGCTGAGTGACCGTCATGTGTGGTGCGTGGAAAGGAACACCGACCCCTCGCCCGCCCCTTTCACCGTCCACGCGCTGCTCGGCCCCGCGCAGGACGAGTCCGTGGCGATCCGCGCCGATGGCGTGCTGCTGGCGACCGGTGCCTACGAGAAGGTGCTCCCCTTTCCCGGCTGGACCCTGCCGGGTGTGGTCACGGCGGGCGGCGCCCAGGCCCTGCTCAAGGGCGGACTCGTACTGCCGGGCCGTACGGCGGTGGTGGCCGGCACGGGCCCCCTGCTGCTGCCGGTCGCCACCGGCCTCGCCGCGGCGGGCGCCACCGTCGTCGCGCTGGTCGAGTCGGCCGCCCCGAAGGACTTCGCCCAGCGGGCCCGCGTCCTCGCGGCGGCACCGGACAAGCTCGCCGAAGGCGCCGGGTACGCGGCCCAACTCGTGCGCCACGGAGTCCCCTTGAAGCTGGGGCATACGGTGCTGGAGGCACACGGCGGCGAACGGCTGGAGTCCGTGACGGTCGCAGCCCTCGGCCCCGACGGCCGCCCGGTACCGGGCACCGCGCGCCGTCTGCCCTGCGACACCCTCGCCGTCGGACACGGGCTGCTGCCGCACACCGATCTCGCGGACGGGCTCGGCTGCCGGCTCGACGGACCCGCCGTGCACGTGGACGACGAACAGCGCACCGACGTCCCCGGCGTGTGGGCGGCCGGGGAGGCCACGGGCGTAGGCGGCGCGGTCCTGTCGCTGGCCGAGGGGCACATCGCGGGACGGTCGGCGGCGGCCCGGCTGCGCGGTGCGGTGCCGGACCCGGCGGAGTGGGCCCCGGCGGACCGGGCCCGGACCAGGTCACGGGCGTTCTTCGACGGACTCGACGGGGTGTACGCGCCCCCGGCCCGCTGGGCGGAGCTGGTCACCGACGAGACGGTGGTGTGCCGCTGCGAGGAGGTCACCGCGGGCGCGGTCCGGGAGGCCGTGGGCTCGCTCGGCGCCGGTGATCTGCGCACCGTGAAGCTGCTGACCCGGGCCGGGATGGGCTGGTGCCAGGGCCGGATGTGCGAGGCCGGGGTGGCGGGCGTCGCGGGCTGCGCGCCGGTTCCGGCCCGCCGCCTGCCGGCCCGCCCGGTCCCGCTGGGCGTGCTGGCCGCGCAGCCGGATCGACCGCCACCCCCACCGCCGGACCGATGAACTGCCCGGCGCGGACAGTCACCCCGAGATCGACATCAGTGCAATGTCACACACCATGCTCCCCCTCCCCTCAATCGCTCCAGGAGAGGCCCTCCATGACCACCACGCCTGACCCCCGCCCCTGGCGCGGCGTCCTCGTCGCCACCGCGCTCCCCCTGGACGACGACCTCGCCGTGGACTACGACCGGTACGCCGAACACTGCGCCTGGCTGGTGGCGAACGGCTGTGACGGCGTCGTACCGAACGGATCGCTGGGCGAGTACCAGGTCCTCACCCCCGAGGAACGGGCCCGGGTGGTGGAGACCGCCGTGGCGGCGGTCGGCGGGGACCGGGTGATGCCGGGCGTGGCCGCCTACGGTTCGGCGGAGGCGCGGCGCTGGGCCGAGCAGGCGCGCGAGGCCGGATGCGGGGCCGTCATGCTGCTGCCGCCCAACGCCTACCGTGCCGACGAGCGGGCGGTGGTGGCGCACTACGCGGAGGTCGCCGAGGCGGGCCTGCCGGTCGTGGCGTACAACAACCCGATCGACACCAAGGTGGATCTGGTGCCCGAGCTGCTGGCTCGGCTGCACGGCGAGGGGCTCGTGCAGGCCGTCAAGGAGTTCTCGGGGGACGTCCGGCGTGCCTACCGGATCGCCGAACTCGCCCCGGAACTGGATCTGTTGATCGGCGCCGACGACGTACTCGTGGAGCTGGCGGTGGCGGGTGCCAAGGGCTGGGTGTCCGGGTATCCCAACGCGCTGCCGAGGGCCTCGGTCGAGCTGTACCGGTCTGCGGTCGCCGGGGATCTCGCCGCCGCGCTGCCGCTGTACCGGCGGCTGCATCCGCTGCTGCGTTGGGACTCGCGTGTCGAGTTCGTGCAGGCGATCAAGTTGTCGATGGACATCGTGGGCCGGCCCGGCGGGCGTTGCCGGCCGCCCCGGGTCCCGCTGACGCCGGAACAGGAAGCGGCCGTGCGCGAGGCCACCGAGCAGGCCGTCGCAGCGGGCCTGGCGTGACCGTGACCTTTTGACCACCCACCGGAGAGGGGACCTTGATGCGCAGCACACTCGTCCTGCACGCCGTCGACTCGCACACCGAGGGCATGCCCACCCGGGTGATCACCGGCGGGATCGGCACCATTCCGGGTGCCACGATGAACGAACGGCGGCTGTACTTCCGCGAACACCGTGACGACGTGAAGCAGTTGCTGATGAACGAGCCGCGCGGGCACGCGGCGATGAGCGGTGCGATCCTTCAGCCGCCGACCCGGCCTGACTGTGACTTCGGGGTCGTGTACATCGAGGTCTCCGGCTATCTCCCGATGTGCGGGCACGGCACGATCGGGGTGGCGACGGTCCTGGTGGAGACGGGGATGGTGGAGGTCGTGGAGCCGGTCACCACGATCCGGCTGGACACACCGGCGGGGTTGGTGGTCGCCGAGGTGGCCGTCGAGGACGGCGCCGCCCGGTCCGTCACCCTGCGCAACGTGCCGTCGTTCGTGGTCGGTCTGGACCGTGAGGCCACTCTGCCCGACGGCCGGACGGTGCGGTACGACCTGGCGTTCGGCGGGAACTTCTACGCGATCGTGCCGCTGGCGGAGTTCGGGCTGCCCTTCGATCGTGCCCGCAAGGACGACATCCTGCGGGCCGGGCTGTCCCTGATGGAGGCGGTGAACTCGGCGGGCGGGCCGGTGCATCCGGAGGATCCGTCGATCCGCGGCTGCCACCACGTCCATCTGACCGCGCCCGGCTCGACCGCCCGGCATTCCCGGCACGCGATGGCCATCCACCCCGGCTGGTTCGACCGGTCGCCCTGCGGCACCGGGACGAGCGCGCGCATGGCGCAACTGCACGCGCGAGGTGAACTCCCCCTGCACACCGAGTTCGTGAACGAGTCCTTCATCGGCACCTCGTTCACGGGACGGCTGCTCGGGACGACCGAGGTTGCGGGGCGTCCCGCGGTGCTGCCGAGCATCACCGGCCGTGCGTGGATCACCGGCACCGCGCAGTACCTGCTGGACCCGACGGACCCGTTCCCGGCGGGGTTCACGCTCTGAGAACACCCACGCCCACGCCACCGTAGATAATGGCGATACGTGACATGCCACCGAGGAGCCCCCGCATGACCGCCCCGCCCCCCAGCAGCCGGACGCCCGCCGCGTCCGGGACGCCGGGACCCGCCCTGCCGGTGCTCGGCGGCCGGCGCAGCAGTTACCGCGAGCGGGTCGCCGACGCGCTGCGGGCCGCGCTGATCGCGGGTGAACTGCGGCCCGGTGAGGTGTACTCGGCGCCGACGCTGGCCGCCCGGTTCGGCGTCTCGGCGACGCCGGTGCGGGAGGCGATGCTGGACCTGGCGAAGGAGGGGCTGGTCGACGCGGTCCCCAACAAGGGCTTCCGGGTCACGGAGGTCTCCGACCGGCAGCTCGACGAGTACACGCACGTCCGCGCGCTCATCGAGATCCCGACGGTGGTGGCGCTGGCCACGACCGCCGATCCGGTGTCGCTGGAGGCGTTGCGCCCGGCGGCCCGGGAGATCGTCGCCGCCGCGGTGGCGGGTGATCTGATCGCCTATGTCGAGGCGGACACCCGCTTCCACCTGGGCCTGCTGGCGCTGGCCGGGAACGGTCATCTCGTGGAGGTAGTACGGGGGTTGCGCGGCCGGGCCCGTCTCTACGGTCTCACCGCGCTGTCCGCGTCCGGCCGGCTGCTGGCGTCCGCCCAGGAGCATCTGGAGCTTCTGGACGCCCTGTCGGCGCGCGACGAGCGGGCCGTGCGGGAGATCATGACCCGGCATCTGGGCCATGTACGCGGCCTGTGGGCCTCCGCCACACCCGAGTGACCGGGTCGGCATCCGTGCCGTCCGTCTGTGATCCTTGTCGCCGTCGGCCGAGGAGTGGCGGGTGCGCCACATGGGCAGTCAACTGCGGGTCGGCGAAAGGATGGTGTCTTTCCTGTGGGGGAAGCCGTGCGTGTGTGTCTCATCGGTGCCGGGCTGTCGGGGCTCGCGGCGGCGCATGCCCTGAAGTCGGCGGGGGTCGGTTTCGTCTGCCTGGAGCGGTCTCCCGACGTCGGCGGCATCTGGCGTCGGCCCGGGGCGGGCGAGCGCGGCCCCGGCTATCTGTCGCTGCATCTCAACACCGCCAAGCAGCTCACGGGTTACTCCGACCACCCGATGCCGGCGTCGTACCCGCTCTTTCCCCGGCACAGCCAGTTCGCCGCCTATCTGCGCTCCTTCGCCGAGTGGGCGGGGCTCCTGGGCCATGTGGAGTTCGAGACGACCGTCGAGTCCGTACGGCAGGAGGCCGACGGTTCGTGGACCGTCGTCAGCCGGGACGCCCGCGGTGCCCGCACCTCCCGGAGTTTCTCCCAGGTGATCGTCGCCTCGGGGCACAACACGGAACCGTCGCTGCCCGCGCCCGCACCCGGTTCCGACACCTTCGAAGGAAGGATTCTCCACGCCCTGGACTACCACGACGGCAGCGACTTCGCGGGTCAGCGGGTGGTCGTCGTGGGGCTCGGCGCCTCGGCCGTGGACATCGCAGCCGATCTCTCCCGGCACGCGGCGGAGACGGTCCTCTCGGTGCGCCGGGGTCTGCATGTGCTGCCCAAGCAGTTGTTCGGCATGGCTCTGGACGAGATCGCGGAGGCCTCCTGGTGGACGGCCATGTCGCTGGAGGAGCAGCGCCGGTTCGTCGCGCAGGCCCTGCTCGTGGCACGGGGCAGGCTCGCCGACTACGGTCTGCCCGAGCCCGATCACCCGCTCTTCGCCTCCGCCGTCACCATCTCGGACGAGATCCTCAGCCGTATCCGGCACGGAGCGATCGCTCCGAAGCCCGCGATCGAGTTCCTGGCCGGCGAGCGGGTGGTGTTCACCGACGGCACGTCCGTGCGGGCCGACGCGATCGTCTACTGCACCGGGTACCGGATGGACTTCCCGTTCCTGCCTCAGGGCTGCCCGGTGAGCCGTCAGGGGGCGGTCGAGCTGTACAAGCGGGTGGTCGCCCCGGACCGCCCCGGCTTGTTCTTCGTGGGGCTGGTCCGGCCGTTGGGATCCATCACCCGGCTCGTCGAGGCGCAGTCGCGCTGGATCGCCCGGCTGATCACCGGTGAGTCGACGCTGCCGGAGCCGGAGGTCATGCACAAGGAGGTCGCCGGCTATCTGAGCGGCATCGCCGGGCAGTACGGGCAGCTCCAGGGCGCGTCGATCCAGGTCAACGTGGCGCCGTATCTGGAGGAACTGGCCGCGGAGTGAGGGCCCGGCGGGGGCCCGGGAGCGAGGGGAGCGGTCCGGCGACGTCGGCGTACGGCTCCCCTGCTCTTCGGAGCTAACGGCCAGGCACCGCGGCCGCGTTCTGCCGTGGGGCGACCGGTGGGCGGACGTGGTAGGCCTCGGAGGAGACGTACGCGGTCAGCCGGGGCGGACGTCCCGTCTGGTGGGCCAGGGCGAGGTAGGCGATGAGCCCGACGCCGTCCTCGGGGCGGCGCGAGGTGACGGCGGACAGGGCCCGCCACAGTGCGGCGGTGTCCATGCCGTAGCGGTCGAGCAGGGTCGTCGCCCTCGCCAGTGCCTCACCGTCGTGCCGGGCGTACCCGCGCACCGGCACGTGGATCGTGAAGCCGCTGGGTTTCGTCGTCTTCGTCTCGGTGAAGGCGTGGCAGGTGAGGGCGGGGCGTCCGGTGAGACGGTCGTCGGGCGCGCCGTAGCCGCCGAAGCCACCGGGGTGCCGTCCGGACGCGGTGCGGAAGAACGCCTCGATCTCGGCCGCTCCCGGTCCGGCGTCCATGCGGGACAGGCCCGACGCCTCCTCGGCGGAGAGGTTGTCGTGCCGTGCGTACACCTTCACCCGGGGGGTGTCCCAGTCACCGAGATCCAGAGCTAAAAAGGGGTAGCCGTCGGCGGGGGGCAGCGCGTCGAACGCCTTGTGGTGTCCGAGGCGGCGCAGGGCTTCCCATACGGTCCGGGCTGAGCGCTTGGCGCCGTTCGCGGCCGGGTTCAGATACGCCTTGAGCTTGGGCACCCCGCCGGGTACCAGTTCCAGCGCGCACCACAGGGCGAGGGGGCCCTCCGGGGAGGCCGGGAAGAACAGGTCCTCCAGCTTGTCCAGCGGGTCCGTGTCGAAGTGCCAGCGCCGGGCCATCTTGCGGATCACCCGCAGTCCCACGCGGCCGTTGCGGCGCAGGCTGTCCGTCGCGGACCCGGGATCCACGAGGACACGCAGCGAGGGCGACGCGTCGGGCAGGAAGGACAGTGAGAACTCGACCGGCGTGTGGTCGTCCGAGAGAAACGTGCACGAGGGCGGCGGGAGGTCGAGCGGCCGGTCGGCCGCGGGTCCCAGGGCCTTGAGCAGGACGCCCGCGTACGTCTCGGCGTCGGCGGGGCCGAGACCCGCGACGGGGCAGAGTCGCGTGAGCTGACTTGTCGTCAGGGAGCCGAGCGTGGGGACTTCACGGGGGCGGTGGACGCGTGGGAGGGTCACCGGGCCTCCCCCGTCGCGCCGGGAGCAAGAAGATACCCGCCTCGTGGGGCGGGTACGTTCTTGCCTGCGGGCCTGTGGAGTTGGGCTCTGGAGGAGGGGGCGGCGGCGCGCCCCTCGGTTATGTGCGGCCCGGACGGGGGCCGTGCGGCGGGATGCAGGGCGTGAGTGGCGTCGTCGGACATGCGTTTCATCATCCACGACACCTCCTTCTTACTCGTGAGCAACGCGGATACCGCGTTGCTCACTACCCCTGCGATTGAACCTTCATGCAATTGCGTGGAGGCGCGTGGATGTTGTGTGAATCACCTCGTCAGCCAGGTGAGGAACTTGCTCCAGACACCTGCCTGTTCGGGCCTGCGGCCGGGGGCGACGGGCTCGGGGGCGGCCTGCGCCTGGGCGCCGCTCTGCCGGCCGGGCCCCCTCGCCGGCGCGACCGGGGTGAAGCGGGCGGGAAGGGTGACGAGGCCGCGGCTGAAGGGGCCCGGACGCCACGTCAGGCTGTCCTCGGGAACCGTGATCTCCACGTCGGGCAGCCGGTTGAGGAGGTTCTCGATGGCGGTCACGGCGATGTGGCGCGCCGGGTCCTTCGAGGGGCAGGCGTGCGGACCGGCGCTCCACGCCAGGTGCGCCCGGTTGCTGCCCGCCTTGCGGGCCGCCGACAGGGCGGGACCGGTGTTGGCGGCCGCGAAGCTGATCAGCAGCAGGTCGCCCGCGGCGAACTTCTGGCCGGCGAACTCCACGTCGGACACGGGGTAGTGGGGCGCGTAGTTCGTCATCGGCGGGTTTTCCCACAGCGTGTCGTCCATGGCCTCCTCGATCAGTCCGCCCTCGTGGGCGTACCGGTCGTGGGTGAGGATGCGATGGAGGGTGTTGCCGATGAGGTTGACCAGGGCCTCGGCGCCGGCGCCCAGCAGCAGCGAGAGCTGATGGACCATCTCCTCGTCCGACAGCCCGGCGTGATGCTGCATCAGCCAGCTCGTGACGTCGTCGCCGGGCCGCTGCCGCTTGAGGGCGACCAGTTCGCCGACGGCCTGGAACAGCACCTCGGTGGCCTTCTCGGCGTTGACGCCGTCGAACATGCCGGAGATGCCGAAGAAGACTCGGTCGCCGATGTCGGCGGTGCACCCGAACAGCTCGTTGAAGACGAACAGCGGGAGCTGCCGGGCGTAGTTGCCGATCAGGTCGGCCGAACCACGCTCGCTGAACTGGGCGATGAGGAAGTCTGAGATGCGCTCGGTGCTGTGGCTGAGCCGCAGCGAGTCCACGCGGGCGAAGCTGTCCGTGATGGCCTGACGCAGCCTCAGGTGGTCGGCGCCGTCGGTGAACATGCAGTTGGGCCGGTAGGCCAGCAGCGGCAGGACCGGGCTGTCCGGCGCGATACGGCCCTCGTTGAGGTCCCGCCACCGGCGGGCGTCCTTGCGGAACGTGCCGGAGTCCTGAAGGAGTTGGAGCGCCGTCGCGTAGTCGGTGACGAGGGTGGCGTCGACTCCGGGGGCCAGCTCGACGGGGGCGGTCGGCCCGTGGTGGCGCAGATAGGAGTAGTAGGCCTCGGGGTCGGCCGCGAACTCCGGTCCGTACAGGGGCACTCTGCCGCCGGGCTGGTGCGCCGGGCACCCCGGCGGGGGTACCGGGGCGGTGGGTTGGTCCATGGTCGCTCCTAGTGTGCGCGGTCCTGCAGGTGACGGACGAGGGTGATCAGCGCTTCGGCCGAGGACCGCTCGTCGCGTGCGTCGCAGGTGACGACGGGGGTGTCGTCGAGCAGGTCCAGTGCCTCGCGCAGGGCCATCTCGTCGCGCAGCGGCGAGCCGTCGAAGTGGTTGACGGCGATGGCGTAGTCGAGTCCGTACTGCTCGATCAGATCGATCACGGCGAAGGAGTCCGCGAGTCGTTCGGGGTCGACCAGCACGAGCGCGCCGAGCGCGCCGCGTGCCATGTCCTCCCACATCTGTACGAAGCGCTGCTGGCCCGGCGTTCCGAACAGGTAGAGCACGACGCGGTCGCTGATCGTCAGCCGGCCGAAGTCCATGGCGACCGTGGTGGTGGTCTTGCCCTGGACTCCCTTGAGGTCGTCGACGGACTCGGCGGCCCGGGTCATCGTCTCCTCGGTGGTCAGCGGCTGGATCTCGGAGATCGCGCCGATGAACGTGGTCTTGCCCACCGCGAAGTGGCCGACCACGAGGATCTTGACCGCCGTCTGGGTCGCGCCCTCACGGACGTAGTCGTGCTCATCCAAACTTGGCCCTGAGACCATTCAGCACCTCCTCCAGGATCTCCCTGTCGGCGAGCGGGGCCCGCTGGACGGGCGGGCGGGTGACGAGGTAGCCGCCCTCGGTCAGGGCGGCGAGGAGGATCTTCACGACACCGAGGGGCAGTTGGGTGTGCCCCGCGATCTCGGCGACCGAGAGGTAGCCGGCCGCGCACAGGTCGAGCAGGCTCTGTTCCTCGGGGGACAGCCGGGTGGGCCGCTGCTGATGGTCGGCGGCGGCCGTGACCAGCGTGATGAGGGAGAGCTGCTCCTCGTCGGGCAGTCCGCGGCCCTTGGTGATGACGTACGGACGCACTAACTCCGGTGTCTGTGACTCCAGTTCGCCGAATCCCGTCATGACCGGGCGCCGAGGTTCTCGCGCGGCGGCGTGGTCAGCGCCTTGCCGAGCTGGCCGACGAGCTGCTGCATGCGGAAGGTGATGTCCTGCATGTCGACCTCCGGCGACGCCGAGACGCCGAGGTAGGCGCCCTCGCCGGCGGATATCAGGAAGACCCAGCCGCCGTCGAACTCGACGAGCGTCTGGCGCCATTTCTGGCTGCCGTCCTCGCAGAAGAAGGCGAGCGAGCGGCTGAGCGACTGCACGCCGCTCATCGCCGCGGCCACCCGGTCCGCGTCGTCCTTGCCGAAGTCCTGGGTCCGTGCCATCAGCAGGCCGTCGGCGGAGATCAGGACGGCGTGCAGGGCCCCGGGAATCTCCAGGGCGCTGTCAAGCATCCATGACAGGTCGTCGTTCACGAGAACTCATGCCCTTCGCTGCTCGTACCACGGGTGCTGCTCGACTGTTCCGGCTCCGGCTGGACGGCCCGGCCCGACCGGGTGCCGCGCTGGAAGGCGCCCATGATGGCGGCCGTCTCCGCACCGGAGCGGCCGGCGGTCGCGGGGCCCGCCGAGGGCGTGCCCGGCACGATCGCCATGGGCCGCTTGCGGCGGCGTTTCGGCAGGCCGTCGGAGGTGGTCATGGGCACCGCGGCCTCGGGTCCACCGCCTCGGGCCTGGGGGGCGGCGGCGGGGACGACCGGGGCCGGCTCCTTCTGCTCGGGAGCGCTGGTGAGCAGGTCGTGGGGCAGGAGCAGGACGGCGCGGACACCTCCGTAGGGGGAGCTGGAGTCCACGGACACCTCGAAGCCGAAGCGTTCGCTGAGGACGCCGATCACCGCGAAGCCGAACTGCGGCGGATTGCCGAGCGCGGAGACGCCGGAGACGCGGTCGCTGGTCAGCAGTCTTTCGGCGCGGGCCCGCTCCTCGTCGTTCATACCGACACCCGCGTCGTCGACGACGATACAGATTCCCTTGGGCACGGTACGAATGTTGATTTCGACAACAGTATCGGGGCTGGAATAACTCGTGGCGTTGTCGAGCAGTTCCGCGAGGGCCAGCGCCACGGGTTCCACGGCACGGCTGGTGATACCGAAGTCCACCTGCGAGAGAATTTCCACCCGCCGGTAGTGGCGGACTCTTCCCTGGGCGCTGCGCACCACGTCGTAGACCGATGCGACATCGCGCTGACGTCCCAGCCAGCCGTCGCAGAGCACGGCGATGGACTGGGCGCGGCGACCGAACTGGGAGTTGGTGTGGTCGATCTCCAGAAGGTCCTGGAGGATCACCGACTCGCCGTATTTGTTCTGGAGCCGGGAAACGATCAACTGCTGTTCCGCGGCGAGGCCCTGGAGTGTCCGCATCGCGGACTTCAGGACCGTTTTCGTAGCCTCGTCGGCTCTTTCCTGGGCTGCCTCGACGGATTTCGCGTACCCGTTCTCCAGCTCGATGTGCCGAGCCCGGAGATCTGCGAACTCCTGCCTTAACGTCCGCGCCGCCCTGCGCTGGCGAACTATGAGGGCGACGGAGACGAGTACGGCGACGAGGAGAGCCCAGAGTACCGGGTTCTGTATGTAATCAGTCATAAGACTCTCTTCAGGCGACTGACGGCCAGTTGCTGAATTCCCGTCAAATGCGGGTGGACCGGCGGACCGCCCGCACCGGGTTGCCGCCCGGACTGTCCCCGTAGTCGGAGATGTCGTCTTGCACCCATCCGCCCGCTCTACAAGCGAGCGTGATCGTATCACCACAAGAACGGGCCACCGACCGTCAATATGCGGACTATGGTGAACTTTGACGATGCGTCAGCGGCTGCGGTGAGCAGATCCGGGACAACGTCCCAGAAGCAGGCGGCAGGGCAACCGATAAACCGCCTTCCGGCAATTTCGGGCGGCAACGGGCGGCAAGGGGCGACAACCGAGCAATTGCTCCGTACCGGCGCCGGGAACGACAGAACCCGCATCCGGAGAACGCCGGATGCGGGCCTTGGAATCATCAATACTCACCGAGCGATTATTGATCGACACAGAGAGTGAGAGTGTCCGAGGGGGGACTTGAACCCCCACGCCCGATAAAGGGCACTAGCACCTCAAGCTAGCGCGTCTGCCATTCCGCCACCCGGACAAGGTGTCTGCCGCGCGGGTTCCCCCGCGGCGACATGGACAACAATACCAAGGTTTCGGAGTGCGTTTCACCTGCGTATCTGCCTGCCGGAACGACTACGGGTGACCATTCGCTCACTTCACGTCAGGACGTCACGACGTCAGCCGGTCCTCCGGGAAGTTCCCGGGCAGCCGCTCCCCCGCCGGGCCCCGGGTGACGGCGCGCACCAGCAGTTCGCCGCCGACGAAGGCGCCCCGCCAGGACGCGCCGAAGCCGCCGAACAGCTCGTCGCGGTCGCCGCGCGAGCGGGGCCGGCCGTGCCCCACCTTGAAGGCGCGGATGTGCGGGGCCAGCCGGTCGAAGGTGGCCCGGTCGTCGGTGGACAGGGTGGCGACCAGGGCGCCGTTGGAGGCGTTCATCGCGGCCAGCAGCTCGGCCTCCGTGTCGACCAGGACGATCGTGTCGACCGGGCCGAACGGCTCCGCGTGGTGCAGCGGCGAGGACGGCGGCGGATGGAGCAGGGTGACCGGCCGGACGTACGCCGAGGTGTCCTGGCCGGGCAGGAAGCGGCCGTCGGCGAGGCTGCCCCGGTACAGCGGGACCGCGCCGCGGTCGATGGCCTCGGCGACCTGGTCGTGGAGTTCCTTCGCCTTGGCCGCGTTGATCACCGGCCCGAAGTCGAGCCGGGGGTAGGGGTCGGTGCACCGTTCGACGGCCAGCGGGTGGCCGAGGGTCAGGGTGCGCACGGCCGGGAGGTAGGCGGCGAGGAAGGCGTCGAACAGCTCGCGCTGGACGACGAAGCGCGGGTAGGCGGTGCAGCGTTGCTTGCCGTAGTCGAAGAGCCCCGGGATCGTCGCCGCGAGGGTGTCCCAGTCCGAGTAGTTCCACACGCCCCAGGTGTTGAGTCCCTCCTGTTCGAGGATGTGCCGGGTGCCGAGGCCGGTGACGGCGGTGGCGACGGCGGCGCCGGTGTCGCGGCCGCCGACGAAGGAGACGCAGCCGATCTCGGGCGCCCGCACCAGCGCCTCGGACAGTTCGCCGCCGCTACCGCTGACGAGGGTGACCGGGACGCCCTCGCGGGCGGCGAGGGCGCAGGCCAGGGTGAGGCAGGCGACGCCGCCGTCGGTGGGGGTCTTGGCGATGACCGCGTTGCCGGCGAGGGCCTGCACCAACAGGGCGTGCGTGAGCACGCTCATCGGGTAGTTCCAGCTCGCGATGTTGGAGACGGGCCCGTCCAGCGGGGCCCGGCCGGCCGTCATCGCCTCGATGCCGTCGACGTACCAGCGCACGCCGTCCAGGGCGCGGTCGACGTCGGCCCGGGCCGCCCGCCAGGGCTTGCCGATCTCCCAGACGAGCAGCAGGGCGAGCAGGTCGCGGTGGGCGGCGAGGGCGTCGAGGGTGGCGGCGACCCGGGCCCGGCGTTCGGCGAGCGGCACGTGCCGCCAGGCGCGGTGCTGGTCGAGGGCGGCGCGGACGGCGCGGTGCGCGGTGGCCCCGTCCAGCCGGGGCGGTCCGGCGACGGGGCTCCCGTCGACCGGGCTGGTGGCGGGCAGCGGGCGGCCGTCCGCCTGCCAGCCGGCGTTCCAGAGGTTGAGGACACGGTCGTCGCGGAACGCCTCCGGTGCGACGGCGAGGCAGCGGCGCCAGGCGTCGGCCCAGGAGGTGCCGGACTTGAGGGTGAGGGTGGTGGTCATGGGCATGCTCCGCTCTCGGTGCACGGCGAGAGAAAGACGGGGTCAGGGGTGGAGGGGAAGGCGTCAGGCCGTCCCCTCCAGCGCGGCGAGGACGAGGCGGGCCGTCTCGGTCGGGGTGCCGCCGACCCGGACGCCCACCGCCTCCAGCGCCTCCTTCTTGGCGCGCGCGGTCCCCGAGGAGCCGGACACGATCGCGCCGGCGTGGCCCATCGTGCGGCCCTCGGGCGCGGTGAACCCGGCGATGTAGCCGACGACGGGCTTGGTGACGTGGTCGCGGATGTACCCGGCGGCGCGCTCCTCGGCGTCGCCGCCGATCTCGCCGATGAGGACGATCAGTTCGGTGTCGGGGTCGCTCTCGAAGGCGGCGAGGCAGTCGATGTGGCTGGTGCCGACGACCGGGTCGCCGCCGATGCCGACACAGGTGGAGAACCCGATGTCCCGCAGCTCGTACATGAGTTGGTAGGTGAGGGTGCCGGACTTGGAGACCAGGCCGATCCGGCCGGGCTTGGTGATGTCGGCCGGGATGATGCCCGCGTTGGACTGGCCGGGGCTGATCAGGCCGGGGCAGTTGGGGCCGATGATCCGGGTGCCGCGCGCCGCGGCGTACGCCGTGAAGGCGACCGAGTCGTGGACCGGGACGCCCTCGGTGATGACGACGGCGAGGCCGATACCGGCGTCGGCCGCCTCGGTCACGGCGGCCCGGACGAAGGCGGGCGGGACGAAGACGACGCTGACATCGGCGCCGGTCGCCGCGATGCCCTCCGCGACGGAGCCGAAGACGGGCACGGCGCGGTCGCCGAAGTCGACGGTGCGGCCCGCCTTGCGCGGATTGACGCCGCCGACGACGTCCGTGCCGGCGGCCAGCATCCGCCGGGTGTGCCGCATGCCCTCGCCGCCGGTCATGCCCTGGACGAGGACCCTGCTCTCCTGGGTGAGGTAGATGGCCATGGTGTGCGGTCTCCTCAGGCTGCGGTGGCGAGGTCGGCGGCGCGCCGGGCGGCGCCGTCCATGGTGGTGGCCTGCTCGACCAGCGGATGGCGGCGGGCGTCGAGGATCTCCCGCCCCCGGGCCGCGTTGTTGCCGTCGAGCCGGACGACGAGCGGTCGGGTCAGCCGTACGGTATCCAGGGCGCGCACGATGCCCTCGGCGACGGCGTCGCAGGCGGTGATGCCGCCGAAGACGTTGACGAGGACGGACCGTACGGCGGGGTCGGAGAGGATCACCGTGAGGCCGTCGGCCATGACCTGGGCGGAGGCACCGCCGCCGATGTCGAGGAAGTTGGCCGGGCGGGCGCCGCAGCCGGCCACCACGTCGAGGGTGGACATCACCAGGCCCGCGCCGTTGCCGATGATGCCGACCTCGCCGTCGAGGCGGACGTAGGTGAGGCCCTTGGCGGCGGCGGCCGCCTCCAGCGGGTCCCCGTACCCGTCCGTCTCGGAGCCCCAACGGGCCTGCCGGAAGGCCGCGTTGTCGTCGAGGGTGACCTTGCCGTCGAGGGCGAGGATCTGACCCCGGGTGGTGCGCACGAGCGGGTTGACCTCGACGAGCAGGGCGTCCTCGCGGACCAGGACCTGCCAGAGGCGGACCAGGACGTCGACGGCGCGGGCCGGCAGCCCGGCGGCCTCGGCGATCTCGGCCGCCTTGGACGCGGTGACGCCCTCGGCGGGGTCGACCGGCACCCGGGCGACGGCCTCGGGCCGGGTGGCGGCGACCTCCTCGATGTCCATGCCGCCCTCGGCGGAGGCGATCGCGAGGAAGCGTCCGCCGGCGCGGTCCAGTACATAGGAGACGTAGAACTCGGCCTCGACGGCCACGGGTTCGGCCAGCATGACCGTGCCGACCGTGTGGCCCTTGATGTCCATGCCCAGGATCTGACGGGCCGTGAGTTCGGCGGCGGCCGGGTCGGCGGCGAACTTGACGCCGCCCGCCTTGCCCCGGCCGCCGGTCTTCACCTGCGCCTTCACCACCGCGCGGCCGCCCAGCCGGCGGGCGATCTCCCGTGCCTCCTTGGGCGAGTCGGTGATCTCCGCCCTCGGTACCACGATGCCGTGTCTGTCGAAGAGTTGTCGTGCCTGGTGCTCGTACAGGTCCATTCCGGCTCCTTCCGAAAGTGCCGCACGCCCCCTGGACACCACCCACCGGATGCGGGATAACAAGCTTCATACAGTATTCGTCGACTGTATGCAATGTACCGCGAGACCTTCCACCCCCCTACGAAGGGACGGGACTTCGCCATGCCCGACGACCTGCCCGACGACCGCCCCCACGACCGGACCCCCGCCGCCCGGGACACGATCTCCGGTGGTCATCTCGTCGCCCGAGCCCTCAAGGCCGAGGGCGTCGACCGCATCTACACCCTGTGCGGCGGCCACATCATCGACATCTACGACGGCTGCGTCGACGAGGGCATAGAAGTCGTCGACGTGCGCCACGAACAGGTCGCCGCCCACGCCGCCGACGGCTACGCCCGGATCACCGGCAGGCCCGGCTGCGCGGTCGTCACGGCCGGCCCCGGCACCACCGACGCCGTCACCGGCGTCGCCAACGCCTTCCGCGCCGAGTCCCCGATGCTGCTGATCGGCGGTCAGGGCGCCCTCACCCAGCACAAGATGGGGTCCCTCCAGGACCTCCCGCACGTCGACATGATGACGCCGATCACCAAGTTCGCGGCGGCCGTGCCGGACACGGCACGGGTCGCGGACATGGTCTCCATGGCGTTCCGCGAGTGCTACCACGGCGCGCCCGGACCCTCCTTCCTGGAGATCCCGCGCGACGTCCTGGACGCGAAAGTGCCGGTGGAGAAGGCGCGCGTGCCCCGGCCCGGCGGCTACCGCGCCTCCACCCGCTCGGCCGGCGACCCCGAGGCGATCGAGAAGCTCGCCGACCTGCTCACCCACGCCGAGAAGCCCGCGATCCTGCTGGGCAGCCAGGTCTGGACGACCCGCGGCACCGAGGCGGCCGTCGAGCTGGTGCGCACCCTGAACATCCCCGCCTACATGAACGGCGCGGGGCGCGGCACCCTGCCGCCCGGCGACCCCCACCACTTCCAGCTCTCCCGGCGCTACGCCTTCTCCCACGCCGACGTCATCGTGATCGTCGGCACCCCCTTCGACTTCCGCATGGGCTACGGCAAGCGCCTCTCCCCGGCCGCGACCGTCGTGCAGATCGACCTCGACTACCGCACCGTGGGCAAGAACCGCGACATCGACCTCGGCATCGTCGGGGACGCCGGGCTGGTGCTGAAGTCGGTGACCGAGGCGGCCTCCGGGCGGGTGAACGGCGGCGCGTCCCGGCGCAAGGAGTGGCTGGACGAGCTGCGCGCCGCCGAACAGACCGCGCTCGACAAGAGGTTGCCGCAGCTCCGCTCCGACGCCTCCCCCATCCACCCCTACCGGCTGGTCAGCGAGATCAACGACTTCCTCACCGAGGACTCGATCTACATCGGCGACGGCGGCGACATCGTCACCTTCTCCGGCCAGGTCGTGCAGCCCAAGTCCCCCGGCCACTGGATGGATCCGGGCCCGCTGGGCACCCTCGGCGTCGGCGTGCCCTTCGTGCTCGCGGCCAAGCAGGCCCGGCCCGACAAGGAGGTCGTCGCCCTCTTCGGCGACGGCGCGTTCTCCCTGACCGGCTGGGACTTCGAGACGCTGGTCCGCTACGACCTGCCGTTCGTGGGCATCGTCGGCAACAACTCCTCGATGAACCAGATCCGTTACGGCCAGGCCGCCAAGTACGGCCCCGAGCGCGAGCGGGTCGGCAACACCCTCGGCGACGTCCGCTACGACGAGTTCGCCCGGATGCTGGGCGGTCACGGCGAGGAGGTCCGCGACCCCGCCGACATCGGCCCCGCGCTGCGCCGCGCCCGCGAGTCCGGGAAGCCGTCGCTGATCAACGTCTGGGTCGACCCGGACGCGTACGCCCCCGGAACGATGAACCAGACCATGTACAAGTGAGGTGAGTCCGTGCCCACGAAGGCCCTCGAAGGCGTCCGCGTCCTCGACATGACCCACGTACAGTCCGGCCCCTCCGCGACCCAGTTGCTCGCCTGGCTCGGCGCGGACGTCGTCAAACTGGAGGCACCGACCGGCGACATCACGCGCGGCCAGCTCCGCGACCTGCCGGACGTCGACTCCCTGTACTTCACGATGCTCAACTGCAACAAGCGCAGCATCACCCTCAACACCAAGACCGAGCGCGGCAAGGAGATCCTCACCGAGCTGATCCGGCGCTCCGACGTGCTGGTCGAGAACTTCGGCCCCGGCGCCGTCGACCGCATGGGGTTCACCTGGGAGCGGGTGCGGGAGATCAACCCGCGGATCGTCTACGCCTCCATCAAGGGGTTCGGCGACGGCCCGTACACCAGGTTCAAGGCGTACGAGGTCGTCGCGCAGGCCATGGGCGGGTCGATGTCGACCACCGGCTTCGAGGACGGGCCGCCGCTCGCGACCGGCGCCCAGATCGGCGACTCGGGCACCGGGGTGCACGCCGTGGCGGGCATCCTCGCGGCGCTGTACCAGCGCGAGCACACCGGGCGCGGCCAGCGGGTCAACGTGGCCATGCAGCACGCCGTGCTCAACCTGTGCCGGGTGAAACTCCGCGACCAGCAGCGCCTGGCGCACGGCCCGCTCGCCGAGTACCCCAACGACGACTTCGGCGACGAGGTGCCCCGCTCGGGGAACGCCTCGGGCGGCGGCCAGCCCGGCTGGGCCGTCAGGTGCGCGCCGGGCGGCCCGAACGACTATGTGTACGTGATCGTGCAGCCCGTCGGCTGGCGGCCGCTCAGCGAGCTGATCGGCCGGCCTGAACTGGCCGACGACCCCGAGTGGGCCACCCCGCGGGCCCGGCTGCCCCGGCTGAACAAGATGTTCCAGCTCATCGAGGAGTGGTCCTCGACCCTGCCCAAGTGGGAGGTGCTGGAGCGGCTCAACGCGCACGGCATCCCGTGCGGGCCGATCCTGTCCACCAAGGAGATCGTCGAGGACGCGTCGCTGGCCGCCAACGAGATGGTGGTGCGCGTCCCGCACCCGGAGCGCGGCGAGTTCCTGACCGTGGGCAGCCCGCTGAAGCTCTCCGACTCCCCCGTCGAGGTGACCACCGCACCGCTGCTCGGCGAGCACAACGCGGAGGTCTACGTCGGTGAACTCGGCCTCGGTGACGAGGAACTGCGGCTGCTCAAGTCGAACGGGGTGATCTGACGTGATGGCCGAGGACCGGACCGCCCGGGTGCGGGCCCTGCTCGACGCCGTACGGGCGTCGGGACGCACCGCGCTCACCGCGCCCGAGGGCAAGGTGGTCGCCGACGCGTACGGGATCGCCGTACCGGGTGAGGAGTTGGCGGCCGACGTCGAGGAGGCCGTGGCGTACGCGGCGCGGTTCGGCGGGCCGGTGGTGATGAAGATCGTGTCGCCGGGCATCCTGCACAAGACCGACGCCGGCGGGGTCGTCGTGGGTGTGGAGGGCGCGGCGGACGTACGGGCCGCGTTCCACCGGATCGTGGCCAACGCGCGGACCTACGACGCGACGGCGCGGATCGAGGGCGTACAGATCCAGGAGCTGCTGCCCGAGGGGCAGGAGGTCATCGTCGGGGCGGTCACCGATCCGACGTTCGGGAAGGTGGTGGCGTTCGGGCTCGGCGGGGTGCTGGTCGAGGTGCTGGGGGACGTCACCTTCCGGCTGGCGCCCGTGGACGCCGACGAGGCGCTGTCCATGCTCGACTCGATCCGGGCGGCGGAGATCCTGCGCGGGGTGCGCGGCCGGCCCGCCGTCGACCGGTGGGCGCTGGCCGAGCAGATCCGCCGGGTGTCCCAACTGGTCGCGGACTTCCCGGAGATCGCCGAGGTGGACCTCAACCCGGTGATCGCGACACCGGAGGGCGCGGTGGCCGCCGACATCCGGGTGATCCTCGCCGAGTCGCAGCCGGCGCCGCGCCGGACGTACAGCCGCGAGGAGATCCTCGTGTCGATGCGGCGGCTGATGCAGCCTTCGGCGGTCGCCGTGATCGGGGCGTCCGACGAGCGGGGCAAGATCGGCCATGCGGTGATGCGCAATCTGATCGACGGCGGCTTCGCCGGCGACATCCATCCGGTGAACCCCCGGGCCGATGACATCCAGGGCCGCAAGGCGTACAAGAGTGTCACCGACGTTCCCGGTGAGGTGGATGTGGCGGTCTTCGCGATCCCCGCCAAGTTCGTGGCGGCGGCCCTGGAGGAGGTGGGGCGCAAGGGGATCCCCAACGCCGTGCTCATCCCCTCCGGTTTCGCGGAGACCGGCGAGCACGAACTCCAGGCGGAGATCGTCGCCGTCGCCGAGCGGTACGGCGTGCGGCTGCTCGGGCCGAACATCTACGGCTACTACTCGACGTGGCAGGACCTGTGCGCCACGTTCTGCACGCCGTACGACGTGAAGGGCTCGGTGGCGCTGACCTCGCAGTCGGGCGGCATCGGCATGGCGATCCTGGGGTTCGCGCGCACCACGAAGACCGGGGTGTCGGCGATCGTGGGGCTCGGCAACAAGTCGGACCTCGACGAGGACGACCTGCTGACCTGGTTCGGCGAGGACCCGCACACGCAGTGCATCGCGATGCACCTGGAGGACCTCAAGGACGGGCGCGCGTTCGTGGCGGCCGCCCGGGAGACCGTACCGAAGAAGCCGGTGGTGGTCCTCAAGGCGGGGCGGACGGCGGCGGGCGCCAGGGCGGCGGGCTCGCACACCGGGGCGCTCGCGGGCGACGACGCGGTGTACGACGACATCCTGCGCCAGGCGGGTGTCATCCGGGCCGCCGGACTGAACGACATGCTGGAGTACGCGCGCGCGTTGCCGGTGCTGCCCACCCCGCAGGGCGACAACGTCGTGATCATCACCGGCGCGGGCGGCAGCGGGGTGCTGCTGTCGGACGCGGTGACCGACAACGGCCTGACGCTGATGGAGATCCCGCCCGATCTGGACGCGGCCTTCCGGGAGTTCATCCCGCCCTTCGGGGCGGCGGGCAACCCGGTCGACATCACCGGGGGCGAGCCGCCGTCGACGTACGAGGCGACGATCCGGCTCGGTCTGGAGGACCCGCGGATCCACGCGCTCGTCCTCGGCTACTGGCACACCATCGTCACTCCCCCGATGGTGTTCGCGGAGCTGACCGCGCGGGTGGTCGCCGAGTTCCGGGAGCGCGGGATCGTCAAGCCGGTGGTGGCCTCCCTCGCCGGGGACGTCGAGGTCGAGGAGGCGTGCCGGCACCTGTACGAGCGGGGCGTCGTGGCGTACCCGTACACGACCGAGCAGCCGGTGGACGTGCTCGGCGCCAAGTACCGGTGGGCGCGGGCGGCGGGGCGGTTGGGGGGCGGTTCATGACGTGACCGAGAGGGGGCCGGCCGGCGGGTGCGCGCCGGCCGGCCCCGGGACCCGGGCGCGCACGAAAGGCATTGGACAGGGGGCGCTGGCCAGAACTTTCGACGCAAGGGGTGCTGCACAGACATGACGACCACCGACTTCTCCACGTCCCTCCCCTGCCGGGAGGTGACGGACCGCAACGGCCGCGTGTACCGGATCGGCGAGACCGACCGGGACATCATGGGGCGGCCACGCTGGACCATGGTGCTCTTCCCCTGGATGGGCATGCTCGGCATCAGTTCCTCGGAGTACGCGTTCACCTCGGCCGAGGACACCCTGCACGAGGCCCATCTGTGGAACAGCGGGCACATCTTCTGGCTGATGGGCGTCTGGGTGTTCTTCCAGGCGGCCGTGGCCTTCCCCGCCGGGCAGCTCCGCGAGAGCGGCCGGCTCCCCGCGCGGTACGCGATGATGCTGGGCGCGCTCGGCACGGTCTGCGGCTATCTGTCGCTGGCGTTCGCGCCGCATGTGATCGTCGCCTATATCGGCTTCGGGATGTTCAGCGGGATCGGCGCCGGCCTGGTCTACGCGACCTGCGTGAACATGGTCGGCAAGTGGTACCCGGAGCGCAAGGGCGGCAAGACCGGCCTGGTCAACGGCGGTTTCGCCTATGGCTCCGTGCCGTTCGTGTTCCTGTTCACCTCGTACATGGACCTGGGCAACTACCAGGGCGTCCTGGTGCTGGTCGGTCTGATCTGCTGCTCGGTCGTGGCGTTCGCCGGCTGGTTCTTCAAGGATCCGCCGAAGAACTGGTGGCCGGCGCACGTCGATCCGCTGCGGATGACCGACGACCCGAAGATCCGCCGGGCGCTGGAGAAGAACCCGCCGGCGGTGAAGCAGTACACCCCGAGGGAAGCCGCCCGTACGCCGGTGCTGTGGATGATGTGGTTCTGTCTGCTGTGCACGGCCGGCATCAACATCTTCGGCATCGCCTTCCAGGTGCCGTTCGGCAAGGACATGGGGTTCGCGGGCGGGATCGTGGCCACGGCGATGTCCCTGAAGGCGATCGTCAACGGCACCGGGCGCGGGGTGATCGGCTGGATCTCCGACCGCTACGGCCGGCGCAACACGCTGATCATCGTCTGTGTGGTGCTGGGCACCGCCCAGTTCGGGGTGCTGGTCTCCGGGCAGATGGGCAGCATGCCGTTCTTCCTGTTCTGCTCCATGGTCTCCGGGTTCGGCGGCGGCGCGATCTTCCCGCTGTTCGCGGCGATGACCGCGGACTACTTCGGCGAGAACAACAACGCCTCCAACTACGGCATGGTCTACAGCTCGAAGCTGATCTCGGGCCTGGTGGGCTCCGGGATGGGCGCGGTGGTGGTCAACGCCTGGGACTACGAAGGGGCGTTCGTCATCGCGGGCTCCATCGGGCTGGCCTCCGCCGTCCTGGCGCTCTTCCTGCGGGCCCCGGACCGGCCGAACCCCCGCAAGGTGGTCCCCAACCCGCAGCCCCTCGGGGAGGAGACGGCCTGACCTGAACGGAACACCCACACGCGCGTGGAGCCCTCCCCAGCAGCCTGTACGGGTCCGGGGAGGGCCCGGGCGTGCGCGCTACTCCTCGGCGCGGTCGTGGTACGAGCGGCGGGTGTGTTCGGTGTGTTCGCGCATGAGGCGGGTCGCGCGCGCTTCGTCGTGGTCGGCGATCGCGGCGATCAGGTCGCGGTGCTCGATCCAGGACTGCCGGCCGCGCCGGCGGGCGACGGGGGTGTAGTACCAGCGCACCCGGCGGTCGACCTGGGCCGCGAGTTCGGCGAGGACCGCGTTGCCCGCCAGTTCCATGACCCGGGCGTGGAAACGGGCGTTGAGGGCGACGGCCGCGTCGATGTCGTCGTCCTCCGCGGCGCGCATGCCGAGGGCCAGGATCTCCTCCAGGGCCGTGATCCCGGCCTCGTCCGCGTGCGCGGCGGCGAGGCGAGCGGCCTCCGCCTCCAACAGCGTACGGACGGTGAGGAGTTGGTCGGCCTCCTCCTCCGTCGGCTCGTGCACGAACGCGCCCTGGGCGGGCCTGAGGTCCACCCAGCCCTCGGTGTTGAGCCGCTGGAGCGCCTCGCGCACGGGCTGCCGCGAGACCCCCAGATGCCCCGCCAGCTCGCTCTCCACGAGGTGCTGGCCGGGCCGGAGGGCGCGGGTGGTGATGAGTTCGAGCAGCGCCTCGTAGACGCGGTCGCGCAGCGGGCCGGGCCGTTCGAGCTTGGGCACCGCGCCCTGCGGCAGTCCTGTCGACAACATCGGTCGGGTCCCCTCCTGGGCAGCGCCGGGCAACCGCGGCCGGAGCCACGTGTTCGGCGGAACGCGGCCGCCGTCCGGGCCGGCGTACCGCCTACAGCCGAGTATCGATTGTCTTTCGTCTACAGTCTACGGCGCACCGATGCGAGAGCCCGGCGGGGTGGGCTCCGTCACGTCACCGCCTCAGGGGCAGCGCACGACCTGCCCGGCGTACGACAGGTTGCCGCCGAAGCCGAAGAGCAGCACCGGGTCGCCGGTGCCCACGACGCCCTGCTCGACGAGCTTGGAGAAGGCCAGCGGGATGCTCGCGGCGGAGGTGTTGCCGGACTCGGTGACGTCCCGCGCGACCACCGCGTTGACGGCGCCGATCTTCTCCGCGAGGGGCTCGATGATCCGCAGGTTCGCCTGGTGCAGGACGACGGCCGCGAGGTCCTCGGGCCCGAGCCCGGCCCGCTCGCACGCCTGCCGGGCCAGCGGCGGCAGCTTGGTGGTGGCCCAGCGGTACACGCTCTGCCCTTCCTGCGCGAACCGCGCGGGCTGCCCCTCGATGCGCACGGCGTGCCCCATCTCGGGCACCGACCCCCACAGCACCGGCGCGATACCGGGCTGGACGCCGTCGGGGCACGCCTCGACGACCGCCGCGCCCGCCCCGTCGCCCACCAGGACGCAGGTCGTGCGGTCGGTCCAGTCGGTCACCTCGGACATCTTGTCGGCGCCGATGACCAGCGCCCGGGTCGCCGCACCCGCCCGCACGGTGTGGTCGGCGGTGGCCAGCGCGTGGGTGAACCCGGCGCACACGACGTTGACGTCCATCGCGGCGGGGCTCGGCACGCCGAGGCGGGCGGCGACCCGGGCGGCCATGTTGGGCGAGCGGTCGACGGCCGTGGAGGTGGCGACCAGCACCAGGTCGATGTCCCCGGGCGTGAGGCCGGCGGCCGCGAGGGCCTTGGCGGCGGCGTGCGCGGCCAGCTCGTCCACGGGCTCGTCGGGGCCGGCGATGTGGCGGGTGCGGATGCCGACCCGGCTCCTGATCCACTCGTCACTGGTGTCGACCAGGCCCGCCAGGTCCTCGTTGGTGAGCACCTTGGCGGGCTGGTAATGGCCGACGGCGGCGATGCGCGAGCCGTTCATGTGGAGGTTCCCCTCGTTGCCGTGGGTTGCGGGATCCACCAGTCTGATCAGTGACTCACGGGTACGAGGACAGGTGTTACGACAGGAAACCGGCGCCGGGGTTGTCGGCTTCCCGCTATGCCCCGGACGTCCGGGCACTTCTCGAACACCTGCGCGCGGCAGGTCAGCCGGTGAAGAGTTTCGTGGCTTTCTGCACCAGTTCGTACAGGCCGTAGGCGAGCGGTATGCCCACCCACAGCCAGGCGAACGCGATCAGCGGCCGCCGGTCAGGCGGACTCGGACTGCTGTCGGGCCGGGACATCGGCGGCCTCCTTCGGGGCGGTGACACGGTGACGGGGGGCGACCGGGCGGACCAGTTCGTTGGCGACGAAGCCGACGGCGAGCAGCCCGATCATGATGAACAGGGACAGCGAGTAGAGGTCGGCGCCGTGCTTGCCGGCCTCCTCCTGCCGGTCGGCGATCCAGTTGACGATCAGCGGGCCGAGCACCCCGGCCGTCGACCAGGCGGTGAGCAGCCGCCCGTGGATCGCGCCGACCTGGTAGGTGCCGAACAGGTCCTTCAGATAGGCGGGGATCGTCGCGAAGCCGCCGCCGTAGAAGGAGAGGATTACCAGGGCGCAGAGGACGAACACCGGCTTGGAGGCGTCGCCGAGCAGGGCGATCACGGCGTACATGGCCGCGCCGACGCCCAGGTAGAGGCGGTAGATGTTCTTGCGGCCGATCAGGTCGGAGGTGGTGGACCAGCCGATGCGTCCGGCCATGTTGGCGGCCGAGAGCAGGGCGACGAAGCCGGCGGCGGCCGTGACGGAGACCGGGGTGGAGGTGTCGGCGAAGAAGTCCGTGATCATCGGGGCGGCCTTCTCCAGGATGCCGATGCCGGCGGTCACGTTCATGCACAGGACCACCCACAGGCACCAGAACTGCGGGGTGCGCACGGCGGCGGCCGCCGACACCCCTTCGCCCGTCACGGCGGAGGGTACGTCGGCACCGCCCGCCGTCCGCTCCGCGGGGCGCGGCACCCGCACCAGCAGCACCCCGAGCGTCATGAACACGGCGTACGACAGCCCGTGCACCAGGAAGGCGAGCGCGATGCCGGAGTGGTCGGCGCCGAAGGACTCCAGCATCCGCGCCGACCAGGGCGAGGCGATCAGCGCGCCGCCGCCGAAGCCCATGATCGCGATGCCCGTGGCCATGCCGGGCCGGTCGGGGAACCACTTGATCAGGGTGGAGACGGGCGAGATGTAGCCGATGCCCAGGCCGATGCCGCCCACGAAGCCGTAGCCGAGGACGATCAGCCAGTACTGCTCGGTGGCGGCGCCGAGCGCGGAGATCAGGAAGCCGGAGGAGAAGCAGACCAGGGCGACCGTCATCGCCCAGCGCGGCCCGTTGCGCTCGACGAGCGTGCCGCCGAACGCGGCGGACAGCCCGAGCATGACGATGGCGAGCTGGAAGGGCAGCGCGCTCTGGGTGCCGCTGAGCCCGAGCGCGGACTCCAGCGGCGGCTTGAACACGGACCAGGCGTAGGCCTGGCCTATGGAGAGATGGACCGAGAGGGCGGCCGGGGGGACGAGCCAGCGGCTCCAGCCGGCCGGCGCGATGGGGGGACTCATGGGACCCGGACGGTAGGAAGGATCACCGGAGTTGAGAAGCCGCCGCGTCGACGGTATGCGGTGAACGGTATGCGGGCTGCGCCGAACGGTCGGACCCCGCCGGGCGGTCGCGTGGGGGCTGCGCGAACCCTTGCCGCCTCAAGACCCATACTGTAGACAATATTCAGTCGACAGAGTTCGGCAGTTCCTCGGTACCCTCGACCGAACGGAGCTTCCCCGTCATGAAAGTCGCAGTCCTCGGCGCCGGTGCGATCGGTGCCTACGTCGGTGCGGCGCTCCATCGCGCCGGTGCCGACGTGCATCTCGTCGCCCGTGGACCGCATCTCGCGGCCATGAGGCGGGACGGGGTGCGGGTGCTCAGTCCGCGCGGCGACTTCACCGCCCGCGCCCACGCCACCGACGACCCGGCCGAGATCGGCCCGGCCGACTATGTCTTCCTCGGTCTGAAGGCCCACTCGTACGCGGCGTGCGGGCCGCTGATCGAGCCTCTGCTGCACGACACCACGGCGGTGATCGCCGCCCAGAACGGCATCCCCTGGTGGTACTTCCACCGGCACGGCGGCCCCTACGACGGCCAGCGCGTCGAGAGCGTGGACCCCGGCGGCGCGGTCAGCGCGGTGCTCGCGCCCGAACGGGCCGTGGGCTGTGTGGTCTACGCGGCCACCGAACTCGAAGCCCCCGGCGTCGTACGGCACTTGGAGGGCACCCGGTTCTCGGTCGGTGAGCCCGACCGCAGTGTCTCCGCGCGCTGTGTGCGGTTCGGCGAGGCCATGCGGGCGGGCGGGCTGAAGTGCCCGGTCGAGTCCGACCTGCGCAACGACATCTGGCTCAAGCTGCTCGGCAACATCTCCTTCAACCCGATCAGCGCCCTGTCCCGCGCCACCATGCGGCAGATGTGTCTGCACGGCGGCACCCGCCGGGTCATCGAGACCATGATGCGCGAGACGCTCTCGGTCGCCGAGGCCCTCGGCTGCGAGGTGGGCGTCTCCATCGAGCGCCGGCTCGCGGGCGCGGAGCGGGTCGGCGACCACCGCACCTCCACGCTCCAGGACCTGGAGCGCGGCAAGCCGCTCGAACTCGACGTGCTCCTCGCGGCGGTCGTCGAACTGGCGGAGATCACCGGCGTCCAGGTGCCCACCCTGCGCACCGTGCACGCCATCTCGGACCTGCTCGCCCTGAGGAGCGCCGCATGAGGAACCGTCGGCCCACGACCTACACCCGGCTCACCCACCCCCTGGTGCGCGACTCCCGTGACGAGCCCTTCCGCAGGGCCACGTGGGAGGAGGCCCTGGAGCGCGTGGCCCGGGGCCTTGCGCGCAACCGGGACGCGTTCGGCATGTTCTCCTGCGCCCGCGCCACCAACGAGACCAACTACGTGGCGCAGAAGTTCGCCCGGGTCGTCATGGGCACCCACAACGTCGACTCCTGCAACCGCACCTGTCACGCGCCGTCCGTCGCGGGCCTGTCGGCCGCCTTCGGCTCCGGCGGGGGCACCTCGTCGTACGAGGAGATCGAGCACACCGACCTCATCGTGATGTGGGGCTCCAACGCGCGCTTCGCGCACCCGATCTTCTTCCAGCACGTGCTGAAGGGCATCAGGAACGGCGCCCGGATGTACGCCGTCGACCCGCGCCGCACCTCCACCGCCGAGTGGGCGGAGAGCTGGCTCGGGCTCGACGTCGGCACCGACATCCCGATGGCGCACGCGATCGGCCGCGAGATCATCCACGCGGGCCTGGTCAACGAGGCGTTCGTGGAACGCGCCACCTCCGGCTTCGAGGAGTACCGCGCCCTCGTGGAGCCCTGGACGCTCTCGCTCGCACAGAAGGTGACGGGCGTACCGGCCGCCGCCATCAGGGAGTTGGCGCACGCCTACGCCCGCGCCGAGCGCGCCCAGCTCTGCTGGACCCTCGGGATCACCGAGCACCACAACGGCACCGACAACGTGCGCGCGCTGATCAACCTGTCGCTGCTGACCGGCCATGTCGGCCGGTACGCCTCGGGGTTGCAGCCCCTGCGCGGCCAGAACAACGTGCAGGGCGGCGGCGACATGGGCGCGATCCCCAACCGGCTGCCCGGCTTCCAGGACGTCCTCGACCCCGGCACCCGGCGGAAGTTCGAGACCGCGTGGGACACGGTCATGGAGCCGCGCCACGGGCTGAACCTCACGGAGATGTTCGAGGCGATGGAGGAGGGCACGCTGAAGGCCGTCTACTGCATCGGGGAGAACCCGGCGCAGTCGGAGGCCGACAGCGAGCAGGCCGTGCGCCGGATGCGGGCACTGGACTTCCTCGTGGTGCAGGACATCTTCCTCACGAAGACGGCCGAGCTGGCCGACGTCGTGCTGCCGGCCACCGCCGGCTGGGCGGAGACCGACGGCACGACCACGAACAGCGAGCGGCGCGTCCAGCGGGTCCGCCGGGCGGTCGCCCCGCCCGGTGAGGCGCGCGAGGACATCGACATCCTCTGCGACCTGGCGGGCCGCCTCGGCCACGACTGGAAGTACGCCGACGCCGAGGCCGTATGGAACGAACTGCGCTCGGTCTCCCCCGACCACTACGGGATGACGTACGAGCGGCTGGCGGAGCACCAGGGCATCCAGTGGCCCTGCCCGAGCACCGAGGACCTCGAACCCGGCTATCTGCACGGCAGGTTGTGGGATCCCGACCCGGTACGGCGGGGCAGGCGGGCGCCGTTCGGGATCGTGCGGCACGATCCGCCGGTCGATCTGACCGACGAGCGCTACCCGATCCGGCTGACCACCGGCCGCCGCCTGGACTCCTACAACACCGGTGTGCAGAGCGGCGGTTACGCCTCCCCGCTGCGGCGCGGCGAGTTCGTCGAGCTGTGCCCGGAGGACGCCGAGCGCTACGGCGTCGTCGTCGGCGAGGAGGTGCGGGTCGCCTCGCGGCGCGGGTCGGTCGTGGCACCGGTGTGGATCGACACCGCGCTGCGCCCCGGGCTCGCCTTCATGACCATGCATTTTCCCGACGAGGTGGACACCAACCGGCTGACGATCGAGGCGAACTGTCCGATCGCGGGGACGGCGGAGTTCAAGGCGTCGGCGATCCGGATCGAGAAGCTTCCGGCCGCGACCGGGGTGAGGTGACGCGTGGATCTGCGCTTCGGTGACAGCAAGCCGACCGACGAGGAACGAGCGGCCGTGGACGCCCTGTTGGGGCCGGCCGAGTCCGCCTGGGAGGGCGCGGACCGCACCGACGCCGACCTGCGCTGGGCTCGTGGCGGGCGGGCGGCCCGGGACCGCCGCGACCTGCTGCTGCCCGGACTGCACGCGATCAACGACCGGATCGGCTGGATCAGCGAGGGCGCCCTCGACCATCTGTGCCGACGGCTGACCGTGCCGCCGGCGGAGGCGTACGGCGTCGCCACCTTCTACGCGATGTTCTCCATGAGGCCCCGCCCGGCGACCGTCCTGCACGTCTGCACGGACCTGGCCTGCGCGGCGGCCGGGGCGGGCGACCTGTGCGCCGGCGTCGAGTCCCGGCTCGGCCCCGGCAGCGGGGTGGCGGTGGAGCGCTCCCCCTGCCTCGGCCTGTGCGAACGCGCCCCGGCCGCCCTCGCGATCAGGGCCGGCGACCCGGTGCGCACGGCGGTCTCGGCACCGGCCGACGTCGAGGCGGCCGTCGTCGCCGGGACCGCGCCGGACGCGGCGCCCGAGGAGCCCCCGGCGGCGTCGGCGGTGCCCCAGGCCGGACAGGACGGGCTCGTCCTGCTCCAGCGGGTCGGGGTGGTCGACCCGTCCTCGCTCGACGACTACCGCGCCCACGGCGGCTACACCGCGCTGCGCCGCGCCTTCGCGCTCGGCCCCGCCGGGGTGATCCGCGAGGTCACCGACTCCGGACTGCTCGGCCGGGGCGGCGCCGCCTTCCCCACCGGCCGCAAATGGCAGGCCACCGCCTCCCAGCCGGACCGCCCGCACCATCTGGTGTGCAACGCCGACGAGTCGGAGCCGGGCACCTTCAAGGACCGGGTCCTCATGGAGGGCGACCCGTACGCCCTGGTGGAGGCCATGACGATCGCCGGGTACGCGACCGGCGCCCACCGCGGCCATCTGTACCTGCGCGGCGAGTACCCGCGGGCCCTGCACCGGATGCGGCACGCCGTCGAGCAGGCGCGGGCCCGGGGGCTCCTCGGCGACGACGTGCTCGGGCAGGGGTTCGCCTTCGACATCGAGATCCGGCGGGGCGCGGGGGCGTACATCTGCGGCGAGGAGACCGCGCTGTTCAACTCCATCGAGGGCTACCGCGGCGAGCCGCGCTCCAAGCCGCCGTTCCCCGTGGAGAAGGGGCTGTTCGGCAAGCCGACCGTCGAGAACAACGTGGAGACGCTGGTCAACGTGCTGCCGGTGCTGACCATGGGCGCCCCGGCCTACGCGGCGATCGGCACCGGACGGTCCACCGGCCCCAAGCTGTTCTGCGTGTCGGGGAGCGTGGCGCGTCCCGGCGTCTACGAGCTGCCGTTCGGCGCGACGCTCGGCGAGGTCCTGGAGCTGGCCGGGGTGCGTCCGGGGCTGCGGGCGGTCCTGCTCGGCGGGGCGGCCGGCGGTTTCGTACGGCCCGACGAGCTGGACCTGCCGCTCACCTTCGAGGGCACCCGCGAGGCCGGCACCACCCTCGGTTCCGGTGTCGTCATGGCCTTCGACGGCACGGTCCCGCTGCCCCGGCTGCTGCTGCGGATCGCCGAGTTCTTCCGCGACGAGTCCTGCGGGCAGTGCGTGCCCTGCCGGGTCGGGACCGTACGGCAGGAGGAGGCACTGCGGCGGCTCGCGGACCGCTCGGGCGCGGCCGCCGCCGACGACGTCGCGCTGCTCAGGGACGTGGGCCGGGCGATGCGGGACGCCTCGATCTGCGGTCTCGGACAGACCGCGTGGAACGCCGTGGAATCCGCGATCGACCGTCTGGGGGCGTACGAATGACCGTGACACCGCTGGGGATCCCGCGCCGGCTGCTGGAGTTCACCCTCGACGGGGAGGCGGCCCGGGTCCCGGAGGGCGCGACGATCCTGGACGCCTGCCGGGCCGCCGGGAAGGACGTGCCGACGCTGTGCGAGGGCGACACCCTGCGGCCCAAGAACGCCTGCCGGGTGTGCGTGGTCGAGGTGGAGGGCGCGCGCACCCTGGTGCCGGCGTGCTCGCGGCGGGCCGAGCCGGGCATGGTGGTCCGCACGGACACCGAGCGGGCCCGGCACAGCCGCCGGATCGTCCTGGAGCTGCTCGCCTCCTCGGTCGACCTGTCGACGACGCCTCGGGTCGCGGAGTGGATCAAGGAGTACGAGGCGAAGCCGGACCGGTTCGGCCCCGACGCGGCCCGGCTGAACGAGACGCCGAAGATCGACAACGACCTGTACGTGCGCGACTACGCCAAGTGCATCCTGTGCTACAAGTGCGTCGACGCCTGCGGCGACCAGTGGCAGAACAGCTTCGCGATCTCCGTGACGGGGCGCGGTTTCGACGCCCGGATCGCCGTGGAGCACGACGCGCCGCTGACCGACTCGGCCTGTGTGTACTGCGGGAACTGCATCGAGGTGTGCCCCACCGGAGCGCTGTCGCCCCGCTCGGAGTTCGACCGGCGCGCGGCCGGGACCTGGGACGAGTCGGCGCAGACCCGGACCACCACGGTGTGCGCGTACTGCGGTGTGGGCTGTGGCCTGACGCTGCACGTGCAGGACAATGAGATCGTGAAGGTCACCTCGCCGCACGACAATCCGGTGACCCACGGGAACCTCTGCATCAAGGGCCGCTTCGGCTACCAGCACGTACAGAACCGGGGCTGATCACATGGGACGTGTCACCGAACGACGCAAGGTGCTCCGCATACGCGACGGGGCGGTCTCCACCCGGCCGGACACCCTGGTCGCGGAGGAACCGCTGGAGATCCGGCTCAACGGCAAGCCCCTGGCCATCACCATGCGCACACCCGGCGACGACTTCGCGCTGGCCGCGGGGTTCCTGGTGAGCGAGGGCGTCCTCGCCGAGCAGGACGACCTCCAGAACATCGTGTACTGCGCGGGCGCGACGGGTGGGGGCACCTCCCGCTCGAGCGGAGCCGAGAGCGGGGGAGGCTCGAACACCTACAACGTGGTGGACGTGCGCACGTCACCCGGGGTCACGGTCCCCGACATCACCCTCGAACGGAACGTGTACACGACCTCGTCCTGCGGCCTGTGCGGCAAGGCGAGCCTCGACGCGGTCCGTACGACGGCCCGCTGGCCGATCGCCGACACTCCCCCGGTCCGCGTCGAGCCGGAGCTGCTCGCGAGCCTCCCCGACCGGCTGCGCGCCGCCCAGCGGGTCTTCGACCGGACCGGGGGTCTGCACGCGGCCGCCCTGTTCTCCGAGGCGGGCGAGCTGCTGGACGTCCGCGAGGACGTGGGCCGCCACAACGCGGTCGACAAACTGGTCGGCCGCGCCCTCCAGAGCGGCGGGCTGCCGCTGTCCCGGGCGATCCTGCTGGTGTCGGGCCGCGCGTCCTTCGAGCTGGCGCAGAAGGCCGTGATGGCGGGCATCCCCGTGCTGGCCGCGGTCTCGGCGCCGTCCTCGCTGGCGGTGGACCTGGCCGCGGAGACGGGGCTGACACTGGTGGGCTTCCTGCGGGGCAGTTCCATGAACGTGTACGCGGGCGAGGACCGTATCGCCCTGCGGACCGCGGCCGCCCACGGCTGACCCGGTCCTCCCGCGACACGGCGGCGGGGCCCCACCCGGCGGGGAGCGCCCCCTGCGCCACGGGGCCCCGTCGCGAACACGAGTACGCCCGCCGCCCCGGTCACGGGTCTGGTCACCGCCCCGGCCGTCACCGAGCCACAGCGCTGGGAGCGCCCCTGCGCCACAGCGCCCGTCAGGGCCACGGGCCGGGCCACCACCCCGGCCGCGGGTTCACTCACCGCCCGCGCCATAGCCGCAGCGCGGGCAACGCACCCTGCGCCACAGCGCTCCGTCTCGGCCATCGGGCCTGGTCGGCCACCCCGGTCGCGGGCCGAGTCGTCGCCCCGTCGCGGGCTCGACCATCGCCCCGGTCACAGGCTCAGTCTCCACCCGGCCGTCGCCGAACCCCAGCGCGCGGAATGCCGCCTGCACCGCAGCGCCCCGTCACGGCCACAGGCTCGGCCGCCACCCGGCTCACGGGCTCAGCAGCCGCCCCGGTCGCGGGCTCAGTCGTCACCCCCCGTCGTCCCCGAACCGCACCCGTCCCGCCGTCACCACCGTGCCCAGGCGGGGGAAGTCGAGGCGGACCGAGGCGTCGTGTTCGGGCTCGGTGAGGGCGGTCATCGCGTCTTCCACGAAGACCAGGTCGTAGCCGAGGTCGGCGGCGGCGCGGGCGGTGGACTCGACGCCGAGGTTGGTGGCGATGCCGCCGAGCACCAGCGTGGTGACCCCGCGCTCGCGCAGCCGGTCGTCCAGCCCGGTGCCGCGGAAGGCGCCGATCGTCCGCTTGACGATCTCCACGTCGCCGTCCCGGAGCAGCCCGGGGACCAGCCCGCTGCCGGGCGGCTGCTCGGCGACCCCGGGACGCTCCACCCGGACCAGGACGACGAGCGCCCCGGCCGCGCGGAAGCCGTCCGCCAGCTTCTCGGCGACGGACAGCACTTCGGTGCCGCCACGGGGCGCGAGGGGCAGCGCGACGATCCGGTCCATCAGATCGACGAGGACGAGAGCGGTACGCGCGGGATCGAGCACGAGGGGTGCGGTCATGACGGAACGTTATCCGTCACCGCCCCGCCGTACCGGGCATCCGTGCCGACATGCGGGTCCACGGGATCGTTGGCGCGGCGTTTGGCGATGACCGCGCAGACCATGAGCTGCATCTGGTGGAAGAGCATCAGCGGCAGCACCGCCAGCGAGGCGTGCGCGCCGAACAGGACGCTCGCCATCGGCAGACCCGAGGCCAGGGACTTCTTGGACCCGGCGAACTGGATCGCGATCCGGTCCTCGCGGCCGAACCGCAGGGCCTTCGCGCCGTACCAGGTCAGGGCGAGCATCACCGCGAGCAGCACGGCCTCGACCGCCAGCAGTCCGCCCAGCCGGACCGGACTGACCTGCTGCCAGATGCCCTGGACCATGCCCTCGCTGAACGCGGTGTAGACGACGAGGAGGATCGACCCGCGGTCGACCAGCCCGAGCACCTTGCGATGCCGGGCGACGAAGGCGCCGATCCAGCGCCGCGCCACCTGGCCCGCCACGAACGGCACCAGGAGCTGGAGCACGATCTCCACGACGGAACCGGCCGAGAACCCGCCGCTCCCGCCGCTCCCGCCGAGCAGGGCGGCCGCCAGCAGCGGGGTGACGACGATCCCGACCAGCGACGAGAACGAGCCCGCGCAGATCGCGGCGGGCACATTGCCCCGGGCCATCGACGTGAACGCGATCGACGACTGGATCGTCGACGGGACCAGGGTGAGGAAGAGCAGCCCCTGGTAGAGCGGCTCGGTGAGGAACACCGGGACCAGACCCCGCGCGGCCAGACCCAGCAGCGGGAACACCACGAAGGTGCACACCAGGACCGTGACGTGCAGCCGCCAGTGGCGCAGCCCGTCCAGCGCCTCCCGGGTGGACAGCCGGGCCCCGTACAGGAAGAAGAGGAAGGCGATGGCGGCCGTGGCGGCGCCGGAGGCGACGTCCGCGCCGGTCCCGCGGGCCGGGAACAGCGCCGCGATCCCGACCGTCCCGAGCAGCAGCAGGATGTAGGGGTCGACCGGCATCCGACTCGGCCACGTCAGGCGTTTCACGGTGCTCCACGTACGGTTTCGAAGGTCTGTGCGTCGGGGCCGGAACGCCCCTCTCCATCGTCCTCCTCGCCTCCGTGATCGGGAATCCGGCATACCGTTCTGACTGTCATCACGGATCGCGATGACCGTCGGGAAACGGCCGTACGGTGGCCGTATGTACGAGCCCTCCCATCTGCGGACCTTCCTCGCGGTGGCCCAGACGCTGAGCTTCACCCAGGCCGCCCGCCGGCTCGGGCTGCGCCAGTCCACCGTCAGCCAGCACGTACGGCGGCTGGAGGACACCGTCGGGCGGACCCTGTTCAGCCGGGACACGCACTCGGTGGAGCTGACCGAGGACGGCGAGGCGATGCTCGGCTTCGCCCGCCGGATCCTGGAGGTGCACGAGCAGGCGTCGGCGTTCTTCACCGGCACCCGGCTGCGCGGCCGGCTGCGCTTCGGCGCGTCCGAGGACTTCGTCCTCACCCGGCTCCCGGAGATCCTGGAGGGCTTCCGGTACGACCATCCCGAGGTCGACCTGGAGCTGACGGTGGAGCTGTCCGGGACGCTGCACGAACAGCTCGCCGCCGGAAAGCTGGACCTGGTGCTGGCCAAGCGACGCCCCGAGGACCCGCACGGCGAGCTGGTCTGGCACGACGAGCTGGTGTGGATCGGCGCGGAGCGGCTCCGCCTGGACCCCGAGCGCCCGGTCCCGCTGATCGTCTTCCCGCCGCCCGGCATCACCCGCGCGCTGGCCCTGGAGGCGCTGGAGCGGCAGGGGCGGGCCTGGCGGATCGTGTGCACCAGCGGCAGCCTCAACGGACTGATCGCGGCGGCCCGCGCCGGGCTCGGGGTGATGGCCCACTCCCGTGGCTTCGTCCCGCCGGGCCTGGTGCGGGTCCCGGAGCGGGCCGGGCTGCCGGAGCTGGGCCAGGTGGACTTCGTCCTGACGCACGGCCACCGCCGGACATCGGCCCAGGGCGCGGCGGAGGCACTGGCGGCGGCAATCCTGGCCGGCGGCGACCGCCTGCACCGCCGCGGAACGTGAACCACCGCGGGGCGCGAACACCGCCGCGCAGGACGTGACCCGCCGCAGGGCATGCGCACCGCCGCGGAACATGAGCCGCCGCGGGACGTGAGCACGCCCGCGGAGCGTGAGCACTGCCGCGGGACATGAACACCGCCGCGCAGAAGGTGAGCCACCGCAGGGCATGCGCACCGCCGCGGAACATGAACCACCGTGAGACGTCAGCACGCCCGCGGAGCGTGAGCACTACCGCGCAACATGAACACCGCCGCGCAGAAGGTGAGCCACCGCAGGGCATGCGCACCGCCGCGGGACATGAGCCACCGTGAGACGTCAGCACGCCCGCGGAGCGTGAGCACTACCGCGCAACATGAACACCGCCGCGCGGGACGTAAGCCACCGCAGGGCATGCGCACCGCCGCGACACATACGCACCGCCGCGAGGCACAGGCACCGCCCCGCACGTAACCGGCCCGGGCAGATTCCGTGGAGATTACGGCACCGAAACTTACTCATACGTCAGCTTCGTGTCCGGCCCTGCCCCATGTGGCCCCATTTTCCGGCACTGACCAGCGTGGACGAGAGCTTCGTCGCCCTTCCGACCCCCTCCCGCACGGCCCGCGCGTGGGGTAGCTTTCACGGCGCTGTGCGGCCATGGGATGCGGGGTGCGGGAGTGCGCGAGTTCACCAACCCTCCGTCGGCGTCGGCACCGCCGCCGGTCGGCGGTCTGGCCGACGCCGTCTTCCGGCACGCCCAGGAGGACCCGCGGCACGTCGCCCTCGGCCGCAAAGACGAGCGCGGCGAATGGCGGGACGTGACCTCGGCCGAGTTCCGCGACGAGGTCCTCGCCCTCGCCAAGGGCCTGCTCGCCCAGGGCGTCCGCTTCGGCGACCGGGTCGCGCTGATGTCCCGTACCCGCTACGAGTGGACCCTGTTCGACTTCGCGCTGTGGACGATCGGCGCCCAGGTGGTGCCGGTCTACCCGACCTCCTCCGCCGAGCAGTGCTTCTGGATGCTGTACGACGCCGAGTGCACGGCCGCCGTCGTGGAGCACGAGGACCACGCCATGACGATCGCCACCGTCATCGACCGCCTCCCGCGACTGCGCCGGCTGTGGCAGCTCGACTCCGGATGCGTGCAGGAGCTGTACGAGGCCGGCGCGGGCGTCGAGGACGAGGTGGTGCACCGGCACCGGGAGGCCGTCACCCCCGACTCGGTCGCCACGGTCATCTACACCTCGGGCACGACCGGACGCCCCAAGGGCTGTGTCATCTCGCACGGCAACTTCATGTTCGAGGCCGACACGGTCATCGAACGCTGGGAGCCGGTGTTCCACTCCAAGAAGGGCGACGAGGCGGCGACCCTGCTGTTCCTTCCGCTCGCGCACGTCTTCGGGCGGATGGTGCAGATCGCCGCGTTCCGCGGCCGGGTCCGCTTCGGTCACCAGCCCGAGCTGCACGCGGCCGCCCTGCTGCCCGACCTGGCGGCGTTCCGGCCGACGTTCATCCTGGCCGTGCCGTACATCTTCGAAAAGGTGCTCAACGCGGCCCGCCGCAAGGCCGAACGCGACGGGAAGTCGGGGCCGTTCGAGAAGGCGGTCGAGGTGGCGGTGGCCTACGCGGACGCGGTGGAGGCGAAGGCGTGGGGCACCGGGCCCGGCCCGTCGGCGGGGCTGCGGATGCAGCACCAGTTCTTCGACAAGCTCGTCTACTCCAAGGTGCGCGCGGCGATGGGCGGCCGGGTCCGGCACGCCATGTCGGGCGGCTCGGCGATGGACCGCCGGCTGGGCCTGTTCTTCGCGGGCGCGGGCGTGCAGATCTACGAGGGGTACGGGCTGACCGAGTCGACGGCGGCCGCGACCGCCAACCCGCCGGAACGCACCCGCTACGGCACCGTCGGCCAGCCCATCCCGGGCGTGACCGTGCACATCGCGGACGACGGCGAGGTCTGGCTGCACGGCGGCAACGTCTTCCAGGGCTATCTGAACAACCCCAAGGCCACCGACGAGACCCTGCACGACGGCTGGCTGGCCACCGGCGACATCGGCTCCCTCGACGAGGACGGCTATCTCACCATCACCGGCCGCAAGAAGGAGATCCTCGTCACCTCCGGCGGCAAGAGCGTCTCACCGGGGGTGCTGGAGGAGCGGGTGCGCGACCATCCGCTGGTCAACCAGTGCATCGTCGTCGGCAACGACCGGCCGTTCGTCGCCGCGCTGATCACCCTCGACCCGGAGGCCGTCGAGCACTGGCTCCAGATGCGCGGCAAACCGCAGGCGGGCCCGGCCGAACTGGTGCTGGACAACGACCTGGAGACGGAGGTCCGCCGGGCCGTGGTGGCCGCGAACACGCTGGTCTCGCAGGCCGAGTCCATCCGCACCTTCCGTATCCTGGCCCAGCCCTTCACCGAGGAGCACGGCCTGCTGACGCCGTCGCTGAAGCTGAAGCGCAAGGCGATCGAGAACACCTACGCCGACGAGGTGGACGCGCTGTACAGCACCTGAGGCTCCGGGGCGTGAATTCCGCTGTCAGGAATGCATCACGGCCTGTGATCGTTGACGATGGGCGTATCAATTCCCTGACGGACAACCGAAGGATCAAGAGCTCGTGAGCAGCAAGGTCCCCCCGATCATCCTCAACAACGGCGTCGAGATGCCCTCGCTGGGCTTCGGCGTCTGGCAGGTGCCGGACGACGAGGCGGAGCGGGCGGTCTCCACCGCGCTGGAGGCCGGGTACCGCAGCATCGACACAGCGGCGATCTACGGCAACGAGAAGGGCACCGGCCGGGCCGTCGAGGCCGCCGGGCTGCCCCGCGAGGACATCTTCGTCACCACCAAGCTCTGGAACGGCGACCAGGGATACGACGCCACGCTCCGCGCGTTCGACGCCTCCCTGGAGAAGCTGGGCCTGGACCATGTCGACCTGTACCTGATCCACTGGCCGCTGCCGGCCCGTGACACGTACGTGGACACCTACAAGGCGTTCGAGAAGCTGTACGCCGACGGCCGGGCCAGGGCCATCGGTGTCTCCAACTTCCTTCCCCAGCACCTGGAGCGGCTGATCGGGGAGACCTCGGTGATCCCTGCGGTCAACCAGATCGAGCTGCACCCGCACCTCCAGCAGCACGCCCTGCGCGAGCTGCACGCGCAGCAGGGCATCGCCACCGAGGCGTGGTCCCCGCTGGGCCAGGGCAAGGGCCTGCTGGAGGTCCCGGCGATCGTGGCCATCGCCCAGAAGCACAACCGCACCCCGGCCCAGATCGTGCTCCGCTGGCACCTCCAGCTCGGCAACGTGGTGATCCCCAAGTCCGTGACGCCGTCGCGGATCAAGGAGAACATCGACGTGTTCGACTTCAGCCTCGACACCGAGGACCTGGCGGCGATCAGCGCGCTCAACGAGGACCGCCGCATCGGCCCGGACCCGGCCACGTTCGACGTCGGCTGACCGGACCTGTCCGCGGGAGGGGGGGCGCGACCGCACGGTCGCGCCCCCCTCTCGCGCACCGGGGCAACCTGGCCTAGACGGCCTTCACGGCGGTGTGCACGGTGTGGGCCGCCAGGACGAACAGGTCCGTCCTGCGGTGCAGGCCCGCCGGGTCGGCGGGGTCGAGCAGCCGGTCCAGGGTGGCGCGGTCGTCGGCGTCCAGGGCGTCGGCATAGCTGTCCCGGAGCCGGGAGAGCTGGTCGATCACATAGGCGCGGCCCCGGTCGGGCAGCGGGGCGGGCAGGTCGAGCAGGAAGCTGCGGCTGCGGGCGTGCTTGAGGCCGGCGGCGGCGAGCAGCGCCGACCAGTCCTCGACCACGTCGACCGAGCCCGGCAGATCGGCCCGCATCCGCGCGAACCACTCCGCCTCCAGCCCGTCGAGCCGGGCCTCCAGACTGGGGCGGCCGAAACCGAGGTCGCGCGGCAGGAACCGGGACGGCAGCCCGCCCTCCATGATCGCCAGGGTGCCGCCGGGGGCCAGCCGGTCCGCGAAGGCGGCGAGCGCGGCCCGCTGGTCGCCCAGGTGGTGCAGGCTGCGCCCGGCCCACAGCAGGTCGGCCGGGTAGTCCATGTCCTCCAGCACCCCGGGCAGATCCCCGGCGAGCGTGCCGAAGCGGTCGCTGTAGCCGAGGCGGGCGGCCCGCTCCTCGGCCCGCACCAGCAGCGGCGCGGAGCCGTCGACGGCCAGGACGCGGGCGCCGGGGAAGTTCTCGGCCATCAGACACGAGACGACCCCGGGTCCGCTGCCCGCGTCCACGATCAGTCCCGGCTCGGTGATCTCCTTGGCGAGCCAGGACAGGGCCCGCTCGTACAGGGGCGTGAACAGTTCGGCCTGGGCTTCGAGGTGCGGGGCCATCTCGGCCCAGTCGATGTCGGTGCCGTGGCCGTGGCCGTGGCCGAGCCCATGACCACTGCCATGACCACCGCCGTGACCGTGGTCGTGCCCGTGGCCGGGGGTGTCGTCGGATGCGTGCGGATGCGGGTCGTGCGCCATGGGGTCAGCCTCTCGCTCGGTATGCCGACAGCGTGCGCCGACGCACCGGGAGAAGGCCACTCCTGTTGCCGGTACGGCAAAACACCCACCGCCGAACGGCAAAAGCCGAGGCCCGCCGGGACCGGCCGGGAACAGGGCGGCCGGCCCCGGCGGCACCGCGTCCGCCGCTACGGCAGCGGCGGGTACGCGTTCTGCATCAACTGCTGGAACTGCGCCGGGAACCAGTGCCCGGACACCGGCGCGTCACCCAGCGCGCCCGACGGGTTGTTGCCGTTGCGCGGGTTGCCGGTGTAGGTCGGGTCGCACATCCGGTCGAAGCCCTTGCCCTCGTCGTTCGGGATGGCGGAGCTGGACCCGTCCGACTCGCCCGGCGGCTTCATCCACACATAGGCGTCGATCCCGGTGGCCGGGGCGGCCTGCGGGCGCTCACCGAGCCCGGCACCCGCCTGGTTGCACCAGTTGCCGATGTGGATGCGGCGGTCGAAACGGCCGCCGTCGACATAGGTGTCGACGCTGGTCGTGGCGCCCGGTCCGGCGGGCCGGGCGGAGCCGCCCCAGCCGTTGCGGGAGGTGTCGATCAGCATGCCGATGGCCGACCGGAAACCCGCGGTGACGAGCTGGTTGCGGAACCCCTGGGCGTACGACAGTTCGTCGACGTACCGGTTCCAGTCCACCCACTTCGACTCGCGGACCGACTTGCCGGCCACCGAGTCGCCGATGGTGAAGTTGTTCTCCTTCAGGGCGCTGTAGTTCGCCGTGTTGGTGATGAACCCGTGCACGTCGTCGACGGTCGCGCCCTCCGCGTTGGCCGCCTCGTAGAAGAGCTGGGCGGAGGGGGCGAAGTTGTCGTCCCAGCCGAGCCAGCCGTGGTGACCGGCGTCGATGTAGTTGTAGACGTTGGGGATCGCGCCGAGCTTGTTCAGCGCGTAGCCGACGCCCTTCACGTAGTTGCCGTTGGCCTTCATCGTGTCGCAGGCGGCGGTGGCGGTGGGCCGACTGCCCACGTTGGTCACCAGGTTGGGCAGCGAGTCGATCTCGATGGTGGTGACGATCCGCAGCGAGGCGTACTTGCTGTCGGCGAGGATCGCCGCGATCGGGTCGATGAACTCGCTCTTGTAGCGGCCGATCTCGGTCGGGCCGAGTTCGCCGTTGGAGGCGAGGGCCGCGCAGTCCCGGCCGGGCAGGTCGTAGACGACGAGCTGGACGACCTCCTCGCCGCTGCCCTTCTGGGCGAGGGCGGCGTCGAGGTGGTCGCGCAGGCCCATCCCGTCGCCCACGCCCTCGATGGCGGCGATCCGGTCCAGCCAGACGCCGGTGGGCTGGCCGGAGACGCGGCTGCCGCCCGGTTCGGCGGCGGCCTTCGCCGACCACTCCGGGTTCACGTACACCTTGGCGCCGGCGTACGGGTTGTCGACGCGGGTGGAGGGGGTGCCGGGGTCGGTCGGTCCCGGGTCGGTGGGTCCGCCGGTGCCGCCGTCGACATTGCAGGTGACGCCGTCGAGGGTGAACGTCGTGGGCAGCGCGTTGCCGCCGCTGTACGACGCCTGGAACCCGAAGCTGACCGAACCGCCGTTCGCCAGCGCGCCATTGTAGGACTCGTTGGCGGCGGTGACGGCCGTACCGGACTGGCTGATCTTGGCGTTCCAGCCGTTGGTGATCTGCTGGTTGCCGGCGTAGGCCCACTTCACCGACCAACTCGTCTTCGCGGCCGAGAGGTTGGTGACGGTGACATTCGCGGTGAAACCGGTGCTCCACTGGTTCTGCACCTGGTAGTCGACGGTGCAGGGGACGGCGGCGATGCCCGGGTCGCCCGGGACCACCGCCAGCGCGGTCCCGGAGGCCCCGGCGACCAGCGCCAGCGCGGCGAGTATCGCTGTTCTGCTACGGCTCATGAGTGCGGGTTTCCTTCTCCGTCGCGGGTGGTGTCGGTCCGGTCGTACGGTGGCGCCTTTCACTCGGGGGCACGCGGACGAGCGCGCGGCCGAATGCCGAACGCGGTGGAGGTGCGGGGTGTATCGACGCGGCGCGGTGGACGTGCGGGCGCGGCGTCATGGCCGCGGGGCGCGGCCGGTCCGGGAACGGTCACAGCCGGTCCCGGTCACGTCGGAGGACGTGACGTCGGCGGGCGTGACGGCGTCCCGGAAGCCGTCGGCTCCGGTGGGGAGTTCTGACGCGGAGGGTGTCGCATGAGCGACTCCTTGCAGCTCGGCGCCCGTGTGACGGACGCGTCGACTGATGGAATCGCTCCCACTGGTGCCTCGAAGCTAGCGCCAAGCACCGGGGAAGAACAGGGGAGTTACTGACTTTCCCTCAACAACGCGAGTCGAATGTTTTCGACTCTTCAAGCACCTTGACCCCTCCACCCGGCATCCCCACTATGGGAGCGCTCCCACTGGTTCAAGGCTTGTCGCTCCTCCCCCACTCCCGAGCCGCAAGGAGGAACCAGCACCATTTCGACTCGTGCACTTCAGTCACCCTGCTTCCGGGCCGCGTCGCCGTACCGTTCGGCCAGCTCAGCTACCGTGCGGGCGATCCGGTAGCGCAGTTCGGTGGGTTCCAGGACCTCGACGCCCGTGCCGAGGCGGAGGAACTCGGCGTGGGCGTGGTCCAGGGACTCGATGGGTACCGTGGCCCGTACCCAGCCGTCCGTGTCGGGCGGGCCCTCGACCGTCACCGGACGTCCGAGTGTCACCCCGGGCGCAAGGCGTACCACCGCCCGCCCCGTGTACAGGCGTTGATGGAAGTCGCGCTGATGGCCGGCCCACCAGGCGGCCAGGTCGAAGCTGTCCGGTCGGGTGAACTCCTCTTCCAGGACGTCGAGTTCGAGGATCTGGTCGACCCGGAACGTGCGCGGCCCGGGTCCGGCGACGACGTACCAGCGGCCAGCCTTGAGGACGAGGCCGTACGGTTCGAGGCGGCGGCGCACATCGGTGGGCTCGCGCCAGCGGCGGTAGGAGACGTCGAGCACGCGGTCGTTCCAGACGGCGTCGGCGACCGCCGGAAGCCACGGCACCGCGTCGGTGTCCGCGTACCAGCCGGGCGCGTCGAGATGGAAGCGGCCGCTGATCCGGTCGGCGTGCTCACGGACCGGTGCCGGCAGCGCGGCCCGCACCTTGAGCCGGGCGGCGGCCAGCACAGGCCCGAGACCGAGGTCGGCGGCGGGCCCCGGCGCCCCGGCGAGGAAGAGGGCCTCCGCCTCGGCCGTGGTCAGTCCGGTGAGCCGGGTGCGGTAGCCGTCCAGGAGCCGGTAGCCGCCCGCGTGCCCGGCGTCGCCGTACAGCGGGACGCCCGCCGCGGCCAGCGCCTCGACGTCCCGGTAGACCGTGCGCACCGACACCTCCAGCTCCCCGGCGAGCTGGGCGGCGGTCATCCGGCCCCGGGTCTGGAGCAGCAGCAGGATCGAGACGAGTCGGCTGGACTTCACTGACACATGGTGGCAGTAATGGGCGCTTAGCGTCCCGCCATGACCTTCACGGCCTTCCAGGAGAAGACACTGACCGCGCGGCCGCCGATCGAGGTGGCGGGCCGGTGGATCAAGCGCTACCACGTCACCGCAGACCCGGCGGGCATCGCGCCCGAGGTGGAGCGGGCGGCCTACGCCGTGCTGCCCGAGCTGCTGCCCGAGCCGGACGGCACCCCGCCTGCCACCTTCGTGGTCCTGCACCGGGGCGGGGACACCGGCGCCTATCTCAACGCCTATAGCTGGGTGTGGGACAACGTGCTGCACTACCGGGGCGCGGCGGCGGGCCAGCCGGCGCTGGGCTGCCCCGACCTCGACCCCACCCGCTTCGTCCGCCACGACCTGCCGTGGATCGGCTGCGTCTGGGAACTCCCCCCGGTCCTGCACGAACGGCACGCCTGGGTACGGCACTTGCTGCGCCCCGAAGTCCCCGACCTTCCGTCCTATCTGGCCGACGCCCTGCCCGACGGAACCACGGGAGAACGCACATGAGCGACCGGCACGACTTCGACTTCCTGCACGGCGAGTGGCTCGTCCACAACCGCCGCCGCACCGACTTCCTCGACCCGGACTCCGGCTGGGAGGAGTTCCCCGCCACGAGCCGCTGCCTGCCGCTGTTCGACGGGGCGGCCAATCTGGACGAGATCGATCTGCCGCACCTGGGTTCCCAGGGGCTCACCCTGCGGCTGTTCGAGCCGGTGCGCCGCACCTGGGCGCTGCACTGGTCCTCCAGCACCACCGGCACGCTGTTCCCGCCGGTCGTGGGCCGCTTCGAGAACGGGCTCGGCCACTTCCACGGCGACGACACCCACGACGGGAAGGACGTACGGGTGCGGTTCGTGTGGTCCGGGATCTCGGCCGACACCGCGCACTGGGAGCAGGCGTTCTCGGTGGACGGCGGACGGACCTGGCTGTCCAACTGGACGATGGCCTTCAGTCGGCCGGCTTCCGGAACGCCCGCAGGGTGAACTCCGGTTCCGGGCGCGGGCGTTCCTGGTCGGGGAGGGCCGCGAGCCGGGCGGCGAAGTCGTCGGCGAGGGGGTGGCCGGGCGGCAGGGTGACGAACCAGCCGCGGCGCAGATCGGTGATCGCGCGGCGCGGGCTGCGGCCCTGCCCCCGCCCGGGGAACCGGGCACGGCCCGCGGGCAGCAGCCCGCGGTCGGCTGCGTACCCCTCGACCAGGGCCTCCGCGTCGGACGCGGGCCGGTGGGGGCGGGAGGCGAGGACGACATCGATGTCGCTGCCCACGTTGTGCGAGGCGCCCTTGTCGACGGTGGTGACGTAGACACCGCCGGGCCGCAGCACGCGGGCGCACTCGGCGACGATCCGGCGCGCGTCGCCCTCGTCCTCGACGAGATGCAGCAGCCATACGCTCGTGACGGCGTCGAACACGCCGTCCGGGAAGGGCAGTCGGCGGCTGTCGGCGCGCACGATCGTGCCGGGCAGCCGGGCGGCGGCCTGCCGGGCCATCGCCGGGGACAGGTCGACGCCGGTCACCCGCAGACCGGGCCGGCCGGCCGCGAGCCGCCGGGTGACGATGCCCGTGCCACAGGCGACGTCCAGCAGCCGGGCGGCGTGCGACGGCCGGGCCGCGTCCGGCGGCAGCAGGCCGAGGACGGCCTCCGCGGCGGCGGCCGCCCGGGGCTCACCGCCGCGCATGGCGTCGTAGCGCTCGGCTTCCTCGTCGTAGTCCAGCACGCGCGCCCCCCGTCTCCTCGCCCCGCCCGCCCGCGGGTCAGCGCGCTCCGTGGGCGGGCGCCGCGTCCCGCACCCGCCGGGCGAGCGCGATGTCCAGGTCGGTGATCGCGCCGCCCGCGCTGTGCGTGCTGACGGCGAGGCCGACCGTGTCGTAGCCGAGGGTGATCTCGGCGTGGTGGTTCAGCTCGTCCTGGATGCGCGCGACATGGACGACCAGGGCGGCCGCGGCGAAGTGCGAGTCCAGCCGGTAGGAGCGGGTGAGCCGGCCGTCGTCCAGGGACCAGCCGGGCAGCTCGGCGAGCCGGTCCTCGATCTCCTTCTGCGAGAGCGGTTCCGCGGCCATGGCCTGACTCCCTCCGTGGGTGTCGCGTGCCTTCCAGCGTGCCACAGCCGGCCGGAAACGGCCCTGGTCAGATCGGCGGCGCATGCGCGAGGGCGGGGCGTGCGGAAGCCCGCCGGGGCGTACCGGACCGGCCCTCCGTTACGGTCGTACGCATGGCCTCCGTCGCGACCGGTCCGCACGCCCCCTCCCCCACCCCCACCCCCACCGCCGCCGCCGCACCGGGGGTCGGTCCGCTGTTGCGGGCCTGGCGGGAGCGGCGGCGGATCAGTCAGCTCGAACTCGCCCTGCGTGCCGGCTCCTCCGCCCGGCACATCAGCTTCGTGGAGACGGGCCGCTCCCGGCCCAGCGAGGAGATGGTGCTGCGGCTGGCCGAGCACCTCGACGTCCCCGTCCGCGAGCGCAACGCGCTGCTGCTGGCGGCCGGTCACGCCCCGCGCTACCCCGAGACCCCGCTGGACGACCCGGCGCTGGAGGCGCTGCGGGCCGGGCTGGAGACGCTGCTGACGGGGTACGAGCCGTATCCGGCGCTGGTGGTGGACGCGACGTACGACGTGGTCGCCGCGAACCGCGGGATCATGACGCTGCTGGACGGCGTCCCGGAGTCCCTGCTGACGCCGCCGCTCAACGCGATGCGGCTGACCCTGCACCCGAGCGGCCTCGCGCCGCGCATCCGCAACCTCCGTGAGTGGCGCGGCCATCTGCTGCACCAGATGGAACGGCAGATCGCCCTGCACCGCTCGGCACCGCTGCGCCGGCTGTACGAGGAGGTCGCCGCGTATCCCGTGCCGGAGGGCCGGGACGACGAACCCTGCGGACCCGTCCCGCACTTCGCGCTGCCGCTGCGGATCGAGCACGACGGGCGGCTCCTGTCGTTCGTGTCGTCGATCTCCACATTCAACACACCGATGGACGTGACGGTCGCCGAGCTGGCCGTCGAGACCTTCCTCCCGGCCGACCCCGAGACGGTCAAGTACCTGCGCATGACGGCGGATTGACGGAGCTTCAGGACAGTCGGCACGGTCCGTCCGCAACCGGCGGAAGGCGGCTCTCCGGATGTGGCGAAGACCTCCCTCGGTCCCGGTGAGCCCCCGTCCCGGACGTGGCACACTGGCCCGCGTGCCGACACGTAGGGGAGACGTGGCGTGAGTGAACGACGGCCCGCGCCCACGGTGGGGCAGGTGGTACTCGGCAGAAGGCTCCAGGAGTTGCGCGAGACGGCCGGACTGGCCCGCGAGGAGGCGGCCCGCGCACTGCGGGTGGCCCCGGCGACGGTCCGGCGCATGGAGACCGCGGAGGTCTCGCTGAAGATCCCGTACGTACAAGTGCTGCTGGACGCCTACGGCGTGCCGGCGGGAGAGGCGGCAGCCTTCATCACGCTCGCCGAGGACGCCAACCGGCCCGGCTGGTGGCAGCGGTTCCACGACGTCCTGCCCGAGTGGTTCAGCCTGTACGTGAGCCTGGAGGGCGCGGCCCGGCTGATCCGCTCCTACGAACCCCACTTCGTGCCCGGCCTGTTGCAGACCGAGGACTACGCGCGGGCCGTGCTGGAGGCCGGCACCGTCGGCCGCACCACGCCCGAGTCGCTGGAGCGGCACGTGTCGCTGCGCATGGCGCGGCAGCGGCTGCTGGACAAACCCGACCCGCCGCATCTGTGGGCGGTGCTGGACGAGACGGTGCTGCGCCGCCCCGCGAGTCTGGATCCGGCGGTGATGGCCGCGCAGTTGGACCGGATGCTGGAGCTGTCCGAGCGCGACCGGATCACGCTCCAGGTGGCCCGGTTCGCCGACGGCCCGCACCCGGGGACGGCCGCGCCGTTCACGCTGTTCCGCTTCGCCGAACCGGAACTGCCCGACATGGTGGTGACGGAGTATCTGACCGGTGCTCTGTACCTCGACTCGCGCAAGGAGGTCGCCGCGCATCTGGAGGTCCTCGACCACATGACGGCGCACGCCGCGTCCGCCGAACGCACCGTGCAGATGCTGCGGGACGTCCGCGACAGCCTGTGACCCCCGCCCCCCCCCCACCGCCGGACCTCGCACCCGTCACACCCGCCCCGCCCGATCCCCCCAGGAGAAGACCCCGCATGACCGAGTCCTCGGTACCCCGTATCGACACCAGCCGTCCCCACCCGGCCCGCGTCTACGACTGGTGGCTGGGCGGCAAGGACAACTACCCGGTGGACGAGGAACTGGCCCGCTCCATCCTCGCCGTGGACGGCACGGTGCGGCGCGGCGCGCGGGCCAACCGCCGCTTCATGATCCGGGCCGTGCGGGACTCCGCCGAGTCCGGGATCCGCCAGTTCCTCGACATCGGCACCGGGATCCCCACCGAGCCCAATCTGCACCAGGTCGCGCAGGGTGTGGCGGCCGAGGCGAGGGTCGTGTACGCCGACAACGACCCGATCGTGCTGCGGCACGCGCAGGCCCTGCTGCACAGCTCGCCCGAGGGGTCCACGCAGTACGTGCACGCCGACGTCCGCGATCGGGACGCGCTGCTCGAACGGGCCGCCGAATCCCTCGACTTCACCCGGCCGGTGGCGCTCTCCCTGGTGGCGCTGACGCACTACCTGGACGACAGCGGGTACGCGCTGGTGCGGGAGTACATGGCGCGGCTCGCCCCGGGCAGCCGGCTGATCCTGTCCCAGGTGACCCCGGATCTCAGCCCGGAGGCCATCGAGAAGGCGGCGAACGCCTTCCGGCGCAGCGGTACGCCCTTCCATCCGCGGTCCATGGCCGAGTTCGCGCGCTTCTTCGAAGGTCTCGAACTGCTCGGCCCGGGTCTGATCCCGGTCTCGGGCTGGCGGCCGGACCCCGAGGACGTGGCGCTCCAGGCCGAGGGCATCGTCCCGGTGTACGCCGGGGTCGCCACCAAGCCCTGACCGGGGGTCCTGGCCACCGAGGCTCGTCGTGCCTGGTCAGCGCGGTCCCGGCACCCGTACGGGTGCGGTGAACGGGTGCGCTCCCGCGCCCGCCCCTAGCGTCGTAGACCGGGGCGGGCGAGGGAGCGCAGGTGCCCGACACGCGGGCGTCGCCCCCGAGCGACTCGAAGGAGGCGTGATGCCCTCGGACGCCGTGCTGTACCAGGCCGCCGCGCTGTGTCTGACGTATCCCGACGACGCCCTGCGCGACCGGCTGCCGCTGCTGCGCGAAGCGGCGCCGCAGCTACGGGAGTTCGCCGATCACGCGGCCGTCACCCCGCCCGGCGAGCTCCAGGCGCACTACGCGCGGGTCTTCGACGGGGAGGACCCGCACAGCCTGTACCTCAGCCGCTGGCCCGGCGGGCTGCCGCTGGCGCGCTTCGAGGACCTCTACCGGGTGCACGGCCTGACGTTCACCGGCGAGGAACTGCCCGACTTCCTGCCGTCCGTACTGGAGTTCACGGCCCGTACCGGCGAGACGGAGCTGCTCACCGGGCACCGCGAGGGGCTGGAGCGGCTGCGCTCCCGGCTCACCGGCTCCGGTACGCCGTACGCCGCCGTCCTGGACGCGGTGTGCGCCGCGCTCCCGGCCCCCGGGGACCTGCGGGGCCGGTGAGCCGGGAGCGGGCCGGCGGGTCAGGCGAGCTTGGCCGACAGGGTGATCGTCGTGCCGGTGAGGGCCTGGCTGACCGGGCAGTTCTTCTTGGCGTCCTCGGCGGCCGCGGTGAACGCGTCCTCGTCGAGGCCGGGGACGGTGCCCTCCACGGTGAGGTGGATGCCGGTGATGCCCTCACCCGGCTGGAAGGTCACGTCGGCGGAGGTGACCAGCTTGGTGGGCGGGGTGCCCGCGCCGGCCAGTCCGTGCGAGAGGGCCATGGAGAAGCAGCTCGAATGGGCGGCGGCGATCAGCTCCTCCGGGCTGGTCTTGCCGTTCGCCGCCTCGGCGCGCGACGGCCACGACACCGGCTGCTCCCCGATACCGGAGGAGTCGAAGGTGACGACGCCGTTGCCCTGGAGCAGGTTGCCTTCCCAGACGGTGTGTGCGGAGCGCGTGGTGGCCACGGTGGTTCCTTTCGCGTGGGTGTCCCGTCGGACGGGTCTCTGTGTCCCCCATCCGATCACACTCTCGCTCACCGCACCCGGAACACCGGCCCCCGCGCCGTGAACGGCAGCCGGGCGCCCTGCGGGATCAGATAGGCGTGTTCGCGGCGGATCCGCAGGACGTCGCACCAGCCGTCGGTGATGACCAGCACGGGCGCCCCGCGCGGGAAGTCCTCGGCGCGCAGCAGGAGATCGACGCCGGGCTGGAGGACCGTACCGCCGCGGCCGTGCACCCGGACCCGGCCCGCGATGTCGGCGACCGGCAGATAACCGGCGTCGTGCGGCGCGGCGTCGCAGAAGACGACCCGGGCGGCGGGGACGTCCCGGGCCTCGGCGTAGGAGGCGATGGCGCCGAGGGCCTTGCCGAGGAGGGTGCGGTCCATGGAGCCGGAGGTGTCGAGGACCACCCCGAAGGTACAGCGGGCGACCTCCTCCGGCGGAAAGTAGCGTCCCGCGCGCGGGATGGACGGGGTGGACGCCTGACGGCGCGAGGGGCGGGAGAAGGAGCGCAGGGGTTCCGGGCGGGGCACGAACTCGTCGAACCAGCGGGCGAGTTGCGCGTCCCAGGGCAGCGGCGGGTGGCTGAGCGCGCGGATCTCCTCCACCAACCCGCCGGGCAGGAAGCCGCGTTCCTGCCGCTCGTGCAGATCGAGGCCCTGGGCGAGGCCGCGGCGGTAGAAGCCGTCGAGGTCGACATGGTCGCAGGGCGGGCCGAGCGGGCCGCCGAGGATGTCGCCGAGGCCCTTGCCGCGCAGGGTGGCGAGCCTGCGCATCCGGCGCAGATCGCCGGCGATCCGGTCGTAGACCTCCTCGGCGGACAGGCCGCTCAGTTCCGGGTCGTGGAGCAGTCCGTGGGGCATGGTGCCGACCTGCATCTCGCGCAGCCAGCCGTTGACGACGTAGTCGCAGGCGACGTTGAAGAGGTAGGGGTCGCGGGTGCCGCAGCGGTCGCCGTGGCGCAGGGCGGCGTGCAGCATCTCGTGGGCGAGCACGAACCGCCATTCGTCGTCGTCGAGTTGGTACAGCGGGTTGACGTAGATCTCGCCGGCCTCGGTGTCGACGGCGGCGACGCGGATGCCGTGGGCGCGGGCGAGTTCGGCGTCGGCGACGAGCCGGATGCCGGCCGCGATACCGCCGAGCAGCGGGTAGGAGGAGATGAACCAGCTCAGCGCGCGCTCCCAGGAGCGGGTGGGCGCCAGCTCGTCGTGGAGGGTGGCGCGGCGGCCGCCGGCCATGTCCATCGCGGCGGACACGGTCCGGGTCAGGGCGGTGGCGAAGGCCGCCTGCCGGTCGGGGGGCGGTCCCTGGCGCCAGAGGTCCCAGGGCGTCAGCACCTGGTCGGGTTCCGGTCCCGCGGTGCCGCAGTGCTCGTAGGCGGCGGGCAGTACGGCCCGGCGCCAGCGGGCGGCGAGCCGCTCCTCGTCGCCGTCGGGGTAGGTGAGCGGATGGTCCTCGGGCGGGGTGCCCAGCGGCGAGCTGAGCAGGAAGCGGTTGACGACGACGCAGCGGGCGGCGAGGTCGAACCGGTCCGGCTGGACCCGGGCGCCTTCGGCGGCCGGGAGGTGGCCGAAGCCGAGGTGGAGCGCGGCGTGGGCGAGGGACCAGGCCCACTGCGCGGGTTCGGCGAGGCTGGCGGGGTGGACGTGCGCGACGCCGTCGGAGTCGACGCGGACGAGTCCGTCGCGGGGTGCGAACGGGCACTCCGCGTCGCGGCAGACGGTGAAGGAGACGGCGTTCAGGGCGGGGTGGCCGCGCACCAGGGCGAGGCCCGCCTCGAACGCCTCCTGGGCGAGGTCGCGTTTCTTCTTCCCGCGGCCGGGGCGGCTCATCGGCGCGCCTCGACCAGCCGGGGCATGTCCCGGGCCGCCTCCACCAGGAACCAGGCGGGCAGCACGGGGTTGCCGTCGGCGTCGGAGGCGATGACGGTCTGCGCGACCTCGACGGATATCTCGGCGAGCTGGACGAGCAGCGACTTGGCGCGGTGGGCGGTCTGCCGGCCGTTCGCCGACATGTGCTCCTTGACGGCGGGGAGTTCCTTGACGAGTCGGCCGCGGAACGAGTCGGCGAGGTAGTAGAGCAGGTCGCGGTCCTCGACGCGGTGCGGCCAGGAGGCGTCGCCGCGCAGGACGGCCTCGATGCCGTACCGGCTGCGGACGATCTTGACGTAGCCGCAGAAGGCGGTGGCGTGCGCGGGCGTCAGGGTGCCGTGGGCGAGGACCTTCAGGGTGTCCTCGTCGAGGTCGCGGCCGAAGGAGTGCAGCGCGTCGGAGAGCATGTGCCAGGAGCGGGGCGTGGAGAACGGCTCCTCGGTCTTGGGCGGCTTGGACCACAGGTGGTCGGGGCGGTCGGTGAGGTGGTCGAGGATCCAGGGGTGGATGCCGTGGCCCGCGGCCCAGGCCAGCCAGTCCCGCGGGGACGCCTCCAGATGGACGTGGGCGAGACGGTTGACGAGCGCGGAGGCGATCGGCCGGGCGAGCGCGTTGTCGGTGGCGCGGTTGCCGGCGCCGATCACGATCGAGCCCGCGGGCAGTTCGTAGCTGCCGATGCGGCGGTCCAGGATCAGCGAGTAGAACGCCTTCTGCACATCGGGGGTGGCCGCGTTCAGTTCGTCCAGGAAGAGGCAGTACGGCTCGTCGCGGGCGATGGCCTCGGGCGGGCAGAACACGGAGCGGCCGTCGCGGATCTGCGGGACGCCGATCAGGTCCTCCGGGGCGAGCTGGGTGCCCAGCAGGCTCACGCACTCCAGTCCGAGCGATTCGGCGAACTCCCTGACCAGGGAGGACTTTCCGATGCCGGGGGCGCCCCAGAGGAACACCGGCCGGACGGTGGCCAGGCCGAGGAGGAGTTCGGGGACGCGGGAGGGGGTGACCGTGACGGCAGCCTGCAAGGCGGGGGCTCCTCGGGAGCGTTCGGGGGACGGGACGACACGGTCAGTGTGTGCGTACGGCTTCCCGGGCGCAGCCGATTTTCAGGCGGCCCGCTCCTGGCGCACCGGCTCCACCGGCACCTGGGGCCCCTCGGACTCGCGCAGCCAGCGGCGCAGCACGCGGTGCACGTGCTCGGCGCCGGCCAGCACCTCCCCGTCCGCGACGGGCTCGGACAGGGCGAGCGGGGAGAGCAGGAACGGCTTGGCCTGGGCGCCGCCGAGGCCGCCGTGGGAGCCGATCTGCTCCTCGAAGGCGAGGACCTCGCCGTCGGCCGGGTCGTGGCTGGAGTTGACCATGATGTCGGCGGTGTGCGGGAAGCCGTGGGTGCGGCGGACGGCGTCGGCGGCGCCGGGCCCGAAGGCGGCCAGCGGTCCTGGCTCCTCGTCGAGCCGGTCCAGCGGGATCGCCGCGCCGGCGGCGCCGAGGACGAGACCGCCGTGCTCCTCGCTGCGCACCAGCAGGAAGCCGACGCCGGGATGGTTGGCGAGGGTGGGGAGCAGGGCGGGGTGGCGGGCGTCGATCTCCTCCTTGCTCATCCGGTGCGGCACGTCCGGGAAGGAGATCAGGCCGAGGTTGCCGGAGGCGAGCACGATCGGCTCGGAGCGGCGGCGGGCGGGGCGGTGGCGTTCGCCGCTCTCCTCGACGGGCCGGCGCAGCGCGGCGCGGACGGCGGCGCGGGCCTCGGCGCCGCTGTGGGTGCGCTCGGCCTTCCGCGGCACGGGCAGTCCGCAGCCGGCCCGGACCAGATCGCCGAGGGTGAGGCCGTAGCGGGCGCGGAAGGTCTCGCCGGGGCTCTGCCCGTGGTCGGACAGGACGACGATCCGGTAGGGGCGGGGGGCGTGCTCGGCGACCTTCTCGATCAGGGCGAGCGCCCGGTCGAGGCGGCCGAGGACCTGGGCGGTGTCCCGGCCGAGCGGCCCGGAGTGGTGGGCCACCTCGTCGTAGGCGACCAGATCGGCGTAGACGGCGCTGCGGCCGGCGAGCAGGTCGCCGGTGACGGCGGCGACCACGACGTCCCGTTCGACGACGGTCGCGAAGGCGCGCACCAGCGGGTAGAGGCCGCCGCGTCCGACCCGCGGGCGTTCCTTGCGCAGCCGGGCGCGGGTGGACTGGCCGATCTCGCGGCCCACCTCGGCGGCGAACGACAGGGCGGTGCGCACGGCGTTGGCGGGGTCGGAGAAGTAGGCGAAGTAGCCGGCCCGGGAGCGGTTCTCGCGGCCGCGGCGGCGGGCGGCGATGGACAGCACGAGGGCCTGTTCGCCGGCTCCGCCGCTGAAGAGGTTGCCGCGGCTGGCGCCGTCGCCGGTCAGCAGGCCGCCCTCACCGGTGCGGTCGACGGCGCGGCGCTGGAGTTCGGCGGCGCTGGTGGGGCGGTTGCAGACCATCACCTCCCGGGTCTCCTTCTCGTACCAGCGGAAGGCGGGGACGTCGTGGTTGCTGCCGTGCAGGATGCCGAGCTGGCTGGCGCCGGTCTGGCTGGACCAGTCGGTGCGCCAGGGGGTGAGCCGGTGGCTGGGGGGTGCGCCGGTGCCGTCCTCGCCGAGCCAGCGGGCGACGGTCGGCATCAGACCCCTGCGCACGGCGTCGGCCAGCACGTCGTGCCCGACGCCGTCGAGCTGGAGGAAGACGGTGCCGGGGCCGGTGGGGCCGGGCGGTCCGCCGCGGCGGCGCCGGTCGGCGAGCCGGTACAGCCGGCGGCGGTAGGCGTCGTCGTCGCGGACGGCGAGCGCGCCGCCGGTCGCGGAGGCGACGGCGGACATCACGGCGGCGACGATCACGGCAGTCTCGGGCGCGGCCTCGGTCTGTCCCGAGGGGGTCAGCCGCAGGGCGATGAGCAGCAGGGAGCCGTTGAGGAAGAACACCAGCAGGCCGAGCACCAGGGCCGGTACGAGCAGCAGCAGGCGGACCATCAGCGGCCAGACCAGCGCCGACAGGACACCGAAGACACCGGCTCCGACGGCCGCGGTGACGGCGATGACGGTGGCGCTGTCGCCGTCGGCGGACTGGAGGCGGAAGTCGGGCAGGATCCCGGCGAGGACCAGCATGGTCAGGGTGGAGACGGCCCACACGGTGAGACTCCGCCCGGCCTGACTGACGGCTCGCCGCCACCGCACCCCACGCACGCCCCGTCCACCTCGCGTTCCGGCCCCGACGCCGGCGGGGTCCCTCCCCCACCCTGTCACATGGGGCGGACGGGCGGCCTGATGGACGGATCGCGTACCCGGTGGTCGGGCCGGTCGGCAGGCGGCGCGCTCGGCGGACGGCGCACGGCGCGCTCGGCGGGCGGCCCGCTCAGCGGCCGTCGTACCCGGCGGTCGGCATCGACAGACGCCGGTGCACGCGGGCCTTCATCTGGGCGTCGTAGGAGGGTTCGGCGAAGCCGACGGTCTCCACCCGCACCCCGCGCCGGGCGCATTCCTCGGTGAACTCCTCGACGTCCGACAGGGCGCTCTCCAGGACGCGGCGGCTGGGCGCGACGAACAGGTCGGCGCCGGGGCGGACGCCGTCCCACAGCACGCAGTGGTCGGCGCGCAGCCCGCGCACCAGCAGCTCCCTGCTCACCACATAGCCGCGCTGGGCGGCCCAGCGCGCGCACATGGCGTGCTGGCTGCGGGAGTCCACCAGGAAGGGATCGGCGTCCAGCTCCTCCAGCGGCGTCAGACTCGCGATCGCCGTGACCCGCACCGGTCCCATGGGGTCCCCCTCACCTCCGGGTTTCGCCGCCGACCCTACTCCTGCCCGTAGGCTTCGGGGGAGTCGCGCGAAGGAGGCAAAGAGGTGCCGGTGGAGATCACCTGGTGGGGTCACGCGACCTGCACGGTCGAGGATTCGAACGTGCGTGTGCTGACCGATCCTCTGTTCGCCCGCCGGCTCGCCCATCTGCGCCGCCGCCGGGGGGCGCCGCCTCCGCCCCGTGCCTGGCAGGCGGACGTCGCGGTCGTCTCCCATCTGCACGCCGACCATCTCCATGTGCCCTCGCTGGCGCGCCTCGCGCCGGGCACGCGCCTGCTGGTGCCCCTGGGTGCCTCGCGCGCCGTCCCCGCGCTGCGCAGGCTGGGCCATCTGCGGATCGACGAGATGGCGCCCGGTGACGTGGTCACCGTCGACGGCCTGCGGATACGTGCCGTGCCCGCCCGGCACGACGGACGGCGGCTGCCGGTCGGACCGCACCGCTCCCCCGCGCTCGGATACGTCGTCGAGGGCGAGGCGCGCACCTACTTCGCCGGGGACACCGGGCTCTTCGACGAACTGGCCGACGAGGTCGGGCCGGTCGAGGCGGCACTGCTGCCGGTGGGCGGCTGGGGGCCGTACCTCGGCGACGGACATCTGGACGCGGGGCGGGCGGCGGAGGCGCTGGCCCGGCTGGCGCCGCACAGCGCGGTACCGGTGCACTGGGGCACGTACTGGCCCATCGGCATGGACGCCGTGCGCCCCCATGAGTTCCATGCGCCGGGCGACGAATTCGTGCGCCTCGCGGCCGAGCGTGCGCCCCGCGTGGCGGTGCACCGGCTCGGGCACGGCGAGAGCGTCCGTCTGGAGGCCGCTCGGTGAAGTGGTGGCTCGCCGCCGCCGCGACGACCGCGCCGACGGCGTCGACACAGCAGGCGCTCGGCTATCCGTCGCTGTTCCTGCTGGTGTTCATCGGGGCGCTGGTGCCGGTGGTGCCGACGGGGGCGCTGGTGAGTTCGGCGGCCGTGGTGGCGTTCCATCGCATGGCGCCGTTCTCGCTGGCCCTGGTGTTCCTGACGGCGTCGCTCGCGGCGTTCTGCGGGGATGCCGCGCTGTACTGGCTGGGGCGGCGCGGGATGCGGTCGCGGGGCGGCTCGCGCTGGCTGGAGGCGATCCGGTCGCGGGCCCCGGAGGAGCGGCTGACCCAGGCGCAGGACAAGCTCGCCGACCACGGCACGACGGTGCTGGTGCTGTCCCGGCTGGTGCCGGCGGGCCGGATCCCGGTGATGCTGGCCTGTCTGATGGCCGAGTGGCCGCTGCGCCGCTTCGCCCGCGGCAATCTTCCCGCCTGTCTGGCCTGGGCGCTGACCTACCAGCTCATCGGGATCGTCGGCGGCTCCCTGTTCCCCGAGCCGTGGCAGGGCGTGGTCGCCGCGGTCGCCCTGACGCTGCTGATCAGCGCTGCCCCGAGCGTGTGGCGGCGGCTGCGGGGGCCGCAGCCGGGCTGAGCGTGTGGCGGTGGTCGTACGGCGTTGTCACAGGGACCCACTAGGGTCCCGCCCATGACATCGAGCACCGAACACGTCGTCGACTACGGGCAGTTCGCGGCCCGGCTCGCGGCGCCCCGGACGTCCCGCTGGGAGCTGCTGTCCGAGGTGCAGCGCGAGTGGGGCTTCGAGCCCGAGGAGTGGGACCCCGAGGACTGGGACCCGGAGCTGTGGGAGGACGACGAAGACGACGAGGACGAGGACGACGAGAAGGACGAGGACGACGACGAGGAGGCCCGGATCGACCGGAGCCTGCCCGTGCCGGTCGCGCTGCGGGAGTGGTGGACCTGGCCCGAGAACACCTTCATGGCCAACGCCCGCTGGTACTGGACCCACCCCGAGATGCCGCCGACGCTGCGCCCCGACCCCACCGGCTGGGGTGTCGCCCATGAGGTGCCGGAGGGCAGCCCGCTGCTGCCGCCCGGCGGGGACCGTCGGGTCTGTGTCTTCATGGCGGAGTACCAGTACTGCAACGAGTGGGGGTACCCGGCCGCCGAGGCGGGCCAGGACGATCCTCGGGTCCTGGTGAGCGTCGGCGGGGACGAGGGCTGGGTGGTGCAGGACCGCTCGGTCTCCGAACACCTTCTGCATCTCGCGCTGATGCGGCTGCCGTCCCGGTTCGGCTGGACGCTGGCGGTCCAGCGGGACGACCTCGACCGCGACCCCGCCGCCCTCGCCCGGCTCACCGCGGCCTACCCCGACATGGGGCTGCTGCCGTGGCGCGAACTGGCCGGTGACGTCGTGCTGCACGGCGGCCCTGATCTGATCGTCCGTCACGACCGCGGCATCGCCGACGACTACGTCCTGCTGCTGACCGGCCGCACCGAGGCCGCCGTCCGCGAGGCCGCCGCCCTGCTCGGCGCCCCCTGCGCGGGCCGCGACCCCGAACCGCCGCGCGTCTAGGGCCCGTTGGGAGAGTGACCGCATGACGTCCGCACTACCCACGCCGCTCGACCTCCTGGAGAACACCCCCTGGTACGACCTGGAGCACGCGTACGGCGAGGCCGACGACACTCCGCGGTATCTGTACCGGCTGCTGCACGACGACCCCGGGGAACGGTCGGAGGCGTTCGGCAGGATCGACTCGTCGCTGATCCACCAGGGGTACCTGTACAGCGCGACCGCCCCGGCCGCGCTGTACATGGCCGCGATCCTCGACGACCCGCGCGCGGGCGAGGACTTCGTCAGCCCCTACCCGTGGGACGGGCGCACGCGCCCGCTGCGGGCCGCGCTGCTCAACTGGCTCCGCGCCATGGCCCGTTCCTGCGCGTACGACGAGGACGACACCGAGGACGAGGACATCGTCGCCTGCCGGGAGGTGAGGCCGCTCGTGCTGGACGCCGTGCTGCCCTGGCTGGACGATCCGCAGCCCGCCGTGCGGTCAGCGGCGGTCGACGCGGCCGCCGAACTGCTGCGCGCGCCCGACCTCGCCCACCGTGTGCCGGAGGCCGCCGCGACACTGCGCCCGGTCGCCGAGGCGGGCGAGGACAGGGACGAACGCGGCACCGCCACGCTCCTGTTGGGCACCTGGGGCGAGGACGTCTCCGCGCTGCTCGCCGACGCCGACCCGGCGATCCGCGCCTGTGCCGCCCTCGCCCCCGCCCAGGCCGGCAACCCCACGGCCACGGCCGAACTGCTGGCCGCGCTGACCCGGCCGTGGGCCGCGGACGACTGGTTCCCCAGCCTCCACGGCTGGTTCCGCGCCCGGCTGGTCGCCGCCGCCGTGGAACGCGTCGCCACGTTCGAGGAACTCCTCCCCCAGGCCCTCGCGGTGCTCAAGGTCGCCTGCGACAGCACCGCGGAGGACGACTGGGGACCGCTGCTGCGCAAGGCGTTCCCCGACGGCCGCCGCTCCGACGACCCGCTCACCGACGCCCAGCGCCGCTTCCTGCGCACGCTCGCCGGCCACGACGACTACTGGAGCGCGTCATCCCACGAGACACGGGAGTGGCTGCGCTCCTTCGCGCTGCCCACCGACCGGGAGGCGCTCGCCGCCCTGACCTCCTGAACCTCGCCCGCTGTTCAGCCCGGCAGCACGCGGGAGCCGCCGATCGGCAGGTCCCAGAGCCGGTCGCGCGGCAGGCCCGCCGCCGCCCAGGCCGCCCGCACCCGGTGCAGGGGTTCGAGGACCGGCTCGGCGGAGAGCACGAAGGTGCCCCAGTGCATGGGGGCCATCCGGCGTGCCCCCAGGTCGAGCACGGCGCGGACCGCCTCGTCCGGGTCGCAGTGCACGTCACTGAGCCACCAGCGCGGGTCGTAGGCGCCGATGGGCAGCAGGGCCAGGTCGATACCGGGGTACCGCCGGCCGATGCGGGAGAACCAGTGGCCGTACCCGGTGTCGCCGGCGAAGTACACACGCCGCCCGTCGGGCGCGGTGAGCACCCAGCCGCCCCACAGGGAACGGCAGGTGTCGGTGAGGGTGCGCTTGGACCAGTGGTGGGCGGGCACGAAGTCGAGGCGCACACCGCCGAGTTCGGACGCCTCCCACCAGTCCAGCTCGGTGACCCGGGTGAACCGGCGGCGCCGGAACCAGACTCCGAGCCCGGCCGGTACGAACACCGGTGTGTCGCGCGGGAGTCGGCGCAGTGTGGGCGCGTCCAGATGGTCGTAGTGGTTGTGGCTGATGACGACCGCGTCGACGGGCGGCAGGCTCTCCCAGGGGATGCCGACGGGGGTGATCCGGGCCGGGGTGCCGAGGATCCGGCGGGACCAGACCGGGTCGGTCAGGACGGTCAGGCCGCCGATCCGCAGCACCCAACTGGCGTGCCCCGCCCAGGAGACGGCGACGGTGCCGGCGTCCGCGCGGGGCAGCGGGGCGGGCGCGAAGGGCAGCCGGGGGATGTCGGCGAGGCCCTCCCTGCCGGGGCGGACGGAGCCCTCGCGGGCGAACCGGGCGAGAGCCTTGAGGCCGGGCAGCGGGGCGGTCAGCCGGTCGTGGAAGGTGCGTGGCCACACCCGCCGTTCACCGGGCGGACGGGGTTCGGCGAGCGGCGGGAACGGGGGTGCGAGAGGGGCGGGTGCGGTGGCGGGGGCGGTGGTGTCCCCGGAGGGCGCCGGTTCCGCCGTGGTCGACTCGGACTGCTGCGTCATCGAGAGGGCTCCCCTCGCCGGGCGTCGTCGCGGAGATCGTCGAAGACCGCCGCGAGGCGCGTCAACGCGCGGTGCACGTGCGGCAGTTCCAACGGCGCGGAGGACGTGAGGCATTCCGTGCGCCGCGCGTCCGTGTCCCCGAGCAGCGGGCCGGTGGTCAGGCGGACGCGCAGCGCGGCGAGATCGTCGCCGAAGCGGTGTCCGCCGGGCGCGGGCATCCGCAGCCGGGCGGAGAGGAAGTCCTCCAGGTCCTGGGCGTCCCCGACGCCGCGCGGCGACAGCGCCTCGCGCAGCGGCTCCAGGTCGACGTACAGATGCCGTCCGGCGCGCGGCGGCAGGGCCAGCGCCCCCGCGCCGGTCACCGCCGTGTGCACCGCCCGGGCCAGCAGCGCGTGCAGCCGTGCGGTGGCGGCGACCCGGTCGGTGACCTCGGCGGGCTCGGTCAGGGCGTGGGCGGCGGCCGCGGCGACCGGGGCGGCCACGCGCGCGTCGAGGGCGGTGAGGACGTCGAGGACGCGCGCGTGCAGATCGTCCCCGGCAACCGTGGCGGGCAGACGGGCGACGGCGGCGGGCCAGCCGGCGGGCAGCAGGGCGCCGGCCAGGTCGGTGACGACGGTGACCCGTTCGGGCAGCATCTCGGCCGGGCCGACCGGGACGGTGTCCTGCGGGGCGTGCACGGTGTCGCGCCAGGTCTCGTCGCTGATCAGGTGCAGTCCCTCCGCGGCGGCGGCCTCCACGGCCTCGTGCAGCACCTCGGGCGGGGCCACGGTCGCGGTGGGGTCGTCGGCGACGGACAGCACCAGCAGCCGCGGGTCGCCGCCCTCGGCCCGCAGCCGTCGCACGGTCTCCAGCAGGGCGTACGGGTCGGGGACGCCGCCGCACTCGGCGGGCGTGGCCACGTGGAACACCCGGCGGCCGAGCAGCCGCGCGTACGGCGCCCACCAGGCCGCGCACGGCCGGGGCACCAGGACGTCGCCGCCGAGCGCGGCGGTCAGCGCGACCAGCAGCGCGGGCGCGCCGGGCCCGGCCACGACGCCCGCGGGGTCGACGGGGGTGCCGCGCCGCTCCCAGTAGCCGGCGGCGGCCGTCAGCAGCGCGGGTCCGCCGCCGACGGGTTCGCCGTCGGCGCGGCCGGCGGCCCCGGCGAGGACGGCGGCGAGGCCGGGCGGCACGGGCAGTCCGTCCACGGGGAACGGCGGGCCGTAGCGGACCGGCCCGTGTCCTTCGGGTTCCGTGCTCGGCATGGGTCCTCCGCGCGGTCCGTCCCTGGTGCCCTGTGCCCGGTGATGCGTGACATGTGCCCGGTGCTGCGTGACATGTGCCCTGTGGTACGCGACCTATGGCCCCCCGCGCGTCACGTGTGTCCGGTGGTGCGTGGCGCGCCGGTGCGGTCAGGCGTCCCGTGCGCGCCGGTACAGCCGGTGTCCGGCCGCGCCCGCCGCCCCGGCGATCAGCACGCCGCCGACGATCAGGGCGGGCACGGAGTCGCCGAGGGAGCCGCCGGCGCCGGCCCGTACGCCGTGCTCGACGGTGGGGGGCGCGCAGGGGTCGGCGCGGTCCCCTCCGCCGTGGGGTGGCGCGGAGGGGGAGCACGTGTGGTGGGTGGGGGCGGGGGTCGGCCGGCCGGTGCCGCAGGGCGAGCCGGTGTCGCCGTACTCCGGCGGACAGGATCCGCCGCCGCTCGCGCGGGTGATGTCGAAGGTGGCGCTCCAGGGGCTGCCCTCCCCGTCCGGCGGCGCCGGGCAGGTGCCGTCGACGGTCCAGGCGGTGTCGGGGCCGAGCCCCTCGTCCGCGTCGAGGTCGGCGGCGCCGCTGCTCCGGGCGGTGCCCCGGTAGGAGAGCCCGGCGGCCGGGTCGTCGGTGTCGGTGACCCGGGTGAGCCGGACGGTGCCGTCCGCGAAGGCCAGGGAGGAGGCGTCGATGGTCTCGGGGGCGGTGCCGCCCGGCGGGTCGCAGGTGACCGAGACGGTGACGCTGCCGCCCGGGTCGACGCTGCCCGGGCTGACCTCGGCCGCCGGATCCGCCGACGCGACCGGGCCGGCGGCGGCCAGCAGGGCACCGGCCAGGGCGACGGCGGACAGCAGGGGTGCGGTGCGGCGCATGGTGCGGCTCCTTCGGCCGGCGGCTGCGGGGCGGGGCCGCCGAGGCGGTCCCGCGAACCATCACAGCCCGCCCGGGGCCGTGCCGCGCGCGGCCGGACCCCATTCGCGGGACAGGGGCCCGCCATGCGGGTGACGTTCCGGCGTGGCGGAAGGAGCACCGTACGGGTCGCAGGGGTCCTGGGGCGGGCGGTCAGCCGCCGCCCGCGGACTCCCGGCCCCACTTGCCCACCGGGGTGCCGGCCTCGCGCCCGCGCCCGGCCGGGGCCCGGCGGGCGCCGTCGGGCGCGGCGGCGCGCTCCCGGGCCCCCTCACGGGTGCGGCCGGGGGCCACGAAGCGGCGGGGGTTGCGGCGCAGGTACTCGCCCTCCAGCCGCGCCATGCGGTCGTTGTGGGCGCGCAGGGCGTCGTTCGACCCGTACAGCAGGGTGTCGTGGCGCGTGCGGTGGATCGTCTCCAGCTCTTTCATGAGCTGCTGGTCGTCCAGCCGGTCAGGGTCGACTCCGGTCATCGTGGTGCCCCGCTCGTCGTTCCGACGTGTGCCTCCACTGTACGAACATTCGGGCCCGCGGGCCCCCGCACGGCGGAGGGCACCCGCCGGGGGCTACCTGGCCCGCTCCACCCGCCGCTCGTCCCACACCGGCTCCGGGGTCTCGCGGACCCGGCCGTCGCTGCCGAAGACCAGGTAGCGGTCGAAGGAGCGGGCGAACCAGCGGTCGTGGGTGACCGCGAGGACCGTGCCCTCGAACGCCTCCAGTCCTTCCTGGAGCGCCTCGGCGGACTCCAGGTCGAGGTTGTCGGTCGGCTCGTCGAGGAGCAGGGCGGTGACGCCCTCCAGCTCCAGGAGCAGGATCTGGAAGCGGGCCTGCTGGCCGCCGGAGAGCCGGTCGAAGGTCTGTTCGGCCTGTTGGGTCAGCTCGTAGCGGCGCAGCCGGGACATGGCCGCGCCCCGGTCCTGGGAGTGCTCCTGCCAGAGGATGTCGAGGAGGGTGCGGCCCTGGAGTTCGGGGTGGGCGTGGGTCTGGGCGAAGTGCCCGGGGACGACCCGCGCGCCGAGCTTCCAGGTGCCGGTGTGCGCCACGTCCTCGCCGGCCAGCAGCCGCAGGAAGTGCGACTTGCCGGAGCCGTTGGAGCCGAGGACGGCGACCCGCTCGCCGTAGAAGACCTCCAGGTCGAAGGGTTTCATCAGGCCGGTCAGTTCGAGCGCCTGGCAGGTGACGGCGCGGACGCCGGTGCGGCCGCCCTTGAGGCGCATGGTGATGTCCTGCTCGCGCGGCGGCTCGGGCGGCGGTCCCGCCTCCTCGAACTTGCGCAGCCTGGTCTGCGCCGCCTGGTAGCGGGAGGCCAGCTCATGGCTGATGGAGGCGGCCTGACGGAGGTTCAGGACGAGCTTCTTGAGCTGGGCGTGCTTCTCGTCCCAGCGGCGCCGCAGTTCCTCGAAGCGGGCGAAGCGCTCGCGGCGGGCCTCGTGGTAGGTGGCGAAGCCGCCGCCGTGCACCCAGGCGTCGGCGCCGGTGGGCGAGGGCTCCACGGAGACGATCTTCTCGGCGGCGCGGGAGAGGAGTTCGCGGTCGTGGGAGACGAAGAGGACCGTCTTGCGGGTCTCCTTCAGCCGGTCCTCCAGCCAGCGCTTTCCGGGGACGTCGAGGTAATTGTCGGGCTCGTCGAGCAGCAGGACCTCGTCGGTGCCGCGCAGCAGCGCCTCCAGGACGAGCCGCTTCTGCTCGCCGCCGGAGAGCGTGCGCACGAGCCGGAACTGCGCCTTGTCGTAGGGCACGCCGAGCGCGGCGGTGGTGCACATGTCCCACAGGGTCTCGGCCTCGTAGCCGTGCACCTCGGCCCAGTCGGAGAGGGCCTGCGCGTACTGGAGCTGGGCGGCCTCGTCGTCGACGGTCATGATCGCGTGCTCGGCCCTGTCGACGGCCTTGGCGACCTCCTGGATGCGGGGCGAGGACACCGACACGAGCAGGTCGCGCACGGTCGTCTCGTCCCGTACGGAGCCGACGAACTGGCGCATCACACCGAGGCCGCCGCTGACGGTGACGGTGCCGCCGTGCGGCTTCAGCTCGCCGGAGATCAGCCGCAGCAGGGTGGTCTTGCCGGCGCCGTTGGGCCCGACCAGGGCGACCACGGCCCCTTCGCCCACCCGGAAGGACACGTCGCCGAGCAACGCCCTCCCGTCGGGGAGGTAGTACTCGAGGTGCGCGGCTTCCAGATGTCCCATGAGGCGCATTCTGCGGTCCGGCCGCGACGGGCGGCAAACCGATTAGCGGACCCCGGGTTCCGCTCCGGCCGGTCCGCTGTCCCCGGCCGGGGTCACGGTGGCTCCCGCCCAGGCCAGCGCCTTCCAGCCGTCGGCCGGTGAGCCCTCCAGGATCACCGTGCCGGTGTTGGCGAGGCGGTGTCCTGCGGCGAAGGGGACATCGACGTTGTGGGCGCGGGCGGCGGACCAGGCGCGGATAGCGGCGCCGTGACTGACCAGGGCGACCGTTCCGGCGCCGGTCGCTGCGGCCTCGGCGACCACGGCGTCGTAGCGGGCCAGGAACTCCACGCCGTTCTCGCCGCCGGGCACGCGCGCCTCCACGTCTCCGTCGGCCCAGGCGAACACGGTCCGCATGTAGCGGACGGCGTCCGGGGAGTCGCCGGGCAGCATCTCCAGGTCGCCCGCGGAGATCTCCCGGATGCCGTCACGCACGCGTACGTCGAGACCGCGGGCGGCGGCCAGCGGCGCGGCGGTGAGCTGGGTGCGCACCAGGGTGGAGGCGTACAGGACCTCGATGTCCTCGTCGGCGAGGGCCCGCGGCAGGGCGGCCGCCTGCTGTGCGCCCAGCTCGGTCAGGCCGGGGCCGGGGGCGGCGGTGTCCAGCAGGTAGTCCACGTTGGTGGGGGTCTGGCCGTGACGGACGAGCAGCAGTCGCATGCGGTGAGCCTCCCGGGTCGGACCCGCTCCGCACCCCGGAACGGCCACCCCAGCGTACGCGCGGGGCCGCCGCCCGGACACCATGAGTCGTCCGCATGGTGAAACAAATGGTCTCAGCATGCGGCCATGGGCGTACGGTGATCACGTCGCCCGGGGCTCCCGGGAGCCCGGAGAGGTACGCCGAGAAGGGGTAGGTAGAGCCATGCCGAAAGCGCAGGAGACCGCCGTCTACACGCACGGGCACCACGAGTCGGTGCTGCGGTCGCACACCTGGCGGACCGCCGCCAACTCCGCGGCCTACCTGCTCGGTTCCCTGGAGCCGCACCAGCGGATCCTGGACATCGGCTGCGGCCCCGGCACCATCACCGCCGACCTGGCGGCCCTGGTCCCCGAGGGCCACGTCACCGGCGTCGACCACGCGGCGGGCGTCCTGGACCAGGCCCGCGCCACGGCCGCCGGCCGCGGACTGGCCAACGTCCGCTTCGAGACCGCCGACGTGCACGCCCTGCCGTACCCGGACGGCTCGTTCGACGTGGTCCACGCCCACCAGGTGCTCCAGCACGTGGGCGATCCGGTGCAGGCGCTGCGCGAGATGCTGCGGGTGACCGTGCCGGGCGGGCTGGTGGCCGTACGCGACTCGGACTACGCGGCGATGACCTGGTATCCGCCGTCCCAGGGGATGGACGACTGGCTGGACCTGTACCGCCGGGTGGCGCGGGCCAACGGCGGCGAACCGGACGCGGGGCGCCGGCTGAAGTCCTGGGCGCTGGCGGCCGGGTTCACCGACATCACGGCCACCTCCGCCACCTGGACGTTCAGCACCGCCGAGGAGCGGGCGTGGTGGAGCGGCCTGTGGGCCGACCGCACCCTGGCCTCCGCCTACGCCGAGCGCGCCACGGAGGGCGGCCACGCGACCGAGGAGCAACTCGAGTCAGTGTCCCGGGCGTGGCGGGAGTGGGGCGAGCGGGAGGACGGCTGGTTCTGCGTCCTGCACGGCGAGATCCTGTGCCGCAAGGACACGCGTCCTGGTGCGTGACAGGCCGTCCCCCGGCTCATGACAGGTCGCCGACGTCCGCGAAGGAGTACGCCGCCCACGGCCCGGCCAGCTCGACCCGGGCCCCCGGCACCTCCCCCTCCGCCCGGTGCACCGCCTCCACGAACTCCTCGGACCGCGCGCGGGGCACCAGATAGGCGCCGTCCAGGACGCTCTGCGGGCGGTTCGGCGGGGCCGTGATCCGGGGCGGGCTGAGCCGGACGTCGTCGGCGTGCGCGGTGAGCGTGCGGTGCAGCCGGTCGGCGAAATCGTGGATCTCCCGGGCCTCGTCGGTCTCCCCCGGCCCGCCGCCCGTGTCGTCGTACACGCGCACGCCCCACTCGACCCGCCCGTCGAGGCGCTCCAGGGTGTCCCGGAAGTCGTCCTCGTGCCGCTGCACCATCACGCGCACCGCGCTGTCGTCGGGGAAGACGGTGGCGGGCCGCAGCGGCAGCGGGGTGGTGACGGCGGTGAGCGCGTCGACGACCTGCTGGTGGGAGCGGGCGGTCTCCAGCAGCCAGGACCGGTCGGCGCGGTGGTCGCGCAGCGGCTCCTCGGCGAAGTCACGCTCCGGGACATGGCTGAGGACGGCGATCAGGCCGTGGTGGGCGAGCAGCCGCGGCGGATCGCCCGCGACGCCGCCGAGATCGGCCTGGAGCGGCGCGCCGAGCGGCCGGCAGACGGCGTAGACGTAGCGCAGACCCGTCACGGAGCCTCCTCCCGAACGTCCTCATGGTCCTCCCGGCCGCCGCCGTCCGCGAGCGCGCCGGACGGCGGGCTCACGCCACCACCGCGTTCTCCACCAGCAGCCGTGCGGAGACGGCGATGGACTCGGCGTCGATCCCGGCGGCGTGCAACTGCTCCTGCGGGGACGCCGACCCCGGCATGGTCCGTACGGCGAGCCGCACCAGGCGGGGCACCGGGCGGCCGTCGGTGAAGGCGTCCAGGACGGCGTCCCCGAGGCCGCCCTCCTCGTGGTGGTCCTCCACGGTCAGCAGGGCGCCGGTCTCCTCCGCCGCGCGCCGCAGCACGGCCCGGTCGACCGGCTTGACCGAATACAGGTCGACGACCCGTACGGCGATGCCCTCGGCGGCGAGCGCGTCGGCGGCGCGCAGCGCCTCGTGCACGGTGATCCCGGCGGCCACGACGGTCAGCCGGTCCGCGTCGGAGGAGCGCAGCACCTTGCTGCCGCCGATCGGGAACTCCTCGTCGGGCCCGTAGAGCACCGGCGCGGCGCCGCGCGAGGTGCGCAGGTAGCGGACGCCGTCGAGTCCGGCCATGGCGGCCACCAGCCGGGCCGTCTGATGGGCGTCGCACGGGTAGAGCACGGTCGAGCCGTACACCGCCCGGAACATCGCCAGGTCCTCCAGGCCCATCTGCGACGGCCCGTCCTGCCCGATCGCCACCCCGGCGTGCGAGCCGACCAGATTGATCCCGGCCCCGCTGATCGACGCCATCCGCACGAAGTCGTAGGCCCGGGTCAGGAAGGCGGCGAAGGTGGAGGCGTACGGCACGAAGCCGCGGGAGGCCATCCCGACGGCGGCGGCGACGAGCTGCTGTTCGGCGATGTAGCACTCGAAGAACCGCTCGGGGTGGTCCTTGGCGAAGTACTCGGCGCGGGTGGAGTCGCTCACCTCGCCGTCGAGGGCGACGACGTCCGCGCGGGCGGTGCCGAGGGCCGCGAGGGCCTTGCCGTAGGCGTCGCGGGTCGCGACCTCCTCGCCCCGCTCCCAGCGCGGCGGTTCGGGGCGGCCGGTGGGCACGGAGTGCAGCATGCGGGCGGCGGGCGGTTCCTGCACGCGAACGCGCAGGTCACGGCTGCCGCCGAGTTCCGCGATCGCCTCGTCGGCGTCGGGCAGCGGCTTGCCGTGCAGGCCCTCGCGGTCCTGGACGGCGGCGACGCCCTTGCCCTTGAGGGTGCGGGCGAGGATCGCGGTGGGCTGGCCGCGGGTGGAGAGGGCCTCGCCGTAGGCGCGGTCGACGGCGTCCACGTCGTGGCCGTCGACCTCCACGGTGTGCCAGTCGAAGCCCTGGAAGCGGCGGGCGTAGGCATCGAGGTCGTGGCCGTGGCGGGTGGGGCCGCGCTGGCCGAGCCGGTTGACGTCCACGATCACGACCAGGTTGTCCAGCCGCTCGTGCCCGGCGTGCTCGGCGGCCTCCCAGACGGAGCCCTCGGCCAGCTCGCTGTCGCCGCACAGCACCCAGACGCGGGCGTCGGAGTGCTCCAGCCGTTTCCCGGCGAGCGCGATGCCGATGCCCACCGGCAGGCCCTGGCCGAGCGAACCGGTGGCCGTCTCCACCCACGGCAGCCGGCGCGGGGTGGGGTGGCCCTCCAGGCGGCTGCCGAGGGTGCGGAAGGTGAGCAGTTCGTCGTCGTCGATCGCGCCGGCCGCCTTGTAGGCGGCGTAGAGCAGGGGCGAGGCATGGCCCTTGGACAGCACGAAGCGGTCGTTGCCCGGGTGGGCGGGGCGGTCGAAGTCGTAGCGGAGGTGGTGGGCCAGCAGGACCGCCATCAGGTCGGCGGCCGACATCGAGGACGTCGGGTGACCGGATTCCGCGGCGGCGGAGGCGCGCACGCTGTCCACGCGCAACTGCTGTCCGAGGTCGGTGAGTTCGGCGGTGTCCATGGGGTCAGTGATCTCCCTCGTTCTTCACGGGTTCGGGCGTCGGAGCGGTGATCGTCCGGGAGGTGTCCTCGCCGCCTCCGCCACCGGTCGCGGCCGCCCCGTCCGGCCGTTGCTCCCGCCGACGCCGCTTCCCCTCCTCCTTCACGGGCTCGGGCGTCGGGGAGGTGATGGTCCGGGACGTGTCCTCGCCTCCACCGCCACCCCTCGCGGGCGCGGCGTCGCGGCCCTCGTCCGCCGCCCGGCGGCCCCGGCCGCCGTCGCCCGCCCCCGCCTTCACGGGCTCGGGCGTCGGGGACGTGATGGTCCGGGAGGTGTCCGCACCCCCGCCACCACCGGTCGCGGCCGTCCCGCCCGGCCCTTGCTCCCGCCTGTGCCGCTCTCCCTCCTCCTTCACCGGGTCCGGTGTCGGGGAGGTGATCGTGCGGGAGGTGTCCTCGCCGCCTCCGCCGCCCCGGGCGGGCTGTCCGTCGGGGGCAGGGGGGTTCGCCGGATGCGGGGACGGGCCGGCCGGGACGCGGGCCAGTTCGGGGGAGGCCGTGTCGAGCGGCACCGACCAGGACCGGACCAGGCCCAACTGGACGGCCTGGCGCGGGAGTACGGCGTCCAGGAGCCAGTCGGAGACGACCCGGACCCGGTTGCCGGGGAGGGCGGCGAGGTGGTAGCCGCGGGTCACCAGGTGGGCGGGCAGCCCGGACAGCGGGACGCCCAGCGGATCGGCGGCGGCCTTCACACCGCCCAGGTCCACCACGAACCCGAGGTCCTTGTGCCGGTACGGCCGTGCCCTGCCGTCGCCGAGGGTCGCGGCGATGTTCCGCGCGGCCGTCCTGCCCTGCCGCCAGGCGTGCTGGGCGGTCATCGGCGTGTACTGTCCCGGATTCTCCAGATCGGGAACGGCGGCGGCGTCACCGAGGGCGAACACCTCGGGCCTGCCCGGCACTTGGAGGGTGGGCTCGACCAGGATCCGGCCGCGTTCCAGCGGCAGCCCGGTCGACTCGGCGAGCGGGTCGGGCCGTACGCCGACGCACCACACGAGACTGCGGGTGCCGACGAACTCGCCGTCGGTCAGCAGCACTCCGTCGCGGGTGGCCTCCTTCACGGAGGTCTCCGTGCGCACCTCCACGCCCCGCTCGCGCAGCACCCGGTCGGCGGTGCGCGAGAGGCGCTCGCCCAGCTCGGGCAGGACCCGGGGTGCGAGGTCGAGGAGCAGCCAGCGGGGCCGCATGCCACGGCGGAGCGGGTGGGCGCGGACCAGGGCGTCGGTGAACAGCGTGCCGTGCGCGGCGACTTCGGTGCCGGTGTAGCCGGCGCCGACCACCACGAACGTGCAGCGCGCCCGGCACTCCTCCGTGCTGTCGGCGGAGGCCGCCAGTTCCACCTGGCGGGTGATGTGGTCGCGCAGATAGAGCGCCTCGGGCAGACCGCGGAAACCGTGGGCGTGCTCGGCGACCCCGGGGACGGGCAGCAGCTTGTTGACGCTGCCGGCGGCCAGCACGAGCCGGTCGTAGTGCAGGGCACCCTCGCCGCCCTCGGGGTCGGTGTAGTGCACGGTGCGCGCGTCCAGGTCGATCCGGCCGGCCTCGCCGAGCACCAGCCGTACCCCGCGCAGGGTGCCCGGCAGGGACACGGTCACCCGGCGTGGCTCCAGGATGCCCGCGGCGACCTGGGGCAGCAGGGGCAGGTACAGGAAGTAGTCGGTCGGGTTGAGCAGGGTGATGTCGGCGCGCCCACGGGCCTCCCGGGCCAGGGTGCGGGCGGTGCGGTATCCGGCGAACCCCGCTCCGACGATCACGATGCGGGCTCGACTCACGGTGCGCCTCCGATCGATCTGGCTGGTGGCTGGCTGGCTGGCTGGCTGGTCCACGCCCCCCCGGGCGCGGGGCTCCGGCGTGTGCGCGAGGACGGCACGGGCCGCCCCGAGGCTCCCCGCGTCCCCCTGCCGGCCCCGGCCAAACGTCCCCCGCGCCCGCGGACCGGCCCGCGGTCACCCGCCGCGCGTCATGCCTCACGCACGGTGGTGCGGGCCTTCGGGGTCGATGTCGTCCCGGCCGGGGGCCTGGCCGGGCGCGGGTACGCGCGGGGCTTCGGGCGGGAGCGGCGGGTAGGGCGTGCCGAGCCCTCCGGGCGGGCCGGCGGGCGGGGTGCCGCCGTGCACGCGGGCGGGCGCGGCGGGCCGTTCCCCGGCGGCCCCGTGTCCGGGCCGGGCGGCGCCGCGCAGGGCGTAGGCGACCGCGCCGAGGACCACGGCGGTGATCAGTGCGGCGGTCCAGCCGGGAAGGGGGATGTCCAGGGCCAGCCCCACCGCGAGGGCGACCGCCGCACCCGCGTAGAGGGCGACTGCGCCGGACGCCGCGTACAGCGTGGCCTTGCGCCGCCGGCGGCGGGTCTGCTCGCGCAGTTCGTCGCGGATCGTCTCGCGTGCCACCTGGGCCAGTTCGTCGACGAGTTGCCTGTCGAGGTGCTCCAGGTGATCGGGGTGGGGGCCGAGGGGTTCCTTGCGTTCCATGGCGCGCCGGGTACCCGGGGCCCGGTCGGGATAACGCCCGGGAAGGGGATCGCGTGAAGGGATCACCGCGGCGGCGCCGGTCCAACTAGGCTCCCCCGTATGGACATTCTGGGAGCCACACTGCGTGTCTGTGTCGACGACCTGGACGCCTCGGTCGCCTTCTACGAGCGGCTCGCGGGCACCGGGGCGCTGCGTTTCGAGCGTGGCGGGGTGGCGGTCGCCGCGGTCGGCTGTTTCCTTCTGATGAGCGGTCCCGAGGCCGAGTTGGAGGTGCTGCGCAAGGTCAGTGCGACGATCGCGGTCACGGACGTCGACGAGGTGCACCGCACGCTCACCGAGCTGGGCGCGGACGTCCTCGCGGGCCCGGTGGCGACCCCGGCCGGCCGCAATCTGATCGCCCGTCACCCCGACGGCACGGTCTACGAGTACGCGGACCGCCGGTCGTCGTGACCGCTCAAGGGGCGCGCGGTCAGCCGGACTTCCACTGCTCGGACGTGATCGCCCAGCGTTCGTGGTCGCGCCAGTCCCCGTCGATGTAGATCATCCGCGGGGAGAACCCTTCGAGGCGGAAGCCGCAGGAGCGGGCGAGGGCGATGGACGCGGCGTTGCCGGGCTGGACGTTGATCTCCAGCCGGTGCAGCCGCAGCGGCCCGAAGGCATGGTCCACGACGAGCCCGAGCGCCTCGCGCATCAGCCCCCGCCCGGCCGCGTGCGCGAACGCGCCGTAGCCGAGGGCACCGCACTGGAAGCCGCCGTGCACGATGTTGTTGATGTTGACGAACCCGGCGAGGGACCCGTCCGCCCGGTCGCACACCAGGAACCCGGCCTTCGTCGGATCCTCGATCAGCCGCCCCGCGTACGCGGCGTACGCCTCGCGGGTGGCCGGCGGGAACAGCCAGGGCCGGTGCAGCTCCTCGCTCTCCCGGGCCCGGGCGGTGAACTCCGCCCCGTCCGCGTAGGTGAAGTGACGTATACCCACGCGGGGGCCCTCGGCGAGGTAGGGGGATGCGGTGTGCGGCATCCGGTCACCTTAAGGCCGACGGTCAGCGGCGGCGTCGCATGAAGTACGCCCCGCACAGTGCGCCGACCAGTGCAGTGGCGAGGAGGGCCGCCCACAGGGGCATGACGACCTCGGGGATCAGGAGTCTGATGGTGGTTTTGCCGGTGTTCTGGAAGATGAAGATCAGGGTGAGGACGGCGAGCACCAGCACCGTGATCCGGGCGGGCGTCACCTCCATGCGCCGGCCGCCGCGCTCGGAGGTCTTCGAGGACTTCGGACTCATACCTCCAGGGTGGGCCCGCGGCGGCCCTCACGCACGGTGAGGGCTCTCCGGGGGGGTGAAAGGGTCAGCGCAGGGCGGGCTCGTCGAGGGTCAGGGTGCCCGCCGCCGCGTCCAGCTCGGCGCTCACGCCGAGGGGCACGGTCAGCGCCCCCTCGCAGTGTCCGAAGCCCAGCTCCTCGACGACCGGGACGCCCAGGGCGCCGAGCCGGTCGGCGAACACCGGCCGCAGGCTGTCGTAGGGCCCGCAGTCCTTCCATGAGCCGAGGGCGATCCCGGCGACACCGTCCAGCCAGCCGGTGCGCAGCAGTTGGGTGAGGGCCCGGTCGACGGAGTACGGCGGCTCCGCGATGTCCTCGATCAGGAGCAGTCCGCCGCGCGCGCCGGGACGCGCGTGCGGGGTGCCGTAGCCGCTGGAGAGCAGGGTCAGACAGCCGCCGAGGGTGACGCCGCGGGCCCGGCCGGGGGCGAGGGCGGTGCCGCCGGAGGTGAGCGTGCGGACCGTCTCGGGGGCGAAAAGGGTGGCCCTGAGGTGGTCCTGGGCGCGGGCGCTCTTGACGAAGTCGACGCCGGCGGCGACGGGCCCGTACAGGGTGACCAGGCCGAGGCGGACGGCGAACGCCTCGTGCAGGGTGGTGCTGTCGCTGAAGCCGACGAACACCTTGGGCCCGGCCGCGCGCATCGCGTCCCAGTCGAGCAGGTCGACGACGCGCTGGGCGCCGTAGCCGCCGCGGGCGCAGATCACCGCGTCGACGGCCGGATCGCACCAGGCGGCCTGGAGGTCGGCGGCCCGGTCGGCGTCGGTGCCCGCGAGGTAGCCGAGGGCGGGGTCACGGTCGAGGACATGGGGTGCGGCCACCGGGTCGAGGTCCCAGCCGCGCAGCAGGTCCAGGCCGGCCTGGAGGCGTTCCTCCACGATCGGCCCGCTGGGGGCGACGACGGCGACCCGGGCGCCGGGGGCGAGCCGGGGCGGCCGGACGAGGTTCTTCACGGGGACAGCTCCAGGGTGGGGACGCCGGGCGGGCGCAGCCCGAACACCTGGGCGTACAGGGAGAGTTCGGCCTCCAGGGCGCGGACGACCGTGGCCGCCTGCCGGAAGCCGTGGCCCTCCCCCTCGAAGGTGAGGTAGGCGTGCGGCACGCCCCGGCCGGCCAGCCGGGCGAGGAAGCGTTCGGCCTGGACGGGCGGGCAGATCACGTCGTCCAGGCCCTGGAGCAGCAGGAACGGGGCGGTGATCCGGTCGGCGTGGGTGACGGGCGAGCGCTCGGCGTAGCGGGCGGGCACCTCGGCGAGCGGTCCGACGAGGCCGTCCAGGTAGCGGGACTCCAGGTCGTGGGTCTCGCCGCCGGCCCAGCCGGCCAGGTCGAGCACGGGGTAGCTGATGGTGCCGCACGCGTACACGTCGGTGCCGGTCAGGGAGGCGGCGGCGGTCCAGCCGCCCGCGCTGCCGCCCCGGATCGCCAGCCGGTCGCGGTCGGCGGTGCCCTCGTCGGCGAGTGCCAGGGCGACGGCCGCGCAGTCCTCGACGTCGACCACGCCCCACTGCTCGCGCAGCCGCTCGCGGTACGCGCGTCCGTACCCGGTGGAGCCGCCGTAGTTGACCTCGGCGACGCCGATGCCCCGGGAGGTGAAGTAGGCGATCTCCAGGTCCAGGACGAGCGGCGCCCGGTCGGTGGGCCCGCCGTGCGCCCACACGACGTACGGCGGCAGTTCGTGTCCCGGCGCGGCGCAGCCGGGGTTGTGCGGCGGGTAGACGTGGGCGTGGATCTCGCGGCCCTCGGGGCCGGTGAAGGCGCGGATCTGGGGTTCCGGGTAGTACGCCGGGTCCACCGCGTCGTCGTGCGCGGCGCCGATCACCCGGGCGCGGCCGGTGCGGGTGTCCAGCTCCACCACCTCGTAGGCGCTGCGCGGGGAGGCGGCCACGGTGACGGCCCGTTCGCCCCGTACGGCGAGGGCGGGGGCGAACTCGGTCCAGGGTCCGGCCGCGTCGACGAGTTCGCCGGTCTCGGGGTCGAGGACGCCGAGGGCGGTGGCGCCGCGCCCGTGGACGACGGCCACCAGACCGTCGGCGAGCGGCGCGAACCAGCGCAGTCCGAGCTTCCACAGCGCGCCGCCGAACTCCTCCTCGCGCGGGCAGACCGGCTCGTGGTCGCGGTAGAGGTTCCACCAGCCGCCGCGGTCGCTGGTGTAGAGCAGGGAGCCGTCGGCCGCCCAGTCGGCCTGGGCGACGGACTCCTCGGGTCCGCCGGCCACCGCGGCGGCGCCGGTGAGCGTGCCGTCGTCGCCGACGTCGGCGACGATCACCTCGGTGCCGTCCCACGGCATCCGCGGATGGTCCCAGGCCAGCCAGACGGCGCGGCGGCCGTCCGGTGAGATGCGGGCTCCGGTGACGAACCGCCGCCGGTCGTCGGTGAGTTCCCGCACGGCCGCGCGATCTGAGGCGGCGGAGCCGTCCAGCGGTACGGCGGCCAGGACGCGGCGGACGTCGGTGGGGGCGTCACCGGTGAACTCCTCCAGGACGCACCACACTTCGCCGCGCTCCGGCAGCACCTGCGGTTCGGCCCAGCGCAGTCCGCCGCCCACAGCCGAGACGGGGGTGAGCGGACGCGGCTCGTGGCCGGGTTCGAGGGCGTACAGCCGCTGGTCGGCGAAGTCCACGAACACCACGAGGGGTTCGCCGTCCGGGCGGGCCGTGCCCGCCCAGGGCAGGCCGCCGTACTCGACGACCCGGCTGCGGACGTTCCAGGGGGCGGGCAGGACGGACTCCTCCGTGCCGTCCGGGTGCCGGCGCACCAGGGTGCGGCGGCCGCCCTCGGCGGGGCGGGGCGCGGTCCACCAGATCTCGTCGCCGACGAAACCGACGTACTCGGGCCGCCCGTCGTGCGCGGCGGCGAGCGCGGCGTCGATCGGCGAGGGCCAGGACCCGTACGGCAGGATGTGCACGTTCTCCCCGCTCCCCTAGGCCGTGCGCAGGAAGCGGTCGAGGACGTCCACGCCGAAGCGCAGTGCCTCCACGGGGACGCGTTCGTCGACGCCGTGGAACATCGCCTGGTAGTCGAAGCCCACCGGCAGCCGCAGCGGCGCGAAGCCGTAGCCGGTGATGCCGAGCCGGGAGAACTGCTTGGCGTCCGTGCCGCCGGACATGCAGTACGGCACCACGTGCCCCTCGGGCGCGAACTCCTGGACGGCGGCCCGCATCTGTGCGTAGAGCGGGGTGTCCAGCGGTGCCTGGAGGGCGACTTCGCGGTGGTGGAACTCCCAGTCGACGTCGGGGCCGGTGAGGTCGTCGAGGGTGGTGCGGAACTCGTCCTCGCCGCCCGGGAGGAAGCGTCCGTCGACGAAGGCCGATGCCTCGCCCGGGATCACGTTGACCTTGTAACCGGCGCTCAGCATGGTCGGGTTGGCGCTGTTGCGGACGGTCGCCTCGACGAGGGAGGCGGCCGGGCCGAGCTTGTCGAGCAGCGCGTCGACGCCCGCCGCGTCGCTCAGATCGGCGTCGATGCCGTACAGGGCGGCGAGTTCGGTGAGCGCGGCGCGCACGGTCGGGGTGAGGCGGAGCGGCCAGCGGTGCTCGCCGATCCGGGTGACGGCGGCGGCCAGCCGGGTCACCGCGTTGTCGCGGTTGACCTTGGAGCCGTGTCCGGCGCGGCCGCGCGCGGTGAGCTTGAGCCAGCCGGTGCCGCGCTCCCCCGCGGCGATCGGGTAGATCTCGCGTCCGGCGCCGTCGTGGAAGGTGAACGCCCCGGACTCGCCGATCGCCTCCGTACAGCCCTCGAAGAGCGCGGCGTGCCGGTCGGCGAGGAAGCCGGAGCCGTCCTCGGCGCTGGCCTCCTCGTCGGCGGTGAAGGCCACCACGAGGTCGCGGCGGGGCCGTACGCCCTCGCGGGCCCAGGAGCGCAGCACCGCGAGGATCATCGCGTCCATGTTCTTCATGTCGACCGCGCCGCGCCCCCAGACGACGCCGTCGCGCACCTCCCCGGAGAAGGGGTGCACGCTCCAGTCGGCGGCCTCGGCGGGGACGACGTCCAGATGGCCGTGGACGAGCAGCGCGTCGGCGGACGGGTCGGTGCCCTCGATCCGGGCGACGACGTTGGCGCGTCCCGGGGTGCGTTCGAGGAGGACCGGTTCCACCCCGGTGTCGGCGAGCAGCGCGGCCGCGTACTCGGCGGCGGGCCGCTCCCGGCAGTCCCCGCCGCCCCGGTTGGTGGTGTCGATGCGAATGAGGTCGGAAGTGAAACGGACGACCTCGTCCCTCGCCTGTGCGTCAGCCATGGTGCTCCTCAGCCATACTGCTCCTCGATCGCCGCGGAGGCGATCGTGGTCACCGCCTTGAAGGTGCGGATGCCTTCGTACATCGTGCCGCTGGTGTACGCGATGCGGCGCTCGCCCGCCAGGCCCACCCCGGGGACGACGGTCGCGGCGCGGGCGAGGTGCTCGGCGTCGAACTCCACCTCGACGGTGAAGGGCCCGTCGCTCTCGGGCTCGCGGCGGACCGCGAGCGCGGCGGCCTCCTTGGCGGCGGCCCGGATGTCGGCGGCGGTGCGCGCGGGGGTCCGGCACACGGCCGCGTACCGCGAGACATGGTCCTTGACGGCGACCTTGAGCGCGCCGGGCGCGTAGCCGAGGGCGTCCTCGCAGGCCACGTCGTCCCCGGTGACGAGGACGACCGGGACGCCGTACTCGGCGACGACGTGCGCGTTGAGCAGGCCCTCGCTGGCCCGTACGCCGTTCAGCCAGACGCCGGTGATGGAGTTGGCGAGGTAGGTGTGGGCGAGGACGCCCTCCATGCCGGCGCCCGCGTGGTAGCCGACGAAGGCGATGCCGTCGACGTCGCCGTGCTGCACGCCCTCGACCATGGAGAGGTCCTTGTGTTTGCCGGTGAGCATCTGGGCGCGTTCGTCGAGCCGCTCCAGGAGCAGGTTGCGCATGGTCCAGTGGGCCTCGTTGATCAGCACCTCGTCGGCGCCGCCGTCGTAGAAGCCGCGGACGGCCGCGTCGACGTCCGAGGTGAACATCGCCCGGCAGCGCTCCCACTGGGGGGTGCCGGGCAGGACGTCGGCGGGCCAGGTGACGCCGGTGGCGCCTTCCATGTCGGCGCTGATGAGGATCTTCATGCGCGGGCTCCGTCCTGATCCGTCCAGCAGGCCCCGAGCTTAGCGGGCCGGGGCCGGGCGGCCCGTACGGCACCGCCCACCGCTCCGAAAATACCCCCTGGGGTATCTCTGCTACCGTGGAGTACGGGTTCGGATACCCCCGGGGGTAATTTCTCAGCGCATCGCAGTGAGGGAGAGTGCCGTGTTCTTTGCCGACGTCCTGGAGACCGAGGGGCTGGGCAACCGCAGCCATCTGGCGGGCGGGGCGCGGGCGGCCGTCGTCGTGGACCCGCCGCGCGACATCGACCGGGTGATCGCCGCGGCGGCCCGGCGCGGGGTGCGGATCGTCGCCGTCGCCGAGACCCATGTGCACAACGACTACGTGTCCGGCGGCCTGGAGCTGGCCCGGCTGACCGGGGCCCGCTATCTGGTGCCGGCCGGTGCCGAGGTGGCGTACGCGCGCGTGCCGGTCGCGGACGGGGACGTCGAGCAGGTGGACGAGGACCTGGTGCTGCGGGCCGTGGCCACCCCGGGGCACACCCCGCACCACACCGCGTACGTGCTGGAGGACTCCGGCAGGGCGGTGGCCGCCTTCACCGGGGGCTCGCTGCTGATCGGCGGCGTGGGCCGCCCCGACCTGGTCGAACCCCGGCTGACCGAGTCGCTGGCCCGCGCCCAGCACGCCTCCGCGCACCGGCTCGCGGCCGGTCTGGACGACGAGGTCGCCGTTCTGCCCACGCACGGCTTCGGCAGCTTCTGCTCGTCCGCCCCGGCCGGGCACACGCACAGCACGATCGGCGCCGAGAAGGCGTCCAACCCCGTGCTCGCGCAGGACGTGGACACGTTCGTGAAGGAGCTGTTGGCCGGTCTGGACGACGTCCCCGCGTACTACGCGCACATGGGCCCGGCCAACGCCCAAGGCCCCGCGCCCCTCGATCTGACCCCGCCCCGGCGGGCCGACGCGGCCGAGATCGCGCGCCGGCTGGCGGCCGGCGAGTGGGTGGTGGACCTGCGCAGCCGGACGGCGTTCGCCGAGGGGCATGTGTCCGGGTCGTTCAACTTCGAGGTCGACGGGCAGCTCGCGACCTATCTGGCCTGGCTGGTCCCGTGGGGCCGGCCGGTGACCCTGCTCGCCGCGACCGCCGAGGACGTCGCCCGCGCCCAGCGCGAGCTGGCCCGGGTCGGCATCGACCGCCCGGCCGCGGCGGCCGTCGGCGCCCCCGCCGACTGGCTCGCCGACGGGGTGGAGCCCGCCGCCTTCCCGCGGTCGACGTTCGCCGGTCTGGCGGCCGCCCGGGCGCGCCGGGAGGACGTGGTCGTCCTGGACGTCCGGCGGGACGCCGAGCGGGCGGGCGGCTGGATCGACGGCAGCACGCACATCCCGGTCCACCAGCTCCCCCGGCGGCTCGCCGAGGTGCCGCCGGGCACGGTGTGGGTGCACTGCGCGGGCGGGATGCGCGCGGCCGTCGCCGCGTCCGTGCTGGACGCGGCGGGACGGTCGGTGGTCGCCGTGGACGACGGCTTCGCCGCGGCCGCCGAGGCCGGGCTCCCCCTCGCCGCGGCCCCCGCTGAAGCCGGCGCCGAAGCCGCCGCCGAAGCCCCGGACGCATGAGCGCGCTGGTTCTGGCGCTGCTGGCCGGCGGTCTGGTCGGGCTGGCGCTGGGCGCGCTCGGGGCGGGCGGCAGCATCCTGACCGTGCCCGCGCTGATCTATTTGCTGGGCTTCGATCCGGCGGCGGCCACCACCGGCGCCCTGGTCATCGTGATCGTCACCTCGGTCACCGCGCTGGCCGCCCACGCCCGGACGGGGTCGGTGCGCTGGCGGGCCGGGCTGCTGTTCGCGGCGGCCGGACTGCTCCCCGCCGCCGTGGCGGGCGCCCTGTCGGCCCGGATTCCGGCGGGTGTGCTGACGGCGCTGTTCGCGGCGCTCGCCGCCCTGGCCGCCGTCCGGATGCTGCGCGGCGGGGCGCCGGGCGGCACCGGCCGGGTCTCCGGGGTACGTGCGCTGGGCGCCGGGGCCGGGCTGGGCGCGGTCACCGGGTTCCTCGGGGTCGGCGGCGGGTTCCTCGCCGTACCGGCGCTGGTGGGGGTGCTGGCCGTGCCGATGGACGCGGCGGTGGGCACCAGCCTGCTGGTGATCGTCGCCAACGCGCTGGTCGCCCTGGGCGCCCGGGCGTACACGGCCGTGGACCTGGACTGGGCGCTGATCCTGCCGTTCCTGGCGGCCGCCGTCCTGGGGGCGTGGGACGGCGGACGGCTCGCGGCGAAGGTGCCGGCCGCGACCCTGCGGCGGACCTTCGGCGCGGTGCTGCTGACGGTCGCGGCGGGGATGGCGGTGACGGCCGTGTGGTGAACGGACGCCCGGTGAGAAGCCGTTCCGCGAAACTGAAAAGCCGTTCCGCCAACCGCGGCGTCAGGCCAGCGACAGGAACAGCTTCTCCAGCCGGGCCCGCATCTGCGCGGAGTCCCGCACCTCAGGGTCCTCGCTGGTCATGCACTGTTCCAGTCCGGTCGCGATGATCGAGAAGCCGGCCCGGTCCAGCGCCCGCGAGACCGCGGCGAGCTGGGTGACCACGTCCTCGCAGTCCCGGCCCTCCTCGATCATCCGGATCACACCCGCGAGCTGGCCCTGGGCCCGCCGCAGCCGGTTGAGCGCCGACTTCAGCTCCTCGGCCGACATGTCGAGTTGCACGATTCCTCCTCCAGTGCCCCACATATACCCCCATGGGTATCCTACCCGCGGGGGACAACGTTTCGACGAAAGGATCTGTTCCGTGACCCCTCCCCCGACCGTCCCGGCCCGGCTGACCGCCGCCGAGGCGAGCGCCCGGTACGCCGAGTTCACCGTCGTCGACGTCCGCACCCCCGGCGAGTACGTCGGCGGCCGGCTGCCCGGCGCCCTCAACGTCCCGCTGGACCGGCTCGGCGAGGCCGCGTCCGCCCTCGCGGCGGCCGCCGCGCGCGGGCCGCTGCTGATCGTCTGCGCGTCCGGGGCCCGGTCCGCCCGGGGCTGCGAGCAACTCGTGGCGCTGGGCGTGGAGGCGGCGACGCTGGAAGGCGGCACCGGTGGCTGGGCGGCGGCCGGGCTGCCCGTGGAGCGCCCGTCGGGAGCGGTGGCCCGGTGGCCGATGGACCGTCAGGTCCGGCTGGCCGCCGGTGCCCTGGTGCTCGTGGGCTTCCTCGCGGGGCTGGTCTGGCCGCCCGCGCACTGGCTGTCCGGGCTGGTCGGCGCGGGCCTGTTCTTCTCGGGGGCGACCGGCACCTGCGGTATGGCCGTGCTGCTGGCGCGGCTGCCGTACAACCGGCCGCCGAAGGACGCGCGTCCCTTCGAGGAGACGCTGGCGCGGCTGGCCTCGGCCTGATCTCTCAGCAGCCGGCCGGCCACGGACCGGGACCGGCGACGAACGCCAGGCGGGCACGCAGCGCGGGGTGTTCGAGGTCCGTCAGGTCGCCGTCGGAGCGATCGGAGCCGTCGGGGTCGTCGGAGGTGTCGGAGTCGTCCGGTGGTGGCCGGCCCTCGGTGACGGTCCGGACGGTCCGCTCCCGTCGGCCGCCGCGTTCGGCGCGCCGGGCCACGCCCCAGTCGGGGGTGACGGCCACCCGCTCGTTCTGGCTGAACTCCATGACGGGGTAGCCGAGTTCGAGGATCTGCGCGGCGATGCGGGCACCGGCGCCGGCGCTCATGCCGGGCAGCATCTCGGGGAGCCTGCGGGCGAAGTCCTCGGCGTCGGGGACGTCGGTGTGCAGGGCGAAGCCGGGCGCGATGTGCTCGACGGCCGCGCCGCCGACGACGTCCGCCCGGTGCAGCGCGCCCGCGTCGGCGGCGAGCACGAGCAGCCGCTCCGGGCCGGGTCCGACCAGCGGGTAGGCCCACCAGAGCACATCGACGCGGTCGCGTTCGGGCACGGTCAGCCGGGCCCGTCCGGCGGCGGGGTGGCCGAGCCCGCGGTCGAGGGAGGGCTCCAGGCCGGGCCCGAGTCCGTCGTAGGCGTCGTACGCGCCGTACGGCGGGTCGTCGTCGGGGTCGGGGAGGGCGCCGGAGACGGGCAGCAGGTCGAGCGCGGGCCGGCCGATCGCCTCGGCCTCGGGGACGCCGAAGAGCCGGCGCGCGCCGGTGCTCCAGTGCGAGACGAGGCCCTCGCGGTCGACGACGACCGCCGCCAGCGGGACGCGCCCGGCGCTGCCGGTGCCGTCGCCCGTGGCGTCGTCCGCCGTGCCGCGGGGAGGTGCGTCTCTCTCGGTGCCACGGTCCACGGCCCAGGCCCTCTCTCCCCAGAGCTACGCAAGATCTGTTCCGTAACCACCACCGTACGGCGCGCGGCGGCGGGGATGTGCGGCAATTCTGGAATTGGTTTCGGCAGCACGCGCCGGGGCACGCGCCCGTGCCACGCGCCGGGGCGCGCGATCAGTCCTCGTGGCCGAGTTGCAGGTCACGCTCGGTGCGGCCGCCGCCCGCCACCTGGAGGACGGTGGCGACGGGCGGATAGCCGGCGGCGATGACGGTGTACTCGCCGGAGGACAGGTCGACGAAACGGAAGGTGCCGTCGGGGCCCGTGGTGAGGGTGTCGACCACATTGCCCGCGGCGTCGAGCAGGGTCACGCGGGCGTCCTCGACGGGCCGTCCGCCGCCCGCGCGCACGGTGCCGCGCAGTACGGCGCCGCCGGCCAGTTCGACGTCCTGGCGGGTCTCGCGGGACGCCTGGACGGTGACCGGCAGGGCGGCCGGGCGGAAGGCGGGCGCGCTGCCGGCGAGGGTGTACTCGCCGGCCACCAGGTCGGTGATGACATAGCCGCCCTCGCGCCCGCTGCGGGTGGCGGCGACGACCTCGCCGTGCACATTGGTGAGGGTGACGACGGCGTCCCGCACGGGCGTGCCGTCGGCGGTGACGACGGTCCCGGCGAGGCGTCCGGCGCCGCCGAGGACGACGTCCAGCTCGACGGGGCGTTCACCGACGGTGACGGAGACGGCCTGCGGCTGGTGGCCGCCGGCCGCGGCGATCAGGACGTAGGCGCCGGTGCCGGGCGTGGACAGCGCGTACCGTCCGTCGTCGCCGCTGGCGCCGCGCCCGATCTGCTGCCCCGAGACGTCGATGAGGGTGAGCGCGGCGCGCGGTACGACGGTGCCGTCGGGGTGCTGCACGGTGCCGCAGACGGGGATGCCTGCGGTGTACGGCGGGCGGAACGCGAGGGACGTCCGGTCGTCGGCGGGGTGGGTGCGGGCCTGCGGGACGGGCACGGGCGCGGGCTCCGTGCCGGCGGTGGGGTGGGACACCAGCGGTTTCTCCTTGAGGAAGCAGGCGATGAGCAGGCCGGCGACGAGCACGGGCACGAGGTACAGGAAGATCCTCGGCATGGCGTCGGCGTAGGCGCCGACGTAGGCGTCGCGCAGGGCCGGGGGCAGCGCGTGGACGAGCTGCGGGGTGAGGGACTCGGGGTCGGGCAGTCCGGCGTCGGCGGGCAGCCGCTCGTGCAGGGCGTCGGTGAGCCGGCCGGCGAAGAGGGTGCCGAAGACGGCGGCGCCGACGCTGCCGCCGATCTGCCGGAAGTAGTTGTTGGCGCTGGTGGCGGTGCCGAGGTCGGCGGGGCGCACGGAGTTCTGCACGGCGAGGATCAGCACGGGCATCGCGAGGCCGATGCCGGCGCCGAGGACGGCCATCCACAGGCTGTAGTGGAGGCGGGGCGTGTCGGCTTCGAGCCGGGAGAGCAGCCACATGCCGAGCGCGGAGAGCGCGCCGCCGAGGACCGGGTACAGCTTGTACCGGCCGGTGCGGCTGACGAGTTGGCCGGAGATCACGGAGGCGCCGACGATGCCGCCCATCATGGGCAGCATCAGCAGCCCGGACTCCGTGGCGGTGGCGCCGTCGGCCATCTGGAGGAAGGTCGGCAGATAGCTGGCCGCGCCGAACAGCGCGACGCCGGTCACCAGGCCGACGAGTCCGGTGACGTTGAAGACGGAGTCCCTGAACAGCCGGAGCGGGATGAGGGGTTCGGCGGCGCGGCGCTCGGTGAGCAGGAAGAGGAGGGTGGCCGCGGCCGCGCCGGCGCCGAGGCCGAGGACGACGCGCGAGTCCCAGGCGTACTCGGTGCCGCCCCAACTGGTCAGCAGGACCAGGCAGGTGGAGGCGGCGGCGAGCAACAGCGCGCCCAGGACGTCGAACCGGGGCTTCGCGGCCGGTTTGGGGAGGTCGAGGACGAGGGCGACGACGGCGAGGGTGAGCAGGCCGAAGGGGATGTTGACGTAGAAGCACCAGCGCCAGGAGAGATGGTCGGTGAAGTAGCCGCCGAGCAGGGGTCCGGCGACGGAGGCGAGGCCGAAGGCGGCGCCGATGAGCCCCATGAACCGGCCGCGTTCACGGGGCGGCACGATGTCGGCGATGATCGCCTGGACGCCGATCATCAGGCCGCCGGCGCCGACGCCCTGGACCGCGCGGAAGGCGATGAGCTGGTCCATGGTCTGCGCCCGGCCGGCCAGCGCGGAGCCGACGACGAAGACGACGATGGCGAACTGGAAGACGCCCTTGCGGCCGAGGAGGTCGCCGAGCTTGCCGTAGACGGGCAGTCCGACGGTGGCGGTGAGCAGATAGGCCGTGATCGCCCAGGACATCCGGTCCAGGCCGTGCAGTTCGCCGACGATCTTCGGCAGCGCGGTGGCGACGATCATCTGCTCCAGCGCGGCGAGGAGCAGCGCGAGCATCAGGGCGAGGAAGACCAGCCGCACCCGGCGGGGGCTCAGGGCGGGCGGCGCGGGGGCGGGTGCCGGGGGCGGCGGGTCCTGCGGACGCGCGGCCGTGACCGGCTCGTCCTGCACCAGCGTGGTCCCGCCCATGTACCGCTCCCCTCGTCGCACCTGCCCCACAGTTCCCGCGCAAAAGCGACAACTCCGAGCAAGCGCGACGAGTTACGGCACCATCCCGGTCACAAGGGAGAACCACCCGAACCGGTGAACGGGTTCAACACCCGGCGGGCGGCCGGGGGTTGGCCATCCGCGCTACTTCTCCACCTCGGTGGCGAGGCGCGCGAGGATCGCGTCGTAGATCCGGCCGAGGCCCTTGGGGGCGAAGGTGCGCTCGAAGAAGCCGCCGATCCCGCCGGCGCCGGTCCAGGTGGTGGTGACGACGACCCGGGAGCGGCCCTCGCCGGCCGGGGTGACGCGCCAGACGGTGACCATCGAGGAGTTGCGGTCCTTCTCGACCAGCTCGCCGTCGGTCGGCTCGGTGACCTCCAGGAGGCAGTCGCGGACCCGCTTGCTGGTGGCCTGGAGCTTCCAGTGGACGAGGGTGCCCTCGCCGTCGCCGCCCTCGCGCACCTCGTACTCGCTGAACTGTTCGGGCAGCAGCTTCGCGCGGGTGCCGCTGTAGTCGGCGAGCGTGTCGAACACCTTGTCCGGGTCCGCCGCGACGACGCGCTCGGTGGTGGCCTCGACCTGCGCCATGAGTTCCTCCAGGGCCTTGTATCTCGGGGTCGGGGCAAGCCAACCACCCCGGGACTCGGGCGCCCAAATCGGGGCCCGGAACCGGTCGCGGAGCGACCGAAACGGTGCGTCGAACGACCGTCCCGCACGATCATGGGAACACATGTTCTATTGTGGGGCCGAGTGCTACCGAGGAGGCGTTCATGCGCTGGGAGAACCTCACCGCGGAGGCCCGCCACGACCGGCCGGCCGACGCCGCGCTGTTCGGCGCGGACGCGGTCACGACCAGGACGTTCGACACGCCCGAGTTCGCCGGCATCACGTTCCACGAGATCCGGGCGCGCTCGGTCCTCAACCGGGTGCCGGGCGCCTCCCGGATGCCGTTCGAGTGGACGGTGAACCCCTATCGGGGCTGCACGCACGCGTGCGTGTACTGCTTCGCCCGCAAGACGCACAGCTATCTGGACCTGGACACGGGTGTCGGCTTCGACACCCAGATCGTGGTCAAGGTGAACGCGCCGGAGGTGCTGCGCCGCCAGCTCGGCTCGTCCCGCTGGCACGGCGACCACGTGGCGATGGGCACCAACGTCGACTGCTACCAGCGCGCGGAGGGCCGCTACCGGCTGATGCCGGGCATCCTGGCCGCGCTGCGCGACTACGCCAACCCCTTCTCGATCCTGACGAAGGGCACCCTGATCCTGCGCGATCTGGAGCTGCTGAGGCAGGCCGCGGAGGTGACGGAGATCGGCGTCTCCGTCTCGGTCGGCTTCACCGACCCCGGCCTGTGGCGGACCGTGGAGCCGGGCACCCCGGCCCCGGAGCGGCGCCTGGACGTGGTGCGCACGCTGACCGAGCACGGCATCGGGGTCGGGGTGCTGATGGCGCCGGTGATCCCGTTCCTCTCCGACGAGCCCGCCCAACTCCGGGCCACCGTACGGGCGATCGCGGCGGCGGGGGCCACCTCGGTGACCCCGCTGGCGCTGCATCTGCGGCCCGGCGCCCGCGAGTGGTTCATGGCCTGGCTCGGGCAGCACCACCCGCATCTGGTGCGCCGCTACGAGCGGCTGTACGCGGACGGCTCCTACGCCCCGAAGTGGTACCAGCGCCGGATCACCCGTCAGGTGCACGAACTGGCCGAGGAGTACGGGATCGGTCCCGCGCGCGGAGGGATGCCCCGCCGGATCCGGCCGCCCGAGCAGGAGGAGGAGCCGGCGCCGGCCGGGCCCACGCAACTCACCCTGATCTGAGCGCGTCCGAGGGCATCGGGCGCCCCAATCGGGTCAACTATCGTCAGATCGGGTTCTTACGGACGATCTTTCCGGGACGATGCGGCGAGGGCCGTGATCCACGCGGTCCGGCCACCGCCACCTCCGTCCTGGGAGGCTTCATGAACACTCGCGCAGCCGTGCTGTGCGCCGCCGCTGTCGTCGTCGTAGCGGCCGGGACCTGCGCCGCCGGGCCCGCCGCCGCCGGCACGTCGTCCACCGTGCGGGCGCCCGCGAAGATCGCCTGGAAGGCGTGCGGCACCGAGAGCCGTCCGACCCTCCAGTGCGCGTCCCTGAAGGTGCCGCTCGACCATCGCGAACCCGGCGGGGAGAAGATCACGCTGGCCCTGTCCCGCGTCCCGCACACCGCGAAGACCTTCCAGGGGCCGCTGCTGGTCAACCCCGGCGGCCCCGGCGGCAGCGGGACCTCGCTCGCCGGGTACGTGGCGTCGGCGCTGCCCAAGGCGGTCGCGGCGCAGTACGACGTCATCGGCTTCGACCCGCGCGGGGTGGGAAAGAGCACGCCCGCCCTGAAGTGCCGGCCGAACCACTTCGCGGCCGTGCGGCCGGACTCGGTGCCGTCGACCGAGGCGATCGAGCGGGCCAACCTCGACCGCGCCCGCGCCTTCGCCGAGTCCTGCGCGAAGAAGCACGCGCGTGTGCTGCCCTTCATCGACACGAAGAGCACCGTGCGCGACATGGACCTGATCCGCGCGGCGCTCGGCGCACCGAAGATCAACTACTTCGGCTACTCGTACGGCACGTATCTCGGCGCGGTCTACGCCAAGCTCTTCCCCGAGCGGGTGCGGCGACTGGTCCTGGACTCGGTCGTCGACCCCACCGGGGTCTGGTACGAGGACAACCTCACCCAGGACCTCGCCTTCAACGACCGTCACCGCGCCCTGATGGCGTGGATCGCCAAGCACGACACGGCGTACGGCCTGGGCAAGGACCCCGCGCGCGTGGAGGCCCGCTGGTACGCGATGCGGGCGGCGCTGGCGAGGAAGCCGGCGGGCGGCCGGGTGGGCGCCTCGGAGCTGGAGGACACCTTCCTGCCGGGCGGCTACTACGACGGCTACTGGCCCTACCTCGCCGACGCGTTCGCCGCCTACGCGAAGAAGAAGGACACCGGTCCGCTGGTCAAGGCGTACGAGACCTTCGGCGCCGTCGACGCCTCGGGGGACAACGGCTACAGCGTCTACACGGCGGTGCAGTGCCGGGACGCGTACTGGCCGCGCGACTGGGACGAGTGGCGCACCGACAACTGGTCGACGCACACCAAGGCGCCGTTCATGACCTGGAACAACGCCTGGTACAACGCGCCGTGCGCGTTCTGGCCGACCAGGCGGCTGGGCCCGGTCGACATCAGCAACGGCAAGCTGCCGCCGGTGCTGCTGTTCCAGGCGACCGACGACGCGGCGACCCCGTACGAGGGCGGCGCCATGGTGCACGCGCTGCTGCGCGGTTCCAGCCTGGTGGTGGAGCGGGGCGGCGGGAACCACGGCATCACGCTGAGCGGCAACTCCTGCCTGGACAAGCACCTGACGGCCTATCTGACCGACGGCACCGTCCCGCGCGGCACCGGCTCGGTCGACGCGGAGTGCAAGGCCCAGCCCGAACCGAAGCCGCTGGGCTCGAAGGTCGGCTCCCGCACGGCCCACGGCACGATCCTGCACGGCATGCTGGGCTTCCGCGGCTGACGGACGACCGCCGGGGGCGTTGTCAGACCCATGGTCCACCATGGGACACATGATCGAGCCGACCAGGATCCCCGCCCCCGACGGAGTCGCCCCCGCGTCCCAGTACACGCACGTGGTGACGGCCACCGGCCGTCTCGTGGCCGTCTCCGGCCAACTGCCGCTCGACGAGGGCGGCGCCCTGGTCGGCGCGGGGGACGCGGCGGCCCAGGCCCGTCAGGTCTTCGAGAATCTGAGCCGGTGCCTGGCCGCCGCCGGGGCGGCCTTCGACGACGTCGTCAAACTCACCTACTTCGTCACGGACATGGCCCATATGCCCGCGATCCGCGCGGCCCGCGCCGCCCACATACCCGACGACCGCCTCCCGGCCGCCTCGGCCGTCCAGGTCGCCGCGCTGGTCCGCCCGGAGTTCCTGATGGAGATCGAGGCGTTCGCGGTGGTCGCGGAGTGACCGCGGGGATCGGGGTGCGGGAGATGACCCTCGCCGACTGCGACCGGGTCTCCGAGATCCGGATTCGTGGCTGGCAGCGTGCCTACCGGGGGCTGATGCCGCAGTCGTACCTCGACTCGCTGAGCGTCGCCGAGGACGCCGCGCTGCGCCGCGAGCGCTTCACGCGGGCCGCGGACGGCGGGGGCGGTGAGGTGGTGAATCTCGTCGCCGAGCGGGGCGGGGCCGTGGTCGGATGGGCGGCGCTCGGGCCGTACCGGGAGGGCGAGGTCCGTACCGGGGACGCCGAGTTGTACGCGATCTATGTGTGCGGCGACCACCTCGGCAGCGGCGTCGGACACGCTCTGCTGGAGGAGTCGGTACGGCGGGCCGGGACCCGCGGGCAGGCCCGCCGCATGTATCTGTGGGTGCTGAGGGAGAACACCCCGGCCCGCCGCTTCTACGAACGCGCCGGGTTCCGCCCCGACGGCACCGAGGAACCCTTCGAGGTGGAGGGGACCGCGGTGCCGGAGGTGCGGTACGTGCGCCCGCTCGAAGGCTGAGGGCTCGCTCCGGGGCTGACGGGAGAGCGGGGTCAGCGCTGGTGGGGGATCAGCGTCAGCGCCCGCACCGCCGCCTCCGCGAGGGGCGGGTGGGCCAGGGCCTCGTTGAGGACGGGACGGGCCCGGTCGTCGCCCAGGGTGCCGAGGCCGTCGACGCAGGCGAGGGCCACCCGGCGGTAGGGGTCGTGCGGCTTCAGGCGCCGCCGCAAGGTGGTGATCAGGGCGGGTACGGACTCCGGCGCGCGCAGCTCCACCAGCAGCCGCACCGGGTGCAGGGCGTAGGCGACGCGCAGTTCGTTGGTGGCCAGGGCGGCGGCCGCGCGGGCGGTGCGCGGATCGCCGAGGCGGGCCAGCGCGTGGGCGGCGGAGGCGCAGCGCGGCGGGTCGCGGTGGTTGAGCAGCAGGACGAGCGCCTCGAAGGCGCGCCGGTCGCCCGCCACCCCCAGCCGGAACGCGGCCAGTTCCCGGGCCCACAGCGGCTGTCCCGGTGCGGTGAGGACGGCCGCCAGTTCGTCCTGGCCGACGGGGCCGGTGAGCCGCTCGTAGGCCGCCGTGCCGCCCGACTCCCGCCGTAAGCGCTCCGTGAGCATCCGCAACTCTTCGTCCATGAAGCCGAGCTTATGGGGGTCGTGGGGCCGCCGGGACCTACATCACAAACCCCGGGGGCTGGCGCGCTCGTTACCCACCGGTTAAGCTCAGACGAGCGAGTTACCCACTCGCGGCACTCCTCATGACGGCCTGGTGACGCAGCCGTCGTGAGCGCAGTCGGTTCGGTACCTCGTGTACCGCAGTACGACCCGGCCTCGGGACAGGGCCGGTCGGATCACCGGATCTCCCCCGTTCGTCTCTCCGGGCGTGTGCGCGCCCGCGGTGTACGGCACCGGGCGTGTGCGCTCGCAGCCCGGAATCACCCGCATCTCTCTTCACGCACCCCGGTGCGCCACGGCCCGCGAGGGCTCCCTCGGCGCACCCGGGCGTGTCTCCCAGTCGTCACCCTCTTTTCTGGAGTCCCGCGATGGCCACTCCCCTGTCCGACACCTCTCTGTCCCCGCTGCGGACGATCGCCGTGGTCGGCCTCGGCACCATGGGCACCGGCATCGCCGAGGTCCTCGCCAAGGCCGGTCGCACGGTGCTCGGCATCGACATCAGCGAGGCCCAGGCGGCGCGTTCGCTCGCCGGTCTGGAAGCCTCCACCGCCCGTGCCGTGGAGCGCGGCCGGCTGACCGGGCAGGAGCGCGCCGAGGCCCTGGCCCGGGTGCGCGTCTCCACCGACCTGCGCACGGCGGCCGACGCCGACCTGGTGATCGAGGTGGCGCCGGAGTCGTACGAGATCAAGCAGCAGATCTTCCGTGAGCTGGACGGGATCGTGCGTCCCGACGCCATCCTCGCGACCGGCACCAACGCGCTGTCCGTGACCCGGCTCGCCGCCGAGTCGGCCCGCCCGGAGCGGGTCCTCGGCCTGCACTTCTTCAACCCGGCGCCGGCCATGAAGCTGGTCGAGGTGGTCTCCTCGGTGCTGACCGCGCCGACCGCCGTCACCGCCGTCACCAACCTCGCCCTGGACCTCGGCAAGGAGCCCGTCGCGGTCGGCGACCGGCCCGGTTTCGTCGCCGACGGACTGCTCTTCGGCTACCTCAACCAGGCCGCCGCGATGTACGAGGCGCGCTACGCCTCGCGTGAGGACATCGACGCCGCGATGCGGCTGGGCTGCGGGCTGCCGATGGGCCCGCTGGCGCTGCTCGACCTGATCGGCGTCGACACCGCCCGTACGGTCCTGGACGCCATGTACGCCGAGTCACACGACCGGCTGCACGCGCCCGCCCCGATCCTCAAGCAGCTCAGCGAGGCGGGCCTGACCGGCCGCAAGGCGGGCCGCGGCTTCTACACCTACGAGGCGCCGGGCAGCGCCACGGTCGTGCCGGACGCCCTCACCCCGGCCGCCGGCGGCACCGGGACCGCGGGCCGGACCGTGCGCAGCGTCGGTGTCGCGGGCTCGGGCACGATGGCCTCCGGGATCGCCGAGGTCTTCGCCAAGGCGGGCTACGACGTCGTCCTGGCCGCCCGCAGCGAGGAGAAGGCGCAGACGGCGAAGGCCCGAATCGGCAAGTCGCTGGCGCGTTCCGTCGACAAGGGGCGGCTCACGGCGGAGGCCGCCGCGCAGACCCTGGAGCGGATCACCCCGGCCGGGTCCTACGACTCCTTCGCCGAGGTCGATCTGGCCGTGGAGGCGGTCGCCGAGGACCTGGAGGTCAAGCAGCAGCTCTTCGCGACGCTGGACAAGGTCTGCAAGCCGGGCGCCGTCCTGGCCACCACCACCTCGTCGCTGCCCGTCGTGGCCTGCGCCCGTGCCACCACGCGTCCGCAGGACGTGATCGGCATGCACTTCTTCAACCCGGCGCCCGCGATGAAGCTGGTCGAGGTCGTGCGCACGGTGCTGACCGCCGAGGACGTCCACGCGACCGTGCACGAGGTCTGCGGCACGATCCGCAAGCACGCCGTGGACTGCGGCGACCGGGCCGGTTTCATCGTGAACGCGCTGCTGTTCCCGTACCTGAACAACGCGATCAAGATGGTGCAGGAGCACTACGCCTCGCTGGACGACATCGACGCCGCGATGAAGCTGGGCGGCGGCTACCCGATGGGCCCCTTCGAGCTGCTGGACGTCGTCGGGCTCGACGTCTCGCTGGCCATCGAGAAGGTTCTGCACCGCGAGTTCCGGGACCCCGGGCTCGCGCCGGCGCCGCTGCTGGAGCATCTGGTGGCCGCGGGCTGCCTCGGCCGCAAGACCGGCCGTGGCTTCCGCGAATATGCCCGCCGCTGACGGCGTCGGCGACTGGTTCACAGACGACCGGGAGTGGGGCGGACTGCTCGGCCCCACCGGCGGACCCCCGCCCGTCGAGGGCGGGGGAAACCCCGGACAGGCGCACCGAGCTGCGCACATGCAGTACGTTCGGGTCATGCCCCAGCCCGCCAGGTCCTCACGTACACCAGCCACGCCCGACGCGCCGGAGAGTGCCGCCGGCGGCCGCGCGGCCGCCCAGCGCCTCAAGATGCGCCGAGAACTGGCGGCCGCGGCCATGGAGCTGTTCGCCACCAAGGGGTACGAGGCGACCACCGTCGACGAGATCGCGGCCGCGGCCGGGGTCGCCCGCCGCACCTTCTTCCGGCACTTCCGCTCCAAGGAAGAGGCGATCTTCCCCGACCACGACGACACCCTGATCCGCGCCGAGGCGGTGCTCAACGCGGCGCCCGCGCACGAGCATCCGCTCGACACGGTGTGCCGGGGCATCAAGGAGGTCATGAAGATGTACGCGGCCCGGCCGGAGATCTCGGTCGCCCGCTACAAGCTGACCCGCGAGGTGCCGACCCTGCGGGAGGCGGAGATCGCCTCGGTGGCCCGCTACGAGCGGCTGTTCACCCGCTATCTCCTGGGCCACTTCGACGAGCACGCGCACGACGACGACGCCAACGACGACCCGCTGCTGGCCGAGGTCGCCGCCTCGGCGGTGGTCACCGCCCACAACCATGTGCTGCGGCGCTGGCTCAGGGCCGGCGGCCAGGGCGACGTGGAGGCGCAGCTCGACCACGCGTTCGCGATCGTGCGCCGGACCTTCGGGACGGGCATCGGGGCCGGGCGGGGCACCGCGGCGTCCCCGCGGCCGGCGCCCGCGGCGGTCTCCGACCGGGGCGAGGTGCTGGTGACGGTCGCCCGCACGGACGCCCCGCTGGACGAGGTCATGCGGACCATCGAGCAGGCGCTCAAGGAGCGCTGAGGGGCCTCTCCCCCACGTTTCCGCGCTGTGACGACGGCCACCCCGACGGGGTGGCCGTTTTGGCGTGTCAGGGCACCTTTTCTCGTGGATTTCCCGGGGGTTTCGGAGCCCGTTCGATCGATCATCGCTCATTTGTTACGTAAAGATTTCACCTGAGCCCAGGTTGTGGCACTCAGTGCCTTGCGGCCTGGCACACGGTGTCATACGTTGAAGGAGTCCGGGCGGCCGGCGTGCAGAGACCATACGTACGCCGGCTGTCCCCGCAAGCACATGGCCTGCGCGCCCGGACGCCTGCGTCACAGGCACCCTCCCGCGCCACCAAGCGCTGCCGAACCCAGCACCACCCGCCGAACCGACGGCACCTCCCTCAAACCCTCAGCAGCACACCCGACGTAACCCTCAGCGCCCCGCCCTCAGGGCGCTCATCGCCGGAGGCAACACCGTGACCACACAGGCCATCCTGGACGCGATCCAGTCGCCGGACTCCACGTCCGCCGACTTCGCCGCCCTGCCGCTCCCCGAGTCGTACCGCGCCATCACCGTCCACAAGGACGAGACGGAGATGTTCGCCGGTCTGGAAACCCGCGACAAGGACCCGCGCAAGTCGATCCACCTCGACGACGTCCCCCTGCCCGAGCTGGGCCCGGGCGAGGCCCTGGTGGCCGTCATGGCCTCCTCGGTCAACTACAACTCGGTGTGGACCTCGATCTTCGAGCCGCTCTCGACGTTCGGCTTCCTGGAGCGCTACGGCCGGCTCAGCGAGCTGACCAAGCGCCACGACCTGCCGTACCACATCATCGGCTCCGACCTCGCGGGCGTGGTGCTGCGCACCGGCCCCGGCGTCAACTCCTGGAAGCCCGGTGACGAGGTCGTCGCGCACTGCCTCAGCGTCGAGCTGGAGTCGTCCGACGGCCACAACGACACGATGCTCGACCCCGAGCAGCGCATCTGGGGCTTCGAGACCAACTTCGGCGGCCTCGCCGAGATCGCGCTCGTCAAGTCCAACCAGCTCATGCCCAAGCCCGGCCATCTGAGCTGGGAGGAGGCCGCCGCCCCCGGTCTGGTCAACTCCACCGCCTACCGGCAGCTCGTCTCCCGCAACGGCGCCGGCATGAAGCAGGGCGACAACGTCCTGATCTGGGGCGCCAGCGGCGGCCTCGGCTCCTACGCCACGCAGTTCGCGCTGGCCGGCGGCGCCAACCCGATCTGTGTCGTCTCCAGCGAGCAGAAGGCGGACATCTGTCGCTCGATGGGCGCCGAGGCGATCATCGACCGCAGCGCCGAGGGCTACAAGTTCTGGAAGGACGAGCGGACCCAGGACCCGAAGGAGTGGAAGCGCTTCGGCAAGCGCATCCGCGAGTTCACCGGCGGCGAGGACATCGACATCGTCTTCGAGCACCCCGGCCGCGAGACCTTCGGCGCCAGCGTCTTCGTCACCCGCAAGGGCGGCACCATCACCACCTGCGCCTCCACCTCGGGCTACATGCACGAGTACGACAACCGGTACCTGTGGATGTCCCTGAAGCGGATCATCGGCTCGCACTTCGCCAACTACCGCGAGGCGTGGGAGGCCAACCGGCTCATCGCCAAGGGCAAGATCCACCCGACCCTGTCGAAGGTCTACGCCCTGGAGGAGACCGGCCAGGCCGCCTACGACGTGCACCGCAACCTCCACCAGGGCAAGGTCGGCGTGCTCTGCCTGGCCCCCCAGGAAGGTCTCGGCGTCCGCGACGAGGAACTGCGTGCCAAGCACCTCGACGCCATCAACCGCTTCCGCAACATCTGAGACACCCGAGGTCATAGATGACTGAGCGTCAGCCCGCCGAAGGCAGGCGGGAGAAGGACCGGCCGTGGCTCATGCGCACGTACGCCGGTCACTCCACGGCCGAGGCGTCCAACGAGCTGTACCGGCGCAACCTCGCCAAGGGCCAGACGGGTCTGTCGGTCGCGTTCGACCTGCCGACCCAGACCGGCTACGACTCCGACCACATCCTCGCCCGCGGCGAGGTCGGCCGGGTCGGCGTGCCGATCGCCCACGTCGGTGACATGCGCCGGCTGTTCCAGGACATCCCCCTGGAGCAGATGAACACCTCGATGACGATCAACGCCACCGCCATGTGGCTGCTGGCGCTCTATCAGGTCGTCGCCGAGGAGCAGGGTGCGGACATCACCCGGCTCCAGGGCACGACCCAGAACGACATCGTCAAGGAGTACCTGTCCCGGGGCACCCATGTGTTCCCGCCGGGACCCTCGCTCCGGCTGACGACGGACATGATCGCGTACACGGTCTCCCACATCCCGAAGTGGAACCCGATCAACATCTGCAGCTACCACCTGCAGGAGGCGGGAGCCACCCCGGTCCAGGAGATCGCGTACGCGATGTCCACCGCCATCGCCGTCCTCGACGCCGTCCGCGACTCCGGCCAGGTGCCGGCCGAGAAGTTCGGTGACGTCGTCGCCCGCATCTCCTTCTTCGTGAACGCGGGCGTCCGCTTCATCGAGGAGATGTGCAAGATGCGCGCCTTCGGCCGCATCTGGGACGAGGTCACCCGCGAGCGCTACGGCATCGAGAACGCCAAGCAGCGCCGCTTCCGCTACGGCGTCCAGGTCAACTCCCTCGGCCTGACCGAGGCGCAGCCGGAGAACAACGTCCAGCGGATCGTGCTGGAGATGCTGGCCGTCACCCTCTCCAAGGACGCCCGCGCGCGTGCCGTGCAGCTCCCGGCCTGGAACGAGGCCCTCGGCCTGCCCCGGCCGTGGGACCAGCAGTGGTCGCTGCGCATCCAGCAGGTGCTGGCCCACGAGAGCGACCTGCTGGAGTACGAGGACATCTTCGCCGGCTCGCACGTGATCGAGGAGAAGGTCCAGAAGCTGGTCGAGGACTCCCTCGCGGAGATCGACCGGATCCAGGAGATGGGCGGCGCGATGGCCGCCGTCGAGTCCGGCTACCTCAAGTCGCAGCTCGTCTCCTCGCACGCCGAGCGCCGGGCCCGGATCGAGTCCGGGCAGGAGAAGATCATCGGCGTCAACATCTTCGAGACCACCGAGCCCAACCCGCTGACCGCCGACCTCGACACGGCGATCCAGACGGTCGACCCGGCCGTGGAGGCCCGGGTCATCGCCTCGCTCCAGCAGTGGCGCGACACCCGCTACCAGCCGCCGTTCAACCACCCGCGCCCCTGCAAGGCGCTGGAGCGGCTGAAGGAGGCCGCCAAGGGCACCGACAACCTCATGGAGGCCACCCTGGAGTGCGCCCGCGCCGGTGTCACCACCGGCGAGTGGGCCGGGGCGCTGCGCGAGGTGTTCGGCGAGTTCCGCGCCCCGACCGGGGTGTCGTCCGCGCCGGTGGCCGTCCCCGCCGAACAGGGCTCCGCCCTCGCCGAGGTGCGCGCGAAGGTGGACGCCACCGCCCGCGAACTGGGCTCGGGCAAGCTGCGCTTCCTGGTCGGCAAGCCGGGCCTGGACGGCCACTCCAACGGCGCCGAGCAGATCGCCGTCCGCGCCCGCGACGCCGGCTTCGAGGTGGTCTACCAGGGCATCCGGCTCACCCCCGAGCAGATCGTGGACGCCGCCCTCGCCGAGGACGTGCACGCGGTGGGCCTGTCGATCCTGTCCGGCTCGCACGCCCAACTGGTCCCGGACGTGCTCGAACGGCTCCGTGTGGCCGGTGCCACAGATATACCGGTGATCGCCGGTGGCATCATCCCGAATGGTGACGCCGAGCAGCTCAAGGCCGCCGGTGTGGCCGCCGTCTTCACCCCGAAGGACTTCGACATCACCGGCATCATCGGCCGCATCGTCGACGAGATCCGGAAAGCGAACAAGCTCGACCCCCTGGAGGTCCCCGCATGACCGTCAACCGTCTGCGTCCCCGCCGCTCGTGTCTCGCGGTCCCGGGCAGCAACCCGCGCTTCCTGGAGAAGGCGCAGGGTCTCCCGGCGGACCAGGTCTTCCTGGACCTGGAGGACGCGTGCGCTCCGCTCGCCAAGCCCGAGGCGCGGCACACCATCGTCAAGTTCCTCAACGAGGGCGACTGGACGGGCAAGACCAGGGTCGTGCGGGTCAACGACTGGACGACCGAGTGGACCTACCGTGACGTCGTGACCGTCGTCGAGGGCGCCGGCCAGAACCTCGACTGCATCATGCTGCCGAAGGTGCAGAACGCCCAGCAGGTCGTGGCGCTGGACCTGCTGCTGACCCAGATCGAGAAGACGATGGGCTTCGAGGTCGGCCGGATCGGCATCGAGGCCCAGATCGAGAACGCCCAGGGCCTCAACAACGTCAACGAGATCGCCCAGGCGTCCCCGCGCATCGAGACGATCATCTTCGGCCCGGCCGACTTCATGGCGTCCATCAACATGAAGTCGCTGGTCGTGGGCGAGCAGCCGCCCGGCTACCCGGCGGACGCCTACCACTACATCCTGATGAAGATCCTGATGGCCGCCCGCGCCAACGACCTCCAGGCGATCGACGGCCCCTACCTCCAGATCCGCAACGTCGACGGCTACCGCGCGGTCGCGCAGCGCGCCGCCGCGCTCGGCTTCGACGGCAAGTGGGTGCTGCACCCGGGCCAGGTCGAGGCGTCCAACGAGATCTTCTCGCCGTCCCAGGAGGACTTCGACCACGCCGAGCTGATCCTGGACGCGTACGACTACTACACCTCCGAGGCGGGCGGCAAGAAGGGCTCCGCGATGCTCGGCGACGAGATGATCGACGAGGCCAGCCGCAAGATGGCCCTGGTCGTCTCCGGCAAGGGCCGCGCCGCCGGCATGCAGCGCACCTCCAAGTTCGAGATCCCGGAGGGCTGAACACCATGCAGTTCGGACGCACCTACGAGGAGTTCGAGGTCGGCGCGGTCTACAAGCACTGGCCCGGCAAGACGGTCACCGAGTACGACGACCACCTCTTCTGTCTCCTCACCATGAACCACCACCCGCTCCACATGGACGTCAACTACGCCGAGAAGACGACCGACTTCGGCAAGAACGTCGTGGTGGGCAACTACATCTACTCCCTGCTGCTCGGCATGTCCGTCCCGGACGTGTCCGGCAAGGCGATCGCCAACCTGGAGATCGAGTCGCTCCGGCACGTGGCGCCGACCTTCCACGGCGACACGATCTACGGCGAGACGACCGTGCTCGACAAGTGGCCGTCGAAGTCGAAGAACGACCGCGGCATCGTGTACGTCGAGACCAAGGGCTACAAGCAGGACGGCACGCTCGTCTGCGTGTTCCGCCGCAAGGTGATGGTGCCGACCGAGACGTACATCAAGGAGCGCGGCGGTGAGCAGCCCGGCCGCCCGGAGCTGAACACCCCCGCCGAAAAGACGGAGAAGTAGCCATGGCGCGACTCGCCCAGACCGCCGGTCTGACCGACATCCAGCAGGAGATCCTCTCCACCGTCCGCGACTTCGTGGACAAGGAGATCATCCCGGTCGCGACCGAGCTGGAGCACCGTGACGAGTATCCGCAGCAGATCGTCGACGGCCTCAAGGAACTCGGCCTGTTCGGCCTGATGATCCCGGAGGAGTACGGCGGCCTGGGCGAGTCGCTCCTGACGTACGCGCTGTGCGTCGAGGAGATCGCCCGCGGCTGGATGTCGGTGTCCGGCATCATCAACACGCACTTCATCGTGGCGTACATGCTCAAGCAGCACGGCACGCAGGAGCAGAAGGACCACTTCCTGCCGCGGATGGCGGCCGGCGACATCCGGGGCGCGTTCTCCATGTCGGAGCCGGGCCTCGGCTCGGACGTGTCGGCCATCACCTCCAAGGCCGTCAAGGACGGCGAGGAGTACGTCCTCAACGGCCAGAAGATGTGGCTGACGAACGGCGGAACGTCGTCGCTCGTGGCCGTTCTGGTGCGAAGTGACGAAGGACACCCCGAGGGCACCGCGCCCCACAAGTCGATGACGACCTTCCTGATCGAGAAGGAGCCCGGCTTCGGAGAGGTCCGCCCCGGCCTCACCATCCCGGGCAAGATCGACAAGATGGGCTACAAGGGCGTCGACACGACCGAGCTCATCATGGATGGCCTGCGGATTCCCGCCGACCGGGTGCTCGGCGGCGTCACCGGCCGAGGTTTTTACCAAATGATGGACGGCGTCGAGGTGGGCCGCGTGAACGTGGCGGCGCGTGGCTGCGGCGTCGCTCAGCGTGCGTTCGAACTCGGTGTCCAGTACGCCCAGCAGCGTCACACTTTCGGCAAGCCGATCGCCCAGCACCAGGCCATCCAGTTCAAGCTGGCCGAGATGGCTACCAAGGTCGAGGCGGCCCATGCCATGATGGTGAACGCCGCACGCAAAAAGGACTCCGGCGAACGAAACGACCTCGAGGCCGGGATGGCGAAGTACCTCGCCTCCGAGTACTGCAAGGAGGTCGTGGAGGACGCCTTCCGTATCCACGGGGGATACGGCTTCTCCAAGGAGTACGAGATCGAGCGCCTCTACCGGGAGGCCCCGATGTTGCTGATCGGTGAAGGCACCGCCGAGATCCAGAAAATGATCATCGGGCGCCGCCTGCTGGAGGAGTACCGGTTCCAGGGCTAGTTGTCAGGGTTGGGGGTGTTTTCTTCGAGAAGAAGATCACACCCCCTTGACCCACACCGGCAACCGACTCGGCTTCCTGACTTACCCAGTTGTGGCCCCGAACCGCTACGATCGCCGGAAAGCCGCCGTCCCCCCGTCGAAGCGCGGCATCATCCGCTACGAAGGTCATCCATGCCCCACAGCCAAACCTCTGCACACCGCGACAGCCTGGTGGGCGCACGCCTCGCGCGCGGAGCATCGCCGTGGCTCCTGCCGACCGTCGCCACCGCAGCCGTCAGCCTGGTCCGCGCCCGCCGCTCGGGCGTCGCCAAGGCCGTCGCCGTGCCCGCCACCGCTCTCGCGGCGGGCATGCTGTGGTTCTTCCGTGACCCCGAGCGCGAGATCGCCTCCGGGCGGGTCATCTCCCCCGCCGACGGTGTGGTGCAGAGCATCATGCCGTGGAAGGACGGGCGCACCCGGGTCGCGATCTTCATGAGCCCGCTCAACGTCCACGTCAACCGCGCGCCGCTCTCCGGCACGGTCACGTCGGTCGAGCACATCCCCGGCGGGTTCGTTCCGGCTTTCAACAAGGAGAGCGAGAACAACGAGCGCGTCGTCTGGCACTTCGACACCGAGCTCGGTGACATCGAGATGATCCAGATCGCCGGTGCCGTGGCCCGCCGTATCGTCCCCTACATCCCCGAGGGCACGAAGGTGGAGCAGGGCGACCGGATCGGTCTGATCCGCTTCGGCTCCCGCGTGGACATCTACCTGCCCGAGGGCGTGGAGGTCGCGGTCGAGGTCGGGCAGAAGACCGTGGCAGGGGTGACTCGCATTGACCGTGATTGACCCACAGACCCAGGCCGGCTGGGTGCCGGACGCCGACGAGGTGGACGAAGAGGAGGAGATGCCCCTCTCTCTCCGCCTGTCGATAGCGGACACCCTCACCCTCGGCAACGCCACGTGCGGGTTCATGGCGGTGTACTTCACCACCACCGGCATCCTGATCCCGCACCTCACCGGCAGCCAGGAATCCGGCATGGCCCGCCACAGCGCGGCCACGGCGGTCATCCTCATGCTCTGCGCGGCGGTCTTCGACCTCTTCGACGGGCTGGTGGCGCGCAAGCTGCGCTCCTCCCCGATGGGCGCCGAGCTGGACAACCTCTCGGACCTGATCAGCTTCGGCCTGGCCCCGGCGTACTTCGTCCTGGTCTACGGCATGGTCGCCGACGACGCCCACCAGCGGGTGGCGGCGGTCGGCGCGATCGTCGTCCTGCTGGCGGTCGTGCTGCGGCTCGCGAGATTCTCCTGTGTCACTCCGCGCAACGGCACCTTCCAGGGCATGCCCTCGCCGTTCGGCGCGCTGACGGTCGTCTCGATCGTGCTCCTGGAGCTGCCCTTCGTGGCGACGCTCCTCGCCATCCTGGGCACCGCCTGGCTGATGGTGAGCCGGGTCGAGTACCCCAAGCCGCGGGGCCGGCTCGCCGGCGCGATGCTGTCCTGGATCGTGCTGTCGATGGGCCTGCTGGCCGCGTGGGCGTTCGACGCCCCGAGCGGACAGCTCCTCCTGCAGACGGGCTGCGCGCTCCAGCTCGTCATGGGTGCGGTCATTCCGCTGTTCGCCACGGCTCGCCGGGTGAACAACTTCCGCGACAATCGGCGGGAGGCGCGGGCGGCGCAGTTGCCGTAGCGCCACACGCTCCGTGAGAGGGGCCCCGGGTCTTTGACCCGGGGCCCCTCTCGTGTGTTTCGGGTGCGGCGCCGTCGTGGCCGGTCGCGCAGTTCCCCGCGCCCCTGGAGGGGGTGGCTCCTCCGTGGGTGTCAGGTCAGGAAGTCTCGGGCGATCTGTTCCGCCACCCGCTCCAGGATCGGGCCCGCCTCGGAGATGCACGTGGTGATGTCCGGTTCGATCTCCGTCAGGGGGTAGGCCCGGCGGATGCCGGCCCGGCCGAGGGCCTGTGGGGGCAGGGCGAGGCGGCCGCAGACGGCGACGACCTCCTTGCCGGCCGCGCGGGCCGCCGCGGCGACCCCGGCCGGGGCCTTGCCGTGCAAGGTCTGCTCGTCCAGCGAGCCCTCCCCGGTGATCACCAGCTCGGCCCGCTCCAGGGCCGGGGCGAAGCCCAGCACGTCGAGCATCACCTCGATCCCGGGGCGGAACCGGGCGCCCAGGAGCAGCGCGCCGTAGCCGATGCCGCCCGCGGCGCCCGCGCCCGGCGCGGCCGCGTGCTCCGCCGCCTCGGGACCGACGGCGTCCTCCAGCACCTTCGCGAAGTGCGTCAGCGCCGCGTCCAGCGTCTCGACGTCGTCCGGGGAGGCGCCCTTCTGCGGGCCGTACACGGCCGGTGCGCCCTTCGGGCCGGTCAGCGGGTTGTCGACGTCGCTCGCCAGGACCAGGTCGACGGCGGACAGCCGGGGGTCGAGCCCCGACAGGTCCGCGCGGGCCAGCCGGGCGAGCCCGCCGCCGCCGGGGGCCACGGGCTCCCCCTCGTCGTCGAGGAACCGGGCGCCCAGCGCGGAGAGCATGCCCGCGCCGCCGTCGGTGGTGGCGCTGCCGCCGACCCCGAACACGATCGTCCGCGCGCCCGCGTCCAGCGCGGCCCGCAGCAGCTCGCCGGAGCCGTACGTCGACGCGGTGAGCGGGGCGAAGACCCCGGCCGGCAGCCGCTGGAGGCCGCTCGCCTCCGCCATCTCCACGACGGCGGTGTCCCCGCGCACCGCGAACGCGGCGGTGACCTCGTGACCGAGCGGCCCGGCGACCGGGACCTCCCGGCGTTCGAACCCGGCGGCGACCGCCGCGTCCACCGTGCCGTCCCCGCCGTCGGCGACCGGCAGGGCCTCGACCCGGGCCTCCGGTACGACCCGGCGCAGCCCGGCCGTCACCCGCTCGGCGACCTCCACGGCCGTCAGCGACCCCTTGAACTTGTCCGCGGCCACGAGCACCCGTCGGGTGCCCTGCGTTCCGGCGTCCGCCACGATCCGTCCCCTTGCTCTCCGGGCCCCGCACACGGCGGGGCCAGTCGCGCCGCTGCGACCTTAACCGGCCGACGCGTCCGCCGTCATGCGGTGCCCGAAGCCTGAAATCGGGTACACCGGAGCCATGACCTCTGTGGGCAGCGACCCGGAGTTCGCCGACCGAGTGCTCGGAGGCTGGCTCGGCCGGATCGCGGGCAACATGCTCGGCAAACCCGTCGAGCAGGGCGAGGTGTGGACCCGCGAGCGCATCGACGGCTATCTGCGCCGCGCGGACGCGCTGCCGCTCACCGACTATCTGCCGGAGCCGCCGACGGCGGAGGACGCGGCACTGCTGCGTCCCGAGTGGCGGGCCTGTGTCCGCGGGCGGGTGCGCGGAAGCTGCCGTGACGACGACGTGGACTACGCCGTCCTCGGGCTCGACCTGCTGGAGACGCACGGCTTCGGGTTCAGCACCGAGCAGGTCGGCGACCTGTGGCTGCTGCGGCTGCCCTACCGGCAGACGTTCACGGCGGAGCGGGCCGCCTACCGCAATCTCACCGCCGGGCTGCGGCCGCCGCTCACCGCGACGTACGACAACCCGTACCAGGAGTGGATCGGTGCCCTGATCCGGGCCGACATCTACGGCTGGACCTGCCCCGGCGCCCCGCGCGAGGCCGCCGCCCTGGCCCGGCGCGACGCCGTGCTGTCGCACACCGGCAACGGCGTGTACGGCGCGATGTGGGCGGCGGCGACGGTGTCGGCGGCGTTCACCGCGCCGACCGTCCGGCACGCCGTCGAGGAGGGGCTGACCGTCGTTCCGGCGGGCAGCCGGCTCGCGCGGACCGTGCGCCGGGTCGCCGCTCTGCGCGACGCGGGGCTGGCCTGGGAGGAGACGCTCGCGACGGCGGCGCGGGAGACGGCCGGGCTGGGCTGGATCCACACGGTCCCCAACGCGGCCGTTCTGACCGCCGGACTGCTGTACGGCGACGGGGACTTCACGCGCACCGTCGCGCTGACCGTCCGCGGCGGTCTGGACACCGACTCCAACGGGGCGACGGCCGGGTCCGTGGCCGGTGTCCTGACCGGGGCGGCGGCGATTCCCGGGCGCTGGACGGAGCCGTTGGAGGACACCGTGCGCAGTGCGGTGTTCGGGTTCGACGGGGTGCGGATCAGTGAGCTGGCGGAGCGGACGGTGCGGCTGGCGGCAACCCGCGCTCACAAGATCACTCCGCGAACTGATGAGCGTATGACCGCTGTTCACGCCGTGGGGGTGGCGGACACGGAGGGTGTCCGCGGGGCGGGGGGCTCGTGACCGGTCCGATGAGCGGCTCCGCGCAGTGGTTACCTTTAGTGAATGACCACTTCCAGCACGTCCGACTTCGCGGCGTACATCGCCTCCCTGCCCCGTGTCCTGGCCGGTGCCGCGGCGCTCTTCCGTGACACCGAGGGCCGGGTCCTGCTCGTCGAGCCCAACTACCGTGACGGATGGGCGCTGCCCGGCGGCACGATCGAGTCCGACGAGGGCGAGTCGCCGCGTCAGGGCGCGCGCCGCGAGACCCTGGAGGAGATCGGTCTCGACCGTCCGCTGGGGCGGCTGCTCGCGGTGGACTGGTCGACCGGTCCCGGCCGCCCGCCGCTGGTGGCGTACCTCTTCGACGGCGGGGTGCTCGACGAGCTGGACCTCAAGGAGATCAAGCTCCAGGAGGAGGAGCTGCTGTCCTGGCGCCTGGTCGCCCGCGAGGAGATCACCGAATATCTGCTGGGCTCGCTGGGCCTGCGGGTGCTGGCCGCGCTCGACGTGCTGACGGAAGGGTCGGACACGGCCGAGCTGGAGAACGGCCGCCGGGTGCTCTGAGGGCTCACCTCCGTGCCGTTCAGCCCTGCGTGTCGCTCGGCTTGGCGTCCACCTCGCGCAGCGCCTCGTCGCGTACGGCGGTCCGGGACTCGGTGCGGTGCCCGCGCGCGATGTAGTCGCGCACGACCAGCTCGACGGCGTCCTGCGGACTGCCCACACCGGAGAGAACCATGATCTCGACGACGAGTTCGGCGTCGAGGGAGACGGTGACCTTGGCCATGCCGGGACGGTAGCACCGCTGCGGGGCCCCGGATATCCGTTCGCGCCCCACGGCCCCGCCGACCTACCCTCGCCCCCATGAGCAAGCCCCTCGTCGCCGTCCTGACCGGCGCCGGTGTCTCCACCGACTCCGGCATCCCCGACTACCGCGGCCCGGACGGGCTGTGGCGCAGGGACCCGGAGGCCGAGAAGCTCGTCACGTACGAGTACTACGTCAAGGATCCGGAGATCCGGCGCCGCGCCTGGCGGATGCGGCGTGACACCGGGGCGCTGGGCGCCGAGCCGAACGTCGCGCACCGGGCCGTCGTGGAGCTGGAGCGCTCCGGGGTGCCGGTGCGGGTGCTCACGCAGAACGTGGACGGGCTCCACCAGCTCGCCGGGCTGCCCGCCCGCAAGGTACTCGAACTGCACGGCACGGCGCGGGAGTACGTGTGCGTCAAGTGCCATGGCCGGGGTCCCATGGCGGACGCGCTCGCCCGGCTCGACGCGGGCGAGGAGGATCCGCCGTGCCTGGAGTGCGGCGGTGTCCTCAAGCCCGCGACGATCATGTTCGGCGAGCGCCTCGACCCCGTCGTGCTCGGCGAGGCCGCCGCCATCGCCAAGGCGTGCACGGTCTTCCTCGCCGTCGGCACCAGCCTCCAGGTCCATCCGGCGGCGGGCCTCACCCAGGTCGCCGCCGACCACGGCGCCCGCCTGATCATCGTGAACGCCGAACCGACCCCGTACGACGACATCGCCGACGAGGTCGTACGCGAGCCGATCGGCACGGCCCTGCCCCGGGTGCTGGGCGCGCTGGCCGGCGAGGGCGCGTAGTGCGCGGCGAGGAGCCCGGGGTGGACGACGAACGGGCCGGAACGCGCTGGGTGTCACCGGCGCTCGTGCTGGGCGTTGTCTCGGGCGTGCGGTGGGGGCTCGCGTTTTAGGGCTCCGGGGTCTGAACTAGAAGAGCGCCGCTCCCGTTTCGTGGGTCAGGAGGCGGCGTTTGCGGGGGAGGCCGCCGCCGTAGCCGGTGAGGTTGCCGTCGGCGCCGACGACGCGGTGGCAGGGGACGATGATGCCGATGGGGTTGCGGCCGTTGGCGAGGCCCACCGCGCGGGCGGCGCCCGGGGTGCCGAGGGTGGCGGCGAGGGCGCCGTACGTGCGGGTCTCGCCGTAGGGGATTCTGCGGAGTTCGGCCCAGACCCTTTGCTGGAAGGGGGTGCCGTGCAGACGCAGCGGGACGGTGAACTCCTTGAGGTCGGCGGCGAAGTAGGCGGCTAGCTGTTCCTCGGTCTCCGTGAAGAGGGTGTCGTCGCGGGAACCGAAGGTCTCCTGGGGCGGGCGGTGGCGCTGGTCGGTCATGTAGAGGCCGCACAGGACGCCGTCGTCGTCGGCGACGAGGGTGAGCGGGCCGTACGGGCTGTCGATGACGGTGTGGTGTCTCACGCGGGTTTCCTTACGCGGGGAGGAAGTTGATGGGGTGGCTGTCGGTGGCCCACAGGTACTGGACCGCGTAGGCGCGCCAGGGGCGCCAGGCGGCCGCGCGGGCGGTGAGGGCCGCCGGGGTGGCGGGGAGGCCCAACTCGCTTGCGGCGCGCCGGACTCCGAGGTCGGTGGGGAGGAAGGCGTCGGGGTCGCCGAGGGCGCGCATCGCGATGACGTCGACGGTCCAGGGGCCGAAGCCGGGGAGGGCGAGGAGTCGGGCGCGGGTCTCCGTCCAGTCGCTGTCGACGTCCAAGTGCAGCTCGCCTGAGGCCAGTTGGTTCGTGAGCGTGGTGAACGTGGCCTGGCGGGTGCGGGGCATCGGCAGGGTCTCGGGGTTCACCGCCGCCAGCGCCTCGGGGGTGGGGAAGAGGTGGGTGAGGCCGCCCTCCGGGTCGTCCACCGGGTCGCCGTACGCCGTGACCAGGCGGGCCGCGTGGGTGCGGGCCGCCGCGGTGGAGACCTGCTGGCCGAGGACGGCGCGGACGGCGAACTCGGCCTCGTCGACCGTGCGCGGCACCCGGCGTCCCGGGGCCTTGTCGACCAGCGGCGCGAGCAGCGGGTCCGTGCGCAACTGGTCGTCCACGGCGACCGGATCGGCGTCCAGGTCGAGCATCCGCCGGCAGCGGCTGATGGCGACGGTGAGATCGCGCGGGTCGGTGAGGGTGAGGCGGCAGCCGATGTGGTCGGGGTGCGGGGTGAGGGCCACGACACCGTGCCCGTGGGGCAGGCGCAGGGTGCGCCGGAAGGAGCCGTCGCGCCATTCCTCCACGCCCGGTACGCCGGTCGCCGCGAGGTGTCCGAAGAGGTTGTCGGGGTTGAGCGGGGCGCGGAAGGGGAGGCGGAGGGCGAGGGTGCCCGGGGTCGCGAGGCCGGCCGGTCCGGCGCCGCCGCGGCCGGGCACGCGGGCGCGCAGTTCGGTCGGGGAGAGCGCGAAGACCTCCCGCACGGTGTCGTTGAAGGCGCGGACGGAGGCGAAGCCGGCGGCGAACGCCACGTCCGCCATGGGCAGTCCGGTGGTCTCGATGAGCAGCCGGGCCGTCTGCGCGCGCTGGGCGCGGGCCAGCGCGAGGGGTCCGGCGCCGAGTTCGGCGAGGAGCTGGCGTTCGATCTGGCGGGTGCTGTAGCCGAGGCGGACGGCGAGGCCCGTGACGCCGTCCCGGTCCACGACCCCGTCGGCGATCAGCCGCATCGCGCGGGCCACGAGGTCGGCGCGCTGGTTCCACTCGGGGGAGCCGGGGCTGGTGTCCGGGCGGCAGCGCTTGCATGCGCGGAAGCCGGCCTGCTGGCAGGCGGCCGCGCTGGGCAGGAAGGTCATGTTCTCCGGCTTGGGCGGTACCACCGGGCAGCTCGGCCGGCAGTAGATGCCGGTGGTCGTGACCGCGGTGAAGAACCAGCCGTCGAACCGCGCGTCCTTGGAGCGGACGGCGCGTACACAGCGGTCCCGGTCGGTGTGCATCCCGTTCTGCATGCGTCCAGCATCGGGGACCGGACCGGTCCGGCGCTGGCAGGAATCCGACATGGACCTTCGCCGGCCTGCACCGCTCCCCCGTCAGGTCACGGGGGTTCCTGGCGGGCCACCAGCGCGCAGATCACGAAGGCGTCGATCGCCATGACGGTGACCGACCACAGCGGCCGGTGCGGGAGGAACAGAAACTGGGTGACCAGGCTGAGGGCGGCGAGGAAGACGGCCGGGTAGCGGGCCCAGGCCGCGTCCTTGAGGAGGCCCGCCCCGGCGCCGGCGGCGAGGACGCCGAGGACCACGTGGATCCAGCCCCAGGCGGTCAGGTCGACGTCGTAAGCGGAGGAGCCGGTCCGGGGGTAGCCGCCGCCGTTCGCCGTCAGGGCCGGGATGCCCTGGAGCACGGCGAGGACGCCGCCGCACAGCATCAGCGTCCCGGCGAAGGCGACACCACCGGCGAGCCGGGCGTCCCGGGCCCGACGGGTGTCCTGCGGGGCCGGTGCGGCGCGGCGCGGGCCGCCGGGCGGGGCGGACCAGGCGCTGCCGATGTCGCCCTGCGGGGCGCGGTGCGGGTCGCCGGACGGCGAGGCGCCGGGTGGGGTCATACGGGGGTCTCCTTCGTGGACGCGTGGCCCGGCGGACCGCCGGTCACCGTGTCGTCCGCCGCCAGGAAGTCGGCCACGCTCAGCGCGAACAGCAGGGTGAGCGCCAGCCCGATGACGACCCAGCCGGTCGGGTACGGCCACAGGAGGTAGGTCAGGACGGTCGCCCCGACCAGGGTCCAGGTGATCCACGGCCGGAAGCGGCGGACGAACGGCCCGACCGGACCGGTGCGCAGCCCCGCGTGTCCCGCGGCGGCGCGGACCGCGGCGATGCCGGAGTGCCACAGATGCCGGACAAGACCGGCCGCGCGGCCGGGCCCGGTGAGCCAGGCGGCCACGGCCACCGTCACCCCGAGCGCGACCACGACCCGCACGCTGGTGCGCAGGAAGCGGGTCAGCGTGTCGTAGACGGCCCCGGCGGCGGGCTGGGAGACACCGGCCGGGAGGGCGTCGAGGTAGACGACCCGGAACACGCTGAGGGCGACGCCGAGCAGCAGGGTGGTGACGGCGAAGGCGAGCGCGGAGACGATCAGGGCGCGGCGGCGCCGGCCGGCGAGCAGGACGCCCGCCGCGACCAGCAGGACCGCCACGACGGGCAGCCAGAGCCCGGCCAGCTTCAGGAGGCGCACATAGGTGCGGATCCGGCCGATGTCGTCGGAGCGGACGAGGGTGAAGTCGGTGTGCAGGGTGGGGATGCGGCGGGCGACCGTCAGACCGTCGTCGGCGAGGCGCTCCTTGACGTCCTCGACGACCGGGGCGAGGTCGAGCGTGACGCTGTCCTTCTCCAGTCTGACGGCGCCGTCCCCGCTGCCGGTGAGCGCCTTGTCCAGGGTGTCATGGACGCGCCGGTTGGCGTCGGCCCAGATCCGTTCGAAGGCCGCCGAGGCGACGACCGCCCGCGCCTTGTCGTGGACGAAGCTGCGGACCGCGTCCTGAAGGGGCTCGCCCAGCGCGCCGAGCGCCTGTTCCAGCAGCGGCCGCCGGTCCGGGGCCGCGCTCTGGAGCAGGACCGGCAGGTCGAGCCGGGCCACGACGGCGTCGGAGACGGCGTCCGCGACGGCGTTCTGGACGTCCGGGTCGGAGGCCAGGGGGCGGACGGTGTCGACATAGCGGCCGGTGTCCCCGACCAGTTCGGCGCTCCAGGCGGCGACGACGCTCAGCGGGGCCAGCAGACAGCCGAGGACGACGAGGACCACCGCGAGCACGGAGCGCGCCCGGTGCCGGGCGGGCCCCTCAGTGGGGGCGGCGGTGGGGAGTGCGGCGCGGACCGTGTCCAGGTCCGTCTCCAGCGCCGCGACCCGGGCGCGCAGCAGCCGCAGTTCCTCCGGGTCGACGGCGTCCCCGGGGCCGGAGGGCGCACCGCTGTCCGGCATGGCGCGCTCCCTCGTCCGTCGCTCGCGTCCTGTGGCTGCTGCCAGGACATCGCGGGCGCCTTGGGACGGCGAGCGCGGCGGGGCCGTCCGGGTGAGCGGCCCCGCCGTCGGCTCACATGTTGATCATGTGGCCGGCCAGTCCGTGCACCGCCTCCTTGACGGCCTCGCCCAGGGTCGGGTGGGCGTGGACGTTGCGGGCGACCTCGTGGACGGTGAGGTCCCACTGCTGGGCCAGGGTCAGCTCCGGGAGGAGTTCGGTGACGTCGGGGCCGATGAGATGGCCGCCGAGCAGCTCGCCGTACTTGGCGTCGCTGATGAGCTTGACGAAGCCGGTGGTGTCGCCGAGGCCGTGCGCCTTGCCGTTGGCGGTGAAGGGGAACTTCGCCACCTTGACGTCGTGTCCGAGGTCGCGGGCCTGGGCCTCGGTGTAGCCGAAGCTGGCGATCTGCGGCTGGCAGTAGGTGGCGCGCGGGATCATCGCGTAGTCGAGTTCCATCGTCTCGGCGTCGGCGAGGGTCTCGGCGGCGATCACCCCCATGGCCTCGGCGGTGTGCGCGAGCATCAGCTTGGCGGTGACGTCGCCGATGGCGTAGAGGTGCGGGACGGACGTACGGCAGTGGCCGTCGACGTCGATCGCGCCCCGGTCGGTGACCTTGACGCCGGTGTTCTCCAGGCCGTAGCCGGTGACGTTCGGGGCGAAGCCGATGGCCTGGAGGACCTTGTCGGCCTCCAGGACCCGCTGGGCGCCGTCCTTGCCGGTGACGGTGACGCGGACCTGCGGGCCGGACTCGTCGATGGCGTCGACGCGGGTGGAGGTGAGCACGTCGATGCCCAGCTTGCGGTACTGGCGGGCGAGTTCGGCGGAGACCTCGGCGTCCTCCAGCGGGGCCATCCGGTCCAGGAACTCGACGACGGTGACCTTGACGCCGTAGTTGTGCAGGACGTAGGCGAACTCGATGCCGATGGCGCCGGCGCCCGCGATGACGATCGACTGCGGGAGGTCCTCGGCGAGGATCTGCTCCTCGTAGGTGACCACGCGCGCGCTGCGCTTGGTGCCGGGGAGCAGCTTGGGGGTGGCGCCGGTGGCGATGATGCAGTGGCCGAAGCCGATGGTGCGGGTGTTGCCGTCGTAGTCGCGCACCTGGAGGGTGTGCGCGTCGAGGAAGGTGCCGCGCCCGTCCAGCTCGGTGATCTTGTTCTTCTTCATCAGGTAGTGGACGCCCTTGACGCGTCCGTCGGCGACCTTGCGGCTGCGGCGGTACGCCTCGCCGTAGTCGAAGGTGACCTGGCCGTCGGCCCTGATGCCGAAGGTCTTCGCCTCGCGGGTGAAGATGTGCGCCAGCTCGGCGTTGCGCAGCAGGGCCTTGGTGGGGATGCAGCCCACGTTGAGACAGACCCCGCCCCAGTACTTCTCCTCGACGACCGCGACGCTCTTGCCAAGCTGGGCGGCGCGGACCGCGGCGACGTAGCCGCCGGGTCCGGCGCCGAGGACCACGACGTCGAAGCGTTCGTCCTGCTCGACCATGGAAGGTTCCTTTTCCGTGGAGTGCGCAGTGTCCGTGGTGCGCTGTGTCCGTGGAGTGCGCTGTCGGTGGTGCTTCGTTCCCTGCCGATTCTTTCCTAGTCGGTCGCCGTGGGCCGCCGGGAGAGCCGCATGGCGTCGTCGGCGTCCGCGAGCGGGCGCAGCCGGTAGGTGTACGCGTAGTCGCGGTCGGCGAACAGCTTGTACTCGTCGTGGGTGTGCGCGCCCCAACTGTTGTCGCCGCCGACGCCCATCTGCCGGTGGTTGACGCGCAGCACGACCTCGGGGCGTGGGGTGAGCTGGTAGGCGTGGCGGGCGCCCACGGAGAGGTCCTCGGGGGTGTGGTGCGAGGCGTTGACCTCCAGGAGCGGTTCGCCCGAGACGAGCAGTCCGCTGCCGTCGGGGCCGGTGAGCGCGATCCAGCGGATGTCGGTCCTGTTGCCGTTCTCCTGCGGGCGCAGATAGGGCGTGCCCTGTCCGGTGACGGTCCCGGAGTACAGGCCCACGTCGGTGGCGTTGTTGCGGTCCCAGTGGTTCTCCTCGGGGCCGCGGCCGTAGTAGCGCAGGTTCTCCAGCCGTCCGGGCAGGGTCAGCAGGGTGCCGACCTCGGGGATGTACGGCAGGGAGGGGGCGCCCGGGCGCAGGGTGTTGTCGACCTTGATCTCGCCGTTGCCGAACACGGTGTAGGTGGTGGTGTACGCCGATGCCGTGGTCGTGGGCAGGGTGCCGGTGACCTCGATCTCGACGGCGCGGTCGCGCAGCGCGCGCACGGTCACGGAGCGCACCTCGCGGCGGGCGCCGGCGTCGCGCCAGGTCTGGTTGCGGGTGTGCTGGCCGTTGCCGAGGTCGTTGTCGGTGGGGGCGCGCCAGAAGTTGGGGACCGGTCCGGAGGAGATCAGGTCGGCGCCGCGGGACCGGTAGGAGGTGATGAGGCCGGTCCTCCGGTCGACGGTGAGTGTGAAGTCGCGGCCGGTGACGGTGATGGTGGTGCCGGTGTCGGTGTGGGTGAGCGCGGGGACGCCGTCCAGCGGGCGGGGGGTGACGGCGGGGCTGCCGGAGGCGACCGGGAGCTGTGTCCTGGCGATCTCGAAGCCTGCCTTCGCCCACCGCGTGGCCTCGCGGGTGGTGAAGGTGAGTTCGAGGAAGTACTCGGCGCCCGGTGCGGGGGCGTCCGGCAGCCGGAAGGGCACGGTGATGTCCTTGCTCGACAGCGGGGCCACGTCGAGCTGGGCGCGGCTGAGCCGGCCGCGCTGGACGGTCCTTCCGTCGGCGACGAGCGCCCAGTGGCCGTCGAACTCGCGCAGGTCGGTGAAGAGGTACTCGTTGGTGAGCGTGACGGCGCCGCCCCGCGCCACCCGCTCCCCGTCGGCGGGGGTGGCGTCGACGGCCTGATAGATCCGCTTGACCTCGGCGGACTTGCCGGTGGGGGTGCGGTCGGCGGTGACGATGCCGTCGCCGGAGAAGGCGCCGTCGTTGGGGTTGTCGTCCCAGTCGCCGCCGTAGGCGAGGAACGTCTCGTCCCGGGGCCGCTTCTCGGTGACGGCGACGGTGGCGGCGTCGAACCAGAAGCGGACGCCGTCGTCGTCGGGGCCCCTGCGCTCGGAGGCCAGTTCGGCGGCGGTCAGGGCGCGGGCGTAGACCCGGGCGCGGCGGATCGTGCCGCTGAACTCGCGGGTCGGGTGGTCGGCGTCGGTGGCGAGGGAGAGCGCGGCGGTGGTGTGGTCGGGGCTCCGGGCGCCGGTCCTGGTGGCCCGGACCGTGCCGTCGACGTGCAGGGTGACGGTGCCCGTGTCCGCGTCGAAGACGCCGGCGACCTGGTGTTCGCGGCCGGTCCAGTCGTCCGGGAGCGGCCACCCGGCGCTGTACCACTGGCCGCCGCCGTGGACGAAGAACTCCAGGGTGCGGCCGGACTGCTTGAGGGCGTACTGGGTGTCGCCCTTGGCGACGATCGGCTGGTGGTAGCCGGCCGGGCCCGGGGTGACCCATGCCTCCAGGGTGAGCGAGCCGGTGAGGTCGAGGCGGGGGTCGCGGGCGAAGACGGTGCCGCCGTGCAGGCCCTCGGAGCGGCTGAAGGTGCCGGCGGGCGCGACGGTCTCGCCGGTCAGCGCGGCGGGCCCGGTCTCGGTGAACAGCCGGCGGGGCGGGGCCGGCCAGCGCAGGGCCTGGTCGGCGAAGTCCCAGATCCAGCCGCCCTGGAGGACGTCGTACCGGCGGACCAGGTCCCAGTACTTCTTGAAGTTGCCGTTGGAGTTGCCCATGCCGTGCGAGTACTCGATCATCACGTACGGCCGGGTGTCGGCGGTGTCCTTCGCCCGGGCCTCGACCCGGGCCGGGGTGTCGTACATCTCGGAGCGGATGTCGCTGATGCCGGGGCGGTCGTCGCCCTCGTACTGGATGACGCGGGTGGTGTCGTAGGAGCGGATCCAGTCGTGCATGGCGGTGAAGGTGCTGCCGCCGCCCGCCTCGTTGCCGAGGGACCAGATGACGACCGAGGCGTGGTTCTTGTCGCGGTGGACCATGTTCTGGGCGCGGGCCACGCAGGCGGCGGTCCACTCGGGGTGGTCGCCGGGGTACTCGGAGCGGATGCCGTGGGTCTCGAGGTTGGTCTCGTCGACGAGGTACAGGCCGTACTCGTCGGCGAGTTCGAGCCACCGCGGGTTGTTGGGGTAGTGCGAGGTGCGGACGGTGTTGATGTTCAGCCGCTTGATGAGCGTGATGTCCTCGACCATGTCGGCGTGCGTGAGCGCGGTGCCGCGCACCGGGTGCATCTCGTGCCGGTTGGTGCCGCGCAGCGAGACGGGCCGGCCGTTGACGCGCATGAGGCCGTCGCGCAGTGCGAAGGAGCGCAGGCCGACCCGGTGGGAGAGGGTCTCGGTCACCTTCCCCGCCGGGTCGCGCAGCCGGAGGACGGCGGTGTAGAGGTTCGGGTGTTCGGCCGACCACAGCCGGGGCCGGGGCACGGCCTTCGCGGCCCGTACGGTCTTCTCCTCGCCGGCGCCGAGCGTGACCGTCTGGACGAGGGGTCTGGGCCACACCGGATGCCCGTCGGCGTCGTGGAGCTGGGTCTCCACGGTGTACCGGCCGGCGCCCCGGCCGCCGTAGTCCCGCACGCTCGCCGTGACCGCCAGCTCGGCCTGCGTGTGGTCGTCGCTGAGCGGGGTCTCCAGCCGGAAGTCCCGCAGATGGACGGCCGGGGTGGAGAACAGGTAGACCGAGCGGAAGATGCCGCTCAGCCGGATCATGTCCTGGTCCTCCAGCCAGTCGCCGTCGGAGTAGCGGTAGACCTCGACGGCGATCTGGTTGACGCCCTCCCTGAGGTGCGGGGTGATGTCGTACTCGGCCGGGTCGTAGGAATCCTCGTGGTAGCCGACCAACTCGCCGTTGATCCACACGTAGTGGGCCGACTTGACGCCTTCGAAGTGCAGGAAGGTCCGCCGGCCGGCCCAGTCGCGCGGGACGGTGAAGGTGCGCCGGTACTGGCCGACGGGGTTGTAGCGGGTCGGGGCGGCCGGCGGGCGGGCCTCCTCGCCGAGGCCGTTGGCGCCCCACCAGGGGTAGGTGATGTTGATGTAGATCGGCCGGTCGTGTCCGTGGAGCTGCCAGACGGACGGCACCGGGATGGTGTCCCAGCCGCTGTCGTCGAGGTCGGTGCGGTGGAAGTCGGCGTCCCGGTCGTCGGGGCGGTCGGCGTACGCGAACTTCCAGGTGCCGTCGAGGTCGAGCCGGTACGGGGAGCGGGTGCGGTCGGCGGCGAGGGCCTGGCCGAGGGTGCCGTACGGCATCAGGGTGGTGTGCGCGGGCTCGGTGCCGAGGCGGAAGACGTCGAGCCGGCCGTTCCACTCGGGGGTGCCGTCGGCCGCGGCGGCCGGCCGGGTGCCGGCGGCGCCGGACAGGGCGAGCGCGCCGAGGACGGCGGTGGATCCTTCGAGGAGACGACGGCGGCTGACGACCACCCGCTGGGGGCGGTCCGGCCGGTCCATGGGCGACACGTGCGGGTGCGACATGACCACGACCTTCCTCGGGGGGAACCGTGCGGCTGCACGGACGGAGGGTGCGTCAGATCTTGTCGGATAGTGTTGATAAACCGAACAGTGGCGCGCCGCGATGGCCAAAATTCAACTCACTTCGGCGGAACGCGACTTGGCGGCCCCCCGCCTGCCCCTGTGCTCAGTACACGTCCCGCACGTACCGCTTGTCGGCCGCGAGCTGTTTGACGTAGGCCGCCGCCTCCGGCTCGGCGAGGCCGCCGTGCACGACGGCGACCTCCCGCAGCGCCCGGTCGACGTCCTTGGCCATGCGGGAGGCGTCGCCGCAGACGTAGAAGTGGGCGCCGTCCCGGAGCCAGGACCAGAGCTGGGAGCCGTGCTCGCGCATCCGGTCCTGGACGTAGACCTTGGCGCGCTGGTCGCGGGAGAACGCGGTGTCGAGCCGGGTCAGGGTGCCGTCGGCGCCCAGTTCGGTGAGTTCCCGCTCGTAGTAGTGGTCGGTGGCCCGGCGCTGTTCGCCGAAGAACAGCCAGTTGGGCGCCCGGTGGCCGCGGGCCCGGCGCTCCTCCAGGAAGCCGACGAAGGGCGCCACACCGGTGCCGGGGCCGACCATCACCATGGGGGTGGCGGGGTCGGCGGGCGGCCGGAAGTGCGGGGCGCGCTGGACGTGCACGGGCACCTCGGTGTCCGGGGCGGCGTCCGCGAGGAACGGCGAGCAGACGCCCTGGCGGGGCCGGCCGGCCAGGTTCTCGTAGCGCACCACGGAGACGGTGAGCGAGACGAGGTGGGGGTCCGTCAGCGGGCTGGAGGATATGGAGTACAGCCGCGGCTGGAGCCGGCCGAGCACCTCGGCCCACTCCTCGGCGGCGGCCCGGATCCCGAACTCGGCGGCCACGTCGACGGCCTGCCGCCCCCAGGACCACTTCGCCAGCTCGCCCTTGTTGTCGGGGCGCAGCAGTTTGCGCAGCTCGCGCGGGTCGCGGGTGCGTTCGGCGGTGAAGCGCAGCAGGGCCGGGGTGACCCGGGTGATGTCGAGGTGCCGCAGCAGCGCCTCACCGAAGGGCACCTCACCGGCGGCGCCGACCGGCACCGGGGTGCGCGCGTCGAGTCCGGTGACGGCCAGCCACTCCGCCACCAGGTCCGGGGAGTTGAGGGGCCGCACGCCGAGCGCGTCGCCCGCCTCGTACTCCAGCGGGGTGTCGCTGTCGCGGGTGTCGAAGGTGAAGCGCCGGACCTCCTTGCCGGAACCGGGGAGGCTCAGCAGCCGGTTGCCGGTGAGGCGGGCGGTGACGGGGGCGGGGCGCTTCGGGCGGGACGGGGCGAGGGCCGGGGCCGTGACCGGGGCCGGTGCCGGGGCCTGCGCCGGGGCCGGGGCCGGTGCCGGGGGCTGGAGGTCGGTGCCTTCCTTGAGGGCGGTCAGCACCTGGTCGAGCCATGCCTCGGCCTGCGGCTCGTAGTCCGGTTCGCAGTCGGTGCGGGGGGCCAGACGGACCGCGCCGAGGGCGTCCATACGGTCGTCCAGGCGCCGTCCGTGCCCGCAGAAGTCGTCGTAGGAGGAGTCGCCGAAGGCCAGGACGGCGTACCGGCGGCCGGTGAGGCGGCCGGTGTCGAGGGCGGCGAGGCCGTCCCAGAAGCCGCTGCCGTTGTCGGGGGCGTCGCCGTCGCCGAAGGTGCTGGTGATCAGCAGCAGGTCGGCGCAGGCGGGCAGGGCGGCGGGGTCGGCCTCGTCCATGGCGACCAGGGAGGCCGCGTGGCCGCCCGCGGTGAGCCGGGCGGCGGTGGTGGCGGCGAACTCCTCGGCGTTGCCGGTCTGCGAGGCCCACAGGATCACCACGCTGCGGGCGGTGGCGCGCTCGGACGCCGCCGGTACGGGGGCCGGGCCGGTGCGGGAGTACATGCCGGCGAGGGTGCCGTTGACCCACAGGGCGTGCTCGGGGCTGAAGGGCGCGTCCGGGGGCAGGACGGGGACGCCGGGGGCGCCGGCCGGGATGCCCGCGAGGAAGCCGACGAGGTACTGGCGCTCGGGTTCGGTGAGCACCGGCGGCGGGGCGGGGGCCAGCCCGAAGACGGAGGCGGCGGCTGACGCGGCGGCGGGCTGGACGGCGGCGGTCTCCAGGACGGTCGGGGTGACCGCCGTGACGGGCACCGCCGGCTGCACGGCGACCGGCGTGGACACCTTCGTCAGCGACACCGCGCACACCTTCAGCTCGGGCTGGAAGGAGAGCGGGTCGACGGCGTCGCTGGTCACGGCGTTGACGCTGAGGTACTCGCCGAACAGGTCGTTCCAGTGGAACGGCGCGAAGCAGCAGCCGGGCAGCACCCGGTCGGTGACCACGGCGGGCAGCACCGCGCGCCCGCGCCGCGAGGCGACCTCGACCGAGTCACCGTCGGTGACGCCGAGCGCGGCCGCGTCCTCGGGGTGGATCTCGACGAACGGGCCGGGGTCGAGCTTGTTGAGCTTGGCGACCCGGCCGGTCTTGGTCAGGGTGTGCCACTGGTGCTGGAGCCGGCCGGTGTTCAGGACGAACGGGTAGTCGTCGTCCGGCATCTCGGCGGGGTCCAGATGCGGGCGGGCGTGGAAGACGGCCCGGCCGGACGGGGTGGCGAAGGTGAGCGTGCCGTCCGGGTTCACATACCGGATGGGGTTGCGGTCGGGTCCCTCGGCGGTGGCGGCGGGCCACTGGACGGGGGTCTCGCGGAGCCGTTCGTAGCTGACTCCGCGCAGGTCGTAGCCGGTCTGCGGATTGTGGAACCGCTTGATCTCCTCGAAGATCTGCTCCGCGCTGTCGTAGGAGAAGCCGTCCTCGTAGCCCATCGCGCGGGCGACTGCGGCGATCAGACGCCAGTCGGCGGTGGCCTCGCCGGGCGGGTCGACGGCGGGGCGGGCCAGGGTGAGGTTGCGCTCGCTGTTGATCAGGACGCCCTCAGTCTCGGTCCACAGGGCGGCGGGCAGGACGACGTCGGCGTAGGCGTTGGTCTCGGTGTCGGCGAAGACGTCCTGGGCGACGACGAACTCGGCGGCCTCCAGGCCCTCGATGACGGTCCTGCGGTTGGCGACGGAGGCGACCGGGTTGGTGCAGATGATCCAGCACGCCTTGATCTCGCCGTCGGCCATCTTGCGGAACATCTCGACGGTGCCCTTGCCGACGCCGTCGGCGCGGATGGTGCCGGGTTCGAGGCCCCAGATCTCCTCGGTGAGGGCGCGGTCGGCGTCGACCAGCACCGAGCGCTGGCCGGGCAGGCCGGGGCCCATGTAGCCCATCTCGCGTCCACCCATGGCGTTGGGCTGGCCGGTGAGGGAGAACGGGCCGCTGCCGGGGCGGCAGATCTTGCCCGTGGCGAGGTGCAGGTTGATCAGGGCGTTGGTGTTCCAGGTGCCGTGCGTGGACTGGTTGAGGCCCATGGTCCAGCAGCTCGTCCACTCCCCCGCCTCGCCGATCAGCCGGGCCGCCTCGCGCAGATCGGCCTCGGGGACCCCGGTGATCGCGGCGACGGTCGCGGGCGGGTGGTCGGCGAGCAGGTCGGGCATCGCCTCCCAGCCCTCGGTGTACGCGGCGACGAAGTCGGGGTCGGTGTGGCCGTTCTCGTGCAGGAGGTGCAGCAGGCCGTTCAGGAGGGCGAGGTCGGTGCCCGGCGCGAGCTGGAGGAACAGGTCCGCCTTGGCGGCCGTGGCGGTGCGGCGCGGGTCGACGACGATGAGCTTGGCGCCCGCCTTCACCCGGTCCATCATCCGCAGGAACAGGATCGGGTGGCAGTCGGCCATGTTGGAACCGATGACGAGGAAGACGTCGGCCCGGTCGAGGTCCTCGTACGAGCCGGGCGGGCCGTCGGCGCCGAGCGACAGCTTGTAGCCGGTGCCCGCGCTCGCCATGCACAGCCGGGAGTTCGACTCGATCTGGTTGGTGCGCAGATAGCCCTTGGTCAGCTTGTTCGCCAGGTACTGCGCCTCCAGACTCATCTGGCCCGAGACGTAGAGGGCGACGGCGTCGGGGCCGTGCTCGTCCACGATCGCCCGCAGCCGCCGGGCCGTCTCGGCGACCGCCGTGTCCAGCGGGGCGGACTCCGGTTCCTCGCCCCGGTCCGCGCGCACGAGGGCGGTGGTGAGGCGGCCGGGCGCGGCGAGCATGTCGGCGGTGGTGGCGCCCTTGGTGCAGAGCCGGCCGCGGTTCGCGGGGTGCCGCTTGTCCCCGGACGCCTTCAGGACCGTACGGCGTCCGTCGGGTCCGCTGCCGATGTCGAGGACCATGCCGCAGCCGACACCGCAGTACGAGCAGACCGTGCGCACCTGGGCCACGGGCGACTCCCCTTCGTTCTGACGTCGTTCGTTCCGACTTCGTTTCGGTGATCGGCCTGATGAGAGCCACTGTGACCGTACGAAGTGTGCATTACGCAGGTGTCTCCCGGACCGGCCGTCGGGGGTTAAGCGCCCCGCACAGCGGCAGGGGGGCGGGTGTGAGTCCTTTGCCATCTTTGGATGGCATGACCGCGTCAAAGCTGTCAGGCTTCCGGCAGCCGTCGCTCCACCGTCAGGACAGTCACCGCGCGGCCCGGGATCCCGGCCGCCGGAAAGGAGCCACGTGAGACCCACGCCCCGCAGGGCCCTCGCCGCGACCGTGCTCGCGCTCGCCGCCACGGCCGCCCTGTCCCTCCCCGCCCCGCCGTCCGAGGCGGCCACCGCACCGGAAGCCGTCTGCACCCCCACCCAGGCCGTCGCCAACGGCGGCTTCGAGAGCGGCGCCGCCTCCTGGACCGCCTCCTCGGCGTCCCTGATCACCACCCGCGCCGGGCAGAGCGCGCACGGCGGCACCGGCTACGCCTGGCTGGGCGGCACCGGCTCCACCCACACCGACACGCTCACCCAGAGCGTGACCGTGCCCTCCGGCTGCGCCCGCGCCACCCTCTCCTTCTGGCTGCACATCGACACCGCCGAGACGACGAGCTCCACGGCGTACGACAAGCTCACGGCGAAGATCGGCTCGACGACCCTCGCGACGTACTCCAACCTCGACAAGAACACCGGGTACGCGCGGAAGTCCTTCGACGTGTCGGCGTTCGCCGGTCAGACCGTCACGCTCGCCCTCACCGGCACCGAGGACTCCAGCCTCCGCACGAACTTCGTCCTGGACGACATCGCCCTGGCCACCGAGGACGTCACGACCCCGCCCGCGGACGGCACCCGGACGCCGATCGCACCGTCGTACACCGTCTCCCTCAGCAGCGACACCACCGGCACGGTGTGGACCGGGCATCAGAGCGCGACCTTCACCAACGCCTCCGCGACCCCGCTCGCCGAGGTCTATCTGCGGCTGTGGGACAACTACCACGGCACCTGCTCCGCGCCGCCGATCACGGTCACGGGCGTCACCGGCGGGACGGCGGGCGCGCTCTCGGTCTCCTGCACGGCGCTGCCGATCACCCTGGCCACGCCCCTCGCCCAGGGGCAGAGCGCCACGATCGGCTTCGACCTCGGCATATCCGTGCCCAGCGGCGCCGACCGGTTCGGCCACGACGGTGCCTTCAGCTTCATCGGCAACGCGCTGCCCGTGCTGGCGGTGAAGGACGGCGCGGGCTGGCATCTGGACCCGTACACCAACAACGGCGAGTCGTTCTACTCGCTGGCCGCCGACTTCCGGGTCACCCTCGACCATCCGAGCGGCCTGCTGGTCCCGGCCACCGGCACCTCGGTCGACACCCCCGGCTCCAGCGGCCGCACGGTCACCACCGCGACCGCCACCCAGGTGCGCGACTTCGCCTGGGCGGCCGGGCCGTTCAGCAAGATCTCCGGCACCTCGGCGGCCGGAACCCCGGTCAACGTCTACTCCGTCACCGGGATCAGCTCCTCCAGCGCCCAGTCGATGCTGACCACCGCCCGCACCGCCGTCGACGCCCACGCCTCCCGCTTCGGCGCCTATCCGTACGGCGAGCTGGACGCCGTCATCGACAACAACTTCTGGTTCGGCGGCATGGAGTACCCCGGGTTCGTCCTCGACCTGGTCAGCACCACCGCGCTCACCCATGAGATCGGCCACCAGTGGTGGTACGGCATCGTCGGCGACGACGAGTACACGAGCCCCTGGCTGGACGAGTCGTTCACCGACTACGCCACCGACCTGGCGCTCGGCAAGACCGGCGCCAACTGCTGGAACAGCGTGTCCTGGGCGTCGTCCGCCGAGAAGATCACCAACTCGATGGCCTACTGGGACACGCACTCCTCCCGCTACTCCACCGTCGTCTACGGCTACGGCAAGTGCGCCCTGCACGACCTGCGGCGGCTGATCGGCGACACCGCCATGGCCAAGCTGCTGAAGGACTACGCCACTTCGCACTGGTACGGCGTCTCGACCACGGCCGAGTTCAAGGCGGCCGCGCAGGCCGCCACGACGACGGACCTGACGTCGTTCTGGACGACGCACCGTATCGAGGGCTGAACGGGCCTGCCGGGCGGCACGGTTGGCGCCGTGCCGCCCGGTCCGGACCGTCCACCTGGTCCAGCCGCCCGGCTCAGGTCACGGCGTTCCGCTCGGGAGCCGGATCGTAGGCGCCCGTCGTCACGATCTCCCGCAGGGAGGTCATCGCGTGCAGCAGGTCAGCGTGCGAGAGATGGAGCGCGTTGACGCCGAAGCGCAGCAGATCGGGGGCGCGCATGTCGCCGACGATCCCCCGGGCGGCGAGCGCCCGCACCAGACCGTAGGCGTGCGGGTGGCGCAACGACACCTGGCTGCCCCGGCGTTCGGGCTCGGCCGGGGTGACCGGCTCGAAGCCGAGGCCGTCCAGCAGGGTGCCGGCGCAGTGCAGCAGGAAGCCGGTCAGGGACAGGCTCCTGGCGCGCACCTGGTCCAGGTCGAGTCCGTCGAAAACGGTGAGCGCGGCCTCCAGGCAGAGCAGGGAGAGCATCGGGGGCGTGCCGACACGGCCCCGCGCGATCCCGGGGGCCGGGGTGTAGGTGTCGTGCAGTCCGAACGGGTCGGCGTGCCCGGTCCAGCCGGTCAGGGCGGGACTCCAGTGCTCGTGGTGGCGTTCGGCGACGTAGAGGAAGGCGGGGGCGCCGGGGCCGCCGTTGAGGAACTTGTAACCGCAGCCGACGGCGAAGTCCACGCCCAGCGCGTCGAGTCGGACCGGCATCGCGCCGGCCGCGTGGCACAGGTCCCACAGGACGAGCGCGCCGGCGTCGTGCGCGGCGCGGGTGAGCGCGGCCATGTCGTGCAGTTCGCCGGTGCGGTAGTCGACGGGCGAGTAGCCGACGACGGCGACCCGGTCGCCCTCGGCGGCGAGCAGTTCCCCCAGGTCGGCGGGGCGCACCCGGCGCGCCTCCAGGCCCTGCCGGGCGGCCACCGAGTCGGTGATGTACCGGTCGGTGGGGAAGTGACCGGGGTCGGTGACCAGCAGGGGGCGTCCGGGGCGCAACGCGGCCGCCGCGCCGAGGGCGTTGTAGAGCTGCACGCTCGTCGAGTCGCCGACTAGGGTCTGCCCGGGGGCGGCGCCGACGATCCGGCCCACCGTGTCGCCGACCCGCAGCGGCGCGTCCCACCAGCCGTGGGTGTTCCAGGAGGCGATGAGGTCGGTGCCCCACTGGCGGCGCAGGACGTCGTCGAGGACGGGCGGGACGGCGGCGGGCAGCGGGCCGAGCGAATTGCCGTCGAGGTAGACGACGTTCGCGGGGAGCAGGAACCGGTTACGGGTGTCCGCGAGGGGGGTGCGGGCGTCCAACTCGACTGCCATGAGGGTCAGTTCGGCGTGTGATGCCGACGGCGCGGTGGTCATGGGTGGGCGGGCTCCTCCGGTCCGGGCTCCTTGGGTGCGGGCTCCGGCCGCCCTGCGGCGCCGGTCCAGGGCGCGGACAGCCGGCGCAGGGTGTCGGCGACCGCGAGGGCGGCCGGGGCGCCCGGCTCGATCAGCGTGTAGTGGCCGGTGCCGGGCAGGACGACGGTCTCCAGGTCCCGGTGCACGGCCGCGTAGTCGGCGAACTGGGTGAGCGGGACCTCCTCGTCCACCTCGCCGTGCAGCAGCACCGTACGGACCCCGGTCGTACCGGCGCCCTTGAGCAGGGTCAGCGGGTCGACGGACGCCATCCGGGTCTCGAACTCCTCCGGGCCGCCCAGGAGTTGCAGCGCGGCGTCGTTGCTGAGCCGGTCCCGGCGGGTGGCGTCGAGGTCGGTCAGCGGGGCCAGGGCGAGGACGGCCGGGGGCAGGCGCGTGGTGTGCCAGGGGGATCCTGCCGGCAGCAGGGCGCGGGCGGCGCACCACAGCGCGAGATGGCCGCCCGAGCAGTGCCCGGCCAGCACGTACGGCCGTCCCTCGGGGAGGGTGTCGACGATCCGGGCGATGTCGTCGAAGGTCTCGGGGTAGCCGCCCGCGCCGCCCGATCTGCGGAAGCCGGGCAGCAGCACGGAGAAGCCCTGCTGTCCCAGGTAGGCGGCGAACGGGGTGAGGTGCATCCGGTCGTAGCGCCAGTAGCCGCCGTGCAGCAGGATCACCAGCGGCGCCGCCGGGTCCTCGGCGGGCCAGGCGTCGTAGGTCTGGTGCGGATGGTCGCCGTAGCGGCCGTGGACGGGGGCCAGGACCGGCCGCAGCGACAGGACCCGGGTCTCCTCCTCGGCGGCGAACGCCGAGATCTCCCTAGATGTCACCGCGCACCGCCCACAGTTCGGGGAAGACCAGCCGGTCCGCGCGGGCCCGGAGGAAGTCCACACCGGACGAGCCCGCGCTGCCGGTCTTGGCGCCCATGGCGCGGCGCACCACCATGACATGGTCGAAGCGCCAGCGGGTGACGCGTTCGGCGATGTCGGTGAGGAGTTCGCCGAGCGCGAGCAGCGGGTGGTGCTGCGGGCCGGTGTAGACCTGCCGCCAGACGGCGACGACCCCGGGGTCCGAGGCGTAGGGCTGTGTGACGTCCCGCTCCCGGACGTGCTCCGGCACGGGCAGGCCCTGCCGGTGCAGATAGCCCAACACCTCGTCGTAGAGCGAGGGTTCGCGGTGCGCGTCGCGCAGCGCCTCGTGGACCGCCGGGTCGCCCCGGTGGGCGCGGACCAGGGCGGCGGACTTCTCGCCGAGCAGGAACTCCATGTGCCGGTACATCGCGGACTGGAAGCCGGACGCCCGGCCGAACGCGGCCCGGAAGCCGTTGAACTGAGCGGGCGTCAGGGCGGCGATGGGCTGCCAGGAGTCCACGAGGGCGCCGACCGCGCGGCGGCTGCGCACCAGGGCGTCGGTGGCGGCGTCCAGGTCGTCCTTGGCGAACGCGTCCCGGGCGGTGCGCCATTCGTGGACGATCAGGGTGAACCAGAGTTCCATCACCTGGGTGGTGACGAGGAAGCCCATCTCGTCGGCGGCCTCGGTCAGCGGCTGCTGGAGGGAGTTGAGGACCGAGGCGTGCACATAGTCGTCGTAGGGGCTCGCGCCGGAAAACGGCTGGACCAGCGGGTCGTCCGGTGACAGGTCCGCGAGCGCGGACGTGCCGTCGTTCATCGATGGCTCCTTGGGGCTTCCACTCCGGAGGGAGAGGGGCGGGGGGCGGGGTCAGAGGCCGAGGTGGACGCCTCCGGTGGCGTCGATCCACTGGCCGGTCACCCAGCGGGCCTCGTCGCTTGCGACGAAGGACACCACGTCGGCGATGTCCGCGGGCGTGCCGAGCCGGTCGAAGACGGAGGCCGCGGCCAGCGCCTGACGGATCTGCGGGTTCTGGAGGGTGGGGTTGATCTCGGTGTCGGTGAAGCCGGGTGCGACCGTGTTCACCGTGATCCCCCGGGGGCCGAGCTGGAGGGCGAGGGAGAGGGTGAGGCTGTCGAGGGCGGCCTTGGTCATCGAGTAGGTGGCGATCGCCGGGTAGGCGATCCGGGTGGCGCCGGAGGAGACGGTGATGATCCGGCCGCCGTCCCGAAGCCGTCCGAGGGCCTGTTGGAGGATGAAGTACGGCGCCTTGGTGTTGACGGCGAAGACGCGGTCGTACTCCTCCTCGGTGACGTGCTCGATGGGCTTGGGCAGGGTGATGCCCGCGTTGTTGACGACGATGTCCACGCCCGGCTCCGCGTCGCGCGCGGCCAGGGCGCGGTCGAAGGCGTCCCAGAGGGCGGCGGCGTCGCCGGGGACGCCCAGTTCGGCGTGGACCGGGAAGGCGCGGCCGCCGGCCGCCTCGATCTCCTTCACCGTGCGCTCGGCGGCGCCGTGGTCGTGCCCGTAGTGCACGGCGACCAGCGCGCCCTCGCGGGCCAGGCGCCCGGCCACGGCCCGGCCGATCCCGCGGCTGCCTCCGGTGACCAGGGCGGTCCTGTCCTGGTGTCGTCCCGTGGTGGTGGTCAAGTGCGTGTCCTTAGCTGTCGGGTGTCAGGCGTCGAAGTCGAGGGTGAGGTCGGGGGTGGCGGGGCGGGCGCGGCAGGCGAGGGTGTAGCCGGCCGCGAGGTCGCGCGGGTCGAGGGCGTGCTGACGGCCCAGCGTCACCTCGCCGGAGACGACGAGGGCACGGCAGCTTCCGCAGACGCCGTCCCGGCAGGCGTACGGCACCTCGGGGCGGGCCCGCAGCACGGGGTCCAGCACCACGCGGTCGCCGGGGGCCATCGTCACGGCGGTGGTCCGGCCACCGATCACCGCGCGCACCCGGGAGGATCCGGGGGCGGGCGCGGAGGGGGCGGGGCCGTGGTCGTCGGGGAGTTCACCGGGCGCGCCGTCGGCGGAGAAGAGTTCCCGGCGGACCGTCCCGGCGGGTGCGCCCCAGGCGGCGAGGGCGGTGCGCACGATCTCGACCAGACCCCACGGCCCGCACAGGCTGAACGTGGTGGCGCGGTCGCCGGGGCGGGCGTCGAGCACCGTGAGCAGCCGCCGCAGCCGGTCCGCGTCGATCCGCCCGGTGAACAGATCGCTCTCCCGGCGCTCGCGCGAGAGGACGTACAGCGCGGTGAAGCGGTCGACGAACGCGTCCTTCAGCTCGGCGAGTTCGTCCGCCAGCAGGGCCGTGCCCGCCGTACGGGCGGCGTGCACCAGGGAGACCCGGCAACCGGGGTCGTCGCGCAGGGCGCCCGCGGCCATGGCGGCCAGCGGGGTGATGCCGCTGCCCCCGGCGATCAGCACATGGTGGGCGCCGGGGATCGGCGGAAGGCCGAACGTCCCGGTGGGCGGGGCGAGTTCGAGGGTGTCGCCGACGGCGAGGGCGGTGCGGGCGTGGGCGCCGAAGCCGTCGGAGGTGGCACGCTGGATGACCAGGCGCAGGGCGTCGGGTGCACCGGGCGGCGGGCACACCGAGTAGGCGCGGCGCAGTTCGCGGCCGGGCCGCCGATGGCGTACGACGACGTGCCGGCCCGGGACGGCCGCGAAGGTGGCGGCAAGGTCCGGGGGCACGTCCAGGGTGACGGCGACGGCGTCCTCGGTCAGCGGCTCCTTGCGCGTGACGGTGAGCGGGTACCAGCCGGTGCGGCGCGGGGAACGGGATGCGGTCGGGTTCATGGGCGCCTCACACCGTGGCCAGGTACGGGAACGTCTCGCGGCAGGACGCGCACACCAGGACCGACTGGCAGCGGGTCGGCCCGAACGGCGAGTGCGGGCGGGTGGCCCGGCTGCCGCAGTTCGGACAGGGTGCGCCGAGGCCGATCCGGACGGATCTCGGGGCGGTGGTCGGGCCGGGCGGGGCGATGCCGTGCTCGGCGAGCGCGCGCCGGCCGTCGGAGGTGATGCGGTCCGTGCTCCAGGCCGGGGTGAGCACCTGGCGGATCCTGCCGTCCGGGTGCCCGCACTCCGCGAGCGTCTCCGCGAGGGCGGCGGCGATCTCGGACAGCGCGGGACAGCCGAGGAAGGTGGGCGTGAACTCGACCTCCATCCGACCGTCCGGCGCCATGAACACGGCGTTCACAACGCCGAGTTGGCCGAGGGTGACGAAGGGCAGCTCGGGATCGGGGACGGCGTCGATCCGGGCGCGCACCTCGTCCACGGCGACGGCGAGCGGTCGGCCGGTCACCAGGTGCCTCCCGGGAACTGCCGCCGCACCGACTGGAGTTCGGCGACCAGCGGGCCGAACTCCTCCCCGTGCAGCCCCTGTCGCCCGCCGCGTGCCTCCCAGCGCGGGACGGGCACGGTCAGTCCGGCGCGCTCGATCACCGCCCCCACCCGCTCGCGCCACACCGGGTGCAGCGTCCGGGGCGACACGGCGGACCCGGCGGCGGACAGCCGTAGCGTCAGGTCGTCCTCGTCGAACAGCTCGGCGGTGTACGGCCATACGGCGTCCAGTCCGGCCCGCATCCGCCGGGCGCTCTCGGCGGTGCCGAGGCCCAGGCGTACGGTCCAGCCGTCGGCGTGCCGCCGGTGGTAGCCGACCTCCTTGGCGGCCCGGGCGGCGCAGGCCGCGAGCCCCGGTTCGGTGCTGTCGGCGAGCGCCTCGTAGAAGAGCACCGCGTAGTGGCTGTAGGCGAGTTGGCGGGCGACGGTGGTCGCGAAGTCGCCGTTGGGGAGCGCGGTGAGGAGCGTGTTGCGGAACTCGCGGTCCGGGCGGCCATAGGCGAGGTCGTCCTCGGTGCGGCCGGTGCCGTCCAGGGTGCCGCTCAGGGTGAGCAGGGCGCGGGCGTGGCCGATCAGGTCGAGGGCGATGTTCGACAGGGCGAGGTCCTCCTCGATCGTCGGCGCCCGGGTGATCCACCGGCACAGGCGCTGGCCGAGGACGAGGGCGTCGTCGCCGAGGCGGAGGGCGAGGAGGGCGAGGTCGTGGGACTCGCGGGTCTCAGTCGTCGGCATCGTGACCGTCATCGTCCTTGTCGTCTCCCCCGGTCATCGGGGCGAAGTGCTCGGGGTAGCGGTAGGGCTTGTGGCGGGCGTTGCTGAAGAAGGGGTCGCGTTCGGCGGGGGACGCGGCGTGCACGTCGGCGGAGCGCACCACCCACAGCGACAGCGGGTCGCCGCGCCGGGTGTAGAGGTCGCGGGCGTGTTCCAGGGCCATGTCGGCGTCGCTCGCGCGGACCGCGCCCACATGCTGGTGGGACAGGCCGCGGCGGGGCCGCAGGAACACCTCCCAGGACGGCGCCGCGCCTTCCCTCTCCGTCTCCCGCTCCCTGCCGCCGCTCACAGCGCGTCCTCCGCCGTCTCCCCGGCGCGGGCGGCGTACGCGGCGGCGGCCTCGCGCACCCAGGCGCCGTCCTGGTGCGCGGCGACCCGGTGCGCGACGCGCCGTCGGGCGGTGTGGGAGTCGTCGGCGAGGGCGCCGCGGTAGGTCTCCCAGTCGACGGGCCCGAAGTCGTAGTGGCCGCGTTCCTCGTTCCAGCGGATGCCGGGGTCGGGGAGGGTGAGGCCGAGGCTGTGCGCCTGGGGCACGCAGTGGTCGACGAAACGCTGGCGGAGTTCGTCGTTGGTGTGGCGTTTGATGCCCCAGGCGATGGCCTGCCGGGACACCTGGGCGCCGAGGGCCGCCGTGCGGGCGTCGGCGCCGCCGGCGAGCGTGTCGGGCGGTCCGAACATCAGCGCCACGGCGGGCAGCCACCAGCGGTCCACCGCGTCCTGGGCCATCTCCCGCTGGGCGGGGGTGCCCTCGCACAGGGCCTTCATCAGGTCGTAGCCCTGCCGGACGTGGAACGCCTCCTCCTGGCAGACCCGGCGCATCGCCCGCGCGTAGGGGCCGTACGACGTCCGGGTCAGCGGCGCCTGGTTGACGACGGCGGCGCCGTCCGTGAGCCAGGCGATGGCACCGGTGTCGGCCCAGGTCAGCGCCGGGTGGTTGAAGGTGGCGGCGTAGCGCTGGCGGCCCTGGTGCAGGGCGTCGAGCAGGTCGGCGCGGTCGGCGCCGAGGGTCTCGGCGGCGGCGTAGAGGTAGAGGCCGTGGCCGGCCTCGTCCTGGACCTTGGCGAGGAGCACGGACTTGCGGTGCAGGGAGGGGGCCCGGGTGAGCCAGGAGCCCTCCGGCTGCATGCCGATGATCTCGGAGTGGGCGTGCTGGGCGATCTGCCGCAGCAGCATGCGGCGGTAGCCGTCGGGCATCCAGTCGCGCGGCTCGACGGTCTCGCCGGCCCGCAGGAGGGCCTCGAAGTGCGCGGTGAGCGCCGCTTCGGAGTCCGTGATCGTCTCGGCCGTCTCCACTGTCACTCCCTCGCCTCGGACCGACCCCGGGGCGGACGGTCCGTGCTCCTGCGGACCTCCCCGGGGCTCTCACCGATACAAGAGGCGGTGGACCCGTCCCGCTATCCCGCCCGCCCGTGGCAAGTCCGCGTGACACATGTCACCCGGCGCGCCGGGGAGTGCGACGCGCCCTCGGCCCCTCTTCCCCTGATGACACGCAAGGACGAGCAGGACGAGATCGAATCGAAGGGGAAGTCATGAGCTCCATCAGGGAGTTGCTGGTCGAACTCACCGGCACGGTCGAGTACGCGGAGACCATCGGCGACGACGTCGACCTGGCGGGCAGCGGGATCGACTCCGGTGACCTGGTGCGGCTGGTGCTGCTGGTCGAACAGCGCACGGGGGTGGAGATCACCGCCGAGGACATGGAGAAGCTCCGGACGATCGGCGACTACGAGCGGTTCGTCTCCGAGCGCGCCGCCGGCGGTGTGTCGGGCGGCGCGTGATGTGGCTGACCCAGCTCCTGGAGCGCAACCGGCAGTGCTTTCCCGCCCGGTTGGCCCTCGTGGACGACCGCCGCTCGGTCACCTGGGCCGAGTTGGACGCCCGTACCGCCGAACTCGCCCGGGGTTTCGGTGAGCTGGGCATCGAGCGCGGTGACCGGGTCGCGGTGCTCTCCCTGGACCGGATCGAGGTGCTGGAGAGCTACTTCGCGCTGGCCCGGCTCGGCGCGGTGTTCGTGCCGCTCAACCACAGCCTCGCGGTGCCGGAGGTGGCCGGGATCATCGAGCGGGTCGGCGCGGTCGCGGTGCTCGGCGAGTCGGCGCTCCTCGACCGGCACACCGAACTGCCCGCCTGTGTACGGATCCGGGTGGCGCTCGACAAGCCGGTCTTCACCGCCCTCGGCACGGTCGCGGCGGACACCGCGCTGCCGGTGATCCCCGACTCGGATCCGGTCGCCGTGCTGCACACCTCGGCGACCACCGGGCAGGCCAAGGGCGTCACCGTGGACGAGGGGTCGTTCCGGGCCATCGCGCTCGGCTGGCTGGCCGTGGCCCGGCCCTCCGACGACATGGTGCTCGTCAACTGCTGCCCGCTGTACCACGGCAGCATGGTCGTCTCCCTGACCTATCTGGCGGCCGGGGCCACGGTGGTCCTGATGCCGGGCTTCACCCCGCAGCGGGCGCTGGCCGCCGTCGAACGGCACCGGGCCACGCACATCTGGCTGGTGCCGCAGATGCTGCGCTTCCTGCTCCAGGCCAAGGCGTCGCACAGCACGGACCTGTCCTCGCTGCGGGAGGTCCTCTACGGCGCCGCGCCGATGCCGCTCGACGTGTACGCCGACGCCGTGGACCGTCTCGGCTGCGGGTTCCGTCAGGTGTACGGCATGACGGAGGTCGGCGGCCCGTTCGTCACCCTGGGTCCTGAGGAGCATCCGGCGCCCGGTGACGCGGGCGCCCGGATCCCGTGCGGCCGGGTGATCCCGGGCATGTCCGCGCGCTCCCTCGGCAAGGACGGCCGGGAGACGGCCCGCGGCGAGGTCGGCGAGATCGTGGTGCGCGGCCCGGGGCTGATGCGCGGGTACTGGAACGACCCGGCGGCCACCGAGGAGGTGACCGTCGACGGCTGGGTGCGCACGGGCGACCTCGGGTTCCTGGACGAGGCGGGGCGGATCCATCTGGTCGACCGCAGCAAGGACCTGATCATCCGGGCGGGGCAGAACGTCTACCCGTCGGAGATCGAGCGGGCCCTGCTGACCCATCCGGCGGTCCGGGACGCGGCGGTCGTCGGCATCCCGGACGAGGACTTCGGGGAGGTGCCGCTCGCGTACGTGGTCGCCGAGGAGGGCACCGAGGCGCGCACGCTGCTCGCCCATCTCGGGGAGAACCTCGCGCCCTACAAGCGGCCCCGGAGCGTGGAGTTCATCGAGCAGGTGCCGCGCAACCCCGCCGGAAAGATCATCAAGAAGCTGCTGCGGGAAGGGAACTGAGGCACGCGAGCGGGATCGGGAGGGGCGGGCGACGCGGTGTCGCCCGCCCCTCCCGTCGTTCACGCGGCCACGCCGACGTCGTTCACGCGGCCGCGTTGACCAGGACCGCCATGTTGCCCGCCGGGTGCCGGTTCTCGTGCAGGAGCTGGTGGGCGAGGCCGATCTCCTCGAAGGCGAACGTCCGTGACAGGCACGGGTCGATCGCACCCTGGTCGATCAGCCGGGTCACCTCGCGCGCCTCGCGCCGGCTGGCCACGTGCGAACCCTGGAGCCGCTTCTGCCGCATCCACAGGAACCGCAGGTCGACATCGCCGTTGTAGCCGGTGGTGCCGCCGCAGATGACGACCATGCCCGCGTTGTCGGCCATGTAGATCGAGGTGGGGATGGTGTCGGCGCCGGAGTGCTCCAGCACGATGCGCGGCGCCCGGCGCTCCCCCAGCACCTCCCAGTAGCGGCGGCCGAAGGCGCGGGCGCCGGACAGCCAGGCGCTCATCGCGGCCTCGTCGTCGGTGTGCGGCAGCCGGCCCCAGTGGTCGAACTCCCGCCGGTCGATCCACCCCTTGGCGCCGAGCCGCATGCAGAACTCGCCGCGTTCCTCGCTGGAGACCACGGCGACCGGGATGCCGCCCGCGTGTTTGACGAGCTGGATGGCGATGCTGCCCAGACCGCCGGCGCCGCCCCAGATGAGGACGGGGTCGCCGGGCCGCACGGTGTGCGGCTGCCAGCCGAACAACTGCCGGTGCGCGGTGGCCGCCGTCGCCATGAAGCAGGCCGCCTCCGCCCAGTTCAGTCGGGCGGGCTTGGGATGCACCATGTAGTCGTCCACGACCGCGAACTGGGCGAAGGAGCCGTAGTTCTCCTCGTAGCCCCACACCCGCAGCGAGGAGGAGGTCACCGGGTCGGCGCCGAGCCGGATGTCCTCGGCCGACTCGTCCCAGCGGCACGCGAGGACGGTCACCTCGTCACCGAGACGCACTCCGCGCGCGCCCTCCCCGACCGCCCAGACGATGCCGGACAGGTCGGAGCCGCCGATGTGGAAGTCCTCGGTGGCCCCCTGCTTCTGCCGGGCGCCGATCACGTCGAGCGGTGAACCCAGCGCCGCCCACACGTTGTTGTAGTTGACGCCGGCCGCCATCACCTTGATCAGGACCTGGCCGGGCAGCAGCGGCGGCACGTCCACCACCTCGGTGCGGAAGGCGCCGATCGGCTCGCCGTAGCGCTCCTGACGGATGAGCGAGGCGTACATCCGCCGGGGTGCCGTACCGAGTTCGGGGGCGTCGCCGAGTTCGTACAGGTCCTTGGTCACGGGCAGTCTCCTGAGCGTCGGTCCGGTGCTGCTGGTGGAAGGGTCGGGGCGGGCGGCGGTCAACCGGCGTTCCGGCGCAGTGCCTTGGCGACCGCCGCGCCGATGAGGGCCATCGGGGCGGGCTCGGTCATCTCGTAGTGGCCGCAGGGCACGGCGTGGTCGTCGAACGAGCCGTCGACCCAGGGGCGCCAGGCGTCGGCCTTGCCGGGGGCGAGCGAGAGGTCGTCGCCGGTGCCGGGGGCGTCCTGGGTGGCGCTGAAGAACAGCACGTCGCCGTGGAACACCTTGGGCGCGAACTGCGGTGCGATGCGCAGGTTGTTGCGCATCACGGCGGCGATCGCGGCGGCCTCGGCACGGGTCACGGGGGCGGCCGTCGTCGGGTCGTCGGCCGGGTCCTCGGGGATCCGGCTCAGCACGGCATCGACATCGGCGGCACGGGTGTCCGGGCCCTGGAGGTCCAGTCCCGCCACGCGGGCCAGGAGCGCCGCCACCTGCCGTTCCGCCTGGACGGGGTCGTGGGTGGTGCCGTGCGGCTGGGGCGCGTCCAGCAGGGCGAGCAACTCGACCTCCTGGCCCTGCTCCTGGAGCGCGCAGGCCATCGCGTGGGCCACGAAACCGCCGTAGGACCACCCCAACAGCCGGTACGGGCCCTGTGGTTGGACCTCGCGGATCAGGTCCACGTACCCGGCCGTCATCGCGGCGGCGTCCGGGGCGGGCGGCCGGGTGCCGTCGAGGCCGAACGCCTGGACGCCGAACACGCGCTGGTCCGCGCCGAGATGGGGCAGGAGTCCGGCGTACCGCCAGGAGACGCCCGCACCGGGGTGGAGGCAGAACAGGGGCGTCCCGGTGCCCTCGGCGCGCAGCGGGAGCAGCGGGCGCAGGGCGTCGGGGCCGGGTGCCCGCCGGGCGGCGGTCAGCAGTCCCGCGACGGTCGGGGTGGCCAGCAGCGCGGCCGCGGGCACGTCGAGGACCCCGGTCTGGCGGAGCCGTCCGGACAGCAGCACGGCCCGCATCGAGTCGCCGCCGAGGTCGAAGAAGTTGTCGTGCACGCCGATCCCGTGGACGCCGAGCGCCTCCTCCCACAGGTCGGTGACCGCGCGCTCCTCGGCCGTGCGCGGCGCCAGGTGCTCGGTGGTCAGCCGGGGGCGGGGGACACGGGCGCCGGTCGCCTCGGGGGCGGGCGCGGGGTCGTCGTCGTGGGCGGGGGCGGTGGCGCCGGGGGCGTCGATCCAGTGCCGGCGCCGCTCGAAGGCGTACCCGGGGAGCCGGACGCGGCGGCGGTGCGCGCCGTCCGTGACATCGGGCAGCGCGGCGTCCACCCCCGCCGCCCACAGCCGGCCCAGCGCCTGTGCCAGGACGAAGCCGTCGGGGCCCTCGGCCTTGGCGTGCCGCATGGTCGTCACGGTCACCGGTGCCTCGTCCGCGAGACGGGCGCGGGCCAGTTTGACCATGCCGTCGCCGGGCCCGATCTCCACCAGGACGGGCCGGTCGCGCTCCCAGAGAGCGGCGATCCCGTCCGCGAACCGGACCGTGCGCCGGGTGTGGGCGACCCAGTGGCCGACGTCGGTGGCCTGGGCGTCGGTGATCCACGTGCCGGTGACATTGGTGACGTAGGGCACGGCGGGCGGCCGGAGCCGCAGGGTGCGCAGTCGGTCGGCGAAGGTGCCGAGGACGGGATCGAGGACGTGCGAGTGGGCGGCGGCCGGCATCCGCAGCCGCCGGAACGGCACGCCCCTGCGGGCGAGTTCGGCCTCCAGCCGCTCCACGGCCTCGGTGCGGCCCGCGACCGTACAGGCTTCGGGGCCGTTGACGGCGGCCAGCGACAGATCCGGGCCGAGCAGCGGGGCGAGGTCCTCGGCCGGGGCCGCGACACCGACGGTGGCTCCGCCGCAGGCGGCGATGAGCCGGATGCGTTCGGCGACCACGGGCAGCATCTCTTCGAGGTCCATGACACCGGCCAGGCAGGCCGCGGTGTACTCGCCGAGGGAGTGACCGATGAACGCGTCGGGGCGCACCCCCTGCTCGATCAGCGTGCGGGCGACGGCGTACTCGGTGACGACCAGGGCCAGGAACGCGTCGGTGCTGCCCGGCTCGACCCGCTCGAACAGCGCGGTGCGCAGGTCGTCGCCGGTCACCGGCCGCAGGATGCGCGCGCAGTCGTCCACCGTGTCCCGGTAGACGGCGTGGTCGCGGTACAGGCCGGCGCCCATGCCCACGTACTGGGTGCCGCCGCCCGGCAGCAGGAACGCCACCCGCGGCGGATCGTCCGGCACCGGCGGCAGGGGCGGCGCGGGCGTGCGCAACGCGGTCACGGCCTCGGCGACGGTGGTGGCGGTGACGGCCGTACGGTGGCGCAGGGCCGGGCGGTCGGTGCGCAGGGCGCGGGCGAGGTCGTCCAGACGGGTCGCCGGGTGGCGTTCCAGGTGGCGGGCGAGGGCCTCGGCCTGCCCGGGGAGGGCGCCGGCGGTGCGGGCGGAGAGGGGGAGGACGTGGCGGCGTGCGTCGGGCGCGGCCGGGGCCGGGGCCGGCGTCTCGGTGGTGGCCGGGGCCTCCTCCAGGATCACGTGGGCGTTGGTGCCGCCGACGCCGAAGGCGCTGACGGCCGCGCGCCGGGGGTGATCGGCGGCCGGCCACTCCTCCAGCGTGGTCGGCACCCGGAACGGTCCGGAGGCGAAGTCGATGAGCGGGTTGGGCCGGTCGAAGTGGAGGCTGGGCGGGATCCGCCGGTGCTCCAGGGCGAGGACGGCCTTGACGAATCCGGCGATCCCGGCGGCGGCGCCGAGGTGTCCGATGTTCGTCTTCACCGACCCCAGGGCGCAGAATCCGCGCCGGTCGGTACTCTGCCGGAACGCCTCGGTCAGCGCGGCCACTTCGATGGGGTCGCCGATGTGGGTGGCGGTGCCGTGCGCCTCGACCAGGCCGATGGTGCCGGCGTCGACGTCGGCCTCGGCCTGGGCGGCGAGGACCACCTCCGTCTGGCCGGGGGCGCTCGGCGCGGTGAAACCGACCTTGCGGCGGCCGTCGTTGTTCACCGCCGAGCCCCGGACGACCGCGCGGATGCGGTCGCCGTCGGCGAGGGCGTCCGCCAGCCGCTTGAGGACGACCGCGCCGACGCCGTCGCCCGAGGAGGTGCCGGCCGCGTCCGCCGCGAAGGCACGGCAGCGCCCGTCCGGCGAGAACGGCCCGCCGGGCACATGCCGATAGCCCAGCAGGGCCGAGGGGTTGAGGGAGACGGCGGCGGCGAGCGCGGTGTCGCAGCGGTGGTCGAGCAGGTCCTGACAGGCGGTGTGCAGGGCGACCAGCGCGGTCGAGCAGGCCGTCTGGAGCGACAGGCTGGGCCCGGTCAGGCCCAGCTCGTAGGAGATTCGAGTGGCCAGTGTGCCCAGGGAGTTGGCGGTGGCCGCGTGGACCAGCGCCACCGAACCGGGCTGCCCGGCGTAGCGGGGGTGCAGATGGCCGGGGTAGTAACGGCTGTCGCCCGCGCCCGCGTAGACCCCGGTCGTGCCGTCCCGCGCCGCGCGCAGACAGCCCGCGTCCTCCAGGGCGTGGTAGGCGGTCTCCAGCAGGAGCCGCTGCTGCGGATCGACCACCGCCGCCTCGGCGGGGCTGAAGCCGAAAAACTCCGCGTCGAAGCGGTCGATGCCGTCGATGACGGACGCCATCCGGACGAGGTTCGGGTCGTCCAGGTCGCGGGGGTCTCCGCCCGCCGCGAGGAACTCCTCGTCGGTGACGGGCCGTACGGCGTCCCGTCCGGCGGCGAGGTTCTCCCAGAACGTGTCGACGTCGTCGGCGCCCGGGAAGCGGGCCGCCATGCCGATCACGGCCACGGCGGGCGGGGCGTCGTCGTCCTGCCCGGTGAAGTGGTCCGCCATGGAGTCAGACACGGGGTCAGACACGGGGTCAGCCATCGCGCCGGTCCTTTCGTTCGCGTGCGGTGCGGTCCGCGCGGCGGGCGCCACGGGCCGCGCGTTGCCGTTGCGCCTGGGCACGGGCCTGGTCGAGCGGGGTCGACGGAGCGGCGGCCTCGGGCGCGTCCGGTACGGCGGGTGCGCCTGACACGGCCGCCAGGCCGGACAAGTGCCGCGCCAGGTCCCGTACCGTCGGGCGGGCGAACAGGTCGACCACCCCCAGCTCGCAGCCGAACGCCTCGTTGACCGCTGACCGGGCTCCGACCAGGAGCAGCGAATTGCCGCCCAGGTCGAAGAAGTTGTCGTCGCGGCCCACCCGGTCGCGGTGCAGCACCCGGCACCAGATCTCCGCCAAACGCGCCTCCAGCCGCCGCAGTTCCTCCTCGGCACCCGGGTCGGCGGCCGGCCGCGCGGTGCCGGTCGAGCGCAACACCCAGGCGCCCGCGAGGTGTTCGGCGCCCCGGGCCGCGGCGGTGTACAGCGCGCCGAGGTCGGTTCCGTCGTCCAGTCCGACGCGGGCGACGGCCCGCCGCACCTGCCGTACCGGGCCCACGACATGGCTGCGGACCCAGGGGGCGGTGCGGTCGGCGCCGATCAGCAGATGGGGTTCGTCCAGTGAGCGGGCGAAGTCGAACGAGCGCAGCGCGGCGGCGGTGTCGAGCACCCGGTAGCCGCGGGCCTCGGTGAGCGAGGTGAGGCCGTAGCCGCGGCTCATGCCGGTCTCGCGCCACATGCTCCACGCGAGGCTCTGCGCGGGCAGCCCGGAACGGCGGCGGTGCACGGCGAGGGCGTCGAGGAAGGCGTTGGCGGCCGCGTAGGCGGAGTTCATCGAGCCGCCGAACCAGCCGTTGACGGAGGAGAAGGTGACGAAGGACTCGACGGGGTGTTCGGCGGCGATCCGGTGCAGGGTCAGGGCGCCGCGCACCTTGGCGTCCAGCGCGGCCCGCCAAGTACCGGCGTCCAGGTCGCGGGCGGGCCGCTCGGCGAAGGCTCCGGCGAGATGCAGGATCGAGGTGAGCGGTACGCCCCACGCCTCGGCGGCCTCGCGTACGGCGGCCCGGACCTGGCCGGGGTCGGTGACGTCGGCGCGGGCGTGACGCACCTCGCCGAGCCGGCCCAGACGGCTCAGGAGATCGGCCCTGACCTGCCCTTCCGGACCGCCGCTCGCCTCCCCGCGGCCGATGAGCAGCACCCGAGTGCCGGGCGTGGTGCCGAGCAGATGCGCGGCGACCTCGGCACCGACGCCCCCCAGCCCGCCGCTGACCAGGTGGAACCCCTCGGTGGACGGGGGCGCGGTGCGTGGCACGGGGTCGGCGAGCGGGGCCAGTCGGCGCACATGGCGGTGGCCGTCACGGTAGGCGATCTCGGCGTCGACGGGCGGGGCCGCCGCCTCGGCGAGCAGGAAGGCGGTCGCATCACCGGCGTCTCCGTCCGGAAGGTCGACATGCACGCCCCGCAGCCAGGGGTGTTCCTCCCGCAGCGACTTGAGCAGGCCCACCGCCGGGGCGTGGGCGCAGGCCGGTGCCGGGTCGTCGGGCAGCACGGCCTGCGCGCCACTCGTCACTAGGAGCAGGGTCAACGGTGTGTCCCGGCCCTGGTCGTGACGGTCCGTCAGCGTACGGGTGAGCGCCAACAGGGACAGTGCGGGGTCGTCGTCGTCCGGTTCGGGAAGGACGACGGTCGCGTCCAGCGCGCCGAGGTGCAGTACGGCGTCCACGCCTCGCCCGTCGGCCGCGAGGGCGTCCAGGAGCCTGCCGTGGTCGTCCGCGTCGGCGGCGCGCACCCGGTAACGGGCGGCGTCCAGACGCTCGTACGCGGGACCGTCCGCCACGACGGTGCACAGTCCGCCCTCGGCGCGCAGCCGGGCGGCGACGGACGTGGCCAGCGCGGCGGCCCGGGTGCCGTTCCCGGCGAGGACCAGCGTGTGGCGTCCGGCCGGGGGCGCGGGCGGGTGCAGCAGTCCGGCGCGCTGCCACACGGGCCGCAGGAACCAGTCGGGCAGAGTGGCGGCGGTGCCGAGCAGTATCTGGGAGGCGCGGGCCCGCTCGTCGAAGTCGCCGGCCTCGAAGCCCTTGCGGAGCTTGGTGCGCTGGATCTTGCCGATCTCCGTCTTGGGGATGTCCTCCGGGGCGACCGGCAGGAGGTGGGCGGGGCTGACGCCGATCTCCCGGGTGACCGTGCCGGCGATCTCGCGCAGTGCGGCGGCCTCGTCCTGGCCGGGGGCGAGGTGGAAGAACAGGGCGAGTTCGTCGGTGGTGGCGTCGGGGTCGCTGCGCACGGCGACGGCCGCGGTGAAACTCCGTACCACGTGCGGGAGTTGCTCGACGCAGGACTCGATCTCGTGGCTGTAGTGGTTGACGCCGTTGACGATGATGACGTCCTTCACCCGGCCGGTGATGTACAGCTCGCCGTCGCGCAGGAACGCCAGGTCGCCGGTGTCGAACCAGCCGTCCTCGGTGAACGCCTCCGCGTTGGCACGGGCGTTGTCGTGGTAGCCGGGGGTGACGGAGGTGCCGCGGACCTGGAAGCGGCCGGCCTCGCCCTCGGCGAGCACGGTGTCGTGGTCGTCGACGACCCGCATGGCGAACCCGGGGTAGGGCAGTCCGCAGCTCACGAACGCCTCGTCGTGGCCCGGGGGTTCGGCGGGCAGGACGGCGTCGGTGACGACGGAGCAGGTCTCGGACATGCCCCAGCCGGGGTGCATGACGTCCTGCGGCAGGCCGAACGGGCGCAGGGTGTGCAGGAAGGCGCGGGCGGCGGAGGCGACGACGACCTCACCGGCGTTCATCACCAGCCGCATCGGCGACAGGTCCCAGGCGCGGTCCGCGAACCGGTCCGCCTGGGCGGCGAGCAGTCCGAACGCGAAGTTGGGCGCCCAGGTGACGCTGACCCGGTGCCGGTCGGCGAGGTCCATCCAGCGCGTCGGGTCCTCCAGGATCCAGGAGGTGGGCGCGTGGATCTGGCGGCAGCCGAGGTAGACGTCCCGCAGATGGAACATGACGACGCCGGTCACATGGTCCATCGGGATCCAGTTGAGGCTGACGTCGTGCGCGCCGAGGCCGTTCGTCGCCTCGGTGGCGGCGGAGCGGGTGAGCACACCGCGGTGGGTGACGCGGACGGCCTTGGGCAGGCCGGTGCTGCCGGAGGTCATCAGCATCAGGAGCAGGTCGTCGGGGGCGGCGGGGTGCCAGTCGCGGTCCTCGGGCGCCCGGCGCAGCGCGTCGGCGGTGGTCAGCCGGACGCCGGACAGCGGCCCGTCGTCGGCGAGTTGCCGCAGTCCGGGCTCCTCTGCGGGCGAGGCGACGATCCACGGCCGGTCCAGCATCCGCCAGATGCCCTCCAGTTTGGTCAGGGCGGCCGAGGAGGTCTCGTAGGAGGCGGGCACGGTCAGCGGGACGGCGACGAACCCGCCGAGGACGCACCCCCAGAGCACGGCGACGAAGTCCTCGGTGTCGGAGCACTGGAGGACGACCTTGTCGCCGGGGCGCAGGCCGTGCGCGCGCAGTCCGGCGAGGACGCGGGAGGCTTCCGTGACGAGGGAGGCGTAGTCGCGGCGGGTCTCGGAGCCGTCGGCGCGGACGTGCACGATCTCGCCGTGCGCCCGTTCGGCGGCCCGGGTGAGCGCCTCGGCCCAGCCGGACACGGACGGTTCGGGCAGCGGCCCGCCCTCGCTGAGCGCCGGCACCCGCTCCCGCCGTACGGCGTCCGCGTCGGGGGCGTTGCCCGGCGCGGCCGTCGCGGTGCGGGGCGGTCCGGTGTGGACGCGGCCCAGGTCCTCGGCGAGGTCCTCCACCTCGGCCTCGGCGGTGTGGACGCCGGGGACGCGGGCGAGGAGGTCCCCCCACGCGGTGGCGGCGGTGCGGTCGACGGCGGGCAGCGCGCGCAGCGCGGCGGTGTCGAGGCCGCCGTCGGGGGTGCGCGGCAGGATGGTGACGGCGGTGATCCGGGGCGTGGCACCGGAGTTGTCGTCGAGGAGTTGCTCGACCTGGGCGGCTGCGCCCGCCCGGCCGGGCACGACGTACAGCGACGGCGGGCCCGGCGCGTCCTCGGGCGGCAGGGCGACGGCGTCCCGGACGCCCGCCACGGTCCGTGCGGCCGCGGCGAGTTCGGCCGCCGAGTCCATGGGGGCGGGGCTGCTGCCGGTGGCGGCCGGCGGGGCCGGGAGGGCGCCGACGGGCAGGCCGGGGTCGGCGCAGACCGCCGTGAGCGCGGCCGTCAGCGCCTCGGTGAAGCGGGTGACCGTGTCGGCGGCGTACAGGTCGGTGGCGTACTCGACGTGCAGGTCCAGGCCGTCGGGTGTGCCGTGCGGGTCGTGCCGTTCGAGGACGTCCACGAACAGGTCGAACTTGGCGGTGCCGGTCGCCGTGGGCCGCAGCGGGGTGCGCCGGTCGCCGAGCCGGAGCACGGCCGGTTCGTTGTTCTGGAGGGCCAGCATCACCTGGAAGAGGGGGTGACGGGCCGGGTGGCGGCGCGGGTTGAGCGCGTCCACCAGCAGGTCGAACGGCAGGTCCTGGTGGTCGAGGGCGGCGAGGTCGGCGCGGGTCGTACGGGCGAGGAGGTCCCGGAAGGCCGGGTCGCCCGCGGTGTCGGTGCGCAGCACGAGGGTGTTGGTGAGCAGGCCGATCACATCGTCCAGGGCGGGTTCCGAGCGTCCGGCGACCGGCGTGCCGATCGCCACGTCGGGGCCGGCGCCCCAGCGGGAGAGCAGGGCGCCCAGGACGGTGTGCAGCACCATGAAGAGGCTGGTGTCCTCGGTCTCGGCCAGCCGCAGCAGCGCCCGGTGCAGGGCGGGGTCCACGGTGGCGGAGACGCTCGCGCCGTGCCCCCGGGCGGTGGCGGGGCGGGGCCGGCCGGCGGGCAGGGTGCTCTCCTCGGGCAGCCCGGCCAGGGCTTCCCGCCAGAACGCGGTGAGGTGCGCGGCGCGGCCCGGTCCCCCGGGGCCGGGGTCCAGCACCCGGCGCTGCCACAGGGCGTGGTCGGCGTACTGCACGGGCAGCGGTTTGCCGTGCGGTGCGCGGCCCTCGCGGCGGGCCTCGTAGGCGGCGCTCAGATCGTCGGCGAAGGGACGCAGCGACCAGCCGTCGGCGGCGCTGTGGTGGAACACGATCAGCAGGGTGCGGGTGTCACCGCTGCCGAACACCCCCGCCCACAGGGCGCTTTCACGGGTGAGGTCGAACCGGCGCCGCGCGGCGGCGGCGACATGCGCCCCCACCTCCTCGCCCGGACAGTCCACGACCCGCACCTCGGGCCGCAGCGCACCGGGTGGCAGGATCCGCTGGTACGGCTGCCCGTCGGGACGGTCGCCGTCGGCGATGACCGTCCGCAGACTCTCGTGCCGGTCCACGACGTCGGCCAGGGCCGCGCGCAGCGCGTTGTCGTCCAGCGTGTCGTGCAGGGGGACGACCAGCGGGATGTTGTAGGTCGCGGCGGCGCCGTCGAGGCGGTCGAGGACCCACATGCGTTCCTGGGCGTAGGAGAGGGGTACGCGCTCGGGGCGCGGGCCCGGTTCCAGTGCGGGCAGCGGGGGTGCGGTCGTGGCGTCCGCGGCGAGGCGGGCGGCGAGCGCGGCCGGGGTGGGGGTGTCGAAGAGGACGGCCAGCGGGATCTCGCGGCCGGCCTCGACCCGTAGCCGTGCCAGCAGGCGTACGGCGAGCAGGGAGTGGCCGCCGAGTTCGAAGAAGCTGTCGTCCACCCCGACGGAGTCGGCGGGCAGCCGCAGCACCTCGGCGAACAGGGCGCTTACGAGGGCCTGTTCGGGGGTGGTGGGGCGCTGGGCGGCGGGCGCCGGGGTGAACTGCGGGTCGGGCAGGGCGCGGACGTCGAGCTTGCCGTTCGCGGTCAGCGGCAGCGCGTCCAGCAGGACGGTCGCGGCCGGGACCATGTGGGCGGGCAGCCGTTCGGCCAAGTGGGCGCGGAGGAGGGCCGGTTCGGGCGGTTCGGCGCCGTCCCCCGTGTCCGGGACGGCGTAGGCGACGAGCCGGGTCTCCCCGTCCTCGGCGGGCCGGGGTACGACGGCCGCGGCGGCGACGGCGGGGTGGGCGGCGAGGACGGCCTCGATCTCGCCGGGCTCGACGCGGAACCCGCGGATCTTCACCTGCTGGTCGGCGCGCCCCACGTAGCGGAGCAGGCCGTCGGCGGTGCGGCGGGCGAGGTCGCCGGTGCGGTACATCAGCGCGCCGGGCGGCCCGTACGGGTCGGGCAGGAAGCGTTCGGCGGTCAGCTCGGGCCGGTCGAGGTAGCCGGGGGCGACGCCGGCCCCGGACACGTACATCTCCCCGGTGACACCCGGCGGGACGGGCTTCCCGGCCGTGTCGAGGAGGTGGACGCAGAGGTCGGCGAGCGGCACGCCGATCACGCCGTTCCGCTGCCGGTCGTCCAGGTCGGCGGGGGTGAGCCGGTGGTGGGTGACATGGACGGTCGTCTCCGTGATGCCGTACATGTTGACCAGCGCGGGCCCGTCGAGCCCGTACCGCTCGGTCCAGGGCCGCAGCCGCTCGGGGCGCAGCGCCTCGCCGCCGAAGACGACGTACCGCAGACCGGCGCAGGGGTCGCCGGGTTCGTCGAGGTCGGCGCGGATCAACTGCTCGAAGGCGGACGGCGTCTGGTTGAGGACGGTGACGCGCTCGGCGCGCAGCAGCCGCAGGAAGTCGCGCGGCGAGCGGCTGACGTCGTACGGCACCACGACGAGCCGTCCGCCGTGCAGCAGCGGCCCCCAGATCTCCCAGACGGAGAAGTCGAAGGCGTACGAGTGGAACAGCGTCCACACGTCGTCGGCGCCGAAGTCGAAGTGCTCGGCGGCGGCCGCGAAGAGCCGCAGGACGTGCGCGTGCGGGATCGGTACGCCCTTGGGGCGGCCGGTGGAGCCCGAGGTGTGGATGATGTAGGCGATGTCGTCGGGGCCGGTGGCGCCGGTGCGTTCGGCGTCGGTGAGGTTCCCGGCCGGGCGGCCGGCGAGGTCGTCGTCCGTCTCCGGGGTGCCGAGCACGACGGTGGGCGCGGGGACCGGCGGGAGCGTGGGGGCGGTGCCGGTGTCGGTGACGAGGACGGCGGGCGGGACGTCCTCGGTGACCAGGCGCAGCCGTTCGGCGGGGTGCCCGGTGTCCAGGGGCAGATAGGCGGCGCCGGTCTTCAGGACGGCGAGCAGGGCGACGACCAGACGGGTGGAGCGGGGCAGCGCGAGCGCCACGACGCGGCCGGGTCCGGCGCCGTGGCCGGTGAGCAGCCGGGCGAGGCGGTTGGCCTCGGCGTTGAGCGCGGCGTAGCCGAGGGTCTCGCCGTCGTAGGTGAGGGCGGGCGCGTCGGGTGTCCGGGCGGCCTGTTCCTCGAAGCGGGCGGTGAGGGTGGTGGTGACCGGGTAGGAGCGTGCGGGCCGGGTGGCGGGCTCCTCCCCCGGCAGCAGCAGCGTGAGGTCGGCCACCGGCGACTGGGCGTCGGCGGCGGTGAGTTGGCGCAGGAGGTGCAGGAACCGCCGTAGGTGCAGGTCGAGTTCGGCCTGTTCGTAGACGGCCGGGTTGGCGTCGAAGGCGATCCACAGGCCGCCGGGTTCGGCGCCGGGACGGACGGAGATCTGGAGGTCCTCGACGGCGCCGCCGGACAGGTGGTGGGAGGTCGAGGGGTGCCCGGCGAAGACCAGGTCCTCGGAGAAGGGCACGATGTTCACGACCGGGCCGTGCACCCGGTTTCCGGCGCCCAGCAGGCCGAGGTCGCGGCGGACGGACTCGCCCCGGTACTGCTGGTGGGCGCGTAACGCGCGCAGTTCGGCGGCCACGTGCCGGAGCAGGTCGCCGACCGGGGCGAGGGGTTCGGTGCGGATCCGCAGCGGCAGGATGTCGGAGGCGGTGCCGGGGGTGCGCAGCGCGGCCGAGCCCGGCCGGCTCATGGTGGCGAGGCCCAGCACCAGGTCGTCGGCGCCGGTCATGCGGTGCAGGTAGGCGGCGACGGCCGCGACGACGAGGTCCGTGCGGGAGACCTCCGACGCGCCTGCGGTGAGCGCCAGTTGGGCGGCCTCGGCGGGGGTGAGGTCGCATGTGGCGCGCAGGAAGGGGGCGGTGGGGGGCGCGGTGTGCTCGGTGAGCCGTACGGGGGCGGGCAGTCCGGCGAGCCGGGCGGCCCAGTGGTCGCGGTCGCGGGTGTGGCGCGGGGAGGCGAGGTAGGACTCCTCCTCGTCCCGCAGCCGGGTGACCGACTCGAAGCGGGACGGCGGCGGTTCCTCCCCGGCGGCCAGGGCGCTGTAGGTGTCGGCGAGCCGGCGGGCGACGAGCTTGTAGCTGTAGCCGTCGAGCAGGATGTGATGGGCTCTCAGGAACCACAGATGGCGGTCGGGGGCGACGGTGATCAGCGCGTGCGAGAACAGCGGCCCGGTCACCAGGTCGCAGGGGATGGCGAGATCGCGCCGGATCCAGTCCTCGGCGGCGGCCCCGGGGTCGGGTTCGGCGCTGACGTCGACACGGTGCAGCGGCCAGTCACCGGGATCCTCGGCCCGTTCGGCGCGCGGCCCGTCCGGGGTGTCGGCGAAGCGCAGCGCGAAGGTGTCGGCCTCCGCCACGGTCCGCCGCAGCGCGGTCTCGAACAGCTCCGGGTCGACCGGCCCGTGGATCTCCACGTACTCACCGGTGTTGTACGCGGCGGCGTGCTGCGCGAGCCGCCCGGCGAACCACAGTCCCTCCTGGGCTCCCGACAGCGGTCGACGTTCGTGCTCGTGGACTGACATGGCACCAACCCTCAACTGGCGAGCGGGTGTTCACGCGCCCCGCCCGCCCGTCCGGCGGGCGGCCGGGGGCGGGTGAAGCCGGAACAGGCGTACGCGGCACCACCGGCCGCCCGCGCACCGGACCGACGCGCCGGGGCGGCACGCGGTGAACTCGGTGGCGGAAAGGCGGCACGGTGGCCGAAATAGCGGCACGGTGGCCGTGAATGGCGTAAGGAAACGGATGCGCCCGACGGCGCGGGAATCGTCTGGTCGGGGAACGATCATCTGCCGACGCATCACTCTGCACGACCGGCCGTCGGACCGTCAAGGCGCCTCGATACGTGCGGAATGACGCACGGAATATCGTGCGCGAGGTTTTTTCGGACGCGCCGCCGGTGTTTCCCGGCCCCGGGAATTGATTTAGGACATCCTTCCGAGCCTCTCGGTGAACACCCCCTGAATCAAACCTCTGACCTGCAACGACTGAGCTGTCGGACCGAAATCGCTCCGCCTGGCACCGCTTCCACACCCCGAAGGAAGGCTTGATCCAGGTTGTGAATCAGTCAACTTGAGCTGTTCTTGAGGTTGTCGGCGGATACCTTGGTCGAGTGTCCGCACTCACGAGGGATTCGACAGCATGCCCTTTCCACTGAGTGGAAAGCGTGGACACCCTTCCCCTTTCCCCTGGTTTCCATTGGATGGAAAGCACATCCGTCGGACGTGAATCCGACGGGAAGAAAGGCTGAACGCATGCGACGCGAACTGTGTCCGGTGGAGACCCTGTACGTCCCCCAGCGGAGCCGGGCGGTCCTGTCCTGCACCCTGGACGGCCCCGTCGACACGGCGGCGCTGGCGGCGGCGTTCGACGCCGTGACCGCCGAACAGCCCACCCTGCGCACCCGGATCGTCCCGGTGGAGGGCGGCGGCCACGCCCTCGAACCACTGCCGGAGCCCGAACGCCCCCGGCTGACCACGCGGCCGCCGGGCGAGGACGCCTACGCCGAGGAGCTGAACACCCCGCTGACCGTGGGCGGTCCACTGGCACGGGCCGTCCTGATCGGCGAACCGGGCGGGCACACGCACACGTTCGTGCTGACCGTGGACCATGTGATCACCGACGGACACAGCGCCATCACCCTGCTGAACCGCCTCTGGGACCGGTACGGGGAGCGGCTCGCCGCCGGCTCCGACAACGATGCCGAGCCCCGCCCGCCGGCCTGGCCGGCCCCGGTCAGCACGCTGCTCCCTCCGGCCGACGAGGCAGACACGGCCGCGTACTTGAAGCGCCGCGTCGAGGACACGCAGCTCCGCCCGGTACAGCTCCTCCCCTATGACGTCCCTTCCGGAGGCGGACCGGACCACCGCATCGAGGTGGCACGGCTACGGCTGAACCTCGACGAGACTCTCCGGCTGCGCACCGCCGCCCGCACGGCCGGCCTCTCCGTGCACGGCCTGATCGGCGCCGCCCTGCTGCTCGCGGTGCGCCGGCGCATGGACGGCACGGGCTCGCGCGTCCTGGCCTGCATGTCCCCCGTGGACGTCCGCTCCCGCCTCACCCCGCCGCTGTCGGCCGAGGTCATGGTGGCCGCCGTCACCGCGCATCTGCACACGCTGGAGGTGCGCCCGGACAGCTCACCGCACGACCTGGCCCGGGAGTTGGGCGCGGCGCTGGGCGACCACATCGAACGCGGCGACCACTTCCGGGAGATGCGGATCATGCCGGACGTCCCGCGCCATCCGGCCCTTCAGATGGGCACCGTGATCAACACCAACATGGGCGCGGTGTCCGGCCCCCGCCTCCCGGACGGCCTGCGGGTGACGGACGTACGGCTCGTCCCGGCCCGCGAGCACTACTTCCCGCAGGCCGGCCGCAGCCCCCTGATGGCCTGCGTGACCACCTTCGACGGCCGCCTCGCCATCGAGTTTCCGCACCACACGGCGTGCTTCAGCACGGACTTCATGGCCGCGCTGCGGGACGAGGTCGGCGCCACGCTGCTGAGCCTGACCGCTGGGGCCGGCTCACCCCGAACCCCCGAACAGACGGTCACGGCCTGACGGGGCCGACCTTCCCTCCCTCCCGGCCTTCCCTCCCTCCCGGCTTCCCCTTCCCAAGGAGCGACCCTCCGAGATGAAGACCGAGCACGAACCCCCCACCCCCGTCGCCGACCTGCTGTCCCGGGCGCGGGCCGGCGACGCCCAGGCCATGAACGACCTGCTCACCGAGATCACCCCGTACGTCGCCCACGTCTGCTTCCCGATCGCCCGCGACAACGCCTCGGACGCCGTCCAGGAAGCCCTGCTGGCCATCTACCGGGGACTCGGCACGCTACGGGAACCCGCCGCCTTCTACGGCTGGGTCCGCTCCGTGACCGTCCGGGAGGCGATCCGCACGGCCAAACGCCTGAAGGCGGAGGCCACGGGCACGGAACTGGACTCCGGCCACCCGGCGAACCCCTTGGACGCGGTCCACATCAACGACGTCCTGGACCGCCTCTCCGCCCCTCACCGCCAGGTCCTCACCCTGCGCTTCTACGGCCTCAACGAGGACGAGATGGCCGCCACCCTCTCCCTCCCCGTGGGCACCGTCCGCTCCCGCCTCTACCGAGCCCGCCGCCGCTTCCAGGAAGCCTGGCAACCCCACGCGGCCTGAGCGCGCCCGGGCGCTGTTCGGTCAGCGGAGCTGGGTTTCGAAGGTGTCGTACGTGTGCTGGTCGAAGAGGACGAATCTGGCCTCCTCGACGTTCGTCGGTGTCGTGCGGACCGTGTGGAGGGCGATGCGGGCCGCGTCGGCGACGGGCCAGCCGTAGATGCCGGCCGAGACGGCGGGGAAGGCGATCGTGCGGGCGCCGAGTTCGTCGGCGACGCGGAGGGACTCGCGGTAGCAGGAGGCGAGGAGGGCGGAGCGGTCCTCCGTCGGGCTGTAGACCGGGCCGACGGTGTGGATGACCCAGTGGGCGTCCAGCGCGCCGGCCGTCGTCGCGACCGCGCGGCCGGTGGGGAGGCCCTTGCCGTAGTGGGAGGCGCGCAGACGGCGGCAGTCGTCGAGGATCGCGGGGCCGCCCCGGCGGTGGATGGCGCCGTCGACACCGCCGCCGCCGAGCAGCGAGGAGTTGGCCGCGTTGACGATGGCGTCCACGGACTGGTCGGTGATGTCTCCCTGGACGAGCTTGATCGTGATCGTGGTCATGGGCGTGTGTATAGCAGGGCGGTCAGTCGCGTCCGCGCAGGTTCCGCCAGACGGCCTTCGCCGCGTTGTGGCCGGACATGCCGTGGACGCCGGGGCCCGGCGGGGTGGCGGAGGAGCAGAGGTAGACCGCCGGGTGCGGGGTGGAGTACGGGGAGAGGGACAACCGGGGGCGCAGCAGGAGCTGGAGTCCGGAAGCCGCGCCGGTGGCGATGTCGCCGCCGACGTAGTTGGCGTTGCGGGCGGCGAGTTCGGCGGGGCCGGCGATCGCGCGGGCCAGGACGCGGTCGCGGAAGCCGGGCGCGAAGCGCTCCAGTTGGCGTTCGATGACGTCCGTGAGGTCGCCCGTCCAGCCGTTGGGCACATGGCCGTACGCCCAGAAGACCTGCTGTCCGGCCGGGGCGCGGCCGGGGTCGACGACACCGGGCTGCACGGTGATCAGGAAGGGCCGCTCGGGCGCCCTGCCCTCGCGGGACGCGGCGCGCAGCGCGGCCCCGATCTCCGCGCTGTCGGCGCCGATCTGCACGGTGCCGGCGACCCGCGCCTCCGGTGCCGTCCACGGGACGGGCCCGTCCAGGGCGTAGTCGATCTTGAAGGCGGCCGCGCCGTACCGGAACCCCTCGTAGTAGTTGCCGAGTCCCGCGATGCGGGCGAGGGCGGTGGGCGAGGTGTCGAAGACGTAGGCGCGGGCGGGCGGCAGGTCGTCGAGGCGCTTGACCTCGTAGTCGGTGTGGACGGCGCCGCCGAGATCCTTGAGGTAGGCGGCGAGCGCGTCGGAGACGGCCTGGGAGCCGCCGCGGGCGACGGGCCAGCCGCGGGCGTGGGCGGCGAGTGCGAAGACCAGGCCGACGGCACCGGTGCCGAGGCCGTTCAAGGGGGCCATGACATGGCCGACGAGCCCCGCGAAGAGTGTCTTGGCGGGTTCGTCGCGGAACCGGCGGGTCAGCCAGGTGGAGGGGGGCAGTCCGGCGAGCCCGAACCGGGCGAGGGTGACCGGATCGCGCGGCAGGGCGGTGCGCGGCAGGGACATGAAGTCCCGTACCAGCGTGTCCCACTTGGGCAGGAACGGCTCGACGAGCCGCCGGTACGCGCCCGCGTCCCGCGGTCCGAAGGAGGCGGCGGTCTCGGCGACCGACCGGGAGAGCACGGCCGCGCTGCCGTCGAGGAACGGGTGGGCCATGGGGAGTTCGGCGTGCAGCCACTCCAGGCCGTACCGCTCCAGGGGCAGGGCGCGGAACGCGGGCGAGTTGATGCCGAGCGGGTGCGCGGCGGCGCAGGGGTCGTGCCGGAAGCCGGGGAGGGTCAGCTCCTCGGTGCGGGATCCGCCGCCCACGGTCCCCTTGGCCTCGAAGAGCGCCACCGAGAAACCGCGCCGGGCCAGTTCCACCGCGGCGGTCAGCCCGTTGGGCCCCGCTCCCACCACGACCGCATCGAGCATCGACGGCACATCCGACCCCTTCGTCAGCCGGAAGCCGCCGTAGACCGGTGGCCTCCGGGGCCAGGATATGCCGGGGGTACGACAGCGCCACGGGCGCGGGGTCGTCCACCGTCACCTGACCGCGCGCCCACGGCTCACGCTCCGGACAGCAGGCCCGCGATCCGCCGGGCGGTCGCCGCGTCCCGGGCGGCCGTGAACGGCAGGGTGTTGCCGCCGGTGATCCGGAACGGTTCACCGGTGAGCGTCAGATGCGTACCGCCCGCCTCCTCGACCAGCAGCAGCCCGGCCGCGTGGTCCCAGGCCGCCTCCCAGGAGAAGGCCGTGGCGTCCGACTCGCCGCGGGCGACGGCCAGATACTCCAGCCCCGCCGATCCGCAGGGGCGCGGCGCGACGCCGTCCGTCCGCAGGGCGAGCAGGGCGCGCTTCTGCTCGTCGGTGGTGTAGTCGGGGTGGGAGGTCGCCACCCGCAGATCGCGGCCGGCCTCGGGCGGGCCCGCGAACAGCCGCTCCCCGTCCAGGAAGGCGCCGCCGCCCCTGACGGCCGTGGCCAGTTGGTCGCGCACCGGGGCGTAGGTCCAGGAGGCGAGCAGGACACCGCGGTGGGCCAGCGCGACCAGCGTGCAGAAGCCGTCCTCGCCGTGCACGAACTGCCGTGTGCCGTCGACCGGGTCGATGATCCACACGGGTGCGTCGCCCCGTATCGCCTCGTACGTCAGCGGGTCGGCGTGCACCGCCTCCTCGCCGACGACGACCGAGCCCGGCAGCAACGCGCCGAGCGCCTCGGTGAGGAACAGCTCGGCCTTGCGGTCTGCGTCGGTCACCAGGTCGTGCGGGCCGCTCTTCTGGTCGATCTCGTGCGCGGCGAGCTGCCGGAAGCGGGGCAGGATCTCGGTGGCGGCGGCCTTGCGGAGCGCCTCCTCCACGTCGTCGGCGTGCCGGGCGAGAAACTCGTCGATGGTTTCCATGTCTTCGATCATGCCTCCATGAGAGCACGCCCCACTGACAATCCCTTCCTCGCCGGTGCACTCCGGGTGGAAAAGGGATGAACACCGTGCGACGCCGACACGGGCCACGGCGAGCCCTACTTGTCCCTTTTATTGGCAATCACCCGACGATGTCTCGGGCGGCTTCGCACCCCTTCGTCACCGCGCCACCACGGAGCGAGTTTTCCCTATCCACCCCACAGGGAGTCGTGTGACACTGGCGTCCTTGTCCGCATCGCGGACTTCCGTCCGCACCGACCCCCACGAAAGTGCGCCGTGCGTTCACTGCCTCTGCCGCTCGCCCTCACCGCGCGTCTGTCCCCGGTGGCCGTGCTGGCCTGCGCGGGCTGGGCGCTGACCACCCCCGCGGCCTCCGACACGCAAGACCCGGCGGCCAAGGACACCACGACGCAGACCCAGTCCGAGCAGTCGGCGTCGGGCGAGTCCGAGGCGTCCGCGCCGAAGAAGACGTACGCGGCCGCGCCCGCCCCCTGCACCAGTGTCACGACGAAGACGATCACCGCGCTGGTGCCGGGTGCCAAGAAGGCCGGCAAGGAGATCCCGTCCACGGACACCGACGTGCGCCGCACCTGCTCCTGGAACGCGCTCAAGGAGTACGACTACCGCTGGCTCGACGTCTCCTTCGAGATCACCGAGTCGGACGACGCGGCCGAGAAGTCGTACACCTCGCGGGTGTCGGACAAGAGCGGCGGCGGGGCCGTGCCGGGGCTCGGCGACGCGGGCTACTCGGTCGTGAACCTCACCACCGAGGACAAGCAGCAGACCCGCGAGGGTGTCGTGCTCGCCCGGGTGGGCAACGCGCTGGTCATCGTGACGTACAACGGCAGCGACTTCGAGTCGAAGAAGGCTCCCGCCACGGACGTGATCAACAAGGGGGCCATCAAGGCGGCGAAGGACGCCGTGGCCGCGCTCCAGAAGCAGGGCGGCTGACCGGAGGAGCAGCGCACACTCCCCCGGCCGCCCGGTCGCCGCGCGTGTCAGGCGTCGGCGCCTTCCCGCTGCCGTCCGCGCAGCAGCATCAGGGCCAGATAGACGGCCATCGAGGTGCCGAGGCCGACCGCCCAGCCGTAGTCGGCGAGGGGTTCCAGGGCCGGGATGGGCCGGCCGTCGATGAGCGGTTTGAAGGTGGCGCCGCCGATGGCGAGGACACCGCCGGTCACGAAGGCCACCACGGCCCGCCAGTTCCAGCCGCCCTCGTACCAGTAGCGGCCGCCGGCCCGGTACAGGTCGGTCAGGTCGAGCTTGCCGCGGCGCAGGATCCAGTAGTCGGCGATCAGGATGCCGGCGACGGTGCCGAGCAGCCCGCCGACCAGACCGAGCCAGGTGAAGATGTAGCCCTGCGGGTCGGAGTACAGCTTCCAGGGGAAGATCAGCACGCCGAGGACACAGGTGGCGAGCGCGCCGGTGCGGAAACTCAGCTTTCTGGGCGCGATGTTGGAGAAGTCGAAGGCCGGGGAGACCAGGTTGGCGGCGATGTTCACCGACAGGGTCGCCACCAGCACGGTGACCAGGGCGAAGAGCAGACCGACGACGTTGTCCGTCTTGGCGGCGAGCTGGACCGGGTCCCAGATCGTCTCGCCGTACACGGCCTGACTGCCCGAGGTGACCATGACGGACAGCAGCGCGAAGAGCGTCATCGTGGTGGGAAGTCCGAGCGCCTGTCCCCAGGTCTGGGCTCTCTGGGACTTGCCGTAGCGGGTGAAGTCCGGGATGTTCAGCGACAGGGTCGACCAGAAGCCGATCATGCCCATCAGGGAGGGCCAGAACAGCTTCCAGAAGTCGGCGCCCCAGCCGAGCTGGGAGGGCTGGTCCAGCAGCGGGCCGAAGCCGCCGGCCTTGTTGCTCATCCAGATCAGCATCACGAACGCGCCGACGAGCACGAAGGGCGCGGCCCAGTTCTCGAAGCGGCGGATCGTCTCCATGCCCCGGTAGATGATGGCCACCTGGATCGCCCAGAAGATGGCGAACGACAGCCACATGGTCCAGGGGTAGCCGCCGATCTTCCCGGCGTCGCTCCAGCCGTTGCCGATCAGCTTCCCGGCGAGGAAGTAGATCGCCTCGCCGCCGATCCAGGTCTGGATGCCGAACCAGCCGCAGGCCACCAACGCCCGTACGACGGCGGGGAGGTTGGCGCCGCGGATACCGAAGGAGGCGCGGGCGAACACCGGGAAGGGGATGCCGTACTTGGGTCCGGCGTGCCCGGTGAGGAGCATCGGGACCAGCACGATCACATTGGCCAGCGCGATGGTGAACACCGCCTGCTTCCAGTCCATGCCGACGGCGATGAGACCGGAAGCGAGCGTCCAGGACGCCGTGTTGTGGGCCATGCCGACCCACAGCGCGGAGAAGTTGTACGTGGTCCAGGTGCGCTTCTCCACCGGGACCGGCAGCAGGTCCTCGTTGGCGTAGGGGCCGCTGGGCTGCGGCGAACCAGGGGCGATCTCCACCCTGCCGTCGGCGAGGGTGACTTGGGAGGTCGGCGGTATCGCCGTGGGAGCGGTGTCGGTCATGGGCAGGCCAATCGAGCGAGAGGTGGATCCGGAAAGGCCGTGCGGGTCTCCGGCGGTCCCCTCCCCGCACGGTCCGCGGGGAGGGGGGAACAGGAGTGGGGGGCTGGGAAATCGACGAACCCGGGCGGGTGAGCCGTAGAACTGGCGGGTCGGCGGCCGACCTGGCGGGTCAGCCGTTGACGGCGGGGATGACCGTCGTGCCGTACGCGTCGATGACCTTCTCGCGCGCGTCGTGCATGTCGTAGACGGCGAACTGGTCGACGCCCAGCTCGCGCAGGGCGTTCAGCTTCTCGATGTGCCGTTCCACGGGGCCGATGAGGCAGAACCGGTCGACGATCTCGTCGGGCACGAACGCGGTGTCGGGGTTGTCGGCGCGCCCGTGGTGGGAGTAGTCGTAGCCCTCGCGCGCCTTGATGTAGTCGGTGAGTTCCTCGGGGACGGCCGCGGAGTGGGCGCCGTACTTGGACACCAGGTCGGCGACGTGGTTGCCGACCATCCCGCCGAACCACCGGCACTGCTCACGGGCGTGGGCGAGCGCCTCGGGCGAGTCGTCGTCGGTGACGTACGCCGGGGCGGCGACGCAGATCTTCACCTCGGAGGGGTCGCGGCCGGCGGCGACGGCCGCGTCCTTGACGGCCTTGACCATGTATTCGGTGAGGTAGAGGTCGGCGAGCTGGAGGATGAAGCCGTCGGCCTCCTCGCCGGTCATCTTGAGCGCCTTGGGGCCGTAGGCGGCCATCCAGACGGGGAGTTGCGCGTCTTCCTTGATCCAGGGGAAGCGGACGACGGTGCCGCCGAGATCGGCCTCCTGGCCGGAGCCGAGCGCCCGGATGACCTTCATGGCGGCGCTGATCCGGGCGAGGGTGTTGGGGGTGCGGCCCGCGACGCGCATCGCGGAGTCGCCGCGGCCGATCCCGCACACCGTGCGGTTGCCGAACATGTCGTTGAGGGTGGCGAAGGTGGAGGCGGTGACCTCCCAGGTGCGGGTGCCCGGGTTGGTGACCATCGGGCCGACGGTCAACGTGTCGGTGTTGGCCAGGATCTGACTGTAGATCACGAACGGTTCCTGCCAGAGCACGGCGGAGTCGAAGGTCCAGCCGTAGGTGAAGCCGTTCCGCTCGGCACGCCGCATCAGCTCGACGACCTTCGAGGCCGGCGGGTCGGTCTGTAGGACGAGTCCGAAGTCCATGAGCGCCACTCCTAGTTGAGGTACTGACAGGTGGAGCGCGGGGTGTAGACGCCGTGACCGGCGTGTCCGGTGTACTCCCGCTCGGTGATGACCGGTTCGCCCCGCGAGAGGACCGTCTCGACGCGGCCGGTGAGGCGCTTGCCCTCGTACGCCGAGTAGTCGACGTTCATGTGGTGGGTCTCGGCGGAGACGGTCTGCTCGGCGTGCGGGTCGTAGATCACCACGTCGGCGTCGGCGCCGGGGGCGATCGTGCCCTTCTTCGGGTACATGCCGAACATCCGGGCCGGGGTGGCGCAGGCGATCTCGATCCAGCGGCGGCGGGAGATCTGCCCGTCGACGACGGCCTGGTGGAGCAGGTCCATCCGGTTCTCGACGCCCGGCAGCCCGTTGGGGATCTTGGAGAAGTCCCCGCGGCCCAGCTCCTTCTGGCCGACGAAGCAGAAGGGGCAGTGGTCGGTGGAGACCACCTGGAGGTCGTTGGTGCGCAGGCCCTGCCAGAGCTTGGCCTGGTGCTCCTTGGGCCGCAGCGGGGTGCTGCACACGTACTTGGCGCCCTCGAAGCCGGGTTCGGCGAGGTTGTCGGTCGACAGGAACAGATACTGGGGGCAGGTCTCGCCGAAGACGTTGAGTCCGTCGTCGCGGGCCCTGGCGAGTTCGGCGACCGCCTCCGCCGCCGAGACGTGCACGACGTACAGGGGCGCGCCAGCGACCTGCGCGAGCTTGATGGCGCGGTGGGTGGCCTCGGCCTCCAGGAGCGCCTTGCGGACCTCGCCGTGGTAGCGGGGGTCGGTCTCGCCGCGGGCCAGGGCCTGTTCCACGAGGACGTCGATGGCGATGCCGTTCTCGGCGTGCATCATGATCAGGCCGCCGTTCTCGGCGGAGCGCTGCATGGCGCGCAGGATCTGGCCGTCGTCGGAGTAGAAGACGCCCGGGTAGGCCATGAACTGCTTGAAGGAGGTGACGCCTTCCTCCACGAGCAGGTCCATCTCCTTGAGCGTCTCCTGGTTCACATCAGAGACGATCATGTGGAAGCCGTAGTCGATCGCGCAGTTGCCCTCGGCCTTGGCGTGCCAGGCGTCCAGTCCCTCGCGCAGGGTGTGGCCGACGCTCTGCACGGCGAAGTCGACGACGGTGGTGGTGCCGCCCCAGGCGGCCGCGCGGGTGCCGGTCTCGAAGGTGTCGGAGGCGAAGGTGCCGCCGAACGGCAGCTCCATGTGGGTGTGGACGTCGACCCCGCCCGGGATCACGTACTTCCCGGTGGCGTCGATGACCTGATCGGCGGTCCAGGCGTCCGCGGCCGGGGTGCCGGAGGCGGCGAGGGCGGCGATACGGCCGTCCTCGATCAGGACGTCGGCGTGGATCTCGTCGGACGCGGTGATGACGAGTCCGCCGCGGATGATTTTACGGCTGCTCATATTCCGTCTCCGGAGCGGTAGTTGGTCCTTGGCGGGTGGATGCCCGGGCGGGCGGGCGGCTCCCCGCGCCCCCTCGTGCGCGGAGTGCGCGGGGTGCGGGGAACCGCGTCGGTCACGGCGCGGTCAGCGGGCCGTACGCCTCCGGGCGGCGGTCGCGGTAGAACTGCCAGCGGTCGCGGACCTCGCGCAGCTTGGCCATGTCCAGGTCGCGGACGACGAGTTCGCTCTCCTTGTCGCTCGCCACCTCGCCGACGAACTGGGCCTCCGGGTCCACGAAGTACGAGGTCCCGTAGAAGTCGTTGTCGCCGAGTTCCTCGGTGCCGACCCGGTTGATCGCGCCGACGAAGTACTCGTTGGCGACGGCCGCCGCCGGCTGCTCCAGTTGCCACAGATAGGCGGACAGACCGCGCGAGGTGGCCGACGGGTTGAAGACGATCTCGGCGCCCGCGAGGCCGAGCGCCCGCCAGCCCTCGGGGAAGTGGCGGTCGTAGCAGATGTAGACGCCGACCTTGCCGACGGCCGTGTCGAAGACCGGCCAGCCCACATTGCCGGGCCTGAAGTAGAACTTCTCCCAGAATCCCTTGACCTGCGGGATGTGGTGCTTGCGGTACTTGCCGAGGTAGCTGCCGTCGGCGTCGATCACGGCGGCCGTGTTGTAGAGGACGCCGGGCTGCTCCTCCTCGTACATCGGCAGCACGAGGACGATGTTCAGTTCCCGGGCGAGCACCTGGAAGCGCTGGACGATCGGACCGTCGGGGATCCGCTCGGCGTACTCGTAGAACGCGGGGTCCTGGACCTGGCAGAAGTACGGTCCGTAGAACAGCTCCTGGAAGCACAGGACCTGAGCGCCCTGCGCGGCCGCGTCGCGGACCGCCTGCTCGTGGACCTGGATCATCGATTCCTTGTCGCCGGTCCAGGCCGTCTGGAAGACGGCGGCACGGATCACTGGGCTCATCGGGACCTCCGGTCGCTCGGTGTGCGAGGAGCCTAGGAAGACCTGAAGACCCATTTGAGTTGCACCGTGTCACGTCTGCGGGAGTGCGGCGTGTCACCGTGTCACGTCTTTCCCGACTCATGTTTCACCGCCGTTTTCCCAGGTCGTGGCAGGTTTCAGCCCTGTTGCGCGTCGTGCGCGAGGAGCGCGATGTGCACGGAGGCGGCCTGTTCGAAGTCGTCCAGGTCGACCCCGAGCCGCGCCTCTATCGCCTCCAGACGGCGGTACAGGGCGGGCCGGGAGACGTGGTGGAGCTGGGCGGTGCGCGACTTGTTGCGGCCGGTGGCGAGATAGGTGCGCAGCACGGCGAGGAGGTCGTCGGCGGCGGCCGCGCACAGCAGTCCGTCCAACTCCCGCTCGGCGAAGGACTGCACATGCGGGTCGTCCCGCAACAGACGGACCAGGCCGCGCAGATGGACGTCCTTGAGGCGGACGACGGCGGGCAGGTCGAGGGCGGCGGAGGAGTCGGCGACGGCGTCCGCGACGTGCTGGGCCTCACGCAGTCCGGCGGGGACGTCGTCCCAGGCGGTGCGCGGGTCGGCGGCGGCGACCACGGTGTGCCGCTCCCCCGACTCGGTGCGCAGCCGGGCGGCGAAGTGCGCGGCGAGCGCGGTCGCGTCCTGGTCGCGGGCGAGGCTGAGCAGGACGGCGGTGGCACCGTGCGTGCACTCGGCCACCAGGCCGGACAGGCCCAGCAGCCTCAGCATGCGCTCCAGTTGGGCGGGCTCGCCGTCCGGGACGACCAGCGGGACGAACGTCCGCCGGTTGACGGGGAGTCCGGCGGCGCGGGCGCGCGGCAGCAGTTGGCGTGCCGGTACGACACCGGAGAGCAGGTCGGTGAGCAGGCTCTGCGCGGACTGCTCCTCCCAACTGTGGGCGGCGTTCCCGCCGAGCATGCGGTGCAGCACCAGGGCCTCGGCGGCGCGGTCGGCGAGCAGCTTCCCGCCGGCGGTGTCGCCGCGGTAGCCGCAGAGCATGATCTGCCCCCAGCGTTCGCCGCGGCCGCCGAGTTCGGCGCGGATCCAGCCGTCGCCCTCGCTGCCTCCGGCCTGCCGGGCGATGCGCTCCCAGTCGCGCAGCACGTCGTCCACCGCGGACCGCTCCCCGGCGGTGGCGAGGACCCGGTGGGCGAGGTTGGTGACGACGACGGGGCAGCCGGTGTGATGGGCGATCTCGTCCAGGAGCCGTTGCAGCGGCGCCCCGGCGGTGATCAGCCCGGTGAGGGCGGTGCGTACGGCCTCGGAGAGGCTGACGGCGGCGAACTTGCGCCGCACCAGCCGTGATTGGACCTCCTCGGTGAGTTCGGCGAACGGGAAGGGCCGGTGCAGGACGACCATGGGAAGCCCGCACCGCTCGGCTGCGCGTCGCATGACGTCCGGGGTGGTCGGGAAGGCGCGTCCCAGGCCGAGGACGACGGCGGCGGCCTCGGCGCGGTGCAGGGAACGGATGTACTCGGCCTGGGCGTTGTCGTCGCCGGCGAGGAGGACGCCGGTGGTGAGGACCATCTCGCCGCCGGTGAGCATGACGCCGACGTCGGCGGCCTCGGCGACATGCACCCAGCGCACCGGCCGGTCGAGCTGGGCGGCGCCGGCCACCACCTCTGGTTCCCCGGCGAGGACCCGTTCCAGGGTGAGGACCCGGCGGACCGACAGGGCGGGTTCCAGGGGGTCGACGGGGCCCCAGGTCTCCAGGGTGGTGGTCATGGCGGTGTTCCCTTGCTCGACCGGCGTTCGGGGTGCCGGGGTGCTCCTTCGGTGGTCGGGGGGCCGGGGTGGTGCTACTGGGTGCTCCTCAGGGCGCTTTCGAGGATCGCGGCGCCCTCCTCGGCCTCGGCGACGGTCAGGGACAGCGGCGGGGCGATGCGCAGGGCGCTGGTGTCGTGGCCGCCGCCCTTGCCGATCAGCAGGCCGCCGGCGCGGGCCGCCTCCAGCACGGCGGTGGCCCGGTCGGGGTCGGCGCGGTCGGTGCCGGGTCTCGTCAGCTCGACGCCGATCATCAGGCCCCGGCCGCGCACCTCGCGCACTCCCGGGTCCTGGGCGGCGACGGCGCGCAGCCGTTCGATGAGCAGGCCGCCGACCCGGCGGGCGTTGCCCTGGAGGTCGTGTTCGAGGAGGAAGGTGAGGTTGGCGAGGCCGGCCGCCATGGTGAGCTGGGTGCCGCCGAAGGTGGAGATGCTGTTGGCGTCGAGGCAGTTCATGATCTCGGCGCGGGCGATCACCCCGCCGATGGAGGCGCCGTTGCCGATGCCCTTGGCGAAGGTGACGATGTCCGGCGGGCCGTTGCGGGCGTGTGCCTGCCAGCCCCAGAAGTGGTCGCCGGTGCGGCCCCAGCCGGTCTGCACCTCGTCGGCGATCCACAGGACGCCCCGCTCGTGCAGCACCTCGCGGAAGGCGGCGTAGAGGCCGTCGGGGGGCGAGGTGAACCCGCCGACGCCCTGCACCGGTTCGGCGATGAGGGCGGCGGGCGGGCGGGTGTGGCCGAGGAGGTCCCTGAGGTCGTCCACGCAGGCGGCGATGAACGCCTCGTCGTCGAGGTGGGCGAAGGGGCCGCGGCGGCGCACCCCGCCGTGCACGTAGAGCGTCTGGAGCGGGGAGAGCGAGGTCGGGGACCAGCCGCGGTTGCCGGTGATGCCGACGGCGCTGAAGGAGCGGCCGTGGTAGCTGTTGCGCATCGCGAGGACGGTGTTGGAGCGCCGGTAGGTGGTGGCGAGCAGCAGCGCGGTGTCGTTGGCCTCGGTGCCGGAGGTGGTGAAGAAGACGCGGGCGTCCGGGATGCCGCTGAGCTGGGCGATCCGCTCGGCGAGGTCGACCATCGGCCGGTTGAGGTACAGGGTGGAGGAGTGGACGATCCGTCCGGCCTGTTCGGCGACGGCCTTGGTGACCTCGGGCAGGGCGTGCGCCGTCATGGTGGTGAGGATGCCGCCGAAGAAGTCGAGGTAGCGGGTGCCGTCGGCGCCCCAGACGTGGCGGCCTTCGCCGTGGGTGATCTCCAGGGGCTGTTCGTAGTAGAGCGCCAGCCAGTCGGGCAGGACGCGGCGGTGCCGCGCGTACAGGTCGTTCACGGCTTCACCAGCCCTTCGTAGGCGTCGGGTCGGCGGTCGCGGTAGAAGGCCCACTGCTGCCGCACCTGGTCGATCAGGTCGAAGTCGAGGTCGCGGACGACGAGTTCCTCGTCGCGGTCGCTGGCGACGTCGCCCACGAACTGCCCGCGCGGGTCGACGAAGTACGAGGTGCCGTAGAAGTCGTTGTCCCCGTACTCCTCGACGCCCACCCGGTTGATGGCCGCGACGAAGTACTCGTTGGCGACGGCGGCGGCCGGCTGTTCGAGCTGCCAGAGGTAGGAGGACAGGCCGCGGTGGGTGGCGGAGGGGTTGTAGACCAACTGGGCGCCGTTGAGGCCGAGTTGGCGCCAGCCCTCGGGGAAGTGGCGGTCGTAGCAGATGTAGACGCCGACCTTGCCGACGGCCGTGTCGAAGACCGGCCAGCCGAGGTTGCCCGGCTTGAAGTAGTACTTCTCCCAGAAGCCCTTGACCTGCGGGATGTGGTGCTTGCGGTACTTGCCCAGGTAGGTGCCGTCGGCGTCGATCACGGCGGCGGTGTTGTAGTAGAAGCCGGACTGCTCGATCTCGAACACCGGGACGACGATCACCATGCCCGTCTCGCGCGCCAGCTCCCGCATCCGCCGCACGGTCGGCCCGTCGGGGACCGGTTCGGCCCAGCGGTAGTGCTCGGGGTCCTGGACCTGGCAGAAGTAGGGGGCGTTGAACACCTCCTGGAACCCGATGACCTTCGCGCCCCGCTCGGCCGCCGCGCGGGCGTGCTCCTCGTGTTTCGCCACCATGGACCCGGTGTCACCGGTCCAGGTGGCCTGAACCAGTGCGGCGCGTACGACGTTGGCCATGAGCTGCTCCTTCGACGGGACGTCAGAGCCTCTACGCCCGTAGACGAAGGTCGTAGAGGGACGAACGTAAGCCTCCAGGAGGGGCTTGCCAAGACCATCGTCGTTAACCCGCGGAGTCGATCGCGTTTCACACTCCGGTGGGTGAGTCGCACGCCGGACGGCCTACGTCCCGGCCCGCCGCGCGGGACCGCTCAGGCGGTGAGGCCGGCGACCCGCAGCGCGTGGACGAGGTCCCAGTGGCATTCGTCGGAGACGCCCCGGGCGGCCTCCAGGAGCAGCGGGACGAGGGTGTGCGGGTCCGGGACGACACTGCGGACCGCCTCCTCGGGGGCGCGGACCCGGACGTACGCGTCGAGCAGCGCCGTCATCTCGCGGTGGCGCCCCTCCGCAGCCAGCACCAGCACGGCGTGCCCGATCTCGGCGGCCGGGCGGGCGACGCCCTGGCGCAGGATCTGCTCGCCGTCGGCCGTGCGCCCTACGGCGACCAGGGCGTCCGCGGCGGCGACCAGCCGGTCGGCGGGCAGGGAGGCGGCCTCCCACAGCAGGGTCGTCCAGTCGGCGGAGAGCCCGGCCCGCCGGAGTTCGGCGGCGAGCAGCGGCATCCGGGCGGCGGGCCAGTGCGCGCACTCCGCGAGCAGGGCGTGCGCCTCACCGCTGAGACCCTGGGCGCGCAGCGCGACCAGCCGCTCCACCGCCGCGACGGTCTCCTGCCGGGCCGCCGCGTCCAGCGGCTCACGGCGCGGCTCGTCGCGCGACGCGTCCGCCTCGGCGTCCGCCCCGGCGAACCGGGCCCCGCGCGGCGAACGGCGCGCGGCAGGAGCGGCGGTGGGGGCGAGGACGGGATCGGCGGACACGGCCTCGCGCGGTACGGCCGCCGGATCCGCCGCGGGCGGTGCCGCGCTCGGCGGTACGACGACGGGGGCGGCCTCCTCCGCGTCGGCCTCGGCGAAGTCCATCCCGGCGAAACGGGCGCTGCCGCGGCGGCGCTTGCGCTGTTTGGGCACGGTGGGGGCGGGGGGAGCGGGGGGACTCTCGGGAGCGGCGGGGTGGTGGAGGCGGCCGGCCCGGGTTCGGGTGCCGCCACGGCGGGGTCCGGGCGGTGGGGTTCGGATCCGGCCACGGGCGCGGTCTCGGCCCGGGCTCGCGGTGCCTCGGTCTCGTGCGGACCGGGTGTGCCGTACGTGCCGTGGGGCCCGTACGGGGCGGGTGCGGCGTACCGTCCCGCGCTCCCGCTCCCGCTCCCCCTCGCCTGCCCGCCGCCCGTGCGCAGGGCGTTCGCCGTGCGGCGGTCGAACTCGGCGATGCGGTGCCGGAGTTCGGCGCAGCGGGCGGTGGCCCGCGCGTGGTCGTCCTGGGCCCAGGCGAGGTCGACGCGGAGCGCGTCGGCCTCCTCGCGGGTGGCCGCGGCGGCGAGCCTGCGGCCCAGCTCGGCCTGGCGCTCGGCGGCGTAGCGCTGTTCGCGGAGCATGACGTCGAGGCGGTCGGCGAGGGCGTCACGGCCGCCGGGCCGGGCGTCGTGCGCGGCGAGGGCCGCGATGTGCAACGGCCGTACGCGGTACGCCTCCTGGGCGGCGGCCGGGGCGCCGTAGTCGGTGGCGAGGTCCTGGAGCAGGGCCTCCACCACGTCCCAGGGAGGCACCTCGCGTCCCTCGGCACAGGCCCGCATGCCGTCGGGGTCGCGCCGCCAGAACACCGCGCACCAGCCGGAACCCTGGTCGAGGCGCACCAGCAGTCCGTTCAGGTAGCTTGCGAACTCCCGCACTCGGCCCGGGAGTTGATCCACAGTCATCGCCCAACTCCCGCCCGACCGGAACACTCCGATCCGCAAGAAAACACCATCTGTGTTACAGCGCGGCTACAGCGGGTTTTCAACCGGGACGCGACGGGCGCCGGGCGATACATCGACCGAAAAGCGACCACCCGGTCGCGGGAGGGCTCAGGCCACGGCGGGCGCCTCCGTCACGGCGTGCGCGCATGCCCCGGCCAGTGCGTCCATGGACAGTCCGAGCGCGCCGGCCAGCGCGGCGACGGTGAAGAAGGCCGGGGTCGGGGCCCGGCCGGTCTCGATCTTGCGGAGCGTCTCGGCGGAGATACCGGCGGCCGCGGCGATCTCGGCCATGCTCCGGCCGCCGCGGGACTCGCGGAGCAGCCGGCCGAGCCGTTCGCCGCGCTCGCGCTCTTCTGGGGTCAATGGGGTGCGCACCATGACACCATTCTAATACCGGTATAGTAATTGGCATGGTGGAACTGAAGACAGACGCGTCGATCGATGCCATGTACGCGGCGGGCCAGGTCGTCGCACGTGCCCTGACGGCCGTGCGCGACGCCGCCGACGTGGGCGTTTCCCTGCTGGAGCTGGACGAGGTGGCGCGCGGTGTGCTGCGGGAGGCGGGTGCGACGTCGCCGTTCCTCGGGTACCGGCCGTCCTTCGCGCCGGTGCCCTTCCCTGCGGTGCTCTGCACCTCGGTGAACGACGCGATCGTGCACGGCGTGCCCACCGGGTACCGGCTGCGGGACGGCGATCTGCTCTCGATCGACTTCGGCGCGCAGCTCAACGGGTGGGTGGGCGACTCGGCGCTCAGCGTCACCGTGGGGACGGCCCGCCCGGAGGACGCCCGGCTGATCGAGACGGCCGAGCGGGCGCTGGCGGCGGGCATCGGGGCGGCGGTGGTCGGCAACCGCATCGGGGACATCGCGCACGCGGTCGGCACGGTGTGCCGTGCGGCGGGCTACGGCATTCCGGACGGCTTCGGGGGTCACGGGATCGGGCGCCGGATGCACGAGGACCCGGGGGTGCCCAACGAGGGGCGGGCCGGGCGGGGGATGCGGCTGCGGCACGGGATGGTCCTCGCGATCGAGCCGATGGTGATCGCGGGCGGGACGGACGGGTACCACGCGGCGTCCGACGGCTGGACCCTCGTCACGAACGACGCGTCCCGGGCGGCCCACGCGGAACACACGGTGGCCATCACGGACGGGGGGCCGCGGGTGCTTACGGCGCGGTGAGCGGCGGTTTCGGTGACGGGTGCGGGTAGGTGGGGGCGGATCGCGCAGTTCCCCGCGCCCCTGAGGGGTGGGGCTGGGCTGAGGCGGCGCTGTCGAGTGCGGGTGCGTGGGGGCCGGGCGCGCAGTTCCCCGCGCCCCTAGGGGGTTGCGGTGGCCCGGCGCGAACAAGGCGACGCCTGTTCCCGACGCCCGGACTCCCCACCCAGGGGCGCGGGGAACTGCGCGCCCAGCCCCAACACACCCGCACCCACTCCCCGACGGCGAGCCCCACCCACCCCAGGGGCGCGGGGAACTGCGCGACCAACCCACACCCACCCGCACCCACTCTCCCACGGCCGGACCCCCCACCCCAGGGGCGCGGGGAACTGCGCGATCAACCCACACCGACCCGCACCCGGACCCGAGGCCCGCCGCACATGCCGGTCACAAGTGAACGTGCAATCGTGGTGTAGCCCGGCACGGACACCCGCACGCGTCGATCGATCGGAACGCCATGACCAGCGGCTACCCCAGCCCGGAGGGCTACGGCGACCCCTTCGGTGAGTTCCTGGCCCGCTTCTTCGGCGGGCCCCGCCCCGGCCCCCGCCAGATCAACATCGGCCAGCTCCTGAGCCGCCCCGCCCGTGACCTGGTCCGCGGCGCCGCCCAGTACGCCGCCGAGCACGGCAGCCGCGACCTCGACACCGAGCACCTGCTGCGCGCGGCCCTGTCGGCGGAGCCGACCCGGGGGCTGCTCAGCAGGGCCGGCGCGGACCCCGACTCGCTCGCCTCGCAGATCGACGAACGCTCGGGCCCGGTCCAGCACCCGCCGGGCGAGGTGCCCCCGCCGACCTCGCTGTCGCTCACCCCCGCCGCCAAGCGCGCCCTGCTGGACGCCCACGACCTGGCGAGGTCGCGCGGCGCCGGGCACATCGGCCCCGAGCACGTGCTCAGCGCCCTGGCCGCGAACCCGGACTCCGCGGCCGGGCACATCCTGAACGCGGCCCGGTTCGCGGCGCCGTCCCTGCCGCCCGAGGGCGCCGAGACCACGCAGGTCCATCCCGAACGGCAGCGGCCCACCGACACCCCCACCCTGGACAAGTACGGCCGCGACCTCACCGGCCTGGCCGCCCAGGGCCGTATCGACCCGGTGATCGGACGCGACGACGAGATCGAGCAGACCATCGAGGTGCTCTCCCGGCGCGGCAAGAACAACCCGGTGCTGATCGGTGACGCGGGCGTCGGCAAGACGGCCATCGTGGAGGGCCTCGCGCAGCGCATCGTGGACGGCGACGTGCCGGACGTCCTCGACGGCCGCCGCGTGATCGCCCTGGACCTGACGGCCGTCGTGGCCGGCACCCGCTTCCGCGGCGACTTCGAGGAGCGGCTCAACGCGATCGTCGGCGAGATCCGCGCCCACTCCGACGCGCTGATCGTGTTCATCGACGAACTGCACACCGTCGTCGGCGCGGGCGGCGGCGGTGAGGGCGGCGCGATGGACGCCGGGAACATCCTCAAGCCGGCGCTGGCCCGCGGCGAACTGCACATCGTGGGCGCGACGACGCTGGAGGAGTACCGCAGGATCGAGAAGGACGCGGCGCTGGCCCGCCGCTTCCAGCCGATCCTGGTCCCCGAGCCGTCGGTGGCGGACGCGATCGAGATCCTGCGCGGGCTGCGCGACCGCTACGAGGCCCATCACCAGGTCCGTTACACCGACGAGGCGCTGGTCGCGGCCGTGGAGCTGTCCGACCGCTATCTCACCGACCGGCGGCTGCCCGACAAGGCCATCGACCTGATCGACCAGGCCGGCGCCCGGGTGCGGCTGGGCTCCCGGACCAAGGGCACCGACGTGCGCGCCCTGGAACGTGAGATGGAGCGGCTGGCCCGGGACAAGGACCAGGCGGTCGCCGACGAACAGTACGAGCAGGCCACCCGGCTGCGGGACCGGATCACCGAGCTGAAGGAGCGGATCGCCGAGGAGAGCGGCGAGGACGCGGCCGACGAGGGACTGGACCTGGAGGTCACGGCCGAGGCGATCGCCGAGGTGGTGTCCCGGCAGACGGGCATCCCGGTCGCCCGGCTCACCCAGGAGGAGAAGGACCGCCTGCTGGGCCTGGAGGAGCATCTGCACGAGCGGGTCGTCGGCCAGGAGGAGGCCGTCCGTGTGGTGGCGGACGCCGTGCTGCGCTCGCGCGCCGGGCTGGCCAGCCCGGACCGGCCGATCGGCAGCTTCCTCTTCCTCGGCCCGACGGGCGTCGGCAAGACCGAGCTGGCGCGGGCCCTCGCGGAGGCGCTGTTCGGCAGCGAGGAGCGGATGGTCCGGCTCGACATGAGCGAGTACCAGGAACGGCACACGGTGAGCCGGCTGGTGGGCGCCCCGCCCGGCTATGTGGGCCACGAGGAGGCCGGACAGCTCACCGAGGTGGTGCGCCGGCACCCGTACTCGCTGCTGCTGCTCGACGAGGTCGAGAAGGCGCACCCGGACGTCTTCAACGTCCTGCTCCAGGTCCTGGACGACGGCCGGCTCACCGACTCCCAGGGCCGTACGGTCGACTTCACCAACACGGTGATCGTGATGACCAGCAACCTGGGCTCGGACGCGATCAGCAAGCAGGGGGCCGGCATCGGCTTCGGGTCGGGCGGCGCGGAGGCCGACGAGGAGGCGCGGCGCGAGCGGATCCTGCGGCCGCTGCGCGATCACTTCCGTCCCGAGTTCCTCAACCGGATCGACGAGATCGTGGTCTTCGACCGGCTGACCGACGCCCAACTGCGGCGGATCACCGACCTGTTGCTGGAGCAGACCCGGCGGCTGCTGCGCGCCCAGGACATCCAGGTGGAGTTCGCGGACGAGGCCGTCGACTGGCTGGCCGAGCGCGGCCACCAACCGGAGTACGGGGCACGCCCGTTGCGCCGGACGATCCAGCGCGAGGTGGACAACCAGCTCTCCCGGCTGCTGCTCGACGGCCGCGTCAAGGAGGGCGAGCGGGTGCGGGTGGAGGTCGAGGACGGACGGCTGGCGTTCCGTACGCGTCCGCCCGCCCCCGCCTCCACGCCGTAGGACCGCCCCCGCCTCCGCGCCGTAGGGCTCCCCCCGTCTCCGCGCCGTAGGACTAGGGAGCCGCCGCCGGGCGCACCACCTGGGCCGAGCCGCCGCCGCGGCGGACGGTCTCGGCGGCGGCCAGCCACCGGCCGTCCGGCAGCCGCTGTACGCCGGTGGCGGCGCCGATCTCCGGGTTGAGCCGGAAGGAGTGCCCGATCCCCTCCAACTGCCCCCGTACGGGGCTGTCGTAGAGGCCGGGTTCGAGTTCGGTCTGGGCCGCGTTGCGCTGGCTGGCGCGAGGTGCGGCGATCGCGTCGACGAGCGGCAGACCGCGGTCGAGGAAGCCGGTGAGGGTCTGGAGGACGGTGGTGATGATGGTCGCGCCGCCGGGCGAACCGAGCGCCACCACCGGCTTGTTGTGCCGGTCGAGGACGATCGTCGGGGCGATCGAGGACCGCGGCCGCTTGCCGGGACCGGGCAGATTCGGGTCGTGGACGGCCGGGTCGGCCGGGGCGAAGGAGAAGTCGGTCAGTTCGTTGTTGAGGAGGAAGCCGCGGCCGGGGACGGTGATGCCGCTGCCGCCGGTCTGCTCGATGGTCAGCGTGTACGAGACGACGTTGCCCCACTTGTCGGCGACCGTGAGGTGCGTGGTGTTCTCGCCCTCGTAGGTCGTCGGGGCGGCCGTGCCGCCGGTGGCGCAGGCGGCCGGGCGGCGCGGGTCTCCCGGGGCGAGCGGGCTGGTGAGGACCGCGTCGTCGCTGATGAGGCAGGCGCGGGAGTCGGCGTACTTCTGCGACAGCAGTTGCCCGGTGGGGACGTTCTCGAAGGCGGGGTCGCCGACCCAGCGGCCGCGGTCGGCGAAGGCGATCCTGCTGGCCTCGATGAACCGGTGCAGGTACCGGGCCTGGCCGGCCTTCGAAAGGTCCGTGTTCTCCAGGATGTTGAGGGCCTCACCGACGGTGGTGCCGCCGGAGGAGGAGGGCGCGATGGAGTAGACGCCGAGACCGCGGTAGGCCGTCCGGGTGGGCGCCTGCACCTTGGCGCGGTAGGCGGCGAGATCGCGGGTGGTGAGCTCGCCGGGGCGCGCGTTCCACTGCGAAGCCGGGTCCACGGGCGGGTGGTTGACGGTGTCGACGACGTCCCGGCCGATGGCGCCCCGGTACAGGGCGCGCACGCCCTTGCGGCCCAGTTCGGCGTAGGTCGCGGCGAGGTCGGGGTTCTTGAACGTGGAGCCGACGACGGGGAGTTGCCCGCCGGGCAGGAACAGCCGGGCGGTGTCGGGGAAGTAGCGGAAGCGGGTCTCGTTGGCGGCGGTCTGGGAGCGGAAGGTGTCGTCGACGGTGAAGCCCTTGCGGGCCAGGCGTTCGGCGGGCTTGAGGAGGGTGCCGAGCGGCCTGCTGCCCCAGCGGTCGAGCGCGGTCGCCCAGGTGGCGGGCGTGCCCGGGGTGCCGACGCCGAGGCCGCTGCTGACGGCGTCGGCGAAGGCGAGCGGCTTGCCGTTCTCCAGGAAAAGGCCGGAGTCGGCGGTGAGCGGCGCGGTCTCCCGGCCGTCGATGGTGTGCACGGTGCGGGACTTGGCGTCGTAGTGGACGAAGTAGCCGCCTCCGCCGATGCCGGCCGAGTAGGGCTCGGTGACGCCGAGGGCGGCGGCGGTGGCGACGGCCGCGTCGACGGCGTTGCCGCCCTTGCGCAGCACCTCGATGCCCGCGGCGGAGGCGTCCGCGTCGACGCTGGCCACGGCGCCGCCGTAGCCGACGGCGACGGGCACCTTGGCGACGGGGTCGACGGGCTTGCCGCCGGGGGCGGGTGGCGCGGCCGCCCCCACCGACACCGTGGCGGCGCAGACCGCAAGGACCGACAGTTTCCGCGCGACAGGGCGACGCATCCGTACCTCCAGTCGGGGACCGTCCGCGCAGCGTAACCACATCACGGGGGCCCCGACAGGGTGCCTGCGCGCGCTGTCATACGACTGCCACACCTCGAACACGGGTACGTCAATCGCATGAGGGACCGCTACCATGCGCGCCCATGAACGACGACGTGCGCAACATCGTCCTGGGTGTGGTCGCGGCGGGCATCAGCGCCGCGCTCGGCTGGGTGGCCCGGACCTATCTGTGGCGCCGGAAACTCCGGCGCAAGCGGGCGTTCTTCGGGCTGCCGGAGAACTCCGAGTGCCTGCTCGTGGTCAACCGTGACGCGGGCAGCGCCGATCTCGCGGTGCACCGCCATGACGTGTTCGCGCTGCTGGAGCTGTCCGCGCTCATCAAGGACTGCGGGGCCAACGCCGAGGTGATCACGCAGGACGCGGCCCGTCAGGGGTTCGGGGAGCGGACGGAGTTCTGCGTCGGCGGGCCCGGGTCGAACCGGCGGATGGCGGCCCACATCAACGCCATGCTGCCCGGGGTGCGGATCAACACCGATCCCGAACCGGGCCCGGACAAGCTGGCGTTCCAGATCGGCGCCGAGCACTACCGGATGGAGTCGGGCGTCACCGAGTACGTGATGCTGGCCCGGCTCACGGCCGGGCGGCGGCGCGCGGGGCGGCCGGTGTTCCTGTTCTGCGGCCAGCGGGCGATCACCAACCAGGCCGCGACCCGCTATCTCGTGCGCAATCACGAGCGGTTGGCGCGCAAGCACGGCAACAACTCCTTCGTGCTGCTGCTGAAGGTCATCAACTCGGCGGCGTACGGCCCGGATGTCGTCGATCTGGTCGCCGACGTGACACGTGCGGCACAGGCTCCGCTACCGGAACCGGAAAACGTTACCGCCTCGTAACTTACCGACGGGTTACCACAGGTACGGCGCGGAGGTTACCGTCGGGTCACTTTGACGTGACACGCCTAGGAGTGTGCCCCGTGGGACGATCGCGCCGCACCGCCCTGCGTACGACCGCCGCCGGAGCCCTCTCGGCCTCCCTGATCGCCGGCGGCGTCCTCGCCCTCACGCCGGACGCGCACGCCGCCGGAGTCAGAGCCGGAGCCGGCACCGCGACCGCGACCCGAGCCGGTACGGATGTCCGGTACGTCGACATCACCGCGGCCGACGGCACCGTCCTCAAGGCCAACGTCGTCACCCCGACCGGCGCCGCCGACGGCACCCGCCACCCGCTGGTCGTGCTCCCGACGAGCTGGGGCTTCCCGCAGATCGAGTACCTGGCGCAGGCGAAGGAACTCGCCGCGTCCGGCTATGTCGTGCTCAGCTACAACGTCCGCGGCTTCTGGCAGTCCGGCGGCGGGATCGACGTGGCCGGCCCGCTCGACGTCGCCGACGCCCGCACGGTGCTCGACTGGGCCCTCGCCCACACCCCCGCCGACCCGGACCGCATCGGCATGGCGGGCGTCTCCTACGGCGCCGGGATCAGCCTGCTGGCGGCCGCGCACGACCCGCGGGTCAGGGCCGTCGCCGCGCTCAGCGGCTGGGGCGATCTGATCGAGTCCATCTACTCCGGACGCACCCAGCACCTCCAGGCGGCCGCGCTGCTCGACACCGTGGGCCGGGTCGCCGGGCGGCAGAGCCCGGAGACCCGGGAGGTGTTCTCCGCGTTCTACTCCTCGGACCTGTCCAAGGAGAAGGAGATCCTCGCCTGGGGGCAGAAACGTTCCCCCGAGGCGTACGCGGACCGGCTCAACCGCAACGGCACCGCGGTGCTGCTGGCCAACGGCTGGGGCGACACGATCTTCCCGCCGAACCAGTCCGTCGCCCTCTACGAGAAGCTGACCGGCCCCAAGCGCCTCGAACTGCGGCCCGGTGACCACGCCACCGCCGAACTCACCGGCCTGTTCGGGATGCCCAACGACGTCTGGAACGACAGCAGGCGCTGGCTGGACCACCACCTCAAGGACACGGCGAACGGCATCGAGCGCGAACAGCCCGTCCAGCTCAAGTCCCGTTCCGCGGGCGGCTACGAGGGCTATCCGGACTGGAAGTCGGTGAGCGCCGACCGCCGCAGGATCGCCCTCACGGACACCGCCACGATCCACACGAACGTCAACTCGGGCGCCGACGGCGGCATCGTGTTCCTGTCCAGCATCCTCGACCAGATCGCCCGGCTGCCCCCGATGGCGTCGATCCCGCTGCTCCCCCGCGCCTGGGCCGCCGTATGGCAGTCGGAGCGGTATCCCACGGCCCAACAGGTGCGCGGTACGGCGGCGTTGCACACCACGGTCACCCCGACCGAGGAGAGCGGCACCCTCGTCGCGTACCTCTACGACGTGGGGCCGCTCGGCCTCGGCAAGCTGGTCACCCACGCGCCGTACACCTTCCACGGACGCACGCCCGGACAGCCGTTCGGCCTCGATCTGGAGCTGTACTCCACGGCCTACGACGTCCCGGCGGGGCACCGGCTCGCCCTGGTCGTCGACACGGTCGACCCGCTCTACATCGAGCACAACCCGTCCGGCGCGCGGCTGACCTTCTCCTCGCCGGAGAACGACCCGTCGTACGTGTCGGTTCCGCTGCGCGAGCAGTGATCTCCGGCCGGTCGCCGGGCGGGTATGGCTCAGTGACCGCTGCCCCGGGTCATGGGAGATGAACGGCCCACTCTAGTCCTTCGGTCCGCGAACCGGCACCCGAGCGGCCGGTGATCAGGTCTCCGCCACCTCTCCGTAGAGCTGCGACAGTTCGGGAACGCCGCTCGTGGCCCACTCCTGACCGGCCGTCACCACGTCGAACTCCCGGCCGGAGAGCAGCCGTACGACGGGCTGGCCGTCCGGCCGGAAGTCCCACGCGGCGCCGCGCACGGTCCGCACGATCACCGTGCCCAGATAGAGCCCGGCGTCGTTGCCGAGCCACGGCAGGATCTCCGCGTCGTCCCGCCAGCGCGGCAGCAGTTGGTCCAGCGCCTCCAGGGAGGCCGTGGTGTCGTCCAGACGGATTCCCGCCCGGGCCGCCTGCGAGCGCAGCAGCTCGCACTCCGAGAGGAGTTCGGCCACCCCCTCGGGATCCGCAACGATCACCGCTTCACCGGCTTTCTTGCGCCTGTTGCCCAGAAAAGGGATGTTCATACGTCCAGCGTGTCATTCGCACCGACGTGCGCACCACAGGCGCGCGGGCAGGAGCGTCCGGTCGAATTCCCGCGCCGCACACGCATGGCGCGTTGACCCGCGCCCCCGCCGCCCCTAGCCTCGCCGGCCGAGGCCGTCGGTCTCTCCCTGCTGTGCGGGCTACACGTCGAGATCGACCACGACCGGTGCGTGGTCCGAGGCGCCCTTGCCCTTGCGCTCCTCGCGGTCGACGTAGGCGTCCTTGACGGCCTGGGCGAACGGCGCGTTCCCGTACACCAGGTCGATGCGCATGCCGCGGTTCTTGGGGAACGCGAGCTGGCGGTAGTCCCAGTACGTGAACGGGTGGTCGTACTTCAGGGGGCGCGGCACCACGTCCGACAGGCCGGCCTCGCGCAGGGACGCCAGGGCGGCCCGCTCGGCCGGGGTGACATGGGTGAGGCCCTCGAAGGCCGCGACGTCGAACACGTCGTCGTCGGTCGGCGCCACGTTGTAGTCGCCGAGGACCGCGAAGGGGCGGCTGCCCGCCGCGTCCCCGGCGACGGCCGCCTTGAGGGCCTCGAACCACTGGAGCTTGTACGCGTAGTGCGCGTGGTCCACCTCGCGGCCGTTGGGCACGTAGACCGACCAGACGCGGACCGGGCCGCAGGTCGCGGAGATCGCGCGCGGTTCCACGACGCCGTCGTAGCCCGGGTCGCCGGGCAGGCCCTTGACCACGTCGTCGAGACCGGCGCGGGAGATCACCGCCACGCCGTTCCACCGGCCGGTGGCGTGGACCGCCGCCTCGTAGCCCCGCTCGCGCAGCGCGTCGAACGGGAACTGGGCCTCCGCGAGCTTGGCCTCCTGGAGGCAGAGCACGTCCGTGCCGCTGCTCTCCAGCCAGGCCAGCAGCCTCGGCAGACGGGCGGTGATCGAGTTCACGTTCCAGGTCGCGATGCGCATGCCTGACAACCTACCCGGCGCCACCGACACTCACAGGGCCGTGCTCTCCCCCGGCGCCAGCCGCAGATGCCGGGCGCCGCCGAGCGCGCCGATCTGGTTGTCGTAGATCGGGCGGGCCAGGTCGGTCAGAAGGGCGTCGTGGACGTCGTAGGCGCGCTGGGGCTTGACCTCGCGGACGTAGTCGATGACCTCCGAGATCTTGCTCCAGGGGGCCATGACCGGGAGCATCAGCGTCTCCACGGCGTGGTCGGGGACGGTCAGGGCGTCGCCGGGGTGGAAGACGCGGCCGCCGTCGACGAGGTAGCCGACGTTGGTGATGCGCGGGATGTCCGGGTGGATGACCGCGTGCAGCTCGCCGTGGACCTGCACGTCGAAGCCGGCCGCGGTGAAGGTGTCGCCGTGGCCGACGGTGTGGACGCGGCCGGGGAAGGCGGCCGAGATCCGGTCGGCGACCGAGCGCAGCGTCCAGATCTCGGCGTCGGGACGGGCCTCCATGGCGGCGCGCAGCCGCTCCTCGCTGAAGTGGTCGGGGTGCTCGTGCGTGACCAGGACGACGTCCGCGCCGACCGCGGCGTCCGCCTCGCTGAAGGCGCCGGGGTCGATGACCAGCGTGCGCCCGTCCTTCTCCAGCCGGACGCACGCGTGCGTCTTCTTCGTGAGCTTCATGGTCGTCATGGGTCCATCCTGCCGCCGGCGGCCCGCGGCGGGCGCTCACTCCTGCGGCGTGGTCTCCTCGCGGATGATCCGCTGCGCGACCCGGAAGGCGCTGCCGGCCGCCGGGACACCGCAGTACACGGCCGTCTGGAGCAGCACCTCCTTGATCTCGTCCGGGGTGAGCCCGTTGCGCAGGGCGGCGCGGGTGTGGACGGCCAGCTCCTCCAGGTGGCCGCCGGCGACCAGCGCGCCCAGCGTGACGCAGGAGCGGGAGCGCCGGTCGAGGCCGGGGCGGTCCCAGATCTCGCCCCAGGCGTAGCGGGTGGCGAACTCCTGGAAGTCGCCGGAGAAGTCGTCGGCCTGGGACAGCGCCCGGTCCACATGGGCGTCCCCGAGGACCTCGCGGCGCACCTTCAGCCCGGTGTCGTACGGGTCGGGGCGGCCCGCGGCCTGCGGCGGTTCGACCAGCGGGGCGGGCGCGATCTCCGCGACGGGCACCGGCTGCGGGGGCGCGCTCAGCACCGCCCGGACGGGGATGCCCGGGACGACGGTCCGCCCGGCGTCGGGCGCCGGCTGCCAGGCGGTGGAGAAGTGGCGCACCAGCAGGTCGGTGACGGCGGCCGGCTGCTCCACCGGGACCAGATGGGAGGCGCCCGGTACGACGGCCAGCCGGGCGTCGGGGATGCCCGCGACCAGGGTGCGCGCCTCGGCGGGCCCGGTGACCTGGTCGTCCGATCCGGCCAGGACCAGCGTCGGGACGCCGATCAGACCCAGCTCCGACCGGACGTCGAACGCGGCGAGCGCCTCGCAGGCCGCGATGTAGCAACCGGGATCGGTGGTACGCACCATCTGCACGGCCCACTCGGTGATCGCGGGCTGCGCGGCCGCGAAGCCCGCCGTGAACCAGCGGTCGGGCGAGGTACGGGCGATCGGGTCCAGTCCGTTGGTCCGCACGACCACCCCGCGCTGACGGAACTCGTCGGGCGTGCCGAACCGCGGCGAGGCGGCGATCAGCGCGAGCGAGGCGACCCGCTCGGGGTGCCGCAGCGCGAGCTGGACCCCGACCGCCCCGCCGAGCGCACAGCCCGCGTATCCGAACCGCTCCACCCCGAGCCCGTCGAGCGTAGCGAGCAGCCGGTCGGCGAGATCCCCGACGGAGACCGCCGGGTGCGCGGGGGCACCGCCGTGCCCGGGCAGGTCGTAGCGGAACACCCGCCACTGCTGCACCAGTTCGGGGATCTGACGATCCCACATGTGCCAGGTGGTACCCAGTGAGGGACCGAGGATCAGGACCGGGGCGTCTTCCGGGCCGTCAAAGCGGTATTGCAGGGTGTTCATCGGTGTCTCACTCACCCGCCTGAGCCTCTCATCTGTCACGAGATGTCACATCGCCGGGGTGAACGTAGCGGGCCTCGCCTCGCTCCGACACCGCCGGACCGCCGACGGGAGCCCAGGTATTCGTTCTCCTGCATGTACGCGTGGCCTCCAGGCGGGTTCGAAGGCTTGACCGTAGCCGCAGGCTCCCGGTTACAGCCACTGGCTAGAACAAGCGATCGGATCCCGAATCCACGTCGCCCCGATCCTGCCGGCCATACGGCTGGCAAGTCTGCTCTTCCGACAGTCCGCGGGGCTCAGCCCCACCCCTCCGCCGAGGTCCGGAACTGGTACCGCTTCCAGTGGCCGAGGGATGCCCCCCGATCGCCATCCCGCTTCACCCCTCCTACGTGAACTGCAGATTTCGAGCTTCTTGCATCTGCGTAAGTACCGAGTCTTGTAGGGCAGTTGGCGTGGTGTTAATTTGAATTTGGGAGCGATCCCACCCCCACCTTCCGCTCCTGTCACGGTGCACCACCACACCCTGCACCGCGTTGTCCCTCCCGTCGGATTCCTCCCCGCACCTTCGTGCCGCGCGGCCGGGGAAGCGGCATCCGACATCAGTTCCGTGTGTGTCACGCCGCACCTTGCCGCCGCACCGACACCTCCCTTCGTCGGCTGCGCACCTGCCGTGCCCTGAGCACGGCAAGCGTCCCTGTCCGCGCATCCGTGCCGTGCGAGGACGCCGAGCCTGCCCCCACCCGGCTTCATCGGCACAAGCCTCGGGCCGCGCCCCCTCACCACGTGACGACGTTGCGTCCGCACCGTCGGTGGCTGACGCGCGCCCCGATGCCGCATGCCGCATTCACTCCACGAGGAGGCCGATATGCGTTCCCCCGCAACCACACCCCGTCGCCGTTTCAAGGCCCGCCGCTGGCTGATCCCCCCGCTCGCCGCGCTCGTCCTGGCGCTCAACCCGCTGCTCAGCCCCACCGCCGACGCGGCCATCGGCGGCAGCTTCGTCGACAATCTCGACTCCTTCGACACCGGCCGCTGGCACAAGGCGGACAACTGGACCAACGGCAGCATGTTCAACGTCGGCTGGCGCGCGGACCACACCTGGTTCAGCGGCGGCGTCATGGGCATCAACCTCGACAACGCCACCTGCCCGAGCGGCTGCTCGGGCAAGCCCTACGCATCCGGCGAGTACCGCTCCAACGACCTGTTCACGTACGGGCGTTTCGAGGCGCGGCTCCAGGCGGTCAAGCGTCCCGGCACGGTGACCGGCTTCTTCACCTACACCGGGCCGAGCGACGGGCAGCCCTGGGACGAGATCGACGTCGAGATCCTCGGCAAGAACACCACCCAGATGCAGACCAACTACTTCACCAACGGAGTCGGCGGGCACGAGACCGTCATCAACCTCGGCTTCGACGCCTCCGCCGGCTTCCACGACTACGCCATCGAGTGGTGGAACCAGGGGACCATCAACTGGTTCGTCGACGGCAAGCTGGTCCACCAGGAGAACGGCTCCCGCGGCGCGCTCCCCACCCACCCGATGCGCATCATGACCAACCTCTGGCCGGGCATCGGCGTCGACAGCTGGCTCGACCCCTTCGTCTACCCCGGCACCACCCTCACCGCCCGCTTCGACCGGCTGAAGTACACCAAGTACTGATCCGATCCGATCACACGGACGGTCCGATCGCACGGGCCGGGGTCGGCGCACGGCTCTCCGCCGCCGTGCGCCGACCCCCGGCATCTGCGATCAACCGTCCGCCAGGCGGATGTCCCGAACCTCATCTCCCACTCCGCAGCCCGCCGCGCGCCGCGACTGTCACCATCCTGACTTACGTCACGACCTGTGCCCCCGGCCGACGATCGGCGGGACGTGCCCTTCGGTCGGGGGCGCCTAGGCCATAGGATCTTTGTGGAGGTGCCGGCGGCACTTTTTCCGGAGGGAGCGGGAATGGCGGAGAGTCCTGCGCAGGGGCGGAAGGGCGGTCCGGCGGCACCCCAGTTGCGGCTGGACGAGCTGCTGGAGGGGCTTCAGGCGCAGATCGCGCAGGTCCGTGCGACGCGGGACCGGGTGCACACGCTGCTGGACGCGGTCCTCGCCATCGGCTCCGACCTGGATCTCGACGTGGTCCTGCGGCGGATCACCGAGTCGGCCGTGACCTTGGTGGACGCCCAGTACGGGGCGCTCGGCGTGCTCGGTGACGAGGGGAAGATCCGGCAGTTCATCACCGTCGGCATGGACGAGGAGACCGTCCATGGCATCGACCACTACCCGGAGGGGCAGGGCATCCTCGGGCTGCTGATCCGCAAGCCGGAGCCGCTGCGGCTGCCGGAGCTGGGCCGCCATCCCGACTCGGTGGGCTTTCCCGCGGGGCATCCGCCGATGACCACCTTCCTGGGGGCGCCGGTGCGGGTGCGCGACCAGGTGTTCGGCAATCTGTATCTGACGGACAAGCGTGACGGCGCGGAGTTCGACGACGACGACGAGGCGGTGCTGCGCACGCTGGCGGCCGCGGCCGGTGTCGCGATCGACAACGCCCGCCTGTACGAGGACGCCCGGCGCCGGGAGAAGTGGCTGGCGGCCAGCAGCGAACTGACCCGCAGCCTGCTGTCGGGCGCCGACCCGGACCGGGTCCTGCACCAGGTCGCCGCGACCGTCAGATCGCTGTCCGGCGCCGCCCTGGTGACGCTCGCGGTGCCGTTCGAGGGCGGCGACGAACTGGTGATCGAGGCGGCCGACGGCGAGGGCGCCGAGCAGGTGCACGGACTGGTCCTGCCCGCCCCCACACTGGCCGCGAAGGTCTTCACCTCCAATCAGCAGATCACCAGCGCCGCGCTGTCCGACGAACCGCAGGGCGGCGGCGGCTCCGCCGCGCAGATCGCGCTGGGGCCGGGGTTCCTGCTCCCGCTCGGCAGCGCCGAACATGTGCGCGGGGTCCTCCAGGTCGCCAATCTGCCCGGCGGCGACGCGTTCACCGACGCCACCATGGCCATGATCACCGGCTTCGCCGACCAGGCGGCCCTCGCCCTGGAGATCGCCGAGCACCGGCGCGAGGCGGACCATCTGATGGTGCTGACGGACCGCGACCGCATCGCCCGTGACCTGCACGACCTGGCCATCCAGCGGCTGTTCGCCTCCGGGCTGACCCTGAACTCCGTCCTCGGCCGGGTCTCCGACCGTCCGCAGGTCGCCGAGCGGGTGCAGCGGGTCGTCGAGGACCTCGACGACACCATCAAGACCATCCGGGGCACCATCTACGCCCTGCACGAACGCGACCGCACCGACGGGCGCGGCGGGCTGCGCGCGAAGGTGCTCGCCGAGACCGACCGGGCCGCGGCCGCGCTCGGTTTCACCCCGGCCCTGCGCATGACCGGCCTGCTGGACACCGCGGTACCGCCCGGTCACGCCGAACATCTGCTGGCGGTGCTGCGCGAGGCCCTCTCCAACGCCGCCCGGCACGCCCACGCGACCGGCGTCGAGGTCACCGTCGAGACCGACGGCAGCCGGCTCCGGCTGCGCGTCGCGGACAACGGCACCGGTATCGACCCGGCCGTCACCCGGCGCAGCGGCCTGGACAACCTGCGTCGGCGCGCCACCGAGCTGGACGGCAGTCTCACCCTGACGTCGAACGAACCGACGGGCACGGTGGTGGAGTGGTCCGTGCCGCTGTCCTGACCTGACCTGATCCCTGCCCCGGCACAGCCTCCCGCCCCGCCTCAGCCGACGCGTTCCCAGCCGCGGCGCGGCGGGCGGGTGCCGAGGCGGGTGTCGCGGCTGCGGTAGACGATGTAGGGGCGGGTGAGATAGCCCAGCGGCGCGGTGAGCATGTGCACGAGCCGGGTGAAGGGCCAGGCCGCGAAGAGCAGCAGCGCGCTGATCGCGTGCAGTTGGAACAGCACCGGTGCGCCCGCCATCAGGTCCGGGTCCGGCTGGAAGTAGAAGATCGACCGGAACCAGGGGGAGATCGTCTCCCGGTAGTCGTATCCCCCGCCGACCAGGTTCGCGGCCACCGTGGCGGACAGGCCGAGCACGATGGTCACCGTCAGCGAGACGTACATCGCCTTGTCGTTGCGGGTGGTGGCGGAGAAGACCGGGCCGACGGTGCGGCGACGGTAGATCAGGACGGCCAGGCCGCCGAGCGTGGCGACGCCCGCGATCGTGCCGAGGACGACCGCCGTGACGTGGTACGTGTGCTCGCTGATCCCGGCCGCCTCGGTCCAGCTCTTGGGGATGACGAGGCCGCCGATGTGGCCGAGGATCACGACGAGGATGCCGAAGTGGAACAGCGGGCTGCCGATGCGCAGCAGCCGCCGTTCGTAGAGCTGCGAGGAGCGGGTGGTCCAGCCGAACTTGTCGTAGCGGTAGCGCCAGACGTGCCCGAGCACGAACACGGCCAGGGCGAGGTACGGCAGGACGACCCACAGCAGGATGCCGCCGGTGCCGGCCTCGGCCGCCAGGGTGAGGGGCTGCGCGGGCGCGGTCATCGGGGACCTCCTACGACGGGGTCGGGCAGGAACACGGGCGACGAGGAGGGCGGCGAGGACGGCGACGCGTACGGGTCCAGGCCGACCTGTTCCTCGGGCGGGCCCTGCGCGGCGAGCCGTAGGACGGCCTCGCGGTCGTCGCCCGCGAGGCCGGGCAGGGTGGCCGACACGGAGTCCAGGACGTGGGCCCAGGGCGAGTCGTCGTCGGTCAGGGCCAGGCGCAGCAGTTCCAGACCGGCCCGGTGCTCGGTGAGCAGCCGGGCCCCGGTGTCGGGGGCGCCGGCGGCGAACTCCAGGACGACGGCGAGATGGTCGGGCAGTTCGTCGTCGCCGAGCCGCCAGCCGGCCGCGGTGTACGTCTGCTTCAGCCGCAGCAGGGCGGTGCCGCGCTGCCGGGTGTCGCCGTGCGCGTAGTAGGTCAGGTAGGGGCAGCAGCGCTTGCGGTGGTCGAAGGTGGCGACGTACGCCGCGCCCAGGTCGGCGACGGAGGTCCGGCCGGCGTGCGCGGTGAAGCGGAGCAGGGGGCCGGCGACGGATTCCGGCAGAGTGGCGGCGACCCGGCCGGCCAGGTCCAGGTGCCGGGCGAACCCTTCGTCGGGGTAGGCGAGCAGCAGGGACTGGACCTGCCAGGCGTGGGGGTGCCAGGGGCGGAGGCGGAGGGTGCGGGCGCTCTTCCACTTCATGACTTCGGCTCGCCTTCCCCTTCGCCCTCGCCGGACGGCCGGCCCGGGAACAGGCCGGGTGGGGAGCCCTTGCCGTCCCAGTTGAGGAGGTTGACGCGGGTGGCCCTGCCGGTGGGGGTGGTGTGGGTGTCGGCGGTCTGCCGGTCGCGCAGGACGTGGAAGTTCTCGACGGCGATGGGAGCGGCGCCGCCCGAGGTCTCGCCGAAGGGTCCGGAGCCGCCCATGCCGGGGCCGCCCTCGTAGTCCAGGCTGCACTCGGTGGCGAGTTCCTCCAGGCGGTGGGCCTGTTCGGCGTGGGCGGGCGGGATGACGTACCGCTCGTCGTACTTGGCCAGGGCCAGCAGCCGGTACATGTCGTACATCTGCTCCTCGCCCATGCCGACCGCCTTGCAGATGGTGCCGTCGGGTTCGCGGCCGAGGTTGATGTCGCGCATGTAGGAGCGCATGGCGGCCAGGCGGCGCAGGACGGCGTCCACCGGGGCCGGATCGCCGGCCGTGAACAGTTGGGCGAGGTAGTCGACGGGGATGCGCAGGGCGTCGACGGCGGCGAACAGGGTGCGGTGGTCCTCGGCGTCCCGGCCGGTGTCGCGGACGGCGTCGACCACCGGGGAGAGCGGCGGGATGTACCAGACCATGGGCAGGGTGCGGTACTCCGGGTGCAGCGGGAGGGCGACCTTGTAGGTGTTGATCAGGGCGTGGACCGGGGACCGCTGGGCCGCCTCGATCCAGTCCCGGGGGATGCCCGCCCGCTCCGCCGCGGCGACCACCTCGGGGTCGTCCGGGTCGAGGAAGACCTGCCGCTGGGCCTCGTACAGGCCGGTGTCGTCCGGGGTGGTGGCGGCCTCCAGGACGCGGTCGGCGTCGTAGAGGACGAGGCCGATGTAGCGCAGCCGGCCGACGCAGGTCTCGGAGCAGACGGTGGGCAGGCCGACCTCTACGCGCGGGAAGCAGAAGGTGCACTTCTCGGCCTTGCCGGTGCGGTGGTTGAAGTAGACCTTCTTGTACGGGCATCCGGTCACGCACATCCGCCAGCCGCGGCAGCGGTCCTGGTCGACCAGGACGATGCCGTCCTCCTCGCGCTTGTAGATCGCGCCGGAGGGGCAGGAGGCCGCGCAGGACGGGTTGAGGCAGTGCTCGCAGATCCTCGGCAGATAGAACATGAAGGTCTGCTCGAACTCGAAGGTGATCCGCTCGGAGACCTCGTTGAGGACGACGTCCTTCTCACGGGTCGCGGCCGAGCCGCCGAGGTCGTCGTCCCAGTTCGCCGACCAGGCGATCTTCATGTCCTTGCCGGTGATCAGGGACTTGGGGCGGGCGACCGGGGTGTGGTCCTGGAGCGGCGCGTTCGTCAGGGTCTCGTAGTCGTAGGTCCAGGGCTCGTAGTAGTCGTCGAGCGAGGGCAGCACCGGGTTGGAGAAGATCGTGATGAGCTTCTTGAACCGGCCGCCGGCCTTCAGCGCGAGGTTGCCGCGCTTGTTCAGCTCCCAGCCGCCCTTCCAGGTGTTCTGGTCCTCGTAGCGGCGGGGGTAGCCCTGTCCGGGCCGGGTCTCGACGTTGTTGAACCACACGTACTCGACGCCGGTGCGGTTGGTCCACGCCTGTTTGCAGGTGACCGAACAGGTGTGGCAGCCGATGCACTTGTCGAGGTTCATCACCATCGCCATCTGGGCCATGACGCGCATCTCAGTACTCCACCTCCTGGGAGGAACGGCGGCGGATCACGGTGACTTCGTCGCGCTGATTGCCGGTCGGGCCCAGGTAGTTGAAGGCATAGGTCAACTGGGCGTAGCCGCCGATGAGATGGGTCGGTTTGATCAGCAGCCGGGTCAGGGAGTTGTGGATGCCACCGCGACGGCCCGTGGTCTCGGTGCGGGGCACGTCGATCAGCCGGTCCTGGGCGTGGTGCATGTAGACGGTGCCCTCGGGCATACGGTGCGAGACGATCGCGCGGGCGGCGACGACGCCGTTGCGGTTGACCGCCTCGATCCAGTCGTTGTCCCGGACGCCGACCTTGGCCGCGTCCTCGGTGCTCATCCAGATGGTGGGTCCGCCCCGGGACAGCGAGAGCATGAACAGGTTGTCCTGGTACTCGGAGTGGATCGACCACTTGTTGTGCGGGGTGAGGTAGCGCACGGTCAAGCCGAGTTCGCCGGTGTCGCCGATCCGGGGTTCACCGAACAGGGCGTGCATGTTCAACGGTGGTCGGTAGACGGGGAGTTGTTCGCCGAGGGCGGCCATCCAGTCGTGGTCGAGATAGAAGTGCTGGCGTCCGGTGAGGGTGTGCCAGGGCTTGAGGCGTTCGACGTTGACGGTGAACGGCGAGTAGCGGCGCCCGCCGGTCTCCGATCCGGACCACTCCGGGGAGGTGATGACCGGCACGGGTGCGGCCTGGGTGTCGGCGAACGTGATCTGCCTGCCCTCGTGTTCGGCGGCGAGGTCGGCCAGCGGGGTGCCGGTGCGGGCCTCCAGGGTGTGGAAACCCTGGGTGGCCAGATGGCCGTTGGTGGTGCCCGACAGGGCCAGGATCGCCTCGCAGGCGTGCACGTCACGGGCGATGGAGGGGCGTCCGTCGGCCGCTCCGCCGCGTGCGAGGCCGTTCTTGTGGCGCAGGTACTCCAGTTCGCGTTCCAGCTTGAAGGTGACGCCCTTGGTGGTGGCGCCCAGGCTGTCGAGCAGCGGGCCGAGCGCGCCCATCTTGTCGGCGACGGCGCCGAAGTCGCGCTCCACCGTGATCAGTTTGGGCATGGTGCGGCCGGGCTCGGGCTCGCACTCCCCGGCCTTCCAGTCGCGCACCCGGCCCCGGGGGTTGGCCAGTTCGTCGGGGGTGTCGTGCAGCAGCGGGGCGGCCACCACGTCCTTGCGGACGCCCAGGTGTCCGGCGGCCTGACGGCTGAACTCCCGGGCGATGGTGTGGAAGGCGTCCCAGTCGGTGCGGGTCTGCCAGGGCGGGGCGATGGCCGGGTTGAAGGCGTGCACGAAGGGGTGCATGTCCGTGCTGGACAGGTCGTGCTTCTCGTACCAGGTGGCGGCGGGCAGGACGACGTCGGAGAAGACGGTCGTGCTGGTCATCCGGAAGTCCATGGTCAGCAGCAGGTCGAGCTTGCCCTCGGGGGCCTCCTCCCGCCACACCACGTCCCGGGGGCGGGCGTCCGGCGGTGCCTCGGCGGCGCGGACGGAGGAGTCGGTGCCGAGGAGGTGTTTGAGGAAGTACTCGTTGCCCTTGGCGGAGGAGCCGAGCAGATTGGCCCGCCACACCGTCAGCACGCGCGGGAAGTTGGCCGGGGCGTCGGGGTCCTCGCCCGCGAACCCCAGCCGCCCGGCCTTGAGTTCGGCCACCACGTGCTCACCGGCCGGGCGTCCCGCCGCCTCGGCCTCGTCGGCCAGGTCGAGGGGGTTGCGGTCGAAGGTCGGGTAGGACGGCATCCAGCCCATCCGCGCCGACTGGGCGATCACGTCCGCCGTGGTCCGGCCGGCGAACGGGCCGCCGCCGGCCGCGGACAGGGTGTCGGCGGAGAACGGGTCGTAGCGGAACTGATCGCTGTGCAGATACCAGTAGGCGGTCTGGATCATCAGCCGGGCCGGGCGGTTCCAGTCGGCGGCGGTCGCGATCGCCGAGTAGCCGGTGATCGGGCGCACCTTCTCCTGGCCCACGTAGTGCGCCCAGCCGCCGCCGTTGACGCCCTGGCAGCCGGTCAGCGTGGTCAGGGTCAGGAACGCCCGGTAGATGGTGTCGGAGTGGAACCAGTGGTTGGTGCCCGCCCCCATGACGATCATCGAACGGCCGCCGGACTCCTCCGCGTTGGCCGCGAACTCCCGGGCGATCCGGGCGGCCTTGGCGGCCTCCACACCGGTGACGGCGGCCTGCCAGGCGGGGGTGTACGGCTCGTCGGCGTCGTCGTACCCGGTGGGCCAGCGGCCGGGCAGGCCCGCGCGGGCCACGCCGTACTGGGCGAGCAGCAGGTCGTAGACGGTGGTGACCAGCCGACCGGCGACCCGGCGGACGGGGACACCGCGCCGCAGCCGGCCGGCGCTGCCGTCGGGGGCGTCGAAGCGGGCCAGTTCGACGGCGACCGGGGGCTCCTCGCCGCCCTCGGCGGTCAGCAGGGGCCGGGTGTCGCCGAGGTCGAGGTTCCAGCGGCCGGCGCCGGTGTCGCCGTAGCGGTCGCCGAGGGTGCCGTTCGGTACCACCGGCCGCCCGTCGGCCGCGTCGAGCAGCACGGTGCGGAACTCGGCGTGCTCGGCCCGCGCGGCCTCGCCGCCCAGGTCGGCGGCGGTCAGGAACTTGCCCGGCCGGTAGGTGCCGCCGCCCGGCTCATCCCCGGCCTCGCCCCCGGTCTCGGTCTCGGCCTCGGCCTCGTCGAGAGTGACCAGGAAGGGCAGGTCCGTGTACGTCCTGACGTAGTCGGTGAAGTACGGGGTGGCCCGGTCGACGAAGAACTCCTTGAGGATCACGTGCCCCATGGCCATCGCCAGCGCCCCGTCGGTGCCGGGCCGGGCGGCGAGCCACTCGTCCGCGAACTTCACGTTGTCCGCGTAGTCCGGGGAGACCGCCACCACCTTCTGCCCCCGGTAGCGGGCCTCCGCCATCCAGTGCGCGTCCGGGGTGCGGGTCACCGGCAGATTGGAGCCCCACATGATCAGATAGCCGGCGTCCCACCAGTCCCCCGACTCCGGTACGTCGGTCTGGTCGCCGAAGACCTGCGGCGAGGCAACCGGCAGATCGGCGTACCAGTCGTAGAACGACAGCATCACGCCGCCGAGCAGCGAGTAGAAGCGGGCGCCGGCGGCGTGCGACACCATCGACATCGCCGGGATCGGCGAGAAGCCGGCGAGCCGGTCGGGGCCGTACTCCTTGATCGTGTGGACGTGCGCGGCGGCGACCATCTCCACCGCCTCGTCCCAACTCGCCCGCACCAGACCGCCCTTGCCGCGCGCCTGTTTGTAGCGGCGGGCCCGCTCGGGGTCGGAGACGACGTCCGCCCAGGCGGCCACCGGATCGCCCAGGCGGGCCTTCGCCTCGCGGTACATCGACAGCAGCACACCGCGCACGTACGGGTAGCGCACCCGGGTGGGCGAGTAGGTGTACCAGGAGAAGGCGGCGCCGCGCGGGCAGCCGCGCGGCTCGTACTCGGGGCGGTCGGGGCCGACGGAGGGGTAGTCGGTCTGCTGGGCCTCCCAGGTGATGATGCCGTCCTTGACGTACACCTTCCAGGAGCAGGAGCCGGTGCAGTTCACGCCGTGCGTGGAGCGGACCACCTTGTCGTGCGACCAGCGGTCCCGGTAGAAGGCGTCCGCCTGGCGGCCGCCCTTCTTGTGCAGGGTCCGCAGGTCGTCGGAGACCTCGGCCCGGGTGAAGAACCGGCGGCTGCGCACCAGCGCCTCGGTCAGCCCGTCGTCCATGCCCGCAGCCTGTGCCTGGCTGGTATCCATGCCCACCGTGCCACTCCGTTCCGGGCGCGCGGGCCCGTACGAGTCGTGATCAAGTCCGGCCGCGAACGACTCTACGACCGCCGTCCCCGGGAAGGTCAACGGTCGTACCACGATCAGCAGAACACGGTGCGCGGGCGCCCGCCCGGCCGGACGGGCCGGCCGGGTGGGCCCGGCGGGTCTCCGCGGCGCCGTGACCGGCGGCGGAGGTACGGCGTCAGGGAGCCGTCCGGGACAAGGGGCTGCCCGCCGTGGCGCGGACCTTCTCGACCGCCTCCCAGTCCTCGGTGCCGAGGACGGCGAGCGCGGCCGGGAAGACGCCGTCCTGCTCCTTGAGGATGTGGTCGCGCAGCAGCGCCATGGTCGCGAGGAGCCGGTGCGGCCAGTCCGGGTCCGCCGGGGTGACGCCGTCCGCGGCCTCGGCGAGCACCGCCTCGACGCGCCGGTGTTCGGCCTCCAGGGCGGCGATCTGCTCGGGGAACTCCTCGGCCATCACCGGGAACAGGCCGTGCTCCTCGACCTGTGTGTGCGGGCCGAGCACGGCGGCGATCCGCCGGGCGACCCGGGCCATCCCGGCCACGTCACCGGCGCGGTGGGCGGGGCCGAGGTGGCTGATCAGGCGGACGACCTCGTCGTGCTCGCGGGTCAGCTCGTCGATGGACGCCAGGGACTGGCAGCCGCAGTACTCGCACATCGGGGGTCCCCTCCTTCGGCAGGTGGCCGGGGTGCTCAGACGGTGGTGTGCGCGGTGCCGGTGCGCTGTCCCCGGCCGGGTCCTGACGCCCGGTCCTCGCCCTCGACGGCGGCGCGGACCCGGGTGAGGGTGAAGACCAGCGCGGCGGCGGCCACGACCGCGAGCAGGGCGAGACCGACCGCGTACGACTCGTACGCGCCGTACAGGGAGCCCATCACCAGCGGCGGGAGGAAGCCGCCGAGGCCGCCCGCGGCGCCGACCACACCGGTCACCGAGCCGACCTTGCTGGCCGGGGTCAGCAGGGCCACCAGGGCGAAGGTCGCCCCGCTGCCCGCGCCCAGCGCGGCGGCCATGGCCAGGAAGGCGAGGGTGCCGGCCGGGGCGAGCGCCGGGGTGAAGGACTGCGCCACCGCACCGGCCACCACCACGGCGAGCGAGCCGGACAGCACCCGGACCGGGCCCAGCCGGTCCGACAGCCAGCCGCCCATCGGGCGCATCGCCACCGCCAGGAGCACGAACCCGGCCATGCGGTTCGCGGCGTCGGCCTGGGTGAGCCCGTAGCCGGTCTTGAGGTAGGTGGGCAGGTAGACGGAGAAGGCGACATAGCCGCCGAACGCGACCGCGTACAGCGCGGACGCCTGCCAGGTGATGCTCAGGCGGGCGGTGGCGGCCAGCCGCCGGGCCAGGGGCTCGGTCGGGACGGTCCGGCCGGGCGCGTCCCGCAGCAGCAGGGCGGCGGCCACCGCGTACACGGCGAGCAGGACGGCGGTGAGCACGAACGGGGTGGCCATGCTGCCCGCGTCGACCAGCTTCACGGTGGTCAGGGCGCTGATCGCGGTGCCGCCCATGCCGGCGCCGAAGACGCCGATCGCCATGCCGCGCCGCTCCGGCGGGAACCAGGCGTTCACGAAGGGCACGCCGACGGCGAACGCGGTGCCGCCGACCCCGAGGAAGAACCCGCCGGCCAGCAGGGCGGCGAGCGAGGAGTGCCCGGCCAGACCGAGGTAGAGCACCGGGACGATGGTGACCGCCGTGACGATCGGGAACATGATCCGGCCGCCGAACCGGTCGGTCAGCGCCCCGACCGGGATCCGGCCCAGGGAGCCGACCACGACCGGCACCGCGACCAGCAGCGACTGCTCGAACGACGACAGGTCGAGGCTGTCCTTGAAGCGCGGGCCGAGCGGGCTCAGCAGCGCCCAGGCCCAGAAGTTGACGGCGAAACCGATCGTGGCCAGGGCCAGCATCAGCCAGGCCCGGCCGGGCACCGGGGCGCCCGACGGTGAGCTGCCGCTCTTCGACTTCGACGGCTGGACCATGGTGTCCGTCCTTTTCTCGGCTGCCTCGGCTGCCTCTGCGCGGTGGTACGACGCCCGACGGCATCGTGTACTCACTGTCCGCATCCGGACGTGCGGGCGGCATGGGCCATGAGTCCCTGCCGGGGGACGGACGGGCCCCCTCCGACGACCCCGTGCGTCCCTCCCCCACCATCGTCTCCCCGGGGCGCCCCGGCCGCTCCGCGCACGCCACCGGGGTAGGGCCGGTCGGCCCTACCCCGGGCCGCGCCCACCAGGGACGATGGGACGATGTTCCCGACAGACGGCTTTCGCGCACTCGACCGGCAGGAGTGCCTGCGCATGCTGGCCAAGGTGCCGGTCGGCCGCGTGGTGTACACCCGGCAGGCCCTGCCGGCGGTGCTGCCCATCAACTTCTCGCTGGACACGGACGCCTCCGTGCTGCTGTGCACCTCGCCGGGCTCGGACCTCGTACGCGCCATCGACGGTGTCGTGGTCGCCTTCGAGGCGGACGAGTTCAACGCGGCGACCCGGTCCGGGTGGAGTGTCGTCGTCACCGGGCGGGCGGGCGTGGTCACGGACCGGGCCGAGCACGAACGGCTGACGCAGACCGGGCCCACCTCCTGGATGCCGCTGCGGGACGTGGTGTTCGTGCGGATCGAGTCCGAGATGGTCACGGGGCGCGAACTCAACGGCGGGCTGAGCACGCCCTGAGCCGAGCGCGCCCTGCGGTGTGACGGCGGCTCACGGCGCCTCGTCCGCCGTCGCGCGGGGGGTGCGGGCGCCGTCCGGGCCGTAGCCGAAGCGGATCAGCAACTGGGGGTGGCAGCGCCGCCTCGATCCGGCCATCGCCTGCCGCAGGTCCGGCCATTCCATGGCCTGGTGCAGCATCGAGGTCCGTACGCCGTGCGCGGTCGCCGTGAGCAGCACGCGCTCCAGCGCCTGTCCCGCGCGCAGCCAGTCCTCCCGCCGGTCGTGGTTCGTCCACAGCAGCGCGAGCTGGACGTGGCGTTCGAAGCGCAGGGTGGGGAGCTGGGGTGCGGGCGGCGCGCCGGTGAAGTCGCGCACCGGGACCCGTCCGGAGGCGTCCCGCGGGCCCAGGGCCGTCAGGGGGACGCCGTAGGGGGCGGCCGTGCCGGGGGCGGTGAGCCAGGTGCGCACCTCGGCCGTACGGGCCGGGTGGACGGCGTTGCGGGACTCGGCGGCCGCCGTCAGACGCAGCAGACGGCGGGTCGTGACGATGTCGGGGACGTCGAGATGGGCGCCCTCGGCGCGGGCCGCGCCGGTCATCTCCATCACGACCGGGTCCGGCACGGTACGGCCCGTGAACGGCATCCGGCTGGTGCGGCGCCGCTCGATCGCCCCGTACAGCTCGCGCGGATCGCGCAGGGCCGAGGGTCCGGCGACGGGCCCGGTGAGCTGCACGGTGGCCAGCAGGTCGGGATCGTCCTCGGCGGGCCGCAGCCGGACGAGGGGCTCCCAGCCGAGGTGCTCGGCGGCGACCCGCAGGTTGAAGACGGCGGCCCCCACCGACAGGTACTGGGCGCGGGCCTGCGGATCGGTCATCGGCAGCGGCCGCCGCCGGTCGACGCGGACCAGGATCGACCTGCTGTCCGGGTCCAGGCCGAACCGCCAGGGCTGCGTGTTGTGGATCGACGGCGCGGCCACCGCGGCGGCCAGCAGGGTCTGAACCGCCGGGGCGTCGACTTCACGGCTCTGCATGACGGCTCCTTCACCGATGTCCCTCCGTTCCGTCAACTCTGCGCCGCGCGCGCCGTCCGGAGGAGGGTTGACCGGCCCCGGAGAGGGGCCATCCGGCCTCAGTTCGAGGGGAGGGAGGTCCTGGGGCCGGTCTCCTGGCCGCGCGGGCCGGGGGGTCGCACGGGCGGGAGGCCGGGAGGCCGGGGGCCGGGAGGCCGGGGGCCGGGAGGCCGGGAGGCCGGGAGGCCGGGGGCCGGGAGGCCGGGGGCCGGGAGGCCGGGGGCCGGGAGGCCGGGAGGCCGGGGGCCCCGGGCGGGCGCCGGGCGGGCCCCGGGCGCACAAGTCACGTCGTCGGCAGGGCCGTTGCCAGCAGGACGATGCCGAGGGAGCCCATCAGGGAGACGACGGCCAGGGCGCGGGCCAGGTCGGGGCGGTTCCTGGCGTGGGCGACGCCATGGGCGGCCGCGGCGAGCATGACCAGGACGAAGAGGGCGAGTTTGGTCGCGAGGGTGCGGCCGTAGCCGGGTTCGGCCAGGGACGCCCAGGTGACGCCCCGGTGCCAGGCCATGGCCCAGCCCGTGGCGAGCTGCACGGGCAGGAACACCGCGCCGGTCAGCATCCCGAACCGGCGGCCGGCCGCCGCGGTGAAGGCGTCCTTGGCCTCCGGGGCGAGCAGACGGCGGGCCAGCGGCAGGACGACCAGGGTGAGCGCCAGTTGGCCGCCCACCCACAGCGCCGCCCCGGCCACATGCGCGAAGCGCACCACGGACCACCAGCCGACGGTGTCCATCAGTCCGTCACCTCCACCGTGCCGTGCGCTCCCGCCTCGGCGTGCCGCATGTCGTGGTCGACGAACGCGTAGTGGCCGGCCTCGGGGAACGTCGTCTCGACGAACCCGCCCTGCGCCGCGGCCAGGTCCAGCACCTGCGAGCCGCCCGCCGCATCCGGTTGCAGCAGGTAGGCGCCCTCCTTGTACACGGTGTCGAAGACGGTGCCGACGATGTGGAAGGCGATCCCGTCGGAGGGCCCGGCGGCGACGACCCAGAAGCGGGCCCGTTCACCGGCCCTCACCTTCAGGGGCCGTTGGGCGTACTGGCCGGCCACGCCGTTGAACACCCAGGCGTCGGGGGTGTTCCGGCGCATCCTCGCCACCTGGGCCGTGCTGCCGGGCGTGCCGAGATAGAGCTGCGAGGAGACCAGGACGTAGGTGTGGTCGGCCTTCGCCAGGCCGGGCGGGTCGATGACGACGGCGCCGTACATGCCGTTGCCGAGGTGCTGGAGCATCGGTGCGGTGGAGCAGTGGTAGAGCCAGGCCCCGGCGCGCTCGGCGCGGAACCGGTAGACCAGGCGCTCGCCGGGCCGGAGGGTGCGCATGGGCCGGTCGGGGGCGAGGGAGCCGGCGTGGAAGTCGATGCCGTGGCCCATCGCCGCGTCGTCGTTGACGAGAGTGACCTCGAAGACGTCGCCGACGCGGCCGTGCAGGGTGGGGCCCGGTGCGGTGCCGCCGAAGGTCCACATCCGCTGCCGTACCCCCGGGGCGACCTCGACCGTGCGCTGTACGGCGCGCAGTTCGACCTTGTGGACCGTGCCGCCGGGGACGGGGGCCAGGGCTGCGTCGCGGGCCCGGAAGCCGGTGGAGAAGTCGGCGGAGAGGTCCGGGCCGCGGCCGTCCTCGTCCGCGGTGGCGGCCGTGGTGTGGCCCGCGTGTCCGCCGCCGGTCGTGCCGTCCTTCACGACGATGTCCATGGTCATCCCGGCGGCCCGGTGGCCCGGCAGGGTGCACCACGCCTCGCGGTCGGCGGTGACCGGGCCGAGGTCGAGCACGCGGGTGTCGTTCCTGCCGAGCATCGGGGTGGCGGGGCCGTCCTCGATCTTGAGGTCGTGGCGCTGGGTGTCGGTGTTGGTGACCTTCAGCCGGAGCGCGGTGCCCGCGGCGACCTCGATCCGGGCGGGCCGGATGCGCATGCCGGCGAGGGTGACGGCGACCGTGCGGGTGGTTCCGGCGCCGGGGCCGGCCGTTCCCGCGGCGTTCGTCGTGCCGCCGGTGCCGCCACCGGTGTCGCCGCCGCTGTTGGCCACGAGCACGGCCAGCACGATGACGACGGCGCCCGCGGCCGTGCCCCAGAGGGGGGAACGCCGTGCCGCCGCTGCGGCCTGTTCACCCGCGTCCCGGAGAAGGCCCCGTCCGCTGCGGAGCAGGACGCGCACGACCAGCGCGAGGAAGGCGGCCGCACCCGCCCCGGCGGACACCGCGCCGACGGTTCCGGCCGGGGCGGGCAGCGGGAGGGCGAGCAGGGCGACGCCGAGGTTGAGGAGGACGAGGCGGGGCACCCAGGCCCGTTCGAGCACGGCCCGCAGGGCGGCCCGCTCCTTGGGGCCGGTGGCGAGCACGATGGGCAGCAGATAGGTGAGGGCCCCGATCAGCACCTGCGCGACCAGCCCGACGAGCAGGACGGGGAGCAGCGCCCCGGTGTCCCGCAGTGCGTCGAGCGGTCGTACGGCCAGGAGGACCAGGTCCGCGACCACGCCGGCCAGCGTCCAGCCCAGGGCGGCGGCCAGTGTCCAGGCGGCGGCCGCCGAGATCGCGGGCCGTCGGCGGACCGTCCGGGCGAGGAGTCGGGCGGCGAGGGCGACACCGGCCGCGTATCCGGCGACACCGGCCACGGCGCCGGGGCGCCACCCGGCGGCGAGCCCGGCCACGGCGATCAGCAGGCCGCCCCCGGTCAGGATCAGCACCCGGCGCGCCAGGACGGTGGTGCGCTCGGCCATCCGGACGCCGAGCACGGTGGGCCAGAGCATGAACAGGGTGCCCAGCACGGGCAGTCCGATCCAGCCGAGGAGGGTGGCGTGCACATGGGCCAGCTTCAGTCCGGCGTAGTGCTGCGGGCCGCCCCTGCCGGTGGCGAGCAGCCAGCCCAGCACCGCGCCGACGATCAGCGCCGCCGCGGCGGCCCGGTAGTAGTCGGCGATCGGGGCGAGCCGTCCGCCCAGCGCGCCCCGGCCCAGGCGGACGAGGACGACGAGGTGCGCGGTGATCGCGGCGATCAGCAGGGCGGACCCGGCACCGAGCAGGAGCGGCCGGTCGGCCCACATCCCGGTGAGGACGCCCACGGCGCCGAGATTGACGGCGGCCAGCCGGGTGTTGCTCCAGCGCCGGTCCGGCAGCCGGGCGTGCAGCATGGCGACGGCGAAGTGCTCGCTCCACACCACGACGGCGGTGGTGGCGGCGCCGACCAGGAACAGATGGACGGCCAGCCAGCGGCCCGCGGGCAGGGTCTGCTGAACGCTCGCCGCCAGCAGCGCGAGCACCACCCAGGCCGCGACCAGACCGTGGGCGGCCAAGTGACGGCGGCGCGGGCCGGACGCCTTGAACCTGCTGGGCGGACGGTCGCCCTCATGAACTGATGTACCGTCAACTTCCTTGTCGTGCACGGCTTTCCTCCAGCAGCGCGGCCAGTTCCCGGCGGCGGGGGAAGGAGCCGGGGACGTATCCGCACCACGGTTCCTCGGCGTACGGGTCGCCGGTGACGCCGTACGCGCGGGAGCGGGAGCCGCCGCAGACCCGGCGGAACTCGCACGCGCCGCACCGGCCGCCCAGCCGGTCGGCGTCCCGCAGCCCGTTGAACAGCTCCGAGGCGCGGTAGATCTCGGTCAGCGGTGTCTCGCGGACGCTTCCGGCGCCGAGCGGCAGGAAGCCGCTGGGGTGCACGGTGCCGGTGTGCGAGACGAAGACGAAGCCGCGGCCCGCGTTGACGTCCAGCGGCGGGCGCCGCACCCTCCGCACTTGGCGCGCCTCAGAGTTCAGCCCCAACTCGGCCGCCCGCTCGGACAGTTCGCGGTACAGCGGGCCGAGTCCGAGGACCGTCGCATGGTCGTCGCCGGTGGCGGCGAGGACATGGCGTTGCAGGGCGACGCGGCGGAAGTGGTGGGCCTCGGTGGTCTTGGCGGGCACGGTCAGGCCCACGTCGTGCACGAAGTTGAGGACGTCCTCCACCTCGCCCGGGGTGAGGGCGCCGAGTCCGCGGCCGCGGCCGGTGGGCACCAGGAAGAAGGCGCTCCACAGCATCGCCCCGTGGTCGGCGACCAGGCGCACGATGTCGGGGAGGTCGTGCAGGTTGTGCCGGGTCACCGTGGTGTTGATCTGCACCTTCATGCCGAGTGCGCGGGCCGCGTCCCAGGCGTCCAGGGTCCAGCGGAACACCCCTGGCACGCCGCGGAAGGTGTCGTGGATCGCGGCGGTGGAGCCGTCCAGGCTCAGGGAGAGTCCGACGGCGCCCGCCGTGTGCAGTTCCCGCAGGCGCCGCGCGGTGAGGGTCGGGGTGCCGGACGGGGAGACCGCGACCCGGACGCCGATCTCCTTGCCGTACGCGACGAGTTCGGTCAGGTCGGGGCGCTGGAACGGGTCGCCGCCGGTGATCACGAACAGCGGTGCGGGGTGCCCGAAGGCGGCCACCTGGCGCAGCAGGTCGCGGGCGGCGGCGGTGTCCAACTCGCGCGGGTCGCGGTCGGGGACGGCCTCGGCGCGGCAGTGCAGACAGGCCAGTGGGCAGGCGCGGGTGGACTCCCAGATGACGATGAACGGCCGTTCGCCGGAGTCGTGCCGCTGACGGCGGACGGCGTGACCGTGTGCGGCGGGCGGGCCAGCGGCGTGAGCGTGTGCGGCGGGTGGGCCCTCGGCCCGGGCGGGCGTGCTCATCGTGTCGCCCTGCCCAGGGCCCTGACGCTATGTCCGGCCGCCCTGGAGTCAGGGCAGACGAGGCGGGCGGCCGGACGGTGGCCGGGCCGGACCGTGCGCGGCACCCACCGCGAACGGCAGCGGTGGAATCGGCCTCGACGGCGGTCGACGTGGTCGTGCACGGGATACCTCCGGATCGGTCGCCGTCAGCTTCCACCGGCGGCGGTGCCCGGCGCGGCGGCCGATGGTCTCCTCCGGCAGGGCCGATGGTCCCTTTTCGGTCAGGGACGGTTCGGGGCGTTCGGGGGGTCAGGGACGGTTCGGGGAGGGGGCGGTGAGGGCGTCCGCGGTGGCCACCAGGGCGACGCCGAGCCCGGTCAGCGCGGCGCCGAGGCCGGTGACCAGGGTCGTGAGGTGCCATGCCTGGTAGGCGGACATCAGCGAGCCGCGCAGGGACTGGGCCATGAACGCGGTCTGGCGGAGCTTGGCGAGCTTCTCGTCGTCGCCGCCGGAGGCGTGCAGCTCCTCGGTGATCTCGGCGTAGGTGCGACCGCCGGTGGCGAGGGCGAGGTTGCCCTTGATGAACTCGGCGTAGGCGTGCGCCTCGGGGCCGGTCTCCACGCGGCGGCCGGCGTGGGCGGCGAGATCGGCGGGCAGCCCCTGGCGGGGGAAGGTGATCTTCTGGGCGGCGAGTTCGGCGCGGATCTCCTTCCGGCCGCTGCGGCCGCGCAGCACCATCACCGGTCCGGCGACGCCCAGGGCCGTGCCGACCGCCCCGAGCAGGGTGGCGGCGCGGCGGTGCGATGCGTCCATGACGTGTGCCTTTCTATGCTCATGCGTCGGCGAGGTCGAGGGCTCAGCATGCAACGGGCGGCGCGGCCGGTACCCGGCCGACCGGGTCCCTCCACCGGGACCATTGGTCCCTGCCGCGGCCGGCCGGATGGGGCCGGAAGGTCGGGCGGCAGGGACCGCCGGCCCCGGGTGCGGTCGGGGGTCGCGCCCCTAGCGTTCCGGCCATGGAGAACGATCAGAACGCCCGCCGACCGAGGCCGCGCACCGGTACGGACTGGCCGCTGACCGCCCGCCGGCTGCTGACGCGGGGCGAGGTGTCGGCCGACGGACGCGCCGTGTTCGGCACGGGCGACCCGAAGTGGGAGGGCTTCTACCGGGACCGGTGGGCGCACGACAAGGTGGTGCGTTCCACGCACGGCGTGAACTGCACCGGCTCCTGCTCGTGGATGGTGTACGTCAAGGACGGCATCATCACCTGGGAGCACCAGGCGACGGACTATCCGTCGATCGGCGCGGACTGCCCCGAGTACGAGCCGCGCGGCTGCCCGCGCGGTGCGTCGTTCTCCTGGTACACGTACTCGCCGAGCCGGGTCCGCTACCCGTATGTGCGGGGCGCGCTGCTGAAGCTGTGGCGCGAGGCCCGCAAGCGGCTGGGCGATCCGGTGGCGGCCTGGGCGGAGATCACCTCCGACCCGGCGAAGGCGCGCGCGTACAAGCGGGCCCGCGGCAAGGGCGGGCTGGTGCGGGCCGACTGGGACGAGGTCGCCGAGCTGGTCGCGGCGGCGCAGGTGCACACGGTCAAGGAGTACGGCCCGGACCGCGTCGCGGGCTTCTCGCCGATCCCGGCGATGTCGATGGCGTCCTTCGCGGCCGGGGCCCGGTTCCATTCGCTGATCGGCGGGACCCTGCTGTCGTTCTACGACTGGTACGCGGATCTGCCGGTCGCCTCGCCGCAGGTCTTCGGCGACCAGACCGACGTCCCGGAGGCGGCGGACTGGTGGAACGCGGGCTATCTGATCATGTGGGGTTCCAACATCCCCGTCACCCGCACCCCGGACGCCCACTTCCTGACCGAGACCCGTTACAACGGCACCAAGGTGGTGGCGGTCAGCCCCGACTACGCCGACAACGTCAAGCACGCCGACGAGTGGGTCTCACCGCACCCGGGCACGGACGGGGCGCTGGCGATGGCCATGGGGCATGTGATCCTGCGCGAGTTCCTCGTCGACCGTGAAGTCCCCTACTTCCAGGACTACTTGCGCAAGTTCACCGACGCGCCGTTCCTGGTGGCCCTGCGGGAGCACGCCGGGGGCGCGCTGGTCCCGGGCGGGTTCCTGACCGCCGCCGATCTCGGACGGGACACCGAGCACGCCGAGTCCAAGACGGTGCTGCTCGACTCGGCCACCGGTGAGCCGGTGGTCCCGAACGGCTCGCTCGGCTTCCGGTGGGGGGAGGCCGAGCCGGGCCGCTGGAACCTCGATCTGGACGGCATCACACCGGAGTTGAGCCTGCTCGAACGGGCCGAGGACACGGTGACCGTGGCGCTGCCCCGCTTCGACGAGGGCGGCACGGAGGGCGGCTCGGTGATGGTCCGGGGCGTGCCGGTCCGCGAGGTCGGCGGGCGCCTGGTGACCACGGTGTTCGATCTGATGCTGGCGCAGTACGGCGTGAAGCGGCCCGGGCTGCCGGGCAGTTGGCCGTCGTCGTACGAGGACGCGTCCGAGCCGTACACCCCGGCCTGGCAGGAGACGATCACCTCGGTGCCGGCCGCGCAGGCGGCCCGGATCGCCCGGGAGTTCGCCCGCAACGCCGAGCGCACCAAAGGCCGTTCGATGATCGCGCTGGGCGCGGGCACCAACCACTGGTTCCACTCGGACACCATCTACCGGGCGTTCCTGGCGCTGGTGACGATGACCGGCTGCCAGGGCGTGAACGGCGGCGGCTGGGCGCACTACGTGGGGCAGGAGAAGGTCCGTCCGGTGACCGGGCAGCAGCATCTGTCGTTCGCGTTCGACTGGCAGCGGCCGACCCGGCACATGGCGGGCACCTCCTACTGGTATCTGAACTCCGACCAGTGGCGCTACGAGGCGTTCGGGCCGGACGAGTTGGCCTCGCCGCTGGGTGAGGGCCGGTTCGCGGGCAAGGGGTTCGCGGACTGTCTGGCGCAGGCCGTGCGGCTCGGCTGGACGCCCGGCCATCCCGGCTTCGACCGCAACCCGCTCGATCTGACGGACGAGGCGGCGCGCGCGGGCCGCCCGGTCGCCGAGCACATCGTGGACGAACTGACGTCGGGCCGGCTGCGGTTCGCCGTCGAGGATCCCGACAACCCGGCCAACTTCCCGCGCGTGCTGACCGTGTGGCGGGCCAACCTGCTGGGCTCGTCGGGCAAGGGAAACGAGTACTTCCTGCGCCATCTGCTGGGCGCCGACGCGGCCGTGCGCTCCGAGGAGACCCCGCCCGAGCAGCGGCCCCAGGACGTGGTGTGGCGGGACGAGGCGCCCGAGGGCAAGCTCGACCTGCTGGTCTGCATGGACTTCCGGATGACGTCGACCGGCCTGCTCGCCGACGTCGTCCTGCCGGCGGCCACCTGGTACGAGAAGGACGACCTGTCGAGCACGGACATGCACCCCTTCGTGCACGCCTTCACCCCGGCCATCGCCCCGCCCTGGCAGGCCCGTACCGACTACGACACCTTCCTCACGATCGCCGACCGGTTCAGCGAGCTGGCCGCGGAGCACCTGGGCACGCGGACCGACGTCCTGGCGGTGCCGCTGCTGCACGACACCCCCGACGAACTCGCCCAGCCGGGCGGTGTGGTGCGGGACTGGAAGGCCGGCGAGTGCGCGCCGGTGCCGGGGCGGACCATGCCGAAGCTGGTCGTCGTCGAACGGGACTACGCGGCGATCGGGCAGAAGATGCGGGCCGTCGGTCCGCTCCTCGACACCCTGGGCACCACGACCAAGGGCATCACCGTCCACCCGGACCGGGAGATCGAGGAACTGCGGCACCGCAACGGCACCGTCCGGGACGGGATCGCCGCCGGACGGCCGTCGCTGGCGACCGCCTCCGACATGTGCGAGGCGATCCTCGCCCTGTCCGGCACCACCAACGGCCGGCTGGCCACCGAGGGCTTCCGCGAGATGGAACGGCGGACCGGCAGCGAGGGGCTCGTCGCACTGGCCGCCGAACGGGAGGCCGAGCGGATCACCTTCGCCGACACCCGCACCCAGCCCCGCTCGGTGATCACGTCCTACGAGTGGTCGGGCAGCGAGACCGGCGGCCGCCGCTACTCGCCGTTCGTCATCAACACCGAGCACCTCAAGCCCTGGCACACCCTCACCGGCCGCCAGCACTTCTTCGTCCAGCACGACTGGATGACCGAACTCGGCGAGCAACTCCCCGTCTACCGGCCGCCGTTGAACACGCCCCGGCACTACGGCGACGAGCACCTGCACGAGGGGGACCGCGCGGAGGTCACCGTGCGCTATCTGACCCCGCACTCCAAGTGGTCCATCCACTCCAACTACCAGGACAACAAGTACATGCTCGACCTGTCCCGCGGCGGCCCCACGGTCTGGATGTCCACCGCCGACGCCGAGAAGATCGGCGTCAAGGACAACGAGTGGATCGAGGCGTACAACCGCAACGGCGTCGTCGCCGCCCGGGCCGTGGTCACCCACCGGATGCCGGAGGGCACCGTGTACATGTACCACGCCCAGGACCGCACCGTGAACGTGCCGAAGACCGAGGTCGGCGGGAAGCGCGGCGGTATCCACAACTCCCTGACCAGGCTCCTGCTCAAGCCCACCCATCTCGCGGGCGGCTACGCGCAGTTCACCTACGCCTTCAACTACTACGGCCCCACCGGCAACCAGCGCGACGAGGTCACCGTGATCCGCCGCCGCGCGCAGAACGTCGAGTACTGAGGAGTACCGGGATGCGTGTCATGGCCCAGGTGGCGATGGTGATGAACCTCGACAAGTGCATCGGCTGCCACACCTGTTCGGTCACGTGCAAACAGACGTGGACCAACCGCACCGGCGTCGAGTACGCCTGGTTCAACAACGTCGAGACCAAGCCCGGTGTCGGCTACCCCCGCCGCTACGAGGACCAGGAGCAGTGGAAGGGCGGCTGGATGCTCGACCGGCGCGGACGGCTCGTCCTGCGCTCCGGCGGGCGGATCAAGCGCCTGCTGTCCCTGTTCTCCAACCCCGACCTGCCGTCGATCGAGGACTACTACGAGCCGGTCACCTACGACTACGACAATCTCGTCAGCGCCCCCGCCCAGGAGGACATGCCCGTCGCCCGGCCCCGCTCCGTCCTCACCGGCCGGCCCACCGCCATCACCTGGGGCGCCAACTGGGAGGACGGCCTGGGCGGCGCGCCCGAGCACGCCGGCGGCGACCCCAACCTCAGCGGGGAATGGGCGCGGAAGGTGAAGTTCGAGTTCGAGCAGACCTTCCTCTTCCATCTGCCCCGCCTGTGCGAGCACTGCCTCAACCCGGCCTGTGTGTCGGCCTGTCCGTCCGGCGCGATGTACAAGCGGGTCGAGGACGGCATCGTCCTGGTCGACCAGGACCGCTGCCGCGGCTGGCGGATGTGCGTGACGGCGTGCCCGTACAAGAAGGTCTACGTCAACCACGCCACCGGCAAGGCCGAGAAGTGCACCTTCTGCTTCCCGCGCATCGAGGCCGGGCAGCCGACCGTCTGCTCCGAGACCTGCGTGGGCCGGCTGCGCTACCTCGGTCTGCTCCTCTACGACGCCGACCGGGTCGGCGAGGCCGCCGCCACCCCGGACGAGAGGGACCTCCTCGACGCCCAGCGCGGCGTCTTCCTCGACCCGCACGACCCCGAAGTGCGGGCCGCCGCACGGGAGTCCGGCATTCCCGAGGACTGGCTGGACGCCGCCCGCCGCTCCCCCGTGCACGACCTGGTGGCCCGCTACCGGGTGGCGCTGCCGCTGCACCCGGAGTACCGCACGCTGCCCATGGTCTGGTACGTGCCGCCGCTCTCCCCCGTCCTCGACGCCGTCGACGCGGCGGGCGGCGACCAGGACGACCCCGACCATGTCTTCGCCGCCGTCACCCGGCTGCGGATCCCGCTGGAGTATCTGGCGGAGCTGTTCACCGCCGGGGACACCGACGTGGTCGGCGGAGTGCTGATGAAGCTCACCGCCCTGCGCTCGTACATGCGGGAGCGCACCCTCGGCGAGAGCGGCGACGAGGCCGTGCTGAAGGCCGTCGGTCTCACCCCGCGCGAGGCGGAGGACCTGCACCGGCTGCTCGCCGTCGCCAAGTACCAGGACCGGTACGTCGTCCCCGCCGCCCACAAGGAGGACGCCGCCGCGCTGACCGCGATGGAGAACCGCTGCCCGGTCGAGACGTCCGGCGACACCGGACCCCGCAAGGTCATGCTCGGCATCCCCGCCCTGCGCCGCGACACCACCGCCGGAGGCCGCAAGTGAGCCCGCTCCCCGCCACCATCCCCGCCCTGGTCCGCACCCGTGTCCGCGCCGCCGTGCGCCGCCCGGCCCGGCTCACCCCGGAGGAGACGGCGAGCCGCGCGCTGACCCTGCGGCTGGTGTCCCTGCTCCTCCAGTACCCCGACGCCGAACTGGTCTCCGCCAGGGACGAGTTGGGCACCGTGGTGGCGGCGCTGCCGGACACGCCCGCGGCCGGGCATCTGGCCCGGTTCACCGACTGGTTCGCCGCGCAGGACGCCGAGGCGCTGGAGCGGCACTACGTCGAGACGTTCGACCTGCGCCGCAGGAGCGGCCTCTACCTCACCTACTACCTGCACGGCGACACCCGCCGCCGGGGCATGGCCCTGCTCACCCTCAACCAGCGCTACCGGGCCGCCGGTTGGGTCACCGACGGCGGGGAACTGCCCGACCACCTCCCGGTCGTCCTGGAGTTCGCCGCCCTGGCGGGCCCGGGCGGCGGCGAGGCGCCGCTGCGTCAGCACCGGCGCGGACTGGAGCTGATCCATACGGCGCTGACCGACGCCGGCTCCCCGTACCGGCACGTCCTGGCCGCGCTGATCGGCCTGCTGCCGCCGCCCACCGAGGCGGACCGCGAGGCGGTGGCCCGGCTGGTGGCGGAGGGTCCGCCGGAGGAGGAGGTCGGACTCGACCCCTACGGAGCCCACGGAGCCTACGGACCTGACGGCGCCCACGGCCCCTACGGGTCCCCCGGCCCTTACGGGTCCTACGGGAACGGGGAGTTCGCCCCGCCGGGCACGTTCGTGCCGCCCACCCCGGCCCGCCCCACGGAAGGTCCCCGATGAACAGCACGTCCGACCTGCTCCTGTGGGTCGCCGTCCCCTACGTCTGCCTGGCCGTGTTCGCCGTCGGACACGTCTGGCGCTACCGGCAGGACCAGTTCGGCTGGACCTCCCGCACCAGCCAGCTCCTCGAACACCGCTGGCTGCGCTGGGGCAGCCCGCTGTTCCACCTGGGCGCCTTCATGGTGATCGCCGGTCATGTCGTCGGCCTCGCCGTGCCCGACACCTGGACCGAGGCCGTCGGCATCACCGAGCACACCTACCACACCACCGCCGTGTGGGCCGGTTCGGTCGCGGGCGTCGCCATGGTCGCGGGCCTCGGCATGCTGTGCGCCCGCCGGCTGCTGACCCGCCGGATCAGGCTCGGCACCGACCGCAGCGACAAGCTCCTCTTCCCGCTGCTCACCGCCACCGTCCTGCTGGGCATCACCGCCACCGCCGCCCACAACGTCTTCGGCCCCGGCTACGACTACCGGGAGACCGTCTCCGTCTGGTTCCGCGGCCTGTTCGTGCTCCGGCCCCGGCCCGAGGCCATCGCCGACGCCCCGTTCCTCTTCCAGGCACACGCCCTGACCGCCTGTCTGCTCTTCGCCGCCTGGCCGTTCACCCGGCTGGTCCATGTGTGGAGCGCCCCCATCGGCTACCTGGCCCGGCCGTACCTGGTCTACCGGCGGCGCACCGCACCGGCCGCCGCCACCGCCCCGACGTCCGCCCCGAAGGCCGGGGGCCGCACCGGGCGGGCCGCATGAGTCACGGACCCGCGCTCGCTCCGGACGGCACCACGGACGCCCGGCGCCCGCGCGCGGTGGGCGCGAGCCGTCGGACGGGCTGGGCGATGGTCCTCACCGGGGCCGTCGGCTGGCTCGCCTCCTTCCAGCTCACCGTGGACGACTGGCGGCTGCTGCGCGATCCCGGCTACCGCCCGGCCTGCAACCTCAGTCCCGTCGTGAGCTGCGGCAGCGTGATGTCCAGCCCGCAGGGCAGCGTGTTCGGCTTCCCCAACATGCTGCTCGGGCTGGGCGCCTTCGCCGCCGTGACCGCGCTGGGCGTCACCGTGCTCTGCGGGGCGCGGCTGCCCCGCCGGCTGTGGCTCGCGCTCGACGCCGGGGCACTGGTCGGCGTGGCCTTCGCGCACTGGCTGATCGGGCAGTCGCTCTACGAGCTGAACAAGCTCTGCCCGTACTGCGCCGTCGTCTGGATCGTCACCATCGGCCTGTTCTGGTACGTGACCCTGCACTGCCTGGAACAGGGCGTCGTCCCCGCGCCCCGGGGTCTCCTGGAGGTCGTGCGCGACACCCACTGGATGCTGCTCGTCACCTGGTACGCGGTGATCGCCCTGCTCGTCCTCACCCGTTTCTGGCCGTACTGGAGCAGCCTGCTCTGACCCGTCACCGCACTCCCGAGAGAAGGCGAGGCACGACCATGGCATCGACGAATCCCTCGGCCGGACCGAGGCACACCCCCCTCCCCGGCGCCGGGCTCGACGCCGCCCGGATGCCCGGACACTGGCTGCTCGCCCGGCTGGGCAAGCGGGTGCTGCGCCCCGGCGGTGTGGAGCTGACCCGGTGGATGCTGGACACCGCGGGCATCGGCCCCCGGGACCGGGTGGTGGAGCTGGCCGCCGGGCTCGGGGCCACCGCCCGGCTGACCCTCGCCCGCGGCCCCGCCGCCTACACCGCCGTCGACCGCGACCCCGCCGCCGTGGCCACGCTCGGCGCCCTCGCCGCCCCCGGCCCCACCGAGGTGCGGGCCGTACGCTCGGACGCCGCGGACACCGGGCTGCCGGGCGGCACGGCCACCGTCGTCTACGGCGAGGCGATGCTGACGATGCAGCCCGAACCGGCCAAGCGGCGCGTCGTACGGGAGGCGCGCCGGCTCCTCGACGGCACCGCCGGCCGGTACGCCGTCCACGAACTGTGTCTGCTGCCCGACGGGCTGGACCCCGCGCACGCCGAGCTGATCGCCGCGGACCTCAAGGACGCCCTCCACGTCGGCGCCCGCCCCCTGACGCCGACCGGCTGGCGCGAACTCCTCGCCGCCGAGGGGTTCACCGTCACCGCCCGCAGAACCGCGCCGATGGCGCTGCTCGAACCGCGGCGGCTCGTCGCCGACGAAGGGCTGCTCCCCGCCCTGCGGATCGCCGGACGGGCGCTGCGCGACCCGGCCGTCCTGCGCCGCGTACGGCAGATGCGCCGCGTCTTCCGTCGGCACGGCGCCCATCTGGGCGCGATCTGCCTGATCGCCGTTCCCACCCCGCCCGAGCCCTGAGGAGGCATCCCGATGACCGTCACCGTGATCAGCGACCTGGCCGCCGAACTGACCGTGCCCGAGGACGGCACGCTCAGCCGCGTCCTGTACCGCGACGACCGGCTGCGCGTGGTCGGCTTCGCCTTCGCCACCGGCCAGGAACTCACCGAGCACACGTCCGCCCTGCCCGTGGTCATCCAGGTCGTCCGGGGCCGGCTCGACCTCGTCCTGGGCGAGGAGAAGACCGAGGCGGTGCCGGGGAGCTGGATCCGTCTGCCGGCGCGGCTGCCGCACAGCGTGCGCGCCGTCGAGCCCAGCGTGATGCTGCTGACGATGCTGCCCGAGGCCGGGGCGCCCCCGGCGGCGTGAAGCCGGTCCGAGGGGCCAGGTCACACGATGTCGAGGACGTCCGTCACCGGGCGGCGCGGCGTGACCGGGCCCCTGGGGCCGTAGCCGATGCGCAGCACCATCTGCACCAGGCCCGTGCCCGCGCCCGGGTCGCGGGCCAGCAGGCGCAGCTCGCGGTCCTCCAGGGCGTGCGAGGTCAGGGAGGTGGCCAGGTCGGCCAGGGTGGCCTCCAGCAGGACGCGCTCCATGGCCTGGCCGGCGCGCAGCCAGTCGGCGGGGCGGTCGCCGGGGGTGCTGAGCAGGGCCAGGTGCGGGGTGTGCTCGAAGGAGGTGGTGCCGCGGTCGGCCACCTTCCGGCGTCCGGCGAAGTCCCGCTGGGGGGCCTTGCCGTCCCGTTCGCGCGGCCCGAAGGCGTACTCGGGGACGCCGTCGACGGCGGTGTCCGCCTCCGGGCCGAGCCGGGTCCAGCGCACCACGTCCTCGTTGACCTCGGGGTTCATCACGTCGCGGTTCTCCGCGTCGCGCACCAGGTCGAGCACGGTCTCGGCGTGCCAGGCGCCGGGGAACAGCAGCTCGGCGCCCTCCCGTACGGCGGCCTCCCGCAGCGTGGCCCGCAGTTCCTCGGGCACCTCCTTGTCGGCGAAGGGGTGCCGGCTGGTGTGCCGCTCCCGGATCGCGGGGTGCAGCCGCGCCAGCTCGTCGTCGGGCAGCCGCCCGGCGGCCGGGTCGGGGCCGGCCAGGTCCACGGCGGCGAGCAGCAGCGGGTCCCCCGGCTCGGGCAGCAGCCGGGTCTCCGGGACCAGGCCGGCGTGCGCGGCGGCGACGCGGAGGTTGAACAGCGCCGCGCCGCAGCCGATGTGCAGCGCCCGGTCGTCGGGGTCGGAGTGCGGCATGGCCCGCTCCAGGTCGGCGTACAGCAGCAGGCGGCGCTCGCCGGTCGCACGGCGGAACCGCCACGGCTGCGCGTTGTGCATGGACGGGGCCGCGGTGGCGTCCGCCACCAGGGCCACCACCGTCCCGTCGTCGAGTCGCGATGGCATGGCGCCCTCCTCACAGGATGGTCGCTCGCCGTCGGACGTCCGGCAACCCGGGCACCCCGGGCCGGGCAGGTCCCCGGGCTCCCCCGCCGGCCCCGGGCTCACCGCAGGTCAGTGCCCTTCCTGCCGGAGCCTGTCCTGGGCCTGGGTGGCGATGACGGCGGCCTGGATGCGCCGCTCCACGCCGAGCTTGGCGAGCAGTCGGGAGATGTGGTTCTTGACGGTCTTCTCGGCGAGGTAGAGGCGCTGGCCGATCTGGCGGTTGGTCAGGCCCTCCCCGATGAGGGCCAGGATCTCCCGCTCCCGCTCGGTCAGACCGGGCAGCGCGTCGGGCTCGGGCTCCGGCTCCTGGCTCTGGCGCAGCCGGGCCATCAGCCGGGCGGTGGCGCTGGGGTCCAGGAGGGACTGCCCGGCGGCCACCGTGCGCACGGCGGAGACCAGGTCGGAGCCCTGGATCTGCTTCAGCACGTATCCGGACGCGCCCGCCATGATCGAGTCGAGCAGGGCCTCCTCGTCGTCGAACGAGGTCAGCATCAGACAGGCCAGCTCCGGCATCTGCGAGCGCAGCTCCCGGCACACGGTCACCCCGTCGCCGTCGGGCAGCCGGACGTCGAGGACCGCGACCTGCGGACGCAGCGCGGGCACCCGGACCAGGGCCTGCTGGACGTTGGCGGCCTCGCCGACGACGGTGATGTCCGGTTCGTCGTTCAGCAGGTCGTGCACCCCGCGCCGTACCACCTCGTGGTCGTCCAGGAGGAAGACCCGGATCGGGTTGTCGGGACCGGGCTGCTCGCCGTCCGCCATCGGAACGCTCCTTGTTCGTGATCCCGGACCGGACAGCCGGGGTCTGTCGGACCCTACCGACTCCTCCGGGGCGGGATCCAGGCCGGGTTGTCACCCGGGCCCGTTCCGTTCAGCTCGTGGGCACGAGGACGACGGGGCAGTGGGAGTGGTGCAGCAGGACATGGGCGACCGGGCCGACCGGCGGGCCGGGCATGCCCCCGCCCCGGCTGGTGCCGATGACGACGACATCGGCCTCGCGGGTGCCGGCGAGCAGGGCGTGCGCCGGGCCGGTGCGGACCGTGCGGACGTCGACCTCCACGGTCGGGTACTCCTCGCGCAGGCGGGCGACGCCGAACCTCGGCACGGCCTCCTCCGCCCGGTCGTCGCGGGCCTGGCGTTCCTGGCCGGGGCTGGTCGCGGCCACCAGGGAGGGCAGTTCGGGTGTGGTGAGCCGGTGCGTCACGGCGTGCACGACCCGCAGCCGGACCCCGCGGCGCGCCGCCTCCTGGAAGGCGTGGACGGCCGCCGGGGCGTCGGCGTCGCTCTCCAGACCGAGCAGCACCTCCCGCCCCTGGGCGCCGGTGCGGTCCCCGCGGACGACGAGCAGCGGGCCGTGCACGCGGGCGGCCAGGCGCCAGCTCACCGAGCCGGCCAGCAGCCCGGAGACGCCGCCGAACCCCCGGGTGCCCACGACGGTGAGCACCGCGCTCTCGCTCTCCCGCGCGAGCACCCGTACGGCACCGCCCTCCACGCCCCTGGTCTCCACCGGCAGCCCGGGATGACGGTCCCGGACCCGGTCGGCGGCCGACGCCAGCACCGGCCCGGACTCGTCGCGGTCCGGTACGGCGTAGACGACGCGCAGCGTCGTGCCGTACCGCGTCGCCTCCTCGGCGGCCGCGTCCAGCGCCCGTACGGAGACCGGCGAACCGTCCACTCCCACGACCACATGACGGTCGGTCATCGGCCTGTTCCCTTCTTCGGTGCGGTGCTCGGGTTCGTCGGGACGGCGCCTCGGCCTCGGCCTCGGCCGAGGGCCGTGTCCGGGTCGCGGCGCGGGCTCGCGGTGCCTTCGGGGCCGTATCCCAGGCGGATCAGCATCTGGACGTGGCTGGTGCGGCCGGGGGTCGGGCTCAGGGAGCGGCGCAGGTCGGGCCACTCCAGCCCCTGGTGCAGCAGGGAGGCGCGCAGCCCGTGGGCCGTGGCGAGGAGCCACACGTGCTGGAGCGCCTGTCCGGCCCGCAGCCAGTCCGCACGGCGGTCGTGCTCGGTGATCAGCACGGCGACGGCGGGTTCCGCCTCGAACGGCCGGGCGACCAGCTCCTCGGTGTGCCGCCGCGCGGTGAAGTCCCGCAGGGGGATGCGTTCGCACGCGTCCTGGGGACCGAGCACGGCCCGCGGCAGGCCGGTGTCGGGAGCGGGCCGCAGGTCCTGGTGGACCCAGCGGTTGCTCTCCGCCGCGCGGTCGGGGTCGGCGCGGTTGCGGCGCTCGGCCTCCGCGGTCAGCCGCAGCAGGCGCGCCGTCTCGACGGGGTCCGGGAACCACAGCCGCGCGCCCTCCGCGCGGGCCGCCTCGCCGAGTTCGCCGCGCACGTACGCGGGCAGCGGCTGCCCGGTGAAGGGGAGCCGGCTGCTGTGCCGGCGCCAGATCGCCTCGTAGAGGTCGGCGCGGTGGCCGGTGGGGCGCCGGACGCCGGGCCCCGCCAGACGGACGACCGCGAGGAGACCGGGGTCCTGCGGACAGGGCAGCAGTCGCCCGACCGGGGACCGGGCGCCGTGCGCGATCGCGACCCGCAGGTTCAGGAGGCTCGCCCCGACCGAGAGATGCAGGGCGCGGCCCGCCGGGTCCGTGTACCGCAGGCCGCGTTCGGGGACGGCGCGCACCTGGAAGGTGCCGGACCCGGGGTCCAGGCGGAACGCCCACGGCTGGGTGTTGTGGATCGACGGCGCGGCGACCGCGGCCGAGACCCAGGTCTGCGGGATCACGGCGTCGAGGGTGGTGCTCGGCATGACGTCCTCCTCACGCGTCGCGCGGGACAGGTGGGTTGTGGCGGAGTGCCAGGGCGTCGCGCACCGCGCCGAGCACGTAGGCGACCGCCGTGGAGAGCACGAGCAGCACCGCGTACGGCTTCCAGGACTCCCAGGTCCGTGCCGGGGCCTCCCCCGGTGACGTGGTCACCGCGCTCACCTCCGGTCCGTCCACTGCGCCGGGTCGTCCGTCGTCCCCGCCGGGTGCGGTACGACGACCACCGGGCAGGCGGAGTGGTGCAGTGCCGCGTGGGCGACCCGTCCGAGCTGGAGCCCGAAGCGGCCGCCGCGGCGCCTCGCGCCGACGACCAGCAGATCGGCCTCGTGCGAGGCGTCGACCAGCACCCGGCGGGCGGGGCCCTCGACGGTACGGCGGCGTACGTCGACGTCCGCCGGGACGTCCCGCAGCGCCGCGTCCAGCTCCTCGACGGCCTGCTCCTCGTGCAGCCGGGCGGGCTCACCGGCGAGCAGCGGGTGGTCGGTGCTCTCCCGCGCCGGGCACCGCCACGCCCGTACGGCGTCCAGCGGCACGCCACGCCGCCGGGCCTCCTCGTGGGCGAACCGCACCACCGGCGAGTCCTTCGTCTCGTCGCCGACGCCCACCACGACACGGCCGCGCACCGGGGGCGTCGCCTGGTGGTCGTGCCCGCCGCGCAGCACGATGACCGGGCAGTCGGCGTGGGCGGCGACGGCGAGGCTGACGGAGCCGAGCAGCGCCTCCGCCAGGCCACCGCGGCCACGGGTGCCGACGACCAGCGCGGAGGCGTTGCGGCCCTCGCGCACGAGGGCGTACTCGGGTTCCTCCAGGACCACGTCGGCGGTCACCCGCAGGGCGGGCTGCCGGGCGCGTGCCCGCCGGGCGGCGGCGCCGACGACGTCCTGGGCCAACGGCACCGCCGACGGCCGGCCGATGTCCCGGGCGAGCGCGGCGCCCTCGTACCGCTCCCACAGGCAGGCGTACACCACCCGCAGCGGCACCCCGCGCAGGACGGCCTCGTCGGCCGCCCAGTCGACGGCCCGCAGGCTCGGCTCGGAACCGTCCACGCCCACGACCAGGGGCCTGGGGAGGGCTCGTGCGGCCGGTGCGTCCATGGTTCTCACTCCCTGGGTCGGTACGGCTTCCGGTTTCAGGGTGGCGGCGGGGGAACGGTCCGGTGCAGAGCCCGCAGGTCCCCTGCCGCAGGGCCGAACGGAGGCCGTCCCGGTGCCGAGTGGCCCGACGACGGCCGGCCCGATGGACCGAAGTGCCCCGACTCATGGGGCCGTTCGGCCCCTCTTGGGCCAACTCCGGTCAACGGCGCCGAAACACGGGCGGGCGACTGCTAGACAGGAGATCGCCCGCCGGATCCGACGCGGTGCCCGCCCCTCGCTCTTCCTTCTGTCCCTGCCCGGGAGGCCCTCATGCTGTCCGCAGAATCCGCCGCCGTGGTCCGTGCCACCCTGCCCGCCGTGGCCGGGGCGCTCGACGAGATCACGGCCCGCTTCTACGGCACGATGTTCCGCGACCGGCCGGAACTCCTGGACGGGATCTTCAACCGGGGCAACCAGGCCAGCGGGGCCCAGCGGCAGGCGCTGGCCGGTTCGATCGCCGGGTTCGCGACCGCGCTGCTCGACGATCCGGACACCCGCCCGGACGCGCTGCTCGACCGGATCGCGCACAAACACGCGGCGGTCGGTGTCACCGACGACCAGTACACGATCGTGCACAAGTACCTGTTCGGCGCGATAGCCGAGGTGCTCGGCGACGCCGTCACCGCGGAGGTCGCGGCCGCCTGGGACGAGGTGTACTGGCTGATGGCCGGCGCGCTGATCGGCCGGGAGGCCCGGCTGTACCAGGACGCGGAGGTCGCGCCCGGCAAGGTGTGGCGGCAGTGGACGGTCGTCGAGCGGCGCACCGAGACCCCGGACGTGGTGTCGTTCCTGCTCCGCCCCGCCGACGGCCTCCCGGCGCCGCGGGCCCGCGCGGGCCAGTACGTGAGCGTGCGGGTCCTGATGGGCGACGGGGTGCGCCAGCCGCGCCAGTACAGCCTGTCCTCGGACCCGGGCGGGGACCTGCGGCGGATCACCGTCAAACGGGTCACCGGCACCGACGACGCGCCCGACGGCGAGGTCTCCGCGCTGCTGCACGACCAGGTGCGCGAGGGCGACGAACTGACCCTCTCCGCGCCCTTCGGCGATGTCTTCCTCGACGACCCCGCCGACGCCGGTACCCCGGTCGTCCTGGTCTCCGCGGGCATCGGCGGCACCCCCATGGCGAGCATCCTGGCCCATCTCGCCGCCCTCGGCTCGACCCGCCCGGTGCTGGTCCTGCACGCCGACCGCTCCCCCGCCGACCACGCCCTGCGCGCCGAAATCCGCGACCTCGTCGATCAACTGCCCGATGCGCGTGCCGAGTTCTGGTACGAGCGCCCCGGCTCGGAGGAAGGCGTCGCCCACGAGGGCCTGATGGACCTGGCGGGTGTCGAACTGCCCTCGGAAGCAACGGTGTTCCTGTGCGGGCCGCTGCCGTTCATGCGCGACGTCCGCGCGCGGCTTCTGGGCGCCGGGATCCCGGCGCAGCGGATCCGCTACGAGGTCTTCGGCCCCGACCTGTGGCTGCCCGGCGCCACGGTCTGAACGACACGGGCCGAACGATACGGCCCGGACGACACGGACCCGGACGGCACGGGCCGTCCCACCGCACTCCAGGAAAGGAACTGTCATGACCGGCAAGGACACGCGCACGACCGCCCCCGCCCCCGCCTCCGGCGTGCTGCTGCGCGCGGACGGCGAGGTGGACGCGGAGACACTGGCGTACGCCCGCACCAAGATCGACGCGGTGGTGGGCCGGCCGGGTCTGCCCGCCGTCAGCGGCGAGGTGCACCTCACGAGGTCGTCCGCCCCGCACGCGGGCCGGCCCTGGTCGGCGACGGCCGCCCTCCACGTCGGACGGCACGAGGTGGTCGTCCTCGCCGAGGCGGCCACCGGACATGAGCTGGTCGACCAGCTCCAGGACCGGCTGCGCCGCCGGACCGACAAGGCGGCACACGCCGGACGGGACGACCGGCGGGCGGCGGCTCCGCCGTGGCGCGGCGGGGTCGGGTCCGCGTCGGCCTGAGTCCCCCGCCCCCGGGACGGGCCCGGCCGGTGACGGTCCACCGGCCGGGCCTCGGCGTGTCACCCGGGCTGCCGCGCGGGCTCAGACCGCGCGCACCGGGTGCCGTACGACGGCGTCGAACAGGTAGCCCTGGGTGTTGGGGACGGTGGTGTCGGGCTGGGTACGGCCCGCGCTGTCGGTCGCCCGCGCGAGCAGGGTGTACGAACCTGGCGCCGAGGGACGCCAGTTCGTGGACCAGCGGACCCAGCCGTGCCGGCGCGGGGTGTCGTGCAGCCGGGCCCGCCGCCAGGACGCGCCGCCGTCGGTGCTCACCTCGACCCGGACCACACCGCCCGCCCCCGACCACGAGCGTCCGGTCAGCCGGTGCGCCACGCGCGCGTCGAGAGCCGCGTCCCAGTCCAGCTCCCAGGCGCTCTTGACGGTCTGCCGGCTCAGCGGGCGCTGCCGCCCTCGGGGTACGCGGCGCCGAACAGCCGGTAGAAGTCGGTGTTCCAGGGCGAGTAGAGCGGCTGGGCGGCCACCTCGATGTCGCCGACCCACTTGACCGACGCGATGCCGATCCAGGACGGCACGACGACCCGGACCGGGAACCCGTGGTCGTACGGCAGCGGTTCGCCGTTCATCGCGTAGGCGAGGAGGACGTCGTCGAGGGCCTTGGACAGCGGCAGCGGGCGGCGGACCCGGCCGAGGTTCGTGCCGTCCGCGGTGACGTAGTCGGGGTCGAGGCCGCGGGGCAGCACGTCCACGGCCCGCCGGTGCAGACCGGCGCGCCTGAGGACGTCCGCGAGCCGCACCCCGCGCCAGCTCGCCGTGCCGATCGCGCCGAGCGTCCAGGCCGTGCCGCTGACCGGCTGGCCCTGCTGGCTCGTGAAGAAGCTGCGGCCGTTGCCCGCGCACTCCACGAACGCCGTGCGGGTGACGGCCGGCAGCCGCTTCAGGTCGCGGAGGGTGAGGTCCACGGGGCCGCCGCGCAGGCCGTCGCCGTGCACGGTGAGCCGCCAGTCGGCCGCGTCCAGGACGGGCGTGGAGGTGTGGTTGCGGACGAAGAAGCGGTCGGCGGGGGTGTGGTAGCCGGTGCCGGCGAAGGAGGCGAACTTCGACTCGGCGTTGGTGCCGCGGACGGTGAACCGGTCGTCGGGGAGCGGCTTCACGATGCCGGGGGCGGTGCTCGCGGGGGCGGTGCTCGCGGGGGCCGCGAGGGCGGGCGTGGCGAGGGCGGGGGCCGCGAGGGCGGGGAGGGCGCCGCCGCTCGCGAGTCCCGCGGCGGCCAGGAGACGGAGCATGTCGCGGCGGGCGACGCCGTCGGCGCGGGCCTCACCGGCCAGCCATTGGCGCAGTCTGCGGCGGTCGTAGGCGGATTCGGACGTGGAGACGGGCATGGGGGCCTGCCTTTCCGGGGCGGGGACTTTCCGGGGCGGGAAGGGGCGGTGCGCGAGGTGTGGTGCGGGAGGTGTGGTGCGGGAGACCTGGACCGGGCGGGCGGTCACGGGCGTGCCGCGGCCACGTCCCTGGCAGGTGGGGTGGGGAAGAGGTGACTCAACAACAGCCGCGCGACAGCGACGCGCGGGACCGCGGAACGGGGCGGTGGGTGTCGAGGTTCACGGGGGCCATGGTAGGAGACGGCGGTGAAGTCGTCCCGTACTTCCGGGAGTTCGGGCGTTCGACGGTGCGCTCGGGCCGGTCAGGGTTCCTCGGGGTCGTCGCCGCCGAGGCCGGTGAGGGCGCCGACGGGGTCCGGGTCGGGGGTGCCGCGGGGCCACCAGTCGTCACGGCCCGGCTCGGACTCGTAGGCGTACCACAGGCCGTCGCGGCCGAAGCGGAGTTGGAGACCGCCCCGGGGGTGGGTGAGGTGGTTGCGCCAGGGCCGGAAGGCGGGGAGGTCGGCGGCCAGGAGCAGCGGGCGGGCCCGGTCGAAGCGGCCGGCCGGCGGGTCCCAGGGTTCCTCCAGGACGGTGAGGCCGTCCGGGCCGCCCTGCCGCCAGGCGGCGACCGCGCGCGCCAGGTCGGCCGGGGTGCGGCCGGTGGCGGAGGCGAGCGAGGCGTAGAGGGAGCGGGTGGCGGCGGTCAGCCCGGTGCCGGGGCGGGCGGCGGCGAGCCGTACCGCGTCCTGCCACAGGGTGAGTTCGCCGATCTCGTCGTGGCCGGTGGCCAGCAGGGCGTGGGCGCGGGCGGCGGCGTCGGTGGCGAGCTGGTCGAGCTGGAAGGCGTCGGGTCCGCCCGGCGCGGACGGGTAGGCCGGCGGCTGCTCGGGGTGCGCGGGCGTGGCCGACGGGGGCGGGAGCGGCGGGAGTCGGCGCGCGGCGAGGGCCTCGGTGGCGCGGACGCCCGGCAGCGGTGCCGGGTCCCGCTCCTGGGCGGCGCGGGCCGCCCGCGCGGCGTTACGGCGGGACAGCGCGTCCAGCAGCTCGCGTTCGCCCCGGCCGCGCAGCAGGAGCAGCACGAACGGGTCGGCGTCCAGGAGACGTGCGGTCTGGTAGCACAGGGCGGCGGCGTGCTTGCAGGGGTGGCCGCGGTCGGGGCAGGTGCAGTGCGGATCGAGGTCGCCGGGGCCGGGCAGCAACGGCACCCCGCACTCGGCGAGCGACTCCGGCATCTCCTTGTCGAGCAGCGCGGCGATGTGCGCGGGGCGCTCCACTGCGGCGTCCAGGAAACGCTCCCAGTCGTCGGCGCCGAACGTGCGCAGCCGCACCTGTACGCGGTAGGGCCGGGGGCGGCTCCCGCGCACGTACGCGAGGACCAGCCCCGGGGTGACCGTGATGGCGTCCACGCTGCCCTGCTCGGCGTAACTCCGCCCCCGCGCCAGCCGCTTGGCGTCCAGCGCCCCCTCCTCCAGGGCGGCGACCCAGGCATTCCCCCACCAGGTCTCGGCGAACCGGGACGCGGCGGGCCGGGGCGCGAGGGCGGGAAAGGTACGCCGATGATCGCCGTCCCGGGCGGGGGCGGCCATGGAACGGGGCACGTGGGCCGCCACCCCCGACTCCACGTCCGGCTCGGGCTGAGGCTCGGGCTCGGAGGCGTCCGACGGCATACGAAACGCCCCGGCGAGCACCTGCCGCACGGCCCGGGCCCGATCCCGGGAAACATCCCCGGCCCCGGCACGCGCGACGGCGTCGACGGCCCGCTCGGCGGGCGTCCGAGCCGCACGCGAGCCAGACGCCTCCCCTCTACGGGCCTCGGCCCGAGCCGCCCGCAACGCCTCCCGAGCAAGATCCCCGGGCCGCACACCGCCCGACTCCGCGGGCCGACGCTCACCGGCCGCCGGGGTCCCGTCCGCAACCGGGCCCACGGGACGACCGGTGGAGCCGACAGGCTCAACCGAGTGCCCGTCCGCCGACACGGAACCGGCGGGGCGCCGCAGAGCTGCCCGCACAGCGTCCCCCGGCCTCGTCCCACCCGACCCCCGGACCCCGTCCACGGCCTCGCCGAAAGGCACGGGATCCGTCACACCACCGTCGGCCGAGACCATCCGACGCCGCAGGGCAGCCCGCGCAGCGTCACCCGGCCTCGGCGGGCGAGGCTCGTCCGACTGTGGAGGCTCGTCCGCCGCCTCGATACCGGGTGCAGAGCCCGCCACGCCACGCAGGGCGGCACGCGCCACGTCGCCCGGCCTCGCAGCCCGGGGCGCGTCCGACTGCCGAGGCTCGTCCACGGCCTCGATTCCCGGGGCGGAGCCCGCCAGGCCGCGCAGGGACGCACGCACCACATCCCCCAGCCTCGGCATGTCGGGCTCGTCCGCCGTCTCGCTGCCAGGGGCGGAGCCCGACGGGCCGCGCAGGGCCTCGCGCGCCGCGTCGCCCGGCCTCGACGCCCAGGACTCACCCAACTCTCGGGACACATCCGACTGCTGAGGCCCGTCCACGGCCTCGGTACCCGGGGCGGAGCCCGCCAGGCCGCCCAAGAGCGCGCGCACCGCATCACCCGGCCTCGGCGGGCGGGGCCCGCCCGGCGCCAATGGCTCGTCCGACGCACCGGACCCGCCCGGCAGCCGAGACTCGTCCGCCGCCTCGGCGCCCGGCACCGGATCCGTCGCACGATCGGCGCCCGGCACCGGGCCCATCGCACCACCCGCACCCGGCACCGGATCCGTAGCACCACCGGCACCCGGCGCCGGAACCGCCGTGCCGTCGGTGCCGGCGGGCGTCGCGCCACCCCGCAACGCCGCACGCACCGCATCCCCCGGGCTGGCATCGCGGTGGGAGGCCGCTTCCTCCGTCGACGGCGTCGAAGGGCGGCCCCGGTCGCGCGCCGCGCGCAGGGCTCGGCGGGCCGCGTCGGCGGGGCTGGTGCCGGGGTTCGGGTTCTGCATCACGCCTCCCTTCGCAGGCGGACCAGGTCGGTCAGTTCGCGGTCCGTCAGTTCGGTGAGGGCGGATTCTCCGGAGCCGAGGATCGCGTCGGCCAGGGCGCGCTTGGCCTGGAGCATCTCGGCGATGCGGTCCTCGACGGTGCCCTCGGTGATGAGGCGGTGGACCTGGACGGGCTGGGTCTGGCCGATGCGGTAGGCGCGGTCGGTGGCCTGTTCCTCCACGGCCGGGTTCCACCAGCGGTCGAAGTGGACGACATGGCCCGCGCGGGTGAGGTTGAGGCCGGTGCCGGCGGCCTTGAGGGAGAGCACGAGGACCGGGGTGGCGCCGCTCTGGAAGCGGTCCACCATGCGTTCCCGCTCGGGCACCGGTGTGCCGCCGTGGAGCAGGTCGACGGGGATCGCGCGGGCGGCGAGGTGCGCGGTGATGAGGCGGGCCATGCCGACGTACTGGGTGAAGACGAGCGCGGAGCCGTCCTCGGCGAGGAGCGTGTCGAGGAGTTCGTCGAGCAGGGCGAGTTTGCCGGAGCGGGCGGCGAGGGCGTCGCCCACGGCGGTCGCCTCCTCCTTGAGGTACAGCGCCGGGTGGTCGCAGATCTGCTTGAGCGCGCCCAGCAGCTTGAGCACCAGGCCCCGGCGGGCGATGCCGTCCGCCGTCTCGATGGCGAGCAGCGACTCCCGCACCACCGCCTCGTAGAGCGCCGCCTGTTCGCGGGTGAGCGGGACCGGGTGGTCGGTCTCGGTCTTGGGCGGCAGCTCGGGGACGATCCCGGGGTCGGACTTCTTGCGGCGCAGCAGGAACGGGCGGACCAGCCGGGAGAGCCGCTCCACGGCCTCCGCGTCCTCGCCGTTCTCCACGGCACGCGCGTGGCGGGCGCGGAAGGACTTCAGGGGGCCGAGGAGTCCGGGGGTCGTCCAGTCGAGCAGGGCCCACAGTTCGGACAGGTTGTTCTCGACGGGCGTGCCGGTGAGCGCCACGCGCGCGGGCGTCGGGATGGTGCGCAGCGCCTTCGCGGTCGCCGAGTAGGGGTTCTTCACGTGCTGGGCCTCGTCGGCGACGACCATGCCCCACGGCTGTCCGGCGAGCGCGGGCGCCGCGGAGCGCATGGTGCCGTAGGTGGTGAGGACGAAGCCGCCGGTCAGGTCGTCGAGGCTGCGGTCGGTGCCGTGGAAGCGGCGGACGGGGACGCCGGGCGCGAAGCGGTGGATCTCGCGCTGCCAGTTGCCGAGGAGGGAGGCGGGGCAGACCACCAGGGTCGGTTCGGTGCGGGCCCGGCGCAGGTGCAGGGCGATCACGGTGACGGTCTTGCCGAGACCCATGTCGTCGGCGAGGCAGCCGCCGAGGCCGAGGGAGGTCATGAGGTCCAGCCAGGCCAGGCCCCGGAGCTGGTAGTCGCGCAGGGTGGCCCGCAGGCCGGGGGGCGGATCCGCGGGCCGGACGCCCGCGGTGAGACGGTCGCGCAGGGTGGCCAGCGCGCCGACGGGCACCGCCTCGACCGGTTCGCCGTCGACCTCGGCGGTGCCGGTGAGCGCGGCGGACAGGGCGTCGACCGGGTCCAGCAGGCCGAGTTCGCGCTTGCGCGCCTTGCGGACGAGCGCCGGGTCGACCAGGACCCACTGGTCCCGGAGGCGGACGACGGGCCGGTGGGCCTCGGCGAGCGTGTCCATCTCGGCTTCGCTGAGCGGATCGCCGCCGAGCGCCAACTGCCAGCGGAACTGGAGGAGTTCGTCGCTCTCGAAGAAGCCGGTGCCGTCGGTGGCCGAGCCCGGCGCGGGCCGTACGACGGCGGCGGCGCTGAGGTCCTGGGCGAGGTCGCGCGGCCAGTGCACGGCGACCCCGGCGGCGGCGAGGCGGGTCGCGGCCACGCCGAGCAGATCGCCCAGTTCCTCCTCGGACAGGGCGAGGACGTCGGGGGTGTCCTGGTCGGCGAGCCGGGCGAGCGGGGGCCATACGCGGGCCGCGCGGCGCACGGCGAGCGCGGCGTCGACCCGCGCGCGGGGCCCGAAGGCGGTGTCGGCGGCGCCCGCCCACAGGGTCGCCGCGTCCGTCACCAGGGTGGGGTCGGCGAGGCTGTGCACCTGGACGATCGCGGCGCCCGCGCGGCGCGCCGACTCCCCGTCGTCGAAGAGGTCGTACGCCGAGAGGTCCAGGCGGAGCGAGATCCGCACGCCCGCGTCCATGCCGGCGGCGACCTCGGCGGCCCAGTCGTGGGCGGCGGGGCCGGGAAGCCGCTGGGGCGGGCGGTCCGCGAAGGGCTTCCCGCACGCGTGCGGCGCGGCGGGGGTGCGGGGCAGGGTGTCCGCGACGGCGTCCAGGAAGGAGCGCATCAGGGCCTCGGGCTGCGGCAGGCGGAGCGCGCCGGGGCCGGGCAGCGGGACGGCGTGGCCCTCGGGGGGCAGGGCGGCGGCGACGGCGCGCAGGTGTGCGATGTCCTGCGGGTCGAGCGGGCCGGCCCGCCAGGCGTCGTGGCCCGCCGGGGTCAGGCCGGGCAGCAGACGGCCGCGCGCGGCGAGCCGCAGGGCGTGCAGCGCGGCGGCGCCCCAGCAGGCGGTGGCGGGATGGGCGGCGGGGTCGCGGCGGGCGTGGACGAGCAGCGGGAGCGCCTTGTCGAGGGGCAGCGACAGGGCGGGCGCCGGCCTGCGGCGCACGGAGCTGCCGTGCGGGCGGACGACGGTCAGCTCGGTGGGCTCCGCGTGCGGGGTGTCGGGCAGCGGGCCGCTGTCGGGGTCCCACAGGGCGATCCGGCCGTCGCGCGGGAGGGGCGCGGGCAGGAAGACGGCGGCGAGCCGTACGGCGGCGGCGTGCGCGGCCACGGGTACGGCCGCGGCGCGCTCTGTCGTACGCATCGTCCACCTCCCGCCCGCCTGTCGGATCACTCGTCCTCGACTCTACGGGCGGGGTCCGACAATCGGCCCCGGCGGCCTGTCCGAGCGGCGCGGACCCGGGCGGGGCCGGCCCGTCAGGGCACCGTGCGCGAGACGACGTACACCATGGGGTATATCGGGTTCTGGTGGTTCACGACGACGTCCAGGGTCGGCGTCGGGTTCTTCCGCTCGCGGACCAGGCCGTAGTACTCGCCGGTGCGCGCGCCGGGTCCGGAGAACCGCCAGCCGGTGATGTCCCGGTCGCGGGCGCTGATCGTGATGTCGTCCTTGCGCAGGTCGTCGCGGCTGACGCCGATGTCGGAGAGGAACTGGTCGAGTCCGGCGTGCGTGGTCTGGAACTGCACGTAGAGCCGGCTGGTCTTCCAGTTGTTCGTCTCGTAGTAGGCGACCTGGTTCGAGGGGTGCGGGACCGGCACCTGGTAGAGGCGGCGCTGGACCTTGGACGGCCAGCCCTCGGTCAGTCCGGTCGCCGAGTACTTGGCCTCCTTGTCCTTGCCGCTGTCGCGGCTCTGGTTGGCGGAGATCACCAGGTAGCCGGCCGGGACGCCGATGAGCAGCACGATGATCAGCAGGGTGAGCGCCCTGCGGCGGATCACATGGCGGCGGTCCTCGGGCGGGCGGGGCGGTTCGTCGGGCGGTGTGGCCTGGCGGGGCAGCGCGGCGGTCACGCGGTGTCCCGGGCGCGGCGGGCCGCCTCGGTGAACCGTTCGAAGCGCTCGTAGCGCTCCACGCGGCGGCGCTTGGCGCGCCGGAAGCGGCGGGCGACCAGCCGGGACAGGTCGGCGGCGCCGACCATGCCGGCCTCGGGGCCGAGCTGGGCGCGCACGATCCGGGCCTCGGGGCGGTAGCCGCGGCCGGTGAGCTGGCGCTTGAAGGCGTCCCGCGCGGGCGCGATGAGGAGGTCGTCGGCGGCCGAGACACCGCCGCCGATCACGAAGCAGGAAGGGTCGAGGGCGGCGGCGAGGTTGGCGATGCCGACGCCGAGCCACTGGCCGATGTCCTGGAGCAGCTCGATGCACATCGCGTCGCCCTCGCGCGCGAGTTCCGTGATCATCGGCCCTGTGATGTCACCGATCTGCCCCTTGACGTGCTCGATGATCCCGTAGGCCACCGGGGAGTCGGCGGCGGCCAGCTCCTTGGCCTCCCGGACCAGCGCGTTGCCGGAGCTGTACTGCTCCCAGCAGCCGCGGTTGCCGCACGGGCAGCGGTGGCCGCCGGGGACGACCTGCATATGGCCGAACTCGCCGGCGACGCCGTACTTGCCGCGCTTGACCTGGCCCTCTTCGAGGATGGCGCCGCCGATGCCGGTGCCGAGGGTGATCATGACCAGGTGGTCCTCGCCGCGGCCGGCGCCGAAGCGCCACTCGGCCCAGGCGGCGGTGTTGGCGTCGTTGTCGACCAGGACGGGCACCGCCAGCCGGTCGGAGAGCCGGTCCCTGAGGGGCTCGTTGCGCCAGGACAGATGGGGCGCGAACAGCACGCGGTTGCGGTCGGCGTCGACCCACCCGGCGGCGCCGACGCCGACCGCGTGCACGTCGTGGCGGTCGGAGAGGTCCAGGACGAGTTCGACGATCGTGTCCTCCACGACCTTCGGGCTCTTGGACTTGTCCGGGGTCTCCGCGCGGACCTTCTCCAGGATGTTGCCGTCGGCGTCGACGACACCGGCCATCACCTTGGTGCCGCCGATGTCGATGCCGACCGTGGGCACCCGGGGTGCGGTCAGGTGCGAGCGGCGCTCCCTGGTGCCCACCGTGCGCAGGGCGGGGGCGCGGCGGGAGCCGATGGGGGCGGTGAAGTTGCCGTAGGTGCTCATCAAGGCCAAATTCTGCCTCACGCGTACGGCGGGTGCCGTACAGGGGACGAAGGCCCCTTCCGGTCGCATTGTCCGGACAATACGACGATCAAGGCGAGCCCTGGAGACGGCCCGGCGCGCTCAGGACCGTACGAGGAGCTGGAACTCGAACGAATAGCGGCTCGGCCGGTAGATGTGGTCGCCGAACTCCACGGCGCGCCCGGTGTCGTCGAAGGTCGTGCGCTGCATGGTGAGCAGCGGGGCGCCCTCCGCCTCGGTGAGCCGCTCGGCCTCATCGGCGGTGGCGGCGCGGGCGCCGATGGACTGGCGGGCGCTGTGCAGGGTGATCCCGGCGGCGCGCATCAGCCGGTACAGGCCGGTCGCCTCCAGCCGGCCGGTGTCCAGTTCGAGCAGGCCGGCGGGCAGGTGGTTGCACAGGTAGGCCATGGGTTCGCCGTGCGCGAGGCGCAGCCGCTCCACCCGGTGCACCTCGCTGCCCTCGGCGACCGAGAGCGCGGCCGCGACCTCGGCGGACGCGGACTCGACGGTGTTGACCACGACGGTCGTCGCGGGGCGCTGGCCGGCCGCCTCCAGGTCGTCGAAGAGGCTGCTCAGCTCCAGGGGCCGCTTGACCTGGCTGTGCACGACCTGGGTGCCGACGCCCCGGCGGCGCACCAGCAGTCCCTTGTCGACGAGGGACTGGATCGCCTGGCGCACGGTCGGGCGGGACAGGCCGAGCCGGCCCGCCAGCTCGATCTCGTTGCCCAGCAGGCTGCCCGGGGTGAGCGATCCGTGCTCGATCGCCGCCTCGAGCTGCTGGGAGAGCTGGAAGTACAGGGGGACCGGTGAGCTACGGTCCACACGCAGGTCGAGCGTCACGGTCGGGTCCACTTCTGGTTTCTGCACCCGCCGAGCGTAGCTCCGGGCGCTGTTGACGGGAAGTTGTGTAGTTAGATTGTCCGGACATACACATTGACACAGGCCCGCCTGCGAGGTCACTTTGTTCTCATGCGCATCGGGGTCATCGGGACGGGCCGCATCGGCACCATTCATGCGAACACACTCAGCCGTCACCGCGAGGTCGGATCCCTGATCCTCACGGACGCGGACCACGCGCGGGCCCAGGCGCTCGCGCTGCGGCTCGGCGAGACGGCCGCCCCGGGGGTGGAGGAGATCTTCCGCTGGGGCGTGGACGCGGTGGTGATCACGGCCTCCACCGCGGCGCACGCCGAACTGATCGGCCGGGCGGCGCGCAGCGGGCTCCCGGTGTTCTGCGAGCAGCCCATCGCCCTGGACCTGACGGGCACGCTCCAGGCGATCGCCGAGGTGGAGGCCGCGGGAACGATCCTCCAGATGGGCTACCAGCGCCGCTTCGACAAGGGGTACGCCGGGGCGCGGGAGGCGGTGCGGTCCGGACGGCTCGGGCGGCTGCACACCGTACGGGCGCTGACCTCGGACCAGTCGCCGCCGCCGGCCGACTGGCTGCCGGTCTCCGGCGGCATCTTCCGGGACGCCCTCATCCACGACTTCGACTGTCTGCGCTGGGTCACCGGGCGCGAGGTGCGGGACGTGTACGCGACCGGGTCCGACGCGGGGCCCGCGATGTTCCGCGCGGCGCGGGACGTCGACACGGCGGCCGCGGTCCTCACGCTGGACGACGGCACGCTCGCCACGGCCACGGCGACCCGGCTGAACGGCGCGGGCTACGACGTCCGCATGGAGCTGGCCGGTGAGCTGGACCAGATCGTGGTGGGGCTGGACGACCGCACGCCGATCGCCTCCACCGAGCCCACCGGTCCCCCGGCCGCCGACAAGCCCTGGACGGGCTTCCTGGAGCGCTTCGGGCCCGCGTACGAGGCGGAGCTGATCGCGTTCGTGGAGGTGCTGCGGGGTGAGCGCCCCAACCCGTGCGACGGCCGCGAGGCGCTGCACGCGCTGCGGATCGCCGAGGCGTGCGAGACGTCCCGCCGGGAGCGCCGGGCCGTGTCGATGGCGGAGATCCCGGGGGCGACGGCCGGGATCGAGTGAGCCGGGGCGCGGGCGGGGTGCCGTACGCGCGGGCCACCGCGCCGTTCGTCACAACGTCCCGGACCTCCGGCTAGCGCCCGTCCTCGTCGAGGAGGCCCGCGTCGTAGGCGAGCAGGGCGATCTGGACGCGGTTGTTGAGGTCCAGCTTGGCAAGGATGCGGGAGACATGGGCCTTGACGGTGGCGACGCTCATGAACAGGGCCGCGGCGATCTCGGCGTTGGACAGTCCCCGGCCGACGGCGACGGCGACCTCGCGTTCGCGTTCGCCGAGGCCGGCGAGCCGTTCACGCGCGCGTGCGTGGCGGGTGTCGGCCGCCGTGCCGGCCGCGTGGGCCATCAACTGGCGGGTGACGGTGGGCGACAGGACGGGGTCGCCGCCCGCGACCCGGCGCACCGCGTCGAGGATCTCGGCGGGCGGCGTGTCCTTGAGGACGAACCCGGCGGCGCCCGCGCGCAGCGCCCGCAGCACCTGTTCGTCGGCGTGGAAGGTGGTGAGGACGACGACCTGCGGGGCGTCCGGCCGGGCCCGTACCCGCTCCGTGGCGACGATGCCGTCCACGGCCGGCATCCGGATGTCCATGAGGACGACGTCGGGCCGGGTGCGCTCCACGAGCGCCTCGACCTCGCCGCCGTCCGCGGCCTCGCCGACGATCTCGATGTCCTCGGCGCCGCCCATCATGAAGGACAGACCGGCCCGCACCAGCGGATCGTCGTCGACGAGCAGGAGTCTGATCGCAGTCATGTGCCTTACGTAATCACGGTTGCGGCCGCCGAGTTGAGCCCTGGACGACTACGCCGCGGGCCAGGGCAGCCAGGCCCGCACCTCGAACCCGCCGTCCGCGCGGGGGCCGTGCTCCAGGCTGCCGCCGGTCAGGGTGGCGCGTTCGGTCAGCCCGATGAGGCCCTGGCCTGAGCCGGGGACGGGCGGGACGTGACCCTCGGGGGCCGGGTTGCGCACGGTCAGGGAGAGCCCCTCGCCGGGGCCGCCGGTGACGGTCACGGCGACCTCGGCGCCCGGCGCGTGCTTGCGGGCGTTGGTGAGGCACTCCTGCGCGATGCGGTAGGCGGTGCGTCCGACGGAGGCGGGTACGGAGCCCGGGTCGGTGATCCGCTGGTCGAGGGTGACCTTGGCGCCGGCCTCGCGGGACTCGCCGACGAGGGCGTCCAGGGCGGCCAGGGTGGGCTGGGGGCGGCCGCCCTGTTCGTCGGGCTCGCCGGCCCGCAGGACGCCGATGATCTCGCGGAGGTCCTGGAGCGCCTCGTGGGCGCTCTCCCGGATCACCCCGGCGGCCCGCGCGATCTCCTCACGGGGCGCGTCCGGCCGGAACTCCAGCGCGCCCGCGTGCACGCTGAGCAGGGTCAGCCGGTGGGCGAGCACGTCGTGCATCTCGCGCGCGATGGCCTCCCGGGCCAGCCGCTGCGCCTGCTCGGCCCGCAGCCGTGCCTCGGTCTCGGCCCGCCGCGCACGGTCGCGCAGGCTCACCATGAGCAGCCGCTTGGACCGTACGACCATGCCCCACCCGATGACCGCGACGCAGAAGACGGCGCTGAACACCACCGCCGGGCCGTAGCCCAGCTCGGGGTCGGGGCGGACCCACATCAGCAGCGGGAGCAGGGCGATCTGCACGCCGCCGACCCAGGCCACGTACCGGAAGGGCCGGTGCACGGCGAGGGTGAAGAGGGCGACCGCGCCGACCCCGGCCGAGGTGGTCGAGACGAAGGCGAGGGGCAGCGTGGCGACGGCCAGACCGAGCGGCCAGCGGCGGCGCAGCCAGACCGCGCCGCAGGCCAGGGCGCCGAGCAGCAGATCGAGCGCGACGAGCACCTGGGGCAGGTCCTGGTCGCCGGTGAGCGGCTCGGCGGCGGCCAGACCGATGCCGATGGCGATCAGGAAGCAGGTGAGGTCGACCACCCAGTCCCGCGCGGTACGCCGGGGCGGCCGGCCGGGACGCTCGGCGTCCGGGTCCAGCTCCGCGACCACGGCGGACGGCAGCAGCCACCGGTGCCGCGCGAATCTCGGCGCCGTACGCATCGCGCCGTCGTCGGCCCTCATGACCATCCCGGTCCCTCGCGGTCCCTCATGGTCGACAAATCTACGCAGCGGAGGGCTCTGTCACCTCCCCGTGGACCGGATCACCTACCGAAGGGACGGGGGCGTGGCCGAAGGTCGCGGTGGGGACCTACTTTCGGCGCGGTTCCCGCCGCCTTTTCGGGCCGTCGGCGCGCACGCATCGACTTGGCGAGCGCCGCGTCCAGGGATCTGTTCTCTTCGACGGTGAGGATGTTCCTTATTCCGGCGTTTTTCACCCAGCCGTTCAGAAGGGCGTGCGAGCCGCCCAGCCTGAGCGAATAGGACCACAGGCTTTCGCCTGTCGCATCACCGTTCCACCCGGCCGCCCATTGGAGCAGATGAAATCTTTTCTGCTCGCGGTCATAACGCACAGATTGCATCGTCATCTCGCCGAGAATTCTCCGCACCTGCCAGTGTTTTCGACGATTGTTCATCAGCCGGGTACGGATCGAAAGAGATTTGAGCGGTTCCTGAGGTTGGCCGCCGGACCCGCGCCCCGTCCGTCAGGGCCGCGGCCGCGTCACCGTGTCGAGGTAGAAGGCGTCGATGCTCTGCACCGCCTGCTCGAACTCCTCCAGGTTGACCGGCTTGGTGACGTACGCGTTGGCGTGGCTGCTGTAGGCGCCGGTGACGTCGTCCGGGGCGGTGGACGTGGTGAGGACGACGACCGGGATGGTCTGGAGGTCCTCGTCGGACTTGAGGATCTTCAGCAGCTCACGGCCGTTCATGCGCGGCATGTTGAGGTCGAGGACGATCAGGTCGGGGCGGGCGTTGCCGTCGCCGCGCAGGTGTTCCAGCGCGGCGACTCCGTCGGTGACCTGGACCAGGTTGCGGGCTCCCCGCTCCGCGAGGGCTTCCTCGATGAGCATGGCGTCGGCCACGTCGTCCTCGACGAGCAGGACGTCGAACGGGCGGGCAGGGGTGGTCATCATCGGATGCTCCGTGGGCTGTTCGTCGGAGTGGTGGAAGAGTCCCGGCCAGCGGCGCCGGGCTCCTTGCCGGGTCATGCCGCAGGCGGCGCCGAGCTGTGGGTAGCCGGCGCCGGCGCGGGCGGCGGCCACGGCCGCTTCCCGCTGGAGCCGCTCGGCGGCCCGCCGTACGTGGTCCAGCAGGTGGAGGAGGGCCAGGGCCTGGGCCGGGTCGTCCGTCGGCGGGTCCCCGGGAGCCTTGAGGAGCTGGTCGGAGAGGCGCCGCACAAGGTCGCCGACCGCGTCGTCGGCGACGACGGCCGTCTCCTGCGGGGTGGTCCGCAGGTGGAAGTTCTTGCCAGGCATGCCCGGCACTCTAGGCTCCCGGGACCACCCGCGACAACAACCGTTGTCGCCCTCTAGAGTGTGCTGGCCGCGCCTTCGGGCGGCTGTCGCAGCGAGGAGCCCTCCCAGGATGACCGGCAACACCAGACCACCGCGTGCACCGTGGCTCGCCAGGTGGACGACCCGGCGATGGCTTCGTGTCGGGGCGGCCGTGTCCCTGGCGGTCCTGGCCGTCCTCGGCACGGCGGGAGCATGGGTCCTGGCGCGGACCGAGACGATCAGCAACGACCTCGTCGACGTCCGCTCCCCCGCGCTGACCGCGGCGATCCGTCTGGAGTCGGCGCTGCTCAACCAGGAGACGGGCATCCGCGGTTACGGCGCCACCGGCACACCGGCGTTCAAGGTCCCCTACACCGAGGGCCTCGCCGAGGAGAAGACGCGCACGGCGCAGCTCGCCGGGCTGCTCCAGGGCGACAAGGCCCGGCTGGCGGACCTGGAGGCCGTACAGGACGCCGTGGAGCGGTGGCAGGAGCGGATCGCGCGGCCGATCGCGGCCGCGCCGCCGGGTGCGCCGTCGCCGCTGGCCACCGAGCGTGCGGCGGAGGGCAAGAGCGCCTTCGACGACGTCCGGGCCGCCCTGGGCGAACAGCAGGAGCGGCTCCGCGCGGACCGGGTCCAGGCCCGGGACGACCTGATGTCCGTCACGGCGTTGCGCAACGGCGTGTTCGGCGCCATCGCCGTCCTCATCGTGGTGCTGACGGCCTTCGTCTTCGAGGGGCTGCGGCGCGGCATCAACCGGCCGCTGGAGCAACTCGCCGCGGACGCACGGGTGATCACCGACGGCGACTTCGGCCACCCCATCTCCCCGACCGGCCCCGCCGACCTGCGGCGCCTCAGCGGTGAGATCGACTCCATGCGCCGCCGTCTCGTACGGGAGCTGGCCTTCACCGAGGAGGCACGGCAGCGGCTCGACGCGCAGGCCGCGGAACTCCAGCGGTCCAACGCCGAGTTGGAGCAGTTCGCGTATGTCGCCTCGCACGACCTCCAGGAGCCGCTGCGCAAGGTGTCCAGCTTCACCCAGCTCCTCCAGCGGCGCTACGGCGGCCAACTCGACACCCGGGCCGACCAGTACATCGAGTTCGCGGTCGACGGCGCCAACCGGATGCAGACCCTGATCAACGACCTGCTGGACTTCTCCCGGGTCGGGCGGATGCACAACACCCATCAGAGCGTGGACCTGGAGAAGGTCTTCGAGCGGACCGTGTCCGCGCTGAGCATCGGCATCGAGGAGGCCGGCGCGACGATCACCCACGATCCGCTGCCGACCCTGGTCGCCGACCCGACCCAGATGGGCATGCTCTGGCAGAACCTGATAGGCAACGCCGTCAAGTTCCGCCGCCCCGACCGGGCGCCTGCGATCCATGTGACGGCGGAACGGGACGGCGACCTGTGGCGGTTCTCCGTCACCGACAACGGCATCGGCATCGCGCCCGAGTACGCCGACAAGGTCTTCGTGATCTTCCAGCGGCTGCACACGAAGGACTCCTTCACCGGCAGCGGCATCGGGCTCGCGATGTGCAAGAAGATCGTCGAGTTCCACGGCGGCACCATCGCCGTCGACACGGAGTACCGGGAGGGCACCCGGCTCGGGTTCACCCTGGCCCCCGAGCCGCCGGAGAGCCCCGTGCGCCCGGTCCTGCCGGAGGCCGAGGGCCCCGGCGCGGAGCAGACGCGCAGACCGCGGTCATGAGGACGGGCCCCGAGGCGGCGCCCGACGAACCGGTGTACCGCATCCTTCTGATCGAGGACGACGACGGCGACGCCCTGCTCGTGGAGGAACTCCTGCACGACACCGGGATGCGGTTCGAGCTGACCGTCCGCACCACGCTGGCCGCGGCCCGCTCCGCGCTCGCCGGCGCGCCGATCGACTGCGTCCTGCTCGACCTGCATCTGCCGGACGTGTCCGGCATCGACGCCGTCGCCGCCGTCCGCGGCATGGCGCCGCACACCGCGGTCATCGTCCTGACCGGGCTGTCCGAGGCCCAGGCGGGCACCGACGCCATGGCCGCCGGCGCCCAGGACTTCCTGGTCAAGGGCAAGGTCGAGGCGGACCTGCTGCACCGCACCCTGCGCTACGCCGTCTACCGCAGCCAGACCGAACGCGCGGGCGCCGAGGCTCAGGCCGCGCGGCTGCGCGCGGAGGAGAACGCCCGGCTGGAGCGCGGTCTGCTGCCGCAGCCGATCCTCGGCACGTCCACGGTGCGCGTCACCTCCCGCTATCTGCCCGGCACCGCGCTCGCCCTGCTGGGCGGCGACTTCCTCGACGTGGTGGAGGGCGACGACGGTCTGCTGCACGCCGTCGTCGGCGACGTCAGCGGACACGGCCCCGACGCCGCCGCGCTCGGCGTCTGCCTGCGCATCGCCTGGCGCTCCCTCGTGCTCGGCGGGCACCGCGGCGAGGATCTGCTGCACCTGATGGAACGCATCCTGATCGCCGAACGCGGCAGCCAGCAGCTCTTCGCCACCTGCACCCTCCTCACCCTCGACCAGGACTCCCCCAGCGCCACCTTCCATCTCGCCGGCCACCACGAACCCCTGCTCACGACGGCCGACGGCACCCGGGAACTGAGCGCCGCGCACGGCATCGCGCTCGGCATCCTCCCCGAGCAGCGCCACTGGCCCGCCACCGTCGTCCCGCTCCCGGCGAGCGGCGCCCTCACCCTGTACACCGACGGCCTCACCGAGGGCCACGACGGCGAGACGACCCGCCGGCTCGGCGTCGAAGGACTCCTGGCCCTGATCGAGGACCTCCCCCACACCGACCCGGTCACGCACGTCGACCACCTCATCCGCAGAACCCACGAACTCAACGCCGGCCGCCACTCCGACGACCTCGCGGTCCTCCGCCTCGACTGGAACCGGGGCGCCTGAGCGGCGGACGGGAACGTCCGTTCAGCCGATCGTGCGCTATCGCGAAACATGGCGGCACCCTTCGTCTCCGGCACGGCCTGGTCCAGGCAGCCCGCCACTGGCAGCGCGGCCTCAAGAGCTCCAGATGCGCAGAGAGCCGTCCCCCGACCCGGGAGATGTCAGGGGGTGATGTCAGGGGTAGCCCGGGTGACCTGCCTGCGCCGATAGCCGTACAAACGAGGAGAACAGAGAAACCAGGGGACACAGCAGCACCCGAGCCCCAGCACGCACGACGCCCAGGGACCTTCACCATGTACGACCGAACCGGCGCGCCTGTCGCCTCCAGCAATTCGTTCGCCATGCGCACGCTCCCGGCCAGCGACCGCTCACCGGCGACGGCGAGGTCGTGGACCCGGGCGAGGTTGCGGGACTGGCGACTGTCCGCGCTCCAGGACGACGCGCTGCTGATCGTGTCCGAACTCGTCAGCAACGCGGTCAGGGTCGGGGGCCGTGTCACGTTGGAGATGCGCACGGCGCACAGGGCGGGACGACATGCTCTCCGCATCGATGTGGTCGACGAGGGACGGGGACTCCCCGGCCGCGTGGGAGCGAGCGCCCCGCCCGATGTCGCGGCCTGTCATGGCAGGGGCCTGCCCCTGGTCGACTCGCTCGCCGAGGCATGGGGAAGCGAGTGCCGGATGGACGGCCACCATGTGTGGGCCGCCTTGCGGCACAGCGCCACGGCCGGGATCGCGGGAGCGGCGGACTGATGCGGGGCGGGACAGGTCCGCGCACCGCTCGTACCGTAGGTCACACAGCAGATCCGACCGAGTGAGGACCGCGCATGCTGTTGGAGCGCGATGCTGAATTGGCCGCTCTCAGGACCGCTGTCGACGATCCGAGCACGGCGGCGGTTGTGGTCCGGGGCGGCCCGGGGCTGGGCAAGACCGTGCTTCTGCGGGAGGCGGAACGGCTTGCCGGTGAGGCGGGCATGCAGGTCCTCACCGCTCGTGGAACCGAACTGGAAGGCAGCTATGCGTTCGGCGGCATCCGTCAACTTTTCGAACGCATTCTCGATACTCGCCCTGATCTGCGGGACGAACCCGCGGTGGCGCCGGGACTCGCCGCCCTCGACGCGCGAGCGCCCGAGCCGGGCCCCGGCGACTTCGCGGTCCTCCACGGTCTGTACCGGCTCACCGAACTGCTGACCCGGACCGCACCCGTGGCTCTGGTGATCGATGACCTTCAGTCGTTGGACCTCCCGACGCTGCGCTTCCTCACCTATCTGCTGCCACGCCTGCGCGACTTCCCGGCCGTGGGGATATGGAGCACCAGACCCGCCTCCGGCCCTGTCCGCGAGGCGATCACCGAGCTGCTCGGCGACCCCGCCTGCCGTGTCCTGACGCCGGCCCCTCTCACCTTGTCGGCCGCACGGGAGGTCATAGCCCTCCATCTCGCTCTTCCAGCCGATGCCGCGTTCGTCGAGGCGTGCCACACGGCGGCCGAAGGCAATCCCTTCCTGCTCTCCGAGCTGGCCCGGGTCGCCGCGGCCGCTCAGGTGCCGCCCACCGCGTCCCATGCCCACAGGATCGCCGGCCTGGGCGCCGAGGCGGTACGGCATCGCATCTCCCTCTGGTTCGGGCGTCTCAGCACCGCGACGGTGAGCGTGGCACAAGCCGTCGCCGTGCTGGGAGGCGACGCCACGCTCCGGCACGTCGGCACGCTTGCCGGCCTGCGGCTGGAGGTCGTGGCACAGGCGGCCGACGCTCTACGGGAGGCGGATCTGATGGCCGTCTCGCCGGCCACGGCCGGCGGCGCCGTGGGGGACATCTTCCTGGACTTCGTCCACCCTCTGGTGCGGGAGGCGATCTACGAGGACATGGGGATCGTCCGGCGCATCGACGCGCACCGCGATGCCGTCGCGCTGCTGCGGGCCGCGGGAGCGCCGCTCGAGCACGCGGCGTCGCATCTGCTGCTCATCCCGCCGGAGCATTCGACCGCGCATGCGCTGCTCCTGTGGAGTGCGGCCGAGGAGGCTATGCGGCGCGGCGCACCCGCCGCAGCCCTGGACTACCTCCGCCGCTGCCGCCAGGAGGACGCTCCTGACCAGGACGAACGGCGCTTGCTGACGGACATGCTCGCGGCGGCCGAACTCGTCGACGGTGACGCGACGGTCGAATGCGTCGACGCCCTGCTGACCAAGGTGCACGACCCCCTGGAACGGGCCGCTCTGATGGTCAAGGCAGGCAACGCCCTGCACGGGCTGGGTCGTGCGGAGGCGCTCACTGCCATGGCCGAGCGGGCCGCCTACGAACTGCCCACCACCCCCGAAGCCGAACCGGTACGGCAGTTCATGGACGCGTGCGTCGTCGCGGCGACCTTGCTGGGGCGCAGGCAGTCGCCAAAGGTACGCGGCATCCTCGCCCGCTGGGAGCAGGATCCCCCTCATGAGGGCTGGGCCGGCGCCGTCGTGGACGGAGTGTGGGCGGGCATGGAACTGCACGCGTGCTCCCCGGTCGCCGTGGAGCTGGCGCGCCGAGTCCTCAAGGGCAACGACCTCCTCGAAGGGTCGCTGGCCTCCGCGTGGTTCGCGCTCATCCTCGCCGACGACGAGTCCGTGCTGGCGAGCATGGAGGCGGCACTGCGAGACACCCGCCGACGCGGTGCGTCCCGCGGCCTGGCGGCCGTTCTGTGCTCGCGGGCCCTGGCTCGGCTCCGTGCCGGCCGGCTCCCCCAGGCCCACGCCGACGCACAGCAAGCAGCCCGTGCGGCGCTCGCGTGCCGTCACCACCTCCTGCACATGCTCGCCCTCCATGTGCAGGCGGAGGCCTCCTTGGAAGAGGGCCGGCAGGACGAGGCCCGGCATCTGCTCGCCGGATCGGTGGCAGCACGAGCCAACGAAGCACCGCTGAGCATTTTCACCGCTCCCCTGAAAGGGACGTACTGTCGGCTCCTGGCCGTCCGGGGCGCGTTCGACGAGGCGGCCGAAGCATGGCAGGAGCTGGGCTGGACGTATCGGAACGAGGCCATCGGCGGGCGCAATCCCGCGTTCCTGCCCTGGCGGTCCGCCGCCGCCGAGTCCCTGACCGCCCTGGGACGGGTCGCGGAAGCCGAGCGTCTCGCGCGGAGCGAGGTTGCCGACGCTCGCGCATGGCGCGGCCCCGGAGCGCTGGGGCGGGCCTTGCGTGCACTCGCCCGGGCACGCCCCAGGCAGCAGAGCCTCGCCTGCCTGGAGGAGTCCCACGCCGTACTGAGCAGGTCGCCCGCGGTACTCGAACGCGCCAAGACCGAGCTGGCCTGGGGAAGCGCACTACGACAGAGCGGACAGCGCCGCGAGGCCCGAAGGATGCTGACGCAGGCACTCGACACGGCGGTGCGCAGCGGTGCCCTGCCCCTCGCGGAAACGGCAAGGCGAGAACTGCGAGCGGCCGGCGGCAGGCCGGCTCCGATCGGCGCTCGCGGCATCGAGACGCTGACCCCGTCGGAGCTCCGCACGGCCGAACTGGCGTCGAGCGGGCTGAGCAACCGCGAGATCGCCGACCGGCTGTTCGTGACCCCCAAGACGGTGGAGGGCCATCTCGCGGCCGCCTACCGCAAGTTGGAGACGGACCGGCGGGGGCTCATCGCCAACCGCGCCGCCCTCTTCGGCAGTCGGTGACTCCCCACTTGTACACAACGAATGGGCACAGGAAAGCAGCTTCGATGAATGACACCATCCTTGTCACCGGTGGAACCGGGAACCTGGGCAGCCATGTGGTCACGCGGCTCGCGCGGCAGGACTGTCGGGTCCGTGTCCTCTCACGGCGCCCGCCGACAGATCAGGGCTCGCCCGCCGTGGAGTGGTGCACAGCAGATCTCGCCATCGGTGACGGGATCGATTCGGCACTCGACGGTGTCGGCACGGTCATCCACTGCGCCACCGACGGCCGCACCCGCCACGGTGACGTGGCGGCCACCCGGAACCTGCTCGACGCCGCGGGCCGCGCGGGCGGACCCCACATCGTCTATGTCTCCATCATCGGCGTGGACCGGCACCCGCTGCCCTACTACCGGGCCAAGTACGACAGCGAGCGGCTGCTCGAGTCGTCCGGGCTGCCGTACACGATCCTGCGTGCGGCCCAGTTCCACGAGATGCTCCACTTCGCGCTCAGCCGGGCCGCCCGGCTGCCCGTCGTGCCCGTGCTGGCCGGGACGTGCTTCCAGAGCGTGGACACGGCACATGTCGCCTCGCGTGCGGTGGATCTCGCGGTCGGCATGCCCCGGGGCCGGGTCGCGGATCTTCCGGGACCACAGACGCTGACGATGGCCGCGCTGGCCCGCGCCTACCTACGGGTGTCCGGTGCACGGCGGCCCGTGCTTCCCGTGCTTCTCCCCGGACGCGTGCCCCGCGCCTACCGGGAAGGGCTGCATCTGGCCTCGGCTCCCCTGCCCGGCAGCCGCACCTTCGAGGACTTCCTCGCCACTGGACCTGCGGTCAGGGTGCCGGCGGCGGCACGGAAGAGGGCTCCTTGAGAGGGATGTCGTCCATCCCCGACCGGGACGGGCCGTGGCCCCTCGTCGGGCGTGATGACGCACTGGCCGCGGTCACCGGGGCGCTGCACCACCCCAGAGTGCGTGCGGTGCTCGTGCACGGTCCGGCGGGCGTCGGCAAGTCGCGGCTGGCCGAGGAGTGCCTGGACCGAGCCGCGCGGTCCGGACTCCGTACCGCGCGGGCCGTCGCCACCGCTGTGGCGTCCGCCGTACCGCTGGGTGCGCTCGCCCATGTGATCCCGGCCGGGACCGATCTGTCGGACCCGGTCGCCGGGTTCGCGGCGGTCGACGCCGCACTGAGCCGCGACGGCGGGGGCAGGCTGGTGCTGCTGGTCGACGACCTGCACCTGCTGGACGCGACTTCGGTGATGCTCCTGCGCCAGTTGATGGATTCCGGGACTGCTGTCGTCGTCGGCACGGTCCGGACCGGAGTGCCGTTCGAACTGTCGGCGGCCTTCGGCAACGACGACACGGTCTGCCGGATCGACGTGGAGGAGTTCCGCCCCGACGAGGTGGCCGGCGTCCTGCGGACCGTGCTCGGGGGCCCGGTGAGCGCGCATGCCGTGCACGAACTGCACACGGCGAGCGGGGGCAACGCCCTGTACCTGCGCGAACTGGTCCTCGGAGCGCTCAGGAGCGGCGCGCTGCACAGCGACGGCGAGGTCTGGCACTTGCTGAAGGGCCTCGGCAGTGGGACAGCGCGTCTGAAGGAACTGATCGCGACGCGGCTCGCCCACGCACCGCGATCCGCCGCCGGGGCCGTCGAACTCCTCGCCCTGTGCGAACCCGTCGCCCTGACGGACATCCAGGAGGTGGCCGGGGCGGAGGGAGTGCTCGAACTGGAACGGCACGGACACATCCGGCTGGTCCGCGACCGCCGCCGCCACACCGTCGTACTCACCCATCCCCTGTACGGCGAAGTCGTACGTGCCTCGCTCCCCGAACTGCGGCGCAAGGCGATCCTTTTGAGCCAGGCGGAGAGGGTCGAGGCACGTGGTGCCCGGCGGCAGGACGATCCGCTCCAGCTCGCCTCCTGGCGGCTGTCCGCGACTGGGACAGCCGATCCTGAGCAACTGGAACTCGCTGCGGCCCTGGCCCGGCACAGCCACGACTACCCCCAGGTGGTCCGGCTCTCGCGGGCGCTGCCCGCGGACCGGCACACCGTCCGCAACCGGCTGCTCCTCGCCGACGCCCTCATGGAGCTGGGCCGTTCGGCCGAGGCGGAGGACGTACTCGGCGAGGCGGACGCGTTGGCCACGACCGAGGAGGACCGGCTCGCCATCGTTCTGGCCTACTCGACGAACGCCCTGTGGGGCATGGCTCACGCGGGGCGTGCTCAGGAGGTGACAGCCGCGCACGGTGCGTTGCTCGGCTCGCCGCGGGTACGACGGATCCTCACGATCAACGAGGGGTGCATCAGGACCGCGATCGGCCGACCCGGCAGTGGACTGGAACTCCTCGAAGAGCTGGGCGACGCTCCCGGCTCGCCGCATGACGCCCCCGTCTGGCTGGGCGGTGCGGCGGTGAAGACCAGGGCGTTGCAGATGACCGGCAGAATCGGGCAGGCCTTGGCCTGGGCCGAACACGCCAGTTCCCTGCACCGTGGTCTGGAGCGGCGGCCGCGCCGGACGGCTCTGGCGGCTCCCCACCCCGCCGTTCAGCAGGCCCCCGTCGTCCTGGCCCTCGCCGAGGACGGCCGTCTGGCCGAGGCCCGGGACCTGGGCTTGGAGTTGTACAGCGAACTCGTGGGCTCTGAGGCGGGGTTGGTCCGGATGTGGGTGGCGTTCTTCCTGGCCCGGGCGGAGTGGCTGGCGGGCCGCGTGTCCGCTGCGCGCCGCTGGTACGCCGAGTGCATCGCGCTCGGCCGGACCCGCCACCGCACCCGGCCCATGCGTGAGGCACTGGGCGGGCTCGCTGCGGCCATCGCGCTCCAAGGCGACGCCCACGGTGCCGCCGAGACGCTCGCCGACCTCGACAGGGCCGACGATTCGATGGCCGAGCGCGAGTACGACACGTTCGTGCCCTCTCCCGGCCGGGCCCTCGGGGAGGCATGGGCGATGGCGGCCACCGGCAGGCTGGAAGACGCCCGCGTGACGCTGCTGCGCGCCGCCGACGGCCTGGAGGGCACGGGCAACCTCTCCGGCCAGGGCATGCTGCTGCTGGACGTGGCGCGGCTCGGCGGTGCGGCGATCGTCGCCGGTCGTCTCGCGGGCGTCGCAGCGCGGTCCGACGGACGGCTCGTGCACGCCCATGCGGAACTCGCCGCAGCCCTGGCCGAGAACGACGGCGTGGCGCTGCTGCGGCTCTCGGAGCGGCTCGCCGAGATGGGGTGCGAGCTGTCGGCCGCCGAGGCGGCCGGCGCGGCGGCCGCCGCCTTTCGCCGCGCGGGGAACCCCCGGAGCGCGGCCGGCGCCGCGGTACGGTCCGCCGCACTCGCCGAAGGCTGCGAAGGGGCCCGGACACCGTTGCTGGCCGCGGCGGCCATGACGGTTCCGCTCACCCGGCGGGAGGCGGAGATCGCCTGGCTGGCCGTTTCGGGGGCGACCAGCCCGGAGATCGCGGGTCACCTGGTGCTGTCCGTGCGCACGGTCAACAACCACCTGGGGCGCGTGTACGAGAAGCTCGGCGTGACGAGCAGACGGGAACTGGCGCGGATGATGCCGCTGGTGCGGACTGCAAAGCCCTGACCGTCCTTGGAGACCCTGCGGCCGTGTGCGCCCGGGAGCAACTGAGCACCTGCTACTCATCCACTTCCCTGCCCTGATTTCTATTCTCTGGTTGCTCCAGCTCATTTCACACGCATCACAGCGCGCCCGGAGAACAAGGAAATGCAGGGAAAAAAATCATGCCCATCGTGAACCGAGCAACGAGAACAGCGATTCTCAGCCTGGCGATGGTGCTTCTGGTGTCGGTGTTGAATTCACTGGCGTCGTTCCAGGAGTCCGGATCAGGCTTGGTTGGACTTTCGACGGACGAGCCTCCGCCGCTTCCGGCGGGGGCATCATTCACCGATACAGCGACGGATCTGGCCAAGGGCGCCTCCGTGGGATACCTTCCCGGCGATCTGAAGGTGTCCGCGAACGGTGACGCATCCTACGCCATTCCGCTCGACGTGCCGGTCGGCCCCGGCGGTCTTCAGCCCTCCGTAAGTCTCAATTACTCCAGCAGGGGCGCCAACGGTGTCCTCGGGGTGGGCTGGTCCGTCGGGGGCCTCTCGGCCGTCGCGCGCTGCGGAAAGTCCTTCGCCGCCGACGGGAAGCAGACCGGTGTCCACTTCCGCGAACGTGCCGGCGACGGCCAGGACGCCGACCGGTTCTGCCTGGACGGCAGCAGACTGAAGGCGGTCAAGGGCGACTACGGGGCCTCCGGTGCGGAGTACCGCACCGAACAGGAGTCGTTCGCGAAGATCGTCTCGCTCGACGCGGACAGTCAGGGCCCCGGCTGGTTCAAGGTCTGGCTGAAGAACGGGCGCATCCGGGAATACCGCCCACAGACAGCCACGCAATGGGCGGAGGGCGGACATGGCGCCACTGCCCGATTCGTATGGCTGCTGACAAAGGAGAGCGACCGCTCCGGCAATTCGATCGACTATTCCTACACCAAGAGCACGTCATCGTTTCCGGGATCGAGCGAACAGCTCAGTGCCGAGGTGACCATCGACCGCATCTCCTATTCTCTCGGCAGTGGGGACGAGCGCGTCAGATACATTCAGTTCGAGTACGACAAGGAACGCGCCGACCCGTCCTTCTCCTGGCAGTACGGGGTCCGTACGCACCTCAAGAAGCGGCTGAACGCCGTCAAGATGTTCGGCCCCGATCCGGCGAAGGCCGCCCTGCTCTGGCAGTACTACCTCGACTATGACTCCAGCCCCGTGACGGACCGCAGTCGGCTGGCCTCGGTCCGGAAGTGCGGGCAGGAGGGCGGATGCCTGTGGGCCAGGAAGTTCGACTACGGCGGGCAGGCACCGAAGTTCACGGCCAGGACCGTGGTGGACGATTTCGATCCGGGCGGGGGTCTGCTGTCCCTCGCCTACGAGGCACAGTCGCGCCATGCCCAGGCCGGTGACTTCGACGGCGACGGCGCGGACGATGTGATCGTCTACAACCCGGTGGCGCTGCATCCCGACGGCGAGGGCTATGTGCTGCTGGGCAAGAAGAACGCGGACGGAACGATCGCCCCGCTCGGTCGGAGGGTCGCGCTGACCGGAGCGTTCGACGACGGCAATTCACTGGAGCGGATCCTGCCGGTGGATGTCGACAGCGACGGGATCATGGACGTCTTCGTCCAGGATCCGCAGGGGGACGCCCCCTACGCGGCGTTTCTGCACTGGGACGAGGACAGTGACTCCTTCGTGCGCGGCGGGAGCCGCGGCGCCTCGATACCAGTGAATTTCAGCCCCCGGGCCGTCATCGACTTCGGTGACACCGACGGGGACGGCCGGGTGGACCTCTTCGAGGGCGAGGACCGGGGCAATCCCGACGGGCGGACTCCGGCTCAGGAGCCCCCGCTGGGCTCGCCGGGTCCCGACGGCCTCTGGGGTGACGAATGGCGTGTACGGATCAACACGGGAGCCGGATTCTCCGGTCCCGTCGCCACGTCGAAGCGCCTGAGTCTGTCCCGGGACGGCCGCGACGTGGTGGACACGGACGGCGACGGCCGCGCCGAACTACGAGAGTGGAACGCCACGTTGTACCGGCGCGACGACGCTTCGTACGTGATGTACGCCCAGGAGGCGGAGTCCGGGGACTCCAGGTTCCTCGGTGCGTGGCAGACCGCGGACGGTCGCTTCGGCCACCTGGGAGACTTCAACGGGGACGGCCTCCAGGACCGAGGCGTACTGCGGGGCGTGGACAACGGCGCCGGGGGAACCCAGCCGCAGGGCTTCGACGTGGAGTACAGCACCGGAAACGGGGCCGTCCGGGAGGAATTCGCGGACACCCCGGTCTGGGACTCCTTCAGCCTTCCCGACCGCACTGCCTCGATCTTCGGGACGGAATTCCGCTGGCCCGGGGAGAAGCGTGCCAAGGCGAGGATCAGCGTCGCCGACATGGACGGCGACCACCGCTCCGACGTCGTGATCTTCCACGACCGGCCCCTGGCAGGGGCCGGCCCACTCCACGCGGGGGTCACCGTACTGACGGCCGCCGGCAAGCGTTACGACCTGCCCCATGCGGCCAGCCCGCTGAGCGATGTCCTCAGCGAGCAGGCCTGGCGGATGAGCGAGGTTGCCGACTTCAACGGCGACGGAATGCCGGACATTCTCTCCCCCGTGAAGGACGGCGACCGGTATCGGCTCGTCGTCCAGGAGAACGAGGGATCCGCGCCGGACGTGCTGAGGAGCGTCTCCGACGAGAAGAGCGCCTGGCCGCGGGAGCGGATCACCTACTCCACGGAGTGGTCCAACCAGCCACGGGTGACCGCTGCGCCCAAGCTGTCCTTCCCCACGACACCCCTCCGCCGCAGGGGCATGGCGTTCGTGCGGAAGGTGGAGTCGCGTACCCACCTGGTCGACCCCGCCAACGAGAACGCGGTGCGCTCGCGGGCCAGGATCACCGAGTACGCGTACGAAAACCCGGTCCTGGATCTTCAGGGGCGCGGATTCCTCGGATTCGGCACGACGTTCGTCTGGGAGCCACAGCGTCCGGCCGAGACCATCACCACCTACGACAACGACAAACGCGTCGAAGTCGACGCCACGACGCACTCCTACGCCTATCCGTTTGCGGGGCGGCCACGCGACATCACCCGTATGGTTCCGATTCTGACCTCCGACGAGACCGCCCAGCACCCGCGCACTGCGCGGACGGCGCGGGTGACCGCCACACGCCACGACGACGAACTGGTGAAGCTCCATGGCGGCGCGGTGTATCTGGTCCGCCCGAAGAACACGGCCCTGCCCGGCTACAACCAGCAGAGACAGGAGTGGGAGGAAGCCGTATCCCTCGACTGGGACCTGTCCGAGGCGGACAACCCGTTTCCCCGCGCCCACATCTACCGGGCCGGGGACGTGAGCGACGGATACTCCCGCTTCACGTTCCGCGCGAGCACACAGGACGAGTACGGCAACGCCACGATCCAGGAGCGCAAGGTCCTGGGGAAGGACGAGTCGGAGCGGGGCGTCACCGAGCGCACCAGCACGGCGTTCGACCTGTCCGCCGCGCGCGTGTCCGACTGGTTGACCGGCCTGCCCGACCACACCGTGGTGACCCGCGTCGAGGCGGACGACACACCCACCGACCCGCACCGCGCGTCCCGGCGCACCGACTTCACGTACGACGTGGCGGGGCGACTCACGGAGACGTCGGTGCAGAAGACCGCCGCCGATGCCGACCAGCACAGCACGCGCAGCATCGCATACGGCGACAAGGGCGAGGTGACCTCGGTCAAGGAGACGACCGACACACCGGGCACACCGGCGCGCGAGGTCAGATACGAGTACACCCCTCTGCTCGACGGCTGGCCCGACGAGAGGATCTACGCGACCCAGGTTTGGTCCGTCCACGACCAGTTGCCGTACCGCCCCAGCACCTGGAAGGTCACACATCCGGGCCTGGGCGTCGTCCTGACCGAGACGGACGCCAACGGAGTCAGGTCGTCGACCCGCTACGACGACCTGGGACGTCCGGTGCAGCAACGGCCCCCGGGGCAGGACCCGGTGACCGTCGCCTACAGCGCCCGGGCCGACAGCTACGGCAGCGGTGTCAGCGGCGTCCATGTGACGAACACCCGTGGCGAAGAGGTCAGCCGTACCACCCTCGACGTTCTCGGCCGCACCATCACGGAGCGCGTACGGGGCTTCGACGGGGCCACTCTGGCCACGGACACGGCATATGACGTCCTCGGACGCCAGATCTCGCGCTCACGCCCCTACCGGGTGAGCGGCACCTCCGCCGCGACAGAGTTCCACCGCACGACCTACGACAGCCTGGACCGCCCGCTCAGAGTGACCGCGCCCGACGACAGCGACGTCGAGCACCGGTACTCGTTCTTCACGACCCGTACGTTCGACGCCCGCCGACACGAGTCCTACTCCACCGTGGACCTCGAAGGGCGTGTCGTGCTCAGCGCGAACGTGCTGGGAGGCGACGCGGAGGACACCAAGGTCCGTTTCGGGTACGGACCGTTCGACGTACTGGAGAAGGTGACCTCCCCCCAGGGCAAGGTGACCACCGCCCGGTACGACGCCCTGGGCCGCCCCACCGCGCAGACCGACCCCGACACGGGAACCCTCTCCCTGAAACACAACGGCTTCGGTGAGATCCGCGAGTTGTACCACGTGGGTCTGGGCAAGGGCCGGAGCACAGTGTTCGACGATCTGGGCAGGGTCACGCGGGTGGACGACTTCACCGGCGCAGTCGCCCATGACGTGACGGCGAGCGCGACATCGGTCTGGGACACCGCCCCGCACGGCATCGGCCGGCCGGCCAGGAACACCAGCACCGACCGCGTGGAGACCGCCTACCGGTACGACGCCCACGGCCGCACGGCGGGAACGGACTGGACCGACCGCTCCGAGGTCTCACCGCCGACCTACAGCGTCGACTACGGCTACGACGCCGCAACGGGCCGTCCGACGACCACGGCCTACCCGGAGGTCCCCGGCCGGCCGCGCCTCACTGTCCGCAACACCTACAACGCGTACGGGCATCTCTCCGAGATCGGTGACGCCACCCCAGGGAAGCCCTACCAGCGGCTGTGGCGGGTCGACGAACGCACCACCGATCTGGCCCTCACCCGGGCCACGTACGGCGACGGCTCGGTGTCCGTCCGCGGCTACCACCCGCACACCGGACGGCTGAACACCCTCACCACGACCGGCTCCACGGCCGCCAAGGTGCTCGACCTGACGTATCAGTACTGGGACGACGGGACGGTCAAGGAGGTCACCGACCGGGCGGTGAGCCCGACCCGCACGGAGACGTTCGGTTACGACGCAGCCCACCGGCTCACCGACTGGGACCTCACACGCGGCACCAGCACGGTCGCCACCGACTACCACTACAGTCCCGACGGCAACCTGACGACCACGGACAAGGACGGCACCACGGCCCAGACCAACTCCTACACCCACACCGACCACCCACACGCCGTCAGCACAGTCACGGTTGGCACCCAGACCTCCGTTGCCTACGGCTACGACGAGGCGGGGCGCCAGACCTCGGCCGACAGTCGGCGCCACACCTACGCGTCCCTCGGCATCCTCCCGGCGACGGTCAGCCTGGGCGCCAACAAGACCTGGACCTTGACGTACGACGCCGCCGGGCAGCGCTTCACCAAGGCCATGGGCACAACCAGGACCACGTACGTCGCGGGCCTGTACGAAAAGCGCGCCACATCGAGCGGAACAAGTCATGTCTTCCACGTGGGCGGCCCCGAGGGTCCCGTCGCGGACATCACGTACACCGCGTCCGGGCAGTCCACCGGCTACCTTCACACCGACCGCCTGGGATCGGTCACCGCGGTCGCTCCGGACACCGGCAGCGCGGCACAGCGGTTCCACTACGAGCCCTTCGGCGCCCGGAGCAATGCGGACGGAACTCCGTACAACGGTCCCGTCGCCACCACGCGCAACGGCTTCACGGGGCATGAGCACGACGACGAGCTGGGTCTGATCAACATGGGAGGACGGCTCTACGACCCGCTCGCCAAGCGGTTCACCACAGCGGACCCGGTCGCGGGCAGCACGGTGTCCAGTCAGCGCTGGAACCCCTACAGCTATGTCCAGAACAATCCGGTCAACGCCGTGGACCCGACGGGCTACGACGGACTCGACATCGGTGACGGCGGTATGTCCACCGGCACCCTGTCCGGGGCCGGATACACGGCTCAGCTACCGGTGGGCGTCGCATTCGCCAACGGCACCTTCACCGAGACCGCCGCGCCACCCGCCACCTGCTCGACGACCATGGGGATGTGCGGCCCCGGCTCCGACACCCCCTCGCAGGCCACGGACAACACAGCCGCCGGAGTGGGTTCGCGGGGTGCGAACAACGACGCCGACTACCGGGAAATGTACCGCCAGGCGCATCACTGCGGGCCCCGCGGCTGCGAGGCGGTGAACACCCCCGCCGGGCCCACAGACGGAGCGGAGGGCAGCGGCGCCGTCGCCGACGGCGCGGGCGGGGCCGATCCCGGTCTCGTACTCGCTCCCGAGCCGGAGCCGTTCTATGTCGGCGATCTGATCGTCAACACGGTCCTCGGTCCGCTCACCGCTGCCAACGATCACGATCCCGCGCTGATGGGAATCATCGGGATTCCCGGTCTCGCCAGAGGGCTGACGCCGTTGGCCGCCGCGGCAGGTCAGAGACTCGTGCCGCCGGCCTTCCCGGCCGGGCTCGGTTTTGCGGAGACTGCGGTCGAGATCGAACGGCGGGCCGTCGTCTACGGCTGGGACCACGTCACCCTGGGGCAGGGGCTCTCGTCCATGGAGGCGCAGTTGGTCGCGGATGTCCTCAAGGCCCCGTCTGTGGTGGTCGGGCGCTCCATCAACGTGGCCGGGCGTGGCCATCTCATGCTCGACGACTGGCTGATGGTCAAGGGCGAGGAGTGGACCGCTCGCTACCAGGAGGTCTACAACTACGCCGTGTACGGGCGCACGGCGGGTGGCTCCCCGGTGGGGGTGATGGCCGGGGGAGCGTATACCGCGACCGAAGTGAAGGCGGCTGAGGCCGGCGCCGAGGTGTCGGGGATCGCCAACACTCCGATGTGGTGGGAGTGACCGACGATCACGGCACGTAGGAGTGGCCCGGCTCCTGCCTTCGGGCAGGGGCCAGGCCCCTTTTCATGCTTCTCCGCGGCGAAGCTCTTCTGAGTAACGACTGCCCATACCGGACGAGGGAATTCTCCATAGCCTCGGCACAGCACTGCCCTTCCGGGCACGATCGAGGAGTTTTCGTGGGCAACAATCTCTGGAAATTTGCAACCGCCGCCACGGCGTTGGGCGTCGCCGGGTTCCTGCTGGTCGACGCACCGTCCGCCGAAGCCGCGAGCAACGTGATCCGTAACGGAGGTTTCGAGGACGGAAGTTCGGGCTGGACCTCCGCCTGGAGTTCCATCGGTGCGGCTCCGTATCACTCGGCCATCAACAACACCCTGCCCTTTCGGCCGCACATCGGAGCATGGAAAGCCGAGCTGGGCGGGGACGGGCTGGGAGGCGAGGGTTTCAACGGCCAACAGAGCGTCTCGCAGACAGTCACCCTGGAGCCCAAGACTCGCTACATCTTCTCGTACTGGCTGTATGTGACGCCCAGGACGGCCGGATTCAGGGAGCTCGAAGTGACGGCCTCAGCAGGAGGTCACACGTACCGGTTGGACTACCGGACGAACAAGGACGTGAATTCGGGATACCAGAAGGTGAACGTCCAGCTCCCTCAGGATCTGGTCTTCACGACCGAACAGCGCGTGCGCTTTTCCTTCACCGCTGTGGAGGACGCTGTGAACGGGAGCCCATTCCTCCTCGACGACGTATCACTTTCTCCGGTGGCGAATTCGCGATAGTGGCGAGGCGTCACCCCTGAGGTCGGTGCTGCTGACGCATACGGGCCTGGCACCGTCTTCTGACGGTGCCAGGCCCTCAGTGTGCCGCTGCTCAGCCGCTCACACCGTATTGAGTGCTGCGTCGCGCAACGTGCCCAGCGTGTCGCCGAACAGGCGGGACTTGATCGTGGCCAGGGTCGTGGCGTCCTTGGCGCCGATGGCGTGTGCCAGTTCGAGCGCCGTGGGCAGCAGGCCGTCCTCCGACGTGGCCGCGTGCACCAGGCCCAGTTCGGCCGCACGTTCACCGCCGTAGCGGCGGCCGGTGAGCATGGCCTCGTGGGCGGTCGGCCGGGAGAGGCGTGCGGTGATGAGGGCGTTCATACCCGGTGTGAAGGGGAGGCCCAGGTCGACCTCCGGGAGACAGAAGTAGCCGCGATCGGCCCGCATGACGCGGACGTCATGAGCGAGGGCCAGCATCGCGCCGGCCGCGAACGCATGCCCCTGGACAGCGGCGATGGTGACGACGGGAAGCGACAGGACGCGGGCGAACAGCTCGTGCGTCGCGATCATCAAGTCGTTCAGCCGGCTGGGGTTGGCCCCGATCCAGTCCAGGTCGAGCCCCGTCGACCAGTACTTGCCGTCGGCGACGGTGATGAGCGTGCGCGGGGAGCCCTGAGCATCCAGTTCGTCGAGAGCACGGTGCACGGCCGCGACCCAGTCCAGGTCGAAGCGGTTCTCGCCGTCCCCGAGGTGGAGGGTGCAGACGGTTCCGTTCAGCGTGTGCAGGGTGGGCATGAGGTCAGCCTTTCGACGGGTGCGAGTTCGGATCGTCGGGCGTCAGGTACGGCCGACGGCCGCGACGCAGATGTTCGGCCCCATCACGTCAGCCCCACGGCGTGGACGCCTGGGCAGCCCGTACTCAATTTCCTTTCCACGCACCCCGGGGCACCGCCCGCACGGATTGAGCAACACCTGCTCAATCCGCTGCTCCGGACAGCGCTTTAGCGTCGAATCGCCGCAGAAAAGCGGTCATCAAGGAGAGGAGCCGCCCGTGAAGTCCGGGTCGCACAACCACAATGAGATCGTCGTCCAGAACCCCGCGGGGGCGTCGGCCACCGCCGCATCCAGCAAGCCTTGCCCGCGTGACATCGAGGCGGCCGCGTCCCCGAGTGCCGGGCCGATCGGCTGCAATCACAACCAGATCGGCGTGCTGAACCACAACCACATCAGTGTCCGTGGCGCGTAAGCACGCATGATGAGAACACCCCGGTTCCGGCGTTGCGTAAAGACCGCCGATATTCCGCCGACCGCCGTCGTGGCGCTCTTCGGCGAATTCCTGAGCAGCGCCGGATCCGGTACTACCTTCCCCTATCTGGTCGTCTACCTCCACGACGTCTGCGGACTGACCGGCGGCCAGGTCGGAGCAGTGCTCGTCGGCCGCTCGCTGGCCGCCGTCGCGGGGTCCGTGCTGGGCGGCGCCCTGAGCGACCGGCACGGGGCCCGTCGTACCGTCGTCGCGCTCGCCGCCACGGCCGCCTCGGCCGCGGCCGTGCTGGCGACCGCGCACGGACACCCCGTCTGGCCTCGAGTCGTCGCGGCGATGGTGTGCACGGGTGCGGAGGCGGCGCTCGTACCGGCGATGGACGCGCTGCTGGCCCGCTCGGTGCCGGAACACACCCGGGAGAAGGCCTTTTCCTGGCGCAACACCGTCGTGACCTCCGGGGCGTTGCTCGGCGTCGTCGGCGCATCCACCGCGCTCGGCACGTGGGGCGTCTCGACGGGACTGCGCTGGGTGTACGCCCTGGACGCGGCGTCGTTCGTGATGCTCGCCGTGCTGGTGCGCCGGGCGGGCGGACCTCCCCAGGGCACGCCCCATGGACAGGCTCGCCTCCATGACCGTCACGCCGGGCAGGACCACGGCTACGCCGCCGTCGCTCGCGATCCCGCGATGCGCCGGACGTTCTTCTTCGTGCTGCTCGTGGTGGCAGCCGGGTTCACGCCGCTTCAGACCGGCCTGCCCGTCGTGACCGTCCTGACTCGTCATGTCGACGTCCTCGGCTGGCTGTTCGCCGCGAACATGATCGTCGTCGCGGTTCTCCAGGTGCCTGCGCAGCGCGTGCTGGCGCGTTTCCCCCGGCCGCTCGTGCTGGCCGGCGGGACCGCGCTCATGGGCGGGGCGTGGGTGGTTCTCGCCCTGAGCACGGACCACGGGGTCGGGAGCCTCCTCGCAGCGGCCGTGGTGTTCGCCCTGGGCGAGGTCGCCTACATGCCGGTGGTCGCGGCGCTCGTCAACGACCTTGCGCCGCCGGGACTCGCCGGACGCTACAACGGCGCCCACACCCTCGCTTGGACGAGCGGATTCGCCGTCGGCGCCCCGGCCACGGGTGCGCTTCTCGGGTCCGACTCCGTCCGTCCGTTCTTCGCCGCCTCGGCCGCTGTCCTCGGCCTGGCCGCACTTGGCGCGCTGACCCTCGCCCGTCGGCGGAAAGGGAACCACAGATGATCAAGCACGAGTCGCCGCCTTCCTTGCGCAAGGCCATCGCTCATGCCGAGCAGGCGCTGGAGGCGGGCCGGGCCGAGCAGGCGGAACGTCTGCTGCGGAGCGCGCTGACCCCCCGCCCACGGGCGGGCGCCGCCGCACACGGAACCCACACAGCAGAGGGCCTGGAGGCACGGGGCATGCTGGCCGCCTGCTGGCGCATGCGGGGCAGGTACCGGCACGCCGAACTGCTGCTCTCCGCGACACTCGCGGCGGCGGAGTCCGTCACCGGCGCTTCGTCGCCCACCGTCGCCTGGCTGTGCAACCAGGCGGGCATCCTCGGCAAATACACCGGAGACTTCGACATCGCGGAGGTCCGATACCTCCGGGCGCTGGAAATCTACCAGGAGGCGTTCGGGCCGGTCCACGACACGGTGGCCATGGTCTGCCACAACCTCGGCGGCCTGGCCCACGCCCGCGGCGACGCGCAGGCCGGGGAGCCGTGGGCCGCCCGCGCCGTACAGATCCGCACCCGGCTGCACGGCGCCGGCCATCTCCTCACGGCGCTCGACACCGCCGCGTGGGCCGCCCTGCTCGACGGCTGCGGGCGCCCGGAGGAGGCCGAGCACTGCCTGCGGAAGGCACTGGCCGTCTTCCACGACGTCCACGGCCCTGACCACCACGATGTGGCCGTCACCCTGCACAATCTCGCCGCCCTGGAACACCGACGCGGAGAGCTCCGTGCGGCGGTCCTGCACTATGCCGACGCCCTGCGCCTCAAGGAACGCCTGCTGGGCCCGGACCACCCCGACCTGGCACCGACGCTCGCCAACACGGCGGCCCTGAGCGAGGCCCAGGGCGACACGGCACACGCCCAGGCCCTGTACGGGCGGGTGATCCACCTGCTGCACCACCGGGTGCACGCCACACATCCCACCCTGACCTCGGCACGGGCGGCACTCGCCCGGCTTGCCGCCACCCCCGACGAACGGACCCCTCGATGACCGACACAGCCCCGACGGCGACCCGCGGCTCGGTGCTCGCGGAAGCTGCCATCTGGCCGGCCTTCATGATCGTGGCAGTGCTGCACGCGTTGCCGACCGGGCTCAACCCACTGACGGACATGGTCAGTGAGTACGCACTCGGCAGATACAGCACCCTCACGAAGGCATGCTTCCTGGCGATCGCGGTCTCCGCGTACTGTCTCGCCGTCGGTCTGCGCAGCGCACTGCCGCCCGTACGAGCCGTCAAAACCGCGACCACCGCGCTCACCGTCATGGCGGCGGCCACCGCGGCGCTGCCGTTCTTCGCGGCCGACCCCGACCGGCCGTCGACCCCTCACGGCTGGGTCCACCTGGCCGCGGCACTGCTCGGCATGGTGTCGCTGATCGTGGCGGCGTTCGCGGTCGCGGCGCACACCCGGTCCCACTCGGCGTCCCGCCCGTCATCGGCGCTCCTCACCCGCCTCGGCTTCGCCTGCGCGGCGGTCATGAGCGTGAGCCTCGTGCTCATGCTGGCGCGCGTGTTCCCTGGTCTCACCGAACGCGTCCTCATCCTCGCCGGAATGGTGTGGATCGGTGCCGTCGCCCGTTCACTGCGGCACTGAGGAAGCGGCGCCCATGACCACCGACGACCCGACCCGCCGCACACGGACCCTGTGGGCGCTGACGATCACCAGCGCCGCCGGCTTCATGATCGGCCTGGACAATCTCATCGTCACCACCGCCTTGCCGGCCATCCGCCAGGATCTGGGCGGAGGCATCGACGACCTCTCCTGGACCGTCAACGCCTACACGCTCTGCTTCGCCGCGCTCCTCATGACGGGCTCGACGCTGGGCGAACGGTTCGGCAGACGCCGGATGTTCGTCATCGGGCTGGCCGTCTTCACCGCGGCGTCCGCCGCCGCGGCCCTCGCTCCCGGTCTGCCCGCGCTGATCGCGGCCCGAGCCGTCCAGGGGCTGGGCGCGGCCGTGCTGCTCCCGCTGACACTGACCCTGCTGACGGTCGCCGTGCCGGCCGAGCGCAGAGGCATGGCCTTCGGCATCTGGGGCGGGGTGAACGGCAGTGCCGTCGCTCTCGGCCCTGTCATCGGCGGCGCGGTGATCGACCAGCTCTCCTGGCAGTGGATCTTCTGGCTGAACGTTCCCGTCGGTCTGCTCCTGCTGCCCGTCTCCCGGCTCCGCCTGGCCGAGAGCCACGGCAGCGCCCGCAGGCTCGACGTGCCGGGCACTCTGCTCGCCGCTTCCGGTGTCTTTGCCCTGGTGCTGTCCCTCGTACGCGGCGAGAGCGCGGGCTGGCGCAGTGCGGAAGTCCTCGCGGGCTTCGTGGTGGGTGCGGTGCTGCTCGTCGTCTTCGTGCGGTGGGAACTCCGGACCTCGTCCCCGATGCTGCCGATGCGCCTTTTCCGGCATCGGGCCTTCAGCGTGGTCAACGCCATCGGTCTGCTGAACTTCTTCGGCCTGTTCGGCTCTGTCTTCCTGCTCACCCAGTACCTCCAGGGTGTGCAGGGCTACTCCCCGGTGGAGGCAGGGGTGCGGATGCTTCCCTGGACCGCTCTGCCCATCGTGGTCACCCCGTTCGCGGGCATGCTCTCCGACCGTGTCGGCAGCCGCGGCATCCTCGTCTTCGGACTCGCCCTCCAGGCCGTGGGGATGGCCTGGTACGCGGCAGTCACAGCGCCCCGCGTGTCCTACGCCGCGCAGATACCGCCGCTGGTCCTTAGCGGGCTGGGCATGTCCCTGTTCCTGGCGCCCGTCGCCAATGTGGTGATGAGCAGCGTCCGCTCCGAGGAGCAAGGCATCGCCTCGGGCGCCAGCACCTCCCTCCGCAACATCGGCGGTGTGCTGGGGGTGGCCGTGTCCGGCGCGGTCTTCTCGGCGAACGGCGGGTACCGGTCCGCGGCCCTGTTCGTCGACGGGCTCCGTCCCGCGCTGTTCATCGGGGCCACGGCCTTCGCGGTGGCGTCCGTGGCGGCGTTGATGCTGAGCAACCGCTACTCAAGACCGTCCCGGCATCGAGCGGAGAACCTGAGACCGTCCGGCACCGGCACTGCCGGACCGCCGTCGACGGACAGCCGGCCGTCGACACCCGGACCGACGACCGACGACGAAAGGCAGCCCGGAGCGTGAAGACCTGGTCCGTCCCCGGTTTCAGCGAGATCCGCGAGCTGGGGGCAGGTGGCAGCGGGCGCGTGGTGCTGGCCGTGGAGACCGCCACGGGCAGGCGTGTCGCCATCAAGTACCTGAGCGAACAACTGCTGGAGGACACACACTTCCGGCGGGAGTTCCGTGCCGAGGCCCGGCTGCTTCAGGAGATCGTCTCCCCCCATGTGGCGCATCTGCGCCACTACGTCGAAGTCCCGCACGGCGCTGCCATGGTCCTGGAACTGGTGGACGGTCCCAGCCTGCGGGTGCTGCTTCGACGGGAAGGCGCCACGGTGCCCGAGGCCGCGTTGACGGTCCTCAAGGGCTCGCTGCTGGGCCTGGGCGCGGTGCACCGGCAAGGCATCGTGCATCGCGACTACAAGCCCGAGAACGTACTGATCACGACCGACGCCGTGTCGAAGCTCGTGGACTTCGGCATCGCGGCCCGCGACGGCAGCACGCCCTCCGCCGTCGCCGGCACGCCCCCGTATATGGCGCCCGAGCAGTGGCAGGGCCGTTCCCCCACCGCCGCCACGGATGTGTACGCCGCGACCGTCACCTTCTTCGAGTGCGTGACCGGGTTTCGGCCCTACGGCGGCGACAGCGTGGCCGAGATCGCGACCGGGCACCTGACTGCGGACGTGCCAGCGTGGAAGGCGCCGGAACCCGTCCGCCCTCTTGTGCTCCGGGGCATGGCCAAGGACCCGGCCGAACGGTTCGCTTCCGTGGACGAGTTCCTCGACGCGTTGGAAGCCATGGCGACCGCGGGCTACGGCCCCGACTGGGAGGAACGCGGCAGGCGCTCCCTTGCCTCACTCGTCGTCGCGCTGCTGATGAACCTGTCACGCCCTCGAACCGGCGAGCCGGGGGCGACGACCGAGCTGGCAACAACGGAGACGACACCGGAAGATGCGCCGACGGACATTCCCGATCACCGCACCGCACCGGGCGTCCGCAGCAGCCGCGCCTCCCGCCGCACCCCGGTCGTCATCGGCGGCGCCGCGGCTCTGCTGGTCGTCGCCACCGCCGCAGGCGTGCTGGCGAACCGGCCGTCGGCGAACGACGCGGCCCATGCCACGCCCGCGTTCGGGACATCCAGCGGCACTTCGGCCCCGCCCGTCGGCACTGCGGATTCCTCACCAGGTGGCCCCACGCCACGTCACGCGCCCACGCACGACTCCGCCCCGCCAAGTCCCCCGGCCCCGGGCACGACGAGGCCCAAGGAAACGAACCCGGGCGGCGGCGACGCAAGCGGAACGCCCGGCGGTACGCCGCGTACGACCGCACCTCTGGACGACGACGCAACGATGCCGTCGGCCGCACCGCCCGCGTCGGCGTCCGGCGTCGCCATGCGAGTGAGCGCTGTCCATATCACTTCCCTCAAGGAGGCCGCGCCGGTCCGCGGTGCGGAGGCGACGGTCACCGTCACCACGACCCGTCCCGACCCCGTCACCCTGGAACTGACCTGGTACGACAGCGACCAGGCCGGCGTTCCCGGCGCCCGGAACGGCAGCACGGAGGTGTACCGGCTCAGCGGACGCACCACCTATCGACTCACCACGCGCCACGAGTTCACCACGTGTCCGGCGTACTGGGGCCTGCGCGCCCGCAGTACACCGGCCGCTCTCTCGGGCGACATCTATCAGGACATGGGTGCGCTCGCGTGCATCCTCCAGCCGCGCGGCTGAGCGGGACCGGAGAGGCCAGGAGCATGCGACGCCACGACGAGGACGACTACCCGGAGTACCTTTCGACCGGCTGGAGCGCGCCCTCCGAAACCAGCGAGCGCCGACGGCCGTCGGACGAGCCGACGACGGCAGTGACCGTGTGGCGTACACGCGTGTACCCGGTGCACTCACCGCCCTCGTCGGCCGAGCCCCACCGGAGCGGGACCACCATGGTCTGGCGAGGCGTGACCCAGGGCCCTGTATCGCGCCGCTCCCGGTCGAGGCTCGGATCGAGGTCCAGGTCGTTCGGCCTCTTGGTCCTGCTCCTGGCCGCCGCCCTCCTGGCGTGGCAACAGCTCCCGTCCGCAGAACTGGCCGTCACCGAAGTCACCGTGACCGTGCACCCGGACGAGCTGGGCTGCGACGGTACGGCTGAAGTCATCGCGGTCGTCCTGACCAACGGGGCGGCCGGCAGTCTTCGGTACCGGTGGCTGCGCAGCGACGGCACCGACTCGGGGGAGCTGCGCGAACGCGTGCGCGCGGGTCAGCGTGAGGTGCGGCTGCCGCTGCTGTGGCGCTTCCACGGCACAGGCACGCACCGGGCCCGCGCGATGCTCGACCTGGAGCCCGGGCGACGCTCGGCGTCGACGACGTTCACCTACCGCTGCCGTTGAGGCGAAGTTCCGCAGCGGACGAGTCGCAGCACCTTACGTAACCGGTTATAGTGGTTACATGGACTCCGCCGCCAAGGGCCTCACCCTCCGCTCCCACACAGGCGTCGCCTATCGCTTCGATCCCGGCGCGCTGTGTCTGGAGCTGCTGACCACCGGCGGACCCGGTCCGTACCGGCGGTACGAGGTGCTGCACGCGCCCGTGGACGTGGGTGCGTGGGCGGAGCGGTCGCGGCTGGAGCCGACGCCCGTGCCGGAGGTGTCCGAGGCGGAGGTGGCCGGTCTGCGCGAGCTGCGCGACGCGCTGTTCCGGGTGGTCGACGCCCATACGCGCGGTGAGCCGTATCCGCCCCGCGACCTGGAGATCCTCAACGCGGCGGCCGCCCGCCCGGCCCTGGCCCCCGCGATCGCGCCGGACGGCAGCCGGCTGTGGGCCGGCGCTCCCACCGGGACGCAGCTCGCGGCGACCGTCGCACGGGACGCCGTCGAGCTGCTGACCGGACCCTTCGCGCACCGGATCCGCACCTGCGCCGCCGAGGACTGCCATCTGATCTACGTCGACACCTCGCGCCCCGGCCGCCGCCGCTGGTGCTCGATGGAGCACTGCGGCAACCGCCACAAGGTCAGGGCCCTGCGCGCCCGTCACACCGAGGAAGGATGACCGTCATGCCCACAGGACTCACCAAGGACGCCGGCTGGCAGATCGGCGTGTCCCGCACCCTGCCCCACCCCGTGGCCGTCGTCTGGGAGTTCGTCAGCGGCCCCGAGGGACTCGCCCTCTGGCTCGGCCCCGGCGCGGACCTCACGCCGGAACGCGGCACCCCGTACCGGACGGCCGACGGGGTCACGGGCGAGGTGCGCGGCTACCGCCCCGCCGACCGCATCCGGGTCACCCACGGCACCACCACGGTCCAGGTCGCCCTGGCCCCCGCCGCCGACGGGGCCCGCACCATGCTCCGCTTCCACCAGGAGCATCTGACCAGCGCCGAGGAGCGCGAACGGCGGCGGACGCACTGGCAGCACGTCATGGACCGGGTCGCCGCCGCCCTCGACGCGCGGTGACGACCGACGGCCCGCCGAACGTCACTCGTCGTCCGGCAGCGCGTACGTGCCGTACCGCGGACTGCCGTCCGTGTCGTACGTCTGGAGGGAGACACCGGCGGGGGTGACGCGGCCGGACGTGCGCCGGAAGGCCGTCGGCACCGTGCCCTCGGGGAACAGGCGTAGGCCGGAGCCCAGCACCACCGGGAACGTCAGCACATGGATGGTGTCGAGGAGCCCGAGGTCCAGCAGGGAGCGGACGAGGGCGCCGCTGCCGTGGACCTGGAGTTCGCCGTCGGTGCGTTCCTTGAGCGCCGTGATCTCCTTGACGAGGTCGCCGTCCACGACCGTGGTGGCGTTCCACTCCGGGTCGGTGAGGGTGGTCGAGACGACGTACTTCGGCAGGGCGTTCAGCTTCGTGGCGACGGGGTTGTCGGGGTCGGTCACCTTGGGCCAGTAGGAGGCGAAGATGTCGTAGGTGCGGCGGCCCAGGAGGAACGCGCCGACCCTGCCGAAGACCTCGTCCACGAACCGGCCGAAGTCCTCGTCGCCGTACGGGAAGCTCCAGCCGCCGTGCTCGAAGCCGCCGCGGGTGTCCTCCCCGGGGCCGCCGGGCGCCTGGTAGACGCCGTCGAGTGTCACGAAGATCTGGGAGACGAGCTTGCCCATGGTGATCGCCTGCTTCCGGGTGCGGGGTCGTCTGTCATCAGCTCAGACCCCGCCCGGCCCCGCAACTCATCGGTCCGGCCGGTGTACGTCGGAAACCGGCCGGACCGCGGGCGTCAGCCGCCCAGCTCCTGGTGGCGCGCCGCCAGCCGGGCCGCGCCCTCCTCGGTGAGCGAACCGAACAGCCGCAGCCGCGAGATGCCACCGTCGGGGTAGATGTCCACGCGCGCGTGGGTGCCGACGACCGGAGCCGGGAGCACGAAACGGTGGTTGGTGTCGGGCTGGAGGCGCGTGCGCGGCAGGATCTCGGTCCACTCACCGCTTACTTCCTCCCCGCCGTCCCGGACCGAGACCGACGCCCACCCCGCGCTGTTGCCCTTCAGATACGCCGTGTCGATCTCCAGGGCGCGGATCTCGGCCTGCGCCGCCAGCCGGTAGCGGATCCAGTCGTGGCCGCGGTCGCGGCGGCGCCGGGTCTCCCAGCCGTCGTCCATCTTCCGGGAGCGGCCGGGCTGGATGGTGTTCGACGCCGGGGAGTAGAAGAGGTTCGACGCGTCCTCGGCCCGGCCGCCGTTCTCCAGGGCGACGACATCGAAGGTGCCGAGGACCGCCAGCCAGGCGGGATCGGGGACGACCTCGCCGTACACACGCAGCCGGGCGATGCCGCCGTCCGGGTGCTGGTTGACCCGCAGGTGGGTGAAGCGCTGCTCCACGGAGACGGCGAAACCGTTCGCCGCGTGCCCGCCGACGGGCGTGCGCGGGACCAGGGTCGTCCACTTGACGTCGCCGCCCAGCAGTTCCCGCTCGGAGGGGGTGCCGGCGACCGAGGCGCCCTCGACGGAGACGGCCTGCGGGTAGTTGCCGCGGAAGTGGGCCGTGTCGACGACGATCCCGCGGACCACACCGGGCGCGCCCAGCCGGACCAGGGCCCAGTCGTGGTCGTCGTCGGCGGGCCACGGGTGGTCGGCGGAGACGCCCCGGCGGCGGCGGGTCTCCCAGCCGTCCATGATCTTGCCCTTGTGGCCGAAGTGCTCGGGGTCGAACTCGGCGCGCCCGGGCAGCAGCAGGTTCTCGCGCTGGGCGAAGAACTCGTCCCCGGCGGCGACGACGGCCGCGCCGAGCCGCCGGTCGGCGAGGTCGGCGTGGTGGGTGAAGGGGAAGTCGGCCGTGCGGTAGTCCGCGTACGGGTCGCCGCCGCCGTAGGGGTTCGCGTCGCCGGTGAAGTGCGGGATCGCTGCCACGGTGATCAGGTCTTCCTTTCCAGGGGTCGGCCGGAGCGAGAGGAGACGGTGCGGGTGAGGAGTTCGCCGCGCGGCGCGGTGAACTCGCCGTCCGCGTAGACGCGTTGACCGCGCAGCCAGGTCGACCGCACGACGCCGTACAGGGTGCGGCCTGCGTACGCGGTGACAGGGTTACGGTGGTGGAGGGCGGCCGGGTCGACGGTGAAGGCCGCGTCGGGCGCGAGGACGGCGAAGTCGGCGTCGTGGCCCGGCGCGATGGCGCCCTTGCGGCCGTCGAGGCCGACGAGTTCCGCCGTGCGCGCCGACATCCAGTGGACCACGTCCTCCAGGCCGTGTCCGCGTGCGCGGGCCGCCGTCCAGACGGCGGAAAGGCTCAGTTGGAGGCCGGAGATGCCGCCCCAGGCGGTCGCGAAGTCGGCGGTCTTGAGGTCGGCGGTGGACGGGGAGTGGTCGGTGACCACACAGTCGATCGTCCCGTCGGCCAGCGCCTGCCAGAGCAGATCCTGGTTGGCGGCCTCGCGGATGGGCGGGCAGCACTTGAACTCGCTGGCGCCGTCCGGGACTTCCTCGGCGGTGAGGGTGAGGTAGTGGGGGCAGGTCTCGACGGTGAGGCGCACGCCGTCCGCCTTCGCCGCGCGGATCAGCGGCAGCGCGTCCGCCGAGGACAGATGCAGGACGTGCACGCGTGCGTGCAGACGGGCGGCCTCGGCGATCAGCGCGGCGATCGCGGTGTCCTCCGCGCCTCGGGGCCGGGAGGCGAGGAAGTCGGCGTACTTCGAACCGCCGTGCCGCGGTGCGGCGTTCAGGTGGTCCGGGTCCTCGGCGTGCACGATCAGCAGCCCGCCGAAACCGGCGATCTCGGCGAGGGAGCGGGCCAGTTCGGTCCGGCCGAGGTGCGGGAACTCGTCCACGCCGGAGGGTGACAGGAACGCCTTGAAGCCGAACACCCCGGCGTCGTGCAGCGGGCGCAGGTCCTTGACGTTGTCGGGCAGGGCGCCGCCCCAGAAGCCGACGTCGATGTGCGCCTTGTCGGCCGCGACCTCCCGCTTCACGCGCAGGTGTTCGGCCGTGGTGGTCGGCGGCAGGGAGTTGAGCGGCATGTCGACGAGGGTGGTGATGCCGCCGGCCGCCGCCGCGCGCGTCGCGGTCCAGAAGCCCTCCCAGTGCGTGCGGCCGGGGTCGTTGACATGGACGTGCGTGTCGACCAGGCCGGGCAGCAGGACGTCGTCGCCGAAGTCCTCGCGCCGGGCGCCCTCGGGGACGGGTGCGTCGTACGGCAGGACGGCCGTGACGCGTCCGGCGGAGACGGCGACCGAGGCGGCGCGTGTCCCCTCCGGGGTGACGACCCGCGTCGAACGCAGCACCAGTTCGGCGTCGGACACCGGGGACCCCCTCTCTCTCGTTCAACGTTCTGTTGAAGGAGTCTTCATCTCCGCCTCTCACGCCGTCAAGAGCACACTTCTCCAGAGTGCCCCACCGTCGCCACACTGGATGTTTCCATGCAGTGAAATTATGATTCCGTAGAGCAGAAGGCGGCGACGCGCCACCGGGGAGCCCGCGAGCCGCCGGGTACGCTTCAGCTCTTCCGCCAGTGATTCAGCCAGTCATTCCGCCAGTTCCGAGTCCTGCCAGGTCCGAAGGGAACGCGCCGTGCCGAGGTCGAGCGCCAGCACCACCGACTCCGCCAAGTCCACCGGCGGAGGCGTCCAGTCCCTCGAGCGCGCCTTCGACCTCCTGGAGCGCATGGCCGACGCGGGCGGCGAGGTCGGCCTGAGCGAACTGTCCGCCCACAGCGGGCTGCCGCTGCCCACCATCCACCGGCTGATGCGCACCCTGGTCTCCTGCGGATACGTCCGTCAGCAGCCCAACCGGCGGTACGCGCTGGGCCCCCGGCTGATCCGGCTCGGCGAGTCGGCGTCCCGGCTGCTCGGCACCTGGGCCCGGCCGTATCTGGCCCGGCTGGTCGAGGTGACCGGCGAGACGGCGAACATGGCACTGCTCGACGGCGACGAGATCGTGTACGTGGCGCAGGTGCCGTCCAAGCACTCGATGCGGATGTTCACCGAGGTCGGCCGGCGGGTGCTGCCGCACTCCACGGGCGTCGGCAAGGCCCTGCTCGCCGGCTTCCCCGACGCCGAGGTGCGCGCCCTGCTCCAGCGCACCGGCATGCCCGCCGCGACCGAGAAGACCCTCACCACCCCGGAGGAATTCCTCGCGGCGCTCGCCGAGGTGCGGCGGTCGGGCTACGCCGTGGACGACAACGAGCAGGAGATCGGCGTGCGCTGCCTGGCCGTGTCGGTGCCCGACTCCCCCACGGCGGCGGCCATCTCCATCTCGGGTCCGGCGGGACGGGTCACGGAGGCGGCCACCGACAAGATCGTGCCGGTCCTGAAGCAGGTCGCGACGGAACTCTCCGAGGCCCTCGCGAGCCAGAACCCCTCCTGACGGCCGCGCTCAGTCGCCCGGCCGCGGCGACCCCCCGAACAGCTCCACCGCCCGGCGCACCTCCGCCAGACCCCGCGTCAGCGCGCTGACCGAGCCGATCGCGCCCGCGACGAGCAGCAGGGAGCGGCGCAGGCGCGGTATCTCGGGTGTGCCGCCGGCGGCCATCGCGGCCAGCGCGGCGAGTTCCTCCTCGGCGATGTCCCGGTCCGCGAACTCGGCCGGGTGCGCGGCGAGTTCGCGGCGCAGCCGGGACACCGCGTGCCACAGCTCCGAAACCCGCCGGTCCTCGTCGCCGTCGGTCACAGCCTCGGTCACAGCCTTCTGCTCCACGCTCCGCAACGCGTTCCTCCCCCTCGCACGCCGTTGTGCGCCTCCCCCACAGGCGCCCAGTTAACGCCACTTCGGGCCTCCGGCGCCAGTCCGCTGCGTCATCGCCTTGCTGCGCTGAGTGATCGCGAGCGGGCCGGGTGCGGTATGCAGGAGCCATGACCTACACGGAGGACGAAGTCGTCGGACTGGTGCTCGCGGCCGGCGGGGGCCGGCGGCTCGGCGGGCGGCCCAAGGCGCTGCTGACGTACCGGGGGCGGCCGCTGGTGGAGCACGCGGCCGGGGTGCTGCGCGCCGCCGGCTGCACCCGGGTGCATGTGGTCCTGGGGGCGGCCGCCGACGCCGTACGGGAGGCCGCCCGGCTCGAAGAGGAGGGGTGGGTGGTGGTGGAGAACCCGGAGTGGGAGGAGGGAATGGGCACGTCACTGCGGTGCGGGCTCGATTCCGTCACCGGGTCGGGCGCGCAGGCGGCGCTGGTGTCGCTGGTCGACCAGCCGGGCATCGGCGCGGAGGCGGCGGCCCGGGTGCGGGCCGCGTTCCGGGGCGAGGAGACCCTCGCGTCGGCCGCCTACGACGGGGTGCGCGGGCATCCGGTGCTGTTCGGCGCCGCGCACTGGGCGGGCGTCGCGGCGAGCGCGACCGGCGACCAGGGGGCGCGCGCCTACCTCCGGGCGCGGGAGGCGGCGATCACGCTCGTGGAGTGCGGGGACGTGGCCCGGCCGTACGACATCGACACGCCCGCGGACCTCGCCCGACTGGAGTGAACCCGGGCCTCTCGGCAGGTCTCTCGACATCGACAGACCATTGATCTTCCACGATGAGGAAACTACTATCCACAAACATCCACCGATAGGAAGCACGGAACCTCCCGGCACCCGGTGCCACGCTCGCTGAAGGAAGTGACCGCTCATGTCCGCACCAGCGCCGTCCCCGCTGGCCATCGTCGACGCCGAGCCCCTGCCCCGGCAGGAGGAGGTCCTCACCGAGGAGGCCCTCGCCTTCGTGGCCGCGCTGCACCGGCGTTTCACCCCGCGCCGTGACGAGCTGCTCGCCCGCCGCGCCGAGCGCCGCGCGGAGATCGCCCGCACCTCCACCCTGGACTTCCTCCCGGAGACGGCAGCGATCCGCGCCGACGACTCCTGGCGGGTGGCGCCCTCCCCGGCGGCGCTGGAGGACCGCCGGGTGGAGATCACCGGCCCGACCGACCGCAAGATGACCGTGAACGCCCTCAACTCGGGCGCCCGGGTCTGGCTCGCGGACTTCGAGGACGCCTCCGCGCCGACCTGGGAGAACGTCATCCTCGGTCAGCTCAACCTGACCGACGCCTACACCCGCCGTATCGACTTCACGGACCCGGTCTCCGGCAAGTCGTACGCCCTGAAGGACGCCGACGAACTCGCCACCGTCGTGATGCGGCCGCGCGGCTGGCACCTGGACGAGCGCCATCTCCAGGTGGACGGCGAGGAAGTGCCCGGCACCCTGGTCGACTTCGGGCTGTACTTCTTCCACAACGCGCGGCGGCTGCTCGACCTCGGCAAGGGCCCCTACTTCTACCTGCCCAAGACCGAGTCCCACCTCGAAGCCCGCCTGTGGAACGACGTGTTCGTCTTCGCGCAGGACCACATCGGCATCCCGCAGGGCACAATCCGCGCGACCGTTCTGATCGAGACCATCACGGCCGCCTACGAGATGGAGGAGATCCTCTACGAACTCCGCGACCACGCCTCGGGGTTGAACGCGGGCCGCTGGGACTACCTGTTCTCCATCGTGAAGAACTTCCGGGACGGCGGCCCCCGGTTCGTCCTCCCCGACCGCAACGCCGTCACGATGACGGCGCCGTTCATGCGCGCCTACACCGAACTCCTCGTGCGCACCTGCCACAAGCGGGGCGCGCACGCCATCGGCGGCATGGCGGCCTTCATCCCCTCCCGGCGCGACGCCGAGGTCAACAAGGTCGCCTTCGAGAAGGTCCGCGCCGACAAAGACCGTGAGGCGAACGACGGTTTCGACGGCTCCTGGGTCGCCCACCCCGACCTGGTGCCGATCGCCCTGGAGTCCTTCGACCGGGTCCTGGGCGAGCGGCCGAACCAGAAGGACCGGCTGCGCGAGGACGTCCACGTCGAGGCGGCCGACCTGATCGCGGTCGACTCGCTGGACGCGAAGCCCACGTACCCGGGCCTGGTCAACGCCGTTCAGGTCGGCATCCGTTACATCGAGGCGTGGCTGCGCGGACTCGGCGCGGTCGCCATCTTCAACCTCATGGAGGACGCGGCCACCGCCGAGATCTCCCGCTCTCAGATCTGGCAGTGGATCAACGCCGGGGTGGAGTTCGAGAACGGTCTGAAGGCGACCCCCGAGCTGGCCCGCGAGGTCGCCGCCGACGAACTGGCCAACATCCGCGCGGAGTTGGGCGAGGAGGCGTTCGCCGCCGGGCACTGGCAGCAGGCGCACGATCTGCTGCTGGAGGTGGCGCTCGACGAGGACTACGCCGACTTCCTCACCCTGCCCGCCTACCGCCTGCTGCGCGGCTGACGCCGAAAGGCGCTCACGCGGGTGTGTCCGAGTGGCCCAGGGACTTCCCCGGGGCCACTCGGTCGCGGACCAGCCGCTTGACCGCCGTAGGCTCCGGGAAACCCTGCTCGCGGCGGTCCCAGACCACCTCGTCACCGACCCGCACGACGAAGACACCGCCCTTGCCCGGCTTCAGCGACAGCTCGGTCAGCTCGGCCTCGAAGGTCGTCAGCAGCTCCTGGGCCAGCCAGGCGGCACGCGGCAGCCAGCGGCACTGGGTGCAGTACTCGATCTCGACCCGCCGCTCGTCCGTCATGTGAGGTGCACCGACCAATCCTGTTCGGCGGCCGGCTTGCCGTGCAGGTCGGGGACCCGCTTGAGCCAGTCCGGCCGTTCTCGTTCCGTCCGCGCCGCACGCCGGGCCTGCTCGGCGGCGAGTTCCTCCCGGCTGGGGAAGTCGGTGGGCAGCCACTCCGCGGAGGCCCGCACGCGCGCGTGGAGATACGTCACGTACGCCTCCCGGGCCTCGTCCGGCGTCGCGAAGTCGGTGAGCCAGGCGTCCGGGACCTCGGCGACGATCCCGCGCAGCAGCTCCTCGGTGACCTTCGGCGCGAGTTCCGCGTCGGCGGCGCGCACGTCGGGGCCGTAGTGGCCGAGGGCGTGATGGCGGAAGTCGTAGGACTTCGCGGGGTCGGAGGCGTCCCAACGGTGGTGGAAGACCAGCGCCGCGCCGTGGTCGATGAGCCACAGGCGCGGGGGCACGGTCCCGAAGGTCGGCCAGATCATCAGGTTGGAGCTGTGGACCGTCCGGTCGACGTTCACGGTGAGGGCGTCGAGCCAGACGATCCGGCCGGCCTCCAGCGGGTCCACCGGGAACGTCTTCGCGGCCTCGGGGGTGAAGTCGCGGGCGCCCGGCAGGAAGTCCATGCCGAGATTGCGTCCCGCGCTCGCGCCGTGCAGGTCGCGCACCTCCTGGTGCGGCTCCTCGTCGGCGACGGCCGGATCGAACTCCACGAACACCAGTTCGGGGAAGCGCAGCCCGAGCGCCCGCGCCAGCTCCCCGACGATCACCTCGGCGACCAGCGCCTTCCGCCCCTGCGCCGACCCGGTGAACTTGACGACGTACGTCCCCAGGTCGTCCGCCTCGACCACCGCGGGCACGGAGCCGCCCGACCGCAGGGGTGCGATGTACCGGGTCGCGGTGACCTCTCTCAGCATGTCCTCAGGCCGATCTCGTCGCTGGGCGACCATCGTAACCAGGGGCGGGCCCCGGTGCGGAACGCCGTTGTCAGTCACCGCTTCCGGGGACCGGCGTCGGCACCGGCTGCTCGTCCGCCGTCTTGACCGTGCTGCTCGCGGCCAGGGCGCGGATGGTGGGGAGTTCGGCGTAGAGCTGGTCGCCGGGGCACAGGGTGTTGTAGCCGTCGCGGTGGCCGTGGATGGTGGAGAAGTTCAACTGGGCGCCCAGCTTCCAGGACTTGCGGAAGTAGTTGGTACCGTCCGCCCCGGCGGTGAGCGTGGTGGTGCCGGTGGGGTCGACGCCGTACTGGCCGAGTTTCCAGGCCGCGAGCCGGGCCACCGAGCTGAGGACCGCCTCGCTGGGCGCGGCGGTGGTGTACGTGCCGAGGACGGCGACGCCGGTGGTCTGGGAGTTGAAGCCGTACGCGTGGGCGGCGAGCACCGGGCGGTCGACGCCGCCCTTGCGGCCCTCGTAGATCGTGCCGCAGGGGTCGACCAGGAAGTTGTAGCCGATGTCCTTCCAGCCCAACTGCTGTACGTGGTAGGCGTAGATGCCCCGCAGCACGGCCGGCGCCTGGGCGCAGGTGAAGCTGTTGGAGTCGGCGGTGTGGTGCACGACCACCGCCTTGACCTTGCCGCCCGCGAGATAGGCGGGGGCCGCCGGGCTGATCGACTCGTCGGCGCCCCATCCGGCGCGCAGGACGATCGCCGGGCGGGGCGCGGACGCCGTACCGGGGGCGCCCTGCGCGGGAGCGGCCGGGAGCCGGGCCGACTGCGGGGCGGGGGCGTCCCGCCCGGGGTCGATCAGGTCGAGTTGCAGCCCCGCAGGCAGGGCGGACACCTCGTCGGCCGACGCGGCGACCCGCACCTCCGCGCCGTCGGAGAGCCCCACCCACAGGGGGTCGGTGCCGCCGCGCAGTGCCGTCTCGTCGCCCTGGCCCTCCTCACTGTCCAGCGTGCGCCACTCCGACCACTCGCCCGTCTCGGCGGCGCGGGTGCGCACCTCCACGGTCCCGACGAGGCGCACCGCCGGATCGTCCCAGGTGACGCCGAGCATGCTGAACGGCCGGGTGGCCACGGCGCGCAGTACGGCGCCGCGTTTGTCGGGCGTGACCACGACGGCCCGCTCCTCGCTGCGCGCCCCTGCCGAGGCCGGTGTCCGAGGGCGGTCCTGGCCGTGGGCCGACGGCAGGAACGCCTGGAGGGACGCGATCGCGACGACCCCCGCCACACCCCAGTGCACCTTGCTCCACATGTGTGAACTCCCCTGCTGTCCGTGACCTGGTGAGGACGAGCAGTGAGCGTGCCAGCCGCGCCGCGATCATCGGGTAATCGACACGGGGAGGGGGGTGACGTCAGGGGAGGAAGCCCCGGGCGGGTGACGGGGTGGGGGCCGGGTGGCGCAACCGGGCGCCGGCTCCTGTGGGTGTGTCATGCACCGGAAGGCGTGTCATGCACCGGAAGGCGTGTCATGCACCGGCCAGCGGATTCGGCAGTGGCACATAGCGCGCGTCCGCCCCGTCCGCGCCGGTCCAGCGCAGCAGCAGGTTCGTCTTGCCGGGCAGGGTGGGCGCGGTGAGCAGGGCGTGCGCCTCGGGCAGGTCGTGACGGACCAGCTCGCGGCGGACGGCCGGCCAGGGGTCGAGCCCGGGGTGCCGTTCGGCGAGAGCGGCGGCGATCTCCAGGAGGTGGTTGACGACCAGGCAGTACACCAGCCGCTCCCAGCCCGCGGCGCGGTCCACCTCCGGCAGCAGCTTCACGCCCTCGGCGTCCCGGAACAGCGCCTGCTCCGGCGTACCGTCCGGGCCGACGGCGACCAGCGTGTTCTGGACATGGGCCTCCAGGACGACACCGTGGTCGGCGAAGGCCGCGAGCACCGGCGGGACGACGGCGGCCAGGTACGCCTCCCACCAGGCGGCCGGGTCCGTCGTCGCGGCGAGCGGGCTGCCGTCGAAGCCCTCCGCGAGCCCGGCGGCGAGCAGCGGGGTCGTGCCGGGGCGGAGGTGGCCCCGCAGTCCGTCGCGGACCAGGACGGCCAGCTCCTCGAAGGCGAATCCGGCGGTGCGGTAGCCGCGGTCGCTCAGCCAGGCCGCGGGACCGCCGCCCGCCTCGAACGCCTTCGCGACGGCCTCGTCGGTACGGCGCAGCCGCAGCAGGTCGTGCCGCCACAGCCTGCGGATGTCGTTGGTGATGCGCACGTCGAGGCTGAACTTCAGGAACAGGTCCCGCTCGGGCGCGTACAGCGTGCGGACGGCGGCGGTCGGCCAGGTGTCGAAGGCGGTGGTGCCGAGCCGGATCAGCCGACCGTCGGCGAGGGCGGGGGCCAGCCGGGCGCCCGTCAGGTCGAGCTGCCAGGGGTGGGCGGGCAGCAGCCGGTAGCCGGGCGGTGCCGTGCCGAGCGCGTCCAGGGCGGACGTGTCGCCCTCCTCGACGACCGTGTCCTCGCGCACCCCCAGCAGCACCAGCGGGAAGCGGGCGTACGCCTCCGGCGCGTACGGCAGCCAGCGGGCGGCCGGGGCGCCGCCGCGCGCCTTGGGGGCGGGGTGGTGGGGGTGGCCGGTGACCAGGGACTGCTCGGAGCGCCGGTACGGGTCGGCGGGCGGGACGGCACGCGCGCGTGCGGCGAGCAGGGCGGCGACCACGTCCCTGCTGTCGATGATCTCGGTGGGCAGTTCGTCGTTGGACAGGCCGGTGCGGCGGCACAGTTCCTCGGCGGTCAGCTCGACCAGGGCGCGATGCCCGAGCGGGTGCCAGGTGCCGTCCGCGTTCACCTCGGGGTCGGCGGGGCGCCGGGTGCCGCGCACCCGCAGCAATCGGCCGGTGCCGGGGAGCCGGTACACGAACCGGCCGTGCCCTTCCGGATGTTCCGGCAGGGGTTCGGCGACCTCCCGCAGCAGGCAGTTGAGCAGGGGCGCGGCCGCGTAGGCGTCGGCCGCGCCGTCCTCTGCGGGAGCCGCCGCGAGTGCTGCGGCCTCGGCGGACGGGGGGCTGAGATCGGCGCGGTCCACGGTTCCCTACGGTTCATTCGTGCGGAGACGATCAGTATCGCTGCCGTCGCGACCTCGCCGTGACGGGATGGCCTTAACGGTCCGTACCCGACTTGTGCCTGTATTCGTACCCTGATCCGTCGCCGTATCCGCGTCCGTGTCTGATTCGACCTCCGCACCGAGGAGTCCGCCTGTGCACCGTCCCCCCACCGCCGCCGAGGCCGAGGTGGCCGCCGAACTCGCCGCCGAACTCGCCGTCGTACGGCCCGACCTCGGCCCCCGGTTCACGGCCGCGCTGCCCGGTGCCCGGGCGGCCGTGCTGACCCGGCTGTGGCGGGCCCTGGCGCATGAGCCGCTGCCCTGGATCGCGGGGCGGGAGCGGGGCGCGGAGGGCCTCACGCTGCGGCTGCGCGACGGGCGCCGCCTGCACGGCCCGCTGTCCGACCCGTACGCCACCACGGCGTATGTGGGCCAAGTGCGGCTGGACGGGGTGGCGTACGACGATCCCGCCCGGCTGACGGCGGCGCTGAGGGTGCCGCACGGCGACGGCTTCGCGGTCGAACTCGGCCACAGTGTCGCGTCCTTGGCGCTGTCACGGGCCGGGCAGCCGACTGCCGGGGTTCACTCGAAGGAGTGGCCGGTGCACGACTGGGAGTGGGAGCGCAGGGTGGTCGACGGGCACCCCTACCACCCCAACTGCCGTTCCCGGCCCGGATTCACGGTGGCGGAGGAGCTGGCCTACGGTCCGGAGCACGGGCCCGTGGTACGGCTGGGGCTGCTGCCGGTGCCGGTGGCGGAGTGTCTGGTGTCGGGCGAGTGGCCGGCCGAACTGCGGGACGGGCGGCGGCTGGTGCTCCCGGTGCATCCGTGGCAGGCGGCACACGTCCTCAAGCGCACCTGCGAACAGGGCGTCTCCGCGCACCCGTTGATGTCGTTGCGCACCCTCGCGCTGCCGGACGGACCGCATGTGAAGACGGCGTTGAGCACGCGTCTGACGTCCTCGGTCCGGGACATCTCCGTCGGCTCGGTGGCCGCTTCGGCGGCGCTGTCGGCGTTCGGGGAGATCCTGGCCGCCCGTTCGGACGGACTGCTGCACGTGACCCGGACCCTGGGCGCGGCCACCGCCAACTCACCCGACCTGGCGGCGGTGTTGCGCGAGTCGCCCGCCGTCCACGGCGGACCGGGCGAGCACGTCGTCCCGGTGGCCGCCCTCGCCACCACCGGCCTGCCCGACTCCCCCGCCTGGTCGGCCGACTTCGCGCGGCTGTGCCTCACGGTCGGACTGCGGCTGCTGGAGCTGGGCGTGGCCCTGGAGGCGCACGGACAGAACCTGCTGGTCGTGCTGGACCCGTCCGGCGCACCCCTGCGTCTGGTCTACCGCGACCTCGCCGACATCCGGGTGGGCCCGGCGCGACTGGCCGCCGCCGGGATCCCCCTGCCCGACGAACTCCCCGCCCGTATCCGCACCGACGAGGTGACGGCCCTGCGGCGCAAGCTCTTCGGCTCCCTGATCTGCGGCGCGCTCGCGGCCACCCTGGGCAGCGGCGCGCACCTTGCGGCGGCCCTGGAAGCGGCGGTGCGGGACCTGCCGCCCGGCCCCGATCTGACGGCCCTGCGCGGGGAACCCCTCCCGGTGAAGGCGCTGACGCTGATGCGTCTGTCCCCCGGCAGCCCCGGCGACCAGTGGACGAGCCTCCCCAACCCGCTGACCGCGACGACGGCTTGACCTCCGCGACGGACCCCGTTTTGTGGCCGGACACTCCTGATCACTAGGATCCGCCGATGATCAGAACACAACGGCTGGCGGCGGGCGTCTGTGCCCTGCTCGCCGCGCTCACGGCGGGGCTCGCGTTCCCGTCCGGGGCCGCCGCCGACGAGATATCCGCCCTCGCGCCCAAGGTCGACCTGGTTCTCGACGTCAGCGGGTCCATGCGGACCAAGGACATCGACGGCGGGACCCGCATGGCCGCGGCCAAGCAGGCGTTCAACGAGGTGCTGGACGCGACGCCCGAGGAGGTCCAGCTCGGCATCCGCACGCTGGGCGCCAACTACCCCGGCAACGACCAGAAGACGGGCTGCAAGGACACCGCCCAGCTCTACCCGGTGGGCCCGCTGGACCGCACCGAGGCGAAGGCGGCGGTGGCCACCCTGTCGCCGACGGGCTGGACGCCGATCGGCCCGGCCCTGCTGAAGGCGGCCGACGACCTCGACGGCGGCTCCGGCTCCAAGCGGATCGTGCTGATCAGCGACGGCGAGGACACCTGCGCCCCGCTCGACCCGTGCGAGGTGGCCCGCGAGATAGCCGCCAAGGGCATCGGCCTGACCATCGACACCCTCGGCCTGGTGCCCAACACCAAGATGCGGCAGCAGCTCAGTTGCATCGCCGAGGCCACCGGCGGCACCTACACCTCGGTCGAGCACACCGACGAACTCACCGACAAGGTGAACCAGTTGGTGGACCGCGCGGCCGACCCGGTGGTGACCCCGGTCGCCACCGAGGGCGCGGACTCCTGCGCCGAGGCGCCCACCCTGAAGTCCGGGCTCTACACCGACCGTGAGGAGTTCGGCCAGGAGCGCTGGTACCGGGTCGACGTCGAGCCGGGCCAGGAACTGCGCGCCTCGGTCAGCGTGTCGTCGGACCGGGCCATGAACCCCCACTACGGCGTGCTGCTGCGGGCGGTCACCGTGCACGGCCGGGAGATCGTGCGCGGCGAGGCGTCCGGCATCGGCCGTACCGACGTCGTCTCCACCGGTCTGCGCTACCCGAAGGCGGAGAGCGACGACGACGAGGCGGCGGCCGAGGCGGTCTGTCTCCAGGTGACCAACTCCTACTCGGCCGCGGCCGGTGTGAAGACCACGCCGGGCATGCCGGTGGAGCTGACCGTGGACGTGGTCGACTCCCCCTCCCCCGCGTCCGACGTGGCCTCCTTCGGTCTCGGCCGCGGCTGGTGGCTGCTCGCCCTGCTGGTGCTGGTCGGCTTCCTCGCCGGAGTCGTCTGGGGCTGGGTGTCCCGCTGGCGTGTCGCGGTCTGGAGGACCAACTGATGCGAATCACACGAGTGCTGAGCGGCGCCCTGCTGGCGCTGGGGCTCGCGGCCGGTCCCGCCGCCGCCGACTCCACCCCCTCCGCGAGCCCGTCCGAGGACGGCACGGGACCCACCTCGGCCGGCACGTCGTTCCGTACGGCGACGGAGGTCGAGCAGGGACAGACGGCCACGGCGAGCGCGTCCACGGGTGACTACCTGTACTGGTCGTTCCCGGCCGACTCGGGCGGACGGCCCACCGTGAAGGCGACGGTGAAGCTGCCGGACCAGCACGCGTCCCAGACCTGGCAGGTCGATGTGTACGACGGTCTGCGGCGCCGTCAGGCGTGCCAGTACGGCGCCCAGACCCGCACCGCCGCGGAGGGCACCGCGTCCGTCGAGCTGACCTGTGTGCTGCGCACGGTCCGCGCCTGGTCGGAGCCGTGGGCGAACGACCCGCTGCCGGGCACGTACTACGTCCGGCTGACGGCCACCGGTCTGAAGGCGTCCGACCTGGGTCTGCCGATGAACGCCGAACTCCGCGTGGAGTCCAAGCACATCGGCGGCTCGGCGGCGGTCGACGGCTCACTGGCGGAGCCGCTGATCCCCGGCGTGGCGGTGCAGTCGGCCGCGCAGGACGAGGACGAGGACTCGTCGGCGTCCGCCGTGCTGTCGAGCCTGGAGCCCGACGACGGCTGGGCGTCCGGCTGGTGGTCCGACCGCTGGGTGTGGTCCGGGATCGGCGCGGTGCTGGCCGCGCTGGCGGGCATCGGCGGCTACACCCTGACCCGCGGCTCGGGGCGGCCCCGGCAGGTGCCGCCGGGCGCCTGACCGGCCGCCTTACGGCATGAGCCCCGGGAGGCCCACCACGACCGCGTGGTGGGCCTCCTCTCATGTCGCGCACCGGTCCTGACCGTCCGTCACGCCTCGCGCAGTTCCTTCGCCAGCGTCCCGTCGCCCGTGACCTCGATCCTCCCCGCGCGCACGGCGTCCGGCACCGCGAGTTCCCCGCGCGCGACGGCCGCCGCCGTGTCGGCGTCGAGCGTGAGCCGGGCGTCGGGCTCCCGGGGCGCGCGGCCGTCGCCGTGGACCGGCCCCTCCACCGTCCCGACGTGGAGATGGAAGTCCCCTTCCTCCAGCCGGACTTCGACCAGCCCCTCGCCCTCCAGGCCGCGCAGCAGCGGGAGCGCGAACCAGTGCGCGCGCAGCGCGTCGGTGGGCCGGCGCTCGCCGAGTTCCGCCTCGCCCCAGGCCCCGAGCGCTTGCAGCACCGGCAGCAACTCCCGGCCACGTGCGGTGAGTTCGTACACGAAGGCCGCGCCGGGCGGGGGCAGCCGGCGCCGGGTGGCCAGGCCGTCGCGCTCCATGTCCTTCAGCCGTCCGGCGAGCACGTCCGTGCTGACGCCCGGCAGGTCGGCGTGCAGATCCGTGTAGCGGCGCGGGCCGGCGAGCAGCTCCCGGACGATCAGCAGGGTCCAGCGGTCACCCACGACGTCGAGGGCGCGGGCGGCGGAACAGTACTGGTCGTAGCTTCGGCGAGGTGACATGCGACGCAGTCTAGACATGTTGTTGGACTTTCCAAGCTCGAGCTTGGTAAAACCAAGCGACACCACGAACCGGAGGGGCGAGCGCGCATGGAGTTCCGGCAGTCCAACAAGCTGAGCGAGGTCTGTTACGAGATCCGCGGCCCGGTGATCGAGCACGCCGACGCGCTGGAGGCGGCGGGCCACAGCGTGCTCCGCCTCAACACCGGCAACCCCGCGCTCTTCGGGTTCGAGGCGCCGGAGGAGATCCTCCAGGACATGATCCGCATGCTGCCGCAGGCGCACGGCTACACCGACTCGCGCGGCATCCTCTCCGCCCGCCGCGCGGTCGCCCAGCGCTACCAGGACCTGGGCCTGGAGGTCGGCGTCGACGACGTCTTCCTCGGCAACGGCGTGTCCGAGCTGGTCTCCATGGCCGTACAGGCGCTGGTGGAGGACGGCGACGAAATCCTCATCCCCGCCCCCGACTTCCCCCTCTGGACGGCGGTGACCACCCTCGCGGGCGGCAAGGCGGTCCACTACCTGTGCGACGAACAGGCCGACTGGTACCCCGACCTGGACGACATGGCGGCGAAGATCACCGACCGCACCAAGGCCGTCGTCATCATCAACCCCAACAACCCCACCGGCGCGGTGTATCCGAAGGAGATCGTCGAGGGCATCCTCGATCTGGCCCGCCGGCACGGCCTGATGGTGTTCGCCGACGAGATCTACGACCAGATCCTGTACGACGACGCCGTCCACCACTCGGCCGCCGCCCTCGCCCCCGATCTGGTGGTGCTGACCTTCTGCGGTCTGTCGAAGACGTACCGGGTGGCGGGCTTCCGTTCCGGCTGGCTGGTGGTGACCGGACCCCGGCAGCACGCGCGCGACTATCTGGAGGGCCTGACCATGCTGGCCTCCATGCGCCTGTGCGCCAACGCGCCCGCCCAGTACGCCATCCAGGCCGCGCTCGGCGGCCGGCAGTCCATCCGCGACCTCACCGCGCCGGGCGGCAGGCTCCATGAACAGCGCGACGTGGCCTGGGAGAAGCTCAACGAGATCCCCGGCGTCTCCTGTGTGAAGCCCAAGGGCGCGCTGTACGCGTTCCCGCGCATCGATCCCAAGGTGCATCCGATCCACGACGACGAGAAGTTCGTCCTCGATCTGCTGCTGCGCGAGAAGATCCAGGTGGTGCAGGGCACGGGCTTCAACTGGCCCGCCCCCGACCACTTCCGCGTCCTCACCCTCCCCCACGCGGACGACCTGGAGGCGGCCATCGGACGGATCGGCAGGTTCCTGAGCGGATACCGGCAGTAGGAGCGCTTACGGTGACCGCATGGGTGATCTTTTTCTCGTGCGGCACGGTGAGACCGAGTGGTCGCGGTCCGGTCGGCACACCGGGTGGACCGACGTCCCGCTGACCGAACACGGCCGGGACGAGGCGCGGCGGCTGGTGCCGATGATCCGCTCGCACCGGATCGGGGCCGCGTTCGTCAGCCCGCTCCAGCGCGCGCGGGAGACCGCCGAGCTGATCGGGCTGCGCGACTTCCGGATCGACACCGACCTGCGCGAGTGGGACTACGGCGGCTACGAGGGCGTCACGACCGTACAGATCCACCGGGAGCGGCCCGACTGGTTCCTGTTCACGGACGGGGTCGCGCCCGGGCCGCCCGAGCATCCCGGGGAGAGCCCGGACGAGGTCGGGGAGCGGGCCGACCGGATGCTGGCCAAGATCGACGCGGCGCACGCCAACACCGAGGGGTGTGTGGTGCTGGTGGCGCACGGGCACTTCCTGCGGGTGCTGACCGCCAGGCGGCTCGGGCTGCCCGCCTCCGAGGGCGCGCACTTCCAGCTCGCCACCGGGACCCTGTCCCGGCTGGGCACCGAGCACGGGCGGCCGGTGATCGCCGCCTGGAATGTCAGACCCGGGCCGTAGCCTTCGAGTGGACAGCGGAACGCACGAAGGGGCATGCCGTGAGCCGAGCGCCGACCGCCGCGCAGCGGCGTGTGATCGACGCCGCCGAACCGGTCACCGGGCGGCTGCGGGGCACGCCCGCGCAGCTCGCGGCGCTGGTGAAACGGGGGCTCGCCTTCCGGCACCCGAGGCCGCCGCACGACCACTTCCTGACGCCGGCCGGGCATCGGATACGCGAGGCGCCCCCTGAACCCGGGTCCGGGCCTGGGCCCGTGCCCGTGCCTGCCGCGGAGACGCCGGCCGCCGCCGACAGCGGTGTGTTCGCCGCGCGGGTCGGCGGTGAGGCGGAGGCGGTCCCTACCGGGCCCGCCCGCGCGCGGGAGGTGCACAGCGCCTGGCAGGGGCTGCTGGAGCTGCGCCGGATGACCAATCCGGACGGCGCTGCGGACCGCCCGTGCGGCTGGGAGCGTACGCATCTGGTGCGGGCGGCGGCGCTGGCGCTGGAGGCGGCCGGGCACCGGCCCGCCGGGCCTGACGCCACAGAGGGCTACCGGGTGCGGGCCACCCCGCAGCCCGAGGCGGTCGCCGTGTCCGCGCTGGACGACGGGACACTCGCCGCCTGCGCGGCGACACTGGAGAAGGCGGGCTGGCAGACCGGCGCGCACACCGAGCCCCGGACGAGGGCGCGCTATCTCCTGGCCTCCCCACGCCGCAGATGAGGCGACATGCCAAGATCGGTGTCCGCTACACCAGTCGTCTGCATCAGTCGTCTGCATCAGCCGCCGTCGCGAAGGGACAGCCATGCACGAGCCGTTTTCGGTCCGGGTCACCGTCCGGGGGTACGAGACCGACACCCAGGGCCATGTGAACCAGAGCGTGTACCTCAACTACGCCGAGCACGCCCGCTGGTCCCTGCTGCACGCCGCGGGCATCACCCAGACCGCCCTGCAAGCCCGCGGAGTGGGCCCGGTCGCCCTGGAGACGACCATCCGCTACCGCCGCGAACTGCTCGCCGGTGACGAGGTCGACATCACCTGCGCCTTCCTGTGGGGCGAGGGGAAGACGTTCCGGATCGAGCAGACGATACGCAAGGCGGACGGCACGGTGTCCGCCGACATCACGGCGGTCGGCGGTCTGCTGGACCTGAAGGAGCGGCGTCTGGTGGCCGACCCTCGGGAGCACTTCAAGGAACTGGCCTCGGACCCGGGCCTGTTCGGACTGTAGGCGCCGCCGGCCGGTGCCGGCCTCGGCGGTTCAGTCGGTCTCGCGCCGCTCGTCGTAGGCGGCCCGGGCCTCGGCGACGTAGACCCTGTTGCGCTCGGCCCAGTCCGTGAGTTGTTGCAGGGTCTTGTGCAACTCCTCCGCCACCGGCGTCAGTTCGTACTCCACCTTGGGCGGCACCGTCGGGTGCACGGTGCGGGTGACGAGGCCGTCGCGCTCCAGATTGCGCAGGGTGAGGGTCAGCATGCGGCGGCTGATGCCCTCGATGCTGCGCTCCAGCTCGGTGAAGCGGATCGGCCCCTGCGCGGCGGCGACCAGGATCTGCACGCTCCATTTGCCGGAGACCCTGTCAAGAACTTCGCGGACCGGGCAGGCGTGCGCGTTCACGACCTGGGCGGTTACACCGGTGTTCCCCTGGGACATCCGACTGCCTCCTTACGCCGGTCTCCATGGTCACTCACGATGTTCCCCGTTACAAGTCGTGCACCAATGGAGAATACGGAGGCCACGCCGCTATGACGGCCCTCGCCGGAACACCGACACCCGTCCCCGAAGGGGACCGCTCCCGCCGGGCGTCCCTCGCCGTGCTGTGCGCGGGGACGCTCATGACGATCCTGGACGGCAACATCGTCACCGTGGCGATGCCTGCCATCCAGAACGACCTGGGATTCAGCGGTCCGGGCCTGGCCTGGGTCGTCAACGCCTATCTGATCGCCTTCGGCGGTCTGCTCCTGCTGGCCGGCCGGCTCGGGGACCTGGTCGGGCGCAAGCGGATGTTCACGGCGGGCCTCGCCGTGTTCACGGTCGCGTCCGTGCTGTGCGGGGTCGCCACCGGCCAGGGCATGCTCGTCGCCGCGCGCGCCCTCCAGGGGGTGGGAGGTGCGATGACCTCGGCGGTGGTGCTGGGCATGCTGGTCACGCTCTTCCCCGAACCGCGCGAACAGGCCCGTGCCATCGCGGTGTTCAGCGCGGTCGGCGCGGCGGGCGGTGCGCTCGGCACCTTCCTCGGCGGGGCGCTCACCCAACTCGTCGGCTGGCATTGGATCTTCCTCATCAACCTGCCGATCGGCGCGGTGGCCCTGTGGGCGGCCGTGCGCGTCCTCGCCCCGGAACAGGGCTCCGGGCTCGGCCGGGGCGCCGACTACCCGGGCGCGGCGCTGGTCACCGGGGCGCTCATGCTCACGGTGTACGTCATCGTGGGCGCCGGTGACCGCGACGGCACCGCCACCGCGCTCCTCGCGCTGCTCGCCGTCGCGCTGTTCACGGGGTTCGTGCTGCGCCAGGCCCGGGCCGCCCGTCCGCTGCTGCGGCTGCGCCTGTTCGGCTCCCGGCTGCTCAGCGGGGCGAACGCGGTCCAGATCCTGATGATCGCGACGATGTACGGCTTCCAGTTCATCGGCGCGCTGTACCTGCAACGCGTCCTCGGATACGGCGAGTTGGCCACCGGTACGGCATTCCTCCCCGCACCGGTGGTGATCGGCGTCCTGATGCTCGGGCTGTCGGCCCGCACCGTCGGCCGGTTCGGACCGTACCGGGTGCTGCTCACCGGGCTGGCGCTGATCGCCGTAGGCATGGCGCTGCTCGGCCGCGCACCGGCGGAGGGTTCCTACGCCGTCGACTTCCTGCCGGCCATGCTGCTGATGTCCGTCGGCTTCGCCGCGGCGATGCCCGCGCTGACCGGGCTCGCGATGTCCGGGGTCCGCGCGGAGGACGGCGGCCTGGCGTCGGGTCTCTTCAACACCACGCAGGTGGTGGGCGGTTCACTGGGCCTGGCGGTCCTGACCACCCTGGCCGCGAGGCGCACGGCCGACGCGCTGACCACGGGCACGGAACTCCTCCCCGCGACGGCGGAGGGCTACCGCCTGGCCTTCCGCACGGCGGCGGTGATCGCGACGGCGGCACTGATACTGGCGGCGGCGGTCCTGCGAGACCGCGAAAGCCGACGCGACGGCGGTGGGTGACCGCTCCGGGGCGCGCACGCACGGCGCACGCGCCCCGGCCACGGCCGCCGCGGGCCCCTGCACAGGAACCCCGGCCACCGACCGAGGGCCGTCCCCCTCGATCGGAGTCATACGGTCGCTCCGGGCGCACGAGCCCGGGCAAGCGGGGCCGACCGCGAGCCCGGCGGCCCGGACACGGCGCCCCGAGCCGGGCCTTCTCGGACCCCGGCGGCCCAGCCGCCCAGCTCCGACCAGGCGAATCAGCGCCAGCGCCCCGTCGAAGCCCCTCGGATCCGGCGTCATGAACTGCGCCGACCACCCAGCCCCTCGGCTCGGCCCCAGCCCCTCAGCTCGGGCCCCAGCCGCTCAAGCCCGGTGCCCAGCCGCTGTCACGCCCCCGCCGCAAGCCCCGCCAACCGTCGCGCCTGCTCCCTCGTCGCGCGAGCGATGGTGTCCTCGTCGGCGAGGGTCAGATGGCTGTCGGCGACGATCTGGCGGCCGTTGACGAAGGACGCCGTGACCGGGGCGGCCGCGCCGAAGACGAGGGCGGTGACCGGGTCGGCGATGGAGGCGTGGGCCAGGGTGTCCATCCTCCACAGGACCAGGTCGGCCAGCTTGCCCGGTTCCAGGGAGCCGATCTCCCGGGCCCGGCCCAGGACTTGGGCGCCGCCGTACGTGCCGAGGCGCAGGGCCTGGCGGGCGTTCAGGGCGGCCTCGCGATGCGCGCCGAGGCGGTTGATGAGCAGGGCGTTGCGCAGTTCGGTGTGGAGTTCGCCGGACTCGTTGGACGCCGTGCCGTCGACGCCGAGGCCGACCGGGACGCCGGCCGCGAGCAGGTCGGGGACGCGGGCGATACCGGCCGCGAGGCGGGCGTTGGAGGAGGGGCAGTGGGCGACCCCTGTCCTCGTCCGGGCGAAGGCGTCGATGTCGGAGTCGTTCATGTGGACGCAGTGCGCCATCCACACGTCCTCGCCGAGCCAGCCGGTGGACTCGAAGTAGTCGGTCGGGCCCATGCCGAACAGCTCGTGGCAGAACTTCTCCTCCTCGACCGTCTCCGAGCCGTGCGTGTGCAGCCGCACCCCCAGCCGACGGGCCAACTGGGCGCCCTGGCTCATGAGTTCGGTGGAGACGGAGAAGGGCGAGCAGGGCGCGACGGCGACCTGGGTCATCGCGTCGAAGGAGGCGTCGTGGTGCCGCCGTACCGTCTCCTCGGTGGCGGCGAGGGCGTCGTCCAGGGTCTCGACGGCGAAGTCCGGGGGCAGTCCGCCGTCCGACTCGCCACGGTCCATGGAGCCCCGGGCGAGGGTGAACCGCACGCCCATGTCCCGCGCCGCGCCGATGATGGTGGCGGAGAGGTCGCCGGCCCCGCGCGGGAAGACGTAGTGGTGGTCCATGGCGGTGGTGACCCCGCCGCGGGCCATCATCGCGAGGGAGCCCTGGGCGGCGGCGTGGACCATCCGTTCGTCGATGCGCGCCCAGGTCGGGTAGAGCGCGACGAGCCAGTCGAACAGGTTGTGGTCGGTGGCCAGACCCCGGGTGATCCACTGGTAGAAGTGGTGGTGGGTGTTGACCAGACCCGGCGTGACCAGATGCCCGGTGGCGTCGATCCGCCGTACGACGTCGGCCAGTTGGCCGGGGGCCCGCCCCGCGCCGAGCGACTCGATTCGGTTGCCGGCGATGACGACGTACCCGTTCGCGTACTCGGTGTCGTCGGCGTCCACGGTCGCGATCGCACAGTTCTCGATGACGATGCGCTGGGTCATCGTGCGTCCTCTACTTTCCGGGTCCGGCTCAGAGGTTGGTGAGGTCGGCGGGGATCCGCGCCTCGCAGCCGTCCCGCAGGACGGTGGCCTCGATCAGGCCGTAGGGGCGATCGGCGGCGAAGTAGACCTCGTTGTCGTTCTTCAGCCCGAACGGCGCCAAGTCCACCAGGAAATGGTGCTTGTTGGGGAGGGAGAAGCGGACCTCGTCGATCTCGTCGCGCCGTTCGACGATCCGCGAGCCCATCGCGTAGAGGGTCTGCTGGAGGGAGAGCGAGTACGTCTCGGCGAACGCCGCGAGCAGATGCCGCCGCGTCTCCCGGTAGGAGGTCTCCCAGTCGGGCATCGGCCGTGTGTCGTCGGACCAGTTGAAGCGCCAGCGCGCGGAGACCTCGGTGGCGAGGATCCGGTCGTGCGCCTCGGGGAGCGTCGTGTACTTGTCCTTGACGTACCCCCAGAACTCGGAGTCCGTGGAGTTCAGCACGACGAGGTCCTTCAGCCCGGAGACGACCTCCCACGAGGTGCCGTCGTAGGTGATCTGCGTCAGCCGGGTCTCCTGGCCGGTGCGGGCGAACGAGTGCGCGCCCTCGCCGCCGTGCTCGATCCGCTCCCAGCCGTACTCCTCGATCCGGATACGGGCCCGGTGGATCGGCTCCTGCGAGGTCACGAAGTGGCGGGCGAGATGGATGCCGAACTGCTCGGCGGACTCGATGCCGTGCTCCTTGGCGAACGCGTACACCGTGTTCTTGGTGGTGTCGGTCGGCAGGACGTTGGCGTTGGAGCCGGAGTAGTGGACGTCCTCCATGTCGCCGCTCAGCGACACGGAGACGTTGAGGTCCTTGATGTGGTGGGTGGCGCCCTGCCGCGTGATCCTGACGACCCGGTTCTCGGCCTTGCCGTACTGGTTCTGTCCCAGCACCGGGCGGGCGGGGCGGGAAGTGTCTGCCATAGCTAGCTCCCTCGGTAAACGGAGTAGCCGAACGGGTTGAGCAGCAGCGGTACGTGGTAGTGCTCGCCGGCCGTCACCGCGAAGGTGACGGTCACCTCGGGGAAGAACACGGCACCGCTGTCCCGGTTCGCGGGGGCGTCCTGCTGCGCATCGGCTTGCTTCTTCGCGGATGTCTTCACGGATGTCTTCGCGGATGTCTCGAGATACGCCTCGGTGTCGAAGTCGAGGCGTACATGGGTGGTGCCCTCCGGCAGCGCCGGGAGGTCCTTGCAGCGGCCGTCCGCGTCGGTCGCGGAGCCGCCGAGCGGCTGCCAGGGCGCGTCCCGTCCGGCGCGGGCGGCGAGCCGGACGGCGACGCCGCGGGCGGGGCGGCCGACGCTGGTGTCGAGGATGTGGGTGGACACGGAGGCGGTGGTGGCCGGGGTGCCGGTGCTGGTGCCGGTGCTCGTGCCGCTGCTCATGGTGCTCTCAGACCTCCTGCGTTCGGTCCTCTTCGACGGGGCCGGCGATACGGGCGAGCCGGATACGGTTGATCTTTCCCAGCTCGGCGCGGACGATCTCGCGTTCCCGCTCGGGCGGGTTCCCGAGCCGTTCCCGGAGCGCGTCGCGCATCTGCTCGCCGGTCCTGCCGGTGGCGCAGATGAGGAAGACATGGCCGAACCGGTCCTGGTAGGCCAGGTTCAGTTCCAGCATCTCCGCCCGCAGTTCCTCGGAGGCGCCGGCCATCCCGCGCTGTTCGCGGGCCGAGGTCGGGTCGCCCGGCTTCGGGCGGCCGATCGGCGGATGCCCGGCCATCGCCTCGGCCAGATCGGCCGCGGTCAGCTCGCCCATGGCGGCGTCGCCGGCGGCGTACAGGTCCTCGACGGTGGCGTACGGGCGGGCCGCGAGCAGCCGGTCCACCCATGCCGTGGCGGCGCAGGCGTCCAGGAGGGCGGCGCGGGCCGCGGACTCCTCCAGGCCGTTGAACCGGGTCAGACCTTCGGGCGTGGAAGTCGACGTCACGGGGTCAGCTAACGCCTCCCCGCGACACCGCGTCAACACTTTGTTGAAAATTCCGGGTTACGGGGCCGTGGGATCAGCCCGGCCGACGCCGAGCCCGTCGCTCAGCTCCCCTTCTCCCGATTCAGGTAGTTGTAAACGGTGAAGCGGCTCACCCCGAGCGCGCTCGCCACGGTCTCCACGCCGTGCCGTACGGAGAAGGCGCCGCGCGCCTCGAGTATCCGTACGACCTCCTGCTTGGCCTTGCGGTCGAGGTCGGCGAGCGGCTTGCCCTTCTTGCGCTCCATCGCGGCGAGGATGTGATCGAGGGAGTCGGCGAGCTGCGGCAGGCGTACGGCGACGGCGTCCGCGCCCTCCCAGACGAGCACCACGTCGTCCGGGCCGGCCTCGTCGGGCGGGAGCAGCTCGCCGCCCATCGCGTCGACCAGGGGTTTGACGGCCGCGATGAAGGGCTCGTCGCCCGCGGGGCTCACTCGCCCTCGCCCAGGACGTTCACCTGGAGCGAGATCCGGGTGGCGCCCGCGCCGAGGGACTCGCGCAGCAGGGCGTCCACGGCCGCGAGCACGACGTCGGTGCCGCCCTCCACGGTGTTGCCGAACGGTCCGACGTCCACCGCGTCCAGGTCGGCCGCCTCGATCACCGCACGGGCGGCCAGCGCGTGCGCGGGCGCCTCGTCGAGATCGAAGGGTTCGGTCGTGAACTCCACTCTCAATCGCACCCGCTCAACCTAACGCCCACCACGCCCTTCCGCCGAGCCCTCTTGACAAGCTGCGAACCCCGGCGGCAATCTTCCAATAAGCAGAAACAAACTTCCGCATTACGGAATTTGGCCGCACGCCACTCGCCCCGGAAGGGAGCGCGCCCCCGCATGCCACTCTTCGAATCGGGCACCTTCGCATCAGGCACCGCCGAAGACCACCGCTTCAGCGTCAACCTGTCGATCCTCTTCACCGAACTCCCGCTCCTGGAACGCCCTGCGGCAGCCGCCGCGGCCGGCTTCGACGCGGTCGAGCTGTGGTGGCCCTGGCCCGACTCCCCGACCCCCGCCCCCGCCGCGCTCGACGCGCTGAGGCGGGCGATCGAGGACGCGGGCGTACGGCTCACCGGCCTGAACTTCTACGCAGGACAGCTTCCGGGCCCCGCCCGCGGCGCCCTGTCGCTGCCCGGCGAGGAGTCGGAGCGCTTCCGGGCCAACGTCGAGGTGACCGCCGGATTCGCCGCCTCCCTAGGCTGCACCGCGCTCAACGCGCTCTACGGCAACCGCGTCCCCGAGGCCGACCCGGCCGCGCAGGACGCGCTCGCCCTGGAGAACCTGGTGCTGGCCGCCCGCGCCGCCGACCGGATCGGCGCGATCCTGCTGGTCGAGGCGCTGAACCGGATCGAGTCACCGCACTATCCGCTGGTCGGCGCACCGGCCGCGGTCGCGGTCGCCGACCGGGTCAACGAGGTGACGGGGCTCGGCAACGCCACGTTCCTGATGGACCTCTACCACCTGTCGATGAACGGCGAGGACCTGCCGCGGGTGATCGACACGTACGCCCACCGCACCGGCCACGTCCAGATCGCCGACAACCCCGGCCGCGGCGCGCCGGGCACCGGCACGCTCCCGCTCGCGGACCTCCTCGACCGGCTGCGCAAGGCGGGCTACGACGGCCGGATCGGCCTGGAGTACAAGCCGGGCGACCGCCCGAGCGCCGAAGCCTTCGACTGGCTGCCCCGCTGATCCCTCACCCGAGAGGCACCCCGCGATGACCCACGCACTCCCCAAGATCGCCTGGATAGGTCTCGGCATCATGGGCTCCCCCATGTCCGAGAACCTGCTCAAGGCGGGCTACGACGTCACCGGCCACACCCTGGAACAGGACAAGCTGGACCGCCTCACCGCCGCCGGCGGCACCGCGGCCGCGTCGGTCGCCGAGGCGGTCGCCGACGCCGATGTGATCATCACGATGGTGCCCGCGTCACCGCAGGTCGAGGCCGTCGCCTACGGCCCCGCGGGCATCCTGGAGAACGCCCGCGCCGGCGCCCTGCTGATCGACATGTCCTCCATCACCCCGCAGACCTCCGTCGACCTGGCGACGGCCGCGCGGCACAAGGGCATCCGCGTCCTGGACGCCCCGGTGTCGGGCGGCGAGGCCGGTGCGATCGAGGCCGTCCTGTCCATCATGGTCGGCGGCGACCAGGCCGACTTCGACGAGGCGAGGCCGCTCTTCGAGGCGCTGGGCCGGACCGTCGTACGGTGCGGTCCGCACGGCTCGGGCCAGACCGTGAAGGCCGCCAACCAACTGATCGTCGCCGTGAACATCCAGGCGTGCGCGGAGGCCGTGGTCTTCCTGGAGAAGTCGGGCGTGGACCTCGCGGCGGCGCTCGACGTCCTGGCCGGCGGCCTCGCGGGGTCGACCGTACTGGCCAGGAAGAAGGACAACTTCCTGCGGCGGGACTTCCGGCCCGGCTTCCGGATCGACCTCCACCACAAGGACATGGGCATCGTCACCGACGCCGCCCGCACCGTCGGCGCCGCCCTGCCCGTCGGCGCGGTCGTGGCCCAGTTGGTCGCGAGCCTGCGCGCCCAGGGCGACGGCGGCCTCGACCACTCCGCACTCCTGCGCACGGTCGAACGCCTCTCCGGCGACCGGGTCTGAGGACCCCCGAGACCTCCGGGCGGCGCCCCCGCCGACACCTGCCCTGTCGCGCCAAGGCGGGGGCACCGCCCGGAGCACCACCTCACCTCACCCAGTCCGTCCGCACCGCGGGAACGACCCGCGCGGCGCGGACCGGGCGAGGACCGCGGCGGCGTGCACGCCAGTGCGGTGGCGAGGGCCCCGGCCCCCTTCCCGACCTGAGGGAGGGCGGACCGGCCCTCCGCACCCGCCGCGGTCCCCGCCATCCCCCTTCCCCCCCGGCGCTCCACGTGCGGATCCGCGGCGCCCGCAGGACGCTGAGGGCATGGGCAATCCGACACGGTTTCCGCACATCGTGGTCCACCCGCCGGCGCTGGACGGCTCCCGGCGCGTCACCTCCGGCGACACGGTCCTCGGGGTGGCCTCCCACCTCGACGACGTCGTCGAGATCCTCCGGCTGGCCGACCTGGACCGGATCGAGGTGGAGGTGAGCGACCTCATCGAATGGCAGGGCGGCGGCCCGGACGACTGGCCCGGCCTCTCCGAACACCACGAACAACCGGAACCGTAGCCACCCCGCCCCAACCTCAAATCAACCTCTGAACATCGGTCAGCAGGCTTCAACCGGCTTTGTCCCGGGGCACATTGTGGTCAGGCGGGGCCCGCCGGCACGGGGGCGGCGGGCCTCCGCTGGAACAGCGCGGCCTCCCCGCCGCGCGACTCAGCCTCTGAGGTCTTTGACCATGACCGCCAGCAGCGGGGCATCAGCGAACGGCCGTCGCTCACCGACCCGGGTGTACCCCCACGATTCGTAGAGCGTCTGCACCTTCGGGTGGGTCACGTCGACCAGGAGTACGGCGACGTCCTCTGTGCGTTCCTTCAGCAGCGCTTCGTGGAGGCGTTCGGAGACGCCCTGCTTCCGCCATCGCGGCCGCACCATGAGTTCGGACACCGCGTAAGTGGAGCTGCAGCCGTCGTGCGGCTCATAGTCGGTGGATCGCCACCACTCCCGCCCGGGCGCGAGCGGCGCGCCGTAGGCGAAACCGGTCGGCTCGTCTCCGTCGTAGGCCACGACGCACGAGAAGTCCTCCATGCCTGACCAGTGGTCGACGAACCAGGGAAATCGCTGGTTGAAGGGGTCGTCCATGGCGTCGGCGTAGGCGTCGTCGTGCACGTCGATGAGCAGTTGCCGGAGGCTCTCGGGGAGGTTTCCGTGCTGGAAGTGACGCAGGTCGATCACGTTCAGCTCCAATCGGCACGTAGGCGGTCTGCCCATGCGCGCGCGTAAGCGGTGGAGGGGGCCAGGACGAGCAAGCCTCGATGGAAGTCGCCGACGAGCGTGCGCATGCGTCCGGGAAGCGGGGCGCCGTCCATGATGGCGAAGACGTCGGCAGCGGTGGCCGTGGCCTGTTCGATGTCCCCTTGTTGGAGTTGCGCGAGGGCGAGCTGACCGGTCGCCAACGCCCGGTTGCGGCGGAAACCGGGCGGGATCCTGGCAAGGGCACGATGGGCCATGGCCTCGGCATGGGCATACCGTCCGCTGCGGTTGTGGACGATCGCGCCGAGATGGTCGAGTTCGGACTGGCCGTAGAAGTCGGTCCAGCGGGGACGCCGGTGTTCGGGGGCCTTGGCAAAGGTGTCCTCGGCGGACCCGAGATGCCGCAGGGCGTCACGGCCCTCACCGAGCGCCGCGTACGCAAGAGCGGCTCGGACCCGCCCCAGCGAGTCGAAGAACGGATCCCTACGAGCGACCGAGGAGGCTTGTGCCACCTGCGCCGCCGCGAGGGCTTCGGGCCAGTTGCGGCGCTGGGAGGCGAGCATCGACACGGTGACCCACACACGCACCTGCGTGGGGCCGTCCTGGGAGAGCCCCGCGTATGTGGCGGATTCGTTCAGGTACCTCTGCGCCCGGTCCAGATTGCGGGCGTCGACGCAGGACCATGCGGCCATGGCGGTGTATTCGGAGGCCAGCGCGTACAAGGACCGGCGGACGCGCTCACCGGCGTTGCGCTGCTGAAGCTCCAGCACACCGTCGCGGCCCCGGACAGCGGCCCTCTCCAGTTCCGCGTGCCCGCCTTGGCGGTCGTCGGCTTCGACGAGGGCGTTCATCCCCGCGGCCACTCGGGCGACATCCGTCATACCGACCGCACGACGCTGCGCCATCAAGGGAACCGCGGCGGCTGCGGTCCCGGTGGCCGAGGCGATGAAGGCGCGGCGCCGCACGGGGTCCTCCTGCGGAAGCGGCATGGTGTGTGGTGCTGTGAACCCTAAGTCCTCGACGGAGCACCCGAACACCCTCTCCAGCGCCGCGCAGGTACGTCCGATAGGGCGGCGGGAGGTCCCGTTGAGGAGGTTGCGGACGGTGCGGTCGGAGACGTCACCGGGCCTGCCGGTGATCTCTGTCAGGGCAGTGTTCATCCGACCGGCCAACTCTTCCTGCGTGAGCCCGAGTTCCTCCATCCGGCTCTTGAGAATGGCGTTCGCTCCCATGAACCGACCGTAGCCCTGCGGTCACTTTCCGCACCAGGCCCGAGGTCACCGGATCGCAAAGTCTTCCGGTTCACGGAGGAGCGGCAGGACACGACTTTTCCTGTTCGCCGTTGGCCAGGAGCCGTTGACTTGGCATCAGACATCGCGCAACAGGCGTCGCAGCCTCGGAGGGATGCCCCCTTGACCATGACCACCGCCCGATCGACAGGGACCGGTCTCCCGGGCTACACGGAGACGATGCCGTGCGAGCCGCAGTCCGCACGCCGCGCACGGCTGCTCGTCTGCGCGGCTCTGGACGCCTGGGGCATAGGCGAGTTGGCCGAGGTGGGCACTCTGATCGTCACGGAGCTGATCAGCAACGCCGTCAGCCACACGCCCTGCCGTGTGATCCGGGTCGTGATTCGGCATGAGACGGCCGAAGTCATTCGGATCGGCGTTGCCGACAAAAGCCGGGACGCCCCGGAGCCGGGCTGTCCTGAAGGTCTGGGCAGAACTGCGGGCGCCGGCCGCATGCGGTCCCGGTCGGACCGCGGAATCCCCGTCCGGCCTCGAAGAACAAGACCTTCCGACAGATCCGACAGAGAGGAAGACCATGTTCAATCACATGGACCGATTCCCCACAGGAAGCCCGCTGCCGCAGGGACATCTGACGGCGGCCCCCTGGGGTCTGCGTCGTATCGCCCCGTACCCGCCCATGGAGGGGCCTGCCTACGCGACGGTGGCGCTGGACCCGGTGACGCAGACGGCGCGGTACTTCGACCCGTCCGGGGCGCCCGCCCTGTCCCCGGGGCACGGCACATCCTCCGGCACGAATCCCTCGACCGGCACTACGGGCCAGGGCGACGGCAACAGCGACTCCCCGGACAGTGACACGGGGAACGACACCGACCAGTGACCGTGGTGACGAACGACGATCGTCCGGTCCTGGTCGTCACCAACCTCGACGACCCGACCGCGGACTTCGTGATCGCCGAGCTGCACGACCGGGGTGTCCCGGTCGTGCGGTTCGACTCCGGTGACTTCCCCGCCACTCTGTCGTGTTCGGCCACCATCGGTGGCGCGGACACGTGGCGGGGAAGCGTGCAGACCCCGAGCCGACGTGCCGACCTGAGTGCGGTGCGTTCCGTGTACTACCGGCGTCCCTCGGGGTTTGCCTTCCCCCACCTCGACAAGCAGGACGAGCGGTTCGCCTCGGCCCAGGCGCGCCACGGGCTCGGCGGCATCCTGACGTCCCTGACCGGCTGCCTTTACGTCAACCACCCCCATCGCATCGGTGATGCCGAGTACAAACCGGCAGGTCTGGCGGCAGCGGCGGCAGCCGGCTTCACGCTTCCGCCGACGTTGATCACCAATGTTCCCGACGACGCGCGGGCCTTCATCGAGGCGCATGGTCCCGTCATCTTCAAGCCGATCTCGGTTCCCCTCTATCTGGTCGACGGCAAAGCTCAGACCGTCCCCGTGACCGAGGTGACCGCCGACGAGATCGACGACTCCGTATCGGGCACCATGCACCTCTTCCAGAAGCGGGTGGACAAGGTTGCCGACATCCGAGTGACGGTGATCGGCGAGCAGACCTTCGCCGTGCAGATCGACTCCGGTCTCCTCGACTGGCGCACGGACTACGGCACCCACACGTACACGCCTCTCGCCGCACCACCCGCGGTGGAGCGGTCGATGAGGGCCTACCTGAAGCACTTCGGACTCGTCTTCGGGGCGTTCGACTTCGCCCTGACCGACCGTGGTGAGTGGATCTTCATCGAGTGCAATCCTTCCGGACAGTGGGCGTGGATGGAGCCGCCGACCGGACTGCCGATGACGGCAGCACTCGCCGATCTCCTGCAAGGAGGACACCGTGACCGGTGAGACCGACACAGAGACGGTCGCGGCCGATCTCCGCCGTCGGCTCGCCCGACAACTGGAGGAGGACGGCCGGTTGCACTCGCCGCAGTGGCGGGCCGCCCTGGAGGCCGTGCCCCGCCACAGGTTCGTCCCGCGTTTCTACCGGGAGAGCCACGCCCCGGGCGTCACCGCCTGGAAGCCGGTCACACCGGAGACCGTCGGCGAGGAGGAGTGGCTCCGGCTCGTCTACACCGACGAGACATGGGTGACCCAGTTCGACGGCCGGGGCATCGACTGGGCTGCCCCCGAGGTGATCAGCAACGCGACCCCCACGTCCTCGTCGACGCTGCCGAGCCTCGTGGTCCGGATGCTCGAAGACCTCGATGTGCAGGACGGCATGAACGTCCTGGAGATCGGCACCGGAACCGGCTACTCGACAGCACTCATGTGCCACCGGCTCGGCAGTGAGAACGTGACCTCGGTCGAGACGGACGAGGGCGTGTCCCGACGAGCCGGCCACGCTCTCACCGGATCCGGCCACACCCCCCACCTGGTGGTGGGAGACGGTCGCACAGGCCACCCCGGCGGAGCCCCGTACGACCGGCTGATCGCCACATGCGGCTTCCGTAACATCCCGCCCGCCTGGCTGTCACAGGTCCGTCCGGGCGGCGTCATCCTCACCACCCTTCGCGGCTGGATGCGCTCCCTCGGCCTGGCCAAACTCATCGTGGCCGGTGACACGGCGAGCGGCTGGTTCAGCGAGGACGGCCCGAGTTTCATGATCGCCCGCCAGCAGGACGCACCAGAGAGCCTCGGCGTGGTGCCGGGCCCCGACGACGGGACAGCACGCAGAGCCGTACGCGGACCGGACCTTCTCACCCGCTCCGGGCCGGCGTTCATGGCGCAGCTCGCGGCACCGGACGCCCGTTTCTTCTCGACGGCGGTCGGAGGCGACCCGGTCAGCACATTTCTGCTGGACAGCGTTACGGGTTCCTTCGCCGTCCTCGCTCCCACTGACGGCGGCTGGCAGGTCAGACAGGGCGGCACCCGCCGCCTGTGGGACGCGATCGAGTCGGCGGTGGCAACCTGGGAGGAGTACGGTTCACCGAACACTTCGGCGTTCGGAGTGACCGTCTCCCGCGACCGGCAGGCCGTCTGGCTCGGGAACCCGCACGGCCCCCAATGGACACTGCCCTCCTGAGACGGCCGCCACCGACGCGAGGAACGCCAGGATGAACGACGAACCGCTGAAGGACTGGGCGGAACGCCGTGACGCGAGGATCGGCCGACTTCGCGCCGTGCCCGTCGCGCCCGGCGACGGGCCCAGGGCATCCCATCTGAACCCGGACGCACCCCGCGCCATCGAGCGCTGGAACGGGCACGCATGGGAGCCGTACGGGTTCGCCGCCTGCCTGGCCGATGCCAAGGCCGTCCTGTACCCGGAGGCCAATGAGCCCTCGCCGCCGGTGCCGGTACCGAAGCAGCTCGGCGTCGGCACCGGCAAGCACCGCAAACCCCAGGCGCCCAGGAAGGAAAGTGGCGGCCGGACGCAGGGGTGAGAAGCCCACCAGGGCCCCGGATCGGGACGTCACACCTTCAGTGTTCTGATCGACGTCGGCGCGTGCCACGGCTCGGTCGCCGTCTCCTCGAACTCCACGACGTTTCCTATGTCGTTGGTCGTGGACATCGCGATGTTCGTAACGCGCTCCAGGATCGCCTCGACGACGACCGGCACCTGGAACTGCGCGGCCAGCTTCTTCGCCCGCTCGAAGGCGGCGCCCAGGTCGGCGGGGTCGGTCACCCGGATCGCCTTGCAGCCGAGGCCCTCGGCCACCTTGACGTGGTCGACGCCGTAGGCGCCCAGCTCGGGTGAGTTGACGTTCTCGAACTCCAGCTTGACCTGGAAGTCGATGTCGAAGGCCCGCTGCGCCTGGCGGATCAGGCCGAGGTAGGAGTTGTTCACGAGGACGTGGATGTACGGGATCCGGTGCTGCGCGCCGACCGCCAACTCCTCGATCATGAACTGGAAGTCGTAGTCCCCGGAGAGCGCGACGACCTGGGCCCCGGGGTCGGCCTGGGCCACGCCAAGCGCCGCCGGGATCGTCCAGCCGAGCGGGCCCGCCTGGCCGCAGTTGATCCAGTGCCGGGGCCGGTGGACGTGCAGCATCTGGGCGCCGGCGATCTGTGAGAGGCCGATGGTGGTGACGTACCGGGTCTCCGGTCCGAACGCCTTGTTCATCTCCTCGTAGACGCGCTGCGGTTTGATCGGGACGTCGTCGAAGTGCGTACGGCGCTGGAGCGTGGCCCGCCTCTCCTGCGCGGCGGCCGCCCAGGCGGAGCGGTCGGGGAGCCGGCCTGCCGCCCGCAGTTCCCGCGCCGCCTCGACGAAGAGCGTCAACGCCGCCTTCGCGTCGGAGGCGATGCCGTAGTCGGGGGCGAAGATGCGGCCGATCTGGGTGGGTTCGACGTCGACGTGCACGAAGGTGCGGCCCGCGGTGTAGACGTCGAGACGGCCGGTGTGGCGGTTGGCCCAGCGGTTGCCGATGCCGAGGACGAAGTCGGACTCCAGGAAGGTCGCGTTGCCGTAGCGGTGCGAGGTCTGGAGGCCGACCATCCCGGCGTTCAGCTCATGGCCGTCGGGGATCGCGCCCCAGCCCATCAGGGTGGGGATCACCGGAACGCCCGTCAACTCGGCGAATTCGACAAGGAGTTCGCAGGCGTCGGCGCCGATGACCCCGCCCCCGGCGACGATCAGGGGGCGCTCGGCGGCGTTGAGCATGCCGAGGGCCTTGTCGATCTGGGCGCGGGTCGCGGCCGGTCTGAAGACCGGCAGCGGCGCGTAGGTGTCGGGGTCGAACTCGATCTCCGTCTGCTGGACGTCGACCGGCAGGTCGATCAGCACCGGGCCCGGCCGCCCCGAGCGCATCACGTGGAACGCCTGCTGGAGGACGCCGGGGACCTGGGCCGCCTCCAGGACGGTGACCGCCATCTTGGTCACCGGGGCCGCGATCGAGGCGATGTCGACGGCCTGGAAGTCCTCCTTGTGGATCACGGCGGTCGGCGCCTGCCCGGTGATGCACAGGATCGGGATCGAGTCGCCGATCGCCGAGTACAGGCCGGTGATCATGTCGGTGCCGGCCGGGCCCGAAGTGCCCACGCAGACACCGATGTTGCCCGGGTGGGCGCGGGTGTAGCCCTCGGCCATGTGCGAGGCGCCCTCGACATGGCGGGCGAGGGTGTGCCGGATGCCGCCGGACGCCTCGAGCGCCGCGTAGAAGGGGTTGATCGCCGCGCCGGGCACCCCGAACGCGGTGGTGACGCCCTCGCGCCTGAGGATCTCGACTGCCGCGCGGGCAGCGGTCATGCGAGCCATCGCGTACTCCCATCCTCCCCTAGTGATTTTCCGTATCGTGGAATTTGTTTTCTGCTATCTGGAAGCAATGTAAGAGGGTGCGCGAAGGTCGTCAAGAGACGGACAAGCGGGGGCCGGAGGAGGACGATGGGGGCCATGTCCGAGAGCGTGCCGGTGCGCTGCCCGGCCTGCCGGCGCGAGCGCCTCTACACCGCGCCGTCCTATCCGTGCGCGTGCGGTGCCCCCGTCACCCCGGTGCTCGACCGCCGTACGGCAGCGGCGGCCGTCGTCCGCCGGGTGTGGGATGAGGAGTGGATCACCCTGCGCTGCGGGGCCTGCGGGCGCCGCGACCAGTGGCCGCGGCCCGAACTGGGCTGCCCCTGCGGAACGGTGCTGCACATACCCGTGACCGGTGCGAACGGCGGCGGGGCGAAAGACGACGAGGCGGGCGGCGCCGGGCGGCGCGGCTTCCGTACCGTCGCCATCCGCAGCGCGCTCGACGCCGTCACGGCCGCCGCGCTCTATCTGCGCTGGCTCGGCCACGACGACGTCCGCCGGGCCGACCAGCGGCCCACCTCCGGGATCGGGCTCGCCGCGCGCGGGCTGCTGGCCCAGGTGGACCCGAGCGCCCGCCCGGCCACGCTGCGGGACGTGGAGTGCCTGTGGCTCACGGCGATGACGGAGTCGGCGCGGTGCGTGTACTTCTCCCTCGCCGGGTACGCCCCCGAGGCCCGCGCCGGCGCCGACCGGCTGCCCGTCCCGCTGTTCCTGCTGGACCCGACGGGCACACCGCGCCCGCTGAACGCCCCGGCGGCCGCACTGGACGCCGGGGGCGGCGGCGGCGCGGGCGGCGCGGCCGGCGCCCGAGGTGGTCAGCCGCCGTAGTTCTCCCGGAGTTCGATCTTGCGGATCTTGCCGGACACCGTCATCGGGAACGTCTCCAGCACCTGGAGCCGGCTGGGGATCTTGTAGTGCGCGAGGCGCCCCTCGCAGAAGGCCCGCACGTCCTCCAGCGTCGGCGGGTCGGCCGGGTCGCGCGGGATCACACAGGCGAGGACCTCCTCGCCGTACTTCTCGTGCGGTACGCCGACGACCTGGACGTCCTGGATGCCGGGGTGGCCGTAGAGGAACTCCTCGATCTCGCGCGGGTAGATGTTCTCGCCGCCCCGGATGATCATGTCCTTGATACGGCCGACGATCTCGACGTAGCCGTCCTCGCGCATCACCGCGAGGTCCCCGGTGTGCATCCAGCGGCCCGCGTCGACGGCCTCGGCGGTCTTCTCCGGCTCGTTCCAGTAGCCGAGCATCACGCTGTAGCCGCGGGTGCACAACTCCCCCGCCGTGCCGCGCGGTCGGGTCACTCCGGTGACGGGGTCGACGACCTTGACCTCGATGTGCGGCAGGACGCGGCCGACGGTGCCGGTGCGGTGCTCCAGGTCGTCCTCGCGGCGGGTCTGGGTGGACACCGGCGAGGTCTCCGTCATGCCGTAGGCGATCGACACCTCCGACATGTTCATCTCGCCGACCACCCGTTTCATCACCTCCACCGGGCACGGCGAGCCCGCCATGATGCCGGTGCGCAGGGTGGAGAGGTCGTAGGAGGCGAAGTCGGGGAGGTTCAACTCCGCGATGAACATGGTCGGGACGCCGTACAGGGACGTACAGCGCTCCCGCTGGACCGCCTCCAGGGTGGCCCTCGGGTCGAAGGCCGCGGCCGGGATCACGATGCAGGCGCCGTGCGAGGTCGCCGCCAGATTCCCCATCACCATGCCGAAGCAGTGGTAGAAGGGCACCGGGACGCAGATCCGGTCCTGTTCGCTGTAGTCGATCATCTCGCCGACGAAATAACCGTTGTTGAGGATGTTGTGGTGGGAGAGCGTGGCGCCCTTGGGGAAGCCCGTGGTGCCCGAGGTGTACTGGATGTTGATGGGGTCGTCGCAGGACAGCTCGTCGGGGCGGGCGTCCGGGTTCGCGCGGGCCAGCAGCGCGTCCCAGCTCGGGTCGCCGATGAACACCGCCTCGCGCAGGGCGGGGCAGCGGGGCCGGACGTCCTCGATCATCGCCCGGTAGTCGCTGGTGCGGTGGCTCACGGAGGCGAACAGGAGGGAGATTCCAGCCTGGTTGAGGACGTACTCGACCTCGTGGGTGCGGTAGGCCGGGTTGATGTTGACCATGATCGCGCCGACGCGTGCGGTGGCGTACTGGACGAGCACCCACTCCGCGCAGTTGACGGCCCAGATCCCCACCCGGTCGCCCTTGGCGACGCCGGCGCCGAGCAGGGCCGAGGCCAGCCGGTCGACGTCGGCGCCGAACTCGGCGTAGGTCCAGCGCCGTTCGGACGGTACGTCGACCAGCGCCTCGCGCTCCGGCCAAGTCGCCACCGCCCGGTCCAGGTTGGCGCCGATGGTGTCGCCGAGCAGGGCGGTCGCGCTGGTGCCATGGGCGTACGAGAGCGCGGGCTTCGAGAGTGCGGGCCTCGAGAGTTCGGGCCTCGAGAGTTCGGTCACCGGAAGTCCTCCTCGCGGTACTCCTGCTCCGACCCCGCCGCCGTCGCCTCACGCAGCTCGATGCGCCGGATCTTGCCGCTGACCGTCTTGGGCAGCGGGGCGAACTCCAGTCGTCGGACGCGCTTGTAGGGGGCGAGGACGTCCCGGGAGTGCTCGAAGAGCACCTTCGCGGTGTCCGGCCCCGGCTCCCAGCCCTCGGCGAGCACCACGTACGCCTTGGGCACGGCGAGCCGCAGTTCGTCCGGGGCGGGGACGACGGCCGCCTCGGCCACCGCCTCGTGCTCCAGCAGCGCGCTCTCCAGCTCGAAGGGGCTGATCTTGTAGTCGGACGCCTTGAAGACGTCGTCGCTGCGGCCGACGTAGGTCAGATAGCCGTCGTCGTCCCGCGACCCGATGTCACCGGTGCGGTAGTAGCCGTCGGCCATCGCCTCCGCCGTGCGGTCGGGGTCGCCGTGGTAGCCGGCCATCAGGCCCACCGGGCGGTACATGAGGTCGAGCGCGATCTCCCCCTCGCGGACGCCGGGTTCGCCGGTCACCGGGTCGAGCAGCTCCACCCGGTAGCCGGGTCCGGGGCGGCCCATGGAGCCGGTCTTCAGTTCCTGGCCGGGGCTGTTGGCGATCTGGACGGCCGTCTCGGTCTGCCCGAAGCCGTCCCGGACGGTGACGCCCCAGGCGCGCCGGACCTGCTCGATGACCTCGGGGTTGAGGGGTTCACCGGCGGCCACGGCCTCGCGGGGCGGGGTGCGCAGGGCGGTGAGGTCGGCCTGGATGAGCATGCGCCAGACGGTGGGCGGGGCGCAGAACGTGGAGACGCCCGCGCGGTCCATCTCCGCCATCAGCCGGGCCGGGTCGAAGCGGGTGTAGTTGTGGATGAAGACGGTCGCCTCGGCGTTCCACGGGGCGAAGAGGTTGGACCAGGCGTGCTTGGCCCAGCCGGGCGAGGAGATGTTGAGGTGCACGTCGCCGGGGGTGAGGCCGATCCAGTACAGGGTGGCCAGATGGCCGATCGGGTACGAGGTGTGGGTGTGCTCGACCAGCTTGGGACGGGCGGTCGTCCCGGAGGTGAAGTAGAGCATCAGCGGGTCGTCGGCCCGGGTGGGGCCGTCGGGGGTGAAGCCGGCGGGGGCGTCGTAAGCGTCCTCGTAGGCCAGCCAGCCGTCGGGGGCGCCGCCGACGGCGATCCGGGTGTACTCGCCGGGCACCTCCTCGAACTTGGCGGTGTCGGCGGTGCGGGCCAGGACGTGCCGGACCCGGCCGCGCTCCACGCGGTCGCGCAGGTCGGCGGGGCCGAGCAGCGGGGTGGCCGGGATGACGACGGCGCGCAGTTTCATCGCGGCGAGGGCGGTCTCCCACAGTTCGGCCTGGTTGCCGAGCATGACGAGGACGCGGTCCCCGGCGTCGACCCCGGCCGCGCGCAGCCAGTTCGCGATCCGGTCGGAGCGTTCGGACAGCTCGGCGAAGGTCAGCCGGGTCTCGGTGCCGTCCTCCTCGACGATGTGCAGGGCGGTGCGGCCGTTGCCGTCGGCGATGACGTCGAACCAGTCCAGGGCCCAGTTGAAGTGCTCGGGGCGGGGCCACTCGAAGCCCTCGTAGGCGGTCGTGTAGTCCTCGCGGTGCTCCAGCAGGAAGTCCCGTGCCCTGCGGAAGCTCTCCGTCGCCGTCGTCATCCGTCCTCCTCGCTCCGTCGGTGTCGGGCCGTCGGCTCCGGACCATTGCCCGGCGGCTCCCTCACATCGTGTAATCCGTGATGCGGGTCTCACCACCCCCGAACGGGGGTGTCGGGTCGGCTCCCCGCGGATGGTGGATGGGCACGGAAAGGGCGAGGACGTGGCAGCAGAGACGGCCGGGACGGCTCAGATCGGCGGCGCGCTGGCGCGGCTGCGGCGGGCGACGGGGCTGCCGGTCGCCTTCGGCGGTCTGGTCGAGCCGGGGCGGCACCGGATGCGGATCAGCGAGTTCAGCGGCGCGGCCACGCTCGCGCTCAGCGGTCTCGCGGTGACCTCGGGGAACGGCCTCGGCGGCAAGGCGGTCGCGCTGGCCAGGCCGTACGCGGTGACCGACTACTCGCGCTCGCGCCGGATCAGCCACGAGTACGACGCGGCCGTCGCCGAGGAGGGCCTGCGCTCGGTGCTCGCCGTCCCGGTGGTGGTACGACGCCGGGTGCGGGGCGTGCTGTACGGCGCCCTGCGCACGGCCCAGCCGCTGGGCGACCGCACGCTGAACGCGGCGGTGGAGGTGGCACGGGACGTGGAACAGGCGCTGGTCGCCGGCGACGAGGCGCGCGAGCTGCTGACGGCGGCCCGGCCGGGGCCCGGTCACGGCGCCGAGCGGGAGCGGGTCCGCGAGGCGCACGCCGCCCTGCGCGCCCTGGCGCCCCGGATCGCCGACCCCGCGCTGCGCGCCGAACTCCTGGACGCCTGCGGCCTGCTGACGCCCGCGGACGAGACCCACCCGGGCCCCGGCGGGCCGGCGCCCGTCCTCGCGCCGCGCGAACTGGACGTCCTGGCGTGCGTGGCGGCGGGCGCGACGAACGCGGCCACCGCCGAACGCCTGGGCCTGCGCACGGAGACGGTCAAGGGCTACCTCCGCTCGGCGATGCGCCGCCTGGGCGCCCACACCCGCGGCGAGGCGGTGGCCACGGCCCGCCGAGCGGGGCTCCTGCCGTAACGGCGCCACCTGGTCCCCTGCTGTATCGGCGTGCCTGGTCCCCTGCGGTATCGGCGCTGCCTGGTCCCCTGCCCCGGCGGACCGATCGGGCATGCGCGCCGCAGCGGACCCTGCGACCGGCCACCGGGGGCCACCCCCGGCACAGGCACGTCGCCCGCGCCCCCCGCCGCGGACGACCGGAAGTGAGCCTCCGCGCAAGGCCGTCCGCCCGGGCCTCCTGCCCTCGGCGTCCGGGCCGTGGCAGAGTGCTGACATGTCCGGGGTTCACCCGTTCGGCAGCGTTCGGATCCAGCCAGGGAGGGGTTCCGCGTCCGGCTCGTGGGGAGCCCTCACGAGCAGCTTCCATTCATCGGCGGCCGTGATGAATTTACCTGTGCGTCATGTTGTTATCTGCCTCACTTCGCTGACCCTCCGAATTTCAAAGAGTCGTTGCCTAGAATTTGGCTGGGACACGACACCCGGAGGGGAGCGGTAACCGTGCGACGGGAGTTCAAGGAGCCTGCCAGATGCCGCCCCGACCTGGTCATCGGCAGGGAGGAGCTGTTCGGTTCCGCCCGTGACCAACTGGCGCGCGGCGGCAGTGTGCTGCTCCACGGGCCCGCCGGAATAGGAAAGTCGACCGTGCTGCGGGCATTGGCCGCGGATTACGGCGACTCCGCGCACACCGTGTTGCGCTGCTCGGCGACCGAGTCCGAATCGCATCTGCCGTTCCTGGCGCTGGCGGACCTCTTCGGTCTGGTCCTCGACGAGGTCTCGGACAAGCTGCCGTCGGCCCAGCGCACGGCCCTGGAGTCGGCGCTCACCGGCCGCGGCGAATCGACCCTGCAACGCGACGGCCTGGCGCTGCGTCTCGCCGTGCTCTCCGCGCTGCGCGCGCTCGCCGCCACCGGCCCGGTGCTGCTCGTCGCCGACGACCTCCAGTGGCTGGATCCGGCCAGCGCCGAACTGCTCGGCTTCGCCGCCCGCCGGCTCGGCGACACGCCCGTCCAACTGCTGTCCGCGGTCCGGACCGAGGGCCAGGAGTACGACCGCCATCTACGCGCGTCTCCGCCGGACACCCTCGCCGTCCGCCTCAACCCGCTCTCCCGCGGCCAGGTCTCCGCACTGCTCGACCACCGCGGCTACACCGCGCTGCCCCGCTCGACCGTGCGGGAGATCCACCGCACCAGCGGCGGCAACCCGCTGTTCGCCCTGGAGCTGGGCCGCGCGCTCGGCGAGAGCCCGACCCCGCCGCGCCCCGGCGAGCCGCTGCCGGTGCCCACCTCGCTGCGCGCCCTGGTGCTCAGCCGGCTCGACATGCTCTCCGACGAGGCCCGCCGCACCCTGCTGGTGGCCAGCGCCGGCGCCCGCCCCACCCTGGCCCTGCTGCACGCGGCCGGCCGGGAGAACGCCGAGGCCGAGACCGCCCAGGCGGCCGCGCTCGGGCTGCTGGCGACCGAGCCGGAGGAGCCCGCCGTACGGTTCGCGCATCCGCTGATCTCGGCGGCGCTGTACGCGGAGGCGCCCGCGCAGGAGCGCCGGGCCGCGCACGCGGCGCTGTCCACGGCGGCCTCGGACCCGATCGAGCGGGCCCGCAACCTGGCGCTGGCGACCACCGGCACCGACCCGGAGGTGGCCGCCCGGCTCGCCGAGGCCGCCGCGCTGGCCCGGGACCGCGGCGCCCCCTCGGTCGCCGCCTCCCTCGGACTGCTCGCCGCCCGGCACACCCCGCCGGACGGCGCCGTCGCCCCGGACGAGCGCCGGCTCCAGGCCGCCGAGGACGCCATCACCGCCGGCGAGGTGGACCTCGCCCGGGACATCGCGCGCGAGGTGCTGACCCGGGCGACCGTGCCCGCCGACCGGATCCGGGCCTGGGAGGTGGTGATCGAGGCCGCCGGGCAGTCGCTCGGCGAGGTCGACGCCGTCTTCCCGCAGGCGCTCGCCGACGCGGGCGACGACCCCCGGCTGCTCGCCCTGGTCCACTACCGGCTGGCCTGGCGCAAACTGATCGTCGAGGGCGACTTCGCGCAGGCCCGCCAGGAGGCCGCGCACACCGCGGAGCTGGCCGCCCGGGGCGGTGACCGCCGTACGGAGCTGTTCGCGCTCTCCTTCCAGGGCTCGACGGAGATCCTGATGGGTCATCCGCTCGCCCCCACCACCATCAAGCGGGCCCTCAAGGAGCCCCAGGACCCGTATGTGGCGTGCCATCACAACGGCGCCGGCATGGCCCGGTTCCGCTGGCTGCTGATGAGCGACCAGCTCCCCGACGCCCGCGCCACCATCACCGCGCTGCTGCGCGAGGTGCGGCGGCGCGGGATGGTCGAGAGCGAGGTGCACTTCCAGCGGTTCCTGGCCGACACCGAACTGCGCTCCGGGCACTGCGGACGCGCCCTCGACCTGGCCCGCGAGAGCCTCAAGCTGGCCCGCGACTCCGGCATCGGCCTGGGCGCGTCCGCGATGCTCACCTCGCTGGCCGAGGCGTCCGGCGGTGACGTGGGCAAGGCGCTGGTGCTGGCCAGGGAGGCCGCCGACCACGCCGAGGAGGACGGCGACCAGATGTACCTCTCGCGGGCGCTGGCCGCGCTCGGCTACGCCCAACTGGTGGCCGGGGACGCCGCGGGCACGGTCGCCTCGCTGCGCCGGGTGCGCGAGCTGGAGCAGGGCATGGGCATCACCGACCCGGCCCGCGGCCGCTGGCAGGGCGACCTCGCCGAGGCGCTGGTCCGGGTGGGCGAACCGGGCGAGGCGCAGGACGTCATCGACGTCAGCCGCGAACACGCCCTCCGGCTCGGCCGGGAGAGCGTCCTCGCGGTGCTGGACCGCGCCGAGGCCCTGGTGCGGGCGGCGCACGGCGACCACGAGGCGGCGCTGGCCCGGCTGACGTCCGTCCAGGACCGGCTGGCCAAACTGGGCTACGGCCTGGAGGAGGCGCGCGCCGCGTTCGCGCACGCCCGGCTGCGCGCCCGGCAGCCCGGTCCGACGTCGTACGACGAGGCGGCGCGGCTGTTCCGGCGGTGCCGGGCGCTGCCCTGGCTGCGCCAGGTGGACGCGGCGGCCCTGGAGGAGACGGACGGGGCCCGCCCGGCCGCCCCGCCCGCGCAGGCCGCCGACGCGCTGGAGGGGCTGGCCTCGATGGAGCGTCAGGTCGCCGCGCTGGTCATGGAGGGCGCCACCAACCGGGAGATCGCCGCGCGCCTGTTCATCAGCGTGAAGACCGTCGAGGCGACCCTGACCCGGGTCTACCGGAAGCTGGGAATCCGCTCGCGGGTGGATATTGTCCGACTGGCGGCGGGGCGCCACGCCAAGTGAGCGGGGCGCGGGGTTAACTGCCCTCGCGGATCCACGGAACACGGACCCGTCGGACCCTGTGCGCCCCCTGTGTACGACCGAGGGTTTTCCCTGCCCCAACTCCCTTAGGGGGTTCCCTCATTGGGAGGTGGGTGCGCCGGGCCCTAGCGTTCGTGATGTGCCGCTCGCCCGGGCAGACGGGGGTCGGTCCCGCGACCCCCGTACACACCCCCCACGCCCGTGCGAACCCCCCACCGGCAGCTCCCCCCACAAGGAGATTCATGTACGGGCTCAACCGTGCCAGGAAGGCCGCCGCAGTCGTCGCGGCGGCCGCCGCGGCGGCGGCGACCTGTCTGCTCAGCGCCCCCACCGCTGTCGCAGCGCCGCAGCCGATCGTCGGCGGCACGACGACCACCACGACCGCGTACCCGTTCATGATGCAGATCACGGACGCCTCGCAGAACCAGTTCTGCGGAGGGACGCTCGTCTCCCCGACCAAGGTCGTCACGGCCGCGCACTGCATGGTCGGAGAGAGCACGAGCAGTGTGCGCGTCGTCGGCGGCCGCACGTACCTCAACGGTACGAACGGCACGGTCAGCCGGGTCAGCAAGATCTGGATCCACCCGAACTACACCGACGCCACCGACGGCGAGGACGTGGCGGTGCTGACCCTGTCGACGTCGATGCCGTACACCACGGCGTCGTACGTCACCTCGTCCCAGACCGATCTGTACGCGGCCGGCACGACGGCCCGCGTCCTGGGCTGGGGCACGACCTCACAGAACGGCAGCTCCTCCAACCAGCTTCGGACGGCGACCGTGCCGATCGTCTCCGACTCCGGTTGTGCGAGCTCCTACGGTTCGGACTTCGTGCCGTCCGACATGGTGTGCGCCGGATACTCCTCCGGCGGCGTAGACACCTGCCAGGGCGACAGCGGCGGTCCCCTGCTCATCGGGGGCGTCCTGGCAGGGATCACTTCTTGGGGCGAGGGCTGTGCCCAGGCCGGTCACCCGGGTGTCTACACCCGGCTGACCGCCTTCTCCGGCCTGGTCGCCACGCAGGTGAACTCCTGACGGGTCACCGCGTACGCCCCATGAACTCCTGAGCACCCCTCAGGTGAATGCCAGGGGGCGCTGCGAGCCTCCACGAGCGGCCCGCAGCGCCCCCTATCCACGTCCCGCGTCACCGCTCCACGACCGTCCCGAACCGCAGGTCACGGGGCTCCCCCGGGTGCAGCGCGGCCAGCATCCGCTCGGCCTCCCCGGCCACCTCCCGCCGCTGCCCCGCGGTGAGGCGCCCGAACGGTTCGACGACGAGCGCGTCCTCCTCCAGCCGCCACACGCCCGCGAGGAACCCGTCGACGAGCAGGGTGCGGTACGCCTGGTTGCCCCGCCAGGTGCGGCCCCGGTAGTCGGACGGGACGACGCGGGTGCGGTCGGCGTGGGAGAGCAGCAGGTTGTCGAACTCGGGCAGGAACCGGGGCGGGGCCGGGGTGTCCGGGTCCGGGCGGGGGGCGTCCGGGAGGTCGAACAGCTCGACGCCGTGCTCGTCGCGGAAGGTGACCAGGCGGGGCCGCAGCCGCTCGAAGGCGTCGCGCAGCCGGGTGAGCCCGGCCCAGGTCTGCATGTCCTTGACGGAGGCCGGTCCGAAGGCGGCGAGGTAGCGCGTCACGACGTCGTCCGGCGCCGGGGCGGGTTCGGCGGGCCGGCCGAGCCAGTGCTCGGCGGTCGTCAGCGCGACCTGTCCGCTGCGGTCCCACAGCCCGCGCGGGGTGACCTGGACGAGCGGGAGCCGGCAGCGGGCCGCGAGCCCCAGCGACTGCGGGTCGGCCTCGGGCCACCGCGCGGACAGCGCCTCGCGCAACTGCGCCATCGTGCGCGGCTCCTCCTCCACGAGGTCCCGGGCGAGCCCCGCGAGTTCGTCCAGGTCCACTCCGGCCAGCCCCTTGCGGAACGCGTTCAGCTCGCGGTCGCGGGCGGGCTGCACCAGCGGCCGCAGGGTGAGCGCGTCGTCGGCGGTGTGGGTGTGGATCGTGGAGCGCATGGTGACGATCCGGACCACCTGGCGGTCGGCCATCGGCGCGGACAGGTCCTCGGGACGGAATCCGGCGAGACGGGCCGCGAGCGCGTAGTACGGCGGCCTGACGTTCTGCGCCTGGAGCCCGAGCAGATGGGTGACGGCCTCCGTCGCCGCCAGCGCGGCGGGCCGCAGCAACAACTGCCGTTCGAGGGTCGCGCGGTTGAGTGCGCGGGCGTCGAGCACGGGGGCGGCGGGGGTCGGCTTCGTCATGGACGGGACGGTAGCGGGGATCGAGGACAGATGCTGTCCGCTGTGGGCGTCCGCATGGCACCGGGGTGCCGGACGAGTGCCTCGTAACGTCCTCGCCGCTGGGCGTTGACAAGGGCGGGGCGGCCCCGTGCCGATCGGGGCCGCCCCTCGGGGTGTGTCGGTCACGGGGTCAGGAGGAGGCTGTCGCCGCGTTCCTTGGCGGCCGTGTAACGCCGGGCCACGTCCTGCCAGTTGACGACCGCCCACATCGCGTCGATGAAGTCGACCTTCTGGTTCTTGTACTGGAGGTAGAAGGCGTGCTCCCACGCGTCGAAGACCAGGATCGGGGTGGAGCCCTGGCCGACGTTGCCCTGGTGGTCGTAGACCTGCTCGACGATGAGGTGGCCGGAGAGCGGCTCGTAGGCGAGGACGCCCCAGCCCGAACCCTGGGTGGTGGCCGACGCCTTGGTGAGCTGTGCCTTGAAGTTCGCGAAGGAGCCGAAGGATTCGGCGATCGCGTCCGCCAACTCGCCCACGCCGTCCGCCTCCAGCGGCTCGCCGCCGCCGTCGCCGGTCATGTTGTGCCAGTAGATGCTGTGCAGGATGTGCCCGGAGAGATGGAACGCCAGGTTCTTCTCCAGGCCGTTGATCGAACCCCAGGACTCCTTGTCCCGGGCCTCCGCGAGCTGCTCCAGGGTGTCGTTCGCGCCCTTGACGTACGCCGCGTGGTGCTTGTCGTGGTGCAGCTCGATGATCTCGGGGCTGATGACCGGGGCGAGCGCCGCGTAGTCGTACGGAAGCTCCGGGAGCGTGTAAACCGCCATGTCCAACGTCCTCCGACGTTATTGCGAATGGTATGCAAGTGCACGCTAACAGCAGAAGGGTGCCGGTGCTGATCAGCCGTAGGACCTAGGACCAGGGACGTGTCGCCGCGTGTCGCCGCCGTGCTCCGCGTGTGCGCTGGGTGTGCGCCGGTGTGTGAGCCGTCCCACGCCGCCTTCGCGCCCCCCGTTGTCGCTTGTCAGGGGCCTCGTACGGGCACTACTGTCACCACGCCTCGGTGAACGGGAAATCGGTGTGAAACCGGTGCGGCCCTCGCCACTGTGATCGGGAAGTCCGGCTCCGGCCCTCACGGGCAGCCACTGGGTCCTCGGACCCGGGAAGGCGGAGCACGGACGGTGGTACCCGTCAGCCAGGAGACCGGCCGGGGCGCGTCAACCATCCACGAGGTGCTGGAGAGGGTCTGCTGAACCATGCACATAGCCGAGGGTTTCCTCCCGCCGGCGCACGCCGTCGCCTGGGGCGTCGCGTCCGCACCATTTGTCGTCCACGGAGTCCGTTCACTCACCCGTGAGGTCAGGGAGAACCCCGAGAGCACCCTGCTGCTCGGCGCCTCCGGGGCCTTCACCTTCGTCCTCTCCGCCCTGAAACTGCCGTCCGTGACGGGGAGTTGCTCCCACCCCACCGGCACCGGCCTGGGCGCCATCCTGTTCCGGCCGCCGATCATGGCCGTCCTGGGCACCATCACCCTGCTGTTCCAGGCGCTGCTGCTCGCCCACGGCGGGCTCACCACGCTCGGCGCCAACGTCTTCTCCATGGCGATCGTCGGACCATGGGCCGGATACGCCGTCTACAAACTGCTGCGGCGCTTCGACGTGCCGCTGATGGTCGCGGTGTTCTTCGGCGCGTTCGCCGCCGACCTGTCCACCTACTGCGTGACCAGCGTGCAGTTGGCGCTGGCGTTCCCCGACCCGGGCAGCGGATTCCTGGGCGCGCTCGGCAAGTTCGGCTCCATCTTCGCCGTCACCCAGATCCCGCTGGCGGTCAGCGAGGGTCTGCTCACGGTGTTCGTGATGCGGCTGCTGGTGCAGTCGAGCAAGGGTGAACTGACCCGGCTCGGTGTGCTGGTGACCGGCGGCCGGAACCGGGGCGGAGCCGACAACGGCGCCTCCGCCGACGCCGGCACCGAGGCGGTGGCCCGATGAACCGCAACACGAAGATCAACGCCCTGCTGCTGCTCGTCGTGGCCGCGCTGGCCGTCCTGCCGCTGGCCCTCGGGCTCGGCGACCACAAGGAGGAGCCGTTCACGGGCGCCGACGCCGAGGCGGAGACGGCGATCACCGAGATCGAGCCGGACTACGAGCCATGGTTCTCCCCGCTCTACGAACCGCCGTCCGGCGAGATCGAGTCGGCGCTGTTCGCCGTCCAGGCGGCGCTGGGCGCCGGGGTCCTCGCCTACTACTTCGGCGTGCACCGGGGCCGGCGCCAGGGCGAGGAGCGGGCTCTGGCCCGCCAGGACGCCCCGGACACCGGCTCGGCCGCATCGGCCCCATCGGCCGAGAGCACCTCCGCCGGCCCCGCCGCCGAACGGGCCTGACCGGGTGCTGCCGATCGACGCGGCGGCGCACAGCAGTCGCTGGCGCCGCCGCCATCCCGTGGACAAGGCCGTGCTCGGGCTCGGCCTGACCGCTCTCGCCGTCTGTCTGCCGCCCTGGCCCGGCGCCGCGCTCGTCCTGGTGACCGCTCTCGCGGTGCTGCTGGGACCGGCCGGGGTGCCGGGCCGCCGGCTGTGGCGGGCCTACCGGGTGCCGCTCGGGTTCTGCGTCACCGGCGCGGTCACCCTGCTCGTCCAAGTGGGCGGCCCCGGCGGGCTCGTGGGCTGGGCGGACGGCGGTGCCGTACGCGCCGGGGAACTGCTGCTGCGCACCTCGGCCGCCTCGCTCGGCGTTCTGCTGTTCGCGTTCACCACACCGATGTCCGACCTGCTGCCGCGCCTGGTCAGGGCCGGGGTGCCCGCACCCGTCGTGGACGTGGCGCTGGTGACGTACCGGATGAGCTTCCTGCTGCTCGACTCGATGCGGCGGATCCGGGAGGCGCAGGCGGCGCGGCTCGGGCACACCAGCCGGGCCGCGGAGTGGCGGGCGCTGGCCGGGCTCGGCGCGACGGCGTTCGTCCGAGCCTTCGACCGGGCGGCGCGGCTCCAGGCCGGTCTCGCCGGGCGCGGCTACGACGGCACCCTGCGCGTCCTCGTGCCCGAGGCCCGGGTCTCCGTCCGTTTCACGGCGGCCAGTGTCGCGCTCCTCGCCGCGCTGGCCGCCCTCACCCTCGTCCTGGAAAGGCCGCCGACGTGAGCGAGCCCGTGCTGGTCGCCCTGCGGGGCGCCTCTTTCGCCTACGAGGACGGCCCTTCGGTGCTCGACGGGCTGGACTTCGAGATCCGCGCCGGACGCGCGCTCGCCCTGCTGGGGCGCAACGGCAGCGGCAAGACCACGCTGATGCGGCTGCTCAGCGGGGGACTTCGGCCGCACGCCGGCCAACTGAGCGTCGAGGGAAGCCCGGTGGGCTACGACCGCAAGGGGCTGACCCGGCTGCGGACGACGGTGCAGCTCGTGGTGCAGGACCCCGACGACCAGTTGTTCGCCGCATCCGTCGGCCAGGACGTGTCGTTCGGGCCGCTGAACCTCGGCCTGTCCGACACGGAGGTGCGGGCCCGCGTCGACGAGGCGCTCGCCGCCCTGGACATCACGGGCCTGGCCGAACGGCCCACCCATCTGCTGTCGTACGGGCAGCGCAAGCGGACGGCCATCGCGGGCGCCGTCGCGATGCGTCCGCGTGTGCTGATCCTGGACGAGCCGACCGCCGGGCTCGACCCCGACGGCCAGGAACGGCTGCTGGTCACCCTCGACGGGCTGCGCGCGTCCGGCACCACGGTGGTGATGGCCACCCATGACGTCGACCTCGCCCTGCGCTGGGCCGACGACGCGGCGCTGCTCACGCCGTCCGGCGCCCACACCGGCCCGGCGGCGGACATGCTGGCCCGCGCGGACCTGCTCGCACAGGCCGGGCTCCGACTGCCGTGGGGTGTCGCCGCCGCCGAACTGCTGCGCGCCCGGGGCATGTTGACGGACGGCACGCCCGGCCCGCGCACGGCGGAGGAACTGGCCGCGCTGGCCGCCGCGCCCACCGGGAGGTGACGGGCGTCCTCAGGGGGCGCCGGGTGCGGTGGCGTCGTTCATGCCCCGGAGCTGCTGGATGTCGCCGCCGACCTTCTCCCGGGCGGGCTCCAGCAGTTCGGGGCGTCCGCTGACCACCCAGCGCGGGCCGACCAGATAGGTGCCGCCGTAGATGCTCGCGGAGTCCAGCCAGGTCAGCTTGAACTTCTCCGCCGGGAAGGTCGTGATGAGGTAGTTCGCCTTCGCGGAGCGGCAGGTGCCCTCGCGGAGTTCGTCGGCCTCGGTGCGGATCGCGGGCTCGCAGCCGAGCAGACCGGCGATCACCTCGACCTTCGGCGGGGCGACCACCCCGGCGGCGGGCGTGGCGGAGAGCCGCGACGCGCCTTTGTCCTCCGCCGGCTTGGCGGCGTCCGCGCCCGCTCCGCACGCCGTGGCCAGCGGGAGCAGGGCCAGCCCGGCGACGAGCGCGGCGGCGCGCAGGGGGCGGGCGAGGGATCTGCTGCGGCCGGGGGGTGCGGGCTGCGACTGCTGTGGCACGTGCCTCTCCGTGTTCGAGTCTGCGACATGACGGCTGTCCAGTGGTACGGGCGGTGCGGGACGGTCGTTCACGAGCGTTGACGGGGTCATGCCCAGCCCCTATCTTCTGGCCGGGGTTGCGAACCTAGTTCGAAATTACGAACACACGATGCTGACCACACGACCATGCTGACCATGGGAGAGGCAATGTCGAGACCCGCACCCGCCCGCCTGTTACTGACCGTCCTCGTCACCCTCGCGGCCCTGCTCACCGGCGCACCCGCCACCCCCGCCCACGCCGCCGCACCCGAATCCCCCGCCGTGACCTACACCAACCCGATCGCCGCTCAACGCGCCGACCCGCACATCGTCAGACACACCGACGGCTACTACTACTTCACCGCCACGGTCCCCGCGTACGACCGCATCGTGCTGCGCCGGGCCACCACCCTCCAGGGGCTCTCGACCGCCCAGGAGGTGACCATCTGGACCAGGCACAGCAGCGGCGTCATGGGCGCTCACATCTGGGCGCCGGAGATCCACTTCATCGAGGGCAGGTGGTACGTGTACTTCGCGGCCGGCGCCACCGACGACGTATGGGCGATCCGGATGTACGTCCTGGAGGGCACCGGCGCCAACCCGCTGACCGCCGCCTGGACCGAGAAGGGGCAGATCAGGACCACGTGGGAGAGCTTCTCGCTCGACGCCACGACCTTCGTCGTGGGCGGAGTGCGCTATCTCGCGTGGGCGCAGCGCAATCCGGCCGAGGACAACAACACCAGCCTGTTCATCGCCCGGTTGGCCAACCCCTGGACGATCAGCGGGACTCCGGCGGAGATCTCGCAACCCACGCTGTCCTGGGAGACCGTGGGGTACAAGGTCAACGAGGGGCCCGCGCTGATCCAGCGCGGCGGCAAGGTCTTCCTGACCTACTCGGCGAGCGCCACCGACGCCAACTACTGCCTGGGCATGCTCACCGCGTCCGCGACGGCCGACCTCACCTCCCCCGCTTCCTGGACGAAGAGCACGTCGCCGGTGTTCAGGTCGAGCGAGGCGACCTCGCAGTACGGGCCGGGCCACAACTCGTTCACCGTGTCCGAGGACGGGACGTCGGACATCCTCGTCTACCACGACCGCGGTTACCGGGAGATCAGCGGCGATCCGCTGAACGACCCCAACCGCCGCACCCGGGTGCAGAAGGTGTACTGGAAGGCCGACGGCACCCCCGACTTCGGCATCCCGGTCGCCGACGGGGTCACCCCGCAGCGCTTCTCGTCCGCCAACCACCCCGACCGCTTCGTCCGGCACTGGGAGTTCCGCGCCAGGATCGAGGCGGGTGTCAGCCCGCTCGCGGACTCGCAGTTCCGCGTGGTGACCGGGCTGGCCGGCACGGGCACGGTGTCGCTGGAGTCCGCCAACTACCCCGGCCACTACCTGCGGCACCGGAACTTCGAGGTGTGGCTGGAGCGGAACGACGGCACGGCCGCCTTCGCCGCCGACGCGGCCTTCCACCGCCGGACGGGCCTCGCGGACACGACGGGCGTCTCCTTCGAGTCGTACAACTACCCGGGCCGGTACGTCCGTCACCACGACCACTTCCTGTACGTACAGACGCCGGGCACGGCGACCGACCGGGCGGACGCCACCTTCCACACGCAGTGAGCGACCCGGCCGCGAGGGGCCGTAGGACTGCGCCAACTGTGTGAGGCGAGGGGGAACCGTCCGCCCCGCGCCGTGAACTCCCTACGATCACAGGTGTGGTCACCTTCCAGCTCGAACGCACGGTCCCGCTCCCCCTGGAGGAGGCGTGGCGCCGGCTCACCGAGTGGCACCGGCACGGCGATGTGGTCCCGCTGACGCGCGTCACCGTCGTCACTCCGCCGCCGACCCGCGAGGGCACGGTGTTCGTCGCCCGCACGGGCGTCGGACCGCTCGCCGTCGACGACCGGATGGAGGTCACCGTGTGGTGTCCGCCCGTGGGGGACGAACCCGGGCTGTGCCGGCTGGAGAAGCGCGGCCGGATCGTCAGGGGCTGGGCCGAGATCGAGGTGCGGCCCGGTCCCGGCGGCCGGGCCCGGGTGATCTGGCGGGAGGAACTGCGGGTGCGTCCGCTGCCGTCCGCCGCCGATCCTTTGCTGGGCTCGGCCTCCCGGCGGATGTACGGGCAGGCGGTCAACCGGCTGCTGCGCCGCCCCTGAAACCCGCTGGTCAGCGGGGGCGACCGGATGTCAGGGTGGCGCCATGACGGACACGGGTGAGGTCGAGGCGCTGGCGGCGGACGGTCTGCGATGGCTGCTCGGGGCCGCGCGGGACACGGGGCGCGGCGGGCTCGGCTGGCCGGTCGGACCGTCGGACGACGAGGTCGACCCGATGCTCTACAACGGCACCGCCGGGGTGGTCCCCGTACTCCTGGAGGCATGGCGGCACTTCGGGGACGACCGGTACGCCGACGTCGCCGTGCGCGCGGCGCGTTCGCTGGCCGACGCGGTCGACGGACACGACGACGACTCCCTGTACTTCGGCCGCACCGGGATCGCGCTCGTGCTGCGTGCCGTGCACCGCGCGCTGGACTGTCCGGAGGCCGACGCGGCGGCCGGGCGGGCGCTGGCGGGGGTGCGGTCGCGGTTCGACGGAACGCGCTGGGGCGAGCTGTTCGAGCTGATGGGCGGCAACGCGGGGATCGGACTGGGCGCCTGGGCCGCCGGGGACCCCGAGCTGGCGCTCCTCGCCCTGGAGCCGTACGCGCGCACCGCCGAGCCGACGGCGGCGGGGGTCACCTGGGAGTTCCGGGCCGGGGTGCCGGAACGGCTGCACCATGTCTCGCACGGCACGCTCGGGATCGCCTACGCGCTCGCCTCGGTCGGGGCGGCAGCCGGGCGCGCCGATCTGGTCGACCTGGCGCGGGCCGGGGTCGCGGACGCCGTGTCCCGCGACGAGGGCGGTCCCGACGGGCTGCTGATACCGCACTCCGCGCCGCAGTACCGGCCCGATGTCGTCCAGCGGTACAGCTACGGCTGGTGTCACGGCCCGGCCGGGGACGCCCAGGTGTTCCGGCTGCTGCGGGACGTCCTCGGCGATCCGGGGTGGACGGAACTCGCCGACCGGTGCTGGCACACGGTCACCGGCTCCGGACTACCGCAGCGCCTCCGTCCCGGCTTCTGGGACAACAACGGCCGCTGCTGCGGCACTTCGGGCGTGCTGGCGCTGGCCTGCGACCGGATGGCCGAGCAGGGCGACTCCGGGGACTTCGCCGGGGTACTGGTGGCGGACCTGCTCGCACGGGCGACCCGGGACGCCGAGGGGGCCCGCTGGTCCAACGTCGAGCACAAGGCCGACCCGAGCACGCTGGAACCGGAGACCGGGTGGGCGATGGGCAACGCGGGCATCGTCCGCGAACTGCTGCGGTACGCCCGCGTCTGCGGAGGCGGCGACCCCGCCTACGCGTTCACCTGGCCCGACCAGCCGGTGGTGCGGGTTCAGGACGCCGAGCCGATCGGCCCGGCGGGGGCCGACGCGGGAGCGTGACGGCTGGGCGCGCGCGGACACGGGTGCCGGTCCCCGCCGCCCCGCCCGACCGGCTGACACCGGCACGCCCGGACTCGACCCCGCCGATGCAACGGCTCCCCCCCCCGCTCACACACCGAACCGCTCCGCGTCACCGGGGAGCTGACGTCACGTCGGGCCGGATCAGAGCGTGTGCCCTGGTGCCGGTGGCCCACTCCATGACCCGGCCCCTCACGCCACCGACCCGATCCGCCCCGTCGGGGCCGATGTCGCGTCGTGGTGGATCGGGGTGTGGGCGCCGGTGAGGGGGACGCCGGTGCCGCCGCGGCGGTTCGCGACGATCTCCGCGGCGATCGACAGGGCCGTCTCCTCGGGTGTGCGGGCGCCGAGGTCCAGGCCGATGGGTGAGCGCAGGCGGGCCAGTTCGAGTTCGGTGACGCCGACCTCGCGGAGCCGTTCGTTGCGCTCCAGATGGGTGCGGCGTGACCCCATCGCGCCGACGTAGGCGACCGGCAGCCGCAGCGCGAGGCGGAGCAGCGGGACGTCGAACTTGGCGTCGTGGGTGAGGACGCACAGCACGGTGCGGGAGTCCACCCGCGTGCGCTCCAGGTAGCGGTGCGGCCAGTCCACGACGATCTCGTCCGCCTCCGGGAAGCGGGCCCTGGTCGCGAAGACGGGCCGGGCGTCGCACACCGTGACGTGGTGGCCGAGGAACTTGCCGACGCGGACCAGCGCGGACGCGAAGTCGATCGCGCCGAACACGATCATGCGGGGCGGGGGCACGGCGGACTCCACGAGGACGGTGAGCGGGGCGCCGCAGCGGGAACCCTGGGCGCCGATCTCCAGCGTGCCGGTGCGGCCCGCGTCGAGGAAGGCGCCGGCCTCGGCGGCGATGGTGCGGTCGAGTTCGGGGTGGGCGCCGAGTCCGCCGTCGTACCGGCCGTCGGGGTGGATCAGCAGGGCGCGGCCGACCAGGTCCGCGGGGCCGGACACCACCCGGGCCAGGGCGGCCGCCGTACCGCTCGCGGCGGCGGCGAGGGCGGCCGTGACGACCGGGCGGACCGGGTCGTCGGCCCGCACCGGGGTGACGAGGATGTCGATGACCCCGCCGCAGGTCAGACCTACGGCGAAGGCGTCGTCGTCGCTGTAGCCGAAGCGTTCGAGGACGGGTTCGCCGTCCTCCAGGGCCTGCCGGCACAGGTCGTACACCGCGCCCTCCACACAGCCGCCGGAGACCGAGCCGATCGCCGTGCCGTCGGCGTCGACCGCGAGGGCGGCGCCGGGCCGGCGGGGCGCGCTGCCGCCGACGGCGACCACGGTGGCGACGGCGAAGTCACGGCCCTGCGCGGCCCATCGGTTCAGCTCCTCGGCGATGTCGAGCATGTCTCGGTCTCCTTGGCGGCGGGTTCGGGGAGGGAACGGCTAGTGCACGCCCAGCCAGCCCTCGATGGGCGAGAGGGCGAAATAGATCAGGAAGACCACGGTGAGGACCCACATGAAGGGCCCGATCTCCCGTGCCTTGCCCTGGGCGGTCCTGATGGCGACGTGGGAGACGACTCCGGCGGCCACGCCCGTGGTGATGGTGTAGGTGAAGGGCATCAGGACGACGGTGAGGAAGACCGGGACGGCGGTGGCGCGGTCGGCCCAGTCGACGTGCCGGGCGTTCATCAGCATCATCGCGCCGATGACGACCAGGGCGGCGGAGGCGACCTCCTGCGGGACGATCGCGGTGAGCGGGGTGAAGAACAGACAGGCGGCGAAGAGGGCGCCGGTGACGACGGAGGACAGGCCGGTGCGGGCGCCCTCGCCGACCCCGGTGGCGGACTCGATGAAGACGGTCTGCCCGGAGCCGCCCGCCACACCGCCGATGGCGCCGCCCGCGCCGTCGATGAACAGGGCCTTGGACAGTCCGGGCATCCGGCCCTTGTCGTCGGCGAGTTGAGCTTCCGTGCCGACGCCGATGATGGTGGCCATCGCGTCGAAGAACCCGGCCAGGACGAGCGTGAAGACGATCAGGCCGACGGTCATCGCGCCGACCTCGCCCCAGCCGCCGAACTCGACGTGCCCGAAGAGCGAGAAGTCGGGCATCGACAGGGCGCCGCCGTGCAGTTCGGGGGCGCCGGCCGCCCACTGGTCCGGGTCGACGGCACCGGTGGCATTGAGGACGGCGGCGACGGCCGTGCCGCCGACGATGCCGATGAGGATGGCGCCGGGGACGTTCCGGGCCTGGAGCATGAAGATCAGCAGCAGGGTGGCGGCGAACAACAGCACGGGCCAGCCCGTCAGTTCGCCTTTCGGGCCGAGGGTGACCGGGGTCGCCTCGCCCTGGTGCACGAAGCCGGACTTGTAGAAGCCGATGAGGGCGATGAACAGGCCGATGCCCATGGTGATGCCGTGTTTGAGGGCGAGCGGGATCGCGTTCATGATCATCTCGCGGAGGCCGGTGACGACCAGGAGCATGATGACGACGCCGTACATCACGCACATGCCCATCGCCTGCGGCCAGGTCATCTCCGGGGCGACCTGGGAGGCGAGGACGCCGGAGACGGACAGTCCGGCGGCCAGGGCGAGCGGGACCTTGCCGACGAAGCCCATCAGCAGGGTGCTGAGGGCGGCGGCGAACGCGGTCGCGGTGATCAGCGCCTGCCGGCCGAGCGTGTCGCCGCCGACGTCCTTGCCGGACAGGATCACGGGGTTGAGCAGCAGGATGTACGCCATCGCCATGAAGGTGGTGACACCGCCGCGCACCTCGCGGGCGACCGTGGATCCGCGCCGGGAGATGCGGAAGTACCGGTCGAGCCAGGACCGTCCGGCCGGGGCGCCGGGGCTCTCGCCCCCGTCGTCGGCGGTGGTGGTCGGTTCCAGTGACTGCTGGGTCATGTGGGCCTGCTCCCAAGGTTCATAGGGGCACCCGCGCACGACGGCCTGACGGCACGTCAACCACCTGCATGGCTGCGGGATTTGGGAAGGTGGGTCGGCCGCACGACCCGGGGGACGGCCCGAGACGAACGATCTGGGATGCGCCGGGCGGGCGCGCGGAGCGTGTGACGTTCCGTGCGCCGCCCCGGCAACTCGTGTGCTACGCCGTGCCGGTGAGGTGTTCCGGCCGGACCGGCGTGCGGTTCAGCTCCAGCCCGGTCGCCGCGCGAACGGCCGCCAGGACCGCCGGGGTGGACGACAGGGTGGGTGCCTCGCCGACGCCGCGCAGCCCGTACGGGGCGTGGTCGTCGGCGAGTTCGAGCACGTCGACGGGGATGGTCGGCGTGTCGAGGATGGTGGGGATGAGGTAGTCGGTGAAGGAGGGGTTGCGCACCTTCGCCGTCTTGGGGTCGACGATGATCTCCTCCATGACGGCCACCCCGAGACCCTGGGTCGTGCCGCCCTGGATCTGGCCGATGACGGACAGCGGGTTGAGCGCCTTGCCGACGTCCTGGGCGCAGGCCAGCTCGATCACCTTGACCAGGCCGAGTTCGGTGTCCACCTCCACGACGGCGCGGTGCGCGGCGAAGCTGTACTGCACATGGCCGTTGCCCTGGCCGGTGCGCAGGTCGAAGGGTTCGGTCGGCCGGTGCCGCCACTCCTCCTCGACCTCCACGGCCTCCTCGCCGAGGACGTCCGCGAGGTCGGCGAGGACCTCACCGCCGTCGGTGACCACCTTGCCGCCCTCCAGGAGCAGTTCGGCGGTGGCCCAGGCCGGATGGTAGGTGCCGAACTTGCGGCGGCCGATCTCCAGGACCTGCTCGCGGACCAGTTCGCAGGCGTTGCGGACGGCGCCGCCGGTGACGTAGGTCTGCCGGGAGGCCGAGGTGGAGCCGGCGGAGCCGACCCGGGTGTCGGCCGGGTGGATGGTGACCTGGGCGACGCCCAGTTCGGTGCGGGCGATCTGCGCGTGGACGGTGACCCCGCCCTGGCCGACCTCCGCCATCGCCGTGTGCACGGTGGCCACGGGCTCCCCGGCGACGACCTCCATCCGGACCCGGGCCGTCGAGTAGTCGTCGAAGCCCTCGGAGAAGCCGACGTTCTTGATGCCGACCGCGTAGCCGACGCCGCGCACGACGCCTTCGCCGTGGGTGGTGTTGGACAGACCGCCGGGCAACTGCCGTACGTCGGCCTCCTCGCCGGCCGACAGCCACTGGCGCTCCGGCGGCATCGGCATCGCCTTGACGCGGCGCAGGAGTTCGGCGACCGGGGCGGGTGAGTCCACCCGCTGGCCGGTCGGCAGCAGGCTGCCCTGCTCCATGGCGTTGAGCTGCCGGAACTCCACCGGGTCCAGGCCGAGTTCCTTGGCGAGCTTGTCCATCTGCGCCTCGTAGGCGAAGCACGCCTGGACGGCGCCGAAGCCGCGCATCGCCCCGCAGGGCGGGTTGTTGGTGTAGAGGGCGATGGCCTCGATGTCGACGTCGTCGACGACGTACGGTCCGATGCCGAGCGAGGCGGCGTTGCCGACGACGGCCGGGGAGGCGGAGGCGTACGCGCCGCCGTCCAGGACGATCCGGCACGTGACGTGGGTGAGTTTTCCGTCGCGGGTGGCGCCGTGCTCGTAGGTCAGTTTGGCGGGGTGGCGGTGGACGTGTCCGAAGAAGGACTCGAACCGGTTGTAGACGATCTTGACGGGTTTGCCGGTGCGCAGGGCGAGCAGACAGGCGTGGATCTGCATCGACAGGTCCTCGCGGCCGCCGAACGCGCCGCCGACCCCGGCCAGCGTCATCCGTACCTTGCTCTCGGGCAGGCCGAGGACGGGCGCGATCTGGCGCAGGTCGGAGTGGAGCCACTGGGTGGCGATGTAGAGATGGACGCCGCCGTCCTCCTCGGGCACGGCGAGGCCGGACTCGGGGCCGAGGAACGCCTGGTCCTGCATGCCGAAGGTGTACTCGCCGCGGACGATCACGTCGGCCCGGCGGGCGGCGGCGGCCGCGTCGCCGCGCACGATCGGCTGGCGGTGGACGATGTTCGGGTGCGGGACATGGCCGATGTGGTGGTCGTCGCGGTTCTCGTGGACCAGGATCGCGTCCGGGGCGGTCGCGGACGCCTCGTCGGTGATGACGGGCAGCTCGCGGTACTCGACCTTGATCTTGGCGGCGGCGCGGCGGGCGGTCTCGGGGTGGTCGGCGGCGACGATGGCGACCGGCTCGCCGTGGTGGCGGACCTTGCCGTGGGCGAGGACGGGGGTGTCCTGGATCTCCAGGCCGTAGTGCTTCACCTCGGCCGGCAGGTCGTCGTACGTCATGACGGCGTACACCCCGGGGGTGGCGAGGGCCTCGGAGGTGTCGAGGGAGACGATCTCGGCGTGGGCGACGGTGGAGCGCAGGATCTGGCCCCAGAGCATGTCCTCGTGCCACAGGTCGGAGGAGTACGCGAACTCGCCGGTGACCTTGAGGGTGCCGTCGGGGCGCAGCGTCGACTCGCCGATGCCGCCCTTGGTGGGTGAGCCCTGGGTGATCTTGGTGGGGGTGCCGGTGGGAGCGCCGTCGGTCATGGGATCAGACCGCCTCTGCCTGCCGGGCGGCCGCGAGGCGGACCGCGTCCATGATCTTCTCGTAGCCGGTGCAGCGGCACAGGTTGCCCGAGAGCGCCTCGCGGATGTCCGCGTCGCTGGGGTCGGGGTTGCGCTCCAGCATCTCGTCGGCGGCGACCAGCAGCCCGGGGGTGCAGAAGCCGCACTGGACGGCGCCGGCGTCGATGAACGCCTGCTGGACCGGGGAGAGTTCGGCGTCCGTGGCCTCGGTGGGCGTGGCCTGCGCGGGTGTCTCCGGGCTGTGGGTGTGCGTGCCGCAGGCTCGCTGCCGGGCGTGGTCGGCGAGGCCCTCCACGGTGATCACCTCGCGGCCCTCGGCCTGGCCGGCCGCGACCAGGCAGGAGCACACGAGCACGCCGTCCAGACGGACCGTGCAGGAGCCGCACTCGCCCTGCTCGCAGGCGTTCTTGGAGCCGGGCAGGCCGAGGCGCTCGCGCAGCACGTACAGGAGGCTCTCGCCCTCCCACACGTCGTCGGCCTCCCGCTCACGTCCGTTGACGGTGATGTTGACGCGCATCAGGCGGCTCCCTCGGTCTGGCGGCGGGCGCCGCGGTAGGACTCCCAGGTCCAGGTCAGTGTGCGGCGGGCCATGACGCCGACCGCGTGGCGGCGGTAGCTCGCGGTGCCGCGGACGTCGTCGATCGGGTTGCAGGCGGCGGCGCACAGGTCGGCGAACTGCTTGGCGACCGACGGTGTGACGATCTTTCCGTTGTCCCAGAAGCCGCCCTCCTCCAGCGCCGCGTTCAGGAACTCCTCGGCCGTCTTCGCCCGGATCGGGGTCGGGGCGGCGGATCCGATGCCGGTGCGGACCGTCCGGGTGTCCGGGTGCAGGGCGAGGCCGAAGGCGCAGACGGCGATGACCATGGCGTTGCGGGTGCCGACCTTGGAGTACTGCTGGGGGCCGTCGGCCTTCCGGACGTGGACGGCGCGGATCAGTTCGTCGGGGGCGAGCGCGTTGCGCTTCACACCCGTGTAGAAGTCGTCGATCGGGATGAGCCGGGTGCCCCGCACGGACGCGGCCTCGACCTGGGCGCCGGCCGCGAGAAGGGCGGGGTGGGCGTCGCCGGCCGGGGAGGCGGTGCCGAGGTTGCCGCCGACGCCGCCGCGGTTGCGGATCTGCGGGGAGGCGACCGTGTGCGAGGCGAGGGCGAGGCCGGGGAGTTCGGAGCGCAGGTTCTCCATGATGTGCGTGTAGGGCACGGAGGCGCCGAGCCGCACGCTGTCCTCGCCGACCTCCCACTCCTGGAGGTCACCGATGCGGTTGAGGTCGAGGAGGTACTCGGGCCGCCGGTGGTCGAAGTTGATCTCGACCATCACATCGGTGCCGCCGGCGATCGGCACGGCGGTGGGGTGCTCGGCCTTCGCGGCGAGCGCCTCCTCCCAGCTTGCGGGACGAAGGAAGTCCATGACCGGCTCTCTTCTGCGTCTCGGGAGTCGATGGGTTCGAGCCGGAATCGAGTGCGGCGGCCCGGGCTCGTTCATGTGCTGTTCACGCGGAGTGGGGTCAGTACACCGCGTGGTACTCCGACCGGGTCAGTCACGGAAACCATGAAGGAGTTGGCTGGTCGGGGCAGCCATCTTGTAGATTCGTATGAACGGAGGGCCTCGGTAACCTCCTCGTTTTCTCGTGGAAACGTAGGAAACAACCTGGCAATCACAGAATGCGGTCCGTGACCGTCTCAAGACAAGGAACGGCGGCGACGAGATGCGGCTGCGCGCACTTCTGGACACCGACGCGCTGGGCCTCAGGCTCCTCGGCGGCGGGGACGAGCTGGACCGTTCGGTCCGCGGGGTGATGACCACCGACCTGCGGGATCCCAGCCGTTACCTCTCCGGCGGCGAGCTGGTCCTCACCGGGCTGGCGTGGCGCCGGGACGCGGCCGATTCCGAGCCGTTCGTACGGATCCTGGCGCAGGCCGGGGTGGCCGCGCTGGCGGCCGGCGAGGCCGAGCTGGCGGATGTGCCGGAGGATCTGGTGACGGCCTGCGCCCGGCACCGGCTGCCGCTGTTCGCGGTCCATGAATCGGTTGCCTTCGCAACGATCACCGAGCATGTCGTACGGCAGGTCAGCGGCGAGCGGGCCGGGGACCTCGCGGCCGTCGTCGACCGGCACCGGCGGATGATGACCTCGGGACCGGCGGGCGGCGGCCCGGACGTCGTCCTGGATCTGCTCGGCACCGACCTGGATCTGCGGGCCTGGGTGCTCTCGCCCACCGGACGGCTGATCGCGGGCTCCAAGGCTCCCGGTCGGAGCGGGTCGGGCGAGCTGTGGGGGCGGCTCGCGGCGGAGCATCTGGCGGCCGTGCGCACCGGCCGGCCCGGCCCCCACCGGGTGCAGGTCGACGGTACGACGTACTCGCTGTTCCCGGTGCGCGGCGGCGGCCGGGCCCCGCAGGGTGCCCGGGACGCGCGCGAGAGCGTGCTGTCGGACTGGCTGCTGGCCGTGGACGCGGACGCCGGGGACTGGGCCGCGGAGCGGCTCGACCTGCTGCACGGTGTCACCCAGCTCATCGCCGTCGAGCGGGACCGGCGGGACGCGGCGCGCACGGTGCGCCGGCGGCTGGCGCAGGAGGTGCTGGAGCTGGTCCAGACGGGCGCGGCCCCGGCGGAGATCGCGGCGCGGCTGCGGGTGGCCGCGCCGGTGCTGCTGCCCGGCCTCGGGACGGCCCCGCACTGGCAGGTGGTGGTGGCGCGCGTCGAGTGGGACGACGGCGGCCTGGAGGCCGGGCGGATCGCGCAGGCGCTGCTGGAGGAGATCCTCGTCGACCCGCAGGCGACGGGCCCCGAGCCGTCCGACCGGATCGCGGTCGCGCACACCGGGGACGAGGCGGTCGCCCTGGTGCCGCTGCCGGCGGTCTCCGCCGAGCACGACAGCGCCGAGACGGGTCTGCTCGCCGACGCGCTCCTGACGGCCGTACGGGAGCCGTTGACGGCCGGGCTCGACGGCGACGGGCGGCTCACGCTGGGGGTCAGCGCGGCGGTGCTCTCGGCGGAGGGGCTGCGCGGGGCGCTGGAGGAGGCGCGGCACGCGCGGCGGGTGGCGGCGGCGCGGCCCGGCCGGGTGTGCGCGGCGGGACACCAGGAACTGGCCTCGCACGTCCTGCTGTTGCCGTTCGTCCCCGACGACGTGCGGCGGGCGTTCACGGCGCGGCTGCTCGACCCGCTGCGCGAGTACGACCAGCGTCATCGCGCCGAGTTGATCCCCACGCTGGAGGCGTTCCTCGACTGCGACGGCTCGTGGACGCGGTGCGCCGCCCGGCTGCACCTCCACGTCAACACACTGCGCTACCGGGTGGGCAGGATCGAGCAGTTGACGAGCCGTGATCTGTCGCGCCTCGAGGACAAGCTGGATTTCTTCCTGGCGCTGCGGATGAGCTGACACGGGCCGCGCTCCGTTGAAACCCTTGAGGGCGGAACGTCCCACGACTTTGTGAAATCCTTCACCCGCCCCCTTGGCCCGGTGCCGCGATTCGTGCTGAGATGCGGCCACCACTCATAGCTCGACGGCGCGCTCGGGGAGGGCAACGTGGCGCATTCCGCCATGTCCGGTACCGGAACGACCTCAGGTGAGGATCCTCTCCAGACGGCGGTGTGGCGGTTGCGCTCGCGGGCCTGCTGGGCCGACGCGGCGGCGCTGCTGCCGGCGGACACCGCGCAGGGCGCGATCCAGCGGGCCGGCCTGCTGGTGGAACGCTGTCTGTACACCGAGCAGGGCTGGCAGGACGCCGAGGACGCGCTGCGCACGGCGGAGGCGCTGGCCCACGGCGACGAGGAGCGGGGCGCGGCCGCTTGTGAACGCGGGCACCTGGCCTACGCGGCGACGGTCCACGGGGTGCGCGACCGGGTGGACGAGGCGCGGGCGGCGCTCGGCAGGGCGGCGGCGCTGATTCCGCCGGACGCGGCCGGGAGGGGGCTGCTGGACTTCCGGCGCGGGCTGCTCGCGGAGAACATCGCGCGCTCCCCGCAGGCCGCCCGGGCGGCGTACCGGCGTGCGCACGCGGCGGCCGCGGCCCACTCCGACTCCCTGCTGCTGTCGTTCACCTGGCGCCATCTCGCGGGACTCGCCCTGCGCGACGGCGAGATGGCCGAGGCCCGGCACGGCTTCGCCGAATCCCTGCGCATCCGGGAGGAGTTGGGCTACCTGGTGGGCACGGCCCCGGCCCTCGCCTCCCTGGCCGACGCCGAGGCGGAACCGGAGGCATCCCGCCTCCGGGAGGAGGCCCGCCGCCTCTTCCGCCTCCTGGGCGGCGTCCCCACCTGGCTGACCCGCCAACTGTCGGTACCACCGGCGGCTACGGCCTAGGAGACGTTCCCGGCCCGGGGCCCACGGGCGGGACACGAGCCATGTGCGCCGCCGCACAAGGGGCGGATCAGGGGGTCCGCAGCCGGAAGGCGCCGAGCGGGCAGGGGCCCGCGGCGCGTTCGTGCGTCGGGTCACATGGGGCGGTCAGGCCGTCGCCGTGAAGTGGGTCTGGATCAGCGTGCGGGCCGTTTCCTGGTCGCCGGTGGTGAGGGCGTCGAGGAGGGCCAGGTGTTCCGTGGCGTCGGCGAGGAGGTCGGCGCGGTCACGGCGGGTGGGGACGTTCGTGAGGGGCCACTGGGAGCGCCGGTGCAGGTCCTCCGCGATGCCGACGAGCTGCTCGTTGCCCGAGAGGGTGAGCACGGCGCGGTGGAAGACCCGGTCGGCCTCCGCGTACGTGGCCCGGCAGCCGCTCGCCGCCGCGCGCGCCGTCGCCTCCGCGAGGGGCCGCAGGTCCGCCCACCGCTCGGCCGGCACCGTCCGCGCGAGCCGGAGCATCACCGGTACCTCGATCAGCGCCCGCACCTCGGCGAGTTCGGCGAGTTCGCGTACGCCGCGCACCACGACCCGGAACCCCCGGTTGGGCACGACCTCGACCGCGCCCTCCAGCGCGAGCTGCTGCATCGCCTCGCGGACCGGCGTCGCGGAGACCCCGAAGCGCTCGCCGAGCACCGGCGCCGAGTAGACCTCGCCGGGCCGCAGGTCCCCCGCGACCAGCGCGGTGCGCAGCGCGTCGAGGATCTGGCCGCGCACGGAGGCCCGCTGGACGACAGGACGCGGCAGCGCCGGGTGCGGGATCGGGATCTCGCTGTGGGTGTGCTCGCCGCGCACGGCCCCCGGCGGCTCGCACCGCTCCCGGTCCGCGTCCCCGGCGGGCGACGTCCGCGCCTGCGCCGGAACCCGCGCCCGCCCGGCCCCGTCGCGGGGGATGCCGGGGATTCCCGGAGCGGCGGCGCCCTGCGTGCCCTGCTTCACGGGTCCTCCCGGCGGACGTTTCGGTACTTGGGGTCATTACGGCGGCTTGTTACTCGCCCGTCAAGCACCTTAGGCCCCCTGGCCGCCAGTTCAAATCCCGCACATAATGAGTAAGGTTAGGCTTACCTCCAGACACCCCTCACGTCACACTCGCGGATCGGTGGTTCCGGTATGCCCACAGCCCCGTCGGTCACCGCGGCGGCGTACGCCCGTCTCACGGAGGTCCTGCCGGGCCTGACCGTCACGGAGCTGGCGCCCGGCGAGCCCGCTCCCCGGGGCGGCGGCTGGGTCTCGGCGGCCGCGCTCGCGGCGGGCGGCGCGGAGCTGGACACCTTCCTGGCCTGGGACGACGACCAGGTCGTCCGGGACTACGAGGTCCGGGCCCGCCCGGACGTCGTCGCGAGCTTCGGACTGCACCGGTACGCCTGGCCCGCCTGTCTGCTGATCACCGTGCCGTGGTTCCTGACCCGCCGGGTGCCGCGCTACCCCGTGACCGACGTCTCGTACGACCGCACCGGCGAGGTGATGCGGATGGCCGTGCGCCCGCCCGTCTCCTTCGCCTGTCTGCCGGACGACCCGGCGGCGGCGCTGCCCGGCGCCCGGGTGGTCGCGGACGAGGAGGCGCTGCGGGCCGAGGTGCGCGAGGCGGTCGCCGAGCACCACGAACCGATACTGGCCGGCTTCGGGCCGCGCACCCGGCGCCGCGGGCGCGCCCTGTGGGGCATGGTGACGGACGAGATCGTCGAGGGCCTGTGGTACGTCGCCGAGCTGCTCGGCCCCGAGGAGCAGGAGCGGGCCCGGCGCGAACTGGAACTGCTGCTGCCCGGCAGCACCCGGCCGTACGTCGGCTCGGCCGCCTTCCGCGAGCTGACCGCCCCGGACGGGCGGGCGCTGCCGACCCGGGACCGGGCGAGCTGCTGCATGTTCTACACGGTGCGTCCCGAGGACACCTGCGACACCTGCCCGCGCACCTGTGACGCCGACCGGGTCGCCAAACTCACCCTCGCCACCGCCGGCTGACGCACCCTCACGCCCGCGTTCGGCCGTCTTGGCACGGGGGCCGGCTGACGTCCCGTAAGATCACCGGACGACAGCACTCCCCGTGTGGTTACGGTTACTTCACAACTTCCTCACCGGTCGCGGGAACTTTCCGTCGAACCACCCGTACGGGTAGTCTTATTCGAACTCAACTCCCGCCCCTCATGCGGCAGTTCGAGCAGAACGTCGCCCTGGGCATCCCCTTGCACCTCCTTGGCGGCCTCTTGCCCCGAAATCCCCTGAGGGACGCCGGGAGTGGGCCAATATGGCGGGCGTTACGCCCTATCCCAATGCAAGGGACCCCAGATGAGACTGACCGACATATCGCTGAACTGGCTGCTTCCGGGCGCCGTACTGCTCCTGGGCATGCTGGCGGCGGTGGCGGTGCTCAGGCGCGGCAAGAACTCCTCGGGGAAGGACACGAGTTCGGACGACTCGTGGGAGCGCAGCGAGGAGCGCCGCAGGCGCAAGGAAGCGGTCTACGGCATCGCCTCCTATGTATTGCTGTTCTGCTGTGCGGCCGTCGCGGCCGCGCTCTCCTACCGAGGACTCGTCGGCTTCGGCCGCGAGAACCTGAGCCTCTCCGGCGGCTGGGAGTACCTCGTGCCGTTCGGCCTGGACGGGGCGGCCATGTTCTGCTCCGTCCTCGCGGTGCGCGAGGCCAGCCACGGTGACGCGGCGCTCGGCTCCCGGATACTGGTGTGGACGTTCGCGGGCGCCGCGGCCTGGTTCAACTGGGTGCACGCGCCCAGGGGCCTCGGGCACGACGGCGCGCCGCAGTTCTTCGCGGGCATGTCCCTGTCCGCCGCGGTGCTCTTCGACCGCGCGCTGAAGCAGACCCGTCGCGCCGCGCTGCGCGAGCAGGGCCTGGTCCCGCGTCCGCTGCCGCAGATCCGAGTGGTGCGCTGGGTGCGGGCCCCCCGTGAGACCTACAGGGCCTGGTCCCTGATGCTCCTGGAGGGCGTGCGCAGCCTGGACGAGGCCGTCGAGGAGGTCCGCGACGACAAGGCCCGCAAGGAGGAGGCCAAGCTGCGCCGCCGTGAGCAGCAGCGCGTCGAGCGCGCCCAGCTCAAGGCCATCAGCCGTGGCCACGGCCGCTGGCCCGGCCGCGGTGGCGGCGGTGGCGGCGGCGCCCGCCAGCTCGAGGCCCAGGCGACTCTGGAGCGAGCGACCGCCGAACGGGTCCCGGCGGAGCCTGCCATAGCCAACTCGGCCGAGCAGCTCCCGGTGCGCAACCGGCCGTCCCTCCAGCCGGTCCGCCAGAGCTCCGACCCGCTCACCGTCGACCTCACCGCCGAGGACGACACGATGGCCCTGCCGCGGCTCGACTCCCTGGAGCGCAAGCTCAAGGACCTTGAGCAGCAGTTCGGCTGATCGACGGGCGACACACGGGAAGGGGCGCGACCCGCAGGGGCCGCGCCCCTTCCCGTTCCCCATGACCGTCAGGGACCGTCCGGCCGACGCTACGCCGCTCCGGCGCCCAGCTCGAACCACACGGACTTCCCGACGCCGTGCGGCCGTACGCCCCAGGCGTCCGCGAGGGCCTGCACCAGGATCAGACCGCGGCCGTGCGTGCCGTCGTCGGCGATCGGCACGCGCGGCCGCGGCCGGCGGCCCACGAAGTCCCGTACCTCCACCCGGAGTCCGGCCGGTGACACGGTGGCCGTCAGCACCGCGTCCCGGTCCGTGTGGACGAGCGCGTTGGTGACCAGTTCGCTGGTGAGCAGTTCGGCCGTCTCGGAACGGCCGGGCTTGCCCCAGCCCTGCAACAGCTCGCGCAGGGCGCGGCGCGCCTCGGGCACCGCCCGCAGATCCGCCCGCCCGAGCCTGCGGCTGAGCCGCGACGCCCGCTCCACGGCGCCGGCTTCGTCGTCGTCCTCCACGTTCCGCCTTGTCGCCGAGGTGTGCGCGATCGCCGTCGGACCGCTGCCTCGTGCCTGCCTCTTCATGACCCCCGCCCGCGTGCCGATGTCGGTCCCCTCCTGCTCGAACACGTTCACGGGGATCCTTGCCCGGACGGCGGCGGGCCAGTCATGTCGAGTCGCGGACGACCGGGTGTTCGGCCATGTTGCGGCCATGTTGCGATGGGCCGGGGCGAGGGGCGCGGCGGACACGGCGGGCGGACGCGACGGCCCGGCCGGACCCTGCCCGGTGCGCGGACGGCCGGCGCCGGGCCGGGAGCGCGCCGTACGGCGGCGGCCGCGACGCTCCCGGCGCACGCGGCCCCACCGCCCCCGGCCGTCAGCCGCCCGCACACCGCCGCCCGGCGACGGTTGTCACTGGTCCAGGCCACCTGGCCGAGCTGCCGCGGGAAACCGACGGAACACCGGAGGGAGAGCTTCCGTTACGGCGCCGTGGGCGGCCGGGGGCCGTCGCGCGCCCGCGTGCACCGGCGCACACCGGCGTGTCCGGTGCATGGCGGAAGCCGGTGCGCCCCCTCCGCGCACCGGCTTCCCACCCCTTCACCGTCCGTCACCCCGAGCGTTCGCCGTCCTGTCACCGGTCCGCTCCGCCCGCTTCCGGGCCCGCACACCGGGAGGACGGCCGACAGGACAGACGGCCCACCCCGCCTCCGCCGGATCGCCGACCCGCCCCTGCCGATCCCGTCGTAGCCGCGGAGGTGCCGGGGCGGTGGTCGTCCGCCGTCGGCCTCCCCTCGGCGCCCCGGTCACGCTCGGTCGAAGTTGGCCGGAATCGACCGCACGGGATGCCGGAGTCGGAGTCCGTCAGTGGAGCTTGTTGACGGCTTTGGTCGTCGTCTTCTTGAACGCCTTCACCGGCGCGTTCCCGAAGTTCCCCATCTGACCCCAGTCGACGACCGTCACGGTCTTGCCGTCCCGGCCGACGCCGAGGAGCCGGATGTCGGTCGAGCCCCAGGCGCTCTTCACGTGCAGGCCGTAGACATGGGCGCCCTCCTCGACGGCGAGCGTGCCGTAGTCGCGGAGCGTGGCGTCGATCTCCGGGTAGGCCCGCTCGATCCGCTTCGCGCAGGACTTGATGTCCTTGTTCACCCGCGTGTACCGGCCCTTGGCCGCGCTGACGCTCGACGCCTTGACGGAGACCTGGCGGGCGGTGGTGTCCAGGTCGGTCCAGAACTCGCGGTGCCAGGTGTTCGAACCGCCGCCGCCCAGGGCCATGCCCAGACAGGTGTCCAGCTCGATGACCTCCGGGACACCGGCCGTGACCCGGCCCGCGGACCAGGTGGAAGTGGCGTGCGGCGGAAGGTCCTTGGCCGCGAGGAAGCCGGGCGCCTTCGGCGCGGCGGCGCCCGCCGGTACGGTGAGGACCGTACCGAGGGTGAGTCCGGTGACGGCCAGTGCGGTGAGCGCCGTGAGCATGGCGGTCGACCGGGTGTGCTTGGGCATGAGTGTTCCCCCGTGGATGTGTGAATGAGCCCGTGAAGACGGGTGCGAACCCGTGGAGACGGGTGCGGGACGGCCGCTGCGGCGCCGGCGACACCATGAGCATCGACGGTCGCGGAGGCCGGGGCAACGGTCTCCGGGCGATCGACGGCGGTGGAACCATCCCAGGCCATCTGACGTGCAGATATGTAGGTGCCTGGGATGACCGTCCCGGGCCGGGGACGACGAGGACGGGACCGGTTCACGGTGTCGAGCGATGAGGACGTCGCGGAGTTCGCGGCGCTGCTGACGGAACTGAAGGCGCGGACGGAGCGCAGCTACGGCTCCCTCGCGCGCCGGCTGGGCATGAACACCTCCACGCTGCACCGGTACTGCGCGGGGGAGGCCGTACCGCAGGACTTCGCGCCCGTGGAACGGCTGGCCGAGTTCTGCGGGGCGACCCCCGAGGAACGTCTCGAACTGCACCGCCGCTGGCTGCGCGCGGTGGCGGCACGTCAGGCGCGGGCGCGCGGGGCGGAGGCGGGGGGCGAGGAGACGGCGGCTGCGGAGGCCGCGGCGGCGCCGGAAGCTCCGGCCGAGGTGGAGAGCGTGCCCCAAGGCATGCCCCACGGCGTGCCTCAGGACGCCGACTCCGTCCCCGTGGCCACCCCTTGGTACCGCCGCCGTCGCGGCTCCGTCCTCCTCGGGGTCGCCTGCGCGCTGCTCGCCACGGTCGGCACGCTCTCCGCGCTGCCCGCCGACCGTCCCTCGAACCACCCGTCGGCCGCCGGTACGGGCGCCGCCGCCGGACGCGGCCCCGCCGCCACGGCGACGGCCGGGACGGCGGACCCGGCCTCCTCCTCCCCCACGTCGGGCGCCTCGCCGTCGGCCTCCGGCTCGGCCGGAACCTCACCGGGCCCCCAGGGGTCGTCCGGGACCACCCCGAGCGCGACCCCCGTCCCCTCCTCGGGGTCGGGGTCGGGCTCGGGGTCGGGGTCGGGGGTTCCGCTCACCTGGACCGCGGACTCCCAGGTGTGGGCGCTCGGCTGCGGTCACGACTACGTGGTCGACCGGCCGCCGTCCCGGGTCCCGCCGCCCCCGGCCGCGCAGGACGCCGGGGCCTGGGCGGCGGCGCAGGGCGCGGTGCACGGGCGGGAGACCAACGTGCAGATCACGGTGCAGGGGCGCAGCTCCACGGCGGTCGTCCTGACGGCGCTGCGGGTCCGGGTGGTCGGCCGCGCCACGCCCCTGGCCGGTACGGCGTACGCCATGGACCAGGGGTGCGGCGGCTCGATCACGCCCCGGTCCTTCGCCGTCGACCTGGACAAGGACCGCCCGGTCGCCCGCTCGGTCCCCGGCAGCGATGCGGGCACCCCGATCCCGGCGGTGCGGATGCCCTACCGGGTCTCGGCCGAGGACCCCGAGGTACTGCTGGTCACGGCCCGCACCAAGACCTGCGCCTGCGACTGGTTCCTCGAACTCGACTGGTCCTCCCAGGGCCGCACCGGCACGGTCCGGATCGACGACCGCGGCCGCCCGTTCCGCACCACCGGCATCGAGGGCCTGTCCCGGTACATGTACGACACCGGCGAACGCCGTTGGCGGCCGTACGTCTGAACCGTCGTCTCAAGGGCGGGGCACGTTGCGGAGGTTGGAGCGGGCCATCTGGAGCATGCGGCCCACTCCGCCGTCCAGGACCATCTTGGAGGCGGACAGCGCGAAGCCGGTGACCATCCCGGCGCTGATCTTCGGCGGGATGGACAGGGCGTTGGGGTCGGTGACGACGTCGACCAGGGCCGGGCCCTTGTGCCGGAAGGCGCTCTTCAGCGCGCCCGCGAGCTGCTTGGGCTTCTCGACGCGCAGGCCGAAGACACCGCAGGCGCGGGCGACGGCGGCGAAGTCGGGGTTCTTGTTGGTGGTGCCGTAGGACGGCAGTCCGGCGACCAGCATCTCCAACTCGACCATGCTCAGCGAGGAGTTGTTGAAGAGAACGACCTTCACCGGCAGGTCGTACTGCGCCAGGGTGAGGAAGTCGCCCATCAGCATGGTGAAGCCGCCGTCGCCGGACATCGACACGACCTGGCGGCGGCGGTCGGTGAACTGGGCGCCGATCGCCATGGGCAGCGCGTTGGCCATGGAGCCGTGGGAGAACGAACCGATCACCCTGCGGCGGCCGTTGGGGGTGAGATAGCGAGCGGCCCAGACATTGCACATCCCGGTGTCCACCGTGAACACGGCGTCGTCGTCGGCGAGTTCGTCGAGGACGGAGGCCACGTACTCGGGATGCAGCGGGACATGCTTCTCGACCTTGCGGGTGTACGCCTTCACCACCCCCTCCAGCGCGTTCGCGTGCTTCCTCAGCATCCGGTCGAGGAAGCGCCGGTCGTCCTTGGGCCGTACCCGCGGGACGAGACAGCGCAGGGTCTCGCGGACGTCGCCCCACACCGCGAGGTCCAGCTTCGAGCGCCGGCCGAGGTGTTCGGGCCGTACGTCGACCTGGGCGATCCGCACGTCGTCGGGCAGGAAGGCGTTGTACGGGAAGTCGGTGCCCAGCAGGATCAGCAGCTCGCACTCGTGGGTGGCCTCGTAGGCGGCGCCGTAGCCGAGGAGACCGCTCATCCCGACGTCGTACGGGTTGTCGTACTGGATCCACTCCTTGCCGCGCAGGGCGTGGCCCACCGGGGACTTGATCTTCCCGGCGAGTTCCATGACCTCGGCGTGCGCGCCGGCCGTGCCGCTGCCGCAGAAGAGGGTGACGCGGTCGGCCTCGTCGATCATCCGGACCAGGGCGTCGATCTCGGCGTCGCCGGGGCGCACGGTGGGCCGGGTCGTCACGAGCGCGGTCTCCACCGGCCGGTCGGGGGCGGGTTCGGAGGCGATGTCGCCGGGCAGGGAGACCACGCTGACACCGCCGCGGCCGATGGCGTTCTGGATGGCGGTGTGCAGCAGGCGCGGCATCTGCTTCGGGTTGGAGATCAGCTCGCTGTAGTGGCTGCACTCGCGGAAGAGCTGGTCGGGGTGGGTCTCCTGGAAGTATCCGAGGCCGATCTCGGCGGACGGGATCTGTGAGGCGAGGGCCAGCACCGGGGCCATCGAGCGGTGGGCGTCGTAGAGGCCGTTGATGAGGTGCAGGTTGCCGGGTCCGCAGGAGCCGGCGCAGGCCGCGAGCCGGCCGGTGATCTGGGCCTCCGCGCCGGCCGCGAAGGCGGCGGTCTCCTCGTGGCGGACGTGGACCCAGTCGATCCCCGAGTGGCGGCGCACCGCGTCGACGACGGGGTTGAGGCTGTCCCCGACGACGCCGTACAGGCGCCGGACCCCGGCGCGGGCGAGGATGTCCACGAACTGTTCGGCGACGTTCTGCTTGGCCATGGAGGGACGCACCTCTTCGGGTCTCGTCGGTTCCGCTCGGGGTTCCCGTCGGGGTTCCGTTCGGGGATCCCTCGGGGTTCCGCTCGGGTTCGGTTCCCTCCACAGTGGCCGGGGCCGCCCGGTTACGCCTCCCAGACGGCCGCCGCCGTACGGTCGTCGGCGTAGCCCTTCACCCTGACCTGGGTGTCGGCGAGGAACGCGGCGAGGCCGGGCGGGGTGGGGTCCGACCAGCGTCCCGTGAGGTGTGCGGAGAGTCCGGGCTCGCCGCGCAGCGGTTCGGCGAGGCCGCCGGTGCACATCAGGAGCGTGTCGCCCGGCCGGGCCACGGACGCCCGGAACCGGAAGGGTTCGCGGGGCGGCTCGGGCGGCTGCCCGTAGGGGTCGGGCGCGGTGGTGACACCGAGGTCCATGGTGAGCCGGTCGCCCTCGGGGGTCTCGGCGGGCGGCGCCCCGAAGCCGACGACCGGCCCGCCCGCGGTCTCGCCCACCTGCGGCTCGATGTCCCGCCAGGCGCCGTCGCGCAGCCGGAACAGTCCGCCGGCGCCGACCCCGAAGAAGACCCGGACCCGGCAGTCGGGGTCGGCGGGCAGCAGCAGACAGCGCAGGGTGGCCGCGTACGCCTCGGGCTCCAGGCCCTGTTCGGCGGCGCCGGCGCGGAGTTTGCCGAGGCTGCGGTCGGTGAGCCGGTGCAGTCCGGACTTCAGGTCGCCGCGCCGGGCGGCCCTGATGTCCTCGGCGAGCCGGACATGACTGCGCCCGACGGCCCGCGCGATCCACCGGCACGCCTCGGCGGCCGCCCGGTGCGCGCCGGGGGTCGCGCGGGCGCCGGTCGCCATCGCGACCAGGACGAGGGCCCGGTCGCCGGTGCCGAAGCGGGCGGTGAGCAGGGCGTCGCGGCGCGGCTCGCCTCGGTACCGCGCGGAGTCCCCGCGCACCGACGCGGCCCGCAGCACGCACGCCCCGTACCGGGCGCCGTCCAGGACGGTGTCGGGGACCAGGTCGTCGAGGTCGTCCGGGTCGGCGGCGGGCAGGGCGGTGGGTTCGGCGTCGTAGGTGGGGGGTCCGGAGCCGACGTAGGCCGGGGGGCGGGTGAGGGAGGCGGGGGGTGGGGTGAGGGGGGTGTCGGGGGTGGTCTCGGGGGCGTGTTCAGGGGCGTGTTCGGGCGCGTGGTCCGGGGGCGGTGGGGTGAGGGGGAGGTCTACGGCGGTGGGTGGGTGAGAGGGGGGTTCGGCCGGGGGGCGGGGTGGGGCCGACGGGGGTGCGGGGGTGGTCGGGGGTGCGGGAGCCGTTGGGGGCGTGGAAGCCGTTGGGGGTGCGGAAGCCGTTGGGGGCGTGGGCGTGCCGTGTCCGGCGAAGCCGGGGGGCAGGGGGGCGGGTGGCTCCCAGGGCCCGCCGGTCACTGGGCCGTTCCAGTTCCCGCTTCCGGCGCCGCGCCCCGTGCGGTCGCGCGGCGCGGGCACCACGGGCGGGGGCGCCGCGGGCGTGGGTGCCACGGGCGGAGGCGATACGGGCGGAGGCGTTACGGGTGGTGGCCCCGGGGGCGTGGCCGTCCCGCTCTCCGTCCGCCACCAGTCGCCCGGCCCGCCGCTCTCCGCACGCGGCTCCGGGATCGACACGACCGCGTCACTGACGTCACTGACGTCACCGCCGCCCCCGGTGTCCCCGGTGTCCCGCGCGTCACCCGAGTCGCCCCGCTCCCCCGCCGTACCCGCGGGACGTACCGCTCCCGAGGCCGAGGCGAATCGGTCGTCGAGGGAGTCGGCGGTGGGCGCAGGGCCCGTGTCCGCGGTGGAGTCGTCGTAAAGCTGCCCCCACCAGTCGTCCTCGTGACCGGTGGGCCTTCCCCCCTGCTGGCTCATGCCCCCGATTGTCCACCGCACGGGCCGGTTGAAAACGGGGCATCGGGAAAATGCGGGCCGGGAACCGCTGTCGAACAGCGGGTCGGGTGACGCAGTGGACACCAGTGCGAGACTTCGGGGCGATGGAGGTCGCCGGACGGTCCCACCCCCCACGGGAGAACCGTCCGGCGACTTGAGGTGACCCGGACCCACATCCCCTATGCGCCCCTGCGCGTCATGGGTCCGGACCACGTTCCGGGGTGCCCGGGCGGCCACGGATGATCACGACGGCCCGGCGTGGTCCACACCTTTGCAGAGGGGGCGCCCGTGCGGCGATGCTGTGTCACGGCGGGAATGCGCCATGGCGGTTTCCCGCCGGTGATCGCCCGGCCGAACAGAGCACGACGGGCAGGACAGGCTCAGGAGGGGGCGACGTGATGCTGGGGGCGATCGGGCTCGACGGAACGCACGAGACGGCGTACCGGGCGCTGGTGGCGCTGGGCGCCGCCGATGTGCCCGATCTCGCGCGCCGGTTGGCGCTCGGCGAGCACGACACCGAGCGCGCGCTGCGGCGGCTGGAGCGGCACGGACTCGCCGCGCAGTCCTCGGGCCGGCCCGGCCGCTGGGTCGCCGCACCGCCGGGTGTCGCGCTGGGCGCGCTGCTGACCCGGCGGCGGCACGAGCTGGAGCAGGCGGAGCTGGCGGCCGCGCTGCTCGCCGAGGAATACCGGGCGGCGGCGGCCGAGCCGTCCGTGCACGACCTGGTCGAGGTGGTGACGGGCGCCGCCGCCGTCACCCAGCGCTTCCTCCAGATCCAGCTCGGGGCGAGCGAGGAGGTGTGCGCGCTGGTCACGGGCACGCCGGTGGCGGTGACCGGGGTGGAGAACGAGGCGGAGGAGCAGGCCGCCCGGCGCGGGGTCCGCTACCGCGTCGTCCTGGAGCGGGCGGTGCTGGACCAGCCGGACGGGGTCACGGAGCTGACCGCGGCGCTCGGCCGGGACGAGCGGGTGCGGGTCGTGGAGAAGGTGCCGACGAAGCTGGTGGTGGCCGACCGCGCGCTCGCGCTGGTGCCGCTGACCGGCCGTTCGGCGGAGCCCGCCGCGCTGGTGGTGCACGCGAGCGGGCTGCTGGAGCTGCTGTCGGGTCTGTTCGAGTCGGTGTGGCGGGACGGTCTGCCGCTGCGGCTGGGCGCGGACGGCACCGTCACCGAGCGGGCGCCCGACGGCCCCGACCCCGTCGATCTGGAGATCCTCTCCCTGCTGCTGGCCGGGCTCACCGACGCGAGCGTGGCCAAGCAGCTCGACCTGGGCCTGCGGACCGTACAGCGCCGGGTGAAGGGCCTGATGGAGCTGACGGGAGTGTCGACCCGGCTCCAGCTCGGCTGGCACGCGTACGAGCGCGGCTGGGTGGCGCGGGAGCACGGGGACGGCGGGGTGCGCGGGCAGGGCCCGGGAGCGGTGCCTGCCCCAAGGTCTTGACCTGCGGTTTCTCCGGGGCTCGGGCACCCTGGGCAGATGGGAGCGTGGGAACTCCTGCTGGTCGGCGTGGTCATCCTGTTCGGCCTGTGCGGAGTGCTGGTGCCCGGGGTGCCGGGGTCGTGGCTGGTGTGGGCCGCGGTCCTGTGGTGGGCGCTGAAGGATCCGCGGCCGGTCGCCTGGGGGGTCCTGGTCGGTGCGACCGTCGCGCTGCTGCTGTGCCAGGTGGTGCGCTGGGCCCTGCCGCCGCGCCGGCTGCGGGAGGCGGGGGCGACCCCCCGGATGGCGGTGTACGCGGGGGTCGGGGCGTTCCTCGGTTTCGTGCTGGTGCCGGTGGTCGGCGCGATCCCCGGCTTCATGGGCGGTGTCTACCTCTGCGAACGTCTCCGTCTCGGCGGCCACGGCGAGGCGCGGGCGGCGCTGCGGACGGCGATGCGTTCGGGCGGCTGGAGCGTCCTCGCGGAACTGTTCACGTGTCTGCTGATCGCGGGCGCGTGGGCGGGGGCGGAGCTGTGGGGCTGAGGCGTCGCCGCCTATGACGGCGGCATCGGCAGCACGCCCTCCAGCGCGAGCAGCCGCGTCTTGCGCTCGATCCCGCCCGCGTACCCGGTGAGGGAGCCGTCGGCGCCGATCACCCGGTGGCAGGGGCGCAGGATCAGCAGCGGGTTGGCGCCGATCGCGCCGCCGACGGCTCGGACGGCGGGGCGGGAGGCGCCGATCCGGGCGGCGATCTCGCCGTACGTCGTGGTCGCCCCGTAGGGGAGGGCGTCCAGGGCGTCCCACACCCGCTCGCGGAACTCGGTGCCCCGGGCGCGCAGCGGCAGCCGGAACTCCTTCAGCTCGGCGGCGAAGTAGGCGGCGAGCTGTTCCTCGGCGGCGCGGAAGGGCCCGGGGTCCTGGAGCCAGCCGTCCTGGACGGTCCGCCCGCCCTTCTGCCCCGGCACGGAGAGGGAGGTCAGGGCCCCGTCGGGGTCGGCGGTGAGCAGCAGCGGCCCGACGGGGCTCTCGACGCTGGTCCAGTAGACGAGTTCGGGCATGTTCATGTTCATGGTCATGAGGTGAGGTCCTCCGCAGCGCGCAGATGGTGAAGGGCGTAGGTGCGCCAGGGGCGCCAGGTGTCGGGGACGGCGGTGCCGGGCGGTGCGACGTCGGGGTCCCCGAGGGCGCGGGCCCGGATCGCCGCCACGGTACGGCCGTCAAGGCCCGGCAGGGCGAGCAGGGCGGCCTGGGCGTCGTCCCGGTCGGCGCCGGGGTCGAGGCGGACGGCGCCGTCGGCGAGCGCCGCCGCGAGGGTGCCGAGGGGTCCGGGGGCGGCGGCGAGGGCGGCCGGTTCGGGGAAGAGGTGGGTGAGGGTTCCGGCGGGCGCGTCGAGGGCCTTGCCGTGGGCGCGGACGAGTTCCGCGGCCCCGGTGGACCCCACCAGGGCCCGGACGGCGTACTCCTCCGGGTCGGCGGCGCCCGGCGCGCGCAGTCCGGGCCGGGCGGCGACCAGCGGGGCGAGCCGGGGGTCGGCGCCGAGCCGCTCGTCGACGGCGTACGGGTCGGCGTCCAGGTCGAACAGCCGTCGCAGCCGTTGTACGGCGGTGGTGAGGTCGCGCGGGTCGGTGAGGCTCAGCCGGGCGTCCAGCCAGCCGCCGGGGTGCACGGCCGTGGCACGTCCCGGGTCCTGGGCCCGCTCGTCGACGGCGACGATCCCGGTGCCGTACGGCAGGCGCAGCGTACGGCGGTAGGTGCGGGTGCCGGGCGGACCGCTCACCTCCTCCACGCCGGGCACGGCCTCGCGGGCCAGCAGGTCGAACACCGGTCCGGCCGGGTAGGGGCCGCGGTGGGCCAGCCGCAGGGGGATGCCGGAGGCCGGGGTGGCCGTCCGCGATGCGCCGCGCACGGCGGCCCGCAGCTCGGTCGGGGTGGCCGCGTACACGGTCCGTACGGTGTCGTTGAACTGGCGCACGCTGGCGAACCCGGACGCGAACGCGATCTCCGTCACCGGCAGTCCGGTGGTCTGGAGCAGGGTCCGCGCGGTGTGGGCGCGCTGGGCCCGGGCGAGCGCGACGGGGCCGGCGCCCAGTTCGGCGGTGAGCTGCCGCTGCACCTGGCGGGCGCTGTACCCGAGCCGCACGGCGAGCCCGGCGACGCCCTCCCGGTCCACGACACCGTCCCCGATCAGCCGCATGGCCCGGCCCACGACATCGGCCCGCACGTTCCAGTCGGCGGACCCGGGAACGGCGTCCGGCCGACACCGCCGACAGGCCCGGAACCCCGCCCCCTGCGCGGCGGCGGCCGTCGCGAAGAACCGCACGTTCGGCCGCTTGGGCGTCACGGCGGGACAGCTCGGCCGACAGTAGATCCCGGTCGTCGTGACCGCGAAGAAAAACTCCCCGTCGAACCGAGCATCCCGACTCCGCACGGCCTCGTACCTGCTGTCCAACTCCGTCATGCCACCCAGTCTTCGCCCCCACGGGGGATGGTGCTAGCGGAAATCGGACGTGGGGGTGGGGGCGGGACGGGCCACTGTCAGCGCGGCGGCGTCGGCCTCCACGCACCCCGTCCCCGCTTCGCCTCGCCCGCCGCGCGGCCCTCGGCGCGCTTGCGTTTCCAGTCCTGGCGGATGTCGGCGCGGAGGCGGGCGTCGGACTTGGCGACGATCCACTGGTTCTCGCGGACGAGCTTGCGGTAGCTGTCCAGGCGGCGGACGGGGAGGTCGCCGTCGTCCACCGCGGCCAGGACCGCGCATCCGGGCTCGCGTTCGTGCGCGCAGTCCTGGAAGCGGCAGTGCCGTGCGTACTCCTCGATCTCGGTGAAGACCTGGCCGACCCCGCCGCCGGCGTCGAAGAGGCCGACGCCGCGCAGGCCGGGGGTGTCGATGAGGACGCCGCCGCCGGGCAGGAGCAGCAGGTTGCGGGTGGTCGTGGTGTGCCGGCCCTTGCCGTCCATGTCCCGGGTGGCCTGGACGTCCATCACGTCCTGGCCCACGAGGGCGTTGGCGAGGGTCGACTTTCCGGCGCCGGACGCGCCGAGCAGCACGGTCGTGCCCTGTCCGAGGAGTGCGGCGAGGTCGCCGACGCCCTCGCCCTCGCGGGCGCTGACGGTGAGGACCGGGACGCCGGGCGCGGTGGTGGTGACGTCCTGCACGAGGTACGACAGCGCGACCGGGTCGGGCACGAGGTCGGCCTTGGTGAGGACGACGACGGGCTGGGCGCCGGATTCCCAGGCCAGCGCGAGGAACCGTTCGACCCGGCCGAGGTCGAGTTCGACGGCGAGGGACATCGCGACGACGGCGTGGTCGACGTTGGCGGCGAGGATCTGGCCCTCGGACCGCTTGGAGGAGGTGGAGCGCACGAACGCGGTACGGCGCGGCAGCAGCTCCCGTACGTACCGGGGGTCGAGGCCGTCGGGGTCGACGGCGGCCCAGTCGCCGGTGCAGACGACCTTCAGCGGGTCGCGCGGTACGACGAACTCGGTGTCGGCGCGGACCGTACCGGCCTCGGTGACGACGTCGCACAGGCCGCGGTCGACCCGGACGACCCGGCCGGGCAGCAGGCCCCGCTCGGCGTACGGCGCGAACGCGTCCGCCCAGCCCTCGTCCCAGCCGTAGGCGGCGAGAGGGTGCGACGACATCGGGACGGAGGAAAGGGAAGAGGAAAGCGAGACAGACAAGGGGTGACCCTTCACAAGGGCGGCCCCGGCGCCGCGCTCATGGGCGCGGAAGGAGATCAGGTCAGCCGGAGGCCGTGGAGGTGGAGCGGACGATCGTCTGGTGGCTGCGGTGAGCAGCACCCGTGGTGGCGACAGTCATCGGTCACACCTCCTGTTCCGGGATCCGGTCGTGAAGAACGCGTGGAGCCCGCCCAGGATATGCAGGCGTCCACGGGCCCGCCACGCATTTACGGGCGGGCCCGGAGACGGTCAGGCGCCCGCGCACTCCCGCCCGTTGAGCGTGAACCCCTGCGGTGCGGGGTTCGTGCCCTGCCAGGAGGCGATGAAGCCGAAGGAGAGGCTTCCGCCGGGGGCGACGGTGCGGTTGTAGTGGGCGGCGGACGCCACGACGCGGGTGCCGTTCTGGGTGAAGGCCGCGTCCCACATCTGGTTGACCCGCTGGCCGCCGCGGAAGGACCAGGCGACGCGCCAGTCGTCGAGGGCGTCGTCGGTGGTCACCGTGACCGTGGCCTGGAAGCCGTCGGACCACTGGTCGACGAGCCGGTAGGCGACCGTGCAGGCGCGGTCCTCGGCGCCGGACGACTGGCCGGTGCCCGTCCCGGCGGTGGCGGAGGAGGTGCCCTGCGGTTCGGGGTCGGGCCGGTCGTCCGCGGTGGGGCTCGACGTGGCGGCGGCCGACCGCGTCGGGCGTGTGGTGGACGGCGCGGCGGAGGTGCCGGCGGGAGCGCTGGAGGTGGCGGGGGCGGCCGGGAGGGAGGGGTCGCCGGGTCCGGCCACGGGGGTGCTGTCGGCGGCGCCGCCCTGCGCGTCGGTGACGGTGCCGTCGCCGCCGGACTTCATCGACATGGCGAGGGCCAGCACGGAGACCAGGACGGCCGCGGCGGCGAGCCCGCCCCGCAGCACCCGGGCGCGGCCGGTGAGAGCCGGGGTGGGCTCGCCGTCCTGGTCCGGTGTGTCGGGGCGTCCGGCGCCGAGACGGACCTCGGCGGCCCGGCGGCGGCGCTCCAGATAGGCGAGGCCGCCCCAGCCGATGACGCCGCCGGCCAGCGCGGCGGGCAGCCCGCCGCCGTGCAGCCGCAGACAGGCGGCGGCCTCCGCGCACTCGACGCAGGTGGCGAGGTGCCGGGAGAGGTCCTCGGGCGTCTCGGCGGTGGGGGAGCGGGTGACGGCGTCCAGCAGCCGGACGTAGCTGCGGCACTCGGCCGGCATCGGGGTGTCGATGTGATTGCGGTGGCAGCGGTCCCTGAACAGGCCGCGGACCTGGTTGAGTTCCTCGACGGCGGCGGCCGGGTCGAGGCCGTGCCTGCGGACCACGGAGTGCAGGGGCAGCGCCTCCACCTCCGCGAGCCACAGCAGGGTGGCGTCCTGCTCCTGCATGTCGCGCAGTCCGCGCAGCGCTATGGGGCGGCTGAGCGGCGGCCCCGTGAAGCGGGCGGCCTTCTCGGAGTTGAGCCAGAGCCGCAGGTCGGGGTCGAGCTTGTGGCCCTGTCCGGCGGCCTCCCAGGCGGCCGCCGTCTGGCGAACGGCCGTCAGCAGCAGGGGGATCCGGGGCAGCCGGGGAGAACGGCGCCCCGCTCCCCGTACGCCCCCGCCCTCGGCGGCGCGGGCCTCGCGTATGCCGAACGCGAACGCCTCGCGGGCCAGTTGATTGGCCGCCGTGGAGCCGGAGGTGCACAGGTCCGCGTACGACAGGACGGCGTCCCAGCACTCGGAGAACAGTGCCGCCTCGACGGCGTCCTTCGGGGTAGGCAGGTCGGGCATGAGTCTCCTGCATCCACAAGCGAGGTCAACTCACCATGACGGCAATGGAGTTGGGGGGAACCTCGCGGCAGTCGCAGAGCTTTTCACGTGACCGACACACCTGACAAGCGGCTCCCGCACGGACACTGACGGCACGGACACCGACCGTGCGGGGACCGACGAACCGTGCGGGGACTATACGGCCGTCGCCTCCTGCGCCGGAAGACTGTCCATGAAGGAACTGACGGAGAACACGGCGCGGCCGGGGCCGGGCGGGCCGTATCCGGGGGGCGAGGCGAGCCCGAACTCGTCCATCGTGGCGCGGTACGCCTCCAGCAGCCGGATGTGGTACTCCAGCGGCGCGCCCTGCGGATTGGCCTTGCCCAGCGGGGTGGTCGGCTCCGGGCACCAGGTGGTGAAGCGCGGGGTGATGCCGTGCGACATGAAGAAGCGCAGCCCCTCGGTGGTCGACGCGATCGCCTCGTCGACGGTGGTGAAGCCGAACGGTTCGGCCATCTCCACGCCCGCCACGAAGTTGGGGATCACATTGCGCGCGCCGAACACCTCGGCGGAGTCGAGGATGCGCTGGTGCCATACGTCCCGGCCGACGTAGCGCTCCTTGCCGGGGCAGTACATCTTGAACAGATACTCGTCCCACACCTCGTAGTTGGGGTGGTAGATCTGCACGCCGTAGTCCTTGAACCGCTGCACGTCGTCCCGGGGCAGCGCCTGGGCGACGACCTTGCCGATCCAGCGGCCCGGGAAGTGCTCCTCGATGGCCTTGGCGTACCGGCCGTAGAAGTCGGCCTCGTCGCGGCCGCCGACCGTCTTGGTGATGGCGCCGCCGGTGAGGGTGTAGGCGGTGGACGCCTTCGCGGTGTCGTACTTGTCGATGATCTCCAGGGCCTCCAGCACCTCGTCGACGTCCTTGACGCCGGTGTAGGGCCGGCCGGCCGCCTTGTGCTGGCGCCAGTTGTGGTTGATGTCGCAGTACTGGCACTCCTCCTTGGCGCCGAAGTACTGGCAGACCCGGAAGACGGTCAGATAGATCAGATAGCCCCACTGGATGGTGGGGGCGACCTCCATGACGGACTTCCCGTTGGAGAGCGTGTGCCGGTAGTACTCGGGCATCGGCGGCACGCCGACGTCCGCGATGCGCTTGCCGTCGAGGTAGAGCCCGAGGAGCCCCTCCTCGTCGGCGGCCACCCGGTACGGCGAGGCCGGGTTCACCCGCACGGACACCACGGTGCGCCGCAGGTCGTAGGGCCCGCCGGTGAGGATGATCTCCTCCGGCGGCCGGCGCAGCGCGGCCTCGCCCAGCTCGGGCAGGGTGCCGTGGTCGAAGGAGAAGATGAAGTACGACTTCGGCTTGACCTCCCCCGATTCGTTGTCGCTCAGGGCGGAGGGGTCGAAAGCCACTCCCCCGCGCAGGAGGTCCTCTTTGAAGACGGCCTCCCGCGGAACGTGCGGAAACCGCTCCATCAGATCCTCGACCAGCGCGGTACGGCTGCCCATCCCTCTGTCCTCCCGGCTCAGGCGTACGACTCCTCACGGTATGCCCCCGGGGTGGCGAGCGTGGGGGCGGGGGGCCTCGTGTTGCGGGCGCGGTAGGTTCCACCTGGGAACTCCGGGTTCCCGATCTCCTCGGGAAGGCAGCAGTCGGATGTCGAACACGACCGGTACGAACGGGAGCGGTACGGGCGCGAGCGGTGCGAATCCGTCCAGTGTGGTGCGTACCGGTGCGAACTGGACGGGCACCAACTGGGCGGGCAACATCACGTTCGCCGCGCGGGAGCTGCACCGCCCGGCGACGCCGGAGGCCCTGCGCGCGCTGGTGGCGGGCGCCGCGCGCGTGCGGGTGCTGGGCAGCGGGCACTCGTTCAACCTGATCGCCGAGCCGGGCGCGGACGGTGTGCTGCTCTCGCTGGACGCCCTGCCGGCCGAGATCGACGTGGACACGACGGCCCGGACCGTACGGGTCGGCGGCGGAGTGCGGTACGCCGAGCTGGCGCGCCGGGTGCACGAGCAGGGTCTCGCACTGCCGAACATGGCCTCCCTGCCGCACATCTCGGTGGCGGGTTCGGTGGCGACGGGCACGCACGGCTCGGGCGTCCGCAACGGCTCGCTCGCCGCGCCCGTGCGGGAGGTGGAGGTCCTCACGGCGGACGGTGCGACCGTCACCGTCGGCCGGGACGACCCGCGGTTCGGCGGCGCCGTCACCTCCCTGGGCGCGCTCGGCGTGGTCACCGCGCTCACCCTGGACCTGTCCCCCGCCTTCGAGGTCGAGCAGCATCTGTTCACCGAACTCCCCCTGGAGGGGCTGGACTTCGAGACGGTGGCCGGGGCCGCGTACAGCGTGAGCCTGTTCACCGACTGGCGTGCGCCGGGCTTCCGTCAGGTGTGGCTGAAGCGGCGCACCGACCAGCCGCTCGCCGCGTTCCCGTGGGCCACGCCCGCGACCGAGGCCCTGCACCCGGTGCCGGGGATGCCCGCGGTCCACTGCACGGAGCAGTTCGGGGTGCCGGGGCCGTGGCACGAGCGACTGCCGCACTTCCGGGCCGAGTTCACGCCGAGCAGCGGCCAGGAGCTCCAGAGCGAGTACCTGATGCCGCGCGAGCACGCCCTCGGCGCCCTGCGCGCGCTCGACGGGATCCGGGCCACGGTGTCGCCGGTGCTGCAGACCTGCGAGGTGCGCACGGTCGCCGCCGACGAGCAGTGGCTGAGCCCGGCGTACGGGCGCGACTCGGTCGCCGTGCACTTCACCTGGGTGGAGGACACGGCGGCGGTGCTTCCGGTCGTGCGGGCGGTGGAGGCCGCGCTGGAGCCCTTCGCGCCGCGGCCGCACTGGGGCAAGGTGTTCGAGACACCGGCCGCCGCGCTGCGGGAGCGGTATCCGCGGCTCGACGACTTCGCGGCGCTGGTGCGGGAGCTGGATCCGGCCGGGACGTTCACGAACGCGTTCGTACGGGGCGTGCTGGAGAGCTGAGCCGGCGGCGACCGGCCGCCGGAAGCGACCACCGTGATCAGGGCGGACTTAATCAAGCCCCTTTCCGAACCCCTTGTCGAACCTCCGGGTGCCGCCCTAGCCTGACGTGCGGCGAGAGGAGTCCGATGAAGCGCGGCACGTCCCGTGACATCCGCACCGCGAACCGCTACGAGGTGCTGCGCCAGATCATCGCCGCCTCCCCCACCTCCCGCCAGGAGCTGGCGGCCGCCACCGGACTCTCCCTCGCCACGGTCGCCACGCTCGTCGGCGAGCTGCTCGACCTCCGCATGATCACGGAGGTCGGTTTCGAGGACTCGGCGGGCGGCCGCCCCCGCGGTCTCGTGGCCGTCAACGCGGCGGGCGGCGCGCTGATCGGCGTCGACATCGCCGAGACGTACGTCCATGTCGAGCTGTTCGACCTGGCGCTGAACGTCCTGGCCCGCGCCGAGGAGCACATGCGCCCCGGCGAGAGCCGGCCGGAGCGGGTGGTCGCCCATGTGACGGCCGCCGTCGGCTCGGTGGTGGCGCAGGCCGGCGTCGAGGCGGCCCGGGTGCTCGGCGTCGGGGTGAGCGTGCCGGGACAGGTGGACCGCGACACCGGTGTCGCCGAGTACGCGCCCAACTGGGACTGGCACGACGTGCCGTTGCTCGACCTGCTCTCCGAACACATCCCCTACCCGCTCCACTTGGACAACCCGCTGCGCGCCAGCGCGGTCGCGGAGCTGTGGTTCGGGGCGGCGCGCGGTCACGGCGACGCGGTCGTGGTCAACCTCGGCACGGGCGTGGGCGCCGGTCTCGTGCTGGGCGGCGGGCTGCACCGGGGGGTCAGCAACAGCGCGGGCGAGTGGGGGCACACCACGCTGGTGCTCGACGGCCGGCTGTGCCGCTGCGGCAACCACGGCTGCGTGGAGACGTACGTCGGCGCCCTCGGGATCATGCAGAACCTGCGTGAACTCAGCCCGCGCAGCCCGCTGTTGCATCCCGGGGACCAGACGGCCACGATCGACGCGCTGGCGGCCGGGGTCGCCGCGGGGGACCCGGTGGCCGTCAAGGTCGTACGGGACACGGCCCGTTACCTCGGGGCCGGTATCGCCGTGCTGGTCAACGTGCTCAACCCCGAGGTGGTCGTGCTGAGCAGTTGGGTCGCCGCCCGGCTCGGCGAACCGCTCCTGGACGAGGTGTGCGAGGCGGTCGCCCGGCACGCGCTGCGACGACCGCTGGCCGCCAACCGGATCGTGCTGTCCCCCATCCCCACCGACCCGGTCTGCCTGGGGGCGGCGACATTCGCGCTCGAAGGGGCGCTCCAGGCGGTGAGCCAGCGGCGCAATGCGGGGGCACGCGGCCGGACGGCACCGCCGGCCTGACACCGATGCGGCTCTCTTCGCAGGCGCGATAGGACGTCGGAGGCACCTAGAGACGTTCGACATTCCGAACGATCGACAACTCTTCGAACAGACTTCGTCTGATCCCTTGCCGAAGCATTGGCCGAAGGTTAGCGTCCCGCTCCGCAACCAGATGTGAGCCGCCGCCTCCGAGAGTTCCGGACAAGGACGTCAGCATGTCGGCACCGAGCAAGAGCAACTGGTCCCGCCGTTCCCTCCTCCGCACCGCCACCGGTCTGGCCGCGGCCGGTGCGCTGACCGCCTGCGGCGGCAACAACGGCCGAGGCGGCGGAAGTTCGGGGGACGGGCTCGTCCAGTACTTCCACGCCTACGGCGAGGCGGGCACCGAACAGGCCATCAGGCGGTACGCCAAGGCGTACCAGGACGCGAACGTCAGCACCCAGTGGATCACCGGCTCGAACTTCGAGAGCAAGCTCTTCGCGTCGCTGCTCACCGACAAGGCGCCGGACCTCTTCGAGTTCCACCCGCAGATCCAGCTCGTCAGGAGTGGACAGGTCGCCGATCTGACCGACATCGTCGAGCCGGTCAAGGACGACTTCAACCAGGCCGACATCCAGTCGCACACGGTGGACGGCAAGATCTACGGCGTCCGGATGATCGACGACCCGCAGTTCTTCTTCTACCGCAGGTCACTGCTGGAGAAGGCCGGGATCGGTGTCCCGCAGACCCTGGACGAACTGCTCGAAGCGGCGGCCCGGCTCACCACGGACAAGGTCAAGGGCGTCTACCTCGGCAACACCCTGCACGCGGTCGTCCGCCCGCTGATCTGGGCGGCCGGCGCCGACACCCTGGACGCGGACAACCGGCCCGCGTACCACACCGACGCGGTCGTCGGCGGCATCCGGCAGATGCGCGAGCTGTTCACCAGCGGCGATCTGCTCCTCGACGCGCCGGCCGACTACTGGGACCCGTCCGCGCTCGTCCAGGGCCTGACCGCCATCCAGTTCTGCGGCATGTGGGCCATGCCCGTGATGCAGAAGGCGCTCGGCGACGACCTCGGCGTCTTCCCCTTCCCCAAGGTCGGCGACGCGGGCAAACCCGCCGTCTACAACGGGGGTTGGTCGATGTTCGTCAACGCCAAGAGCGAACGGGCCGAGGAGGCCAAGGAGTACGTGAAGTGGCTGTGGATCGACCGGAAGGAGTACCAGGAGGACTGGGCGCTCTCCTACGGCTTCCACATCCCGCCGCGCACCTCGATCGCACGGTCCGCCGAGAAGCTCAAGTCCGGCCTCCCGGCCGAAGGGGTCGAACTCTTCGACCGGTACGGCCACTTCGACAACATCGGCTGGACCCAGGCCATGATCAAGGCGACGGAGGACGTCTTCGCCGACGCCGTGCGCAAGGGCGGTGATCCCGAGGCCGCGCTGGACCGGTGCGACAAGGTGGTGGGCGCCGAGCTGAAGAAGCTGTTCGGATAGGCCGGCGGACGGACCCCGAGATGCCGACCACGACCGGGCGCGCCCGGACCCGAGCGTCCGCCGCCTTCACCTTCTGGCTCTTCACCGGGCCGTTCCTCGCCGGCCTGCTGGTCTTCGTCTACGTCCCGATCGGCTGGAGCGTCTGGCTCAGCTTCTTCGAGGCCCGCTTCACCGTCACCCCCAGCACGTTCGTCGGTCTCGACAACTACCGCGCCATGCTGGAGAACGACAACTTCACCGGCGCGCTGGGCACGTTCACCGTGTTCGCCGCGATCATCGTGCCCACCACGTGGGCGCTCTCGCTCGGACTGGCGCTGCTGGTGAACCGGCTGCGGTTCATGCGGGCGTTCTTCCGGTCGGTCTTCTTCCTCCCGACCGCGTGCAGTTACGTGGCCGCCTCCCTCATCTGGAAGATGTCCCTCTTCAACGGCGTCCGCTTCGGTCTGGCGAACACCGTCATCGGCTGGTTCGGCGTCGAGAACATCGCCTGGCTCGCCGACCCCGACCCGCCCTGGTACTGGCTGGTCATCGTCAGCGCGCGGCTGTGGCTCCAGTCGGGCTTCTACATGATCCTCTTCCTCGCCGCGCTCCAGAACATCCCGGGCGAGCTGTACGAGGCCGCCGCGATCGACGGCGCGAAGCCCGGCTTCCAGACCTTCCGCCACATCACGCTGCCGCAACTGCGGGCCACCTCGACGGCCGTGATCCTGCTGCTTCTGATCGCCGCCTACCAGGCGTTCGACGAGTTCTTCAACCTGCTGTCCAAGACCACCTGGGGCCGGCCGCCGCTGGTCGAGCTGTACTACACCGCGCTCGGCGACAGCCAGGACTACGGCGCGGGCAGCGCGGGCGCGGTGATCCTCACGCTGCTGATCATCGTCGTCACCCTGTTCCAGGGCAGGATCATGGGATTCGGAAGGGGCGGGGACTCCGGATGACCACCACCTCGAACGGGACGCGGCGCACCTCGCGCCTGGGCCTCCACCTGGCCGTCGGCGTCGCCGCGCTCCTCTTCCTCGTGCCGTTCTACGTCCTGGTCCGCAACGCCCTCGCCACGGACCCGGAGATCACCGGCGAGGAGTGGACGCTGTTCCCCACGGACATCCGGTGGGGCAACGTCACCGAACCCTTCCGGGACACCACCGTCGACTTCGGCCGGGCGATGGTCAACTCCCTCGTCGTCGGCGTCCTGCACACCGTCGGTACCCTGCTGGTGTGCTCGCTGGCCGGCTACGGCCTGGCCCGCATCCCGTACCGCCACGCCGACAAGGTCTTCTACGGCGTCCTGTTCACGCTGATGGTCCCGACGGCCGTCACCTTCGTACCCGGCTTCGTGCTGGTGTCGTCCCTCGGCTGGATCGACTCCTACCGCGGCCTGATCATCCCGGGTCTGTTCAGCGGCTTCACCTGCTTCCTGTTCCGGCAGTACTTCCTGGGCTTTCCCAGGGAGTTGGAGGAGGCGGCCCGGGTGGACGGCCTCGGCCACTGGGGCGCCTACTGGCGGATCGTCGTCCCCAACTCCCTGAACTTCTTCGCCGCGATCGCCACGATCACCTTCATCAACGGCTGGAACTCCTTCCTGTGGCCGCTGGTCATCGGCCAGGACCCGAGCGCCTGGACGGTCCAGGTGGCGCTGTCCTCGTACATGACCAACCAGACCGTCAACTACCACCTGATCTTCATGGCCACGGCCCTGTCCCTCCTCCCCCTGCTGTGCGTGTTCCTCTTCCTCCAGCGCTGGCTGGTCCAGGGCATCGCCCAGTCCGGCATCAAGGGCTGACCGGTGCGCCGGGAGCCGGATACGAAGATGCGGTGGACCAGCCTCGTGTCCGACGATGACCTGCATGAACGATCCCTTCCCCGGGCCCCGGCCGCGCGAGGTCCGCCCCGGCGAGCACCCCGCCTGGGACGAGGCGCTGGCGCTCGTCAACCGCGATCTGGCCGCTCTGCTGCCGGGGCGCGGGCCGCTGCGACTGCTGGCCGTGCCGTCCGATGCCGACGTCGAGTGGGAGCCGCCCGAGCACGTGTACGTGGCCCTCCCGGACGGTCGCTGGCACGGCAATCACCTGGACCACGCGTCACAGACCGACCCCGCCGACGCGCTCGCCTCCGTGGCGGACGCGGCGCAGGACACGGTGCTGGAGTGCCTGTGGCAGGTGTGGCCGGTCTGCGTCGAACACCGGCTCGGGATGCATCCGGGCCAGGACGACGACCGGGTGGTCTGGGAATGCGCGGGAGGCCGCGAACCACAGGACCCGGCGCACGTACGGACGATCGGCGAGCTGGGCTGAAGTCCCGCCCCCCCCCGCTCCATACTCTCGCTCCCCCCACAACCGGAGACACCCCCACATGAGACGACTCATCGGCACGCTCTCGGCCGGCCTCCTCGCGCTGGCCGGGCTGACCGCGACCGCCGCCGCCCCGGCGCAAGCGGCCTCCGACACGGCCGCCGCCTCGGGCTCCTTCGACGTCCTGACGTACAACGTCGCGGGTCTGCCCGAGGGCCTCAGCTCCGGGCGCCCGGCGACCAACACCCCGCTGATCTCACCCCGGTTGGCGCCGTACGACATCGTGAACGTCCAGGAGGACTTCAACTACCACGCGGCGCTGTACGCGGGCGACAACCACCCGTACCGTACGGCGACCAGTGGGGGCGCGGTCTTCGGCGACGGGCTCAACACCCTGTCCGACCACCCCTTCCAGGACTTCGAGCGGGTGCGCTGGAACGACTGCACCGGCACCAACTGCCTGACCCCGAAGGGCTTCACGCTGGCCCGGGTCCGCCTTGCGGAGGGTGTGTTCGTCGACGTCTACAACGTGCACACCAACGCCGATGCCTCGGACGCCGCGCTGGCCGCCCGGCGCGCCAACATCGCGCAGTTGTCGGACTTCGTCCGGGCCCACTCGTCCGGCAACGCGGTGATCGTAATGGGCGACACCAACACCCGCTACACCCGCGCCGGTGACACCATCCGCACGCTCGCCGACGAGAACGGGCTGACGGACGCCTGGGTGCGGCTGGTGAAGGGCGGCACCCGACCGGCGCAGGGCGCGGACGCGCTGCTGTGCCCGACGACGGCACCGCCGGACGACTGCGAGGTGGTGGACAAGGTCCTCTACCGGGGCGGCCCGCTGTTCTCCCTGACCGCGACCCGCTATCACAACGAGTGGGCCTCGTTCCTGGACTCCGCGGGCGGCAATCTGTCGGACCACTTCCCGCACACGGTCGACTTCTCCTACACCCTCGACTCCGCGCTGCGGGCCAGTGACTTCTTCGGCGGCCCGCACGGCACCGCGTTCAACGACGCCGACGACCTGCCCGCCGCCCCGGCCCCACGCACCCTGACCCTGCGGGGCGGCTCCCGTCTCGACGCGGTGACGCTGACGCACGACGACGGGACGGCGCTGACCCACGGCGGCACGGGAGGCACGGCCACGTCACTGACCCTGGCGGCGGGCGAGCACCTCACCTCCGTTAAGCTGACGCAGGGTCAGAAGGACGGCCGTACAAGGATCTTCTCGGCGGCCTTCACCACCGACAGGTCCCGCACGCTCTCCGCCGGGTCGGCGACGACGGACACCGTCACCTTCACGGCCCCCGCCGGTTGGCAGATCGTCGGCTTCACCGGCCGCTCGGGGGCCGAGGTGGACAAGCTGGGCGTCCTGTACGCGCCGATCACCTGAGCCCCCGAGCCCCTGTTCCGCTCACACGCGGGAGACGCTCCCGCAGCTCTCGTCACGGTCCTCGCCGATGTCCCTGCGCCGGTCGTACGGGTCCACCGTGGGCCCGGTCTGTGCGGGGCCGGTGGACTCGGCGGAGGAGCCGGGGGTGGTGGGGAAGTGCGGGTGCAGGAAGCCGTCGTAGACGTCACAGGCGGAGTTGCCGGCCTCCTCGTCGTACCGCACGACGAGGAGCCGTCCCGCGGTGACGTCGTAGTGCGCCGGGTCGGGCAGCTCCACGTCGAGCACCCGGCGCACGATGGTGCGGGTGACCTCCACGGAGCCGTCGGCACGGACGACGGGGTAGACGAAGGTGTAGTCGGCGTGCACGGCCACACCGCCGTTCTTGCCCTTCCCGAACGTGATCCGGCCGCGTGTCTTGACCACGTCGCCGACGACCTTCACCTCGTCGGGGTCGAAGCGGCTGAACATCAACAGCGGGTCGTCGGTCTTGCTCGGGGCCCGCAGCGAGGCGTTCAACCGGTCGAGTAGTTCGGGCTGTTTGGGGTCGAGCACCGAGAGCGCGGCGGTGGGGCGCTCCCCGCGCAGGCTCTTCGGGTCGAGGTTGGCGGCGATCAGCAGTTTCCGGGTCAGCTCCAGCGCTTCCGCCACGCGTTCCTTCGGCTCCTTCCCGACGGGCTTCGCGTCCGGCAGGAGGATCCCGGCCTCGCCGTCGGCCCAGCGGAGCGCCGGGGACCCGGCGAACGGTCGGTCGAGGGTGGGGACTTGGCGGGGCACGTCCTCCGGTGCCTCGGTCGGCCGGGCGGTCTCCGCGGGAAGCGGTTCCGTGACGGCCTCGGGCTCGTTCCGTCCGAACGGGTCGCCGGGGATCAGGGACGGCTTCAGCGCGACGGCCAGCAGGGCGACGCAGGCGGCCACGCCGAGGGCCGACCAGATCTTGCCGCGCCGCACGCGCCGGGCCGCCGCGTCGGGCGCGGTCCGCCAGGCCGCGGGCGTCTCGCCCCGGGCGTCCTGCTGCCGCAGCCGCTCGGTGACCATGCGGGCGCGCGCGGAGGGCTCCTTGGGCGCGGCGGCGGTGCGCGCTTCGCTCTCCTCAAGGAAGGCGCGCAGCGCCTCGTCGGATATGGAGGAGCCGTCTGCGGGCTCTTCGGGGGATCTGCCGGCCACGGTGGGGAAACGCCTTTCTTCGGCCTCCGGTTCGTTTCCCCTAGGGGACATCCCAGCCGTTCGACCAGTTGCCCCTGCCATCCATCTGGTTGATGTGAACCTGATCACAGCGGGGATCGCGCCGACCCGTCCCGCCCTCGCACGCGCGGCTTAGGATCTCAGGGACGTCGTGTACGGGATCTCCCGGACGTCCGCACCCCGTACCCCCCGTACCCCCGTACCCCTGTATCTCCACGCACCCGCAAGGCGGAACCCATGCCCCGAGTCGGACTCTCCACCGACCGTCTCGTCGCGGCCGCCGCCGAACTGGCCGACGAGGCCGGGTTCGAGGGGGTCACCCTCTCGGCGCTGGCCCGGCGGTTCGGGGTGAAGGACGCGAGCCTGTACTCGCATGTGCGGAGCCTCCAGGACCTGCGGACGCGGCTCGCGCTGCTGGTCGGCGGCGAGATGATCGACCGGATCGCGGTCGCCGTCGCCGGGCTGGCCGGCCGCGACGCGCTGGTCGCCTTCGCCGGGGCGTACCGGGAGTACGCGCTGCGGTACCCCGGGCGGTACGCGGCGACCCAGATCCATATCGACCAGAGCGCGGCGGCCGACAGCCCGGAACTGCGCCGCACCGCCGAGATCACCTACGGGATGCTCCGGGGCTACGGCCTGGCCGAACCGGATCTCACCGACGCCGTCCGGCTGCTGCGCAGCACCTTCCACGGGTACTGCGCCCTGGAGGCCGGGGGCGGTTTCGGGGCGCCCCGGGACGTCCAGCGGTCCTGGGACAAGGCCGTCGACGCCCTGCACATGGCCCTCACCCACTGGCCCCGCGAGGCCGACGGCGCGGACTCGGCCTGACGCCCGCCTCGGCGGAGGCGGGCGTCAGGCCGTCTGGAGAGATTGCCTGGTCAGTCGAAGGGCAGGCGCAGGACCGCCCGCTCCCCGGTGCCGAGGGTGCTGGGCGCGTTGCCCAGGGCGTTCCACACCTTGACCTGCACGGTTCCGTCGCTCAGATCGCAGAGGGTGCCGGTCGCGGAGGCCAGTCCGGCGCTCTCGGTGTAGTGCTCCCAGCCGGGGACCGGGTCGGTGGCGAAGTAGCGGTACGTCTCGACGCGGTCCCAGGTGCCACCGCTGCCGGAGCAGTCGTACGACACCTGGATCTGGACGCCGTTGCCGACGACGTTTCCGGCGTCGACGGACAGATCGAACCGGGTACCGCCCCCGGTGCGGTCCAGGTCGAGCCCGGACGCGGTGTAGGTGAGCGGCTTGTACGGGGTGCCGTCACGGTTGGCGCCGTCGGCGGACGGGACCGTCGCACTGCCCGCGGTGCCGGCCGTGGCCGACAGCTTCCCGTCGTCGGTCAGATAGAGGGTGGGCGAGGAGCCGGTGCCGTCGGACGAGGTGGGCGTCGGGGTCGGTGACGGGGAGGAGGTGGGGGTCGAGGTCGGGGTGGACGTGGGGGTGGAGGTCGGGGTGGACGTGGGGGTGGAGGTCGGGGTCGGGTCGGGGTCCGGGGCGCCGCCGGACGCGCTGCCGCCGGACCAGACGTGGGCGCCGGCCGTGACGGTCCGGCCGGCGGGCACCTGGACGGTGGTCCCGTCGGAGAAGCGCACGGTGGCGTCGGTGTCGGTGATGTTGGAGGCGACGTAGGTGCGGGCGCCGTTCTTGACGAACACGCTGGTCAGCGGATGGTCGGCCGTGACGGTGGTGTCCACGGTGCCGAGGGCCGCGAGGTTGCGGATCCAGTGGAAGGTGTGGGCCTTGCTCTCGCCCTCCTCGGAGGTGAAGGACGGGTTGGCGCGGAAGGCGGCGAGGGCCGCGTCGCCGTCGCCCAGGGCGAGGTACTCGTACCAGATGTCGGTCCAGATGGACGGCTGGGTCCGGCCCGACTGGTCCAGCATCTCCTGGTAGTTGGTCCTGACGTAGGCGGGGTCGTAGCCGAGGTAGAGGTGTCCGCCGGTCACCGGCAGCAGGTTGATGCCCTGGATCTGCTCGGGGGCGCTGGAGAACCAGGTCGAGTAGGAGCCGCCGTTGCTCCAGACCATGCCGACTCCCTTGTGCGGGAAGGCAGTCGGATAGATCTGGTCACGGGTGTCGAACCAGTAGTCCTGGATGGCGGCGGCCTGGGTGACGTACATGTAGATGCCGGCGTCCCGGACGGCCGTGTCGCCGGTGGCGATGCCCCACTGGATGAGCGCGTTGTCGAAGTTCATGCCCTCGGAGGAGGACTCCTGGTTGTTGCCCGCGGCGAACGAGCCGTGTCCCGACGCCCAGTCGTGTCCGGCGTAGATGTCGAAGTCGCGCAGGTAGGGGAAGCGTTCGTCGGTGCGGTCGTAGTTGTTGGCGTCGCGGATGAGCAGGTCGATCATGCCGCCGTAGCGGTCGCTGTCGGCCCAGGCGGGGTCGAACTTGGCGAGGGTCGCGGCCGCGGCGATGTAGTAGCCGTAGTGGAAGTGATGGTCGTTCAGCTCCTGGTCGGAGCCGTAGGAGGCGGGGTAGCCGATCAAGGTGCCCCACTTGTCGTCGTAGTAGAACAGCCGGCTGGTCTCGCCGGGTGACGCGGTGAGCCAGTCCGTGAGCTTGGACTTGATCGCGGACAGGGCGGCGTCGCGGACGGCGGTGTTGCCGGTCTGGTCGGCGATCTCGGCCAGGCGTGCGGCGCGGCCGAGGCCCTTGCCCGTCCAGTAGGTGTCGTCGGCCTGCTGGCGGGTGGGGTCGCCCAATTCGGCGTTGAGATAGTTCTGGAGGGTGGCGGCGTCGGCACCGGAACTGTCGGCGACGGCCGGTACCTCGGGTAGCACTCCGTGGTAGAGCATCGAGGTCGTGAAGGACGTGATGCCGGTGAGCACCTTCAGCGGGCCGCGCGAGGAGACGTACGTCTGCGACAGCGGGCTGCCGCCGGCCAAGTAGCGCCACTGGTGCGGGAGAAGAGCGGCGGCCGTGCCGGTCTCGGAGCCCTCACGGGCGGTGGTGGTGAAGCGGTACGTGGTGGTCAGGGTGCTGTCCGCCTCGTCGTACCGGTAGGACACGGCCGTACCGGTGACATGGGCGTGGGCGTACTTGGCGTACTCGGTCGCGAGCGCGGTGCGGTCGGCGGCCGGGGTGGACGAGGTGGTCGGCAGGACGGCGATCGAGAAGTAGTCCTTGCCCGCGAGGGTGGAGGTGAAGGTGGAGCCGCTGACCGTCCAGGTGGCGCCGGTCGGGGCGAAGGCGACGTAGTCGTGGCCGTTGACCGAATAGCCGATCCTGGGGCCGGAGTTGGACCAGACGTCGACCGTCGCGCCGGCCGCGGCCTTGATCTGTGCGTTGCCGCCGGTCGCCCGGTAGTAGGTGAACGGCAGTCCGGAGCCGATGGTCGCCCGCAGGGTGCGGGTGCCGTCGCTGAGGTAGGGGGTGACGGTCCAGTCGCTCCAGTCGTCGACCTTCACCTCGGGGGCGGCGAGGCCGGTGACACCGGCGACGAAGTCCTCCTGGTACTCGTAGTGGTACTCCCCCACGCCCTTGGCGCTGCCGGAGATCGACGGCCGGGTGCTGTAGGAGACACCGAGCCCGCCCGACTGGGCGAGGAAGCCGAGCGGCTGGGCGAACAGGGGCTCGCCGTATGCGCAGTTGGTGCGCTTCCACAGGATCGACGACCACCAGTCGTTGGTGGGCACGCCACCTGACGGGGCGTTGTCCGTCACCCAGCGGCGCGGGTTGGTGGACAGGTCTCCGCAGCCCGAGGGCAACGGACCGGGCGCCGTGGTGGTGTAACTGCCCGCCCCCACCGTGCCGGCGTCCGCCGACGTGGAGTTGAGCACGGTGAGCACCGCGCCGAGCAGGGCGGCGAGGGTCATGAACAGCACCGCACGCCGCCAGGGCGCGGGAGCGGATCTCGGCACGGCGGCCAATGGCTGAACACTGGCACTTGGCATGGGGGCACCCTTCGACAGGAGGCAGAGCGAATGCCCGACCCACACCCGGGAATCGGTCCGGACGGACTTTCATATCCCAGGGAGTGGCGCCGGTAAGTGGGGACTCTTGCGACTTGAGAGCGCTCTCAACCCGGGAAGGCTAGGCTCACCCCAAGGGGGCGTCAATACAAGTCACAGTGATCGTTCAACTAGGTTGTGGGGGGCGGGGGTTGAGGTGTTCCCGGGACGAAAGTGATGTGCGGGCACTGGCACCGGTGCGCAACCCCCGCGTGACCTGCACGGCTTCGTACGGATCGAGGTTGGGGGGCGGGTGATGACGGCGGCTCCCGGGTGGCACCCTGGGGCGATGAAATCTGGAACCGACGCCTCCGAGAACAGCTTGCGGCGTCTGCTCAATGAGTGGGATCCGGTCGGCGTCGCCGACGATGTGCAGGACGAGTACGACTGCATGCTCGCCCCTCTTCTCCAGCGGCTCCGCGGCGGCGCCGACGAGCCGGAGATCGCCGAGTTCCTGCGCCACGAGCTGGAGGACCACTTCGGCCTCACCCCTCTGCCGTCGGAGCCGAAAGCTATGGCGGCCCGGGTGATCTCCTGGTGGGCGCACGCCGACAGGACGGGCGGCACCGGCTCCGCGTAGCCGAGCTCGGGCATGGACGGCCTCGCCCGCGCTACGGGTGAAATTCGCCCCGTTTATGCAGCGAGACGCGCGTAGTTGGTGCGCTGTACCTTGACGCCGTGGACTACCTGGTTGAACTGAGGCGTGAGCTGGACGCGTTCGGTGCTCTGCTGGACGGAGGGGACCTGTCCGCTCCCGTCGAGCACTGCGGCGGATGGAGGCTGGTCGACCACGCCCTCGGCCGACCGACCCCGATGGACCCCGCACTCGCCGCCGACGGCGTCGCCGAGGTCTTCGACACGATGGCGCTCCGCATGATCGCCAAGGGCGCCGCGACGCCACCCTCACGTGCCGTACGCCTCACCACCACCGACACCGGCCACGCCTGGACCTACGGCCCGGACGAACCGGTCGCACAACTCTCCGGCACGGCCGAGGATCTGCTCCTGCTGCTGTGGGGCCGCAAGCCCCGGGACACGGAATCGGTGACCTGGGAGGGGGACCGCGAGGCGGGGTTGGCCGTGCTGGCGGGGCCGCTCGTTCCTTGAACCGGTGGTTCAGCTCCGCCAGGCTCCGTCGGCAAGACGGACATCCTTGAAACTTCCCTCCGTGACGCGCCTGGGAATCTCCTCCCATTCCCGGATCACCCTGCGCTTGCCGTCCGGGATATGGGGCCAGTCGTCCCGGCTTACCGTCTTTCCCGCGTAGATCGGTTCCCAGGACGTGGCGTAGAAGGGGCCGATCTCCGGAACCAGGGTTGCCAGGCAATGGAGGGTACGGCGGTGGTACCACTTACTGACTGCCGTGATCCTCAGACCCGACGCGAGGGCTTCCCGTAGATGGGGAAGCGACAGTTCTACGTTCTGCCAGGTGTTGGAAGCCTGGTCTTCGCAACGGATCACGGATTCGGGAACTCCGCGCTCGATGAGAAGCCGACGGAACACCTGCCCTTCCACGATTCCGCTGTGCCGATTGACCCCACCGGTCGTGATGATCAGCGGCGCCAGTCCTTTGTGATAGCGCTCCACCGCGACCTCGACAGGAGCCATCTGATTCGTCCCGAAGAGGAAGTACGCGGTCGGCTCATCCGGAGGTGGCGACGCCTCGATGTCCACGAAACTCCCCATTTCGCGGATCTGCTCCGCACTGAGACCGTTACCGCTCATGGCGCCCGCGCCTTTCCTAATCGATGAATGACTAGACACTGTGTCCGGTCAGCCTGTCGGCCACTTCCCTGTATCTGGTGCCGTAGCTGGACGGATGTTCACCGCGCTGCCGTGCTTCCGGGCGATAGAGCGTCTGAATCACGGACTTGGTGGCGGACACCGCCTCCGCGTGGCGCCCCAACAGCATCAGCGACGTCGCCGTGTACGGAGGATCTTCCCCCGGCGAGATCGAGAAGGCGCCGCTGGTCTTGACGTCACCGGGAAGTCGGGCGATCTCCTGCGCGGCGTATCGCCTCGCCCTCTCGGTCCGGTCGCCGTCTCCCGCCATTGCCGCGGCCCGCATCTCCTGTGTGGCCAGCTTCGCGTGGACCATGGTTCCCGGAGAGGTGTCGCTCTGCCCCCGCAAAGCCAACGCCACCGACTCGTGCGCCCTGCCTTGATAGAAGGCGATCAGCGACTTCGTCAGGACAGCCCACCCCGACAGCTCCGGGTACCCCACCTCCTGACTCCGTCGTTCCGCGTCACCGCACCACACGTACGACGCCGCATGCGCGCCCATGTCACACGCGGCGATACCCAGCAGACACGAGATCCAGCCGATGGAGAGCGTGATTTCCCTGCGCTGACTCTCCGGGAGGACGGCGTCGAGGAAACGGCTCGCGTGCGTTCTCACCGTGAGCAGTTCGTCGTACACCTCGGCGGGGGGCATCGAGCAGATCGTCCGGGTGTAGTGGTCGATCAGTTCCCCGAGAACCATCGGAAGCGTGCTCGCACTGTCATTGCTCATGACTTCGAGGGCCTGGACCACACGCTGACCTTTGTGGAACTGCGACACCGGTGCGGATAACACCCTCTGGTCCTGGAATCGATTCGCGCCGTCGTTCGTTTCCCAGGGACGCGCCGACAGCCCGAGCATCTCCCCCGGGATTCCGAATCCGTCCGCCACGCGCTCGACCACTCCGCTCCCCCGAATACCGCGGACGCCACGGATGATGTCGCTCACCCGCGAGCTGGTCATCTTGCCGATCGCGGCAGCCATCAGGGCGTGGCTGGAGCCGGTACGCCGGTTGACCAGTCGGAAGATCTCCTGGAAATCGCGGGCGGCGCAGGCACGGCGCATGGCGTCGCTGTGCAGCAGCGTTTCGGAGATGGTCAGCGCGTAGCCGCTACGCCTGGCCATGCGATCGTCCATGGGCGCCACCTGGTGGAACGGATGTGATCTCCCATCAGGGTAGCCGTGGCCGGTCCGACGAGGTTCCCCAAAGCGCGTGGCGGGGTTCCCCCTTCACGGTTCCACGAGGAGCCCCGCCGGCCGCAAGCTCTTCACACGCCACGGCCCCTACGCCCGGGGCGACGACGAGCGGCGGCAGGAGGCTCACGGCAGTGCCCAAGGCGACACACGGACTCGGTGGAGATCACCACCGGACGGAAGCGGACACCGACGCACGGCAGGACGAGTACACGACCTATGCGCCGTCGGGGGAGACGTGCTCCGAGTGCGAGCGGAAGATCGAGTCGCTCGAGCAGTGCCGCCGGATCTCGGGCGGTCGTTCCTCAGCCGGTCGCACCGTCCGCTACCGGCACTTGGAGTGCCTCGACCGTGTGTCGGGCGAGAGGGGGAACGGTCATGCCGACACCACTCGCTGAGCTGCGCACCCCACGCCCGGGAGCGGTCGACGCCGCACGGTGCCCGGTGTGCGGAAGCCTGCGGGCCGAACTCGCCGCGGCGTTGCGAGCGGGAGACGCGCACGCGGCCCGGGCCACGGTGCACGCCATGCACACGCACATGGTCTATGGCCACCCGAACGACCCGCGCAACAGGCCGCGTCGTGAGGCATGGCCCAGCTATCTCAACCCGCCGTAGCCGCCCGCTCCGTCGCGCTGCGTTCCACGCAGAACTCGTTGCCCTCCGGGTCGGTGAGGACGGCCCAGCCCGTGCCGTCCGGGCGGCGCTGGTCGTCGAACAGCGTGGCGCCGAGGGCGAGCAGGCGGGTGACCTCCTCGTCGCGGGTGCGGTCCTGGGGCTGGACGTCGAGGTGGACGCGGTTCCTGACCGTCTTGGGGTCCGGGACCGTCACGAAGAGCAGCCCCGCGCCCTCGATCAGCGCCTCCGGGTCACCCGGCTTGTCGTCGTCGTGGAGGGGCTGGCCCAGGACCTCGGACCAGAAGCTGCCCAGGGCGTAGGCGTCGGAGCAGGAGAAGGTCACGTGATGGATGGCAGACGTCATGGAGGGATTCTTCTGCACGCGCTTCCCATCGGCAACGGAGATCAACTCCTCAGTCGACGAGCGGCGTTACTTCCACCGTGTCCCGGCTCAGGGTCACACGCCAGGCCGGGCCGTCCTGCCAGTGGACGTCGATCTCGTTCGGTGTCGGGCGTCGTACGGAGGCCGTCTTGTCGAGGGGTTCCGACCTCGTCGCCGGGTCCACCGTGAGTCTCGCCAGGGCCACGAACAACATCGTGTCGTCCGTGATGTGGCCCGTCAGGGAGTCGTCCAGGCCCAGGGCGGGCAGGAGTTCTGCGTTCTCGGTCGGCCAGCCCGTCACCCGTACGGGAGTACCCGGGGGCGCCCCCGTCACCCGGTGGATGCGCACCTCCGACGCTCCCCGTACCAGGACGACGCTGGTCACCCTCGCTCCCCCGCCCGCCGTGTGCCGGGACGCGGCCCAGCCGTCGCCGACCCCGAGCGGTTCGATGCCGGTGCGGGTCGGGTCGCCGTCGAGGATCACGCTGTTGTCGTACGACGGTGAGGGCGCCGTCAGGGTCGAGTACGCCAGGCGGGTGTAGTGGGGGTCGTAGCGGGCGTCCTCGCTGCCGTGGTTGTGGAGGCGGACCAGTCCGTCCGAACGGGTCGACTGGAGAAGCCAGTTGGGGGCGGTGAGCGGCGTCGCCGCGTCCTCGCGTTCCGTCGGGCCCGGTTCCTCTCGGGCCGTCCAGACCTCGTGGTCCGGCGGCAGGAGCAGGCCGAGGAAACCCTTGCTCGCCCAGTAGGGGGAGGCGGGGCCCGAGTAGCCCTGGAGGACCGAGGGGTCGGGACCGTGCCAGCCGAGGGTGAGCAGGCCGTGGGGGTCGACGGCGCCCCGTTCCAGGAAGTGTTTCAGCGCGCCCGAGGCGAGGCGGCGGGTCTCGCCGGGGGGCAAGGGGGTCCGGCCGGTCAGGGCACCCAGCCACAGGGGCGCGGCGGTGGCGAAACGGTAGGTGAGGGACCGGCCTTGGCGCAGGGGCGCGCCGTCGCCGCCGAACAGGCGGGCGTATGAGGCGAGATGGGCCTCCAGGCGGTCGCCGTAGAGTGACAGGAGGTCCTGGTCCTTCGCCAGCCAGGCGTGCAGGACCGGGTAGAGGTGCATGGCCCAGCCGTTGTAGTAGTCGAAGGCGCGGCCCGGGCCGTCGCTGTACCAGCCGTCGCCGACGTACCACGCCTCGATGCGTTCCAGGCCACGGTCGATCGCCGCGCGGGAGGCTTCCGGCGCGTGACCGACCGACTCCAGGAATCCGCCCACCGTGACCGGGAACAACTCCCAGTTGCAGGGCCAGGGTTGAGCCGTCAGCGCGTCTCCGAGCCAGTCCGCCGCGCGTCGGCGTACGGCGTCGTCCAGACGGTCCCAGAGGAGGGGGCGGGTCAGGCGCAGGGCGAGGGCGATCGACGCGGCCTCGACCAGCGGCTGGCCGCGGTCCTCGATCCGGGGCCAGACACCCGAGACCCCGGCCGCGAGGCCGTCGGCGTAGCGCTCCAACGCCGTCTCGTCACGTCGGAAGGCGGCGAGGAGGAACGTACGGGCGTACCCCTCCAGCCCGTCGGAGAGGCGGCCCGACCAGCTCTCGTGGTCGCCGGGGAGGTGGTAGAGGGCGTGGTCCTCGGTGGCGTACGGCGTCACGGCGGCCAGCAGGGCGTCGGCGGCGGCCTCCCAGTGGGCGCGGGTGTAGCCGGTGAGGGGGCTGAGGGCGTGATCGGGCGGGGGCAGGCGCATCGGCGGTTTCCGTTCCTTCTCCTCGCCCAGTAGGGGGTACGGGCCTGGAGGCGCCCCGGTTCCGGTCGGGGCGCCCCCAGGGGCTTCATCCCACCCGCACCGTGCCCTTGGGCACCAGATGCCGGGTGACGAGTTCGTCGCGGACCAGCTCCGCGTAGACCGTGGCACCGTGTACGGAGGTGTGCGTGTTGTCGCGTTTCTCGTTGTAGAGGTACAGCGCCTTGGAGCCCTCGACGCCCAGGGACTCCACAAGTGCCTTGGTCCGGGCGGTGAGGTCGATCAGCGGGACGTCCCGGTCGGCGGCGACCGAGCGGATCACCGCCGGGTGGTCGACGCCGAGTCCGTTGACCAGAAGGGCTGTTCCGTTGTCGAGCGTGCCGTCGGCGTTGAACCAGCGGCGCACGATCGGGGTCACCAGAACCGGTCGCCCGCCCTTCTCCCTGACGCCCGCCACCAGTGTCTCCAGGTTCGCCCGGTACGTCACCTCGTCGGTCGTCTTGTCGTTGTGCGCGAGCTGGATCAGGACCGGGTCCCCGGGCCGGACCCTCGCCTGCACGGTGGCCCACAGCAGCGGGTTCCCCAGGTAGGTGACCGTACTCTCCCCCGAGTCGGCGTGGTTGGCGACCGCGACGCCCTCGCGCAGGAACTGCGGCAGCTCCTGTCCCCACCCGGCGTAGGGCTCGCCGGGCTGGTCGCAGACCGTGGAGTCGCCGACGAGGAAGAGACGGTGGGCGTGCCGGGCCGGGGTGACCCTGATGGCGGCGAGCGCGGGCGCCGTTCCGCCGAACGTCAGATCCAGGCCGGCGGTTCCCTCGGCGCCCGTCGGTTCGCCCTCGGGGGTGCGGACGTCGACCGTGAAGCCGCGGGTGACGCGCCCGCCGGCCGGTACGGCGGTCTCGGGGAGCAGGGCGCGCCGGGTCTCGCCGGTGACGGCGGTGCTGGACGCGGTGTCGCCGCCGAGGACGAGCCGGACGTCGTAGGTGCCGGGCGGGACGTCGAAGTGGCAGGCGGTCGCGGTGCAGTTGGCGATCCCTAGCGGAGACGGGCCGCCGTGCGCCTGGGCGGTGGCGGGTACGGCCGTGCAGACGGCGGTCAGGGTCAGCGCCGCCGACACGGCGAGGGCGAGTCGTCTCACTGCGGGCTCCTCCGGTACGACGGCACTCCTGGCGGCTGGACCGTACCGTCTCCGGGCAAGCGCTTTCTAGACCCCGCGCCCCCCGCGTGTCACCCGTGCCTCACCCGCGCGTCACGCCCTTCGCGTCATGTGCCGCGCGTCCACTGCTGGTTGGTCCCGCCGTTGCAGGTGTACGTGATGATCGCGGCGGAGTTGGCGGTGGACGCGCCGCTCACGTCCAGGCATTCGCCGGACGCCCGGGACCTCACGGTCACGTAGTTCCCGGTCGCCGTGAGGGACCACTGCTGGGCGGTGTCGGTCGCGTCGCAGTTCTCCTGGGTGACCGTCGTGGCGTTCTCCCGCACGCACAACGAGCTGTGGCGCAGGACGAGTTGGTGGTAGCCGTCCCCCACGGACCTGAGCCAGTACTTCTGGTTGCCGCCGCCGTTGCAGTCGTACTGCTTGATCTGCGCACCCTGCCACAGCGACTGGCCGGTGACGTCGGCGCACCTGGCGGAGTGCCGGGCGATCAGCGTGTCGTAGGTGGCGGCGGTCCCGCTCACCGTACCGGCGGCCGTGTCGACGGTGACCTCCGGACTCCAGGCCATGGACAGGGAGGTCGAGGTCGAGGACGGGAACGTCAACGGCAGCCAGACGTAACGGGAATCGTCGACCGTGCCGCCGAAGGAGTTGCCCCAGCGGTCGCCGAGGTAGAGGTACGAGGTGCCCGAAGTCCCCTGCACGGGAAGGACGTACGCGGTCTGGGAGCCGTAGGCCGTGGAGTCGCCGACGTTCGTCATCGCCGTCCAGGGGCCGGCCGGGCTGGGCGCGGTGGCGTACCGCTGCTGGTTGGGGCTCCAGCCGGTCGCGCCCGAAGTCAGCATGAAATAGACGCCGTTGCGCTTGAAGAAGGCCGGTGCCTCGCGGTGGCCGCCGGGCCAGGGGTTGGCCACCAGGCTTTCGACGGCCGTGTAGTCGGCGGTGAGACGGTAGATGTGCAGGTCGTAGTTCTCGTTGGCGGCAGAGACCATGTATCCGGTGCCGTCGGTGTCGACGAACGCCGTGATGTCACGGGACATGTGCACACCGAGCGGACGGAAGCTGCCCCGGTAGGTGTAAGCGCCGTCGACCGTGGTGGAGACGGCTACGGCGGCACGGGCCTCGCCGTAGTCGGTGCCGTTCTCCTTGTGCATCCACATGACGAACGTGCCGGTGGCGGCGTTGTAGACGACCTTGGGCCGCTCGATGTAGGCCGTGTTCAGCTCGGCCGCGCTGGACCGGGTCAGGACGCGGTTTCTGAACTCCCAGGTCTTGAGGTCGGTGGAGCGGTAGGCGTCCACGGAGCGGAAGGTGTTGTCCGCGTTGCGGTCCTCGCCGAACCAGTAGTAGTAGTCGCTGACTTTGATGATTCCGCCGCCGTGCGCGTGCACGGCGTTGCCCGAAGTGTCGGTGAACTGGACGCCGTTGGGGACGGTCCGGGCCACGGCCCCCGCCGGTCCCGCCGTGGCGAGGGCGCCGAACAGGGTCAGGCAGAGGGCGAGCAGGGTGGTGTACGCACGTCTCATCGTGACTCTCCGTCTACCCCATCGGTTCGGTATCACGAACGGCATATGGAATGGCGAACACGGAGAAGGTAAGCGGGTGTCATGAGCGGGTCAACCAATCCGGCGCGACTTGCGGGAAAGCCCTTGCCGGGGATTAGCGTCATGACATGACCAGCGACACCCCGCCGCCCACTCCCGCTCCGGCTCCCGCTCCGACTCCGACTCCCGTGTCCCCTCCCTCTGCGGACGCCTCCCTCGCCGCGGCCCTCGCCGCCGGGACCGTCGTCCTCGACGGCGGCATGTCGAACCAGTTGGAGGCCGCCGGGCACGATCTGAGCGACGAGCTGTGGTCGGCACGGCTGCTCGCCGAGCGGCCCGAGGCGATCACCGAGGCGCATCTCGCGTACTTCGAGGCGGGCGCCGACGTGGCCATCACCTCCAGCTACCAGGCCACCTTCGAGGGCTTCGCGCACCGGGGCATCGGGCGCGAGGAGGCCGCCCGGCTGCTCGCCCTGAGCGTCGAACTGGCCCGGGACGCGGCCCGGCAGGCCCAGGACAAGCAGGCCCGGGACAAGGGGGTCACGCGCCCGCTGTGGGTCGCGGCGTCGGTGGGCCCCTACGGGGCGATGCTGGCGGACGGCTCGGAGTACCGGGGGCGGTACGGGCTGAGCGTCGACGAGCTGGAACGCTTCCACCGCCCCCGCCTGGAGGCGCTGGCCGCCGCCGCACCCGATGTCCTGGCCTTGGAGACGGTGCCCGACGCCGACGAGGCCGAGGCGCTGCTGCGGGCGGTGCGCGGACTCGGGGTGCCGGTCTGGCTGTCGTACTCGGTCACCGGTGACCGTACGCGGGCCGGTCAGCCGCTGGAGGAGGCGTTCGCCCTCGCCGCCGGCCGGGACGAGGTGATCGCGGTCGGCGTGAACTGCTGTGTGCCCGAGGACGTGGACGCCGCCGTCGCGACCGCGGCACGGGTCACGGGCAGACCGGTCGTCGTCTACCCCAACAGCGGCGAGGTCTGGGACGCGGACGCCCGCGCGTGGCGGGGCCGTTCCACGTTCGCCGCCGAAGAGGTGCTGCGCTGGCGGGAGTCGGGCGCCCGGCTGATCGGCGGCTGCTGCCGGGTGGGGCCGGAGGCGGTCGCCTCGATCGCGCGCACGCTCGGGGCGGCGTGAGCGGAGAGGGCGGCGCGCGTCGGCCCGGGAGACGCCCCGCCGGGTCTGGGAGGCACCCCTCCTAGCCCGGAAAGCGCCCCGCTAGGTCCGGGAGGCACCCTGCCAAGGTCCGGGAAGCGCACCGCCGAGCCAGGAAGCGCCCCGCCAGGGCCGGGAAGCGCACCGCCTGGCCCGGGAGACGCCCCGCCAGGGCCGGGAAGCGCACCGCCTAGCCCGGGAGGCACCCCGCCAGGGCCGGAAAGCGCACCGCCAGGTCCGGAAAGCGCACCGCCAGGCCCGGGAGACGCCCCGCCTGGCCCGGGACACGCCCCGCCAGGTTCAGGAAGCGCACCGCCAAGGCCGGGAGACGCCCCGCCTAGCCCGGGAGGCATCCCGCCGGGGCCGGGAGGCACGCCGCCAAGTCCAGGACGCGCACCGCCGAGCCAGGAAGCGCCCCGCCTGCCCCGGAAGGCACCCCAGGCCCGGAGTTCACCGCCGACCTGTTCGGCCGGCTCCTCCCCCGGCTTCCTCCGTCCCTTCCGCCCCTTCCGCTCCCCTCGCCCGCCGCAGCCGTCGTACCGCCGATCTGAGTTCCGTGCCGCGCGTCGCCCGGCCGCCGGGGACCGGCTCCGAGCGCAGGACGACGGCACGCGCGGGCCGCTCGGCGGCCGCGGCCGTCGCCCACAGGGCCATCTCCGCATCGCGCGGGCCGTACGCGGTGTACGGCTCCCGCACGGCACGCCCGCTGTCGGTGTCACCCGTCCTGCCACTCCGACCGGGGGCATCCAGGCCACTCGTCTTGCCACTCCGTCCGGGGGCGTCGGTGGCACCCGTCTCGCCACCCTCACCAGGGGCGTCGGTGGCACCCGTCTCGCCACCCTCACCAGGGGCGTCGATGACACCCGACTCGCCACCCTCACCGGGGACGTCGACGTCGCCGAAGATCCGCACCGGGTGCGTCGCGTCCCAGGGCTGCCAACCCGGGTCGCCCATCCGCGCGAACCGCACCCACGCGCCGTGCATCGCGGCGGCCAGGCCGTGCGGGGCGCCCTCGCCGGCGAGCTTCGCGGACACGGGTGTGTCGCCGGTGCCGAAGACGAAGCCGAGTTCCAGGGCGTGGCAGGCGCCGAGGCCGGGGCGGAGCGACGGCCAGGCGAACTCGTAGACGTACGCCCTCCCCGGCCGGGCGTCCGCCAGCCGGTGCAGCGGCAGGCGCAGCAGATGGTCGGTGACCATCTGGCCCACGATGTCGGCGGTACCGGACTCCGGATGCAGGACGCGGTAGCCGCGCGGCACCTCGTGGCCGCAGTGGCAGCGGGCCATGGCACCGGCGAGGGCGACGGGACCGAGCCGGTCGACGCGTTCCAGGAGGCCGCCGGGGACGAGCCAGAGCCGGTACTCGTCCCGGGTCCAGCCGAGCAGGAGGTCGGCGCCGTCGGCCGCGCCGCCCTCGATCAGCGCTTCGAGCGGATCGCGCGGGACGACATCGCCGTCCACGACGATGCCGAAGGCCGGGCCGCCCAGCACCGGGCTGCTGAGCCTGCCGACGTCGGCCTGCGTCCGCAGCAGCAGATCGCGGTCGACGGCGGCGAACGCCTCGGCGGTGGCGGGGATCTTGAGCCGCGTCGCCATACGGCGCACCATGCGCCGGACCTTGTCCCGTTCGAACGCCTCCGGCGGCCCGCTCTGGAGGACGGCCCGCCGGAACAGGCCCTGGGCCTGCGGGGAGGCGATGAGCGCGCCGACACCGATCGCCCCCGCGGACTGCCCCGCAAGGGTGACCCTGTCGGGGTCGCCGCCGAAGGCCCTGACGGACCGGTGGACCCACTCCAGCGCGGCGAGCTGGTCGCGCAGCCCGGGGTTGGCGGGGGCGTCCGGGAACAGGCCGTACCCCTCGACGCCCAGGCGGTGGTTGATCGACACGAAGACGACGCCGTCGCGGGCGAAGTGCTGCCCGTCGTACACCGGAACACCCGAGGAACCCCTGGTCAGGGCGCCGCCGTGCAGCCACACGATGACGGGCAGGCCGGCGCCGGGGCCGGGCGAGGGCGTCCAGACGTTGAGGTTGAGACAGTCGTCCCCCGGCACGACCGGGTCGGACAGGTACTGGGCGAAGGCTTCGGAGTACGGCGGTTTCGGCGCCGTCGGGCCGAACGCGCCCGCGTCCCTGACCCCGTCCCAGGGTTCGGGCGGCTCGGGTGGCCGGAACCGTCGGGGTCCGAAGGGGGGTGCCGCGTAGGGGATGCCCCTGAACACGGCGACACCTCGCTCGTACCTACCCCGTACGGCCCCGTAGGGGGTACCGACCACGGGGTCCGGCCGGGTGTCGTCCGCAGGGTCCGCCTGGTCCGTCTGGTCCGCCTGGTCCGCCGTCATCTGCTCACCAGCCCTTCGCCGCGCTGTCACGCCTTCGTGCCAGTGCACCGGTACCTCCACAGCACCACAACGGCGGCCGCTATTCCGGCGCAGGGGCCCGCGGCAGGGCCGTTCGAGGGACCCCGCCGCACTCACCCCCGTCCCGTGAACCTGTGAAGGCTCCCCTCCGACCGATTGACCCCCTCTCCGCCCCCGACCTACCGTAGAAGGCGCTTTCAGCAACCGCTTCCCCCCTCCTCCCCTTCACCGCTTCCCCGCTTACCCCGGCCTCCGGGAGGGTCATGCCCGACGCCCCGCCGCCACCCAGGGCCGTGTTCGCCATGGATCCGGTGCATCTGCCGCTGCTGTTCCCGCCACCCCTGATGGCCCGGTTGCGGCGCGCGGCGGACATCGACCCCACGCTCGTCGTCCGCGACTTCACGGGCACGACCGCGCGCCCGGCCCTATCCGACGCCGAGATCCTGATCACCGGCTGGGGCTGCCCCCGCCTGGACGCGGACGCCCTGGCCGTCGCGCCCCGGCTGCGCACGGTCCTGCACGCGGCGGGCTCCGTCCGCTCACTCGTCGGCGAGGCCCTCTGGGATCGCGGGGTGAGCGTCTCCAGCGCGGTCACCGCCAACGCCGTCCCGGTCGCCGAGTACACCCTGGCCATGATCCTTCTCGCCGGCAAGGACGCGCTCGGCCATCGCGACCGCTACCGCCGCACCCACACGCCGCCCACGCCCGACCGGACCGCCGCCACCGGCAACCACGGCCGCCGCGTCGGGGTCGTCGGCGCCTCGCGCATCGGGCGTCGGCTCCTGCGCCTTCTGCGCCCGCACGACCTGGAGGTCCTCCTCCACGACCCCTACCTGGACCCCGGGGAGGCGGCCGACCTCGGGGCCCGGCTCCTGCCGCTGGAGGATCTGCTGCGGCTCAGCGACATCGTCACGCTGCACGCGCCGGACATCCCCGAGACCCGGCATCTGCTGAACCGGGCCCGGCTCGGGCTCATCCGCGACGGCGGCGTCCTGATCAACACCTCGCGCGGCGCCCTCGTCGACCACAGCGCGCTCGTCGACGAACTCGTCTCCGGCCGCCTGCACGCCATCCTGGACGTCACCGAACCCGAGCCCCTGCCCGCCGATTCCCCGCTCTACCGCCTGCCCAACGTCTTCCTCACCCCGCACATCGCGGGCTCCCTCGGCAACGAACTCCAGCGCATGGGCGGGATCGTCGCCGACGAACTCGACCGCGTCACGGCGGGGCTGCCGCTCGCGCACCGGGTACGGCGTGCGGATCTCACCCGGGTCGCCTGACATCGAGCACATCCGCCGCACGGTCTCTTCACGTGCCACGACGGCCGACCTAGGATAGCAAGCGCTTTCTATGCTTTCACACGGGGTCGGAGAGGTGGTCCTGCATGATGAGCAGAGCGCACACGGCGGCGGTGCGGGCATGACGACCGGACCGACCCTGGCCGTGGTGGCGCGCGAGGCGGGGGTGTCCGTGCCGACCGCGTCCAAGGTGGTCAACGGACGCGAGGACGTGGCCCCCGAGACCCGACGCCGGGTCACGGAGGCGCTGAACCGGCTCGGCTATGCCCGCAGGCCGCGCTTCGACCAGACGAAACCGCCCCGCCTGGTCGACCTGGTGGTGCCCTTCGACGAGTCGACCGCCCACCGCCGGACGCGGGAACTCCTCGACCTGCCGGACCCGCCGACGGCCGTCTTCGTCTGCTCCGACCGCATGGCCCTCGGCGTGTACCGGGCAGTGCTGGAACGGGGGTTGAGGATTCCCTACGACATCAGCGTGGTCGGCTTCGACGATCTGCCGGAGTCTCGCTGGGCCGCTCCCGCCCTGACCACCGTCCGGCAGCCGCTGGCGGAGATGGCGGCCACGGCCCTGCGGCTGCTGGTGCGGATGATGGACGGGGAGTGCCCGGAGGGGACCAGGACCGAACTGTCGACCCGGCTCGTGGAACGGGCGAGCACGGCACCGCCGCCTGCCCGCGCACGCTGATCCATGCCTGGGGGTCCCGTCCCGTCTCAGACGCCGGCCTCCCGCACCACCGGCCGACGGCGCGCGATGTTGCGTTCCAGCAGTTGGGTGGCGGTGCGCACGCCGACCGCGTCCGTGGCGTCCGACGCCGGCAACCGGCCGTCGGTGCGCCGGAGTTCGGTGAGCGCGGAGTGCACGGCCTGGTGGGCGGCGAACAGGCACGGGGTGCTGTAGATCGCCACGTCCACGCCGAGTTCGGCGAGTTCGGTCAGGGAGAGGCGCGGGGACTTGCCGCCCGCGATCTGGTTGAAGAGCAACGGCTTGTCGCCGACGACCTTCCGGATCCGCCGGATCCACTCCACGCTGCGGACGCCGTCGACCAGGACCACGTCCGCGTCGGTGGCGGCGAGGGTCTCGGCGCGGTGCAGGATGTCGTCCTCGTCGGTGGCGTCGGTGCGGGCCACGACGACCAGGTCCCGGCGGGTCGCGAGCACCAACTCCAGCTTGGCGAGGTACTCGTGCAGCGGCAGCACCTGCTTGCCGTCGGCATGCCCGCAGCGACGGGGCCGCTGCTGGTCCTCCAGGACGACACCGGACGCGCCGATCCGCTCCAGGCCCTCCACCACATGGCAGGCGACCTCGGGATCGACGTAGCCGTCGTCGATGTCGACCAGCAGATGGTGGGCCGGGAACGCGCCCCGCAAGCGCTGCACGAACGCCATCATGTCCGGCCAGGCGATGAATCCGATGTCCGGCAGCCCGTAGTACGAGGCCGCGAAGCCGAAGCCGGAGACGAACATGCCGTCGTAGTGCTGCGCCGCGATCGACGCCGAGTACATGTCGTACACGCCGATCAGCGGGGTCGTGCCCGGGTCCGCGATCCGCTCCCGCAGCCTGCTCCCGTACGTCAAGGTCCGGTTCCTCCCGATAGCCGTGTCACCGACTACCGAGGATCTCCGCGCGGCCCTCGCACGTGCGCCTCGCCTCCGGCCGCACTCACTCCTTCGGAGCACACGGTTCACCGCAGAAACGTCACTGGACGGCGGCGCCGCCCTCTCACCCGCCCTCGCCCACGCTGTTGTCGGGCGCCCCGTCGCCCTCCGAGGGCAGGTCCCCGCGCTCCACCGGCTCACCGCGGTCCGCCGCAGGGGGCAGCAGGGCGTCCAACTCCTCCGCGGACGGCCGATGGACATTCTCGGCGGCCTCACGCAACACGTCCCGCGGCACGCCCTCGCCCCCGAGATGGATGACGAACCCCTCCTTCGGCACCGCGAACTCCCGACGCTCCCCGGCGCTGCGGAACCAGAAGTCACCGTCACGGACACAGGTCGTGGACCCACCGGAGGAGTCGCCCACGGGCTGCTCCGGACAGCTCTCGGCGGTCATGCTCCCTCGATCCACGCTGAGTTGAAGGTGCTTGCCCTCCTTCTGCGAGACATAGACGGCGGAGAACCCGTCATCCCCGAACACACCCACCGACTGCTGCGCGAGCGTGTAGCCGGAGGCGTCGGTCACGTACACATGCTCCGGGGCGATCCCCAACGCGCTCGCACGGGAGGCAAGTTCGCCAGGATCCGCACCTGCCGCCGTCTCGGTACCGCAGGCGACGGCGAGGGCGGGCAGCAGCAGGAGCACGGGGAGAGCGCGCACGGTACGGATCATGCACTCATCCTGACGCACAGGTGTTCGCCAGGCGCGGAGATTTCGGTGCCGTACGCGTTCCCGCCGCGAGCGCACGGCACTGACCTAAGCTGCCCACCGACCAGCCGACGAAGGGACCCTCACCGTGGCTCAGCCGCAGTCCGACGCCCAGCCCGAAGTCCTGCCGCCCGCCGTCGAGTCCATGACCGTGCTGGTCGCCGCCGTCATCGTCCACGACCGGGACACCAACCGGATCGTCCTCCTCCAGCGCGGCCGGAACGCCAAGTTCGCCCAGGGCAAGTGGGACCTGCCGGTCGGCAAGAGCGAGCCCGGCGAGCCCATCACCGAGACCGCGGTCCGGGAGCTGCACGAGGAGACCGGCCTGACCGTGAAGCCGGAGGCCCTGGAGGTCGCCCACATCGTCCACGGCGCCTGGGGAGTCGAAGCCCCGAACGGATTCCTCACGGTCGTCTTCGCCGCCCACGAATGGATCGGTGAACCCGAGAACCGCGAACCCCACAAGCACGCCCAGGTCCGCTGGATCCACGCCGACGCCTTTCCCGAGAACTTGGTGGCCACCACCGCAAGGGCCCTCCGCCACTATCTGGAGGGAGGCTCAGGGGTATCCCTGCACGGCTGGAGTTCATCCTGAGGCACACGACACGCGGGACGCACAACTGTTCGTAAGGCAAGGTGATTTCGGTGCCCTACGCGTAGGCTCGGGTGGGATGAACACCATTCCGGCACACCTCGACCACATCGTCCTCGCGACTCCCGACCTGGCGGCGACCGTGGCCGAGTTCGCTCGGCGTACCGGGGTGGTGCCGGCGCCGGGTGGGGTGCATATCGGGTTCGGGACTCGTAATTGCCTGGTCGGGCTGGGCGGTGGGGCCTACTTGGAGATCCTCGGGCCGGACCCGGAGCAGTCCGCGCCGGCCGGGCCTCGCCCCTTCGGTGTGGACGGGCTCGACTCGGCGCGCACGATCACCTGGGCGATCAGTCCGTCCGACATCGACGCCACGGTCGCCACTGTCCGCGTCCACGGCTATGACCCGGGTGACGTGAGAGAGATGAGCCGGCGGCGGCCGGACGGCACCCTGCTCGAGTGGCGGTTGACCGACGGCGGCACCCCGCATCCCTCCGGTCTGGTGCCGTTTCTGATCGACTGGGCCGACGCGGTCCATCCGTCCGCGTCGGATCTGCCGCTGACCCCGCTGCTGGAACTGACCGCCACCGCACCCGACCCCGAGGAGGTCCGCCCCGTGCTCAGCGCCCTCGGGACGGATCTGGTGATCGGCGAGGGGCCCGCGGGGTTCTCCTTCACCCTCGACACCCCGAACGGGCCGGTCACCTTCACCTGACAGTGCCCGGTGACTGCCGTCCCGTCCACGCCTGTACCTCGGACAGATGCTCCGCCTGGAGCCCTGCATGACGTCGACTCGGATCAGGAGGTCGCCGCGCGAAGGGTGTGCGCCCGGCAAGTGTCGTCGCCGATCCACACGAAGGGTGGCAGGCTGGGCTTCAGGAGCGATCCGTGGAGCGCGAGGAGGAGTGCGCGGGTGAAGGCGGTGGAGCCCAGCCGGGCTGCCGACCACGGTCGGGAGGCCGGGCCGGTGGTGTATCTGCTGGTCGGGCTGACCGGGTCGGGCAAGACCATGTATGCCCAGCGGCGGCTGGAGCCGGCCGGAGTGGTGCGGCTGTCGGTGGATGAGCTGGTTCACGCCCGGCACGGCCGCTACGGCGTGGACTATCCGGAGCGGGACTACTTCGCCCTGGAGGCTCCAGTGGTCGCCGAGGTGCGTGAGCGCCTGGCGAAGCTGGTTGCAGCAGGCCGGGACGTCGTATTGGATCACGGGCTGTGGCTGCGCTCGGCCCGCCTCGAGTGGAAGAAGCTGGTCGAAGAGGCCGGCGGTCGGCCGCGTCTGTTGTACTTCCCTGTCGAGCGGGCCGAGTTGCTGCGGCGCCTCGGGGAGCGCAACCTGCGAGAGGACGCCAACGCGCTGACCGTCACGGAGTCGGCGCTTGACGACTTCTACGCCCGGTTCGAACCGCCCGAGGGTGAGGGCGAGGAGATCATCGGGCCCGACTGGTTCTGATTCTCCCTTGCGGTCGGCGGCCGCCAGGTGGTCACCAGCCCGGTCGCCTGTGCGGCCCACCATGCGGGGACGGTCCGGAGTGAGACGGGCCGGAAGCCCAGGTGCGGGGAGTCGACCGCGATTCGGCCGTCGTGCCGGCGAAGGTGCTGGAGCAGTCGGCGGGCCTCGGCGAGCCGGGCCGGGGAGCCGGTCTTCCAGGTTCCGTCCGCCGAGTGCGCAGCCCGCCGTTCGATGTCCTGCCGTACTCCGTCGCGCCACTTGAAGTGGTGAACGGCGACCGGTGGCCGGTTGGCCGGACGGTGACCCTCGGCGCGGTGGTTTCCGGAGGCCACGGCGACGCCGGAGTGCGCGAGCACGATCTTGCGGGGGTCACCGCGCAGGAGCCGGTGAGTGAGGAAGGCGCCGAGCGGATACGCCGTGTCCAGGCCCGTCTGCGGGTCCCAGCCGGTAAGGGAGCCGTCAGCGGTGACACGGTCGAGCATCAGCCCGCCCACCACGCGGTGCCCGGCGTGCTCGGCCCGGGCGATCATCTCGTCCAGCGGAACGGGGTACTGCTGGAACTCGTCGGCGTCGGCGAGCAGGTGCCAGCCGGGCCCTGCCTGCTGCCGCAGGGCGTCCCTGAGTGTGCCGTTGGTGTGCTCGTGCCACGGGCCGCTGCCGACGGCGGTGGGGATGATGCCCAGCTCGCGGCTGGCGGCCAGGAGTTCGTGCCGCCGCTCCTCGGGGACGTGTTCGGGAAAGTGGAAGGCGATGAGGAACCGCTCGATGCCCAGGAGCCGGTAATGGCAGACCCAGGCGGCCAGCAGCGGGACTTCGACGGGGCCGATGACGGAGACCAGCGGCGGAGGTGTGATCAGCATCGTGACCCCTTCGTACGGAGGGAGGCGAAGGTGTGGGTGAGGAAGTCGGCCTGCTCGTCGGCCGTCCACATGCCCAGCAGGCGGGGCGCGGCGGGGCCGGGCCGGCCAAGTGGTCGGCGGATGACGGTGTGCAACGCGTCGGCGAGCCCGTTCGAGTCGCCCACGGGGAAGGTCAGGGCCCAGGGCAGGCCGCGAAGGCGGGCGGTGAGGGCCGCATCGTGGTCGGAGACGATCAGCGGGACGCCGAGGCGGGCGGCATCCATCACCAGCCCGGATTCCTTGCCGATGCCGGGGTGCCGGGCGACCAGGGCGGCGTCGGCCGCGGCGTAGACCAGCCGCAGCACGGCGTCCGTGACAGGGCCGGACACGGTGTGCAGGCTCAGGTCGGGCAGGGCCCGCCACCGTTCGAGAACGATTGCGTCGAGCGGGGCCCCGATGACCAGGAGGTGCAGCGGTTCCTTCAGCCGGGACAGGGCGGCATCGATGACGGCGATGTCCTTGTAGGGCCACCATCCGCCCACCAGGCACACCACGGCTTCTGCGGCGGGGATACCGAAGGCAGTCCGGCCGCCCTCGCGTTCGGCGTCGGTCAGGCGGCGGCCGTCGTCGACCGCGAAGGTCCGTACCACCGCAGCCAGATCCGGGAAGGCCGCCGCCATCCGATCGCCCACCGCCTGTGTCGGGTACACCGCGACGGCCCGCTTCTCGCCCCGGCGGGCAAGTCTGGCGAGGAGCCGTACGGCGGCGTCCTCGGTGGTGACCTGTTCGTGGACGAACCGCAGATGCGGCTGTCCGCCGAGGAGGGCCGCAGCCCCGTGCAGAGCCTCACTCGCGGTCAGGATCACCACCGCCCCGGCGCGGGGCCGGAGGTGGCGGGAGGTCCGCAGAGCCGATGCCTCGGCCAGGCAGCGGGCGATGAGGGTGATCTGATGCGGCAGCCGCCGTAGGCGGTGGGGCCAGCGGCGCGAGCGGAAGATGCGCTGCCCTGCTGCGGCGAGCCCGGCCATGAGGCGGGACAGGGCCAGCAGTACTGCCGCAGCTCGCCCGGCCGGGGCGGTCGCCAACTGCGCGCCGGCCTCCCGCAGGGCCGTGACCGTCTCGCGGGCGATCCCGTGCGGGGCGATGGCCAGGCTGCCCGGGCGGGCCTGGGCAAGCACCACCAGCGTGCGCTGGTGGTGGCCGCCCAGCCGGTTCGCGTACGGCTCGATGAGTACGAGCGGACCGGTCATCCCGAGACCGCCTGGTCCCCATGGGTGGCGGTGAAGCGGTCCCGCAGCCAGGTGGGGTCGTTGAGGTGGTCGAACAGCTTGGGGGCGCCGGCGGCCCCACGAGCAAAGTCGACGCCCTCTTGGGCTCCGGCGGCGGCGTAGGCGGCGAACTCCCCGTCCCGGCTCATGGTCCACGCCTCGACTCGTCTGCGGGCGTCGTCGTCGGCCATGCCGTACTCGCTGCCGCGAGCGAGCATCACGCACTCACGGAAACCGGCCTTCCAGGCGTGGAAGGGGCTCTGGTTGAACCGGGTGACGCCCGCGCATTGTTCGGCGAACTCGATACGGCCCGGAAGGGCGGCGAGCACGTCAACCGCCTCGCCCATCTCGCGCAGTGCACTGCGGCGGATCAGCTTCAGCCCGCCGTATCCGTAGGTCAGGCCGTTGACCGGGTTGACCGCCCGCCACACCCGCATGGACACGCCCTCGTCCAGCGGCGCGACGACGGCGGGGTCGAAGCCGGTGTCGATGGCGAAGTCACCGTCGGAGAGGAAGAACTGCTCACGGTCGACGACCTCGGCGCACAGCCGGTAGGCCCGGCGCATCCCGTGCACACCGTGCACGCGCTTGACCATCCCGCCGAGCGTCCGTTGCAGGCGGGCGTGGAGGGAACCGGCCATCGGCTCGTCGTAGGAGAGGAAGACCGCGTCGAACCTGGTCACGCGATCGCCTCCAGGTAGCGGGCGGCGACCAGGGCCGGGGCGAGGTCGGCGGTGGAGGCGTGGGCGCGCTTGGCGTGCAGGGCGTGGAACTCGTCGTCGGTGGCGAGGCGTTCGGCCAGGGCGACGGCCTCGGCCCGGGTGGTGAAGCACAGCTCGGCATCGATGTGCTGGGCGAGCCAGCCGAGGCGCGGTGAGATGACCGGCAGCCCCATGCCCTGGCAGTCGATCACGCTCATGGACCAGGGGCAGCCGGGACGGAAGGGAGCGATGCCGAAGCGGGCGCCCGCCAGTAGGTTCTTGTAGCGGACCCGGTCACCCCGGTCGGAGACGATCTGGACGTGGGGCAGGGCGGCGAGCCGGTCGCGCATGTTCTCGGGGCTGTCGTCCAGGCCCGTGCGCTCGGCGCGGCGTCGGCCGAACAGGTCCATCACCCGCAGCCGGATGACGCCGGAGGCGGCCAGGTCGCGGGCCAGGTGCACGAACTGCTCGGTGCCGTAGTGCGCGTACAGCCGGTGGTTGTAGACACCGATCGCCCCGGCGCCAGACGTGGGCCGGCCGGTGACGGGAGCACGGACAAGACGCTCGTCACGCGGGGCGGGCACCACCCGCAGCTTCTCGCCGAGGTCCACGGTCATCCGGGCGGCAGCGTCCGACACCCAGGAGGCGGCCGTGGAGGAGTGGACCATCACCCGGTCACAGGCGGCCAGCCCGGCGGCGAAGGCTAGCAGGACGGGCTGTCCGAGCGCCGCGTCGTTCAAGGACGGATCGAGCAGGAGCCAGCCTCCGCTGGTGAAGGAGAACGGCAGGTAGTGGCAGTACCCGGCCAGCAGTGCGTCTGATCCGGCCTCCAGGAGGGCAGTGCGGATCGCCGGGGCCTCCTCGATCTGGTTGGCCACCACCGCGTCCGGCCTGACGCCCCGGATCAGCGCCACCAGTTCATCGATGTCCGCGGAGAAACGGGCCCGGTACTTCGTCCCCGGTGCTTTCGTCCGGTGGAAGCCGCAGCGGGCATCCCCGGCCGCCGCCGGTGCGGCGACGGTCACCTCGGTCCCGGCGTCGGCCAGGGCCGGAGCGAGCAGATCCGCGAAGATCCACCCCGAGTCGGCCGAAAGCCGGTCCGGGTTGGAGATGTTGAGCAGGTACAGCACTCGCATGTGCGTCGCCTCCCTCTGTCCGCCCGGAGGGTCGATCCGGGCCCGTGAGGGAAGGAAACCGGCGACGCGGGCCATGACGGGATGATGAACTTGGATCACTCACGGTTCATTCATGCTCACCAACAAGTGACGCGGGGGCGGCGTTCGATGGACGCGCAGGGCGACGAGATCACCGTCGAGCAGGCGGCCGGGGACTACGCGGCCGAAGTGGCACGGTGGCGGGAAGTACGCGGAATGTCCAAGCGGGCGCTGGCACTGGCCATGGGGTTCGACCCGTCCTACGTCAGCCATGTCGAGTCGGGCCGTCACAAGCCCAGCGAGGAGTTCTCACGCCTCGCCGACGAAGCTCTGAACGCCGGGAAGGCGATCTGGCGGCGCTGGTGCGAATACGAGCAGGTGCGGGCCCGGACCCGGCGTCCGGCAGCCGCTCCGTCCGCCCAGCGCAGGCCCGAGCAGCCGTACGCGACCGGATCGGCCCTCGTCGTCGAACACGACGCGGCACGGCTCCAGTACGACGGCAGCAAGTATCGGCTCACCATGCGCCGCCGACTGCGGAACACCGGCGATGAACCGGTGACCCGGTACCTGATCCGGATCTCCGTGGACCGCTACCCCGGCGACCCCGAACGCTCCAACGCGCACTACCGGGCCCACCCGCTGACCTGGAACGAACTCGCCCTCGCCGCGACCTGCCGGGGCGAGGCGATGAGCTGGCAGGTGAAACACGACCGCGACGCCTTCAAGGAAGTCTGGCTGGTGTTCGACAACGAGCACGGCCGCTTCCCGCTCTACCCGGGTGAGTCCGTGTGGATCGAGTACGCCTACACCGTCGGCGACGACAAGTGGGGCAACTGGTTTCAGCGAGCCGTTCGCCTGCCCACCGAACAGCTCGAAGTCCGACTCGTCTTCCCCACCGCGCTCGACCCGGTCGCGTGGGGCACCGAGACGTCCATGACCGCCGAAGCCTCTCCGCTGCGGACCCCGCCTGTGCTCAGCGACGACGGGGAGCTGAGGCGGTTCACGTGGATCACGACCACACCTGCCCTGCACGCTCGGTACCGTCTGGAGTGGCGTTTTCGGGCACGGCCCGAACGCGACATGAATCAAGGGGAGTTCAGGTGACCGACGTGCGGCCCAGTCAGCAGATGCGAGACCTCGGCGTCGTCCAGCACGGAGCCGGCATCCTCGCCGAAAGGGCCCGCGGTTTCGACCTGCCCGCAGAACGCGACGAGGCCGAGCGCACCACGGACGAGTTGTTCACCGCCATGGAACGGATCGGCCGGGTCCACCCCTTCGCCAAGGGCATGGGCATCGCCGCTCCACAGATCGGCATCGGACGCGCCGCCGCCGTCGTCCAGCCGCCCGGCGACGCCCCGGCCATCATCCTGCTCAACCCACGGATCACCTCCCGCTCCGACGAGTTGGACGAGCAGTACGAAGGCTGCCTGAGCTTCTTCGACGTCCGCGGCCTCGTCCCCCGCCCCCTGAGGATCACCGTCGAGACCACGGCTCTGACCGGCGAAACCGTCACCGCCGTGTACGAACGTGGCCTCGCCCGCCTCATCCACCACGAGGTCGACCATCTTGACGGCCTGCTGTACACCACCCGCATGAGAACCGGGGTCGATCCGATTCCGGTGGAGGAGTACCGGCAGACCGGCCGGGCCTGGGCGTACGAGTGACGGCCGGCGAGAGAAGCTCCCCCGCGCTGCCCTGTCCGTTTTCTTCAAGACCTGTCGGCCGGTTCCTTCCTACCGTGGCCCCATGAGCACACGATTCGATGCCATTGGGCTGGTCGTCTCCGACATGGCCGCCGCTGTCGCCTTCTACCGTCGGCTGGGGTTCGCGTTTCCCGAGGGGGCCGAGCGGGAGGCGCATGCCGAGGCCGGGGTGGCCGGTGGGTTGCGGTTGTTGCTGGACACCGAGGACACCGTGCGGTCGTTCCATCCGGGGTGGCGTGCGCCGGTCGGCAGTGGGCGGCATGCGCTCGCCTTGCGCTGTGACGGGCCGGACGAGGTCGACGCGGTGTACGAGGAGTTGGTGGGCGCCGGTCATCATGGCGAGCTGAAGCCGTGGGACGCCTTCTGGGGGCAGCGGTACGCCGTGGTGCACGACCCGGACGGCAACGCCGTCGATCTGTTCGCTCCGCTAGCCGACGAGTAGGGATCCGAGCGTTCGGCCCGTGAACTCCTTGACGTCGCGGGCCAGATGGGCCTGGTCGGCGTATCCGGAGCGGGCTGCCGTGTCGGCGTACGGCAGGCCCTCGCGGGCCAGGGCCAGGGCGTGCTGGAGGCGGAGGATGCGGGCCAGGGTCTTGGGGCCGTAGCCGAAGGCGGTGAGGGAGCGGCGGTGCAACTGGCGGCTGGACAGGTCGAGTTCGTCCGCGACCGTGGCGACCGGGCTGCCCGCGGCGAGGGCCGTCACCAGTCGGTGCAGGGGCGGGTCGGGTGGCGCCGCCCGTTCCAAAGCGAGGTTCTCCAGGGCCGTCGTCGGGTGGGGTGCGGCGGCGATCCGGGCGGTCAGGCGGCGTACCTCCGCGGCGGGCCAGAGGTCCGTCAACTCGACTCGGCGGTCGAGGAGTTCGTGTGCGGGGACGCCCAGGAGCGCCGGGGCCGTGCCGGGGAAGAAGCGGATGCCGGTCCAGGGGGTGGGCGGGCCGTCGGGGTGGTACGCCCGGGTGTCGGGGCCCGCGACGAGCAGCCTGCCCTCGTGCCAGAGCAGGTCCATGCAGCCGTCCGGCAACACCGGCTGGGTGGCGGACGTGCCGGGGCCCGGCGAAGGCGTGTTCGTCCAGACCACCGCGCCGGTCAGCCGGGAGGGCCGTTCCTCGTACACGTACGCCAGGCTACGCCGCCCCCGGCCGTGCCTCCCGTGCCCGGTACTCCTGCGGGCTGACGCCGTACATGCGCTTGAAGGCGGTGGACAGGGCGAAGGCGCTGCCGTAGCCGACCTGGCGGGCGATCGCGCCGATGGTCTCCTCGGTGGCGTGCAGCCGGTCGGCGGCGAGGGCGAGGCGCCAGCCGGTGAGGTGGGTCATCGGGGGTTCGCCCACGAGGGCGGTGAAGCGGCGGGCCAGGGCGGCGCGGGACACGCCCGCCTTCGCGGCGAGGGAGGCGACCGTCCAGGGGTGGGCCGGATCGTCCTGGACGAGCCGCAGGACGCGCCCCACGACCGGGTCGGCCTGTGCCCGGTACCAGGCCGGGGCCGCCGCCTCGGGGCGGGCGAACCAGGCCCGCAGGGCGGCGATGACCAGCAGGTCGAGCATCCGGTCGAGGACGACCTCCTGGCCGGGTTCGTCGCGCGCGATCTCGTCCATGAGCAGCGGGGTGAGCGGGCAGGGCCACTCCCGGGAGGTGAGGGAGAGCAGCGGCGGCAGGGCGTCCAGGAGGCGGGCACTGATCTCGCCCCGCATCAGGTAGGTGCCGATCAGGAGGACCGTGGAGCCGTCGAGCCGGTCGCCCCAGGCGCGGACGCCGAGGTCCATGGAGCCGTTGAGCAGACGTCCGTCGGGGTACGCGCACTCCCCGCCCGGCAGGATCAGTGCCTGTGGGGGTGTGGCGGGGTCGTCGGCGCAGGTGTAGGGCGCGGGGCCGCGCGCGATGGCCAGGTCGCCCGCGGTGAGCCGGATCCGCTCGCCGTCGTCCGGTACGACCCAGCCCTCGCCACGCACCATGAGCATGACGGTCAGCGGTGCCCGGTCCTCGACGCGTACGGACCACGGCGGGTCGAAGCACGCGCGGATCATGAGGGCGCCACGCGCGCGTGGACCCTCGAGGAGTCCTGCGAGAGCGTCCATGCGGTCAGCGTAGACGCGCGCCGAGGCGTAGACGCGCGCTTATGGGAATGAGCCTTTCGGCCATGGGAACGCGCGGCGGACGGCGATTCACTGGGGGCATGACGACACGGACGAGTACGACGGTGGTGGTGACCGGGGCGACCGGTCGGGCGGGCGCCCGGGTGGCGCGGGCCGCGGAGGCGGCGGGTCTGACGGTGCGGGCGGCTTCCCGCGCGCGGGGTTTCGACTGGCGGGACCGTTCGACGTGGGAGCCGACCCTGCGGGGCGCGGACGCGGCGTTCCTGGTGTTCCCGACGGATGTCGGCTCCCCGGAGGCGGCCGAGGCGGTCGGGGCGCTCGCCGAGGAGGCGGTGTCGCTCGGGGTGCGGCGGCTGGTGCTGCTGTCCGCGCGGGGCGAGGAGCTGGCGCTGCCGACGGAGGCGGCGGTGCGGGTGCCGGGCGCGCGCTGGACCGTCGTACGGGCGGCGTGGTTCGCACAGAACTTCAGTGAGGGGCCGCTGGTGGAGGAGCTGCGGCTGGGCGGTGAGCTGGTGTTCCCGGGCGGGGAGGTGCGGGAGCCGTTCGTCGATCTGCGGGACGTCGCCGAGGTGGTCGTGGCGGCGCTGACGGCGGGCGAGCGGTACGCGGGGCAGGTACTGGAGGTGTCGGGGCCGCGGCTGCTGACGTTCGGGGAGGCGGTCGCCGAGGTGGGCCGGGCGGCGGGCCGGGAACTGACGTACACGCCGGTGCCGGCACGGGAGTACGGGGAGCGGCTCGCGGGGTTCGGCGTGCCGCCGCGGGAGGTGGAGTTCCTGGTGGAGCTGTTCGGGTCGCTGCTGGACGGCCGTAACGCGTATCTGTCGGACGGCGTCCGGGAGACGCTGGGACGGGCGCCGCGGGACTTCGGGGAGTTCGCGCGGGAGGCGGCGGACGCCGGGGTCTGGAAACCCTGAGCCCCGGGAGCCCCCTCATCCCCCGGTCGGGGGCCCCTCCGGTCGGGGCCCCTCCGGTCGGGGGCCCTCCGGTCGGGCGCCCCTCACTTGCCCGTAGGAAAGTCGTCCTCCCCGCCCTGCCCGTGCTCCTGCTGGTGCCCGTGCCCCTTGGGCGCGGTTCTGGCGTGGGTGCGCAGGCGGGCCGTGACGTCGTCCGGGGGGAGGAAGCGGGACCAGCGTTCGGGGAACTCGGAGGGCATGTCCGGGTCGTCGGGGTCGTCGTCCTCGTGGGAGCGGGCGGCGGCCAGCCGGGCGACGTACTCGGCGACCTCCTCCTCCCGCTGGCGTTCGTTGGCGGCGCGGGCGGCGGCCGTGGCGGCGGCCGGCCAGACCCGGTCGATCGCGGCGTTGACGGCGGCGCCGACCAGCACGGCGAAGGCGGACACACCGATCCACAGCAGGACGGCGACGGCCGCGGCGAGGGAGCCGTAGATCGTGGCGCCCTCGATGGTGTTCGTGAGGTAGATGCGCAGCAGGAAGCTGCCGAGGACCCACATGGCGAGGGCGACGAGGGCGCCGGGGACGTCCTCGATCCATGGGGAGCGCACGGGCACGGACACGTGGTAGAGCGTGGTCAGGAAGGCGATCGACAGGACGATCACGACCGGCCAGTACAGGACCTGGACCACGGTCGTCGACCAGGGCACGATCCGCACCACGGCGTCGGGACCGGCCACCATCAGGGGCAGCGCGACCGAGCCGATCAGCAGCGCGGCGACGAACAACAGGAACGCCACGAGCCGGGTCTTGACGATGCCGCGCACGCCGTCGAGGCCGTACATCACGGTGATGGTGTCGATGAAGACGTTCACGGCCCGGGATCCCGACCAGAGCGCGAAGAGGAAGCCGATGGAGATGACGTCGGGGCGGCCGCCCTTCATCACGTCGTCCAGGATGGGCTGCGCGATCTCCCTGACACCCTTGTCGGACAGGACCGTGCGGGACGCCTCGATGAGGTTGGTCTCCAGGCTGCTGATGGAGTCGGTGCCGGTCCAGTCGTCGACGTAGCCGAGCAGGCCGATGAGGCTGAGCAGCAGGGGCGGCACGGACAGCAGCGTGAAGAAGGCGGCTTCGGCGGCGAGGCCGAGGATGCGGTACTCGATGCAGGAGTTGACGGTGTCCTTGAGCAGCAGCCAGGCGGTCCTGCGCTTGGAGACGTTCCGGTAGAGGGCACGCGCCCGGTGGAGACGCCCGGAGGGGCTCCCAGGTTGCTCGGATGACTGACTTGCTGGCTGCACGCCCTAAAGGTATCCGCCGTTCGGGTCCGTACTCACCTCCGGCGGCGCCGTGCCACAGGTCGGCGGAGTGACGGGCCACCGTCGGCGGGGCGACACGCCACCGGTCGGCGAGGGGACGCGCGCCACCGGTCCGCGGGGCGACGCGCTGTCTGCGGGCGGTCATGACCGCCGTACCCGGGGGTAGGTTCGCGGTATGGCAGGCAGGACGCACACGGTGACCAATCAGCCCCCTCCCCTGACCGGGTACGACGTCTACGGGACCGACCGCGCCCTGGTGGCCGCGGTGGAGCGCCATCTCGATCCGGAGCTGCTCGACGAGGCGGGCGGGGAGCTGTCGGCGCTGGGGCGGTCCGCCGGGGCGGCGCAGCTCCAGGAGTGGGCGGAGCAGGCGAACGCGTACCCGCCTCGGCTGCGCACGCACGACCGGTACGGGCGGCGGATCGACGAGGTCGACTTCCATCCGGCGTGGCACCGGCTGCTCGGCAAGGGGGTCGGGGCCGGGCTGACGGCGGCCTGGGTCCGGCCGGGCGGGCATGTGCGGCGGGCGGCGGGGTTCCTGGTGTGGACGCAGGTCGAGGCGGGCACCTGCTGTCCGCTGTCGATGACCCACGCGGCCGTGCCGGCGCTGCGCGCGGATCCGGAGCTGGCCGCCGAGTGGGAGCCCCGGCTGACGTCGGTGATCTACGACCGTGAGCTACGGCCCGCCCCGCTGAAGGCGGGGGCGCTGTTCGGGATGGGGATGACGGAGAAACAGGGCGGCAGCGACGTCCGCGCCAACGCGACGGTGGCGACGCCGCTCGCCGAGGCCGGGACGTACACGCTGACCGGGCACAAGTGGTTCTGCTCGGCGCCGATGTCGGACGGTTTCCTGGTCCTCGCCCGCACGGCGGACACCGCCGAGGACGACGGTCCGACGTGTTTCCTGGTGCCGCGGGTGCTGGCGGACGGCAGCCGCAACCCGTTCCTGCTCCAGCGGCTCAAGGACAAGCTGGGCAACCGGTCGAACGCGTCGGCCGAGGTGGAGTTCGACGGGACGTGGGCGCGGCGGGTCGGTGCCGAGGGGCGCGGGGTGCGCACGATCATCGACATGGTGGCGGCGACCCGGCTGGACTGTGTGCTGGGCTCGGCCGGGCTGATGCGGCAGGCGGTCGCGCAGGCGGTCCACCACTGCACGCACCGTGCGGCGTTCGGCGGGAAGCTCGTGGACAAGCCGCTGATGCGCAACGTGCTGGCGGACCTCGCGGTGGAGTCGGAGGCGGCGACGACGCTCGCGCTGCGGCTCGCGGCGGCCTGCGACGACGGCAGCGAGCGGGAGCGGGCGCTGCTGCGGATCGCGGTGCCGGCCGCGAAGTACTGGGTGACCAAGCGGTGCGCCCCGCTGGTGGTGGAGGCGGCGGAGTGTCTCGGCGGGAACGGGTACGTCGAGGAGTCCGGGATGCCGCGGCTGGTGCGCGAGTCGCCGCTGAACTCGGTGTGGGAGGGCGCGGGCAACATCCAGGCGCTGGACGTGGTGCGGGCGCTGCGGCGGGAGCCGGCCGCGCTGAACGCGTATCTCCAGGAGGTGGGGGCGGCCCGGGGCGCCGATCACCGGCTGGACGGGGCGATCAAGGGGCTGCTGACGGAGCTGGCCGATCTGAGCGAGGTGGAGGCGCGGGCGCGGCGGCTGGCGGAGCGGTTCGCGCTGGTGCTCCAGGGGGCGCTGCTGGTGCGGTTCGCGCCGCCGGAGGTCGCCGACGCGTTCTGCGCCTCACGGCTGGGCGGGGACGGGGGCGCGGCGTTCGGGACGCTGCCGCCGGGGCCGGCCCTCGCGGCGATCGTGGAACGGGCCGCGCCGTACGCCTGAGCCGGGGCGGTCCCGCGCGACCGACACGAGGGTGGCCCGGCGTGGTCCGGGCGGCGGTCGACAGGTCGCGGGGGTGGTGCTGCGCCGACACGGCACCACCCCCGCAGCCTTGGCCCTGCGAGGCCGGCATTCGCCGCTCGGGACGGCGTGCCTCAAGTTTCGGACACGGTACGCGTGTTCACCAGGGTTGCAGGGGGTTGCAACTTCCCGGTGGTTGTGACCGGAGTGGTCCCTTCCGTCCCCGGTGGACGGCAAGATGGGGACCGCCGACAAGACCGGAAACAGTCGGCGCAGGAACTTGACATCCGGTCGTCCCGTCAGCGCGCTCCCCGGGAGGCTCCTGTGGCCCGTCCGCCGATGAACGTGCCGCGGTTCGCGGCCGTGGACGCCGCGCGGGCGGCGCGGGTGCTCCACGAGGTGCGGGACGCGGCGCTGGCCGGTCAGCGCACGCCGGTCGCGCCGCGTCCGGTGATCGAGGAGTCCTGGCAGCGGATGCTGCGCAGCGGGGTCGATCCCGAGCACGACGTCCGGGCGGGGCTGCTGAGTGCGGAGGAGGTGCGGCGGCGGCGCGAGGAGTCGCCGTTACGGGACGTACTGCCGGTGCTGCGCGAGGGGTTGCTGTCCGTCGCGGACGTCGCCCACCACATCATGGTCGTCGCCGACGCGGAGGGCCGGGTGCTGTGGCGGGAGGGCAGCGGGCAGGTGCTGCGCAAGGCGGACGGGTTCGGCTTCGAACTGGGCGCCGACTGGGCGGAGGAGACCGTCGGCACCAACGGGGTGGGCACGCCCGCGGTGGTCCGGCGGCCGGTGCAGGTGTTCGCCGCCGAGCACTTCGTACGGTCGCACGCCACCTGGACGTGCGCGGGCGCGCCGATCAGCGATCCGCGGGACGGGCGGCTGCTCGGAGTGGTCGATGTGAGCGGCCCGTTGGAGACGATGCATCCGGCGACGCTCGCCTGGGTGGACGCGGTGGCCAAGCTCGCCGAGGCCAGACTGCGGGAGGTGCACACGCGTTCGCTGGAGCGGCTGCGGGCCGTCGCGGCGCCGGTGCTGGCGCGGCTCGGCGGCCGGGCGACGGTGGTGGACGCGGACGGCTGGACGGCGGCGGTGACCGGGATGCCGTACGCGGGGCGGATCGCGCTGCCCAAGTCGCCGTCGGCGGGCCCCTGCCGACTGCCCGCGCTGGGGCCGTGCGTGCTGGAGCCGCTGGCCGAGGGCTGGCTGGTGCGGCCCTCGCCCGAGAGCGCCGAGCCGGCGCCGGCGGGTGGCACCCGGATCGTGCTGGATCTGAGCCGGCCCCGCCGCTGGTCGGTGTCGGTGTCGGGCGTCGGGGGCGACTGGTCGCACGAACTCACGCCCAGGCACGCCGAGTTGCTGTATCTGCTGGCGGTGCGCCGTGAGGGGCGCAGTGCGTCGGGGCTGGCCGAGGACATGTTCGGCGACCCGGCGCGCCGGGTGACGGTACGGGCCGAGCTGTCCCGGGTACGGCGGTATCTCGGCGGGTTCCTGGAGCACCGGCCGTACCGCTTCCGTGAGGAGGCGGAGGTCGAGGTGCTCCTGCCGGCCGATCCCCGGGACCTGTTGCCGCACTCGACGGCGCCCGCGGTGGTCCGGGGCCGCGACACGGCGCGGCGGGACGGACGTTCATGACGGGGCCCGCGGTGCCGTCCCGTGTGCGCACCGTGGTCGCGCTGCTGCACGCGGTGCCACCTTCGGTGTAGTTGCGCGGTCTTCGGCCGTGACGCGGGTCGGCTGCCGTAGCATTCCTCCACGGGTCACCCCACCTGCTCCTCGATCAACGTACGGATCAACAGGCGCAGTTGGCCCGACTCGGGAGGACGAATGAGACATCGCGGCCGACACCGCCGGCGCAGGCGAGGCAGGGCGCTGCGCGGGTTCCTGACGGGAACCGCCCTCGCGCTCACCGCTGCCGCCACCCTGATCAGCGCCTCCCAGGCGACGGTCACCGACGACGGTCCGGGCGGTCTGAAGCCGCTGACGTCGGCCGCCGAGACCGTACCGCTCGGGCTGACCGAGGAACTGGTGCCGCAGGCGTCCCTGGACCGGCTGGCCGGTGCGATGGGCCGCCCGGTCGGGGTCGGCGCGGTGCTGGCGGGCGCGGACCACACCCTGCGCGACAGCGACGACTGCTCGTCCGAGGAGCGGGCGGCGCTGCCGGTCGCCCCCGCCGCCACCCGCGCGTACTGCTGGAACCCGCAGGACACCGACGGCTGGCGGCCGGGCGCGGTCACCACCTCGGGGGACGCGGACGACGACGGCGTGTGGGGCACCAACCGGGTGATCCTCTCCGCCTGGTCCCGCAGCGGCGGCTCCGCGGCCGACCGGGGGCTGGCCCGGGTCGCCTTCGTCGACGCCAACGACCTCGGTCACCTCTCCTACGCCTGGGCGCTGCTGGCCGTGCCGGTGGACGGCGGCCGGGACTACCGGGGGCTGGTCTCGCATGTCTCCGGGATGGTCTGGTACCAGGACAAACTGCTGGTCACCGCCGACGACGGGGACCGGTCCGCGCTCTACGTGTACGACATGAACCGGGTGCAGCGCGCCACCGTGGAGTCCGAGGCGGTCGGCCGGGTGCCGGGCGGCTGGTCGGCACACGGCTCCCGGTACGTCCTTCCGGCGATCGCCAGCTACCGGCTGAGCGATGCGAAGGGCGCGGCGCATCCCGCCACCGTCTCCCTCGACCGCAGTACGGCGCCGGACAGCCTGGTCGCCGGCGAGTGGACCCTGGACGACGGCGACCGTGACGCCCGGCTGTGGCGCTGGTCCTTCAGTACGCTCCCGGGCGACGAGGGGCTGCTCGCGGCCGACGACACCGGGCTCGTGCAGGCGACGGAGGCGTACGCGACGGAGGTGACCGGTCTGCGGGGCGTGCTGTCGTACGCGGGCGGCTGGTACGTGACCCGGGCGGCGGAGGCACGCGAGGAGCACGGCGAACTGTGGCGGCAGACCGTCGACCCGAAGCGCGAGGACGACGACAGCGACGCGAGCGACGGCGGCTTCGCGCGCTCCGCCGACGGCAAGGGCGGGGACCCGGCGGCCCGGCCCGCGGTCTGCGACGGCGCGGAGAGCCACCGCTGCTGGAGTCCGCAGACCGAGTCCCTGTCGTACTGGCAGGAGACCGGCGAGGTGTGGACCCAGTCGGAGCGGGTGCTGTTCGCCCTGCCGCTGATGTCCCTCACCCGGGCGGTGCGGTAGGCGGGCGGGGCGCGCACAGGGGCGCGGGCGCCGGCGCGATCGACAGACGCGCAGGTCGGGTGGTTCCCTGGCGGCATGACGAACATCCCCGTGACCACCTGGTCCCTGGAGCAGACCGCGCCGACCGACCTGCTGCCGGCCGCCGCGCCGGACGGCGACGTCCGGATCGTCCGCGCCGAGATCCCCTCGCCCGAGTTCAGCCGTTTCCTGTACGCATCCGTCGGCGGCGACATCCGCTGGATCGACCGGCTGGGCTGGCCGTACGCGCGCTGGGCGGAGCATCTGGCGCGGCCGGGCGTCGAGACCTGGGTGGCGTACGACCGGGGCACCCCGGCGGGGTACGTGGAGCTGGAGCCGCAGGACGACGGTGTGGTGGAGATCGTCTACTTCGGGCTGATCCCCGCCTTCCGCGGCCGGCGGATCGGCGGACACCTGCTGTCGTACGGCACCGCCCGCGCCTGGGACCTCGCGGAGCGCTGGCCGGGGCTGCCGGAGACCAAGCGGGTGTGGCTGCACACGTGCAGCCTGGACGGCGAGCACGCGATGGCGAACTACCAGCGCCGGGGGTTCACGCTGTTCGACACCAAGGTCGAGGAGCAGCGCGAGGTGTCCACACCGGGCCCCTGGCCGGGTGCATACCCTGTCTGACCTGCACCGACAAGAGGTGGCGCGCAGCTTGTGACCGACACCACCCTTGTCTCACATCTCGGGACAAGGGTGTCCGCATCGCGGACGAAGGTGGACTGTGTCCAGAACGCCGTGCCACGCTTCCGTCATGTCCGGAACTGGAATTGCCTTGGTGAGTCGGCGGCACGTCGACCTCGGCCGCATGTCCAGCGCCATCTGTCCGGTGAGCTGAGAGCCCCAGCACCACCGACGTCTTCCGCTTCGAGCTTCCTGCCGCGCAATGATGCGCAGTCATGCCCCATGCGCCCGTGCGCGCAGGTCAGAGCCGCTTTCCGCCTGTCCCGAAGGACGATTTCACCATGGCCGCCACCCCGCAGAACCCTGCTGCCTCCGCGCCCCGCCGCAAGGTGAGCCGTCACCGTGGCGAGGGTCAGTGGGCCGCGGGCCACTTCACCCCGCTCAACGGCAACGAGCAGTTCAAGAAGGACGACGACGGTCTCAATGTGCGGACACGCATTGAGACGATCTACTCCAAGCGCGGCTTCGACTCGATCGACCCCAACGACCTGCGTGGCCGCATGCGTTGGTGGGGCCTCTACACCCAGCGCAAGCCCGGGATCGACGGCGGCAAGACCGCGGTCCTGGAGCCGGAGGAGCTGGACGACAAGTACTTCATGCTGCGCGTGCGCATCGACGGCGGCCGGCTGACCACCGAGCAGCTCCGGGTGATCGGCGAGATCTCGCAGGAGTTCGCCCGGGGCACGGCGGACCTCACCGACCGGCAGAACGTGCAGTACCACTGGATCCGTATCGAGGACGTCCCGGAGATCTGGAACCGCCTGGAGGCGGTCGGGCTGTCCACCACCGAGGCCTGCGGCGACACCCCCCGGGTGATCATCGGCTCGCCGGTGGCGGGCATCGCCGAGGACGAGATCATCGACGGCTCCCCCGCGATCGACGCGATCCACAGCCGGTACATCGGCACCAAGGAATTCTCGAACCTGCCCCGCAAGTTCAAGACCGCGATCTCCGGCTCCCCGCTTCTCGACGTCGCCCACGAGATCAACGACATCGCGTTCGTCGGCGTCGAACACCCCGAGCACGGGCCCGGCTTCGACCTGTGGGTCGGCGGCGGACTGTCCACCAACCCGAAGATCGGCGTCCGGCTCGGCGCCTGGGTGCCGCTGGACGAGGTCCCCGACGTCTGGGCGGGTGTCATCGGCATCTTCCGCGACTACGGCTACCGGCGGCTGCGCACCCGCGCCCGCCTGAAGTTCCTGGTCGCCGACTGGGGTGCGGAGAAGTTCCGGCAGATCCTGGAGACCGAGTACCTCCACCGCGCGCTCGTGGACGGCCCCGCGCCCGCCGAGCCGGTGGAGCGCTGGCGCGACCACGTGGGCGTGCACCGGCAGCGGGACGGCCGCTTCTACGTCGGTTTCGCCCCGCGGGTCGGCCGGGTGGACGGCGCCACGCTGTCGAAGATCGCCGACCTGGCCGAGGCGCACGGTTCCGGCCGGGTGCGCACCACCGTCGAGCAGAAGATGATCGTCCTCGACGTCGAGGAGGGACAGGTCGACTCGCTGGTCGAGGCGCTGGAGGCGCTGGACCTCACCGCCCGGCCCTCCCCGTTCCGGCGCGGCACCATGGCCTGCACCGGCATCGAGTACTGCAAGCTCGCCATCGTCGAGACGAAGGCGCGCGGCGCCTCGCTGATCGACGAACTGGAGCGCCGCATCCCGGAGTTCGACGAGCCGATCACCATCAACATCAACGGCTGCCCGAACGCCTGCGCCCGCATCCAGGTGGCGGACATCGGTCTCAAGGGACAGCTCGTCCTGGACGGCAACGGCGAGCAGGTCGAGGGCTTCCAGGTGCACCTGGGCGGCGCGCTCGGCCTCGAGGCCGGCTTCGGCCGCAAGGTCCGCGGTCTGAAGGTCACCTCCCAGGAACTGCCCGACTACGTCGAGCGGGTGCTGAAGCGGTTCCAGGACCAGCGCGAGGACGGCGAGCGGTTCGCCGCCTGGGCCGCGCGCGCCGACGAGGAGGCCCTGTCATGAGCGAGCGGGCCGCCCCCTTCCACTGCCCCTACTGCGGCGACGAGGACCTGCGTCCGAACGAGCAGGGCCACGGCGCCTGGGAATGCGCGGCGTGCAACCGCGCATTCCGGCTGAAGTTCCTCGGGCTGCTCGCCCGCGGCGTTCAGCGCACCGAACCGGGAGGGGACCGGATATGACGACGCTTCAGGAAGACCGTGACACCGAGGAGTTGAAGGCGCTCGCCGAGGAGGCGGGCCGCGACCTGGAGGACGCCTCCGCGCTGGAGATCCTCCGGTGGGCGGTGGACACCTTCGGCAAGGGCTTCTGCGTCACCTCGTCCATGGAGGACGCGGTCGTCGCCCATCTGGCCTCCCGGGTCCTCAAGGGCGTGGACGTGGTGTTCCTCGACACCGGCTACCACTTCCCCGAGACCATCGGCACCCGGGACGCCGTCGAGGCCGTGATGGACGTCAACGTCATCACCCTGACGCCCCGTCAGACCGTCGCCGAGCAGGACGCCGAGTACGGGCCGAAGCTGCACGACCGCGACCCCGACCTGTGCTGCGCGCTGCGCAAGGTGCGCCCGCTGGAGGAGGGGCTCGCCGGCTACACGGCCTGGGCCACCGGACTGCGCCGCGACGAGTCGCCGACCCGGGCGAACACCCCCGTCGTCGGCTGGGACGAGAAGCGCCGCAAGGTCAAGATCTCGCCGATCGCCCGCTGGACGCAGGACGACGTCGACACGTACCTCACCGAGCACGGTGTGCTGTCCAACCCGCTGCTCATGGACGGCTACGCCTCCGTCGGCTGCGCCCCCTGCACCCGCCGGGTCCTCGAAGGCGAGGACGCCCGCGCCGGCCGCTGGGCCGGACGCGCCAAGACCGAGTGCGGACTGCACGGCTGACCCCCCATGACACCGACATTGGAGAACCACGTGACGAGCGGAGCCACCGTCTGGCTCACGGGTCTGCCGAGCGCCGGCAAGACCACCATCGCGTACGAGCTGGCCGGCCGGCTGCGCGAGGAGGGCCACCTCGTGGAGGTGCTCGACGGCGACGAGATACGCGAGTTCATCTCGGCGGGCCTCGGCTTCTCCCGCGAGGACCGGCACACCAACGTGCAGCGCATCGGCTTCCTCGCCGAACTGCTCGCCCGTAACGGCGTGAAGGCGCTCGTCCCGGTGATCGCGCCCTACGCCGACAGCCGCGAGGCGGTCCGCAAGCGCCACCAGGAGAGCGGGACCTCGTACCTGGAGGTGCACGTGGCGACCCCCGTCGAGGTGTGCAGCGAGCGGGACGTGAAGGGCCTGTACGCGCAGCAGGCGGCGGGCCGGCTCACCGGGCTCACCGGTGTCGACGACCCGTACGAGGTACCCGAGTCGCCCGATCTGCGGATCGAGTCCCAGGACCAGACCGTGCAGGAGTCCGCGGCGTCGCTGTACGCGCTGCTCACCGAGAGGGGCCTGGTGTGACCGCCGTAACCGAGGCGCACGAGGGTACGGTCCGTCCGTACACCCTCTCCCACCTGGACGCTCTGGAGTCCGAGGCGGTGCACATCTTCCGCGAGGTCGCGGGGGAGTTCGAGAACCCGGTGATCCTCTTCTCCGGCGGCAAGGACTCCATCGTCATGCTGCACCTGGCGCTGAAGGCGTTCGCGCCCGCCGCGGTGCCCTTCGCGCTGCTGCACGTGGACACCGGGCACAACTTCCCCGAGGTGCTGGAGTACCGCGACCGGGTGGTCGCCGCCCACGGGCTGCGTCTGCACGTGGCGTCCGTGCAGGAGTACATCGACCGCGGCGTGCTCAGGGAGCGCCCCGACGGCACCCGCAACCCGCTCCAGACGCTGCCGCTCACCGAGCGGATCCAGGCGGAGAAGTTCGACGCGGTCTTCGGCGGCGGGAGGCGCGACGAGGAGAAGGCGCGGGCCAAGGAACGCGTGTTCTCGCTGCGCGACGAGTTCTCCCAGTGGGACCCGCGCCGCCAGCGCCCCGAGCTGTGGAACCTCTACAACGGCCGCCACGCCCCCGGTGAGCACGTCCGGGTCTTCCCGCTCTCCAACTGGACCGAGCTGGACGTGTGGCAGTACATCGCCCGCGAGGACATCGAGCTGCCGCAGATCTACTTCGCGCACGAGCGCGAGGTGTTCCAGCGGTCCGGGATGTGGCTGACCGCGGGCGAGTGGGGCGGTCCGAAGGACGGCGAGACGGTCGAGAAGCGCCTGGTGCGCTACCGGACCGTGGGTGACATGTCCTGCACGGGCGCGGTGGACTCCGACGCCACGACGCTGGACGCCGTCATCACCGAGATCGCCGCCTCCCGGCTCACCGAGCGCGGCGCCACCCGCGCCGACGACAAGCTCTCCGAGGCCGCGATGGAAGACCGCAAGCGCGAGGGGTACTTCTAAGCATGAGCACGACCGCGGAACTCACCGCCACCACGCTGCTGCGGTTCGCCACCGCCGGTTCCGTCGACGACGGCAAGTCCACCCTCGTCGGACGGCTGCTGCACGACTCCAAGTCGGTCCTCACCGACCAACTGGAGGCCGTGGAGCGGGTCTCGGCGAGCCGGGGCCAGGAGGGCCCGGACCTCGCCCTGCTCACCGACGGGCTGCGCGCCGAGCGCGAACAGGGCATCACCATCGACGTGGCCTACCGCTACTTCGCCACCCCGCGGCGGCGGTTCATCCTCGCCGACACCCCCGGGCATGTGCAGTACACCCGCAACATGGTCACCGGCGCCTCCACCGCCGAGCTGACGGTGATCCTGGTCGACGCCCGCAACGGCGTCGTCGAGCAGACCCGCCGGCACGCGGCGCTCGCCGCCCTGCTGCGCGTCCCGCACGCGGTCCTCGCCGTCAACAAGATGGACCTGGTCGACTACGAGGAGTCCGTGTTCGCCGCGATCGCCGAGGAGTTCACGGCGTACGCGACCGAGCTGGGCGTCCCGGAGGTCACCGCCATCCCGATCTCGGCGCTGGCCGGGGACAACGTCGTGGAACCGTCCGCGAACATGGACTGGTACGGCGGCCCGACCGTCCTGGAGCACCTGGAGACCGTCCCGGTCAGCCACGACCTGGCGCACTGCCACGCCCGGCTGCCCGTGCAGTACGTGATCCGGCCGCAGACCGCCGACCACCCCGACTACCGGGGCTACGCCGGCCAGATCGCCGCCGGCACGTTCCGGGTCGGCGAGCCGGTGACGGTCCTGCCGTCGGGCCGTACGACGACGATCGCCGGGATCGACCTGCTGGGCACCCCGGTCGACGTGGCGTGGACGACGCAGTCGGTGACCGTGCTGCTCGCGGACGACGTGGACGTCTCGCGCGGCGACCTGATCGTGCCGACCAAGGACGCGCCCGCGACCACCCAGGACGTGGAGGCGACCGTCTGCCACGTGGCCGACCAGCCGCTCACGGTCGGGCACCGGGTGCTGATCAAGCACGGCACCCGCACGGTCAAGGCGATCGTCAAGGACATCCCGTCCCGGCTCACGCTCGACGACCTGTCCCTGCACCCGCATCCGGGACAGCTCGTCGCCAACGACATCGGGCGGGTGAAGATCCGTACCGCGGAGCCGCTGCCGGTGGACTCCTACGCGGACTCGCGCCGCACGGGCTCGTTCATCCTGATCGACCCCGCGGACGGCACCACGCTCACCGCCGGCATGGTCGGGGAGTCGTTCGCCTCCCCCGAGCCGGTCAAGGACCAGTCCGACGACGACGGTTGGGACTTCTGAGACATGAACTCCACCGACTACTACTCCACGTTCGCGAAGGAGGGCGGCCGCGTCGGCAGCGGCGCCCTCGGCAGCGGGCAGGGCGGGGTGGCCCGATGTGCGGCATGACGTACGCGCACTGCCTGCGCGCCCCGTCCCCCCACCCGACGTCCCGGAAGCGACGAAGACCTTCTGCCGATTTCCCGGCCACGACCTGAAAACCCGTGACCGCCGGGCCAACGAGAGGAACCCCTCCCGTGCCTGCCAACCGCTCCACGTCTCTTCGCCGCGGCCTCGCCGCCGTAGCCGCACTTCCCCTGCTCACCCTCGCCGCCTGCGGTTACGGGTCCGACTCCAAGGACGACTCGTCCAACCAGAAGGTCGCCGCCGGCGCGAAGAAGATCGACGGCCTCGACTCCGTCAAGATCGGCTACTTCGGCAACCTGACCCACGGGACCGCCCTCGTCGGCGTGAACAAGGGCTACTTCCAGAAGGCCCTGGGTGCCACCAAGGCGACCTACCAGGTCTTCAACGCGGGGCCCTCCGAGATCGAGGCGCTCAACTCCGGCTCCATCGACATCGGCTGGATCGGCCCCTCCCCGTCGATCAACGGCTACACCAAGTCCGCGGGCAAGAACCTGCGCATCATCGGCGGTTCGGCCTCCGGCGGTGTGAAGCTCGTGGTCAACCCCGACAAGATCAAGTCCGTGAAGGACGTCAAGGGCAAGCGGATCGCCACCCCGCAGCTCGGCAACACCCAGGACGTGGCGCTCCTCAACTGGGCCTCCGAGCAGGGCTGGAAGGTCGACGCGGAGAGCGGCAAGGGTGACATCTCCGTCATCCGTACGGACAACAAGGTCACCCCGGACGCCTACAAGGCCGGTTCCATCGACGGCGCCTGGGTGCCGGAGCCGACCGCGTCCAAGCTGGTCGCCGAGGGCGCGAAGGTGCTGTTCGACGAGGCCGACCTGTGGCCCGACAAGAAGTTCGTGATCACGAACATCATCGTGTCGCAGAAGTTCCTCGACGCGCACCCGAAGGCCGTCGAGGCGGTGCTGAAGGCGTCCGTCGACGCCAACAAGTACATCAACGCCAACCCCGACGAGGCGAAGGCCGCGGCCAACGCCCAGCTCAAGGTGGACTCCGGCAAGGAGCTGCCGGCGGACGTCCTGGACCCGGCGTGGAAGTCGATCCAGTTCACCAACGACCCGCTGGCCTCCACGCTGAACACCGAGGCCGAGTACGCGGTGAAGGCCGGTCTCCTGGAGGACCCGCTGCTGAAGGGCATCTACGACCTCACGCTCCTCAACAAGGTCCTCGCGGCCGCGGGTGAGAGCCCGGTCGACGACGCCGGTCTCGGCGTCAAGTAACCCGACGGTCCGCCAAGTCCCCAGGAGGTGACGACCATGGCCACCACCCTCGCCAAGGCCGACGGTGCCGAGACGGTGGAGCACGCCGCGCGCATCGAGCACGTCTCGAAGTCCTTCGCCGGTCCCGCCGGGCAGCAGCTCGTCCTGGACGACATCACCCTCGATGTCGCGCCGGGCGAGTTCGTCACCCTCCTGGGGGCCTCCGGCTGTGGCAAGTCCACACTGCTGAACCTGGTGGCGGGTCTCGACGACCCGTCGTCGGGCAGCATCACCACCGACGGGCGTCCCGCTCTGATGTTCCAGGAGCACGCCCTGTTCCCGTGGCTGACCGCGGGCAAGAACATCGAACTCGCCCTGAAACTGGGCGGGGTCGCCAAGGCCGACCGGCGCGGCCGGGCGGAGGAACTGCTCGAACTGGTCCGGCTGACGGGCTCGTACGACAAGCGGGTGCACGAACTGTCCGGCGGTATGCGGCAGCGCGTCGCGCTGGCGCGGGCCCTCGCGCAGGACGCCCGGCTGCTGCTGATGGACGAGCCGTTCGCGGCGCTCGACGCCATCACCCGCGATGTGCTGCACGACGAACTGACCCGGATCTGGGAGGAGACGGGGCTGTCCGTCCTGTTCGTCACGCACAACGTGCGGGAGGCGGTCCGCCTCGCGCAGCGCGTCATCCTGCTGTCCTCCCGGCCGGGGCGGATCGCGCGCGAGTGGACGGTCGGCATCCCGCAGCCGCGTCGGATCGAGGACGCGCCCGTGGCCGAACTGTCCCTGGAGATCACCGAAGTCCTGCGTGGGGAGATCCGCCGTCATGGCCAGCACTGAGACGAAGTCGACGGACACCCGCACGGGGGACGACGGAGAGCGGGACGAGGCGGAGCGGATCGCCTCGGTGGAGGCGGGGCTCGACGCGCTGGAGACCGGGGTCGTCAGCCGTACGCCGTTCCGGCAGACCTTCGTCAACAAGATCCTGCCGCCGATCGTCGCGATCGCCGTGGTGATCGTGGTCTGGCAGGCCCTGATCACCTTCAAGATCGTGGACGATCCGACGAAGCTGCCCTCGCCGGGCGACGTCGGCGCCGAGTTCCAGGAAGCCTGGCTGGAGGGCCGGCTCCTGGAGTACATCTGGACCAGCGTCTCGCGCGGTCTGCTCGGCTTCGTGTTCGCGCTGGCCATCGGCACCCCGCTGGGGCTGCTGGTGGCGCGGGTGAAGTTCGTGCGTGCGGCGATCGGCCCGATCCTGTCCGGCCTCCAGTCGCTGCCGTCGGTGGCGTGGGTACCGCCGGCCGTGCTCTGGCTGGGTCTGAACAACTCGATGATGTACGCGGTGATCCTGCTGGGCGCGGTGCCGTCCATCGCCAACGGTCTGGTCTCCGGCATCGACCAGGTGCCGCCGCTGTTCCTGCGGGCGGGCCGCACGATGGGCGCCACCGGGCTCAAGGGCGCCTGGCACATCGTGCTGCCGGCCGCGCTGCCCGGCTATCTGGCGGGCGTGAAGCAGGGCTGGGCGTTCTCCTGGCGCTCGCTGATGGCGGCGGAGATCATCGCCTCCTCGCCGGACCTGGGCATCGGTCTGGGCGCGCTGCTTGAGAACGGCCGCAACGCCAGCTCGATGTCGATGGTGTTCGAGGCGATCATCCTGATCCTCTTCGTCGGCATCGCCATCGACCTGCTGATCTTCAGTCCGCTGGAGCGGCGGGTGCTGCGCAGCCGCGGTCTGCTGGTCAAGAGCTGAGGCGGCGCGTATGCACCGGGAACCGGTCCTCCTCGTCATCGCCCACGGCAGCCGTGACCCACGGCACGCCGCGACCGTCCACGCCCTGGTACGGCGGGTACGGTCGCTGCGGCCCGGGCTGCGCGTGGAGACCGGTTTCCTGGACTTCAACATCCCTTCCGTGCAAGGGGTGTTGGAGTCACTGGCGGCGCGGGGCGTACGCGACGTGGTCGCCCTGCCGCTGCTGCTGACCCGCGCCTTCCACGCCAAGGCGGACATCCCGGCGGTCCTGCGGGACGCGCCACCGCGCCTGCGGATCCGCCAGGCGGAGGTACTGGGCCCGTCCCCGCTGCTGCTGTCGGCACTGGAGCGGCGGCTGTACGAGACGGGACTGACCCCCGCCGACAAGTCCTCGACCGGGGTCGTCCTGGCCTCGGCGGGGTCCACCGACCCGGAGGCGATCGCGGTGATCGCAGACATCGCGCGGGAGTGGCGGCACACCGGCTGGTGCGCCGTGCGACCCGCGTTCGCCTCCGCGGCCCTCCCCCGCACGGAGGACGCGGTACGCGCGCTGCGGAAGCTGGGCTGCGCCCGGGTGGCCGTGGCCCCGTACGTCCTGGCCCCCGGCCGCCTGCCGGACCGCATCGCCCGCGGCGCGGCCGACGCGGACGTCCTGGCCGACGTCCTCGGCCCGGCCCCGGAAGTGGCCCGCCTCCTGCTGGAGAGGTACGACGGGGCCCGGGTGCCCGCGCTGGCGGCTGTGGGGGCCTGAGGGCCCCGGGTTCGTCCCGGGGCGGAGTCGACCTTGCCCCAGGGGCAGGGCCGAGCATGCGCCGCATGGACGACTTCCACGGCAGATACCTGAAGCAGACGCCCTACAGCGACCCCGGTGACCTCGGTGACCTCGGCGCCGGCATCACCGGCCTCCCGCGCGATCCGGGACGGCTGGCCTCGCTCGTACGGGATCTGATCATCCATCGCGGCGAGGGCGGGCGCTTCGGCCATGCCATCCCCGTACAACGGCTGCGCGACGACGCCGAGTCGCGGTACGTCGGCGAGCTGCTGCGCATCCTGCGGAGCCGCTCGGACCGGCCGCTCACCGCACCGCGGCCGCCCGAGGAGCGGTTCGTCGGCACCTGCCGGGACTTCGCCCTGCTGCACTGCTCGCTGCTGCGGGCCACGGGCACACCGGCCCGGATCCGCTGCGGCTTCGTCACGTACTTCGACGAGGACTTCCACGCCGACCACTGGATCACCGAGTACCTGGCCCCGGACGGGAGCCTGCGGCTGGCCGACCCGCAGGTCCACCACGGGTACGACGCGCCCTTCGACCCGGTCGACCTGTCCCGTGAGGCGTTCCTGCAGGCGGTCGACGCCTGGCGGATGTGCCAGGAGGGGCGGGCCGACCCGGAGTCGTTCGGTGTGCGGGACCTCAACGGGATCGCGGGGCTGGCGTACACGGGCCTGTGGTTCGTGCGGGCCGACGTGCGCCGGGACCCGGCCGCCCGCAACGGGGTCGAGGTGCTGCCCCGGGACGACTGGGGCCGGCCGGTCCTGGACGACGGCTCGCTCACCGAGGAGGACCTCGCCGTGATCGACGCGGTCGCGGCGGCATCCGAGGCATCCGGTGAGGCGGAGCTGCGTCGGCTGTAAGAGGATCCCCGGCCGGCTGTGCCGGACGAGATCACCTCGTGCACCGCCTACGGCGGCGTCCGGCGGGTCACTCTGTCAGTTCCACGAGCTTGACCACGGTGTTCCAGTTGCGGGTGGTGACGATCAAGCCCCTGGTCAGCCGGGGGCGGGCGAGCTGCTCGGCAAGCTTGGAGCGGCCGAGGCCGTCGGGGGCGTAGAGATAGAGGGCTCGATCGCCCAGGCGGAACTCCTCCGGGAGATGGGCGGCCTGATCGATCCCGGCGAAACGCTCGGCGTCGACGGGGGCGGAGAAGTAGGTGACGTGCAGTTGCTTGGGCTGGAGGCCGGCGGCCGGGAACGGACAGGCCTCGGCGACCGCCTTCAGATAGGCGTGGTCGCGGACGATCACGTCGACGGCGAAGCCGAACTGCTTCTCGATCGCCTGGGCGAGCTCAGCGGCGAGGGACTCCTCGTCGCCGTGATCGGTGCCGAAGACGGCCTGGCCGCTCTGCAGGTACGTACGGACGCCGTCGTGGCCGAGGCCCTCCATCAGGGTGCGCAGCCCGGCCATCGGGAGCTTCCGGTTGCCGCCCACGTTGATTCCGCGCAGGAGTGCGGCGTACATCGTCGTCATGACCTCAGCGTAAGACCTGTCCCAGCGGTGGAGCGGTGGGCGGACCCCTGATCATCGCCCCCGAGATCTCCCGGTATCACAAGGGGGCAAGCCCGTCATGGGGAAGCAGGAAACTCGGGTACGGGGCCTGGCCGCCCGGGCCGGCGGCGGGAGCGCCCGGTCGAGTTCCAGAGCTTCCCCTCGGCGCCGGTCCCGGTGACCTTGTCTGCGAAGACGGGCGGGATCGCGTACGTGACCCGGTGGCCACACGCCCCGAGTTCGCGGATCACCTCGAGACTCAGGTTCACGTGACCGTGGGCGGCAATGGAGAACATGGCGATGTGGGCACGAACAGTCATGCACCTGACAGTATGCGGGACGAGGCGTCTCGTGCTCCTGGTTAGGTTCAGGGGGTCAGCGCCTCGTGCAGCCGCAGCCACTGTTCCGGCGCCACTCCCCCCACGAGCACCCCGGGATCCACACCCGCGGCCCGGAACGCGGCGTTGATCCGCCGCCTCGGACGGGCCCGCCGCAGCGACGCGTGCAGCGAACCCCCGACCCCGGCGAAGCCCGGCTCGACCAGACACCGCAGGCCTCGGTAAGCGGCGTCGTCGAGCAGCGCGACGGCACGCCGATCGATGTACAGGGCCCCGGCGTCCACCCCCGGCACGGGCCGGAACCTGTGCCGACCGATCCGGTCCAGCAGCGCCTGCGGGCGTACTCGAGCTGGGTGGTCATGCGAGGACCCCCGGTTCTTCGTAACCCCCAGGCTCGGGCGACGGTCCGGGCACCACGGCTGGGCGGTGGCCGTTCTGATCCTCGGTGCGGTCGGTGTCGGAGCCCGGGGTGCCGGAGAGCCCCGGCGGGTCGTCTCCGCCAGAGTAGTTCCCGCCGGGGCCGCTCCCGTTCCGCAGTCGTATCACCCGCTTGTACGCGCGACGAGCGAGCGTGAGCGTCCGTTCGATGCCCCCGCTGAGAAAGATGAGATCGCAGGCCACCATGGTCAGCGCGAAGCTCGTCAATCCCATGAGCACGGCGATGGACACGTGGAACCCGATCGAGACCAGGGCCGCCCACGGGCGGATGCGCCGCACGAGGATGCCGAGGGGGAAGTATTGATCCGAAACGGTTTGGGTTCTGGGTCGTTGGAGGGGTGTGAGCGATCTGGTGGGGGACGCGCGGCATCTGTCGCCGTCGGCGCAGGAGGCCCTGCGGCTGCGGGCGGTGGCCGCGTTGGTGGCGGGGCGGGACCGTGAGGACGTGGCGGCGGTGTTCGGGGTGTCGCTGAAGGCCGTCGACATCTGGTGGGCGAAGTGGCTGGCCGGCGGTCGGGAGGCTCTGGTGATGCGGCCGCGTGGTAAGCCGGTCGGGGTGCACCAGGTGCTCGGGGAGGCCGAGCAGGCCGCTGTGCGGCAGGCGGTCCTCGATCACCGGCCCTGTGACGTGGGGCTGAGTGGGCAGTTGTGGACGCGGCGGCTGATCGGTGACCTGATCGCGAAGCTGTACCGGGTACGGCTGACCGAACCGGGGGTGGGCAAGTACCTGAAGCGGTGGGGTCTTTCCTTCCAGCGCCCGGACAAGAGGGCCGTCGAGCAGGACCCCGAGGCCGTCCGGCGCTGGCACGCCGAGACCTGGCCCAAGATCCGGGCGAGGGCGAAGGAGGACGGTGGGGAGATTCTCTTCGCCGACCAGGTCGGCATCCGCTCCGACCAGGTCACAGGCCGCACCTGGGGAGAGAAGGGCAAGACCCCCGTCGTGCGACGGGCCGGGAACCGGTTCTCGGTGAACGCGATGTCGGCGATCAGCACCAAGGGCCGGATGCACTTCATGGTCTTCACCGAGAGTTTCACCGCCGAGGTGATGTGCCGCTTCCTGGACCGGCTCGCCGGCCACTTCGACCACAAGGTCCATCTCGTGGTCGACGGGCACTCCGCCCACCGCTCGAAGAAGGTCCGCGACTGGCTCGCAGCCCACCCCGACGACGTCGAGCTGCACTTCCTGCCCCCGTACTCGCCCGAGCTCAACCCCGACGAACTCGTCAACGCCGACCTCAAGCACAGCCTGCCCAAGCAGCACCGAGCCCGGAACCAGGCCGAACTCGCCGCCGAGACCCGCCGCTTCTTCCGCAGACGCCAGCGCCAGCCGCACATCGTCCGCGGCTACTTCGGCGGCCCACACGTCCGCTACGTCCTGGACGAGAACCCCATGAGTTTCTGATCAATATAAGCCAACCGCCGTGTGGAAGAGGTCAGTTCACGGCAAGGTGGTCGGCGAGAGTGAGAGCGTCGGAGATCGCGTAGCCCCTTGTTAATCTCGGCGCGGGTCGTGGCCAGGGGCGGCGCCGTCCACCCGCCCCTCCTCCTCGATCATGCGATGTTGGACAGGGCGGCCGCGAGGGAGGTGGGGTTGCGACTGGGCACCGCGCACACTGCCCGGCCTGTGCCGGTGCGACACTGACGGCGGATGGCCGGTACCCGACGGTCGAAGACGTGGGCGAGGGAGGTGGACGAGGCACGGGCCCGAAACGTACTGGCCGCGGCGGGAGTGCTGCCCGGCGCGGTCCGCGAGGCACGGCTGCTCGCTCTGGGCGAGAACGCGGTGTTCGCCGCCGGCCCGGCCGGGTGATCCGGGGCCCGTCGACTCTCGGGGGAGTCGACGGGCCCTTTCCCGTGGTCACCGCCGGGGCAGCTCGGCCTCGATCAGGTCGGCCGCGCGGCGGGTGCCGCCCTCCCGGGCCGTCTCGGTGGCGATGGCGTTCAGCCGGCGGGCCGTCTCCGGGTCGTCGACGAGCGCCAGGGCCGCCTCGCGCAGGGCCTCGGCGGTGGCGTCGGCCGTGTCCAGCCGCCGGGCGACGCCGAGCCCGGCCAGCATGTCCGCGTTGCCGAACTGGTCCGCGGCCTGCGGTACGGCGATCATCGGGGTGGCGGTGGCCAGCCCTTCCTGGCTGCCGCCCGCGCCGGCGTGGGTGACGAACAGGTCGGCCTGCCGCAGGATCGCGAGCTGCGGCACCCAGGAGTGCACCTCGACGTTCCCGGGCAGGGCGCCCAGGTCGGCCGGGTCGACGTGCTTGCCGATCTGGAGGACCAGGTGCCAGCCGGGCAGGCCGGCGAAGGCGCGTACGCACTCCCGGTAGAAGTCGGGCCGCTTGGTGAAGGCCGACCCCAGGGAGACCAGGACGACCTTCTCGGCGCCGGCGGGCCGCGTCCACTCCCCCTCACCGGTGCGGTCGCCCTGGCAGGCGCCGACGAAGGAGTACACGCGCTCGTCGACCCGGTCGGCGAACGGCTGGAGAGCCTTGGGGATCAGCACCAGGGACCGGTCGGGGCGGCCCATGAAGGCGTCGGGGTCGAGGGTCAGGCCGTTCTCCTCCAGCCAGGTCCGGAAGCGGGCGTAGTACGCCTGCCCCCGCGGGGTCTGCTTCGGCTCGGCCCACATGGGCTCGGCGACCTCCTCCTCGTACCCCTCCCAGGCGACCAGGTTCGGGGAGAGCGAGACGGCGGGCACGCCCCAGCGGTGGGCCAGGACACGGGCCGGGTAGGCGGTGATGTCGTGCAGGACGAGGTCGGGCTCGTCGCCCTCGTAGGCGGCGGTCAACTGGGGCAGGGCCTGCATCGCGTCGGCGAGGAACGGCTCGACGTTGTCCAGGAGGGTGGTGCCCCAGGCCGACGGGTCGTCGTCGGGCGAGGGCAGCGTGGAGTTCCAGGGCTTCACCTCGGCTCCGGTCGCGGCGACCTTCTCGGCGAACAGGGGCGGAACGGCGTAGGTGACCCGGTGGCCGCGCGCGACCAGTTCGCGGATCACTTCCAGGCTGGGGTTCACATGGCCGTGGGCGGCGATGGAGAACATGGCGATGTGGGCGCGTCGTCGGGTCATGCCACCGACCTTAGGCGAGACGAGACGTCTCGTGCAACATCAATTCCGGGAAAGATCCGCGCACATCCGAGAAAGATCCGCCCACACCGTCCGACCTGTGCGAATGCGAGACTGATCACCGGAAACGGCGGACGGACGGGCGACACGGAGGCGGCGATGGACGAGGCGGCGGCACGGGACGTACTGGCCGCGGCGGGGGTGCTGCCCGGCCCGGCCGGGGACGCGCGGCTGCTCGCCCTGGGCGAGAACGCTGTGTTCGCCGCGGGTGACCTGGTGGTGAAGGTGGGCCGGACCGCCGAACTCCTGGACCGGGCCCGGCGGGAGCTGGACGTCGCGGCATGGCTGGCGGAGGCGGACGTCCCGGCGGTACGGGCGGCCGCGCCGGAACCGCTGCTGGTGCGCGGGCACCCGGTGACGGTGTGGCACCGGCTGCCCGATCCCGTACGGCCCGCCGGACCGCGCGATCTGGCGGTGCTGCTGCGACGGCTGCACGCCCTGCCCGCACCCGCCTTCGGGCTGCCGCCGCGCGATCTGCTGTCCGGGGTGGAGCGCTGGCTGCGCCTGGCGGGCGACGCGGTCGACCCCGCGGACGCGGCCTATCTGCGCGAGCGCCGCGACGGCTTCGCGGCGGCGGCCGCCGCGCTCACCCCGCATCTGCCGCCGGGGCCGATCCACGGGGACGCCCTGCCCCGCAATGTGCACATCGGGCCCGACGGTCCGGTCCTGGTCGACCTGGAGACCGTCTCCGCCGATCTGCGGGAGCACGATCTGGTGGTGATGGCCCTCTCGCGGGACCGCTACGGGCTGCCCGCGCGGGAGTACGACGCCTTCACCGAGGCGTACGGCTGGGACGTACGGGAGTGGGAGGGGTGTGGGGTGCTGCGCGGTGCGCGTGAGACGGCGAGCTGCGCCTGGGTGGCCCAGCACGCGCCCGCGAACCCCGGGGCGCGGGCGGAGTTCGAGCGCCGGGTGGCGTCCCTGCGGGACGGGGACGCGGCGGTGCGCTGGTACCCCTTCTGACGGGGCGCCGGGGAAGCGGCGCCCGCCGGAACCTCGGCCGGTGGCGTCAGCCGGCGGGGGTGTCCGCCAGTTCCCGGACCGGCCAGACGCCGTCCACCACGGCGTCCGGCTCGCCCTTGCGGCGCAGGAAGCTCTGGAAGTCGGCCGCCCACTCGGCGTACCACTCGATCTGGCGGTGGTGCAGCTCGGCCGGACCAAGGGCCGCGATCTTGGGGTGCCGGCCAGCTATCGCACGGGCCAGCCGGGCGGCGGCGAGGGCGTCCGCCGAGGCGTTGTGAGCGGCGTCGAGCGGGACGCCGTACTCGGCGCAGACCGCTTCGAGGGTGCGCTTGCCCCGGCGGTAGCGGTCGGCCCGGCGGTCGATGGTGTACGGGTCGATCACCGGTGCCGGGTCCACGCCGCCGAGACGGTCGCGCAGGGACGGCAGTCCGTGGCGCCGCAGTTCGGCGGTGAGGAGGGTGAGGTCGAAGGCGGCGTTGTAGGCGACGACCGGGACCCCGGCGCGCCAGTAGCCCGTCAGGACGTCGGCGAGGGCGTCGGCCACCTGGTCGGCGGGGCGGCCCTCGGCGGTGGCGCGCTCATTGCTGATGCCGTGCACGGCGACGGCGTCGGCCGGGATCTCCACGCCCGGGTCGGCGAGCCACTCCCGGTGTCCCAGGACCTGTCCGTCCCTGACCTCGATCACGGCCCCTGTGACGATGCGCGCCTCGCGCGGGTCCGTCCCGGTCGTCTCCAGGTCGAAGCCGACCAGCAGCTCCTGGTACCAGGCCATGCGTGGCCCCCCTTCTCGGTGGTGCTTTCCCCCAGTGGTCCCCACCTTCGCACGGGCCACTGACAATGAGAGGAGAGCCCTCCACTTCAGGACACAGGGCGCGAATCCGCCCAAGCCAGCTCGAACTCCTCGCGGTACGCCGAGAAAAGTCCGACTTCTTCTGCCTCGCCGGACTTGACCACCCGGTTGCCGTTGCGCAGCACCAGCACGGGCGCCTCCATGCCGCGCATCCGCCGCAGATAGGACTGGACGACGGCGACGCCGTCGGTGCCGTCGCCGTCGACGAGGTAGGCGGTGAAGCGGGGTGTCTCGTCGTACACCTGGATCTGGAAGGCGCCCGGGTCGCGCAGCCGGGAGCGGACGCGGCGCATATGGAGGATGTTCATCTCCACCGAGCGGCTCAGCTCGCCCCGTTTCATGCCCAGTTCGCGTTCGCGGCGCTTGACGGCGCTGGAGGCCGGGTTGAGGAAGAGCAGCCGGATCCGGGCGCCGGCCTCGGCGAGCCGGACCAGCCGGCGGCCGGAGAAGTTCTGCACCAGCAGGTTGAGGCCGATGCCGATGGCGTCGATGCGCCGGGAGCCGTCGAAGATGTCCTCGGCGGGGAACTGGCGCAGCAGCCGCACCCGGTCGGAGTGGACGGCGACGACGTCCGCGTACCGGTCGCCGACGAGGTCCTCGACGGCGTCCACGGGCAGCCGACGCGCGGACGGTACGTCGCCGCTGGTGCCGAGCATCTCCAGGAGCCGTGCGGAGGCCCGTTCGGCCTGGCCGAGGACGGCCTCGGACAGGGCGCGGTTGCGGGAGACGACGTTGCGGGTCACCTCCAGCTCGTCCAGGGCGAGTTCGACGTCCCGGCGGTCGTCGAAGTACGGCTCGAAGCACGGCCAGTGCTGGACCATCAGCTCGCGGAGCTGGGGCAACGTCAGGAAGGAGATGACATTGTCGTCGGCCGGGTCGAGCAAGTAGCCCTTGCGGCGGCTGACTTCGCGGACGGCGACCGCGCGCTGCACCCATTCCTGTCCGGCGGGGCCGGCCGCGGCGACCACCCAGTCGTCGCCGTGGACGGGTTCGTAGATGGGGCGCAGTACGGCGGCCACGACGGCGCGCAGCCGCTGTTCCACGAGGTTCAGCCAGATGTAGGCCCGGCCGGCCCGCTGGGCGCGGGTGCGTACCTCGCGCCAGGCGTCGGCGTCCCAGTCCAGCTCCGGGCCGATGGAGTTGGTCTCCATCGGCCGGGCCAGGGACACCGTGCCGGGCGGGGCGTCTGTGGAGTTCCCCTCGTGACTGTCGTCACCAGGGGGCAGCTCCAGCCCTCCCGAGCCCACCCGCGCACCGCCTTCCGCTCCCCCGAGCTCTCCCTGTGCCAACGATCAAGGAAGGGTACTCCGGGAGCGGTCGGCGATGCAGCCGGATGGGCAGGTCGTTTCTCAACTTCCGTTGTTCGGACGACCGTTCTGACCCGCGAGGGCCGGCGGAGTGAGCGGATTCATAGCGGTGACATCGCGGGGGACGATGGAGAAGCCCTGCCAGTGGACCGGCATCGGCTGCTGGTCCTCGTCCCGCGCGATGTGGTGGAAGCCGACGTTGACCCAGGTCACCGGGTGCTTGAGGGTCTGGCCGTTGACCCACTTGTCGACGGACTTCGGGTGACCGGCGCCGCAGGCGAGGGGGTTGTTGTTGGCGTACATCTCGCACTTGTTGTACTCGGTGAAGTAGACGTCGTGCTTGGTGAAGGGACGTCCGGAGTACTTGGTGGTGGCGCCGGGGACCAGCTCGTAGCTGCGCGGGTGGCCGTCCTTGTTCTTGCCGATGTTGCTGACGACCCGCCACCAGCGCATGTTCTTGGCGTCGCCCGCGAGTTCCTTGGTGACGGGGGTGCGCTTGGTCTTGGCGGTCGGTCCCTGCTGGCCGCTCGCCGGCGGGCTGACGACCGAGTCGTACTGCTCGATCTTGTTGGCGGAGGAGGCGTCGAGGCCGAAGTCCAGCCGCCAGAAGACGTTGTGGCTGTGGCTGGTCGCGTACGCCTTGGCGCCCTTGCCTATCGGCCAGCCGCGGCCGTCGCCCGCGTCGTAGTCGAAGGGCGAAAGGCTGCCGGTGGCACCGACGTTCATGTTGACGGTGCCGTCGTCGGAGAAGCGCCACTCGGTCATGTACTCGTACCAGCCGACCTTGTTGACCGTGTAGACGAGCAGGTCCTTGCCCTGGGCCTGGTAGACCTTGTTGCCGGTGTCGGCCTGCATACGGTAGGCGTGGCCGCGTGAACGGGTCGTGGTGCACAGGCCCTTGACGTTGGGGTGCGCCGGGTCGAAGGACTCGGGGACCTTGACCGTCTTGATGGTGCCGCCGGGACACTCGGCGGGGGCCAGATTCACCAGCCCGGAGCCGAAGTTGTAGTCGGTGACGTCGTTGTACTCGTTCTTGCCGTCGTCGTATGGGACGTGGATCTGGGCGAGTTTGGCGCTGGTGAGGACGCGGATCGGCTTGGGCTCGCCGGGCGGCTGGTAGGTGACCTTCTCCAGGACGAGCCCGGACTTGGCCTCGTAGCGCCAGCACATGCGCCAGGTGGTGCCGGTGGAGAGCTTCTGTTCGATGCGGTAGGCGGCGCTGCAGTCGGCGGCCGGCGCGGGGGCGGCCTTCGGCTGGGCGACGGCGGGGCCCGCCCCGGCGGTCGCGCCGGCGGCCAGCGCGGCCAGCGACAGGCCGAAGGCCGCTCCCTTGCGGGTACGGCTGATGTGGTTCACGCGCATGTGGACATGACTCCTAGACATGAAGGACACGCGGAGCTGGTGGGAAGGGTGGACGCGGCGCGGCTCAGCCGGTGAGTTCGACGACCTTGGCGGTGCTGAGGTCGATCACCAGGGACCGCGCGTCGATCCACGGGCCGTTCTTCACCTTCGGCAGCAGGCGCACGCAGCGGTGCTTTCCGCATTGGTCGAGCGCGGCAGGCTGGGCGCCCGGCACCGCGCGGTAGATCATGCTCGCGAGCTGGAGCTGATCGGGCGAGGTGAGCTGGGAGCCGGTCGCGTCCTGGTAGTCGGCGCGCAGTCCGGCGCCGAGCGGGTCGGCGATCAGCAGCCGGCCCGCCTCGTCCTGCTCGGCGCTGCTCAGCGGCGGCTGCACCCCGGTCTGGGTGGCGGTGTTCTCGACCTTGCCGGTGTCGAGGTTGACGGTCTTGGTGACCACCGAGTCGTTCTTGTAGTCGTAGAACGTCACGTCGGCGCGCCGGGGCGCCTTCGGGTCGTCCAGTTCGTCGGCCTCGGGCGCGGCGAGGTCCACGCCGAGGCGCTGCGGTCCGCGGTCGCCCTCGACGTCCTGGGCGGCGTTGAAGAGCTGGCGGCTGAGCGCGATGCGCTCGACGCGCTTCAGCTCGTCGTCGGTGAGCGGGTCGCGGCCCGTGCCCTTCCGGCCCTCCGACGGGGCCTCCTCGACGACGCCGGGCGCCACCGCGCCGCCTTGGCCGTCGGCCGCGCCCTGTCCTGTCGCTTGTCCGGCCGTCTGTCCGGCCCTGGTCCCCCCGGTGTCGTCCGCCCCCGCCGTGCTCGGCAGGGTGATGCCGACCATCACGGCTGTCGCGGCCACCGCGAGGGCCGTTCCCGCCACCACCTTGCCCAGGTGGCGGCGCACTGTCGTGCGCACAATTGCCCCCTACTCCCCCTGATGCGCGGGAGTACGTCTGATTGCCCCACTGGTTCGGCATACGCCGTATGCCGGCGTATGCGCTGGTCGCCAGGTAAGAGGGCCGTAAGTCGCGGGTGGTTCCCTCACTTTCGGGGAGACTCGGGGGCAAGGCGCCAGCGGCGCGGCGGCACACCTGAAAGAGTCGTTCCATGCAGGTCTGGCCTGGAGAGGCGTATCCCCTCGGTGCCACGTACGACGGCGCCGGAACGAACTTCGCGGTCTTCACGGAGGCCGCGGACCGAGTGGAGCTGTGTCTGCTGCACGACGACGGCTCGGAAACGGCGGTGGAACTACGGGAGAGCGACGCGTTCGTACGGCACGCGTACCTGCCCGGCATCATGCCCGGACAGCGCTACGGCTTCCGGGTGCACGGCCCGTACGAGCCCGCGCGCGGGCTGCGCTGCAACTCGGCGAAGCTGCTCCTCGACCCCTACGCGAAGGCGGTCGCCGGTGAGGTGCACTGGGGCGAGGAGGTGTACGGCTACCACTTCGGCGCCCCCGATCGGCGCAACGACCTGGACTCGGCCCCGCACACCATGACGTCGGTCGTGGTCAACCCGTACTTCGACTGGGGCGACGACCGGCCGCCGCGCACCGAGTACCACCGGACGGTGATCTACGAGGCGCACGTCAAGGGTCTGACGATGCGCCATCCGGGGCTGCCGGAGGAGCTGCGCGGCACCTACGCGGGGCTCGCCCATCCGGCGCTGATCGAACACCTGACCACGCTCGGGGTGACGGCGCTGGAGCTGATGCCGGTGCACCAGTTCGTCAACGACCACCGACTGGTCGACATGGGCCTGAACAACTACTGGGGCTACAACACGATCGGGTTCTTCGCCCCGCACAACGCGTACGCCTCCTGGGGCGACCGCGGCCAGCAGGTGCTGGAGTTCAAGTCGGCGGTGCGGGCGCTGCACGAGGCGGGGATCGAGGTGATCCTCGACGTGGTCTACAACCACACCGCCGAGGGCAACCACCTGGGGCCGACGCTGTCCTTCCGGGGCATCGACAACGAGCGGTACTACCGCCTTTCGGAGGACCGCCGCTTCTACACGGACACCACGGGCACCGGGAACTCGCTGCTGATGCGGTCCCCGCACGTCCTCCAGATGATCATGGACTCGCTGCGGTACTGGGTCACCGAGATGCATGTCGACGGGTTCCGCTTCGACCTGGCGGCGACCCTGGCCCGGCAGTTCCACGAGGTGGACCGGCTGTCGTCGTTCTTCGACCTGGTGCAGCAGGACCCCGTCGTGTCCCAGGTGAAGCTGATCGCCGAACCGTGGGACGTGGGCGAGGGCGGCTACCAGGTGGGCAACTTCCCGCCGCTGTGGACCGAGTGGAACGGCAAGTACCGCGACACGGTGCGCGATCTGTGGCGGGGCGAGCAGCGCACGCTCGCGGAGTTCGCCTCCCGGCTGACCGGCTCCTCCGACCTCTACCAGGACGACGGGCGCCGGCCGCTGGCCTCCATCAACTTCGTGACCTGCCACGACGGGTTCACCCTGCGGGACCTGGTGTCGTACGACGAGAAGCACAACGAGGCCAACGGGGAGGACAACCGGGACGGCGAGAGCCACAACCGGTCGTGGAACTGCGGGGTGGAGGGCGAGACCGACGATCCCGGGGTGCGCGAGCTGCGGGCCCGGCAGATGCGGAACTTCATGGCGACGCTGATGCTGTCCCAGGGCGTGCCCATGATCAGCCACGGGGACGAGTTCGGCCGCACCCAGCGGGGCAACAACAACGCCTACTGCCAGGACAGCGAGCTGGCGTGGGTGGACTGGCCGCAGGACGGCGACGACCTGCTGGAGTTCACCCGGGCGCTGGTGTGGCTGCGCCGGGAGCATCCGGTCTTCCGGCGGCGCCGCTTCTTCCACGGCCGGCCCGTGGAGGGCACCCACGACGAGCTGTCGGACATCGCCTGGTTCACCCCGGAGGGCGAGGAGATGGTCCAGCGGGACTGGGACCGGGCGCAGGCGTCGGCCATGTCGGTGTTCCTCAACGGCAACGCGATCTCGGAGCCCGGCCCGCGCGGGGAGCGGATCGCGGACGACTCCTTCCTGCTGCTGTTCAACGCCTCACCGCGGTCCCTGGAGTTCGTGGTGCCGGTGGACCACGGGCGGCAGTGGCAGGTGGTCGTCGACACCGCGGACCCGGCCGCGGTGCCCCGGGAGGGCGGCCGCAAGGTGCAGGCCGGGGACCGGCTGACGCTGGTGGACCGGAGCATGACGGTGCTCCAGCGGCCCGCGTAGCCGGGACGGCGGGCGGGCACGCGCGCGATGCGGGCCGGCGGGCGGGCCCGGACACGCGCGCGATGCGGGCCGGCGGGCGGGCCCGGACACGCGCGCGATGCGGGCCGACGGGCCCGGCCGGGGGCACCCGGTCGGGGCCCGGGTGACACGAATCGGGGCCGGGCGGGTACGTAGGGTTGCATGACCCCTGCGCCCGCTGTCCCTGTCGTGCCCACGGCCACCTACCGGTTGCAGCTCCAGCCCGCGTTCCCGTTCGCCGCCGCGGCGGCCGCGGTGCCGTATCTGGCCTCGCTGGGTGTGTCCCATCTGCATCTGTCGCCGGTCCTGGAGGCGGTGCCCGGCTCCCTCCATGGCTACGACGTGGTCGACCACACGCGTGTGCGTGCGGAACTCGGCGGCGAGGACGGCCTGCGGGAGCTGGCGCGCACCGCGCGCGAGCACGGGCTCGGCCTGGTCGCGGACATCGTCCCCAACCACATGGCGATGGCCCCGCGTCACAACCGCGCCCTGTGGGAGGTGCTGCGGGAGGGCCCGAAGTCGCCGTACGCGCGCTGGTTCGACATCGACTGGGAGGCGGGCGGCGGCCAGGTGCTCGTCCCGGTGCTCGGCGGTCCCGTCGGCGCCGAGCTGGAGCACCTGCGCGTCGAGGACGGCGTCCTGCGCTACCACGAGCACGCCCTTCCGCTGCGGGACGGCACCGAGGAGCTGCCGCTGCCGCAGCTCCTGGACGCCCAGTGGTACCGGCCGGTGTGGTGGCGGCTGGCCCGCACCGAGCTGAACTACCGGCGGTTCTTCAGCATCTCGGAGCTGATCGGGGTGCGGGTGGAGGACCCGGAGGTGTTCGAGGCGACCCACGGCACGCTCCTGCGGCTGCTGCACGAGGGCGTGCTCGACGGGCTGCGCGTCGACCACCCGGACGGCCTCGCCGACCCCGACACCTATCTGGACCGGCTGCACGAGGCCACCGGCGGCCGCTGGACGGTCGTCGAGAAGATCCTCGCGGACGACGAGCGCCTGCCGCCCTCCTGGCCGGTGGCCGGCACCACCGGATACGACGCCCTGCGCCGCGTCGACGGCCTGTTCACGGACCCCGAGGGCGCCGGGGAGCTGCTGGAGCACTACCGGCGCTTCGCGGCCCCGCAGACGGACCGGGGCGGCGACTGGGCGGCCACCGCGCGCAGGGCGGCGTACGGGGTGCTCGGGCACGAGCTGGCGGCCGAACTGGACCGGCTGACCCGGGCCGCCTCCCGGGTCTGCGCGACGGCCCACGACCCCGCCCTGCGCGACCGCGCCCCCTGGGCGCTGCGCACGGCGCTGGTGGAGCTGCTGGTGCGCCTGGAGGTGTACCGGCCGTACGCCTCGGGCGATCCGGCGGCCGTGGTCACCGAGGAGGCCGCCGAGGAGGCGCGGCGGGCCTTCGTGGTGTCCGAGGAGGCGGGCGCGGTCGACGTGGTGCGCGCGCTGGTGCTCGGCGGCACGGGTCCCGCGCGCGCGGAGTTCCGGGCCCGGTTCGCGCAGACGGCGTCCGCGCTGCGCGCCAAGGCGATGGAGGACACGGCGTTCTACCGGTACGTGCCCTTCCTCGCGGCGAACGAGGTGGGCGGCGAGCCCGGCGCCCCGGGGGTGTCCCCGGCGGACTTCCACGCGTACTGCGCGCGCGTGCAGCGCGACTGGCCGGCGGGCGGGACGGTGGTGTCGACGCACGACACCAAGCGCAGCGCCGACGTACGGGCCGCGCTGGCGGTGCTCACCGAGTGCCCCGGGCGGTGGGCGGAGGTCCTGGCGCGGGCCACGCACGCGGAGGAGGCCGAACCGGACGGGCAGCTCGCCTGGGCGGCCTGGCAGACCGCCTTCGGGCTCGGTCCGGCAGACCCGGAGCGGATCCGGGAGGCGATGCTCAAGCACGCGCGCGAGGCGGGCCTCTACACGAGCTGGACCGAGCAGGAACCGCCGTACGAGGACGCGGTGGCCGCGTTCGTCGCGACGGGGCCGTGCGGGGTGCCGGGGCGGTGGGTGGCCGCCCTGCGCGAGGAGCTGGCCCCGCACATCCGGGCCAATGTGCTCGGCACGGCGCTGACGCATCTGACGATGCCGGGCGTGCCGGACGTCTACCAGGGCACGGAGCACGAGTACCTGGCGCTGGTGGACCCCGACAACCGGCGTCCGGTGCAGTTCCCGCCGCCGGAGCCCGCCGACGGAGGTGAGGCGCCCGGGGAGAGCGTGAAGGGTGCGGTCACCACCGCCGCGCTGCGGCTGCGCCGGCGGCGGCCCGAGGTCTTCGGCACGTCCGCGACGTACGAGCCGCTGGTCGCCGAGGGGCCGGCCGCCGCGCACTGTCTGGCCTTCGCGCGCTCCGGCGAGGTGGTGACGGCGGTGACCCGGCTGTCGCTGCGGCTAGCGGAGGCGGGCGGCTGGGGGGAGACGCTGCTGCCGCTGCCGCCGGGGCGGTGGGCCGACGCGCTGGCCCCGAAGGGGACCGGGCGGGAGTTCACCGGGCACGCGCGCGTGGCGGAGCTGTTCGAACGGCTGCCGGTGGCCCTGCTGGAGCGGGTCGGCTGAGCGGGAACCGGTGACCCGGCCTGGGTGACCTGGCCCTACGGCCGAAAAGTGCCGACGGCATAGGCGCGCGGCGGTCCGGCCCGTGCGCCTCTGCCTCCGGGCGCCCCCTGGCGCCGCCCCGAGGGACCACTTGACAGTTCCCCGGGGCCGTGGGGTACTGCGGAATGCGAGCAGGGTGGACATAACGGGGGTGAGTCTCCTGCCGGTGCTGCGTTACCCGACGGTGACCGAACTGACCAGCGCCGCCCGGGCGCTGACCGCCCAGTACCCCGGCCTGTGTGTGCTGCGGCAGGTGGGTCTCTCCCGCGCGGGCCGCCCGCTGCACCTGCTGTCGGTGGGGCACGCCCGGCGCGCCGTCCTCGTCGTCGCGGGGGCCCACGCCAACGAGCCGACCGGTGGCCCGACCCTGCTGGCCCTGGCCGAACGGGTCCTGCACGAACGCGAGTTGCGCACCGGGACGTCCTGGCACTTCCTGCTGTGCGCGGACCCCGACGGGGCGAGCCTGCACATCACTCCGGCGCCGCGCAGTCTGCTGGAGTACCACCTCGGCTTCTTCAGGCCCGCGGGACCCGAGCAGCCGGAGTGGTCGCCCGCCGTGCTGCCGCCGGACCGGCTGCCGCCCGAGACCCGGGCGCTGACCCGGGTCATCGACGAGCTGCGCCCCTACCTCCAGGTGACGCTGCACGGCACCGATCTGGGCGGGAGCTGGGTGCAGTTGACGCGGGACATCCCGGGGCTCGCGGAGCCGTTCGCCAAGTCGGCGGCGCAGCTCCACATCCCGGTGGAGACGGGCGCCTCGGACGCGGCGGGCTGGCCGGCGTCCGGCCCCGGCGTGCACGTGATGCCGGACCCCGGCGCGGACGCGGCCTACCCGAGCATGCCGGACGACGCCCGGCACAGCACCTGGTACCACGCCCACCGCTACGGCGGTCTCACGGCGGTCGTGGAGGTGCCGATGTGGGCGAGCGACCTGGTGGACGACCCGGCGCCGCATCCCGCGCCGGCCGCGGCGATCCGGCGCCTCGCGGAGCGGCTCCAGCGGGACGCGCGGGAGGTGGAGCGGGTGCTCACCGAGGCGCTGCCACGGCTGGAGGGCGACGAGGGGCCGCTGCTGCGGGCCGCCAAGTGGGCGCTGGAGCTGGTGCCGGGGCTGGCCTCGGACTGGATCCATGTGCCGCCCGCGGACACCACGATGGCGTACGTCGGCAGTGTGGACGCCTTCGCGCGCCGGCTGCCGCTCAGGGCGGCCGCGATGCTGTGGCGGGTCCTCCAGGAGACCGACGACCACGCGGCCCCGCGTCTCGAACAGCTCGTCGAGACATGGAGCGACGCGTTCGCCGTCCGCTTCCGGGCCCGCTGGGTGCCGCTGGAGCATCAGGTGGAGCACCAGTCGCGGACGGTGGTGGCGGCGGCGCTGCACGCGCGCGAGGGGGCGGCGTAGGGCGCACGCGCGCGAGGGCCCGGCGTTGGGCACACACGCGTGAGGGCCCGGCGTAGGGCACCCACACGCGTGAGGGGGCTGCCGACCGTCGGGCGCCCGTGCACGCCCCGTCCCGCGTAGGGCACACGCGCGTGAGGTAGCGGCATAAGGGCACACGCGCGCGATGGAGCGGCACGAGGGCACACGCGCGTGAGCCACCCAAGCCGCGCCGCCCCACGCCGCCCCACGCTCCCCCGGTCACATCCCGGGCGTCTCCGCCCCCGCCCCCGTCAGGTCGGCCAGGTCCGTCAGGTCGACGAGGCCGGCGAGGTCCGCCAGGCCCGCGACACCCGCGGCGTCCGCCCCGCCCGCCAGGTCCGTGCCGTCCCCCGCGTCGGTCTTGTCGAGGGCGAACACCGCGCCCGTCAGCGCCTCCAGTTCGCAGTCGTTGCCGTAGGTCTGGCTGAACTCGACCGGCTGTCCGCCCCACCGTCCGCTCGCGCGGGCCGTGACCGGGGCGTAGAGCATCGCGCAGATGGCGCCGGGCCGCGGCGCGAGCCGGGCGGGGTCGCCGTCGGCCGCCGCGAGCTGTCCGCACGCCTCGGCGGCGCGGGAGTGGCCCTGGGGCGGCGCGCACAGCAGCACGGCGCTCCGGGTCTCGCCGGACTGTCCGGTGCCCCGGGTGACGGTGAGCCGGAGCCAGTCGCCGGGGCGCGCGTCACCGGAGACCGCGTGGGCCGGGACGGCGGCCGCGGCGAGAAGGAGGGCGGTGGCGACGGCGGGAAGGGCGCGCCGGCGGGGCGCGGTGGGGAAGAAGTGCGTCATTCCCGGTGCATCGGCACGGCGGGCCGCGTCCCCCAGTGCGGCTCACCCGTTCGTGCGCGCGGCGCGTGCCGTCCGGCGAGGTCGAACGCGGCGAGCACCACCCGCGCCTGGTACTCGGCCTGGCGGGCGACGGGGATCCAGCGTGCCCCGCTGTCGTCGCGGTAGGCGGCGCACCAGGCGTCGATGAGCCGGTCGAGCACCGGCAGCGCGCCGGCCGGGTCGCGGCCCGCGCGGGTGACGAGCTGGTGCAGCAGGCCCGCGGTGCGGACGGCGATCCGGCGGCCCGCGATCCGCAGGGCGGTCAGATGGGCGTTGGTGAGCGGCGGCAGCGGGCGGGCGGGGTCGGTGGTGGCCGGGTCCCAGGCGTCGGCCAGGCCGGGGCAGACCAGGAGGTAGTCGTCCACGGGGGCGAGCAGCCGCGCCACGTCGGGCGTGCCGCCGAGATGGGGCCGCACGCGCGCGAGGAGGTGCTCCAGCACGCGCGCGTCGTGGCGCAGGGTGGTGCTGACGGCGTGCAGCGCCGCGCCGGGGTCGGCGGGCGGGGCGCCGTCCTGGACGCCGGGCACGCCCCACATGGGCGCCTCCACGACGGCGGTGACCGTGCCGTACCGGAGCGGGTGGCACCAGGTCGACTCGACGGCGGCCTCGGTGATGGCGGCGGCCAGGCCGCGCGGGCGGGGCCGGGGGATCCGGTAGACGGCCGGGCCCAGCCGGGGCCAGTACAGGGTGTCGTAGGGGCCGAGTTCGCGGGGGATGCCGAGGCGGGCGGCGGCGTGTGCCATCCGGCGGTCGAGGCCGGGCAGGTCGCGGGTGAGTTCCACGAAGCCGCCGCCGACGTCGACGCCGTGCAGCGAGCACTGGAAGAACGGTTTCAGCTCGTCCTGGAGGCGGAGCAGGGCCCGGGTCTCCGGGAGCGCGGCGGCGGCCGCCCCGTCGGGCAGCCACTCGGGCTGTTCGTGGAAGCCGGGCCGGAAGAAGTTCCGGAAGTAGCGGCCGAGGCTGTAGGGGCCGGTCAGCCAGCCCTCGTTGCGGCGCAGGCCGTCGGGGTCGAGGCAGAGCAGCAGGTTCCAGGTGGCGTCGGCGCCCTCGGTGAGCCGCGGGTCGGCCAGGACGCGTTCGGCGAGGCGCAGGACGGTGGCGCCGCCGACCGGCTCGTTGGCGTGCGGTCCGGCGACGACGAGGGCCTGCCGGGAGCCCCGGCCGAGGGAGAGCAGCCACAGGGGGGTGCCCGCGCGGGAGACGCCGACGCGGCGGAGCCGGGCGTCCCGGGAGCGGCGGCCGGCCAGGAGGGCGGCGCGGGCCGCGAGTTCGTCCACGGTCGGGTAGCGCGGGAGGGGCGGCAGGGGGCACACCTCCACGGGGCGGCGCCGTCGGTTCACCGGGCGTGTCCGGCATACGCACAGTGAGTCATCGGCCAGGGGTTCGTCAACACCGCCCCGGGCGGCGGGACTTGGGCCTCGCGGGGCCGATGTGGGGGTCTGTCCCGGTCAGTTCACCGAGAGCCGGAACGCGATCCGTCCGAAGGCGACCATGTCCCCTTCGCGGACCACGGCGGCGCCGATGACCCGGCGGCCGTTGACGGTCGTGCCGTTGGTGGAGCCGAGGTCGCGCAGCACCCACATGCCGCCCTGGCGGCTGAGTTCGGCGTGCACCCGCGAGACGCTCTCGTGGGTCAGCCGCAGCCCGCTCGCCGGGTCGCGGCCGATGCGCAGGGCGTGTTCGGTGCCGGGGTGCGGCAGCAGCAGCTTGGGCAGCCGCTCGGCCTGCCAGGCCCGCCGCAGCCGTACGGTGAACCCGGACACCGCCTCCACGCTGCCGAAGATCACCCGGGACAGGCGGCTCTCCTTGGGCAGGTCGGCGGTGAGCGCCGCGAGTTCCTCGGAGCGGCGGGCGGCGAGGGCCAGCTCCATGCGCCGGATGAAGGTGTCGTGCGACAGGCGGCCCATGGCGACGCCGTCACGCAGCACCTTCAGCGCCTTGTCGCGCTCCACGTCCGACAGCCGGGCGGGATACGCGTTGAACTCGAAAGACGACGTCACGCTCGTGATTGTCGGTCAGTGAACCCCGGGTGTCCAGAAAACGAGTGAACGCCCGCACGCGCGCGTGGCCGACGACACCCTGCGCAATGGGGGTGTTTCAAAAGCGGATCGATCCCCGGTGCAGCACGATGGACGCACGCCATCACGCTCAGCAGACGAAGGGGAACCGTCCGTGCAGTTCGAGGTGTGGGCACCGCAGGCCGATCGTGTGACGCTCCAGTGCGACGGCGTCGCGAGCGCGCTGGAGCGCGATCCCGAGCGGGCCGGCTGGTGGACCGGCGAGGCGAGCGCGCAGGACGGCTCGCGGTACGGGTTCGCGCTCGACGACGGCCCGGTGCGCCCCGATCCGCGCTCGCGCCGCCAGCCGGACGGCCCGGACGGGCCGAGCGCGGTCGTCGACCACGGCCGGTACGACTGGCGGGTCCCGTGGCCCGGCCGCGCGCTGCCCGGGGCGGTCCTCTACGAGCTGCACGTGGGCACCTACACCCCCGAGGGCACCCTGGACGCGGCCGCCGAGCGGCTCGGGCATCTCGCGGCGCTGGGCGTCACCCATGTCGAGCTGATGCCGCTGTGCCCGTTCCCCGGCCGGCACGGCTGGGGGTACGACGGGGTCGCGCTGTGGGCGGTGCACGAACCGTACGGCGGGCCCGAGGCGCTGAAGCGGTTCGTGGACCGGGCGCACGAACTCGGCCTGGGTGTCGTCCTGGACGTCGTCCACAACCATCTCGGGCCGTCCGGGAACTATCTGCCGGAGTTCGGGCCGTACTTCACCGACCGCCACCACACCCCGTGGGGCGCGGCCGTCAACCTGGACGCCCCGGGCTCGGACGAGGTGCGGGCGTTCCTGCTGGGCAGCGCGCTGGCGTGGCTGCGGGACTACCGGCTCGACGGGCTGCGCCTCGACGCCGTGCACGCGCTGGCGGACACGCGCGCGTACCCGTTCCTGGAGGAGCTGTCGGCGGCCGTGGACGCGCTCGCCGCCGAGAGCGACCGGCCGCTGTTCCTGATCGCCGAGTCCGATCTGAACGACCCGCGGCTCGTCACGCCCCGCAGCGACGGCGGGCTGGGCCTGCACGCGCAGTGGAACGACGACTTCCACCACGCGCTGCACACCGCGCTCACCGGCGAGTCCCAGGGCTACTACGCCGACTTCGCGCGCGCCCCCTTCACCGCGCTCGCCAAGACCCTGACCGGCGGCTACTTCCACGACGGCGGGTGGTCCGGCTTCCGGGGCCGCCGGCACGGCCGCCCGCTGGACCGGACCCGGATCCCCGCACACCGGCTGCTCGGCTACGGCCAGACCCACGACCAGATCGGCAACCGCGCCCAGGGCGACCGGCTGTCGGCGGCCCTCTCCCCCGGCCTGCTGGCCTGCGCGGCGGCCCTGACACTGACCGCGCCGTTCACACCGATGCTGTTCATGGGCGAGGAGTGGGCGGCCGGCACCCCCTGGCAGTACTTCACGGACCACCCCGACCCCGAGCTGGCGGAGGCCGTACGGCGGGGCAGGCGGCGGGAGTTCGCGGAGCACGGCTGGGCCGAGGACGAGGTGCCCGACCCGCAGGACCCGGCGACCCGCGACCGCTCCTGCCTGGACTGGTCCGAGCCGGAGCGCGCGCCGCACGCGCGGGTGCTGGCCTGGTACCGGGAGCTGATCGCGCTGCGGCACGCGCACCCGGACCTCACGGACCCCGACCTCACCGACATCAAGGTCGCCCATGACGCCGAGGCCGGCTGGCTGGCGTTCCGGCGCGGGGACGTCCGGGTCGCGGTGAACCTCGGCAAGGAGACCGCGGAGATCCCCCTCGGCACCCGCCCGGCCCGGATCCTGGCCGCGTGGGAGCCGGTGCGGGGGCCGGGCGAGGACGGGCTGCTGCGGGTGCCGGCGGAGTCGTGCGTGGTGCTGGAGCAGGAGTAGGGGCAGAGGCAGGGGCAAGCGCCCGCGATACGGCTGTACGGCGATACGGCTATACGGCGTCCCCCGCCGGGTCTCCCTCGCCCCCGTCCTCTCCGTCCTCTCCGCCCTCCCGGAACTCGGTCACCCGCTCCAGCAGGATCGCCTCCCACGCCCGCCGCAGCCGGTTCCGCAGCAGCGGCAGGGGGTCGTCGGCGCCGTGGCCCTCCAGGCGTTCGGCGAGGCGGACGACGGTGTCGCAGCGGGCCAGCCAGAGGCCCCGCAGGCAGGGGCGGGCGCCGTAGCCGGCGAGGGTGGCGGCGCGGACGGCCGCGCCGGAGCCGACCGCGAGGGCGAGTCCGGCGATGTCCTCGGCGGGGTCGCCGAGGACCGCGTCCGTCCAGCCGAGGACGCCGCGCACCCGCCCGTCGGCGCTGACCACCAGGTGCTCGCCGCGCAGCCGGTGGTGGACGAGGACGGACGGGGCCGGCCGGGCGGCGAGCTGGGCCGCGCCGGGCGGGGTGAGCTGGTTCAGCAGGCCGGCGTCGAACTCGTCGGCGCGGGCGAGACGGCGGGCGGCGGCGACGGCCATCCGGCGCAGCGCCTCCAGGGAGCGCGGGGCGGCGCGCGGCACGCCGAGCGCCTCGGCCTGCCGGGGCTGCACCTCGCGCAGTCCGCCGAGCAGCCCGGCGAGGTCGGCCTCGCCGACGGCGGACACGTCGTGCTCCTCGGCCGTGCCGCCGGGCAGCTTGGTGTCGAGGGTGTAGGCCAGGCCCGGGGACCACTCGCCCTGGGCGAGTCCGGTCGGCAGGGCGACGGGGACGTGCGGCCGGACGAGGTCGCGCAGCCGCAGTTCGCGGCGCTGCCGCGCGGAGGCGTCCCGGTCGGGGGCGAGCCGCAGGACGTGCCGGGGGCCGACCCACCAGGTGAAGGCGGGGTCCTCCGCGCGGACCGGGCGCACCTCGGGGCCCGGACCGCCGCTGCCGCTCTCCTCGACGAGCGCGCGGACCAGCCCGCGGACGGTGTCCGCGGTGGGTACCGGTGCCTGGGTCATGGTCGCGCCGCTGCCGTTCGGGTGGGTTCCGTCAGTTCCGGGCTCCTGGGGGCGTGGGGGTCAGTCCACGAGGACCAGGTCGCGGGTGGTGTGGTTGAGACGGCGGCCGCCGTCCTCGGTGACGGTGACGATGTCCTCGATGCGCACCCCGAACCGGCCGGGCAGATACACGCCGGGCTCCACGGAGAAGCACATGCCGGGCACGAGCGGCCGCTCCTCGCCCTCGATCATGTAGGGCGGCTCGTGGGTCGTGACGCCGATGCCGTGGCCGGTGCGGTGGATGAAGTACTCGCCGTACCCGGCGTCGGTGATGACCGCGCGGGCGGCCCGGTCGACCTCCTGGCAGGCGACCCCGGGGCGCACGGCGCGGAATCCGGCCTCCTGGGCCTCGCGGACGAGGTCGTGCACGCGGCGTTCCTCGTCGGTGGGTTCGCCGACGTGGACGGTGCGGGAGGTGTCGGAGCCGTAGCCGTCCTTGAGGCCGCCGAAGTCCAGGACGACCATGTCGCCCTCCTCGATGACCCGTTCGCCGACCTCGTGGTGCGGGTTGGCGCCGTTGGGTCCGGAGGCGACGATGGTGAAGTCGACCTGGGAGTGCCCGAACCGGCGGAGCAGATCGGCGAGTTCGGCGCCGACCTCGGTCTCGTGGCGGCCGCTGAAGCGCACCTTCCTGATCTCCTCGAAGGCCCGGTCGGCGGCCTCGGCGGCGGCCGCCATCAGCTCCAGCTCCGCGCTGTCCTTGACGGCCCGCAGCATGGGCAGCGCGTCGGTGAGGGAGGTGTACGAGGTGGCGGGCAGCGTCCGCTGGAGGCCCAGCAGGTGCATCGCCCAGGCGTTGTCGCTGATGCCGAACCGGCCGGACGTGTCGAGGAGGCCGGCGGTGGCGGCGTAGGGGTCCTTGCCGTCGGTCCAGTCACGCAGGGTGAGCGCGGGGGCGCCGGCCGCCTTGGCGGCGTCGGGGGCCTCCAGGGTCGGCACGACGAGGACGGGGTCGGCGCCGGGGACCAGGACGAGCAGGGTGAGCCGTTCGGTGGCCGCGGTGGGCGCGTAGCCGGTGAGCCAGACGAGGTCGGGGCCCGGCGCCACCAGGAGCCCGGCGAGGCCCGCGTCGGCGGCCTGGCCGGCGGCCCGCTCCATACGGGCCCGGTAGTCCTCGGCGGCGAAGGGCGCACGTGCGGTGCCGGTCATCCGGGCCTCCCTGGACGGACGTGGTGACTACGGGCAGCATCCTGCCCGCACTGCGGGAGCCGCGCGAGCCGGTCGCACGGGTTTTCGCCCCGTGACGGGCACGAAGAGCGGGTCGGGCTGCCGTCCGACGGACATTCGTCCCGGTGGACGGCTTTCAGGCGACAACGCCGGGCACGACGCTCAACTGCTGGTATGCGCCGCTTTCATGACGAACGGTCAGCTCGACCTCCTCGCCGGGTCCCGCCGCCCGCACCGCCCGCAGCAGGTCGGCGGCCGAGTCGATCCGGGTCTCGCCGAAGTTCAGCAGGACGTCGCCGCGCACCAGACCGGCCCGGTAGCCCGGCCCGGGGACGTCGACGGCGACGATCCGGGCGCCCTCCCGGTCCGCGTCCATGACCTCCACACCGAGGGTGGCCCGGGCGGCGGGCGCCTCGGCGGGGACGGGAGAGGCGGACGGGCGTGGCGGCGCCGTGGACACGGACGCCCGCTGGAGTTCCGCGAGCCTGCTCATGCCGATCACGGTCGCCCCGACGGTGCCGAGTCCGACACCGGTCAGGACGAGGACCGTGCCGACGAGCAGCCCGGTCAGCAGGGTCGCGAGCCGCCGGTGCCTGCGGCGGGCGGCGTGCGGGCGCGGGGTCCGGGCGCCCGGGTCGGGGTCGTCGCCGGGCTCCTGGCCGGGCAGGGGCTTGGGACGCAACGCGGTCTGTTCCATGGATCGCCTCCGGCTGGTGCTCTACCCGGCGGAACGGCACCTGACCTGCCACGAACGAGTGAGACTGACCCAGGGTCAACGGCGGTAGGCCCGGAACCGGCACCCGTCGGCCGTACCGGCGCACACGCGTTCGATCCGGTGGACGACCCGGGGTGCGGTGAGCGACGGCTCGCGCCCGCACCCGATGGTCCGGGTGCCGGCGCGAGCCGCGGTGGAGCATGCCGCGCGGGCGGGGCGTCAGCCCGTGTGACCCTCGCCGTGGCCGCCGTGCGCCCCGCCGTGGTCGAACTTCAGGGCCTCGGGCGGCATGACGACGAACGGCCGCATCATGCCCATGTCCTCGTGTTCGAGGAGGTGGCAGTGGTACATGAACCGGCCGTACGCCCCGTCGAACTTGCCCATCACGCGCAGCCCTTGCGGGCCCGGCACCTGGAAGACGTCCTTGTGTCCCAGCTCGTTGGGGGCGAGCGGGACCGGGGTGTCCGGGTCGAGCCGCACCGGGGTGCGGGTGCCGCCGAGGGCGAGGTCGAAGCCGGACGCGTCGTAGGCGTCGCGGCCGAGGACCTGGAAGTCGGCCAGGTGGATGTGCATGGGGTGGAGGATCGGCGAGAGGTTGAGGAAGGTCCACTGCTCGTGGGTGCCCTCGCCGATGGTGAAGCCGAGACCGTCGTTGAACGTGCGTGCCGTACGGCGGTACGTCTTGGTACGGCCGTCGGCGCCGGTCACCTGGATGACGCCCTCGGCGGGGACCTGGACGTCGGCCGGGTCCTCGACCTCGGCCATCTCCCAGATTTCCGGGTGGCCGCCGGAGCCCTTGGTGCCGGGCGGGGTCAGCACGATCAGCCGGTGGCCGTGCGGGATGTCGTGGCTCATCCGGCGGAAGGACCCGGAGAGCACCTCGGGCAGCGCGAAGGAGTCCTCCTCGCAGGTCTCGCGGACCCGGAACTCCATCACCTCCGGGTAGCGCACCCCGCCCAGCGGATCCGGCGTCCCGGCGGGCGCGCCCGGCCCCTTGTCGACCAGCCGCAGCCGGCGGCCGCCGAGCGCGCGGAAGTCGACCAGCAGGTCGAACCGCTCGGCCGGGGCGGCGCTCAGCACCGGCAGGGTGTCGTCGAAGTCGACGGGCACCGGGCGCGGCAGCAGTCCGCCGTCGCTGCCGATCTGGTGGACGACGCCCGGCACCGGCCGGTCGTCCTCGTCGATCAGGACGAGGTTGTAGATGCGCGCGTTGGACGCGTTGACCAGCCGGAGCCGGTACCAGCCGTCGTCGACGTCGGCGTACGGCCAGATCCGGCCGTTGACCGTGGTGTACGGGCCGAAGAACGGGATGGACACCGGCTTGCCGGTCTCCGGGTTGGACTGCTGGACGATCACCGTCTTGTGCAGGAGCCGTCCGTTGAGCCGGCCGTCCTCGTCGGTGTCGAGGTTGCGGTCGGCGATCAGCAGCGGGATCTCCCGGTCGCCGGAGGGCAGGCCCAGGGCGTCCTCCTCGTCGTCACGGACCAGGTAGGTGCCGTACAGGCCCGCCATCACGTTCCACCGGGTGATGTTCATGGCGTGGTCGTGGTACCACCACTGGGTCGCCTGGTGGTCGTTCGGATACTCGGAGAGCTGGGCGTCGCCGAAGCCGACGGCGTTGTCCGCCCAGCCGTCGTTGCCGCCGCCGGTCTGCGCGCCGTGCAGATGGGTGACGGACCAGGCGGGCAGCGCGGCGACGTCCTTGTTGGGTTCGACGCCGCCGCGCCCCGGTTCGGTGTTCGGTGCCGGGGTGCCCGGCGGGCCGAGGGGCACCTCGACGGAGGTGACCGGGTACTCGCTCCCCTTGGGGATGCGGTTGGTCCAGGCGATGCGGACGCGCTGTCCGCGCCGGACCTCGATGGTGGGGCCCGGCACCTGGCCGTCGTAGCCCCACATCAGGGTGGGCGGGAGCTGCGGGTGCAGGCGCACCCAGGTGGGGCGCAGGGCGATCTCGGTCTCCCGCGTCACCTCGTCCGAAGCGGGCCGCAGGACGGGCGGGACGGTCAACGGCGCGGCGAACGGTGTCAGTTCACCGGGCGCCGGTGCCTGCTCCCGCTCCTTCGCCAGAACGTCGTCCGCCAGGACTCCGTCCGCCAAGACTCCGTCGATCGGGTCGATCCGGTCGTCGCTCTGCTCGATCATGTCGGTCAAGGTCGAACACCCCCGTGTTCTGTCGGTCGTTCCCCTTGCCCCATGAGACGCCCGGCGCCCCTCGCGCGTTCCCTGAATGCCCTATTCCGTATATGAAAGTCCGGAAAGCAGCAGGTGTGGGGGCGGAGTGGCCGAAGAGCGGTCCGGGACGAACCCGTGCGCCCGGCTCGCCAGGTACGCGGACTTGTAACGGTCCACCCGGCGATGCCAGTTGAGGATGCCCGACAGCCAGTTCTGGAGGTCGGCCACGTAGTTGTCCATCGCCGCGCGCGCCTCGGCCGACAGGTCGAAGTCGTCGTACAGGACCGGGAGTTCGTGGGCGATGATGTGCTCGAACTGCTGCATGCGCTGGGTCATCAGATCGTGGACGACGGCCAGCGCGGCCGGATAGTCGCAGCCGAAGAAGTGCTGCACGACGAGGACCGCGTTGTGCATCTCCCCCTCGTACTCGATCTCCTTCTGGTACGAGAACACGTCGTTGGTCAGGCACGCGTAGTCGATGGCCGCGTTCTCCAGGGCCTGGACGGGCCCGGTGCGGTAGATCTCGGGCGGGACGGCCGGGCCCTGGCCCATCCGGCACAGGCTCAGGGTGAGGTCGGAGCCGAAGGTGGCGCGGCGCATCTCCAGATAGTCGACCGGGTCGGGGACGCGGTTCTGGAGCTGGTTGGACAGCTCCCACACCCAGCTCTCGGTCATGGTGTCGACCGCGTCGCGCAGGGTGCGCCGCTGGTCCGGGGTCATCGCGGCCGTGGTGACGGCCCACAGGTCGATCAGGCCGCGCTCCATGGCGTTGACCGGGACGACGGGCGCCTCCTCGCCGTCCACCGGCATACAGGCCGACAGCCGGGCCGTGGTCAGCCGGGCGGCGGCGAGGTCCCGGCGGCCGCCGAACACCAGCGGGTAGTAGTCGTCGCCGTAGGTGCCCCAGGCGAGCCAGCGGGCGCTGAGGTCGAGGGCCTCCGGGGTGGCGTCCGGGTCGAGGCCGGCCGAGCAGAGCGGGAGGTCGTAGGCGGCGAGCTTCTCCTCGTCCCAGACGCCCTCCTCCAGCATGCCCATGGTGTGCATCCAGGCGGTCAGACGCGGCCGGCACGCCTCCAGGTGCGGGCTCAGCGCGACCTGGTACGGCATGTGGAAGTCGGGCAGCAGCGAGGGGCCGACCTTCTGGAACGGCACGTGCGCGTACGCGCGCAGACGCTCCGCCGCGGCCGAGGCGAGCAGCGCGACGACGTCGGAGGCGGAGGTTCCGGGGCCGGTCAGGCGCTGCCAGGGCGCGGCGGAGACCGCGCCGCCGTTCATGTAGCGGCTGGAGCGCATGTGCCATTCGTGGCCGCCGGACTGCCAGTCCTGAAGTCCCTTGGCGTACGCGGCGACCGCGGCCACCTCGTCGGGCCGCAGCCCCTTCTCCAGGGCGACGGCGGGGACTTCGGTGAACGCGGTGTGCTCGAACTGGTGGAGACGGGAGGTGAGGACGTCGTTGACGGTGTCGGCGGCCTCCTGGGTGGTACAGCCGAAGAACGTCTCCAGGACGAGCACGCCGTTGCTGTTCTCCCCCTCGTCCTCCACCTCGCGCTGGTAGGAGAACAGGTCGTTGCGCAGATGGACGGCGTCGGAGAACGTCTCCATCAGCACCCGCAGCGGCCGCGTCCCGGCGACGGCGGCGGGGACCTCGGCGGTCGCGTACTCCACGAGCCCGGCCGACCAGGGGGCGCCGCCCACCTTGCGGCGCATCTCGATGTACTCGACCGGGTTGGCGATCCGTCCCTCGTTGATGTTGGACAGTTCCCACATCGACTCGTTGAGCAGATGTTCCGTCGCGACGGCGAACCGGGCTCGCCAGTCCGGCGACATCGCCGGGATCGTGCGCGCCCAGAGGTCCTTGAGGCCGGCCTCCACCGGGTTGAGCGGCTCGGGGACGGGCGTCGCCGGGTCCATCGGCATGAACAGCGGGAGCCGGTCCAGGTGCGCCTTGCCGGCGGCGCGGTCGGGGGTGCGCTTGAACATGTCGAGGAAGTGGTCGTCGAAGAAGAACACCCACACGTACCAGTCGGTGATCAGCGACAGCGCGGGGCCGTCGCAGTCGGGGTGGGTGTAGGCGCAGAGCAGACCGTAGTCGTGCGCGTCGAGATCGGCCTGCTCCCAGATCCCGGACCCCTCCAGCATGCCCATGTCGCGCGCCCACTGTGTCGAGTGGGCGCGCGCCTCCTCGACGTGCGGGTTCAGCCGCGCGGGGTGCGGCAGGTAGAAGTGCGGGAGTTCGAACGGCTGCTTCATGGCCGGGGCCCTACCCGTGCCCTTCGGCGGCCATCCGCACGGCACCACATGATCACACCATCCAGTGAATCGGACGGGAAGCCGTGCCCATGGCCGGAGTTCGGGGTGGGAGTTCGGGGTGGGGGCCCCGGGTTGCCGTCAGGGGCGCACCTGGACGAGGGCGTGGGTGCCGCCGGTGCGCCAGCGCTGTCCCTCGGCGGCGACCAGGCCGGACTCGGTCCCGGCGGACAGGCCGGTGATCACATCGGACTTCAGGGTGCGCAGGGCGGCCACCGGGCCGGGGAAGTACGCGGTGACGTCGGCGAAGGGGGTGGTCGGCGGCCAGCGTCGGTCGCCCACCAGACGGCGGTAGTTGAGGTCGCCCTTGACGAGGGTGAGGGCCGCCCCGGCGAACTCCGCGCGCAGGTCCGGCGGGAGTTCGGTGAACGGCAGCGGGGCGGCGGAGAATGGATGGGCGCGGACCGTGAGGGTGCCGTCCGCCAGGGCCGCCCACAGCCGCCGGCCGTGCTCGGCGGCCGCTCCGGGCGCGGCGGTCAGTCTGCGCAGGGCGTCGACGACGTCGGTGGGCGTGGCGTCGGAGACGTAGTACGGGTACGGCTTGACGTGCAGGACGACCCGCCCGGCCCGGCCGGTCGCGAGGAGGTGGGCGGCGAGGAGGAGATCGGGGATCAGCTCACGGCCGGCGTTGTCGGCGATCAGGCAGACGGTGGGCGCCTCGTCAGCGGGTGGGAGCACGGGTGGGAGCAGAGCCCACAGTGTCTCGCTGTCGTCGGCGACCAGCGCCGGTACCGCGTCGCGGGTGGCGGCCTCGCTGTCGGAGAGGCGGAAGCCGAGGTCGGCGCGGTTGCCCCAGAGCGAGCCGTGCAGCAGGGCGCGGGCGCGTTCGGCGGCGGGGCGGGTCTCCAGGGCGTCGAGGGCGGCCAGTTCCTCGTCGGTCTCGGGCGCGTCGAGTTCGGCGAGCTTGAAGGGGCGGAAGGGGTCGATGCCCTGCCAGACGCCGGGCCCGAAGTAGCCGACGGCGTCGAGGAGTCGGCGGTAGAAGTAGCTCTCGGACCACAGCCAGGGCACGTCGAACCAGGACCGGCCCACGGATCCGTCGAGGCCCCAGTCCCGCCAGCGGGCGAGGTCGTGCGCGTCGGCGGGGAGCGGTTCGACCACGCCCTTGGCGCAGCTCTCCAGGAGTGCGTCCAGGGCGTGGTGGACGGCGGGGTCGTAGGGGAAGGCGTCCCGCACCTGCCGGATGATCGCCGGGTGGCGTTCGGCCAGGACGCCGTGGGGGAAGGAGCCGGGCTCGTCGCCGAGGATCACGGGCGGCGGGGCGGGGGTGTCGGGCATGCGGCTCACCGTACCGCGCACGCACGGGCTTCCCCGGGTGTCTCCTCGCCGTGCCTCGCCGTGCCTCGTCGTGCCTCGCTGTGCCCCGGCCGTGCCTCGTCGTGCCCGTCAGCCGGCCATGATCTCCCGTTCCAGGCGGGCCGCCAGGGTGAGGTAGCGGGGGCGGCGGGGCACCGGGACCAGGCCGCGGATGAGGACGTGCCACATCTCGGCCATCCGGCGGGGCAGCCGGGCGGCGGGTTCGCGGGAGCGGCCGACGACCCGGGTGCCGACGAAGAAACAGACCAGGGAGTGCGCGACGGCGTCCACGTCGACGTCCGGGTGGATGTCGGACTCCTTGACCGCGCCGACCAGCCGACGGCTCATCAGGTCAAGCCACTCGGCGAAGGGATGGCGCAGCGGCGGTTTGACCGCGACGCCCCCGGTGGCGAGGCGGAGCCCCGCGCGGGTGATCGGACCCTCGACCGACAGCCGCGCGAGGCCGAACGTGAGGCGCATCAGCGCTTCGAGGGCGGGATAGCCCCGGTCGTCGATGTCACCGGCGACGCGGCGGGAGGCCTGGGACTGGAGTTCCATGATGGCGTGCGCCAGGTCCTCCTTCGCCGCGAAGTGGAAGTACAGGGCGCCCTTGGTGACATGGGCGTGCTCGACGATGTCACTGAGGCTGGTCGACTCGTAGCCGTGCCGGTCGAACAGATCGGCTGCGGCCGTGATGATCGTCGCGCGGGTCTGTTCGGCGCGTAGCTGCCTCGCCATCGAGTGGACTCTCCCGGGGCCGGTAAAGAACGGGTCGTGCCGTTTGTTTCTTACCCCCTGTACACAATAGCTCACGGCGCAGCGGTGCCCACCAGGCACTCGAAGAACGTCGACTCCCGCTGTGTGCCCACGACTTGCAGGCCGGTCGCGCCGTCGCCCTTGATGTCGATCCACAGCGGTTCGTCCAGCTCGGCGTACTGATGGAAGCGCGCGTGGTACGCCACCGGCGCGTGCCCTTCGGGGCCGTGCAACCGGGCGGCCTGGCGGGCGGCTTCGAGGAGCAGCATGCCGGGGACGTGGTCGAGCGGATGGTCGAAGAAAACGGGGTGTGCGGTATCTACTCGCAGTCGCCAGCGGTCGGGTTCGCCGGTCGCGGCGAGGACGACGTCGGTGGGCAGCGGGCGCTCGACGGCGGCCGGCGGCAGGCCGGGCGGGACGGGCGGCGCGGTCACCGACCGGGGGGTGCGGCCGCCGCGCAGTCTGCGGTAGACGGACGGGCCGACGCTGGTGAAGGCGACGTCGGCGAAGGCGACTTGGCCGCCGTCGCGCAGGACGTGCGCGGTGTAGCGGGCGGACGTCAGCCGGCGGCCGCGCATCCCGACGTCGGTGAAGGCGATCTCGATCTCGGGCTCGGCCGGGAACGCTCCGACGGTCAACCCGCCTGCCTCCGTGTCGACTTGGAACTCCTGGAGGACGAACTGATGATCCAGGGGTACCTCGTACTCGGTATGCGCCAGGAGCGTTCCGGCCTGCCGGACGGACTCGACGACGAGCAGCGGGTCGTACGCCGTCCAGTCCGGGGACACGTGTAACCCGTGTGCTCGGGGCCACTGCGCCGACACCGTGAACCGGTCGTCGGCCGTCCGCCGCCAGCCGGTGAGCAGGGTCTCCGCGACGGCTGCACGGTGCACCAGTTGGCGCGGCACGGTTGCGGTCAGCGTCGGAGCGTCGGCAAGCTGCCGTGGTCGAGTCATGTCTCTCCCTACGGGTCCCCACGGTTCCCACGGTCTCCCGAAGGCAACGGCAGACGGCGGACCGTCCGCTCCGGTTGGCGTTAGAGTACGAGGCGACCGGTTTGTTTTCAATGAGATCAGTCGACGGCATCCTATGATCGGGCCGGACCAGTGGACGATCGGTGGGAACGGCCAACTAGGTGCCGTTAAGGGGCTCTTATGGCGAAACAGGAGCGCGCCATCAGGACGCGCAGGGCGATCCTGGAAGCGGCCGGCGCGGTCTTCGACGAGCACGGCTACACGTCCACCACCATCGCCATGGTCCTGGAGCGCGCCGAAGTCACCAAGGGCGCCCTGTACTTCCACTTCCCGTCGAAGGTGTCTCTGGCCCAGGCGGTGCTGGACGAGCAGGTGCCGTTCGGGGCGGTTCCGCCGCAGCCGTGCAAGCTCCAGGAGATCGTCGACATGACGTTCGTGGTGGGCCAACGGCTGCTGGGCAACGCGCTGTTGCGGGGCAGCGTACGGCTGGCGGTGGACCAGGAGACGCCCGCCGGGGTGGACCACGGGGAGCCGTTCCTGCAGTGGGCGCGGCGGTTGACCACGCTGCTCGAAGTGGCCCGTGACCGGGGTGAGTTGCTCCCCACGGTGAAGCCGCCGGAGACGGTGGAGCTGCTCGTGGGCGCTTTCACCGGCGTCCAGTTGATGTCGCGGGCGCTGACCGGCCGGGCGGATCTGGGCGACCGGCTGGCGGTGCTGTGGGCGCACATCCTGCCGAGCATCGCCGTGCCCGGTCTGCTGCCGGCGCTGGACGCGCGGGCGGACCGGGGGCTGCGGGTGCTGGCCTCGTCCCGGGAGTGGGCTCAGGAGCACGGCGAGGAGCACGCCGAGGAGCGCGCCGCCTCCTGAGGACAGACGTGCGGCGGGCCGGCCGGTGTCCATCCACACCGGCCGGCCCGCCCGTCGGGTTCACGGTCTAGAAGGTCAGCTTCCAGCCGTTGATCCGCCCCGTGTCCTGCGCGGCGGTGTCCTGGACGCGCAGCTTCCAGGTGCCGTTGGCGGTCTCGGAGGAGGCGTTCACCGTGTACGTGGTGATGACGTTGTCCGCGGAGTCCGAGGAGCTGGCGGACTTCAGCCGGTAGGCGGTGCCGTCGGGGGCGACCAGGTCGATCACCAGGTCACCGCGGTAGGTGTGGGTGATGTCGACACCGACCTGGAGGGCGCTCGGGGCGTTGCCGGTGCGGCCGGTCACGGTGATCGGGGACTCGACGGCGGCGCCCCGGTCCGGGATCGCCACCACGGTGGAGCTGGAGAAGACGGTGCCGGTCGAGCCGCCGGTGCCGGTCACGGCCGCCACGGTCTTCGCGGCGTCCGCCAGGCCCGCACCGCAGCCGCCCGAGCAGGCGCCGGGCAGGGGACGGGCGTTGTTCTTGATCGCGGTCTCGATCTGCGCCGGGGTGAGCGACGGGTTCGCCGACTTCAGCAGCGCGACCAGGCCCGCGATGTGCGGGGTGGCCATGCTGGTGCCCTGGTAGTAGGCGTAGTTCTCGGAGGACGGCGTCTTGGTGCCGGAGTTCAGCGTGGACAGGATGCCGTTGGCGGTGCCGGTGCTGGTCTGACCGCCGGGGGCCGAGATGTCCACCAGGGAGCCGTAGTTGGAGTAGGACGCCTTGGCGCCGGTGCGGTTGGTCGCGGCGACCGAGATGACGTTGTTGCAGTTGCCGGGCGAGTGGTTCGCCACGTTGTCGCTCTCGTTGCCGGCGGCCACGACGACCGTCGTGCCGCGGTTCACGGCGGCGGTGATCGCGCTCTGGGTCGCCGAAGTGCACGCCCCGTCGCCGCCGAGGCTCATGTTGATGACCTTGGCGACATTGGAGTTGGCGGGGACGCCGGAGACGGTGCCGCCGGACGCCCAGGTGATCGCGTCGATGATGTCGGAGTCGTAGCCGCCGCACTTGCCGAGGACCCGGACCGGGGAGATCTTCGCGCCGTACGCGATGCCCGCGACACCCTTGTTGTTGTTCGTGACGGCGGCGATGGTGCCGGCCACATGGGTGCCGTGCCAGGACGAGGAGGCGGCGGGGACGCCGGATCCGCACTCGTTGGCGTTGTACCAGTCGCCCGGGTCGGCCGGGTTGGCGTCACGTCCGTCGCCGTCGGCGGAGACGGCGGTGTCGCCGATGAAGTCGTAGCCGCCGACGATGTTCGCGGCCAGGTCGGAGTGGGCCACGTAACCGGTGTCGATGACGGCGACGGTGACACCGGCGCCGGTGGTGGTGGCCCACGCGCCGGGCACGTTCATACCGGCCGTGGACTCGAAGAGGTCCCACTGCTTGGCGTACTCGGTGTCGTTGGGGTCCGCCTTGGGGGTGTTGAGGCGGTCCGGGACCACATAAGCGACCTGCGGGTCGGCCTGGTAGCGGGCGACGACGTCGGCGACGTCCGCGCCGGTGAGGTTCTCGCCCAGGTCGACGAGGGCGGCGCCGGTGCCGAGCCGACGGCTGAAGTCGAGTTCCTCGCCGGCCTGTTCGCCCTTGGCGGCGGCGTCGGCCTTCGCGGCGGCGTTCGACGTGGCCTCGGCGGCACCGGACTTGTAGCCGACGATCAGACGCTCGGCCGGGGTGCCGGGCGCGGCCTCGGTCTGCGCCGCGGGAACGGCGGCAGCGGCGGCGGACGAGCCGGGGGCGACGGCCTCCTGGGCGGCGGCCGACGCGGTGGACGCGACGGTGAGCAGGGCGGCGGAGAGCGCCGCGGCGGATATCAGCTTCCGCCGGGGAGCGGGTGTGGGGCGCAAGGGCGTGCCTTTCCTGGCCGGCTCCGGGCAGCGCGGAGCGGCGGTCGAGACGCTTCGACGTCGAAGCGGAGGGGGGTGGGGCGCGAGGGCCGGCCAGAACGCGGCAGCGGACTCGTCCAGGGGTTACCTGTGGGTCGGCTGTGGTGGAACGATAGGCAAAGAAACGGTCACAGGGATACAGGGGAAACCCTCGATCCGGCCGGAAACCCACCCTCCACCTCGGCGACTTGACCGCGGATGCCCTGCTTCGGACCCTCCGGCGGGGCCGCGTACCGGCCCGTCGCCGCGGTGAACGCGCCGGGCCGGATTCCCGTACTGGAGCGGACAGACCGTTCCCGCCGGCCGAGGAGACCTCCCCGATGCCCCGGATGACCACACACCGCACCGCCGCCCTGGCGGCCGCCGCCGTGACCCCGCTCCTGGTGAACCTGTGGGCCGCGGGTCCCGCCCTGGCGCACGGCGCGCCCACGGATCCCGTGAGCCGGGTGTACGGCTGCTCCCCGGACGGCGCGCAGAACGGCACCGCGGCCTGCCGGGCCGCCGTCGCCGCGAACGGCTCCCCGTTCACCGCCTGGGACAACCTGCGCGTCCCGAACGTCAACGGCCGGGACCGGCAGACCGTTCCGGACGGCAAGCTGTGCAGCGGCGGGCTGCCCGCCTACAAGGGGCTCGACCTGGCCCGCTCCGACTGGCCGTCGACGAAGGTGACGCCGGGCGGCACGCTGCGGATGACGTACGCGTCGACGATCCCGCACACGGGCACGTTCAAGCTGTATCTGACCAAGCAGGGCTACGACCCGTCGCGGCCGCTGACCTGGAGCGACCTTCCGGACCGTCCGTTCGCGGAGATCAAGGACCCGAAGCTGACGAACGGCGCGTACCGGTTCGGCGCGCAATTGCCGACCGGCCGGACGGGCCGTCAGGTGCTGTACACGATCTGGCAGAACACCAGCACGCCCGACACGTACTACTCCTGCTCGGACGTGGTGTTCCCGGGCGGCGGCACGGGCGGCGGGGCCGGGGCGCAGAAGGGCGGGACGGCGGCGAAGAAGCCGTCGGCGTCCCCTTCGGCCACACCCACGGCGTCCGCGTCACCGTCGTCGTCCCCGTCCCCCGTCTCCGCGAGTCCGTCGGCGTCGACCGCGGCGGCGGGGACCGGCGGCGACGGTGCGAAGTCCGCCGCCGACACCGGGCAGGGCGCCCCGGTGGCGAACGCCACCGAGGCGGGTTCCGGACCGTCCACCCGCCTGCTGGCGGGTGGCGCGGCCACGGTGCTGGCGCTCACCGGCGCCACGGCTCTGTTCCTGCGCCTGCGCAGGCGCTGAACCGCCTCACATCAGGGGTCAGTTGACGTTGACCGCCGCGCCGCCGCTGGTCACCGGGGCGTACTTCGCGGTGAAGTAGCCGTTGGCGAAGCACAGCGAGGAGCCGGACGACTTGGTGAACTGCTGGGCGGTGAAGGTGATGCTGCTGTCCGTGTTGTCGGACGTGCCGGTCAGGCTGGAGGCCTGGTAGACGCAGTTGATGGAGCCGAGCAGGGTGCGCAGCACCACCGTGGTCTGGATGGTGGAGCCGCTCGCCGGGGTCACGGTGAGGGTGCCGTCCGAGGAGGCGCTCGCCGTGTACGGCAGGTTGTTGACGGTGATGCTGGTGACGCCGAGGACGCCGACCACGTTCGCGCTGCAGTTGCCGAAGGAGTGCGCGGTGAGCGACTCGGTGGCGGTGCCGGGCGCCTCCGGGTTGTCGGTGACGGTGGCGGCGAACTCGGAGCTGGCACAGGAGACGCCGCTGGTGCCGGTCGCGCTGGAGTAGAGGGTGGCGTTGGTGCCGGTGGCCAGCGACGCGTTCAGGACGTCACCGACCGCGACGTCGCCGCCCGCGATGGTGAGGACCGCGCCCGCCGCCGCGGCCGGGGTGATGGCCGGAAGCGTGAGGGCGACAGCGGTGCCGACGACAGCAAGGAGGGGGCGAATACGCATGCGGGTGCCTCTTTCTCAACTGATGACGCTCATGGGGGAGTTGTGGGGGTCGATGGGGGTGATCGGGGGTGATCAGGGGTGATCGGGGGTGATGGGGGGTGATGGCGATCGATGGGGCCGCCGTCGCCGGGCCGGGACGCCTTCTCCGTACGTGAAGGACCGGTGACGGCGGCCGGACGGGACCGGCCGGCGACCGGCCGGAAAGCACGGGGGGTGGGCACTCTCCGGCCGGCCGTGCCGGTTCCGTGGGGGGATGCGGACTCGTGCGCCGACGGCCCGTCGCGGGGACGGGAAACCGCCGGTCGTGATGCGAACGTCCGGGACGCGGCGGAGCACGCCGCGGGAACGGATCCGGCGCCACGGATCCGGGCTGGGCCACCGAGAGTTGTAGACCTGATACTCCGTCAACGTCAATACGTTGTAGGTAAGTTGGCGATGAACACGGTTTTTCCACAACTCCCTTGACCCCTTGGTGTAACCATCGGTAACTTCCTCGATGGCTACTGCCGCGTAACCAGAAAGCCCTTACGTCCTCCGGGAGTCGCAGGGGCGGTGCGCGGCAGCCGCTGTCCGCGCCAGGACAACGCGCCACTGAAGCCCACTTCGCACGACTTCAGCGCATGGGAGCAGACATGGCCTCGTCCTCGGACGTCACGTCGTCCGCCGAGAACACCCCCGGGGAGCCGGAGAACGGATCCGCGGTCAGACGCGGCCGGGTCCGGCTGCGCCGGGCCGCGGTGATGGCGGTGCCCGCCGCCGCGGTCGCCGCCGCACTGGCGGTGCTCACCGCCGAGGGAGCCCTCGGGGTACAGTTCGCGATCTCCGGCATGCCGTTCGTGGTCACCGCCGACAAACTCGAAGGTGAGGGGTTCGCGCAGTTCGGCGGCCTCGACAACATGATCGAGAACAGCCCCAACGAGGGCGACACCGGCGGCCAGGTGCTGGTAGTCACCTCGGTCGTGAAGAACGGCAAGCTGACCAACCTCTGCCAGAGCGTCGACCTCGGCGGCATCCAGCTCGTGCTCACCGCGGGCGACGGCTCCACGCCGGTGAGCGTGAAGAACCTCGCCATCGACTCCGACGACATCACCGGCAACGCCGAGTTCAACAACATCGAGATCGGCCGGGACTCCAGCACCTTCGACAAGGTGCCGATCAAGGGCCCCGAGGGCGTCTACGGCCAGCAGGCGGACAGCGTCGTCATCACCGACCTGTACCAGCACAACTACGCCGCCACCGCCGCCGTCTTCAAACTCCCCAACCTGCACATGCGGTTCGGCGGCAAGGGCTGCCCGCAGTGAGCCGCGCCCAGGAATGGCGGAGCGGCTTCCGGCAGTGGCGGGGCCGCCGGCCCTTCGCGGGCGGGGTCCTGCTCACGCTGGCCGGCGGGGAGATCCTGCTGACCATGAAGGCACCGCTGCCGGTGATCCTGCACGTCGGCATGCAGGGCCTGGCGGGATATCTCCTGCCGGCCCTGATGGTGCTCTGCGGTCTGCTCATCCTCTTCAACCCGGCCCAGCGGCTGTTCTACTCCGTGGTGGCCGTGCTGCTGTCCCTGGGCACCTGGCTCACGTCGAACATCGGCGGCTTCGTCATCGGGATCCTGCTGGGGGTCGTGGGCAGTTGTCTGACCTTCGGCTGGCTGCCCGACCAGGAGCCGAGGGTGAGCCGCCGCGCGCGGCGCGCTGACGCCGGAACCTTTTCGTCGGTCCGATAGTTTCTACATTGCTGTAGAGGTATTTGGATCACGAGCGTCAGGAGCGCACATGGCCCTGTGGGACCGCATCAAGGAGTCCGCGTCGACGATGCAGACCCAGTTGACGGCGAAGAAGAACGACCTGAAAAGCGGTGCCTTCCGGGACGCGAGCATGGCGATGTGCGCCCTGGTCGCGGCGGCGGACGGCACCGTCGACCCCTCCGAGCGGCAGCGCGTGGCCCAGCTCATCGCGGGCAACGAGGTGCTTCAGAACTTCCCCGCCGACGATCTGCGCCGCCGTTTCGAGGCCAACCTCGACAAGCTCACCGCCGACTTCGCCTTCGGCAAGGTGAGCGTGCTCCAGGAGGTGGCCAAGGCCAAGAAGAAGCCGGCCGAGGCACGGGCCGTCGTCCAGATCGGCATCGTCATCGGCGGCGCCGACGGCCACTTCGACAAGGACGAGCAGGCGGTCGTCCGCGAGGCGTGCTACGCCCTCGACCTGCCGCCGCACGAGTTCGACCTCTGAGCGACCCCTTTTCCGTGAGTCCCGGGTGCGGGCCGGACGGCACCACCGGCCCGCCCCCCGGGACTCCCGGTGCCGGGGTCGTCGTAGGCGGCACGGCACCCCGGCGGCGACAAGACCTCAGGTCTGTACGGGCGTTCACTTGACTACCGGTGGTCACTGGCGGTTGGCTCCGAGCCTACGCACGGTCTCCCCCGGTGCCCCACCCCCGCGCACCGGCGGAGCCGGCCCTTCCTCCTGCTCTGCCGCACAGCGAGGTGCAGCCCCCCATGACCACTCCCCGCGCCACCGCCCCGGCCGTTCTGGCCGCCGCCTGTTGTCTCCTCCTCGGTCCCCTGCTCGCCGGCTGCACCGCCGGCGCCCCGCCCGGCCCGGACTCCGGTGCGGCAGGCCGCCCGGCCGGCCGGATCAAGGTCGTCCTGATCACCCACGGGGCCGAGGGCGACGTCTTCTGGGAACGCGTCCGCAAGGGCGCCGAGGCCGCGGCCGCCAAGGACCGCGTCGACCTCACGTACGCGAGCGACGCCGACGCCGCCGGACAGGCCCGACTGGTGCGGGACGCGATCCGCGACCAGGCCGACGGCATCGCGGTGACGCTCGCCAAACCGCGGGCGATGGCGGAGCCGGTGGCCGAGGCCCGGGCCGCCGGGATCCCGGTGGTCGGCCTCAACTCCGGTATCGACGCCTGGCGTTCGGCCGGACTGCTGGAGTACTTCGGCCAGGACGAGAGCCTCGCGGGGCGCGCCGTCGGCGACAGGCTGGACGACCTCGGCGCCGAGCACGCCCTGTGCGTCATCCACGAGCGCGGCAACATCGCCCTGGAGGCGCGCTGCGCCGGTGTGAAGAAGACCTTCGCCGGACGCACCGAGATGCTCTACGTCGACGGCACCGACATGGACGCGATGACCGCGGCCGTGACGGCGGCGCTGCGCCGGAGCCCCGACGTGGACGAAGTGATCACCAACGGGGCGCAGTTCGCGCTCGCCGCGGTGACGTCGGCGAAGCGGGCGGGCAGCGGGGCCCGGGTCGCCACCTTCGACCTCACCGGGGAGCTGGTCGAGGCGGTCCGCGACGGCAGGGTGCAATTCGCGGTGGACCAGCAGCCCTATCTCCAGGGCTATCTGGCCGTGGACGCGCTCTGGCTCCACGAGACCAACGGCAACGTCAGCGGCGGCGGTGTGGCCCCGGTGCTGACGGGCCCCGCCTTCGTCACGAAGGCCGATGTCGCCTCGGTGGCCCGCTTCGCCGCCAACGGCACCCGCTGACCGCTAAGTTGGCCCCGCCCGGACAGCGCGTCCGGCATGCCTCCCCGCTAGGACGACCATGTCTGCACGGACCGGTGCCCGGCCCCGCCGTATCGGCTCCATACGTCTCTCCCTGATCCTCCTCGCCCTGGTGCCCGGCGTCACCCTCGCCGCGATGTGGAGCGTGACGACGATCCAGATGTTCTCGGAGGGACTGCGGCTGCGCGCGCAGACCGAACTGAGCCGGTCGACCGGCGCCATGGGCACCGAGGCCACCCTCGCGCTCCAGCAGGAGCGCAGCCTGTCGGCGGTGTGGCTGGCCACGCCCGAGGGGGCCAGGGCGCCCCTGGAGGCGGCGCGGCTGCGGACGGACGAGGCGGTCGCCCGGCTCGTCTCGCGGGCCGACGACATCCAGCAGGCGCCCGCCCGGGTCCGGGACCGCATGTACTCGGTGGTCGCCTCCGTGAGCAGCCTGGAGTACTACCGGGGACAGGTCGACGACCCCACCGACATCACGGCCGCGCAGGCGCTGGACCAGTACACCTCGATCATCGACGACCAGATCCACGCCTTCCAGGAGCTGTCGCAGGTCGACGACGGCGACCTCGCCTCCCAGGCCGGACCGCTCGTCGCGCTGGAGCACGCGGCGGAACTGGTCTCCGAGGAGGACCTGTACCTCACCCTGGCCGGACCGCGGCGGCGGATGGACGAGCCGACCTGGGCGGCGTTCACCCAGACCGTGAACGCGCGCCGCTGGCTGGTGCGGGACCAGATCGTCCCCACCCTCACCGGTTCCACGAAGACCCGGACCGAGGAGATCCTCCGGAGCGCCCAGTGGCGGACCCTGGAGGCCATCGAGGACCAGGTGCTGGCGGCCCGGCCGGACCGGACCGCGGACGGCGACATCCCGCTGCCGGACGTGGGGAGGCAGTGGCGGGCGGCGCTCGTGAAGGTCTCCGACGCGTACTCGGCGCTCATCCGGCAGGAGACCGGGGCGCTGCTCACCCGCAGCGCGGACGACGCCACCGCGCTGCTGGTCAAGGCGGGCGCGCTGAGCACCGGCGGTCTGGTGGCGCTGCTGCTGTGCGTGGCGATGTCCTGGCGGATCACGCGTTCGCTGTCCCTGCGACTGCGCGGACTGCGGCTGGCCACGCTGAGCCTGGCGCAGGAGCGGCTCCCCGACGTGGTGGCGCGGCTCGACCGGGGAGAGACGGTCGACGTGGACTCGGCGACTCCGCCCCTGGACTACGGCGGCGACGAACTGGGCCAGGTGGCCCAGGCGTTCAACACGGCCCAGCGCACCGCCGTGCACACCGCCGTCGAACTCGCCGACACCCGGCGCGGCTTCCAGAAGGTCATCCTCGGCATCGCCCGGCAGAGCCAGAACCTGGTCAACCTCCAGCTCGGCAAGCTCGACACCCTGGAACGCGCCCACCGGGACCCCGAGGTGCTCCAAGGACTGCGCGAACTCGACTCCACAGCCAGCCAGTTGCGGCGCTACCAGGAGAACCTCGTCATCATCAGCGGGGGCCGGCCCGGCCGCACCTGGCCCGAGCCGGTGGCGCTGGACGACATCCTGCGCGGCGCGGTCGGCGAGGTCGCCGAGTACCGTCGGGTGGAGGTGCGCGCCGCGGAGGAGGCGGCGATCGTGCCGCCCGCCGTGGCCGACGTGATCCATCTGCTGGCCGAGCTGATCGACAACGCGACCTCCTACTCACCGGCGCCCCACCCGGTCGAGGTGCGGGCCGTGCCGGCCGCCGAGGGGCTGGCGATCGAGGTCGAGGACCGCGGGCTCGGTCTGTCCGAGGAGGACTACGCCTCCTTCAACGCCCAGTTGGCGGTGGAGCCGGCGTTCGACGTGGTGGCGCTCGCCGACGACCTGCGGCTCGGCATGTTCGTGATCGCCCGGCTCGCCACGCGGCACGGCGTCTCCGTGACGCTGCGCCCCTCGGCGTACGGCGGGACGACCGCCCTCGTGCTCCTCCCGCCCGACATCGTGGTGCGCGACGAGCGGCCCCGGCCCGCTGCCCCGAGCCCGGCCCCGCTCCCCCGGCGGACCCTGCGCACTCCCCGAGCGAACCTTGTCGTCGAACCGCGCGCAGAGGATCACGACTCGCTCAACTCCCTTGCCGTTTCGGACGACTTCACGGCAGAACGCGCCGCCTCCTCGCTGGGCGCGTTCCAGCGCGGCACGCTCCAGGCCCGCGAGGAAAACACCACCGCGGACACCGACTCGGACACCGACACAGGCACCGACACAGGCACCGCCGCGGACGCGGACACCGGCACGGACGCCGGCCCGCCGAAGACCCCGACCCCCCTCCCTCCCGCCGACCGCTCATGAAGGACACCGCCATGACACTCCCCGTCCCCGCCACCAACCCCCAGCTCGACCAGCTCCTCACCGGCCTGGTCGACCGGGTCGCCGATGTGAACCAGGCCGTCGTGCTCTCCGAGGACGGGATGGTGGTGAGCAAGTCCACGGGGTTCCTGCGCGAGGACGCCGAACGGCTGGCCGCGACCGCCTCCGGCCTGATGAGCCTCAGCAAGGGCGTCAGCATGGACTTCCGGGGCGGCCCGGTGCGGCAGGCGCTCATCGAGATGGCCCACAGCTATCTGATCCTCACCTCGGCGGGACCGGGGGCCAATCTCGTCGTGCTGACCGGCTCCAAGGCGGACGTCGGCGTGGTGGCGTACCAGATGAACATGCTGGTGAAGAAGATCGGCGAGCACCTCAGCGCGGCGCCGCGGAACGGTCTGGGCCGGATCTGACCGGCGCTCAGCGGGCTGTCGCCGATTTCCGGCCAAGCCCGCTGAGCCGATTGACGCCCCTCGGCCTCACCCCTACCTTCTGACCGACTTGCCGAACCACGTTCGAGATATCGACCATACGGCACCGGTTGGAGCACGCATGACTCCCTCGCCCCGCCCGCACCCCTCCCGCCGTCTCGTCCTCGGGATGGCAGCCGCCACGCCGCTGGCCGCGACCGGCGCCCTGACGCTCGGCGCCGGCACCGCCCGGGCGGCCGACGCGGCGTATGTGATGAGCTATTTCACCGAGTCCACCAACCTCGGCGACGGCACCGACTACGGACTGCATCTGGCCGTCAGCACGGACGGACTGCGCTGGACCCCGCTGAACCAGAACAACCCGGTGGTCACACCCACGGAAGGGGCGCTGGGACTGCGCGACCCGTTCGTGCTGCGCAAGCAGGACGGCACGTTCGTGGTGCTCGCCACCGACCTCAAGGGCACCGACTGGAGCTACAACAGCCAGTACATCCACGTCTGGAACTCCACCGACCTGCGCACCTTCACCGGCTACCACCGTCTGAAGCTGCACGCCATGACGACCCACAGCTGGGCCCCGGAGGCGTTCTGGGACGCCGGACGCGGCCGGTACGCGATCATCTACTCGTCGGTGAACTCCAGCGGCCACAACGTGCTGATGGTGAACCACACCACCGACTTCGTGACGGTGTCGGCCCCGCAGGTCTTCTTCGACCCCGGGTACGACGTGATCGACGGCGACATGGCCGTCGGTGTGAACGGCGTCAACTACCTCTACTTCAAGAAGAACCAGACCCTGGTGGGCGCCCGGTCCGCCTCCCTCGACCCGGGCAGCTTCACGGAGTTCAGCACGGGCGTGGCACACGGCGGCACCGAGGCGCCGACCCTGGTCAAGTCCCTCACCACCGGAGACTGGTGGCTCTGGGGGGACACGTACACACCCAACGGCGTCTTCTACGCCTGGCAGTCGGGCGATCTGGCGTCGGGCACCTGGACGCCGCTCGACCAGCGGACCTACACCCAGCCGGTCAACTCCAAGCACTGCGGCATCACGACGATCACCGCGGCCCAGCACACCGCCCTGCTCGCCCACTGGGGCGCCCCGGCCTGGAACCGGCTCAAGTCGTACAACCATCCGGCCCGTTACGTCCGCCACTCCGGCTTCGTCGGCCGGATCGACGTCTACCCGGTCGAGCCGTACAAGGACTCGCTGTGGACGCTGGTGCCGGGCCTCGCGGACAGCTCCGGGGTGTCCTTCCGCTCGGTCAGCCACCCGACCCGCTATCTGCGCCACTACGACTACCAGGTGCGCCTGGACGGCGACGACGGCACGGCCGTGTTCGCGGCCGACGCCACCTTCCACCGTACGGCGGGTCTGGCGGACGCGAGCTGGACGTCCTTCCGGTCGCACAACAACCCGACCCGGTATCTCCGGCACGCCGACTACGTCCTGCGTGTGGACCCGGTGTCGACGGACACGGACCGGCAGGACGCCACCTTCCAGGTCGGCCACTGATCCGCCGTACGCCTCACAACGCGGCCAGTACCGGCAGGAGTTCGGTCGCCGCCGTCACATCGCCGGTGAGCGGGCGGTCGTCCGTGCCGAGCGGCAGGGCGGCCGACGCCACGGCGAACGCGGCGACCGGCGGCGGCGCGGGCAGCAGCCGCAACGCCCGTACGGCGGAGACGAGTTCGCAGGCCAGTACGGTGGCGTAGGCGTCCGTGGCGCGCAGGGTCTGGCGGGCGGCCTGGCCCGCGAAACTGGCCGCCTCCTCCAGGCCCCGGGAGAGGACGGCGTGTCCCACCGAGGCCGGGGCGGCGCACGAACGCAGCTCCGCGAGCGCCGAGTTGGCGGTGTACTCCAGGATCATCGTGCCCGAGCTGCTCGCGGGCCCGACGGCGAGGAAGGCGGACAGTCCGGTGAGCCCCGGGTCGCCGAGCGCGGTGAGCCGGGCGGCGGAGAGCTGGGCGGTCTGGAGCAGGGCGAGGTTCGCCGCGTCCAGGGCCAGGCCCAGGGGCGCGGCGAAGAAGCCGCCGTGGTGGTAGGCGGCGGTGCCGTCGAGGGTGATGACGGGGTTCTCCGAGGGGCAGTTGACCTCCACCTCGACGGTCTCGCGCAGCCGGTCGGCGGCGTCCAGGGCACAGCCGTGGGCCTGCGGGAAGGCCCGGAAGCCGAACGGGTCCTGGATCCGCCGGCCGGGCGGCCCCGAGGCCCGCTCGTCGAGCCCGAGGTGGCGCCGTACCTCGGCGGCGGCGCGGGCGGCGCCGGGGTAGGGCCGCAGCGCGTGCACGGGCGCCGCGTACGCCTCCGCCGAGCCGGACACGGCGGCCAGCGACAGCGCGGCGACGACATGGGTGGCCCGCAGGAGGGTGTCCAGCCCGGACTGCGCGAGGGCGGCCTGTCCGAGCGCGAGCGCGTTGCTGCTGAGCAGGGCGAGCGCGTCACCGGGGCGGAGGGTGACGGGTGCGGGCAGCGCGGCGGGCCCCGCCGGGACGACGGGCGGGGCGTCCTCCGGCGCGGGTCCGCCCTGGAGCACCGCGGGCTGCACCGCCGACGGCAACTCCCCCTTCATCCAAGGGCGTTCGCCGATGAGCGTGAGGCCGGTCTGGGCGAGGGCCGTGAGGTCGCCGGTGCCCACGGCGCCGTACTCGTGGACCTCCGGGTGGACGCCCAGGCGCAGGGCCTCGGTGAGGGCGTCGATGAAGGCGGGCTGGATGCCGGAGCCGCCGGCGAGGAGCTGGTTGGCGCGGACGGCGAGCATCGCGCGGACCTGGCGGGCCGGAAGCAGCGCCCCGGCGCCGCCCGCGTGGCTGCGCAGCAGCCGCAGCCCGTGCGCGCGCTCGTCGTGCGGGTCGACCGGCACGGAGCGCTGCGCGCCGACGCCGGTGCCGCGGCCGTAGAGGCTCCCGGTGGCGGCGAGGCGTTCGGCGGCGCGCCAGGAGCGCAGGGCACGGTCCCGTGCCTCGGGGGCGACGGCGGGCACGGCCGCACCGTCGGCGAGCGCGATCAGCTCGCCGACGGTGAGGGTGGTGCCGTTCAGGACGACCCGGCCGGGGCCGTCCGGTGTGCGCTCCACGGGTGGTTCAGGGGTCGGGCCGGGATCAGTCCAGGCCCACCGACTTCAGCCACTCCTTGGCGACGTCCAGCGGGTCCTTGCTCTCCAACTGCACCTGGGAATCCAGGTCGAGCAGGGTCTTGGTGTCCAGCTTGGCGGAGACGGCGTTCAGCGCGTCGATCGCCTCCTGGGTGAGGCCGCTCTTGTAGGCGAGGGGCGTCACGTTGGCGAAGCCGAAGAGGTTCTCCGGGTCCTGGAGGACGACGAACTTCTCCTTGGTGATCGTCGGGTCCGTGGTGAAGATGTCCGCCGCCTGCACGGTGTTCTTCTTCAGCGCCGCCTGGGTCAGCGGGCCGCCCGCGTCGAGCGCCTTGAAGGACTTGAACTTCAGCCCGTACACCGACTCCAGGCCGACCATGCCCTGCTGGCGGGTCTGGAACTCGGGCGAGCCGCCGAGGATCAGCTCGGGGGCGATGTCCTTGAGGTCGGCGAGCGTCGACTCACCGGTGAGGTTGTACTTCTTGGCGGTCTCCGCGTTGATCGTGACGGAGTCCTTGTCCTCGGCCGGCGAGGACTCCAGCAGCGTCAGCTTGGAGTCGAGCTTGGCCGACGCGGCCGCGTTCACGGTCGCGAGGGACTTCTGCTCGGCCTTGGGGTCGAGGTAGGCGAGCAGCGAGCCGTTGTACTCCGGCAGAACGGTGATGGAACCGTTCTTGAGCAGGCCGTACGTCGTCTCGCGGCTGCCGATGTTGGGCTTGTAGGAGACCTTGATGCCCTTGGCCTTCAGGGCCTCGCCGTAGATGTCGGCGAGCAGGATGCTCTCGGCGAAGTTGTTGGACCCGACGACGACGGTGCCGCCGGCCGCCTTGTCACCGGCCAGGGGGTCGTCGGCGGTGTCGTCGGACGAGGAGGAACATCCCGCCAGCAGGGCCGCGCTCGCGGCGAGCGCGACGGCCGCCGCGCCGGGGTGGTTCCTGAAGGACCTGGACCTGCTGCTGTGGGCGTTGGAAGTCACGGTTCCGTTCCGAGCTCTGGGGGGCGAGGACGTGTCGCGGTGGAGCTGTCGAGGCGCGCCGTCGGCACGGTCGGACCGGTGGACGGGCGAACGCTCTGGCCTGATCCAATCCACCCCGTTCTCGGTCAGTCAAGTGCGGTCCATCTGTCGATTGGGTTCGTTTCATGGGGACTTGTGTGTTGTTCGGCCGCCAATCGTGCAGAACCTGGGGGCGCTTCGTAATGGATTCTTGACGTAGGGCAACACACGGGGCCGTACAAAGAAGCGATAGTGTCCCCAGAGTTGACGTCAACCACGGCGGTGTGCGGGGGCCGCTCGGGTGCCGTTCCGTACATCCGGTCACACGCGTGCCCGTCATCACGCTCGCAACACCCCCTTGAAGGAGGCCCGGTGTCCACGAAAGAGGTGGACGCGCCCGCCCGGTCGGCCCGTTCGGCACCGTCGTCCCCGCGACGGGGACTGCGGGGATTCGCCGACCGATGGCCCTTCCAGCGCAAGCTGAACGTACTCGTCGGTATCCCGCTGACGGTGATCGCCCTGCTCCTCACGTACCTGATCGTCGATCTGGTGCAGGAGTCCAACCGTGCCGAGTCGGCGGCCCAACTGGTGCGGGACAGCGCCCAGGTGGCCCAGCTCGTCGCCGAACTCCAGGACGAGCACCAGCAGGCGGTCCTGCTCTCCGTGCGCTACCAGGCGTCCTTCGACGGGGGCACGCCCTCCACCGACGCCTACCGGCAGTCCCAGCTCGCCGTCGACGCGCAGGTCCGCAAGGTGGTCGACGCCTTCGGCGACCGGCTGCCCGACACCGAGGCACAGGCGCTGCGCGAGGTCCAGGGCCTGGCCGGCCTGCGGGACACCATCGAGCAGGGCTATCTGCCCGCCGACAACATCGACCCGGCGTACGCGAACGCGGCCAAGGCCCTCATCGACGGCCTCGGTCTGGACCGCAACACCGGTCTGGCGACCACCTTCACCGGCAACCTGCTCGACTCGCTGCTGCGCGCCGACGCCGCGCACGGCGCCTACGAGACCGGTGTGTTCTCCGCCCGGACCGGTGACAGCAACGCGCTCATCGAGTTCACCGGCGCGGTCGGCTCCTACGAGGTGTACCAGTACCAGGCCGAGCGGTTCGCCCGGTTCGCCACCGAGGCGCAGACCGACCGGCTGCACGGCATCGAGCACAACTCCTCGCAGGCGGTGATCGGCCAGCACTTCGCCGAACTCGCCGTGGATCCCTCGGCGTTGCAGGCGGAGTCCAAGGCCGACATCCGGACCGCGTTCCGGGCGGCCCTCGCCTCCTACCCCGAGTACAGCGCGCAGTCCGAGACACGGCTGAAGATCACCACGTCGCTGATCGACGACATCGCCGACCGCGCCGACGAGGCCGCCTCCAGCGCCGAGTTGCGCGCGGGCCTGCTGCTGAACCTGGCGCTGCTCAGCTTCGTCCTGTGGATCGCCTTCTCCGTGCTGGTCCGCCGTTCCGTGGTCCGGCCGGTGCTGGCGCTGACCGGCGCCGCGCAGGAGGTCGCCGACATCGCCGGGCGCGAGCTGGCCCGGGTGGCCGACGACGACGCCGAGGAGTCCGGCCCGCCGAAGCTGCGCGAACTGCCGGTCACCGCCGACGACGAGATCGGTGAACTCGCCGAGGCGTTCAACAACGTGCAGACCACCGCGGCCGCCCTGCTGGAGCGCCAGGTGCTCAGCCGGCGCAACGTCGCCGAGATGTTCGGCAACGTCGGCCGCCGCGTCAGCAACCTGACCACCCGTCAGCTCGCCCTGATCGACGCGGTGGAGCGCGGCGAGACCGACCCGGCGCTGCTCGAACGCCTCTACTCCATCGACCACATCGCCGTCCGGCTGCGCCGCAACGCCGACAGCCTGATGCTGCTCGCCGGCATCCGCGAGACCGTCCTCGACTCCGGTCCGACCGCGCTCACCAACGTGGTGCGCGCCGCGCTCGGCCAGATCGAGGGCTTCCAGCGGGTACGCCTGTACGCCGGTTCCGAGACGATCGTGGAGCCCGACATCATCGGCGACCTCACGCTGATGATCGCCGAACTCCTGGAGAACGCCGTGTCGTTCTCGCCCGAGGGCAGCGCCGTCGAGGTGGCGGTGGACTCCGCGGAGGGCGGCGCGACGATCACCGTGGCCGACCACGGCCTCGGCATGAGCGCCGAGCGGCTGGCCGAGGAGAACGCCCGTCTGGTGCGCCGTGAGCGTCTCGACCTGGTGCCGACGAAGGTGCTCGGCCTGTTCGTGGTCGGCGCCCTGGCCCGCCGCTGGGACATCGACGTCGCCCTCTCCCGCACCCCGGGCGGCGGTGTGACGGCCGAGGTGACCATCCCGTCGTCCCTGCTGCTGACGCTGAGCGGTGTGGACGGACCGGCGGACGCCTCGGCTCCGGCCGAGCTGCCCGCCCCGTCGGCGCCGTCGTCGGGCCCGTCCCGCGCGTCCTCCGTACCGTCCTGGGCCGTCACCGAGGACACCGAGGAGGCCGGCCCGCTCCCCCGCCGCGTGCCACGCCGCGAGCAGGAGCAGGAGCAGGAACAGGAACAGGAGACGGCCGCGGAGCACGAGTCCGTCGGGGAGGCGTCCTCCGAGGCGACCGCCCCGCAGGGGACCGCCGACGCACCCGACCCGGTGACCTCCGTCCCGCCGGCGGCCCCCGTGCGCTCCGGCGTCCCGGCCGTCCCGACCCCCCGCACCAGCTCCGAGGGCACCTCGCCCCTGGCCACCGCCCCGGAGCCGAAGCAAGAACCGGCGCCCGCACGGGCGCCCGCACCGGCACCCGCACCCGCACCCGCACCCGCACCCGACCGCACACCCGCCAACGGCCACGCCTCACCCGGCGCTGCCACAGCCACCGGCGACGACGGCCCCCGCCCCCTGCGCCGCCGGGTGCGCGGAGCGACCCTGCGGACCACCGCGGACGCCGCTCAGCAGGCGGCCCGCCAGGCCGCCCGCCCCGCCGACGCGGACGCCGTCCGCAGCGCGCTGGAGGAGTTCGAGGCGGCCGTCGAACGCGCCCACCGCGACTCCGTCGGCGACACCGGCGAACACGCACGGCCGCACCCGCAGCCGACCCCCGAGCCCACCCCCACCGAGCACCACCAGAACCACCAGAACCACCTTCCGGAAGGAGCCGAGCAGTGAGCACGTCGACAGGTGAGACTCCCTCGGGAGACGCCACGCCGACCGATCTGCGCGCCGCCGCAGCCGACTTCACCTGGCTGCTCAACCGTTTCGCCACCGAGACGGCCGGCGTCGTGGACGCGATCGCGGTGTCCTCCGACGGCCTGCTGATCGCCGTGTCGGAACTACGCGAGCACGCCGACTCCGAGCGGCTGGCCGCGATCGTCTCCGGCATCACCAGCCTCGCCGCGGGCGCCTCCGGCAACTACGGCCTGGGCGGTCTGAACAAGGTCATCATCGATCTGGAGGGCGGTCACGTCCTGGTCTCCGCGATCGGCAGCGGCGCCGTGCTCGGCGTGGTCACCGACAAGGAGGCCAAGCTGGGCAACATCGCCTACGAGATGACGGTGTTCGCCAACCGCGCGGGCACCGCGCTCAGTCCGCAGCTCGTGCTGGAGCTGAAGAACAGCGTCGGCGCCACGCGGACGCGCTGAGCGTCCGGCACCGCAGGAACCGCAGAGGAAGCGAACGACACCGATGGCGGACGGCCGGACTCCGGACGACGTGGACGACGACGGACTCGCACCGGTCCGCCCCGCGTCCGCCGTACGGCCCTTCCTGGTCACCGCGGGCCGGGTGGCGGGCGCGGGCGAGGCGTCGTCCGGCCGGACGATGCCCGTCGAGACCCAACTGGTCGCGACCAGTGAGGGACTCGCCGTGCTCGACCGGCTCTCGTTCGAACAGCACGACATCGTCGCCGCTTGCAGGCAACCGCAGTCGATCGCGGAGATCGCCGCCAGACTGAAGCTGCACCTGAACGTGGTGCGGGTCCTCGCCGAGGACCTGCGGACGGCGGGGCAGCTCTCCGTGCACGTGCCCGACTCCGGCGTCACCCATGACGCGTCCGTACTGCGCAGGGTTATCGATGGCCTGCGGGCCATCCCCGACTCCCGGGGGGTACTCCGTGACTCCGACTGAACCGCTGGTCCGAACCCGGACCGGCCAGGCCGCCGTGCGGCCGCCGCTGCCGGTGAAACTGGTGATCGCGGGCGGCTTCGGCGTCGGCAAGACCACCGCCGTCGGCTCGATCTCCGAGATCGAGCCGCTCACCACCGAGGCCGCCATCACCGAGGTCGCCGCGGGTGTGGACGACCTCAGCCACACCCCCACCAAGACCACGACGACGGTCGCGATGGACTTCGGCTGCATCACCATCGACCCGACCCTGAAGCTCTACCTGTTCGGCACCCCCGGGCAGGAACGGTTCGGCTTCATGTGGGACGACCTCGTGGAGGGCGCGGTCGGCGGCCTCGTCATCGTCGACACCCGCCGGCTCGACGACTGCTACGCGGCCGTGGACTACTTCGAGCACAAGCAGATCCCGTTCGCGGTGGCCGTCAACGCCTTCGACGGCCGGGTGGCGCACACGCTGGACGAGGTCCGCTGGGCCCTCGACGTGTCCGACGGTGTCCCGATCCTGGTCTTCGACGCCCGCGAACGGGGCTCGGTGCGGGACGCGCTGCTGGTCGTCCTGGAACAGGCTCTGGCCCGCTCGGAGGGCTGAGCGCAGGCGCCGCACACAAGGACCACAAGGGCAAGGACAAGGGCGGCTCGCCGGACGGAGATCCGTCGGCGGGCCGCCCTCGTACGTCGCACCCGTCTCAGTTGCTGCGCCGCACCCCCGCCGACACCGCCACCCGGCCCACCGCCCAGAACAGCCCGAGCGTGACGAGGGCGAGGCCGGCGACCAGGGTGGCGCCGCCGACGACCTTCTCGTAGTCGCGCTGGTAGAGGCCGTCGACGATGTACCGGCCGAGGCCGCCGAGGCTGACGTACGCGGCGATGGTGGCCGTGGAGACGATCTGGATGGCCGCCGAGCGCAGCCCGCCCAGGATCAGCGGGAGAGCGACGGGGAGTTCGACGCGCAGCAGGACCCCGGCCTCCCTCATGCCCATGCCCCGCGCGGCGTCCACCGGGGACCGGTCGACGGAGCGCACCGCCTCGTAGGTGGTGACCAGGATCGGCGGGACGGCGAGCACCACCAGCGGGATCATCACCGGCAGCATGCCGAAGCCGATCAGCATGGTCATCAGCACCAGCAGACCGAAGGTCGGCAGCGCCCGCGCGGCGGTGGCGATCAGCGACAGGGTGTTCCCGCCGCGTCCGAAGTGCCCGGTGAGCAGACCGACCGGCAGTCCGATCAGGGCGGCCAGGGCGAGCGCCTCCAGGGTGTATCCGATGTGCTCGCCCACCCGGGTGGGGATGCCGTCGTAGCCCTGCCAGTGCGCATGGTCGCTGAAGAACGCCTGGACGTAGTGGAGTACGTTCACGGGGCCACGGCCTCCTTACGGACGCGGAGGTCGGCGCGTCCTGCCGTGCCGCTCGGCATCCAGGGCGTCAGCAGGACCCGCAGGCCGACCAGCAGGGCGTCGGCGAGGATCGCGAGGACGGCCATGGTGAGCACGGCGTTCCAGGCGAGTTCGGGCCGGTTGTAGATGGTCGCGTCGTGCAGCAGATTGCCGAGGGCGCCCTGGTTGCCGATCAGGGTGCCGACGCTGACCAGGCTGATGCTGGACACGGTCGCCACCCGCAGGCCCGCGATGATGGCGGGCACGGCGATCGGCAACTGGACCTGGACGTACCGGCGTACGGGTCCGAAGCCCATGGCGGTGGCGGCGGCGAGGGTCTCCTGCGGGACCGAGCGGACGCCGTCGACGATCGCCGGGACCAGGACGACGAGCGTGTAGACGGTGAGCGGGATCATCACCGTGGTCTCGGTCTGGCCGGTGTAGTCGATGAGGACGACGAAGAACGCCAGCGACGGGATCGCGTAGAGGACCGTCGTCACCCACAGGACGGGCGGGTACAGCCAGCGCAGCCGGACGCAGAGCTGGGCGAGCGGCAGCGCGAGCAGCAGTCCGCCCAGGACCGGCAGCAGCGCCTCGCGCAGATGGAGCCCGATCAGACCGGCCCAACTGTGCTGGAGGTCGCTGGGAATGTCGAAGAAGCGGTTCACCAGGCGGCCTTCTGCACGGCGGCGGGCCGCTCCGCGAGGGCGTCGGCGGCATCCGTCTCGGTGGCGTGGGCGCCGCGGATCGCCTCGCCGATGGCCGTCTGGGAGACGACACCGGCGGCCCGTCCCTCGCCGTCGACGGCGACCGCCCAGCCGGTCGGGGAGAGCACCGCGCAGTCCAGCGCGGCCCGCAGCGAGTCCCGCCCGGCGACGAACGGCCGCCCGTAGGGCAGCAGTCGGCCGGTGTCGACGTCCCCGGCGGTCAGCTCCCGCGGCTCGCTCCAGCCGAGCGGCCTGCCGTCCAGGTCGGTGACGAGGAGGTAGGGGACGTCGTCGGAGGTGCGGGCGGCGATCTGCGCGGCGCTCGCGTCGACGGCGACGATCGGCGTGGTCAGCAGGTCGAGTCCGGCGGAGGAGAAGAACGACAGGCGCCGGATGCCGCGGTCGGCGCCGAGGAAGTCCTCGACGAACGCGTCGGCCGGCTGGGAGAGCAGCTCGGCGGGCGGCGCGAACTGCGCGAGCCGGCCGCCGGTGCGCAGTACGGCGACCATGGTGCCGAGCTTGACCGCCTCGTCGATGTCATGCGTGACGAAGACGATCGTCTTGCCCAACTCTGCCTGAATGCGCAGAAGTTCGTCCTGGAGACCCTTGCGGACGATGGGGTCGACGGCGGAGAACGGCTCGTCCATCAGCAGCACCGGCGGATCCGCGGCGAGCGCCCGCGCCACGCCGACGCGCTGCTGCTGGCCCCCGGAGAGCTGGTAGGGGTAGCGCTTGGCCAACGAGGCGTCGAGGCCGACGCGCTCCATCAACTCCCGTGCCCTGGCACGGGACTTGTCCTTGCTCCAGCCCAGCAGCCGGGGCACGGTGGCGATGTTGTCGACGATCGTGCGGTGCTGGAAGAGCCCGGCGTTCTGGATGACGTAACCCATCGACCGGCGCAGGTTGTTGACCGGCTGCTGCCGGGTGTCCTGGCCGTCGATGGAGATGGTGCCCTCGCTGGGTTCCACCATCCGGTTGATCATCCGCAGTGTCGTGGTCTTGCCGCATCCCGAGGGGCCGACGAGGACGGTGATCGCGCGGTCCGGTATCTCCAGGGAGAGCCGGTCCACCGCCACCGTGCCGTCCGGGTACCGCTTGGTGACTGAATCTATCCGTATCAAAACGCCGAACGCCCTTCGGGTCTGCCACGATCCGCCCGTTCTCGGCCATCTGAGTTCGAGCCGTTGCGGGGAGAGTCTAGACCGCTTGTGTTGCGGGGGTTTTGACGGGAGACGGGTCAGGCGCCCCGCGCGTCGATCGCGGCCTGGAGGGACTCCCGGTAGCCGTCGCTGGTGACCGTCGCGCCGGACACCGTGTCGATGTCCGCGCTCTGCGCCTCCAGGGTCGCCGCGATCAGCCGGGGCACGGCGGCCGCGGTCTGCGGATGGTCCGGCTGCTTGAGCAGCCTCACGGCCGTGATCGTGTCCCCGTCGTAGGTCAACTGGACCTGGACGTCGCCCTTTTCGGTGCGGACGGTCGTCCCGGTGACGGTGTCCCCGGCGGTGGCGCTTCCCTCCGCAGGGTCCACGGAGACGGACGACGCGGCAGGGGCCGACGGCTCGTAGCGCCAGACGGGGATCAGTCCCGCCACGGACAGGACCAGGACGGGCAAAGCTCGCTTCACGGTGCTGTTTCTCCCTGTTTCATCCGGCCAGGCTGAAGCGTTCGAAGTGGATCTGCCGCGCGGGCACGCCCAGTTCGCGCAGGGTGCCGAGGACCGCGGTCATCATCGGCGGCGGCCCGCACAGGAAGACGTCCCGTTCGGCGATGTCCGGTACCAGCGCGGCCAGTTCGCGCGGACCCAGCCGGTCCGGCACCGGCGGCCCGGTGACCAGGTGCAGGTCGGCGCCCTTGGCGAGGGCCAGTTGACGCAGTTCGTCGTGGAGCACGGCGTCCCGCTCCGCTGCCACCCGGTGGACCACCACGGCATGCCCGTCGATCTCCTCCAGGAGCGCCCGGACCGGCGTGACGCCGACCCCGCCGGCGATGAGCAGGGAGGCGGGTCGGGTGCGGTGCAGCGCGGTGAACGCGCCGTAGGGTCCCTCGGCGAACACCCGGGTGCCGGGCCGCAGATGGCGCAGGGACGCGGAACCGGCACCGGCCGCCTTCACGGTGAGCCGCAGCCGGGTGCCGTCGGGCGCGGCCGACAGGGAGTACGGATTCGCCTGCCACCAGCGGTCCCTGGTCAGGAACCGCCACAGGAAGAACTGGCCGGCCCGGGCGGGCAGTCGGTCCAGGTGCCGTCCGGTGATGTACACGGACACCACCTGGTCGTTCTCGGGGACGACGGCCTCGACGCGCAGCCGGTGGCGGAGGTTGCGGCGCAGCGGCAGCAGCAGCCGGCCGGTCACCAGTGCCGCCCCGGCCGTGATCCACAGGGTGTACCAGTACGCCGTGGCGGCGGCCGACGCGGTGAAGGTCGTCCCGACGGCGACCTGGTGGGTGAAGGCCAGGACCACGGCGGCGTAGGTGTAGAGATGGATGAAGTGCCAGGTCTCGTAGGCCAGTCGGCGGCGGGCCCGGCGGGCGGAGACGGCGCCGACGACCAGGATCAGCGCCGTCGCGACGGTGGCGCGCAGCACGCCCTCGACGGTCTCGGCCAGGTCGACGAGCTCGCTCACCGGGTCCAGCGACGAGGACCGGGCGTATCCGAAGGTGATGAACACCAGGTGTGCGACCAGCGTCCAGAGCAGGCCGAAGCCGGTCCAGCGGTGCCAGTTCGTCAGCCGGTCCATGCCGATGCGGCGGTCGAGCCAGGGCAGCCGGGCGACCAGCAGCAGTTGGAACGCCATGAGCAGGGCGCCGTACAGCCCGGCGAACCGGCCGATGACGACGAGTGCGTTGGAGGCGAAGCCCGCCTGGACGGCGAGGAGGGTCACGACGGCGGCGTTCGCCGCGAGCAGCGCGTACAGGCCGGTGCGGGCCACGGCTGCGGGCCGTACCGAGGTGGGGGACACGGGCGGCGACGGGGCGGTGGGGACGGTCGTCACGGGAGGAAGCTCCTTGATCGGATCCTCGTTCAGATCCTCGGAACCCGAGCTTCGCCGTGCTTCGCTGTCGTTTTCCTGTCGTACGACTTTCAAAGGCGTATCGATCTTCGGCGGGCGGCGGACGGGGCTGCTGCGGTCCGGGGCCGGTGGCGCAGTATGGGCGGGTGGAAAAAGTACGACTCCTCGTCGTGGACGACGACCCGCCGATCGCCGACCTCGTGGCGACGGTCGCCCGCTACGAGGGCTGGGACGCCGTCACCGCGAACTCGGGCGAGGAGGCGCTGCGCCGCGCCGCGGAGTTCCGTCCGGACATCGTGGTGCTCGACCTGATGCTGCCCGACCTCGACGGCTTCGGTGTCCTGGACCGGCTGCGGCGCTCCGGCACGATGGTGCCGGTGGTGTTCCTCACCGCCCGCGACGGGGTGGCCGACCGGGTGGCGGGACTGACCCGCGGCGGTGACGACTACCTGGTGAAGCCGTTCGCGGTGGAGGAGTTGATGGCGCGGCTGCGGACGGTGCTGCGGCGCAGCGCCGGGCCCGCCTTCCAGCGCTCGGTCCTGCGGGTGGCGGACCTGACCATGGACGAGGACACCCGCGAGGTGCGCCGCGCCGGACGGCCCCTCACCCTGACCCCGACCGAGTACGAGGTGCTGCGCTATCTGATGCGCAGATCGCCGACCGTCCTCACCAAGGCGCAGATCCTCGACCATGTCTGGGAGTACGGCTTCGGCGGTCGCTCCAACGTGGTGGAACTGGTCGTCAGCCGGCTGCGCCGCAAGCTCGACGCGACCGGCGAGGACCCGCTGATCCGGACGGTCCGCGGCTTCGGGTACGCGATACGCCAGGCGTCCGAATGAGCGGCGGCCTCAGGGGCCTGCGCCGGTCGTACCGGCGGCTCCGGCTCGGCACCCGGCTCGCGCTGGGTCTCGGCGCGCTCGCGCTGGTGGTGTTCGCCGTGGTGGGCACCGCCCTGACGACGTACATGCGGGACTATCTGTCGGCGCAGCTCGACGACCAGCTCAAGCTCGCGCAGGTCGCCCAGTCCAAGAGCATCGCGGACTCCGGCACGCTCGCCGGCAAGAAGTACTACAGGTGGTACTACGCGGTGTACGACGTCCGGGGCGGCGTCCCCGTGCTGCGCGGGCCGGAGGACCCGGCCGATGTCCCCGAGGACGTCGGTGTGCTCACCGCCCTGGCCCGTGAGCGGACCGCCACCGGCACCGAGGTGCTGCGCACCGCGCACCTCGACGGCGAGGGCGGGTACCGGCTGCGGGCCTGTGAGGTGGAGCCCGGGGTGATCCTGGTCAGCGGCGCGCCGCTGGACGGCATCGAGGACACCGTGCGGATGCTCGTCACGATCCAGGTGGTGATCTTCGGTCTGGCGCTGCTGGCCCTGGTGGTGTTCGGCCGGGCGATGCTGCGGCGTGGTCTCCAGCCGCTGAGCGACATGGCGCGCACCGCGCACGGCATCGCCTCGCACGACCTGTCCGAGTCGGCGTCCCGGCTGCCGCTGCGCGCGGAGGCGCCGGGCGGCGGGCCCGAGGTGGAGGAGCTGCGGACGGCGTTCAACACGATGCTGGAGCACATCGACGCCTCCCTGGCCGTGCGCGCGGAGGCGGGGCAGCGGCTGCGGCGGTTCGTCGCGGACGCCTCGCACGAACTGCGCACGCCCCTGATGTCGGTCCGCGGCTACGCCGACCTGTTCCAGTACGCGGCCGCCAACGCGCCCGAGGAGCGGGAGCGGCATCTGGCCCGGCTGCGCGCCGAGGCCGCCCGGATGGGGTTCCTCCTCGACGATCTGCTGCTGCTCGCGCGGCTGGACGCGGCCGAGGTGGACGCCGCCCCGCTGCGGATGGCGGACACCGATCTGGTGGACCTGGTCGGGCAGGCGGCCGACGCGTTCCGGGCCGGCCATCACGGCCACCCGCTGACGGTCCTGCCGGGCCCGGCCTCGGTCCGGCTGCGGCTCGATCCGCACCGGGTCCGCCAGGTGCTGGACAACCTGCTCACCAACGCGGCCGTGCACACCCCGCCCGGCACCCCGGTCTCGGTCGGCGTGCTGGCCGCCGGCGGCACGGCACGGGTGCGGGTCGCCGACCGGGGTCCCGGGATCCCGCCGGGCGACCGCGACCAGGTCTTCGACCGCTTCTACCGCGTCGACAAGGCCCGCAGCCGGGACCGCGGGGGCAGCGGCCTCGGGCTGTCCGTGGCCCGCTCCCTGGTCCAGGCCCACGGCGGCACCCTGGACCTGGACGGCGGGCCGGGGGCGACGGTGTTCACGGTGACGCTGCCGCTGGGCGGGCCGGGGGCGTAGCGCGCGGGGGCACGGGCAGAACTCTCACAGCGTCGCCGTACCCCTTCGCCCCTCCGCCCGCGTGCCGTCGGACTGCGGACACCGCGCCGTCACGCGCGGAGGGGATGTTCTCCCGCGTTCCCCGCCGCTCCACCGCCCCCTGCCTGCCAGCCCCTGCCCGCCGCCCCCTGCCTGCCAGCCTCTGCCCGCTGCCCCCCGCCTGCCACCTCCACCCCCTGCCTGTCGCCCCGCCTCCCCGCTCAGGGCCTGATCCGTCACCGCTGCCGCGTGCGGACACGTGACGTGGAAGGACGACGTGCGCCGTGACCCCGCTCCCGCTCCCGCTCGACACCGCCACCGGCACCGCCGCGGCCCCGCCGGTCCCCCCGCCGTCGGAACCCCCGGCCCCCTCCCCCGCGCTTCCCGGCGCCACCCTCGCCCGGTACGCCCTCAGCCTGCTCCCGCTGCTGTATCTCGGGGTGTGGGCGGCCGTCGACTGGCACGCCGTGCGCGACGGCACCACGCGGCTGGCCACCGCCGACCCGTGGTGGCTGCTGGCCGGGCTCTTCTTCACCTACCTCGGCGCGGTCGCCGCCGCCTGTGTCCGGCAGGGCGCGATCCAGGACCGGCTGCCACCGGGTCTGCTGGTCGCCTCCCAGATCGCCGCGGGCGCCGCGAACCACGTCCTGCCCGCGAGCCTCGGCGCCCACGCGGTCACCGTCCGCTTCCTCCAGCGGCAGGGCGTCCCGCTGGCCCGCGCGACCGCGTCGATCGGGCTGTACTCGCTGGTCAGGGCATTGGCGAAGACACCTCTGGTGCTCGCCTTCCTCTTCATGGCCCCGGTGGCGGCGCTCATCCCCGACGACCGCGCCCTGCTGCTGGCCGCCGTGGGGATCGTGCTGGCGCCCGCGGTGGGCGCGCTGCTGGTCGGCGTGGTCCGGCCGCTGCGCGGCCCCGCGCTGGGGTTCGTGCGCACGGCCCTCACCGACGTCCGCCGGCTGCACACCCGTCCGGCCAGGTTCGTGCCGCTGTGGGGCGGGGCGCTGGCGGCGCCGCTGATCCAGGCGTGTGTGGTGGCGTCGGTGGGGAAGGCGCTCGGGCTGCCCCTGAGCTGGCCCGAGCTGCTCTTCGCGTTCCTCGCGGCGAGCACCGCGGCCGGTGCCGTCCCGGCGCCGGGCGGGATCGGTCCGGTGGACGCGGCCCTGGTGCTGGCGCTGGCCGGGTACGGCGCCCCGCTGGCCCTGGCCACGGCCACCGTCATCGGCTACCGCACGCTGACGGTGTGGGTGCCGCTGCTGCCCGGGATGCTGGTGCTCTCGGCGCTGGTGCAGCGGCGGCACCTGTGAGCGTCACCTCTGGACAACGCCACCCGGGGCGCGGGCCTCAGCCCTCGTCCGGCGCGAGCCGCAGCGAGACGCTGTTGATGCAGTACCGCTGGTCGGTCGGGGTCGGGTAGCCCTCCCCGGCGAAGACGTGCCCGAGGTGCGAGCCGCAGCGCGCGCACCGCACCTCGGTGCGGACCATTCCGTGGGAGCGGTCCTCGATCAGCTCCACCGCGTCGGTGTCCTTCGGGTCGTAGAAGGACGGCCAGCCGCAGTGCGAGGCGAACTTGGTGTCGGAGGTGAACAGTTCGGCGCCGCACGCCCGGCAGGAGTACACGCCCTTGGTCTTGGTGTCGGTGTACTCCCCGGTGAAGGCGGGCTCCGTGCCGGCCTGCCGGAGCACGGCGTACTCGGCGGGCGTCAGCTCCGCCCGCCACTGCTCGTCCGGCTTCTCGACGTCGTACGACATGAGCCTCAACCCTTCTGCTGCGGACTACCGTGCGAGACGGTCCAGGATGCGCGGGCCCAGGTCGGTCACGTCGCCCGCGCCCATGGTGAGAACGAGATCACCGGGCTTGGCCATTCCCGCGACCACGTCCGGCACCTCGCCCTTGTCGTGCACCGGGGTCACGTCCGCGCCCGCGGCCCGGGCGGCGTCGATGATCAGGGCGCTGGTGACGCCGGGGACCGGGTCCTCGCGGGCCGGGTAGATGTCGAGGACGACGGAGGCGTCGGCCAGGGTGAGGGACTCGCCCATCTCCTTGCCCAGCTCCTGGGTACGGGAGAACAGGTGCGGCTGGAAGACGACCAGGATGCGGGCGTCACCGGCCGCCGCGCGCATCGCCTCCAGGTCGGCCGTCATCTCGGTGGGGTGGTGGGCGTAGGAGTCGATGACCTGGACGCCGGCGGCCTCGCCCTTGAGCTGGAGGCGGCGCTTGACGCCGGTGTAGGCGGCGAGGGCGGGGGCGAGTTCCCCGGCCGGGATGCCGAGGGCCACACCGGCGGTCAGCGCGGCGACGGCGTTGTGCGCGTAGTGGCGTCCCGGCACGGACACCGTGAAGGTGATCTCCTGCCCGTCCAGCAGGACGGTGACCAGGCTCTTCAGGCCCTGCGGTACGACGGACAGCACCCGGACGTCGGCGTCCTCGGCCTCGCCGTACGTCACCACGCGCACGCCGTCGACGCGCCGGGTCAGTTCCCGCGCGCCCTCGTGGTCGGCGGAGATCACCAGGGTGCCGCCGGGCACGATCCGGCCGGCGAAGGTCTCGAAGGACTCGTAGATCTCGTCCATCGAGGCGTAGTTGGCGTGGTGGTCCAGCTCCACGTTGAGGACGATCGCGACCTCGGGGGCGTACTTGTGGAAGCTGCGGTCCGATTCGTCCGCCTCGGCGACGAAGATCTCGCCGTCGCCGTGCAGCGCGTTGGAGCCGGGCGCGTCCAGGTCGCCGCCGATGGCGTAGGAGGGGCGGCGGCCCAGCGCCGACAGCGAGACGGCCAGCATGGAGGTGGTGGTCGTCTTGCCGTGGGTGCCCGCGACCGCGATCGGCCGCAGCCCGTCCATCAGCGCGGCGAGCGCGTCGGAGCGGTGCACGACCGGGACGCCCAGCTCGGCCGCGCGGGCCAGCTCGGGGTTGTCCTGCCGGATCGCCGAGGAGACGACGACACAGCTCGCGTCGTCGGCCAGGTGCTCCGCCGCGTGCCCGATGTGCACGGTGGCGCCCAGGGCCCGCAGCGCGGCGGCCGTCTCCGACTCCTTGGCGTCGCTGCCGGCCACCCGGGCGCCGCGCTGCGCGAGGATCTTGGCGATCCCCGACATCCCGGCGCCGCCGATGCCGATGAAGTGCGGTCGGTCCATGGCGGGAGGAAGGCCGGGTGCCATGCGTGTCTCCTGGTGGTACGGCGAACGTTCAGTCATCCCGAACCCTATGGCACGGGCTCTGCGGCACGGGCCGTCGCCGTACGGAACGCCTCACGCCTTGCTGTGGGAGAACAGCTTGAGCACGGGCACGCCCACCTTGTGGCGGGCCCGCGAGGCCCAGTCGCGGTGGAAGAACTCCTCCACGTAGTGCGGGTCGGTGAGCACGATCACCTCGTCCGCCCCGGCCTCCTCCACCAGGGTCTTCAGCGCGTCCAGCGGATGGTCCTCGACCAGCCGTCCGGTCGCGTCGTGGCCGGCCGCGTTCAGTGCCTGGAGGGAGACCTCCAGGGCTCGTTCCCCGAACCCCTTCGCCTCCTCCCCCTCGGGGGTCTCCCGCTCGCGCGCGGCCTCGTCCAGTTCGCCGAGCGCCACGTCGTCGATGGCCCGCAGCAACCGGTCGGCCTGGTCGCCGCGTGGCTGGAGCAGCACATGGAAGGAGACCTCCTCGTCCCCGTGCAAGGTGGCGACGAACTCCACGTCGGCGGACGTCAGGGCCTTCTCGATCATCAACACACTTGTGAACACCAGCGCCCCATTCTCCTGCGGAAACCATCCTTCCCCGTGCCAGCACGGGAACTGCGAGTCCTAGTCTGCCCACCCGAAGCTAACCGGAACGGCAGATTCCGCCGTTTTCGGGACCTTGGGGGTGTCGGATCCGGGGTCGCACACCTGCACGACTAACCCCGTCCGGGCGTTTCAGGCCCGCCCGTACCTGCCGAAGAGGAACCCGTCCTCCTCCAGCAGGGACATCAGTGCGAACCGCTGCGGCACCGGGACCGACGGGCCGCCCGCGATGCGCTGCGCGTCCCCCGCCGTGAGCATCGGCGAGACGGTCAGGCACAGCTCGTCGAGGACCCCGGCGGCGACGAACTGCCCCAGCAGCCGGGGGCCGCCCTCGGTGAGCAGCCGGGTGTGCCCCAGCTCGGCGAGCGCCCGGACCGCGCGCGCGGGGTCGACGCCCATGCCGTCGCCCGCGATCACCACCCGCGCGCCCGCCTTCTCGGCGGCGGCCACCCGGTCGGGGGCGGCCGCGGCGCCGGTCAGCAGCAGGGTGGGCACCAGGGGGGAGGTGAACAGCGGGAGCGAGAAGTCGAGGTCCAGGCTCGCGGTGACCACGGCGATCGCCGGGGCGGGCCCCTGCCCGGCCGCCTCCCGCCGCGCCGCGAACTCGGCCCGCGCGCGGGCCGGCCGGTACTGCTCCTGCCGTACGGTCTCCGCGCCCGCGACGATGACATCCGCGAGCCCCCGCAGGGTGCCGAAGATCCGCATGTCGGCGGCGGTGGAGATGGGCTGGGACCGCCCGTCGTGCTGGGCGGCGCCGTCGAGCGTGGACACCATGTTGGCCCGCAGCCGGGGCCGCGGCTCCCCGGGAGCGGGCGGCGGGTAGGCGTACGCCTCGGCCAGCTCGTCGAGACTCCACTCCCGCTCCTGGCCGGAGGTCGTCGGTGCTGTCTGGTCGGTCACAGGGAACAGCCGTCGCATGCGAGGCAGTCTGGCACGGCGACTAGCATGGGGAACCGTGTCGTCTTCCACCCCCGCTCCCGGCATCGACGCGATAGCCGACGCGGCCCCGCTGTCCCTGTGCGCCCGTGAGCCGTTCGTCCCCGCGGACCGGCTGGTCGCCGAGATGGTGCCGCCGCCGCGCTTCGACTCGGTCCGCTTCAGCACCTACATCCCGGACCCGAACCAGCCGAGCCAGACCGAGGCGGTCGGTGTCCTGGAGGGCTTCGCGGGCGGGCTCGGCGGAGCGCACGCCGTGGGCTCCGCCAAGCGGGGGTTCCTCGGCTTCGGCCGGGCGAAGACCCCCAAGGCCCCGGCCGGCCCGCGCGGCGTCTATCTGGACGGCGGCTACGGCGTCGGCAAGACCCATCTGCTCGCCTCGCTCTGGCACGCCACCCCGGCCGAGCCCGCGCTGAAGGCGTTCGGCACCTTCGTGGAGCTGACCAACCTGGTCGGCGCCCTCGGCTTCCAGCAGACGGTGAGCACGCTCTCGGGCCACCGGCTGCTCTGCATCGACGAGTTCGAGCTGGACGACCCGGGCGACACGGTCCTGGTCTCCACCCTGCTCGGCAAGCTGGTGGACGCCGGTGTCGCGCTCGCCGCCACCTCCAACACCCTGCCCGGCAAGCTGGGCGAGGGCCGGTTCGCGGCGGCCGACTTCCTGCGCGAGATCCAGGGCCTGTCGGCGCACTTCCGCGCGCTGCGCATCGACGGCGAGGACTACCGGCACCGCGGTCTGCCCGAGGCACCGGCGCCGTACTCCGACGAACAGGTGACCAAGGCGGCGTACGCCACGCCGGGCGCCTCGCTGGACGACTTCCCGCATCTGCTGGACCACCTCGCCAAGGTCCACCCCAGCCGCTACGGCGCGCTGACGGACGGCCTGAAGGCCGTGTGCCTGACGGACGTGCGGCCGGTCCCCGACCAGTCGACGGCCCTGCGGCTCGTCGTCCTGGCCGACCGGCTCTACGACCGCGAGGTCCCGGTGCTGGCCTCCGGGCTCCCCTTCGACCGGCTGTTCAGCGAGGAGATGCTGAACGGCGGCTACCGCAAGAAGTACTTCCGGGCCATCTCCCGCCTCACCGCGCTGGCCCGCGACGCCCAGCGGCTCGTCGAGCCCCGGTAACGTTCGGTAACACCAGCTTCGCGCCACACGACCCTCGCTTTTGAGGCGCACTTTTTCTGGAAACGCCCAGTTAACCCTGCAAAGTTCTTTGCAGGGTTAACGTGTTTCTTGACCTGTCGTTGACCAACCATTGGTCTGGACTAGAGCTGCCGCATGGCGTGAACCGCCCGGAGGGAGGCGCATGTTCCGAGGTACGGCCGCCCGGGCGGCCGTGGCGTTCGTCGCCGCCGTCCTGCTCGCCCTCCCGTTCCTCGCACCCGCCCCCTCGTTCGCACATGCGTACACCGCACACAAGGCCGAGACCAGGACCCAGCCCGGGGCCGCCCCCTCCGCCCAGGCCCCGCGCGAGGCGTACGTCACGGTCCGTGACTGCGGCCACCTCGGCGGCGCCGCCGATCCCCTCCGCTCCCGCGACCGCCACCGCGTCGCGTTCACCGCCGCCCCGGCCCCCCAGGAGCCCGAGCGCGCCCCGCTGGCGCCGGAGCCCACGGCCCGCCACGGCCGGGACCGCCCGGCCGAACCCTACGACCGCCCGTCGAGACCCTCGGCCGGCCGTTCCCCGGCGGCACTCCAGGTCTTCCGCTGCTGACGGCCGCGCGGCACCCGCAGAACCGCAGTTCCCCCACTGTCCTGTGTTTTGCACGTCCGACGCGCCCCCACAGCGCGCCAGGAGGAGTCACCACGTCATGCAGCCCCTCATCGACAACGCCCGTACGTTCGGACAGCGCCCTGAGGAGTTCGCCGAGCTGGCCGAGGGCCAGTCTCCGCAGGTCCTGTTCATCACCTGCTCCGACTCGCGGGTCGTGCCCGCGCTGATCACGGGCGCCCGCCCCGGCCAGCTCTTCGAGCTGCGCACCGCGGGCAACATCGTTCCCCCCTACGGCTCCGACCGCCCCACCGGCGAGGCGGCCACCGTCGAGTACGCCGTGGAGGTCCTCGGCGTCCAGGACGTCGTGGTCTGCGGTCACTCGCACTGCGGTGCCGTCGGCGCGCTGGTGCGCGGCGACGACCTCGACGCCGTCCCCGCCGTCCGCGACTGGCTGGCGCACGCCGCGGACGAACCCGGCGGCGCCGACCCGAAGGACCCGGCGGTCGCCCTCGCCGTCCAGCACCACGTCCTCGCCCAGTTGCTCAGGCTGCGCTCCTACCCCTGTGTGGAGAAGCGGCTCGCGGACGGCCGGCTGCGGGTGCGCGGCTGGTACTACGAGGTCCACACCGGCGCGGTGCTGGAGCACCGTGTGGACACCGACAGCTTCGAAGCCCTGTGAGCGGCCCGACGCCCGCCCCCGCGGACTCCCGGCGCATACCGCGATTCCCCCGCCCCGGGCGGGACCGGTTCCCGCACCTCGGGCAGGACTTCGCCGCCTCGCTCGTCGTCTTCCTGGTGGCGCTGCCGCTCTGTCTGGGCGTGGCCGTGGCCTCCGGGGTGCCGGCCGAGCTGGGGCTCGTCACCGGCATCGTCGGCGGTCTCGTCACCGGGCTGATGCGCGGCAGCAGCCTCCAGGTGTCGGGGCCGGCCGCCGGGCTGACCGTGCTGGTGCTGGAGGCGGTGCGGGAGTTCGGACTGCCCGTCCTCGGGGTGATCGTCCTGGCCACGGGTGTCCTCCAGATCGCGATGGGGGCCCTGCGGCTCGGCCGGTACTTCCGGGCGATCTCGGTCTCCGTGGTCGAGGGCATGCTCGCCGGGATCGGCCTGGTGCTGATCGCGGGCCAGTTCTACTCGCTGATCGGCGCCGAGGCCCCGGGCTCGGGGACGGCGAAGATCGCCGGGCTGCCCGGGGCGCTGCGGGAGGCGGCCGGCTCCACCACGGCGACCGCCTCCCTGGCGCTCGGCGCGGGCACCGTCGCCGTCCTGGTGCTCTGGCCGCGGCTGCCGGCCGCGGTGCGGACCGTGCCCGGCCCGCTGGCCGCGGTCGGCCTCGCCGCGCTCGTCGCATTCGCGCTGGACCTGCCGGTGGCGATGGTGGAGGTGCGGGGGCTGCTGGACTCGGTGCGGCCGCCGACACCGTCCGCCCTCGGTGACGTGGCGGTCCTCGGGCTGCTCGGCACGATCGTCGCGTTCACGCTGATCGCGTCCGCCGAGTCGCTGTTCAGCGCGGCCGCGGTGGACCGGCTGCACACCGGCCCGCGCACCGAGTACGACCGGGAGCTGGTCGCGCAGGGCGCGGGCAACACGGTCTGCGGGCTGCTCGGGGCGCTGCCGATGACCGCGGTCATCGTGCGCAGCGCGGCCAACGTCCGGGCGGGCGCCCGCACCAAGGCGTCCCGGGTGCTGCACGGCGGCTGGCTGCTGCTGTTCGCGGCGCTGCTGCCCGGCGTGCTGGCGCACATCCCGCTCCCGGCGCTGGCCGGGGTCCTGGTCCACGCGGGCGCCAAGCTGGTTCCGGTGCGGGCGCTGGCGACGCTGTGGCGCGACCATCGCGGCGAGGCGCTGGTCCTGGTCGTCACCGCGGTGTCGATCGTCGTGGCCGGCATGTTCGAGGGCGTGCTCATCGGGATCGGCCTGGCGGTCGCCAAGACGGCCTGGGACTCCTCGCACATCCGGCTGGAGGTCGTGGACAAGGGCGCCGGTCCCGTGCAGGCGTATCTGTCGGGCAACGCGACCTTCCTGCGGCTGCCGAAGATACTCGACAGCCTGGAGTCCCTTCCGCAGGACCGCCCGGTCGAGCTGGACATCTCCGGTCTGCACCACCTCGACCACGCCTGCCGCACGGCGCTGGAGACCTGGGCCGAGCGGCACAGCACGACGGGCACCGATCCGGTGCGGGTCACGGCCGGCTAGACCGGTCCGCGTCCGAGCCGCCGGGGCCGGTCTTGGCCCCGGCGGCGCTTGCGGGCATATCGTTGTATATACGGACGGATCGGCCCGGACGTCGAGGAGGTCGCCATGCTCCAGGAAGTGCTGGGGGCGGCCCTGGCGGCGGGTGCCGCGGGCCTCGTGTATCTCGGGGCGGCCGCCCGGGTCGTCAAACAGTACGAACGCGGTGTGGTGCTGCGGCTCGGCCGGCTGCGCGGCGACGCCCGGGAACCGGGGTTCACCCTGGTGGTCCCGGCCGTGGACCGGATGCACAAGGTCAACATGCAGATCGTGACGATGCCGGTCCCCGCGCAGGAGGGCATCACCCGCGACAACGTCACCGTACGGGTCGACGCCGTCGTGTACTTCCGGGTGGTGGACGCGACGGCCGCCGTCATCAACGTCGAGGACTACCGGTTCGCCGTCTCCCAGATGGCCCAGACGTCCCTGCGCTCGATCATCGGCAAGAGCGAGCTGGACGATCTGCTGTCGAACCGGGAGAAGCTCAACGAGGGCCTGGAGCTGATGATCGACAGCCCGGCGGTGGGCTGGGGGGTGCAGATCGACCGGGTGGAGATCAAGGACGTGTCGCTGCCGGAGTCGATGAAGCGCTCCATGGCCCGCCAGGCCGAGGCCGACCGGGAGCGCCGGGCGCGGATCATCAACGCGGACGCCGAACTCCAGGCGTCGAAGAAGCTCGCCGAGGCGGCGGAGCAGATGTCCGACCAGCCCGCCGCGCTCCAACTGCGGCTCCTCCAGACGGTCGTCGCGGTGGCCGCCGAGAAGAACTCCACCCTGGTCCTCCCCTTCCCGGTGGAACTGCTGCGCTTCCTGGAGAAGGCCCAGCAGCAGGTGACGGTCCCGGCCGCTCCACCCGCTCCACCCGCTTCTCCACCCCCTGCTCCCCCCGCTCCCCCCGCTCCCCCGCGGGCTTCTCCACCCGCTCCCCCGCGGACCCTGCCCGACGGCGAGCCGCAGCCCCCGGCCGCCCAGCCGCATCCGCCGGCGCCCCGGCACGAGCCGCCCGCCGCCTCCACGGAACTCGACAGGTGACCCTGTGCCTTAGTGACAGGGTGACACGGGCGCCGGGCGTGGTTCCGGGGGCGGGCGCGGGGTGGTAGACACAGCGGGATCACAGTTCCTGTCCCCCAGCAGGAAGGTTCCCGCATGTCCGCGACACGTCGTCAGATCCTCGCCCGTACCGGCGCTTTGGGAGCGGGCATCGCCTTCTCCGGCGCGCTCTCCGACCTCTTCGCCGGCACGGCCGCCGCACAGGACCTGGGACACGGCGGCTACGGCCCGCTCGTCCCCGACCCGGAGGGCCTGCTCGACCTCCCCGAAGGCTTCCGCCACCGGGTCCTGTCCCGCGAGGGCGACCCGCTGCGCTCCGGCGAGGGCCCGGTCCCCTCGAACCACGACGGCATGACGGCCCTGCCCGGCCGCCGGGGCCGTGAGCACGTCGTCCATCTGGTCCGCAACCACGAGAACCGTCCCACCGCCCGGTACCGGGTCCCTGCGGTCGAGGGCCTGACCTACGACCCGGCCGGCCTCGGCGGCTGTACGGCCCTCACGCTGGATTCCCGCGGCCGGGTGCTCGCCGAGCGGGTCGCCGTCGCCGGTACGGCCGTCAACTGCGCGGGCGGGCCCACCCCTTGGCACACCTGGCTGACCTGCGAGGAGACCGAGGACAGGGCCGGCACCAACGGGTACACCAAGGACCACGGCTTCGTCTTCGAGGTCGATCCCGCCGACCCGCGCCGCACCGGTGCCGTCCCGCTGACCGCGATGGGCCGCTTCCAGCACGAGGCGGTGGCCGTCGACCCGCATCTCGGGGTGGTCTACGAGACGGAGGACGCGTTCCAGGAGCCGTTCGGCCTGTTCTACCGGTTCCTGCCGAGGAAGCCGCTGGGCGGGATCGGTTCGCTGCGCGCGGGCGGCCGGCTCCAGGCGATGCGCGTCCCCGGCGTGCCCGACCTCTCCTCGATCCAGCGCACGGGCACGGTCTTCGACGGCGTCGAGTGGGTCGACGTGCCCGACCCGCTGGCCACCGGGACCCCCACCCGGCTCCAGGACTACGGTCCGCGCGGCATCACGCACGCCCAGAAGCTGGAGGGCTGCTACTGGGGCGGACGGTCCGTGTACTTCGTGTCGTCGTTCGCGCGCAGCGCGGAGGGCTCGGCGGCCGACCACTACGGCCAGGTCTGGCGCTACGACCCGGCGCGGCGGCGACTCACCCTGGTGGTCGTCTTCGGCCCGGACACCGATGTCCGGCTGCCGGGCGAGTCGCCGGACAACATCTGTCTGGCCGCGGGCGGCGGTCTGATGGTGTGCGAGGACGGCGAGGGCGCCCAGCACGTCTTCGGCGTCACCCGGCACGGCGAGGTCTATCCGATGGCCCGCGGCCGCCAGAACATCGGCACTCCGGAGGCGCCGGAGTGGGGCGAGTTCGCCGGGGTCACCTTCTCGCCCGACGGCCGCACGATGTACGTCAACTGCTACACCCCCGGGACGACGTTCGCGGTGACCGGCCCCTGGCGCCGCTAGCCGCCCGTGCCGCCGCCCGTCACCGGCCGGGTGGCGGCACGCCCGGCCGGGTGACGCCCCGGAGAGCCGGTTCCCCTCCCACCACGAAGGCCACTTTCCGGGTCATACGTTCGTACGATGATCCTTCCCGTACGTCGTCTCGCCCTGCTCTGCGCCCTGGGCGCGCTCGGGGCCGGACTCACCGCCTGCGGCACGACTCCGGCAGCGCCCCGTCCGCCTCACCCAGCGCCCACCGCCCACCGGGCCGTCCCCACCCGGCCGCCGACGCTCGCCCCGGGCCCCGCCGGACTGCCCCCCGTCTTCGAGCACGGCCCCCGCACGGCCGGGAAGACCGTCGCCCTCACCTTCGACGCCGACATGACCGCCGACCAGGGACCGCGCGCGGCGGCGGGCGAGCACTTCGACAACCCGGGGCTGATCGCCGCCCTGCGGACACTGAAGGTGCCGGCCACCGTGTTCATGACCGGCCGCTGGGCCGAGGAGTACCCCGCCCAGGCCCGCGCCATCGGCCACGACCCCCTCTTCGAGATCGCCAACCACTCCTACAGCCACTACGCCTTCACCGCGGACTGCTACGGCCTGCCGACCGTCTCCGGGGACCGCATGCGGGCCGACGTGGAGCGCGCGTACACCGCCTTCCGCCGCGCCGGCGTACCCGACCCGATGCCGTACTTCCGCTTCCCCGGCGGCTGCTACGACGGCCGGGCCCTGCGCGCGGTGAGCGGCACCGGGGTCACCGCCGTGCAGTGGGACGTGGTGAGCGGGGACGCCTTCGCCACCGACGCGGACGCCGTGGCCCAGGACGTCCTGGCCGGGGTGCGCCCGGGATCCGTGGTCGTCATGCACTGCACCCGCAGCGCCGCCCCCGCCACCGAACGCGCGGTCCGCACGATCGTCCCCGAACTGCGCCGCCAGGGCTACCGCTTCGTGAAGGTCTCCGAACTGATCGCCACCGCCAGCGGCCGCTGACCACCGGGGCCACGGCTCGTACGCTGGACACATGAGTGAGGACACCTACTGTCTGATCGACGCGACCAAACCCCCCACGGCCGAAGGCCCGCCCTACGCGGACTGCGTCCTGTGCCGCGAACCGACGGAGTACCCGGAGTCGTACAAGGGGATCACCCTGTGCCCGGTCTGCGAGTGGCGGGAGGCCGAACGCACGTCGTGCTCAGGGTGAGCGACGGGAGGCGCCGCCCTTCCGTCCTTTCCCGGCCGCTCCGGGAGCGGATCTTGGGGCTGGCAGACTGGAGGACGTGACGAGTGATGCGGTCGTTCCCGGCGACAGTCCTTTTCGTTCCGAGCGGTCCGTGCGGGACGAGGCTCCGCAGTTCGTGCTGCCTCTGGTGGTGCGGATCGAGCGGGCGGAGCCGCCGGGGCGTACGGACGCGCTGGAGACGGCCGCGCGGGCGGTGCTGACGCTGCTGGCCGACGAGCGGGCGCGCGGCGAGGGCGAGTGGGCGCGGGCGGTGCGGGACTGGCAGGACGCCCGGATCCGCAAGGTGGTGCGGCGGGCGCGCGGTGCGGAGTGGCGGCGGGCCGAGGCGCTGCCCGGCATCACGCTCACCGGCAAGGCGGCGGAGGTGCGGGTCTTCCCGCCCGTCCCGCTGGACGGCTGGCCCAAGGATCTGGCCAGGCTCCAGGTCTCCGGCACCGACCTGGACGACCCGGAGCCGCCGGGGGACGCCGCTCCGGGGACGCCGGTGATCTGGTTCAACCCCGGCCTCGCCATGTCCGCCGGCAAGGCGATGGCGCAGGCCGGACACGGCGCCCAGCTCGCCTGGTGGGAGCTGTCGGAGCGGGAGCGGAACGCCTGGCGCGAGGCCGGTTTCCCGCTGGCGGTGCGGACCGCGACGGCCGGGCGGTGGAGTGAGCTGACGACGAGCGGTCTGCCGGTGGTCAGGGACGCCGGATTCACCGAGATCGCGCCCGGCAGCGCCACGGTGGTCGCCGACCATCCGGCGCTGCGCTGAGAGCGGCCAACCTCAAATGTTCCTCTGAAGGCGGGGCCCGGACGGTTCAGGGGAACTCCGCGGGGTCATACCCCCGTCACCACCGAGGGGGCACGGCACGAAGGAGGCGGGGGCCATGGCACGACTGGGGACGGGCATCGGCTGGCGGCCGGAGATCGCGGACGCCGTGGAGCGGATGCCGGGCATCGACTGGGTCGAGGTCGTGGCGGAGAACACCTGCCCCGGACACCTCCCCGACTCCCTGCGACGGCTGCTCGACCGCGGGGTCACCGTGGTCCCGCACGGCGTCTCGCTGGGCGTCGGCGGCGCCGACCGGCCCGACGCCGGACGGCTGGCCGCGCTCGCCGAACGGGCCGAGGCGCTGGGCTCGCCGCTGGTCACCGAGCACATCGCGTTCGTCCGCGCGGGCGGCCCGCTGACCACCACCGCCCGTCTGGAGGCCGGGCATCTGCTGCCGGTCCCGCGCACCCGCGACGCCCTCGACGTGCTCTGCGAGAACGTGCGCGTCGCGCAGGACGCGCTGCCCGTGCCGCTCGCCGTCGAGAACATCGCCGCGCTCATCGCCTGGCCGGGCGAGGAGATGACGGAGGGACAGTTCCTCTACGAACTGGCGGACCGGACCGGCGTACGGCTCCTGATCGACGTCGCCAACCTGCACACCAATCACGTCAACCGCGGCGAGGACCCCGCCAAGGCGCTCGCCGAACTGCCCCTGGAGGCCATCGCGTACGTCCATGTCGCGGGCGGCTTCGAACGGGACGGCGTCTGGCACGACAGCCACGCCCACCCGGTGCCCCCGCCGGTGCTCGACATCCTGGCCGACCTCGCGTCCCGGGTGTCCCCGCCGGGCGTGCTCCTGGAGCGCGACGAGAACTTCCCCGAACCGGGCGAGCTGGAGCGCGAGTTGGACGCGATCAGAGAAGCGCTCGGAGAGGCGGTCGGAGAGGCGGTCAGCGTGGAGGGCGAGGCTTCCCCGCGGGAGCCGGGCGGTCGCGCCGACGTGTCCGCCGCCGGTGACGCGACCCGGCAGCGCCTCGGGCTCGCCCAGGCCGCTCTGCTGTCCGCGCTGGTCGCGGGGACCCCGGCGCCGGAGGGCTTCGACCGGGTCCGGCTGGGCGTCCAGGCGCGGTCCCTGGCGGCGAAGCGGGCGGACGTGGTGGCCAAGGTGGCTCCGGAACTCCCCGAGATCCTGGGCACCGGCTACCGCCCGGCGTTCCTGGCCTACGCCCAGGGCCACCCGATGCGCGGCGGATACCGGCAGGACGCCCTGGACTTCGCCGAGCACGTCCTGCTCGGCGGGAACCCGGCCGAGGGCCGGTCCCGGCGGGAGCTGCGGCGCTGGTGGCTGGACCGCTCGGGCCCCGCCCCGCGGTCCCGTTCACGGCTGGCCCGGGTGGGACGCTCGCTGACCGGGCGGTGAGGGCGTGAGGGTGGTGAGGGCGTGAGGGTGGAATCGGGGCGACTTTCACCCGTTCGGCGGTTTCCGGAAAGGGCGCAGTAAACTACGCCGTCCCGCACCCGATCGAGCCGAGCGTGCGGTGCCGTGCACAGGAGGCACCATGCGACCCCGTCCCCCGGTCCAGGGCCGAGGCATCATCAGCGGTACCGGTCTCGTCATGGTGTGCCTGGCCGCGACCCTCGTGGCGCTGCTCCTCCCGGTCCTGTCCTACCTGGGCCGGTCCGACGAGGGCGGGTCCGGCGGCGGCGTGGACGTGCTGAACGCGCAGAGCGTGGTGACCCCCTACGGGCCGTTGTCCGCCCTGGACCGGGAGTTCGTCACCAAGGTGCGGCTGGCCGGGCTGTGGGAGCTGCCCGCCGGCGTCCAGGCCGAGGAGAAGGGCACCACGGACGCCGTACGGACGGCGGGCCGGCACCTGGTGGAGGGGCACGCCTTCCTGGACGAGCGGGCACGGGACGTGGCGGCGAAGCTGGGCCTCCCGCTGCCGAACGAGCCCGACGAACAGCAGCGGACCTGGCTGGCGGAGCTGGACGCGGCGCGCGGCCGGGCATTCGACTGGACGTTCGCCAACACCCTGCGGGTCGCCCACGGGCGGGTGTTCTCCCTGGTGGCGCAGGTGCGGGCGGGCACCCGCAACTCGCTGGTCCGCGCCCTCGCCGACGACGCCAACTCGACCGTGCTGGACCACATCCGGGTCCTGGAGGCCACCGGGCTCGTCGACTACGACGCCCTGGCCCGGGAGTTGGCGGCGAGCGGCACACCGTCGTCCACCCGCTCCAGCGCCCCGCCCGGCCTCACCGGCGATCCCGGCACGGTCGTCCCGCTGTCCCCGCCGCCGGACCCGAACCCGGACCCGAACCCGGCCCCGAGCTATGCGCTGCCGCCCGCCGCGACGAGTCCGCCGCCCTCCTGAATCCACCGGAACGTCACATATCCGCGACGCCGTGTCCGGATGGTGAAAACGGTGTGGCGGCGGGCCCGGGTGACGGCATAGAAAAACGACATGTTCTGGGTCCTTCTCCTGGTGTTGGCATGGGGCGCCGCCGGTGCGGCGTGCGCCCGGCTGTGTCTGGCCGCCGTCCGCGCGGCGGCCGTCGGCCGGGACACGGACCCGGACCGCCGCCACGGCAGCGCACACGACCTGACGCTCTACGAGGCGGCGTTCCTGTCCGGCGGACCCGGCAGGGTCGCCGAGCTGACCCTGGTCTCGATGGCCCGTCAGCGTCGGCTGCTGCTCGCCCACACCGGCTGGGCGACCGTGGTGGACCCGCACGGGCAGGACGAGATGGAACGGTCCGTCATCGGGGCCATCGGCCCGCAGGGCCAGTCCCGGATAGCGCCGGTACGGGCCGCGACGGCGGCCGCGGACGCGGTGCGCTCCCTCGCCGACCGACTGGTGCGCGCGGGTCTCGCGGTGCCGGACGGTCCCCGTACGACGGTGACCACCGGGGTGCGGCAGGTGCGCGGCGCCGCCCTGCTGGTCCTGGCGCTGGGCACGGTGGCGCTGTCGATGCCGGGCGAGACGGGCATACCGCGCTGGCACGTCGCCCTGTGGTTCGCGCTGCCGCTGGCGCTGACCCTGGGCTGTCTGGCGATCGCCCGGGTCGAGGTGCCGCCGGGCGCCCGCTGGGCCTCCCCGGCCGGTCAGCGACTGCTGGGCACGCTGGCCGGGCGGGCGGACGACACCGGCACCGGCACCGGCACCCGCGCCGACGGGAGCGCGGCGGACGAGCGGGCGTATCTGACATCGGTCGCCGTGCTGGGGATACGGGCGGCCGAGCCGCATCTGAGGGCCGCCTTCGGACACCGCGAGCCGTTCCCCCGCGACTGAGACTCTCCTGTCCCTCGCAGGGGGCATTGGCGCCGACACCCGGGGGCGGTGCTTGCCTTCCCCCTGGCCCGAACCAAACATCCCTTTTGTCGCACCGCCGTGTGGCACCGCGCATCGAAGGGACTCGCATGAGAGCCGCCGCCCTCTGTTCGGCCACCGGAGCCCTGCTCCTGACCGCCCTCTCCGCCGCCCCGGCGGGCGGAGTCCCTGACAGCACCGGTACGGCCGCCGGCGCCCCCGCCGGTGTCGCCTTCGCCGGTGTCGCCCTCGCCGCCGCGCGGGCCGCCGAGGAGGGCGTGACCTTCGGCGCCTGCCCGGAGGCGCAGGACCTGCCGGGCTCGATGCAGTGCGGCACCGTCACCGTCCCGCTCGACTACGCCGAGCCCGAGGGCCGGCAGATCAAGCTGACGGTCAGCCGGGTGCGGGCCACCCACACCGACCCGGGCAACAGCAAGCGCCGGGTGCCCCGGCAGGGCGCGCTGGTCTTCAACCCCGGCGGCCCGGGCGGCTCCGGACTGTACTTCCCCCTGATCGGCCTGCTGCCGGAGTGGAAGCGGATCGGCGCCGCCTACGACCTCGTCGGCTACGACCCGCGCGGCGTCGGACGCTCGGCGCCCCTGTCCTGCCAGGACCCCAAGGGCTTCTTCAAGGGGCCCTCGCCCGCGCCGGTCCACCCCTCGGAGTCGTACAAGCGGGAACGCGTCGCGCGGGCGAAGGCGTACGCGCGCGGCTGCGCCAAGCGCGCGGGCAGCGCCCTGCCGCACTACAACTCGCTGAACAACGCCCGCGACCTGGACGTGCTGCGGGCCGCGCTGGGCGAGGAGAAGCTGACGTTCATGGGCTCCTCGTACGGCACCTACTTCGGGGCCGTGTACGCGACGCTGTTCCCCTCGCACGTGCGGCGGATGGTGTTCGACGCGGCGGTGAACCCGGCGCCGGAGAAGATCTGGTACCGCAACAACCTCGACCAGTCGATGGCGTTCGAGAGCCGCTGGACCGACTTCCGCGAGTGGATCGCCCGGCACGACAAGGTGTACGGGCTCGGGCGGACGGAACAGGCGGTGCTGCGCAGCTACGAGCGGGCGCGAGCCAGGCTGGCCGCGGAGCCGGCCGGCGGGACGGTCGGTCCCGGCCAGCTCCAGAGCGCGTTCCTCCAGGCCGGGTACTACGACGACTTCTGGCCGCACCGCGCGCGGGCGCTCTCGGAGTATCTGAAGGGCGACCCCGAGGAGCTGATCGCGCAGGCCGGTCCGATCACCGAGGCCGCGGCGGAGGCGGAGAACGCCTCGGCGGTGTACACGGCGGTGGAGTGCAACGACGCGTCCTGGCCGACCGACTTCAGGACCTGGGACCGCGACAACACGCGGCTCGCCCGGGTGGCGCCGTTCGAGACCTGGGACAACGTGTGGGCGAACCTGCCGTGCGCGTACTGGCCGGCCGCCCGGCAGCGGCCGCTGGACGTGCGGACCGGCCCCGGCGAGCTGCCGCCGACGCTGATCCTGGCCGCCGAGCGGGACGCGGCCGCCCCCTACGACGGGGCGCTGGAGATGCACCGGCGGCTGACCGGCTCGGTGCTGGTGACCGAGCGGGACTCCGGCACGCACGGCATCGCGGGCGGGCCGAACGCCTGCGTCAACGCCCACCTCGACGCGTATCTGCTGGAGGGACGGCTGCCGGTGCGGCGCGCGGCCTGCGCACCGCACCAGGAGCCGCGGCCGACGGACCTGGGCGACGAGGCGGTGGAGCCCCGGACCAGGGTCCTGCGTCCGGCGGTCTGATCAGGCGAGGCCCGCGACCAGCTCGGCGACGTCCTTGCGGCGGCCCGTGTAGAACGGGACCTCCTCGCGGACGTGCAGCCGGGCCTCGGAGGCCCGGAGGTGGCGCATGAGGTCGACGATGCGGTACAGCTCGTCGGCCTCGAACGCCAGGATCCACTCGTAGTCGCCCAGCGAGAACGACGCGACCGTGTTGGCGCGGACGTCGGGGTAGCCGCGGGCCATCTTGCCGTGGTCGGCGAGCATCCGGCGGCGGTCCTCGTCGGGCAGCAGGTACCAGTCGTAGGAGCGCACGAACGGGTACACGCTCACGTAGTCGCGGGGCGTCTCGTCGGCGAGGAACGCCGGGATGTGCGAGCGGTTGAACTCGGCGGGGCGGTGCAGCGCCATGTTCGACCAGACCGGTACGAGGGCGCGGCCCAGCTTGGTGCGGCGGAAGAGGTTGTACGCCTCCTGGAGCTGGTCGCTGGTCTCCGCGTGCCACCAGATCATGACGTCGGCGTCGGCGCGCAGTCCGGACACGTCGTAGGTGCCGCGGATCGTCACGTCCTTGGCGGCGAGCTGGTCGAACAGCTCCTGGACCTCGTCGGCGTAGCCCGCGCGGTCCTCGGGGAGGGCGTCCTTCAGCTTGAAGACGGACCACAGCGTGTAGCGGATGACCTCGTTGAGGTCCTTGGCCAGCTTGCCCTTGTTCGGGATCCGGGCGGGCTCGGTGGTGGGGGCGTCGTCACTCATGGCCCTATTCTCCCGCTCCGCCGTGCAGGCTCTGCACCGGGTGGGCCGTCAGCTCGCGGGCGGCGTCCGGGTCGCCGTCGAGCTGGTCGACGGCCGCGTACGCGCTCGCGATGCAGGCCGGGATGCCGACGCCGTCGTAGGGCGCTCCGCAGACGGCGAGGCCGGGGAGCTTGGCGATGTGCTCGCGGATGCGTGCCACGCGCGCGTGGTGGCCGACCGGGTACTGGGGCAGGCCGTCGGTCCAGCGGGTGACGCGGGTCTCCAGCGGGGTGGCGTCCAGGCCGGTGGCGGCGCGCAGGTCGTGCCGGGAGACGTCGGCCAGTTCGGCGTCGGTGCGCCCGAGGATCTCCGTCTCGCCGTACCGGCCCACGGAGGTGCGCAGGACGACGACGTCGGGGTCCTCGTCGGCGATCCAGCCCCACTTCTGGGAGGCGAAGGTGGACGCCTTGACGGTGCGGCCGTCGACGGGCGGGACGAGGAAGCCGCTGCCGGCCGGCAGCGCGGTGTCGGCGCGGCGGTAGGCGAGGGTGATCAGGGCCATGGAGGCGTACTCGACGGCGGCCAGGTCCGCGGCGGCGGCCGGGGACTCGGGGGCGAGCAGTCGGGCGGCCACGGGGGCGGGGGCGGCGACGACCACGGCGTCCGCGTGCAGCAGGCGCTCCCCGGCCCGCACCCGCCAGCCGCCCGCGGCCTCGCGGCGCAGCTCGTCGACGGGCACCCGCGTGTGGATCTCCCCGCCGCGCGCGCGGACGGAGTCGGCGACGGCGAGCGGCAGGGAGCCCACGCCGCCCTCGACGCCCATGAACACCGGGCCGGACTGCCCGCTCTCGGCGGCCTTCGCCTGGAGGGAGCGGACCGCCTCGGTGAGCGAGGTGTGGCCGCGTGCGGCCTCGAAGAGCTGCGGGACGGCCGAGCGCATCGAGATGCGGTAGGCGTCGCCCGCGTAGACGCCGCCGAGGAGCGGTTCGACCAGGCGGTCGACGACCTCGCGGCCCAGCCGCGCCGCCACGTACTCGCCGACCGCGACGTCCTCGCCGGTCTCGGTGCGGGGCAGGCCGGCGTCGCGTTCGATGCGGGCGAGTCCCTCGTCGGAGAGCACGCCGCTCAGCGCGGCGGCCGTGCCGGGGACGCCCATGACATGGCCCTTGGGCATGGGGCGCAGGGCGCCGCGGGTCCAGATCGAGGCCGTCGCGGTGGCGGGCGGGGTCAGCCGGTCGCCGAGGCCCACCTCGCGCGCGAGGCCGACCGCCTCGGGGCGGCGGGCCAGCATCGACTCGGCGCCCAGGTCGACCCGGACACCGGCGATCTCGCCGGGCAGCAGCTTGCCGCCGACCCGGTCGGACGCCTCCAGGACCGTCACCCGCGCGCCGCGCTCCAGCAGCCGGTGGGCCGCGGCCAGCCCGGCGATCCCCGCTCCGACGACGACCACGTGCCGCCGCGTGTCCGTACCCGTTGCGCTCATGTCCCCACTCTCTCAGACCCCACCGACAGCGCCGCCAGGGCCTTGTGGCCCCTTCGCGTCCCGACCGTGATCTGTTCGGAACCGTCGCCGCCGAACATCCGGGGCGGGTACGGCGTCGAAGTGTCGAGAAAGCAGCCGACACGACCCTCGGGGGGTTCGCAGACATGCGCACACGACGTTCCGTACGACCGGCCCAGGCGTTGGCCGGTGTCCTGCTGGCCGCGGGCCTCGCCCTCACCGGGTGCAGCGCCGCGGGCGGCTCGGGGGACTCCAGCTCCGACAAGGCGGCCGTGCCCGACGCCCGGTCCGAGGCCCAGGCGGGCGGCTTCCAGGAGGACGCCAAGCAGGGCGCGGGCGACAGCGGTTCGCAGGCCACGTCGGCGCCGAAGGTCACCCCGAACCGCATCATCCGCACCGCCTCGCTGACGGTGCAGGTCAAGGATGTGACCGACGCCCTCGACGAGGCCCGTACGACCACCGAGAACGCGGGCGGTTACGTCGGCGACGAGTCCACCACCCGGGACGGGGACGGCACCGAGCGCACCCGGCTCGTCCTGCGGGTGCCGGTGGCGCGGTACGACGACGTCCTCGCCGACCTCCAGGGCGCGGGCAAGCTGCTGGAGCGCACGGCGAAGGCGCAGGACGTCACCGACCAGGTCGTCGACGTGGAGAGCCGGATCAAGACGCAGCAGGCCAGCGTCGCCCGGGTCCGGGAGCTGATGGACCAGGCCACCAAGCTGAGCGACGTGGTCACCCTGGAGGGCGAGTTGAGCCGCCGCGAGTCCGATCTGGAGGCGCTGCTCGCCCAGCAGGCGTCCCTGAAGGACCGCACCAGCCTGGCGACCGTCACCCTCAACCTGCGGGAGAAGCCGGTCGAGGAGGCCGCCGGGGACGACGACCCGGGGTTCGTGGACGCGCTCGCGGGCGGCTGGGACGCGTTCGTGACGATGCTGCGCTGGATCGCCGTCGCGTTCGGCGCGGTGCTGCCGTTCCTCGTGGTGGCCGCGCTGCTCGTGGCGGGGTGGCTGCGGCTGCGCCGGGGGCGCCGCCGGACGTCCCCGGCGGGCGAGCCCGGGCAGGACTGAAGTACCGGGCCCCCGTAGCGTGTTCGTATGAGCATGGAACGACTGGTCGTGATCGGCGGGGACGCCGCGGGCATGTCCGCGGCGTCCCAGGCCCGCCGCCTCAAGGGGCCCGGGGAACTGGAGATCGTGGCGTTCGAGCGCGGCGGCTTCACCTCGTACTCGGCGTGCGGCATCCCGTACTGGGTCGGCGGGGCCGTCCCGGACCGGGACGCGCTGATCGCCCGGACGCCCGAGGAGCACCGGGCCCGCGGGATCGGGCTGCGGCTGCGCACCGAGGTCACCCGGATCGACGTGGCCGGGCGGCGCGTACGCGCGCGTGACCTCGATGCCGGGACGGAATCCTGGACGTCGTACGACAAGCTCGTCATCGCGACCGGGGCGCGGCCGGTCCGGCCGGAGATGCCCGGGGCGGACGCGGCGGGGGTGCACGGGGTGCAGACCCTCGGCGACGGGCAGGAGCTGATCGAGACGCTGGCCCGCGCGCGGGGGCGGCGGGCCGTGGTCGTCGGCGCGGGCTACATCGGTGTGGAGATGGCCGAGGCGCTCATCGACCGCGGCTTCGAGGTGACGGTCGTCAACCGGGGCAGCGAGCCGATGTCGACGCTCGACCCGGACATGGGCCGGCTGGTGCACCGGGCCATGGAGGGCCTCGGCATCACCATGGTGAACGACGCCGAGGTCACCGGCGTGCGCACCGGCGACGACGGCCGGGTGCGGGCGGTGGTCACCGAGGCCGCCGAGTACCCGGCGGACGTGGTCGTCCTCGGCATCGGGGTCCGCCCGGAGACCTCGCTGGCCGAGGCCGCCGGGCTGCCCCTGGGCGCGCACGGCGGTCTCCTCACCGACCTGGCGATGCGGGTGCGCGGACACACCGACATCTGGGCGGGCGGCGACTGCGTGGAGGTCCTCGACCTGGTGTCGGGGCAGGAACGCCATGTGCCGCTGGGCACCCACGCCAACAAGCACGGCCAGGTCATCGGGACCAACGCGGGCGGCGGCTACGCCACCTTCCCGGGCGTCGTCGGCACGGCCGTCAGCAAGGTGTGCGACCTGGAGATCGCCCGCACCGGGCTGCGCGAGAAGGACGCGCGCCGGGTGGGGCTCCGGTTCGAGACGGTCACCATCGAGTCGACCAGCCGGGCCGGCTACTACCCCGGCTCCTCCCCCATGACCGTCAAGATGCTCGCCGAGCGCCGCACCGGTCGGCTGCTCGGGGTGCAGATCGTCGGCCGCGAGGGCGCGGGCAAGCGGGTGGACATCGCGGCGGTGGCCCTGACGGCCGGGATGACGGTGGAGCAGATGACGGCCCTGGACCTGGGCTACGCCCCGCCGTTCAGCCCGGTGTGGGACCCGGTCCTGGTGGCCGCGCGCAAGGCGGCGGCGAAGGTCCGCGAGGCCGGTTAGGGCCTTTCACTGGCCCTAGGCGGTCCCGCTGAGCCGCGGCAGGGTGGAGACCGGGGCGGTGACGGAGGAGGTGGAACCGGACCCGGAGGCGGACGTCGACTCCGTCGGCTTGGCGTGCGCGGCCGACGCGGGCCGGGACCGCAGCCGGTGCGCCACCGCCTCGTCCAGCGTCACCGGCCGCTGCATCTGCGAGGCGAGCCGCCCGGCCTCCTGGCCGAGCCGGGCCACGTCCTCCCAGGGCAGCCGGATCACCAGGGATATCTCCGCCTCGCCGTCGGGCGTGGCGTGCATCGGGGGAGCAACTCGGTCGGTCATCGCCTGATCCTCACGTCATCGCCGCGCGCCGCCTGCGCCGGGCCGCGGCCGTTGCCGGTTCATACGCACGGCCCGAGAGCGGTGTTCACCGGTTCGCCCACCGATTCACCCGGCGGATCGGGGGCAGTAGTCCCTTGTGGTCATCCCCGTCCATGACGTGAACCCGGTCCGCCGCACACCCGTCGTCACCTACGCGCTGATCGCCGCCAACGTCCTCGTGTTCTTCTTCATGCCCGGCCTGTCCGGTTCCGTGGCCGGGGACAGCACGCTCGCCCAGACCTGCCATCTGCACGCCTTCCTGGAGCAGTACGCGGCCGTGCCGACCGAGCTGATCCACCATCGGCTGCCCCGGCTGGTCCCCACGGGCGACACCCACGCCGGCGGCTGTCTGCTCGGCCCGCCGGACTACGACAAGTCCCCGCTGTTCAGCGTGTTCACCGCGATGTTCCTGCACGGCGGCTGGCTGCACCTGCTGGGCAACATGCTGTTCCTGCTGATCTTCGGGAACAACATCGAGGACCGCATGGGCCACGTCCGCTTCGCACTGTTCTACGTCGTCTGCGGCTACGCGGCGTCGTACGGCTTCGCGCTGCTGAACGCCGACTCCACCGACCCGCTGATCGGGGCGTCCGGCGCGATCGCGGGTGTGCTGGGCGCCTACCTGGTGCTGTATCCGAGGGCCCGGGTGTGGGTGCTCGTGCCGTTCCTGGTCTTCCTGCCGCTGCGGCTGCCGGCCTGGCTGGTGCTGGGCTTCTGGTTCGTGCTCCAGGCCGTCTACTCCTCCGGCGAGGGCGTCTCCGAGGCCGGCACCGTGGCGTACGCGGCGCACATCACGGGGTTCCTCGCGGGCATGCTGCTCGCCTGGCCGCTCAAGGCGGGCACGCCCCCGCCGCCGGAGCCGCGCGGCCTGCTGTTCGGCAGACGGGCACGGCCCCGGCACACGTGGTGAGAGCGGGGCGGACGCCTACAGATCCGCCGCGCTCAGCCGGTCCGGGCCGGTCGTGGTGCGCACCGTGGTGATCATCGAGCGGACGGTCTCCACGGACGGGACCCCGACGGGGCCGCCGCGCCAGGCGAGCAGCGCCTCCAGGGTCCGGTCGTCGGCGAAGGGGTCCAACTCGGTCGGCAGGGCGAGCCGGTGCTGTTCGCGCTTCTCGGGTGTGTCCTGGCGGCGCCGGAAGAAGGTGACGAGGGTCTCCCAGGACGTGGGGTCGGCCGCGAGCAGATGGAAGAAGTCGCGGTGCCGGCTGCGGATCACCAGGAGAGCCGCCAACTGGAGCCGGAACGCCCGGTCTTGTGCGGATCCGGCCTGGGCGGCGGCGATCCCCAGGGCCATGTTGAAGACGTTCACGAAACGCTTCAGGCGCCGCGGATTGGCGCCGAGCCCGCGCCGCAGCAGCTCCCAGAAGTCGTCGTCGTCCTCCCGTTGCACGACGTACGACGCGAACGCCGAGCGCAGGGTCTCGAAGGAGACGTCGGGCAGGAAGAACGGCAGTTGGACGATCTTGTCGAGATAGGCCAGCCCGGACACCACCTCGGCGGGCGCGTCCTTGAACGCGTCGCCGAACTTGTTGGTGGCGACGGCGGCCAGCACGTCCAGGTCGAGGGCGAGGACGAACACACAGCGGGACTCGCCGAGGAAGAGCTTCAGCGACTCCAGGACGGTCATCGCCGACTCCGGCGTACAGCGGTCCAGGTCGTCCACGAAGACGACCAGTCGCCCGTCGGTGCCGACGAACTCCTCCACCGCGTCCCGGAAGTCGTTCTCGAAGCGGTTGATCTGCCGGTACTGCTCGGCGTCCCCCTCGGCGAGTTCGGTGAGCATCGTGTCGACGTCACCGCTCTTGACCACCCCGCCGGTGGCCAGCGAGGCGGCCGTGCCGAGACCGGCGCGCACGGAGAGCCAGGTGGCGGCCTTGGCGAGGCGCAGGGCCTTCTCCCGCAGCCCCTGCTTCGTCTCCATCTCCGCCAGGATGGTGTGCAGCAGCGCCGCCCACACCTCCACCTTGCGGTCGTACTTCCAGGGGTTGAACCAGATGGTGGGGACCTTCTTCTCCTTCAGCCGGTGCTCCCACAGCCGCAGCAGACTCGACTTCCCGGTGCCCCAGGAGCCGAACACACCGACGGTGAGCGGCAGGGGCTCGGCCCGTTCGACGGCGGCGTGCAGCATGCTGACGTAGGGCCCGAAGTGGAAGGCGTCGTCGGCGGGTTCGGTGACGGGGTTGTCGGTCAGCAGGCGCAAGGCGGTTCCTTCGGTCGTGCGCGAGGGCGGGCTGGGACGCGTCGGTTCGTTCAGGCGGGCACCCGTTCGGCGTGGGCGCGGAAGGCGAGGAGGGCCGGGTCGTCGGGTCCGAGGGAGCGGGACCAGACGGCGAGCGCGGCACGGGCCTGCCGCGCGGCGACCTCGGCGTCCCCGACGGCGGCATGGTGCTCGATCACGGCGAGGACCAGCGCGCCGGTGGTCTCCGGTGGCTCGCGCAGTGCCGCCGGCAGGTCGAGCCGGTGGGCGATCTCGGCGATCCGGGCCCGGGCCACGGGATCGGCGGGATCGGCGGGGTCGATCGGGTCCTTGGGGAGGGCGGCCGAGAGCAGGGCCAGCGCGGACCGTTCGGCAGCCGCTCGCTCGTTGGGCCCCATCACCGTGGCCCGCATGACGGTGTGCAGGGCCGGATGCGTCTCGACGACATCGCGGTCGACGACGGCCAGCGCCTCGTCGGCGAGCCGCCGCAGGGCGAGATCGAGGCCGATCTTGTCGTGCAGCACACCGTCCGGTCCGGCGTCGTCCGGCCCCGGCCCCGGCCCGGTGACCGCGGACAGCAGCTCGAAGGAGACCGGGCCGGTCCCCAGAGAGATCAGCACCCGCAACAGTTCGGCGGCGGCCGGGTCGGTCTCGCCCAGCTCCGCCACCGCTTCCTTCCACACCGCGGCGAGCCGGACGTCGTACTCGGCCGGGCCGCCGCGCAGCAGCAGCTCGGCGCAGAGCCGGTCGAAGCCCTCCAGATGGTCGGTCACGCTCAGCCGGCGCTGGGCCAGCGAGCGGCCGAGCTGGATCAGCAGCGGCGGCAGGTTCCCGGCGCGCCCGGCGACCGCGTCGGCCTCCTCGTCGGTGAGCCAGTCCGCGGAGTCGCGCAGCAGCGCCCGGCTCTCGTCGCGGTCCAACGGCCCGACGCGTAAAGGGTGTTCGGCCCGTTCGGCCCATCTGGTGTGACGGCTGGTGACCAGGATGTGCCCGGCGTCGAGCGGAAGGTACTCGAAGAGCTTCTCCGGGGAGCCCGCGTTGTCCAGCACCAGGAGCCAGCCGCGGTCGACGCGGCCGGTGCGCAGCCGGTCGAGCACGGCGTCCACCGACCCCCGGCCGTCGCGCGGGCCCGGCACGGACAGGGCCTGGCCGAGCCGGTCGAGGGACAGGGCGAGGCTCTGGTCGTCCGCCGCCCGGCACCACCAGACGAAGTCGTAGTCGTCGCCGTACCGGTGGGCGTACTCGCGCGCGGTCGTCGTCTTGCCGACGCCCGCGATCCCGTGCAGCACGCAGAGTCCGTCGCCGTCGGGGCGGACCAGGGCCGCGCGGATCGTCCGCAGGAGTTCCTCCCGGCCCACGAAGTGCTGGTTGCGCGGGGGCGCGACACCGCGGACGCTCAGGGGCGGGCCGTCCCGGCGGACGCGCCGCGGGGAGCGCGCGGGCGTGACCGACGGGAGCGGGCCGCTGCCGCGCGCCCAGACGGCCGGGGGCAGGATCGTCCCGGCCAGTTCCAGCGCGCGGCCGGCGTCGGAGCGGGTCAGCCGCTCGGTGAGCAGCCCGGCCGCTCCGTCGCGCAGGACGTGGGCGCGCTGTCCACCGGCGTCCCGGTCACGCTCGGGCGCGCGGACCAGCAGACCGCTGTAGAAGACCTCGGCGACGGCCCCGTCCGTCCCGGCCGCCCCGGCCGTCCCCGGCAGCAGGTCGCGGCGCAGGGCACGCAGGAGATCTACGGTGACGAGCGGGGACACCGCGAGCAGCGCGGCGAGACGCACCGGCACGGGTCCGGCGAGATCCTCCAACGTCCGGATGAGGGCGGCGGGTTCGGTGCTCGGCGCGGGCGGCGCGAGGTCCGCCCAGACGCCGGTTCCGGCGCCGGAGGGGATGCCCTCGCCGTCGTACCAGCCGCTCGTGGGACCGGCCACGAGCCGGGCCCAGCCCTCGACGGCACCCTCGTCGTCCAGGGGCAGCAACGGGACCGCGCTCTCGGCGCGCAGTCCGGCGGCCGCCTCCAGGCTGCCCGGCCGGAGAAGGCATTCCAGCCAGGCGGTGGGGGTGCCGGGGCGGGCCGCACGCCAGCGGAACGGGGCGAGCGGAACGGCCGCGCGGTGCCGCAGCGGCGGGGGCAGGGGGTGCAGCACGGCGGTCGCGCAGGAACGGCCCCGCCGTTCGAGCAGCTCGACGGCACGGCCGTCCTGCCAGGCGGGGCCCACACAGTCGCTGAACACGAGCAGTGCCTGGTGTCCCGGCGTGGGCTCGGGGGTGGCGTCGAGCCGCAGTTCGCCCGGGGCGGAGCTGTCGATGGTGTGGACGCGCACGTCGTCGAAGGGGGCCTGGTCGAGGGCGGTGCGCAGATCGTGGACGGCCTGGGTCCACAACTCCATCGAGGGCGCGTCGTCGACGACCAGGTCTGCGGTGAGACGCGGGCCGCCGTCCAGGGGGCGCAGTGCGCTCAGCAGCGCGGCCGGGTTCATCACGGGGCACCGCCGTCGCCGGGGGCGTCCAGCAGCTCCGACAGCTCCACCGGCAGCGGCCGTTCAGGGTCGGCGTAGACAAGGGTCACGCGGGCAGGGCCACCGGCGCTGTACTCGACTGCCTGCCGTGCCCGCCAGGACCGGACGGCGTCCGGGATCTGCTCCAGGGGGACGGTGCGCGCCAGCTCCATGAGGGCGGCCTGGGTCGCGGGCCGCGGGTCCGGCGTCCAGATGAACACCGGGACGCCCTGGAGCAGGGCGAAGGCGACCTGGTCCGTGGCGACCTCGTCCGCGGCGGGCGGAAACGTCAGTTCGGTGGCGTCGAGGATCAGGGCCCGGCCCCCGGCTCCCTCCACCCAGCGCGGCTCGCGTGCCGCGGGAGGTGTGTCCTTGAGCCGGTCCCACCGCCGGTGCCAGCGCCTACGTCCGCTGTACAGACCCGTCAGTTCGGCGGGGCGCACGACGACCGGGTAGCCCCAGCCGAGCGCCGACGGTACGGGGTCCGTCGCGACGAGGAAGAGGTCCACGGGCAGAGTCAGCAGGGAGTACGGCAGCACGAACTCGATCAGCGGGGCAGGCCCCGGCTCCTGCGCCTCGAACCGGCGTACGACGTCTCGGACCACCCATTGCAAGTCCTCGCGGGGCACGGACCGGTCCGACCAGAGCGTGTAGGTGCTGCCGTCCGGCCTCGTGACCCGGCACGTGAGGTGGTAGGCCGTCTCCTCCCAGGCCGGGCCCACGTCGAAGGCGAGAACGGGCGGCTCGACCGCAGAACGGATGACGAAGGGCCGCCGTTTCCTCCCCCGCCGCCGCTCGACCGTACGCTCCCAGGTCCCCTGGTCCCCCACCGCGCCGACCGGCAGCAGCGAGGGCGCCGAGAGTTTGTCCACCAGCGCCGCGAACGCCTCCAGTTCCGCGCTGCCGGGGTCGTACACCCGCAGTACGTCGACCAGGAGGCGCAGGCTGCGTGCGTCCCGCCCGAGCTGCCGCACCAGGTGCATCGCCCTGCCCCGGGTGGACACGACCCCGTCCGGCCCCAGGTCGGTCCCGGGCGGCAGGCCCGTCCGCAGCTCGTCCACCAGCAGGGGGAACAGCAACGGGTCCCGCACCACGGGCACCGCCACCAGGGACTCCACCAGTTCGCCGTGCTCCCGCAGGGCGAGGCCGTCGGCCGGGGCCAGGCCGGGGATGCGGTCCAGGGCCGCCGAGAGCGGCAGGAACCGGCCGTGCCGCCCGTCCGGAGGGTGCTGGAGGGCGGTCACGATGCCGACCACGGCGCCCTCGGCGTTGATCACCGCGCTGCCGCTGAAGCCCGGCCGCGGTGACTCCACGTCGAAGTCGAGCCGTCCCCAGCCGTCCGGGGTGTCCGGTGCGGGCGCCTCGCGGACGGCGGCCCGAAGCTCCCCGTCGGGGGTGAGGAGCCGGACCTGCTGACCGGCCTCGGCCACACCGGCCCGGAACGGGGAGGGTGGCGGCGCGGTCCGGTTCAGGGCGAGCAGCGCGGCGTCGCCGGAGGAGTCGCGCAGGGGCAGCCAGCAGCCGGGGAGCACCTCGGCCGTGGTCTCCTCGGGAGGCTCGTCCGGCGTGCCGAGCAGCGTCACGCGCACCGAGGCGCGGGGGCCGTCGTCGCTGTGCGGGTCGAGGCCCAGCGCGCCGCTCACGACATGGGCGCAGGTCAGGACGTAGGAAGGGGTGATCAGGACGCCGGAACCGGCCGGCACGCCGTCGCGGCCCTGGATCTGGACCCGTCGGGGAAGCGCCCCCTCCACGTCCCCCGCCACCGCGCCCCCCGTTTCGCCGTCGCCGACGATTATCGGGCCGGGGGGCCGCTCACGTCAGCCGAACGGACGGAACGGGGGCCGCCGTTCCGCCGTTCTACCGGGCGGTCTGCGTGTGGACGTACTCCACGAGGCGGGTCAGCGCGTCCGGGTCGGTGGACGGCATCACGCCGTGGCCGAGGTTGAAGACGTGGCCCTCCAGCCCGGCGGCCGACTCCAGGACCTCGCGGGCCTTGGTCTCGACGGCCTCGGTGCCGGCGAACAGGACGGTCGGGTCGAGGTTGCCCTGGAGCGCCTTGCCGGGGCCGACCCGGCGGGCGGCCTCGTCGAGCGGGACGCGCCAGTCGACGCCGACGACGTCCGCGCCGGCCTCGCCCAGCAGGCCGAGCAGCTCACCGGTGCCGACACCGAAGTGGATGCGCGGGACGCCGTAGTCCGCGACGGCGTCGAAGACCTTCGCGGAGGCGGGCAGCACCGAGCGGCGGTAGTCCACCGGGGCGAGGGCACCGGCCCAGGAGTCGAAGAGCTGGACGGCGCTCGCGCCCGCCTCGATCTGCACCTTCAGGAAGGCCGCGGTGATGTCGGCGAGGCGGTCGAGCAGGTCGGCCCAGAGCTGCGGGTCGCCGTACATCATCGCCTTGGCGTTCTCGTACGTGCGGGACGGGCCGCCCTCGACGAGGTAGCTCGCGAGGGTGAAAGGCGCGCCGGCGAAGCCGATCAGCGGGGTGGCGCCGAGTTCGTCGGTGAGCATGCCGATGGCCTCGGTGACGTACGCGACGTCCTCGGGGGTGAGGTCGCGCAGCCGGGCCAGGTCGGCGCGGGTGCGGACGGGCTGCTCGACGACCGGTCCGACGCCGGGCTTGATGTCGAGGTCGATGCCGATGGCCTTGAGCGGGACGACGATGTCGCTGAAGTAGATCGCCGCGTCCACGCCGTGCCGGCGGACCGGCTGGAGGGTGATCTCGGTGACCAGGTCGGGCCGCATGCAGGAGTCGAGCATCGCCACGCCCTCGCGGACCTTGCGGTACTCCGGCAGGGAGCGCCCGGCCTGCCGCATGAACCAGACGGGCGTGTGCGGCACGGGCTCGCGCCTGCACGCCTTGAGGAAGGCACTGTCGTAGGTCGCTGTCGGCTGCCGGCCCGCGGGGCTCTCGTTCGCGCTCACGCCGGCAAGTCTCCCACGCCGTCGGGGGCCGTCCGGCCGGGCCCCGGACCGCCCGGGGCCCGTGCGCGTGTTCGCCCAGCGCGCAGCCGTCCGAGGTGGCCGCGCGGGTGTCTTGCCCTGCGCGAGGCCCCGGTTCCCCTTAATCTTCCCCGCATGGCTGCGGCTCAGGGACGACTGTCGGACGGCGCTGGCGGGATGGACGAGGCGAACGGGGGGAACGGGGCGAACGGAGCGGACCGGGACGGGAGCAGGTCGCTGCCGCTGCCCTTCCGGGCGGCGGTCGACGCGCTGCGGGCGGCGCGGCTGCGGCCGCAGATCGAGATCGATCCGACGCCGGCCCCGAAGAAGCTCGCCCCGTTCGCGTACGCGCTGGAGGCGGCGGTGGTGGACGGCGACCAGGATCTGGCCGACGGCAGGCTGGTGCTGCTGCACGATCCGGACGGGCACGACGCCTGGCGCGGAACGTTCCGCCTGGTGACTCTGGTCCGGGCCGAGCTGGAGCCGGAGATGGCGGCGGACCCGCTGCTGCCGGAGGTGTGCTGGTCCTGGCTGACCGGTGCGCTCCAGGCGCGCGGGCTGACGTACGGCGAGCCGAGCGGCACGGTCACCCGGGCCAGTTCGCACTACTTCGGCGGGCTGGCCGAGCGGCCGGCAGCCTCGCAGATCGAGATCCGGGCCTCCTGGACGCCCCGCGAGGGGCTGGGCGGGGTGCCGGACACGGGGGCGCATCTGGCGTCCTGGTGCGATCTGCTGGCGCAGGTGGCGGGGCTGCCGCCGGCCGGTCCCGGGGACGCGTCGGTGGTCACGCTGCCGCAGCGGCGGGGTCCGCAGTCGCGCTGAGGGGCACGTTCGGGTTTCGGGTGGGGCCGCCCACCCGTTCGGCCGCCCCGATGGGCGATCTCTTTGTCGATACGGCCACTTTCGATCCCGTAATGCACTCAGACAAACCGATTCGATCTTCGGATGATCGATCGCGTGTCCGAATTGCACGGATTGTTACTCACTAGATCGTGATCATTTTCTAAAGGACGCCGGGTTCGCTGCCGAAGACGACTGTGACCTTGAAAGCACGGTTCGTCCCGGCTTCCTCCCCACAAGCCCCCCACGAGCCGGCCCGTCCCCCACCCAGGAGGCCTGGTGTCCGTTCTCCTCGAGCAGCCCGCAAGCCTGGTCGCCTACCGCCCGAACAAGCCCACCGCGATGGTGGTCGTGGCCGACCCGCGTGTCCGATCCACCGTCACCCGTCATCTCTGGGCGCTCGGTGTGCGCGATGTCATCGAGGCCTCGTCCGTCGCGGAGGCTCGTCCCCGCATCGGCAACCCCCGCGACATCTGCGTCGCCGACGTCCACCTGCCCGACGGTTCGGGCCTCACCCTCCTGTCCGAGACCCGCGCCGCGGGCTGGCCCAACGGGCTGGCCCTCTCCGCCGCCGACGACATCGGCGCCGTCCGCAACGCCCTCGCGGGCGGGGTGAAGGGCTACGTCGTCACCGGCACCCGCACCAACGTCGGCCTCCCCAGCCGGCCCGGTGCCGCCCCCATCGGCGCGGCCGCGGCCCGCCTCCACCGCCGCCCCCCGGGTGCCCCGAGCCACCCGGGCGGCTACCGCGAGCTGTCCGGCCGCGAGGTCGAGGTCCTGCGCCTGGTCGCCGAGGGCCAGTCCAACAAGGCCATCGGCGTCTCGATGGGCCTGTCCGCGCTGACCGTCAAGAGCCACCTGGCCCGCATCGCCCGCAAGCTCGGCACGGGCGACCGTGCCGGGATGGTGGCGGTCGCCCTGCGGACCGGCATCATCCACTGAGCCCACCGAGCACCGAGCCCACCGGGCACACCGACCTGGTTGACCGGTTTACGACCCTGCGGCGCCCGTCGGCGGAACGTTCCGTCGGCGGGCGCCGTCGATACACAGATACCCTTGACAGGTGACCGACGCCCAAGAAACCGCAGCAGCCAGTTCACTGCGAACCACCGGAGGCGCCCCTCCGGACGACGGCGGATCCACTGGTTCTCCTGTTTCCGGGGCGCGCACGACCGAGCCGGCGCCCGAGCCGGCCCCCGCACCCGTTCCGCTGCTCGAACCCCGCGAGGGCATTCCGCCCGTCGTCGCCGACGCCGCCTCCCTCGCCGAGGTGATCGCCGCGTTCGCCGCCGGCTCCGGCCCCGTCGCCGTGGACGCCGAGCGGGCCTCCGGCTACCGCTACGGACAGCGCGCCTATCTGGTGCAGCTCCGGCGCGAGGGCGCCGGCAGCGCGCTCATCGACCCCGTGGCCTGTCCCGACCTGTCCGGGCTCGGCGAGGCCCTGTCCGGCGTCGAGTGGGTGCTGCACGCGGCCACCCAGGACCTGCCCTGTCTGCGCGGCATAGGCATGGTGCCGACGCGGCTGTTCGACACCGAGCTGGCCGGACGGCTGGCCGGGTTCCCGCGGGTCGGTCTGGGCGCCATGGTCGAGGGCGTCCTCGGCTTCGTCCTGGAGAAGGGACACTCCGCGGTCGACTGGTCGACCCGCCCCCTCCCCGAGCCCTGGCTGCGGTACGCCGCGCTGGACGTCGAGCTGCTCGTCGACCTGCGGGACGCGCTGGAGGCGGAGCTGGACCGGCAGGGCAAGCTGGAGTGGGCCCACCAGGAGTTCGACGCGATCGCCTCGGCCCCGCCGCCGGAGCCCCGCAAGGACCCCTGGCGCCGTACGTCCGGCATGCACAAGGTGCGCCGTCGGCGGCAGCTCGGGGTGGTGCGGGAGCTGTGGGAGACCCGCGACCGGATCGCCCAGCGGCGGGACGTGTCCCCGGGCAAGGTGCTGTCCGACGCGGCGATCGTCGAGGCCGCGCTCTCCCTGCCGGCCAATGTGCACGCGCTGTCCGCGCTGAACGGCTACGGCCACCGGATGGGGCGCCGCCAGCTCGAACAGTGGCAGGCCGCGGTCGACCGGGCCAAGTCGCTCAGCGAGGCCCAGTTGCCGCAGCCGGGCCAGCCGGTGGCGGGACCGCCGCCGCCGCGGGCCTGGGCCGACAAGGACCCGGCGGCCGCCGCCCGGCTCAGCGCGGCCCGCACGGCCGTCTCCAAGCTGGCCGAGAAGCTGAACATGCCCCAGGAGAACCTGATCGCCCCGGACGCCGTCCGCCGCGTCTGCTGGGAGCCACCGCAGCCGGCCGACCCCGACTCGGTCGCCACGGCCCTCACCACCCTCGGCGCCCGCCCCTGGCAGGTGGACCAGGTGGCCCCGGCACTGGCAGCGGCCCTGACCGACTGACCGCCCCGGGGGGCCTGTACGGCAGCACCGGGCACGGCGACATACCCGCGCCGACGCGGCCGCCCTGCCAGGAGTCGGACCCCGCCACCCTCACCGGGCTCGGCGCCCCCTGGGCTCCCCCGGCCCCGTGACCCGCGGGATCGGGTACGGCGAAAACAACGGGGCGCGGGCTCGCCGGAAGGGTTGGCGCCGAGCCGCCGGTCGCGCCGGGACGGCAGAGGCAGGGCGTCCGGCGCGGCGGTGCGCCTGTGCGGACGGCCGTCGAGATCGCGCCAAGATCTTGGGTGGGTGCCCGCTCCCGTCGGTCCGGCGTTACGTCGGTGGTGTGACCTTCGCCGCTTGGGGCTCCGGGGCTGGGCAGCTACGTTACCCACAAGTAGCATGGGCGCTGAGCGCGCGCTCAGCTCTGCGCGCCGCAGCAGTGCCATCCCGCACCCTGGAGGAGAGCCATCGTGCCTCGTACCGTCAGGGACGTCGTCTTCGTCGACGGCGTCCGCACCCCGTTCGGCAAGGCGGGCCCGAAGGGCATCTACCACGAGACCCGCGCCGACGACCTCGTCGTGAAGGCGATCCGGGAGCTGCTGCGCCGCAACCCCGGTCTCGACCCCAAGAAGATCGACGAGGTCGCCATCGCCGCGACCACGCAGATCGGTGACCAGGGCCTGACCCTCGGCCGCACCGCCGGCATCCTGGCCGGTCTGCCGACCTCCGTGCCCGGCTACTCCATCGACCGCATGTGCGCCGGCGCCCTGACCGCCGTCACCGCGGTCGCCGGTTCCGTGGCCTTCGGCGCGTACGACGTCGCCGTGGCCGGCGGTGTCGAGCACATGGGCCGGCACCCGATGGGCGAGGGCGTGGACCCCAACCCGCGCTTCGTCAGCGAGAAGCTGGTCGACGAGTCCGCCCTGTTCATGGGCATGACCGCCGAGAACCTGCACGACCGCTACCCGCAGATCACCAAGCTGCGCGCGGACGAGTACGCGGTGCGCTCCCAGGAGAAGGCCGCCAAGGCGTACGCCGACGGCAAGATCCAGGCCGACCTGGTGCCGGTCTCGGTGCGCCGCACCAACCCGGAGGCCGGTGAGACGGGCTGGGGCCTGGTCACCGCCGACGAGCCGATGCGCCCGGGCACCACCCTGGAGAACCTCTCCGGCCTCAAGACCCCCTTCCGGGTCCACGGCCGGGTCACCGCGGGCAACGCGGCCGGTCTGAACGACGGCGCGACCGCCTCCCTGATCGCGTCCGAGGACTTCGCGCGCGAGAACGGCCTGCCGGTCAAGATGCGCCTGGTCTCCTACGCCTTCGCGGGCGTGGAGCCGGAGGTCATGGGCTACGGCCCGATCCCGGCCACGGAGAAGGCGCTCGCGCAGGCGGGTCTGTCGATCTCCGACATCGGTCTGTTCGAGATCAACGAGGCCTTCGCCGTCCAGGTGCTGGCCTTCCTCGACCACTACGGCATCGCTGACGACGACGCGCGCGTCAACCAGTACGGCGGCGCCATCGCCTTCGGTCACCCGCTGGCCTCCTCCGGCGTGCGTCTGATGACGCAGCTCGCCCGGCAGTTCGAGGAGCAGCCGCAGGTCCGCTACGGCCTGACCACCATGTGCGTCGGCTTCGGCATGGGCGCCACGGTCATCTGGGAGAACCCGCACTTCGAGGGGGACAAGTGAGCACCACCACCGAACTGCTCAAGGGCGCGGCCGAGCTGTTCCCCGACGAGGTCGTGACCCAGGCGCACGTACGCCACCTGGACCTGCCGTTCGGGGCGGGGCGCTTCGCCCTGATCACCCTCGACAACGGCTTCGACCACACCAAGCCGACCACCTTCGGCCCGCAGTCCCTGGCCAACCTCGACGCCGCGATCGACCGCGTCGAGGCGGAGGCCGCGGCCGGCGAGATCGTGGGCGCGGGCATCACCGGCAAGCCGTTCATCTTCGCCGTCGGCGCCGACCTCAAGGGTGTCGAGCTGCTGAAGGAGCACAAGGACGCGCTGGCCATCGGCAAGGGCGGCCACGAGGTCTTCAAGCGCCTCGCGGCGCTGGCCGTGCCCACCTTCGCCTACTACAACGGCGCGGCGATGGGCGGCGGTGTCGAGGTCGGTCTGCACTGCTCGTACCGCACCGTCTCCAAGGCGCTGCCCGCGTTCTCGCTGCCCGAGGTCTTCCTCGGTCTGGTGCCCGGCTGGGGCGGCTGCACGATCCTGCCGAACCTGATCGGCGCCGACAAGGCCGTCTCGGTGATCATCGAGAACAGCCTCAACCAGAACAAGCAGCTCAAGGGCAGCCAGGTCTTCGAACTCGGCATCGCGGACGCGCTGTTCGAGGGCGCGGACTTCCTGGAGCAGTCGCTGCTGTGGACCGCGCGGGTCCTCAAGGGCGACATCGAGGTCGAGCGTCCGGTGATCGACCGCGGTGAGGCCTGGGACCAGGCCGTCGCACGCGGCCGGTTCGTCGCCGACTCCAAGGTGCACGGCGCGGCCCCGGCCGCCTACCGCGCGCTGGACATCATCGCCGCCGCCAAGAACGGCGACCTCCAGCAGGGCTACGACGCCGAGGACATCGCGCTCGCCGACCTGATCATGGGTGGTGAACTGCGCGCCGGCATCTACGCGTTCAACCTGGTGCAGAAGCGCGGCAAGCGCCCGGCCGGGGCCCCGGACAAGAGCCTGGCCCGTCCGGTCACCAAGGTCGGTGTCGTCGGCGCCGGTCTGATGGCCTCTCAGCTCGCCCTGCTGTTCCTGCGCCGTCTGGAGGTGCCGGTCGTGCTGACCGACATCGACCAGGAGCGCGTGGACAAGGGTGTGGGCTACGTCCACGCCGAGATCGAGAAGCTGCTCGGCAAGGGCCGGATCAACCAGGACAAGGCCAACCGCCTCAAGGCCCTGGTCTCCGGTGTGCTGGACAAGGCCGAGGGCTTCGCGGACGCGGACTTCATCATCGAGGCCGTGTTCGAGGAGATCGGCGTCAAGCAGCAGGTGTTCGCCGAGGTCGAGGCGGTCGCCCCGGCGCACGCGATCCTCGCCACCAACACCTCCTCGCTGTCGGTCTCCGAGATGGCGTCGAAGCTGAAGAACCCCGAGCGGGTCGTGGGCTTCCACTTCTTCAACCCGGTCGCGATCCTGCCGCTGCTCGAGATCGTGCGCGGCGAGAAGACCGACGACGCCTCGCTGGCCACGGCGTTCGCCGTCGCCAAGAAGCTGAAGAAGACGGCCGTCCTGGTCAAGGACGCCCCGGCGTTCGTCGTGAACCGCATCCTGACCCGCTTCATGGGCGAGGTGCAGAACGTCATCGACGAGGGCACCCCGGTCGAGGTCGCGGAGAAGGCGGTGGAGCCGCTCGGCCTGCCGATGTCCCCGCTGGTCCTGCTGGAGCTGGTCGGCCCCGCGATCGGTCTGCACGTCTCCGAGACGCTCAACCGCGCGTTCCCGGACCGCTTCACGGTCTCCGCGAACCTCGCGGCGGTCGTCAAGGCGGGCAAGCGCGGCTTCTACGTCTACGACAGCGGCAAGCCGGAGCTGGACCCCGAGGTCGCCGCGCTCCTGAAGCAGGGCGACAACGTCCTGACCGAGGAGCAGGTGCGGGCGCGGGTGCTGGACGCGGTGGCGCAGGAGATCGGGCTCATGCTCGACGAGGGCGTCGTCGCCGAGGCCCAGGACATCGACCTGTGCCTGATCACCGGCGCGGGCTGGCCCTTCCACCTGGGCGGCATCACGCCGTACCTGGACCGCGAGGGCGTCTCCGAGCGGGCGAACGGCAAGAAGTTCCTGGCTCCGGGCGTGGCGTCGGTTCCGGCGTAACACCTCAGGGATGCCGAAGGAGGGCCTCCGCCGATACGGCGGGGGCCCTCCCGTCGTTCCGCCTGTCTCAGACCTCCAGCCAGGCTCTGAGGGCCAGGCCGGGTTCGTCCTTGCGGCGGGTGAGGAGCAGTCGGCCGGTGGAGGGGGACAGGGTGGCGGCGGCGACCCGGTTCTCGTGGTCCAGGGCGAGCGCCACCTCGGCGTCGTCGGGCAGTTGGGGACCTGACTCGGTCCACCAGGCGCCGGCCGACTCCTGTTCGGTGGGGTAGGCGGCGAAGGCCACCCGGCCGCTCGCGGAGCGCTGGGCGAGCAGGGTGCAGTCGTGGCCGTCGAGTTCGCAGCGGATCGCGGCGACGGGGCCGGGGCCGGCCGCAGGGAGCACGGCGACCGGCTTGTCGCCGGGGCGCCAGGCGTGGATGTCGCCGGAGGCGTCGGTGAAGAAGAGCGTGGTGTGCTCGGCGGAGGTGGCCAGCGCGCGCAGGGTGCCGCGGCGCACGGTCACGTCGAGGGTCTCCTCCAGCACGGGCGGGCTGCCCGGCTCGCGCTGCCGCCAGTAGTGGAGGCCACCGGTGCCGACCGCGTACACCTCCACGCACCCCGACTCCCCGGTGACGGCCGCCGGTTCGGCGACGATCCCCTCGCCCTTGAGGTCGCGCCAGGGGTCCCAGCCGCCCTTCTCCTTCTGGGCGGCCATGCCGAGGGCGCCGGTGGAGCTGCGGACGAAGACATGGGCGCGGCCCTGGGCGTCCACCGCGACGGCGGGTACGCCGGTACGGGCGCCCTTCTTGTCGGGATGGCCGACCGGGACCCAGTCCAGCGGGGCGAGGAGGGGCCGGTAGTGGGTGGAGTGCACCACGCCCGCCTCGCCCTTCACGGTGGACCGCCAGGACGCCAGGTGACCGTAGCCGTCGGGTCCGTGGCCGACGGCGAGGACCGCGTGCACCTTCTGGGGGCCGCCGACCGTACGCGGGGCGTCCCAGGGGCCGCCCGGGGTGCGTTCCGCCCTGCACAGCACGGCGCCGTCCGACGCCAGATAGACACTCAGCCGCCCGTCGCGGCCGCGTATGAGCCAGTCGCCGTTCACCCGATCACTGTATGACGGCCCTCCCCCGCCCACGTCCGCCGGGCCCGGGGGAACGGCCGTCCGTGGGACGCTGGCCCCATGGACGACGACGGCACTCCCCTGCTGGTGATCGTGGACGGCGCGAACGTCGTCGGCTCGGTGCCCGACGGCTGGTGGCGCGACCGCCCGGCCGCCGCCCGCCGCCTCCGCGACCACCTGGCGACGAACGGCCTGCCGGGCCACCCCGGCCCGGTGGAAATCATCCTGGTCGTCGAAGGCGCGTCCCGCGACGTCGAACCGGTCCCCGGCGTCCACGTCGACCCGGCCCCCGCCGACGGCGACGACCACATCGTCACCCTGGTGGCCACCGCCCCCACCCGCCCCCGCCTGGTCATCACAGCCGACCGCGAACTGCGCCGCAGGGTGACGGAACTGGGCGCGAAGGTCGCGGGGCCGCGAGCGGTACGAGGCTGAGGGCAGGGGGCGAGGCCGGTCGGACCGGTCACACCGTGTCGGCCGGGGCAGCAGGCTGTTCGCCACGGCCCAGGCGGCTGTGGGAGCGGCCGTAGAGGAAGTAGACGACCGCGCCGATGGCCATCCAGGCGGCGAAGCGGATCCAGGTTTCGGCCGGGAGGTTGATCATCAGCCAGAGGGAGGCCAGGACCGAGACGATCGGGAGGAAGGGGACCCACGGGGTGCGGAAGGCGCGGTGCAGGTCGGGGCGGGTGCGGCGGAGGACGATGACGCCGATCGCGACGACCACGAAGGCGAACAGGGTGCCGATGTTGACCAGCTCGGCCAGCTCGCTGAGGGGGGTGAATCCGGCGAGGATCGCGATCAGCACGCCGAGCAGGATCGTCGGGCGGTGCGGGGTCTTGAAGCGGGGGTGGACCTGCGAGAAGAAGCGCGGCAGCAGTCCGTCGCGGCTCATCGCGAAGAACACCCGGGTCTGCCCGAGGAGCAGGATCATGCAGACCGTGGTGAGACCGACCGCCGCGCCGAAGCTGATGAAGCCGGCGAACCACGGATGCCCGGTGGCCTTGAAGGCGTCGGCGAGCGGCGCGGTGATCGACAGCTCGGTGTAGTGCTGCATGCCGGTGACCACGATCGACACGGCGACGTAGAGGGTGGTGCAGATCAGCAGCGAGCCGAGGATGCCGCGCGGCATGTCGCGCTGCGGGTTCCTGGTCTCCTCGGCCGCCGTGGCGACGACGTCGAAGCCGATGAAGGCGAAGAAGACGACGGAGGCGGCGGTGAAGATGCCCATCACGCCGAAGTTGGAGGGCGCCCAGCCGAACATGAGCTGGATGAGCGGGGCCTGGAGGTTCCCGCCCGCCTCCACGGTCTGCGCCTTCGGCACGAACGGGTCGTAGTTCGAGCCCTCGATGAAGAAGGCGCCCGCGATGATCACGGTCAGGACGACGACGAGCTTGATCGCGACGACCAGGGCGGTGACCCGCGCGGAGAGCTTGGTGCCGATGACGAGGATCGCGGTGAGCACCAGGACGAGCACGGCGGCGAGGATGTCGAAGCCGAAGCCGTCGGCCCCGTCCCTGCTGCCGAGCGCGTCCGGCAGATGCCAGCCGGCGTTGTCCATCAGCGAGGCGACGTAGCCGGACCAGCCGACGGCCACCACCGCCGTACCGAGGGCGAACTCCAGGACCAGGTCCCAGCCGATGATCCAGGCGGGCAGTTCGCCGAGCGAGGCGTAGGAGAAGGTGTACGCCGATCCGGCGACCGGCACGGTCGAGGCGAACTCGGCGTAGCAGAGCGCGGCGAGCGCGCAGACGACGCCGGCGACGACGAACGCCAGGGCGACGGCGGGCCCCGCGTTGTTCTTGGCCACCGTGCCGGTCAGGACGAAGATGCCGGTGCCGATGATGACGCCGACGCCGAAGACCGTGAGGTCCAGGGCGGACAGGGTTTTCTTGAGCGCGTGCTCGGGCTCCTCGGTGTCGAGGATGGACTGCTCGACGTTCTTCGTCCGGAAGAGGGTGCTGCTCATGTGCGCGTACCTCCCACGCTGCGTCGTCCCAGACATGATCGAGAGGGCGTACTTGCGTATGCCCCGGCCCGGGCGCGTTAACGCGAATGGGCCGGTTCGACCACCCTTCGCAGTGGTCGAACCGGCCCATCCGGTCGTGTCGGGTGGCGTCAGTCGCGCGCGGGCTGCACCGACTCCACGGTGGCGGCGCCGTCGTAGCGCCCGTCGAGCCGGGCGACCAGGCCGGTGACCTGGCGGGCGATGTCGGGGGCGGTCAGGCCGATCTCGGCCATGACCTCGGCGCGGGAGGCGTGGTCGAGGAAGCGCGGCGGGATGCCGAAGTCGCGCAGCGGGACGTCGACGCCCGCGTCCCGCAGGGTCTGCGCGATCGCGGAGCCGACACCGCCGACGCGGCTGTTGTCCTCGACGGTGACGACGACCCGGTGCCGTTCGGCGAGCGGGGCCATGGCCTCGTCGACGGGTTTGACCCAGCGCGGGTCGACCACGGTGGTGGTGATGCCCTGCCTCTCCAGCAGGCCCGCGATCTCCAGGCACATCGGCGCCAGGGCGCCCACGGAGACCAGCAGCACGTCCGGCGTGTCGGTGCCGGGCTCGCGCAGCACGTCCATGCCGCCGACGCGTCCCACGGCGGGTACGGCGGGGCCCACGGCGCCCTTGGAGAACCGTACGACGGTCGGCGCGTCGTCGACGGCGACGGCCTCGCGGAGCTGGGCGCGGACCTGGTCGGCGTCGCGCGGGGCGGCGAGCCGGAGGCCGGGGACGACCTGGAGGATCGACATGTCCCACATGCCGTTGTGCGAGGCGCCGTCGGTGCCGGTGACACCGGCCCGGTCCAGCACGAAGGTCACGCCGCACTTGTGCAGGGCGACGTCCATGAGGACCTGGTCGAAGGCGCGGTTGAGGAAGGTGGCGTACACCGCGAAGACGGGGTGCACGCCCGCGTGGGCGAGGCCGGCCGCGGAGACGGCGCCGTGCTGCTCGGCGATGCCGACGTCGTAGACCCGGTCGGGGAACGCCTTGGCGAAGCGGTCCAGGCCGACGGGCTGGAGCATGGCGGCGGTGATCGCGACGATGTCGCGGCGCTCCTCGCCGAGCTTGACCATCTCCTCGCCGAAGACGGACGTCCAGTCGGCGCCGGAGGTGGCGATCGGCAGTCCGGTGTCGGGGTGGATCTTGCCGACGGCGTGGAAGCGGTCGGCCTCGTCCTGGAGGGCGGGCTGGTAGCCGCGGCCCTTCTCGGTGAGGCAGTGCACGATCACGGGGCCGCCGAAGCGCTTGGCGCGGGCCAGCGCGGACTCCAGGGCCTCGATGTCGTGGCCGTCGATCGGGCCGACGTACTTCAGGCCGAGGTCCTCGAACATGCCCTGCGGGGCGATGAAGTCCTTGAGGCCCTTCTTGGCGCCGTGCAGGGTGTCGAAGAGCGGCTTGCCGACGACCGGGGTGCGCTCCAGGACCTCCTTGGTGCGGGCCAGGAACCGCTCGTAGCCGTCGCTGGTGCGCAGGGTCGCCAGATGGTTGGCGAGGCCGCCGATGGTCGGCGCGTAGGAGCGCTCGTTGTCGTTGACGACGATGACCAGCGGGCGGTCCTTGGCGTCGGCGATGTTGTTGAGCGCCTCCCAGGCCATGCCGCCGGTGAGCGCGCCGTCGCCGATGACGGCCACGACATGGGCGTCGCGGTCGAGGATCTCGTTGGCCTTGGCGATGCCGTCGGCCCAGCCGAGCACCGTGGAGGCGTGGCTGTTCTCGATGACGTCGTGCTCGGACTCGGCCTGCGAGGGGTAGCCGGACAGGCCGCCCTTCATCTTCAGCCGGGAGAAGTCCTGGCGGCCGGTGAGCAGCTTGTGGACGTAGGACTGGTGGCCCGTGTCCCACAGCACCTTGTCCTTCGGGGACTCGAAGACGCGGTGCAGGGCGATGGTGAGCTCGACCACGCCGAGGTTGGGGCCGAGGTGGCCGCCGGTCTTGGACACGGCGTCGACGAGGAAGGTCCGGATCTCCTCTGCCAGCTGGTCCAGCTCCTCCAGGCTGAGCCGGTCCAGATCGCGCGGTCCCCTGATGCGGGTCAGCAGCGGCACCCGTGCCTCCTTGCAGTTGAGCTGATCGAGCTGTTGCCGGGCTTGTCGAGTCTAATGTTCCGTCCCGGCGGCCGGACTCCGGGCCATGCGTCATAGGTCACGCGATCGGCCGTACCCATCATGGGGCTTTCCTATGACATGTCGTTCGTGCCGTTCTCATGACACGGCCGGGCCCGGCACAGGACACGGCTGTGCCCGGCACCTCCCGGTGCCGGGCACAGTGACGTTCCTGCCAGGGGTCAGCCGCGGCCGGCGGCCTTCTGGCTCTTGCGGGAGACCGAGTCGATCACGACCGCGCCGAGCAGAACACCACCGGTGATCATGTACTGGATCGAGGTGTTCATGTTCAGCAGGTCGAGGCCGGTCTGGATCGACTGGATGACCAGCATGCCCAGGAGGGCCGACCAGACGGTGCCGCGGCCGCCGAAGAGGCTGGTGCCGCCGATGACGGCCGCCGCGATGGCGAGCATCAGCACGTTGCCGCCACCGGCGCTGAGCGTGGCGCTCGCGGTCTGGCCGGCGAAGAACATACCGCCGATCGCCGCGAAGCCGCCGGAGATGGCGAACACGGTGATGCGGATCAGCGGCACGTTGATACCGGCGCGGCGCGCGGCCTCGATGCCGCCGCCGACCGCGAAGACCTTACGGCCGTAGGTGGTGCGGCGGAGCACGAAGTCCACGATCACCAGGGCCGCGAGGAAGATCACCAGGGCGTTGGAGACGCCGGAGGCGTTGTTCAGCACCGCGGCGGCGACGAAGGAGGCGACGGCGAGGGCGCCGACGCGCAGCAGGATCTCGCTGGTCGGGCGGAACGGCACCCCGGCGATCCGGCGGCGGCGCTGCTCACCGAAGTTGCCGATGAGGGTCAGCACGACACCGAGGCCGGCCAGCAGGTAGGCGCCGATGATCGCCTGGTCCATGAAGAAGCTGTTCTGGCCGAGCAGGTGGATCGGGCCCGTCTCGGACGGGATGTTGATCGTGCCGCTGGAGCCGAGCAGCCACAGCATCAGACCGTTCCAGCCGAGGAAGCCGGCCAGGGTGACGACGAACGCCGGTACGCCGATCTTGGCGAAGAACCAGCCCTGCATCGCGCCGATGGCGATACCGGTGACGACCGCGAGGACCAGGGCCAGCCAGGGGTTCATCCCGTTGTTCACCGCGAACACGGCGAACAGGGTCGAGGACAGACCGCTGACGGATCCGACCGACAGGTCGATCTCGCCGAGCAGTAGCACGAACACCAGGCCGATGGCGAGCATGCCGGTGGCCGAGAGGTAGTAGCTGATGTTCGAGAGGTTGTCGGCGCTCAGGAAGCGGTCGTTCTGGAGCTGGAAGATCGTCCAGATGACGATCAGGCCGACGACCACCGGGAGCGAGCCCAGCTCGCCGCCCTTGACCTTGCGCTTGAACTCGGTGACGTAGCCCCGCAGGCCCTCTTCACGGACCAGCAGACGCGGGTCGACGACGGCGACCGGGGCGGCCGTGGGGTCGTCCGCGGGGGCGACGGTCTCCTGGCCCTCGACGACGCCCTCGGCCTTGGCGACCTTCTCGGGCTCGGGGTTGCCGCTCTTCACGGTCTTCGACGTGTCGCTCACTGTGCCGCCTCCGCGGTGCGCCGCCCCGCACGACGGGTCACGGCGTTGTCCGTGGCTCCGGTGATGGCGGCGATGATCTCTTCGTGGCTGGTGTCCTTCACCGGGAAGGAGCCGTTGTTCTTGCCCAGGCGCAGGACGGCGACGGTGTCCGCGACCGCCTTGACGTCGGCCATGTTGTGGCTGATGAGGATGACGCCGAGGTTGCGCTCGCGAAGCCGCTCGACCAGGTCGAGGACCTGCGCGGTCTGCTCCACGCCGAGGGCCGCGGTGGGCTCGTCGAGGATGACGACCTTCGGGTCGCCGATGAGGGCGCGGGCGATGGCGACGACCTGGCGCTGACCGCCCGAGAGGCTGGCGATCGGGATGCGCACGCTCGGGATGCGGATCGAGAGCGTGGAGAGCAGCTCGCGGGCGTTCTTCTCCATCGTCACCTCGTCGATGACGCCGCGGTGCAGCAGCTCACGACCGAGGTAGAGGTTGCCGACCACGTCGAGGTTGTCGCAGAGCGCGAGGTCCTGGTAGACGGTGGCGACGCCGAGTCCCTGGGCGTCGTGCGGCTTGGTGATGCTGACCGGCTTGCCCTCCCACTCGATGACTCCCTCATCGATGGGGTGGACGCCGGCGATCGTCTTGACCAGAGTGGACTTACCTGCGCCGTTGTCGCCCACCAGGGCGACCACTTCTCCGGCGTGGACCTCCAGCTCGACGTCGGTGAGTGCCTGCACTGCACCGAATCGCTTGGAGACTCCGCGCAACGCCAGCACGGGCGTAGCGGACACGTGAACCATCTCCTTCGCCGCCTGACCGGCGGGGATGCCGCGCTTGGGGTGGGGCGCGGAGGGACGTGCGGGACCGGGCGGGAGCGCCTCGGTGCCGTACGAGGTTTACAAGATGAACATGCGCGAATCCGTGGCACTTGGCAACGGCTCCGTCCGACGCCCGCCCCGGCAGCGGGGTGTGAAGGTGGGGCAGGCGTCGGCGGGGTCTCGCGGGACCGCGCGGTGCGGTCGGGGCCCGGACCCCTCAGCGGGATCCGGGCCGCGGTGCGCGCTGTGGCGCGTTCCGCTTACTGCAGGCCGGCGGCCTTGCACGCGGCGGCGTACTCCGCGGTGCAGATCTCGGCGACCGTGTACAGCTTGTCCTTGATGACCGTGTCGTTGATGTTGGCCTTGGTGACCGACACCGGGGTCAGGAGCTGCGCCGGGACCTTGTCGCCGGAGCCGCTGGTCACCTCGCTCGTGGCCAGGGACTTGATGTCCTTGCCCTCGAGCAGGTTGACCGCGAGCTGGGCGGCGGCGTCGGCCTGCGGCTTGAACGCCTTGTAGACGGTGGAGGACTGGGTGCCGGCGACGATCCGCTGGATACCGGCGAGCTCGGCGTCCTGGCCGGTCAGCGGGATGCCGCTGATCTTCGCGCCCTTGAGGGTGTTGGCGATGCCACCGGCCATGCCGTCGTTGGCCGAGTAGACGCCGGCGATGTTCTTCGCGCCGAGCTGGGTGATGGCCGCGGACATCTTCTGCGCGGCGACCGTGTCCTTCCACAGGCCGGACTGCTCGTAGGCGATGTCGACCTTGCCGTCGAGCGCCTTGTGGGCACCCGCCTTGAACTGGCCGGCGTTCGGGTCGGCGTCGTCACCGTTGATCATGACGACCTTGGCCTTCGGGGTCGCCTTGTCGCCGAGGGAGGCGAGCAGGGCCTCGCCCTGGAGCTGGCCGACCTTGACGTTGTCGAAGGAGACGTAGGCCGAGACCGGGCCCTGGGCGAGACGGTCGTACGCGATGACCTTGACGCCCTTGTCCACCGCGGACTGGATGGAGGACTTGATGGCGGCCGAGTCCTGCGCGGAGACCACGATGACCTTGACGCCCTTGGTCACCATGCTGCTCATCTGCTGCGCCTGCTTGGCCGGGTCGGCCGCGGCGTTGGCGTACTGCACGTCACAGTCGTCGCAGAGTTCCTTGACCTTGGCCTCGAAGAACGGCCGGTCGAACTTCTCGTAGCGCGTGGTGACGCTGTCGGGGAGCAGAAGGCCGATGGACTTGTTGTCCGAGCCGCTGCTGCCGGAGTCGTTGTCGTCGTCGCCGGCCTTGCCGCACGCGGCAATCGAGAGCGCCATGGACACGGCGGTGGCGCCGATCACGACTCTACGCATCGTAGCGTTCATTGGGGTGTGCCTCCCTGACAGGGCCGCAACGCTGCGGCCGAGGTGGCTCGAAGTCAACTCGGCCGCAAGTTCGACGTCAAGAAGTAAATACTTAACGAGATGGCAACGGCGTCATGCGTTCTCTAAGTGAAGGCAGGTGTCGCGGTGGACAGGGAGCCGTCCAAAAGGGTCGAATCACCCATCTCGCTGAGTGCGAGAGCGAGTGCTCCGAGCACCTCCGCACGACCCCCGAGTGCCCCTGGGAGAACGGAAAGCTGACGCGCCGCACTGGGGATCGCATAGCGGCCGACGGACTCTCTGATCGGGCCGAGCACCAGCTCACCGGCCTCGGCGAGATCGCCGCCCAGGACCACTCGGCTCGGGTTCAACAGGTTGCAGAGATTGGCGACTCCACTGCCGATGTGACGGCCGACGTCGGCGATCACCCGACGGCAGCCCGGATCTCCGTCCCGGGCCAGCCGCACGACGCCTTCCATCGTCAGATCCGTGCCGTGACTGGACTGGAGGAGCGGCAGCACATAGCGCGCGGCCGCGAAGGTCTCCAGGCAGCCCCGGTTTCCGCAGCGGCAGACGGGGCCGGATTCATCGAGTGTAATATGCCCGATTTCTCCCGCAGTGCCGCCAGGCCCGCGATAGATCTTCCCCTCGATCACCAGACCGGCCCCCACACCGCTCGCGACCTTGATGTAAGCAAGATCACGTACGCCCCGGCCACTGCCCCAGACCATCTCGCCCAGGGCGCCCAGATTGGCGTCGTTGTCCACGTGCACCGGCACTCCGAGGCGCCCCCGCAGCTCCTCGGCGGGTCTGGTGCCGATCCAGCCGGGCAGGATCGCCGACGAGCCCAGCGTGCCGGACTCCAGATCGATCGGCCCCGGCACGCCGAGGCCCACCCCCGCGATCTTCGTCCGGTCCACCCCGGTGGCCTCGATCAGACGGCTGACCAGTTGTTCCGCCCGGTCGAAGCCCTGTGAGGACGAGGCGTCCACGTCCAGCGGTTCGGACTCCTCGGCGAGCACCTGATGGGCCAGATTGCCCACCGCGACCCGTAGATGGGTATGGCCGAAGTCCACCCCGATGACGATGCCGGCGTCCCCGCTCAGCGATACGCTGCGGGCCCGGCGTCCGCCGGCGGAGGTGGGCGTGACCTCGACGGTCCCGCCGTCCTTCAGCTCCCGCACGATGTTGGAGACGGTCGCCGCCGACAGACCGGTCGTCCGGGCGATCTCCGCCTGGGTGAGGGACCCCGCCAGGCGCACGGCACGTACGACCCGCTCCAGGTTGGCTCGGTGCAGCGACGACTGCGACCCCGGAGTCTCCACGACGACCTCCTGCGCGCGGGACCGCTTCGATGAGGCCCCGTCCATGTCCAACTAGTGAACTCTAAGCTGAGCTGTTCGGGTTGCCTCCCGTCAAGAGGTTGAACAGTTTCCGCACGGTCGAACACTTCTGGCACCGGTGACGCTCCGTATCGTCGCGGGGTGTGCGGGGGTGGCTGCGGGGTGTTGCGGGAAAGCCCTTCCAGGTCGTGAACGCCGGGTGCGAAACCGACTGCGGAGCGATGAAAAGCGGCGTACACGGACACCGCGTGCGGCGGAGATCCATGTACGCCGTGTGAAGGCGCGGGGTCTACTTGAGCGCGCCCGCCGTGAGTCCCTGCACCACCTGCCGCTGGAAGACGATGTACGCCCCGAGGACCGGCAGCATCGCCATCACCAGCCCCGCGAACAGGCCCGACCAGTCGCCCTTGTAGCCCTGGCTGACCGCGAGCTGGACCAGGCCCTGGGTGAGGACGCGCTTGTCGGGGTCGGTGTTCAGGACCGTCGGCAGCATGTACTGGTTCCACTGGCCCAGGAAGTTGAAGATGCCCACGCTGATCAGGCCCGGCTTGGCCATCGGCAGCATGATCTGGAAGAACGTCCGGCTGTGCGAGGCGCCGTCGACGAAGGCCGCCTCCGCCACCGAGGACGGCAGCGTGCGGAAGAACGCCGTGAGGAAGAACACCGTGAACGGCAGCGAGTACGCGATGTAGACCAGGATCAGCCCGTGCAGCGTGTTGAGCAGGCCCATGTTGTTCACCACATAGAACAGCGGGACCAGCGCCAGCATGATCGGGAAGCTCATGCCGCCCACGAACAGGTAGTAGATGAAGCGGTTGCCCGGGAAGTCGAACCGGGCCAGCACGTAGGCCGCCATCGAGCCGAGGACCAGGGTGCCGATCAGCGAGCCGCCCACCACCAGGACGGTGTTCAGGAAGTAGTCGCTCATGTTGGCCTGGGTCCAGGCCCGCGACCAGTTGCCGAAGTGCAGCCGGTCCGGCAGCGACCAGGGCGAACCGAAGATGGAGCGGTCGTCCTTGAAGGACGTCATCACCGCCCACAGCAGCGGCAGGACCACCATCACGGCCCAGAGCACCAGGACGCCGTGCGAGAAGACGTTGAGGACCCGGCCGTCGGACCCGCGCCGCGGCCGCTTGCCGCCGGCCGGCAGGTCGATCTTGGTGACGGGCAGGGACGCGGGGGGTTCGGTCGTCTTCATCAGTACTCCAGCCGCTCGCGCCGCCCCAGCCGCATCACGACGGCGGCGAAGGCCAGCGTCACGACGAGCAGCGCGACGCCGATGGTGGTGGCGTAGGCGGCCTGACCGTCCCGGAACGCCCTCTGGTACACGTACAGGACCATCACGGTGGTCGAGTAGTCGGGACCGCCCGGACCGGTCGTCATGATCTGCACGACCGCGAACGACTCGGCGCCCAGGGCCAGGATGCCCATGTAGACCCAGCCGGACTGCACGGTGTCCCAGAGCAGCGGCAGGGTGATCCGGAAGAACGTGGTGGAGCGGTTCGCGCCGTCCAGCAGCGCCGCCTCGTACAGGTCGGCCGGGATCGAGGCCATGCCCGCCGAGAACAGGACGACGAAGAAGCCGACCGTGGACCAGACGAGCACCGCCATCACGCACCACAGCGCGAGGTCCGGGTCGCCGAGCCAGAGCGGCTGGACGCCGTCGAGACCCACCCCCCGCAGGAACGAGTTGATCGCGCCGCTGTCCGGGTTGTACGCGAAGGCGAACAGCAGCGCGACGATGGCGATCGAGAGCACCTGCGGGAAGAAATACACGATCTTGTAGAAGGACGATCCCCGCACTCCGGAGACGACCGGACCGCTCTTTCTGCGCCGGCCGCCCACATTGATCATGAAGGAGAGGAACAGGGCGAACCCGATCGTCACGACCGGCACCAGGAGGGCGAACAGCAGACTGTGCTGGAGGGACTTCCAGAAAATCTGGTCGTCCAGCATCCTGCGGTAATTGTCGAGACCGACCATCTTGAATTCGGGGCTGAGTCCGGTCCAGTCCGTGAACGAGTAGTAGATGGACTGGATGAACGGCCAGACCACGAAGAGTGCGTACAGTCCCAGGGGCAAGGCCAGAAACCCCACGATGAACCGGTACTTGCCGTGTTGCATCGCCACTCCGGTGCCGTCGTGAATGCGGTCGCTGATGCGGTTACTGGTGCTTGTAGTGCTTGATCGAGCTGTCCTTGGCAGCCGCGTCGGCATAACCCTGGATCTTCTTGACGGCCTCCGCCGGAGTGAGCCGGCCGGCCATCATCTCGCCGAGCCCGCCGACGCCGATCTGCTCCTTCTGCAACTGCACGTACCAGTCCTGGAGCCGCGGGTTCACCACGTTGTCGCCGGCCTTGTCCAGCGCGGCCACACCGGACTTCAGACCCGGGGTGAGGGTGATGCCGTCGGTGCCGCCGTTGAACGCGGTGAGCGACTTGACCTTGGCGGTGAAGTTCCTCGACGACGCCTCGCTCAGCATGATGCGGAGCTGTTCCATGCCGCCGGAGGTGTTCTTCGCCTTGGCCGGGACGACGAACGGCTCGCCGCCGGAGGCCCAGATGGTGCCGAACGGCATCTTGTCGGAGGAGTCGATGCCGGTGGGCGCGGAGACCGCGAGGTCGAAGTCGGCCGGGATGACGTTCGCCGACTCGTTCTCCACCCAGGAGCCGTTGGGGAGGAACAGGGCCTTGCCCTGCGCCCAGGCGGTCTGCGACTGGATGTGGTCCAGGCCGGGGGTGCCCTTGAGGACGTAGCCCTTCTGGTACAGCTCGTAGTACGCCTCGAAACAGGTCTTGACGGCCGGGTGCTTCCAGGCGTTCGGCTCCAGGTTGTCGATGGCGTCGAGGACATCGCGCCCGCCGACCTTGCCGATCATCGGGTAGAGCGAGAAGGGGAGGTAGTACGGGTACTTGCCCGCGTACGTCCAGCCGGCGATGCCCTTCTTCTTGGCCTTGGCGCAGACCGCGAGCATCTCGTCCCAGGTCTCGGGATAGGTCGCGTCGAGCGAGTCGAGGGCCTTCTGCGAGTACCAGACGCCGTACACCGTGTAGGCGTAGTACAGGATCCACACCGGGTCGCCGTCGAACTGGCCCATCTCGACGATGCCGGGGCGCAGGGTGTCGCGGACCTTCTTGGCCGGGTCGTCGTAGGACGGGGCGTCGAGCAGCGGGGTGAGGTCGGCGAGCTGCTTCTTGCCGACCAGGACGCCCATGTCCATCTGCTCGGCACCGGAGTTGTCGATGAGGTCGGGCGGGGTGCCCTGGTTGAAGCGGGGCTGGAGCGTGGACTGGATCTTCTGGGTGGCCGCGAACTTCACCTTGGCACCGGGGAAGTTCTTCTCGTAGATCTTCACGGCGTCCTCGGCGTACTCCTTGCCGAAACCGCCGTCGAAGAGGACGAATTCCATCTGGGCGGTCTCATTGACCGCGAGCGGGTTCTTGTCCGTCTTCTTTCCCGCTTTGGCCTTGTCCTCGCTGCCGCCACCGCTGCTGGCACAGGAGGTCAGGAAACTCATCGTGGGGACGGACAACAGGCCCAGTGCGGCGGACCGCCTGATCAGATCGCGGCGGCCGACACCCGTGGAGTGATCATTCTCGGAGGTGGATCCCATGCTCAAGTCCTCGCCTTCTCCAGGACTCAGGCGGTGAACCGGATCCTCCCCGGCACCGCGGTCAGGTCAAGCAGGGTCGTGCGGATCGCGTGAATTGCCGACAGGTATAGTCCACTTCCCGCCAGCCGGGCAAGATCGAATGCAAGGTTGGTCATCGGTCTTTTCCGAGTTGAGACCTGCCGGACATATGAACCGGCCTGGTCCGGACTTATGAACCGGCTGTGCGCGGCGTGACGGAAAATTCGCGACATACCCCCCGGACGCCACCGTCAACACCCTTGACATCGCTGGCCACTTGACCCACTACTGGTCCTTGCGTCGAGTATTGACAACGTTGTCCAGACGATCGCAGGGAGGGTGCTGGCGTATGCGGCACAGAGCGCGGCACGGATGGGGTCCGGCCGTCGTCGTCACGGCTGCTTTCACCTTGGCGGTGGCCTCGCAGGGGGCCGCCGTCGCACTGCCGGGCAAACCGGCGAAGGCCGACCGGGAGTTCGCGTCCTCGTTCGAGGCGGACGAGCCGGCGCCGGACTGGCTGAACACCGTGGACACCACGGCCGGCGGCGGCAAACGCGCCTCGGGCGTCGACGGCGGCTACAGCTCCGGCATCCCGGGCAATGTCACCGATCACGTCACGGACGTGCGGGCGAGCAGCGAGAACACCGGCGGCGGGGAGGTGAAGGAGAACCTCGTCGACGGCGAACCGACCACCAAGTGGCTGACGTTCGCCACCACCGGCTGGGTGGAGTTCGACTTCGACAAACCCGTCAAGCTCGCGACCTACGCCCTCACCTCGGCCAACGACTACGCCGAACGCGACCCCAGGGACTGGACGTTGAAGGGGTCCACGGACGGCAAGGACTGGAAGACGGTCGACACCCGGGCCGGCGAGTCCTTCCCCGAACGGTTCCGGACCAAGAGCTACGACCTCGCCGAACCGGCCGAGTACCGGTACTTCCGGCTCGACGTCACGAAGAACAACGGCGCCTCGGGCATCCTCCAGCTCGCCGACGTCCAGTTCTCCACGGGCGGCGGTGACAACCCGGTCCCGCAGGACATGCTGTCGCTGGTCGACCGCGGCCCGAGCGGATCCCCGACCGCCAAGGCGGGCGCGGGCTTCACCGGAAAGAAGGCCCTGCGCTACGCGGGACGCCATACGGCGACCGGGCGGGCGTACTCGTACAACAAGGTCTTCGACGTGAACGTGGCCGTCGGCCGCGACACCCGGCTCTCCTACCGGATCTTCCCGTCGATGGCGGACGGCGACCGTGACTACGCCGCCACGAACGTCTCCGTGGACCTGGTCTTCACCGACGGCACCTCGCTCAGCGGCCTCGGCGCGAGCGACCAGCACGGGTTCGGGCTGACGCCCCGGGAGCAGGGCGCCTCGAAGGTGCTCTACGTCAACCAGTGGAACAACGTGGTCTCGCGGATCGGGTCGGTCGCGGCCGGGAAGACCGTCGACCGGATCCTGGTGGCCTACGACTCCCCCGGCGGCCCGGCGAAGTTCCGCGGCTGGCTGGACGACGTCGTGATCGACCGCGCGGCGCCCGAGAAGCCGAAGGCGCATCTGTCCGACTATGCGCTGACGACCCGCGGCACCAACTCCAGCGGCGGCTTCTCCCGCGGCAACAACTTCCCCGCGACGGCCGTGCCGCACGGCTTCAACTTCTGGACCCCGGTCACCAATGCGGCGTCCCTGAGCTGGCTCTACGACTACGCGCGCGGCAACAACGACGACAACCTGCCGACGATCCAGTCCTTCAGCGCGAGCCATGAGCCGAGCCCCTGGATGGGCGACCGGCAGACCTTCCAGGTGATGCCGTCCGCCGCGTCCGGCACCCCGGACACCGGCCGGGAGGCGCGGGAGCTGGCCTTCCGGCACGAGAACGAGACCGCGCGGCCGTACTACTACGGCGTACGGTTCGAGAACGGCCTGAAGGCCGAGATGACCCCGACCGACCACGCGGCGGCGCTGCGCTTCACCTACCCCGGCGACGACGCGAGCGTGCTGTTCGACAACGTCACGGACCAGGCGGGGCTCACGCTCGACACCGCGAACGGGATCGTCACCGGCTACTCGGACGTCAAGTCCGGGCTGTCGACGGGCGCCACCCGGCTCTTCGTGTACGGCGTGTTCGACAAGCCCGTGACGAGCGGGGCCTCCAGCGGCGTCAAGGGGCATCTGCGCTTCGACGCGGGCGCCGACCGCACGGTCACCCTGCGCCTGGCCACCTCGCTGATCAGCGTCGACCAGGCCAAGGACAATCTGCGCCAGGAGATCCCGGACGGCACGTCCTTCGACACGGTGAAGAAGCGCGCCCAGCGCGCCTGGGACCGGATCCTCGGCAAGGTCGAGGTCGAGGGCGCCACCCCGGACCAGCTCACCACCCTGTACTCCAGCCTGTACCGGCTGTACCTGTACCCCAACTCGGGCTTCGAGAAGGTCGGTTCGAAGTACCAGTACGCGTCGCCGTTCTCGCCGATGCCCAACCCGGACACCCCGACGCACACCGGCGCGAAGATCGTCGACGGCAAGGTGTACGTCAACAACGGCTTCTGGGACACCTATCGGACCACCTGGCCCGCGTACTCGTTCCTGACGCCCTCTCAGGCGGGCGAGATGGTCGACGGGTTCGTCCAGCAGTACAAGGACGGCGGCTGGACCTCGCGCTGGTCCTCCCCCGGCTACGCCGACCTGATGACCGGCACCTCCTCGGACGTGGCGTTCGCCGACGCGTACGTCAAGGGCGTCGGCTTCGACGCGAAGGCGGCGTACGACGCGGCCGTGAAGAACGCGACCGTCGTCCCGCCGTCCTCCGGCGTGGGCCGCAAGGGCATGGCCACCTCGCCGTTCCTCGGCTACACCTCCACCACCACCCACGAGGGCCTCTCCTGGGCGATGGAGGGATACGTCAACGACTACGGCATCGCGAAGATGGGCGAGGCGCTCTACAAGAAGACCGGTGACAAGCGCTACAAGGAGGAGTCGGAGTACTTCCTCAACCGCGCCCGGGACTACGTGAACCTGTTCGACTCCAAGGCGGGCTTCTTCCAGGGCCGGAACGCGCAGGGCGGCTGGCGCGTGGACTCGTCCGCGTACGACCCGCGGGTGTGGGGCCACGACTACACGGAGACCAACGGCTGGGGCTACGCCTTCACCGCCCCGCAGGACAGCCGGGGCCTGGCCAACCTGTACGGCGGTCGCGGCGGGCTCGCCGACAAGCTCGACGAGTACTTCGCCACGCCCGAGACCGCGTCCCCGGAGTTCGTCGGCTCCTACGGCGGTGTCATCCACGAGATGACCGAGGCGCGGGACGTCCGGCTCGGCATGTACGGGCACTCCAACCAGGTCGCCCACCACGTCATCTACATGTACGACGCGGCCGGGCAGCCCTGGAAGGCGCAGAAGAACGTCCGTGAGGTGCTCTCCCGCCTCTACACCGGCAGCGAGATCGGGCAGGGCTACCACGGCGACGAGGACAACGGCGAGCAGTCGGCCTGGTACCTGTTCTCGGCGCTCGGCTTCTACCCGCTGGTGATGGGCAGCGGCGAATACGCCGTCGGCTCACCGCTGTTCAAGAAGGCGACCGTCCATCTGGAGAACGGACGGGACCTGGTGGTCGAGGCGCCGAAGAACAGCGCGAAGAACGTGTACGTGCAGGGTCTGAGGGTCGACGGCCGTGCCTGGACGTCGACTTCACTGCCCCACTCGCTGCTGGCGAAGGGCGGGGTGCTGGAGTTCGACATGGGGCCGAAGCCGTCGTCGTGGGGCACCGGCAAGAACGCGGCGCCCGTGTCGATCACCCAGGACGACAAGGTGCCGGCGCCGCGGGCGGACGTGCTGAAGGGCGAGGGGGCGCTGTTCGACGACACGTCGGCGTCCTCGGCCACCGTCACGACGGTCGACCTGCCGGTCACCGGCACCACGAAGGCCGTCCAGTACACGCTGACCTCGGCCGCCGACCGCACGAAGGCACCGGCCGGCTGGACCCTCCAGGGCTCGGCGGACGGCACCACGTGGAAGACGCTGGACACCCGGTCCGGCCAGTCGTTCGCATGGGACCGGCAGACCCGGGCCTTCACGGTGGGCAAGCCGGGGGCGTACGCGAAGTACCGCCTGGTGCTAAGCGGTGAGTCGGTGCTCGCGGAGGTCGAACTGCTGGCGTGAGCGTCCGCCCCGGTGGGGCCGTGTCGTGCGTGGTGCACGGCACGGCCCCACCGGCCTGTGACGGGGTTCGCCGGTCCTCGTCGCGCTACGCGTCCTCGTCGTCCTCTTCCGGCCCGACGTCCCGGAAGACGCCGCGGAAGTCCCCGGTGCGCACCAGCTCGTCCACGACCTCCACCATCGCGTCGATTCCCGCGTCCCGGACGATCAGCCCGTCCCAGACGTAGAAGTACCGGCCGCCGAGGCATTCGCCGGAGTCGCGGCACGCGTCCATGTTCCGGTGCACGACGTCGAGGGTGTAAACGGTCCCCGACCAGCGTTCGCCGTCGTCGAAGATCACCCACATGTCGACGTCGTCGATCTCGTCGAGAGGTGTGTCCGCGTCGGGCACGAAGAGGATCTCGTACCCGTCCCGCCGGACCCGGTAGAACGGCCCGTCCCACATCCTGTGCCCCCGCTGCTGGTTCACGGCTGAGGGCCGCACCCCCGTCGGACGGGGTGCGGCCCTCGACTCGCCTGCCGTGCCGCTTGTTCGTTACTTGCGGATCAGGCTGCGCAGCACGTACTGCATGATGCCGCCGTTGCGGTAGTAGTCCGCCTCGCCGGGGGTGTCGATGCGGACGACCGCGTCGAACTCGACGCCGGTGTCGGTGGTGACCTTCACCGTGCGCGGGGTGGTGCCGTTGTTCAGCTCCTCGACGCCGGTGAAGGAGAAGGTCTCCTCGCCGGTCAGGCCGAGGGACTCGGCGGAGGCGCCCTCCGGGAACTGGAGCGGCAGGACGCCCATGCCGATGAGGTTGGAGCGGTGGATGCGCTCGTAGGACTCGGCGATGACGGCCTTGACGCCGAGCAGCGCGGTGCCCTTGGCGGCCCAGTCGCGGGACGAGCCGGAGCCGTACTCCTTACCGGCCAGGATGGCCAGCGGGACGCCCTGCTCGATGTAGTTGCGGGAGGCGTCGTAGATGAAGGAGACCGGGCCGCCGTCCTGCGTGAAGTCGCGGGTGTAGCCGCCCTCGGTGCCCGGCGCGATCTGGTTGCGCAGGCGGATGTTGGCGAACGTGCCGCGGATCATGACCTCGTGGTTGCCTCGGCGGGAGCCGTAGGAGTTGAAGTCACGACGCTCCACACCGTGCTCGGTGAGGTACTTGCCGGCCGGGGTGTCGGCCTTGATGGCACCGGCCGGGGAGATGTGGTCGGTGGTGACCGAGTCGCCCAGCTTGGCCAGCACGCGGGCGCCGGTGATGTCGGAGACCGGGGTGGTCTCCATCGTCATGCCCTCGAAGTACGGGGGCTTGCGGACGTAGGTCGACTCGGCGTCCCACTCGAAGGTGTTGCCGGTCGGGATCGGCAGGGCCTGCCACTGGGCGTCGCCCGCGAAGACGTCCTGGTAGGACTTGTTGAACATGTCCTCGCCGATGGCGTTGGCCACGACGTCGTTGACCTCGGCCTCGGAGGGCCAGATGTCGGACAGGTAGACCGGCTTGCCCTCCTGGTCCGTGCCGAGGGCGTCCCGCGTGATGTCCACCTTCATGGAGCCCGCGATGGCGTACGCGACGACCAGCGGCGGGGAGGCCAGGTAGTTCATCTTGACGTCGGGGTTGATCCGGCCCTCGAAGTTGCGGTTGCCGGAGAGGACCGAAGTCACCGCGAGGTCATGGTCGTTGACGGCCTTGGAGACCTCCTCCGGCAGCGGGCCGGAGTTGCCGATGCAGGTGGTGCAGCCGTAACCGACCAGGTTGAAGCCGACCTTGTCGAGGTACGGGGTCAGGCCCGCCTTGTCGAAGTAGTCGGTGACGACCTTGGAGCCCGGGGCGAGGGTGGTCTTGACCCACGGCTTGCGGGTCAGGCCCTTCTCCACCGCCTTCTTGGCCACCAGCGCGGCGGCGACCATGACGTACGGGTTGGAGGTGTTGGTGCAGGAGGTGATGGCCGCGACGGTGACCGCGCCGTGGTCGATCTCGTACGTCGAGCCGTCGGGGGCGGTCACGGTGACCGGGTTCGACGGGGCGCCGTTCGGGGTGACGGCCGGGGAGTCGGAGGCCGGGAAGGACTCCTTGCCCGCCTCGTCCACGTCGTCGACGTAGTTGCGGACGTCCGTCTTGAACTGCTCGGCGGCGTTCGCCAGGACGATGCGGTCCTGGGGGCGCTTCGGGCCGGCGATCGACGGGACGACGGTCGACAGGTCCAGTTCGAGCTTCTCGGAGAAGTCCGGCTCGGCCTGCGGGTCCAGCCACAGGCCCTGGGCCTTGGCGTACGCCTCGACCAGGGCGACCTGCTGGTCGCTGCGGCCGGTCAGACGCAGGTACTTCAGGGTCTCGTCGTCGATCGGGAAGATCGCGGCGGTGGAGCCGAACTCCGGCGACATGTTGCCGATGGTGGCGCGGTTGGCGAGGCTCGTGGCCGCCACACCCTCGCCGTAGAACTCGACGAACTTGCCGACGACGCCGTGCTTGCGCAGCATCTCGGTGATGGTGAGCACCAGGTCGGTGGCGGTGGTGCCGGGGGTCAGCTCACCGGTGAGCTTGAAGCCGACCACGCGCGGGATCAGCATGGAGACCGGCTGGCCGAGCATCGCGGCCTCGGCCTCGATGCCGCCGACGCCCCAGCCGAGGACGCCGAGGCCGTTGACCATGGTGGTGTGCGAGTCGGTGCCGACCAGGGTGTCGGGGTACGCCTGGCCGCCTCGGACCATGACCGTGCGCGCCAGGTGCTCGATGTTCACCTGGTGGACGATGCCGGTGCCCGGCGGGACGACCTTGAACTCGTCGAACGCGGTCTGGCCCCAGCGCAGGAACTGGTAGCGCTCCTTGTTGCGGCCGTACTCCAGCTCGACGTTCTGCGCGAAGGCGTCGTTGGTGCCGAACTTGTCGGCGATGACGGAGTGGTCGATGACCAGCTCGGCCGGGGCCAGCGGGTTGATCTTCGCCGGGTCGCCGCCCAGCTCCTTGACGGCCTCACGCATGGTCGCCAGGTCGACAACACAGGGCACGCCGGTGAAGTCCTGCATGATCACACGGGCCGGCGTGAACTGGATCTCCTGGCTGGGCTGGGCCTGCGAGTCCCAGTTGCCGAGGGCGCGGATGTGGTCGGCGGTGATGTTCGCGCCGTCCTCCGTGCGGAGCAGGTTCTCCAGCAGGACCTTGAGGCTGTAGGGGAGTCGGGCCGAGCCCTCCACCTTGTCCAGGCGGAAGATCTCGTACGACTCGTCGCCCACCGGCAGCGTGCTGCGGGCGTCGAAGCTGTTCGCCGACACGACGGTCTCCTTCATTGATGTGCGCGTACCACCGCATCCTGCCGCCACGCGGGCTTGGCCGATCCGCTAAGGTCAGGCTAAGTTAGGTAACCCTTACTGGGGTGGCGACTGCGGTGCGCCTCGGCAGATATCTCGATGTCGAGATAACTCTAGTACATGGGGGCTGGATGGTCATGCCCGGGCTCGCGAGGGGAGCCGGGTGGCGCTTCGCGCTGCGCCGGGGCGACGCCCGCCGGGCCGGCCGCAGGGGAGCGAATGCGGGGTCGGATGCGGGGTATCCGCCAGGCGACGCTGAACCAGCATTGCCGACAGAAGGAGCTTCCATGCCCCTCACGTTCCGCAAGAGCTTCCGGATCCTTCCGGGCGTGCGGTTGAACATCAACCGGCGCTCCTGGTCCATCACCACGGGCGGCGGACGGCACGGCCCGCGCCACACCCACAGCAGCACGGGACGTCGTACGACATCGATGGATTTGCCCGGACCTTTCGGGTGGCGTCGGACCCGTAACGCCAGGCGGCGTTGACGGGGCATCACCCGAATGGACCCCCCAGGAGGCGCCATCTCATATCTGAGATAGCCTCAGCCTCATGGCAGACGACTACCTCGTACGTATCGGCAAGCTCATCCGCGACGCCCGACAGCACCGCGGCTGGACACAGGCACAGCTTGCCGAGGCGCTGGGAACCAGCCAGAGCGCGGTCAACCGCATCGAGCGCGGCAACCAGAACATCAGCCTTGAGATGATCGCTCGCATCGGTGAGGCGCTCGACAGTGAGATCGTCTCTCTGGGCTATGCCGGACCGATGCATCTGCGGGTGGTGGGCGGCCGACGGCTGTCCGGCGCCATCGACGTCAAGACCAGCAAGAACGCGTGCGTGGCGCTGCTGTGCGCCTCGTTGCTCAACCGGGGGCGGACGGTCCTGCGGCGGGTCGCCCGCATCGAGGAGGTCTACCGCCTGCTCGAGGTGCTCAGCTCCATCGGCGTGCGCACCCGCTGGATCAACGACGGGGTGGACCTGGAGATCGTGCCGCCGAGCGCGCTGGACATGGACGCGATCGACGCCGAGGCCGCCGTCCGCACCCGCTCCATCATCATGTTCCTCGGTCCGCTGCTGCACCGCGTGGACGCCTTCAAGCTGCCCTACGCGGGCGGTTGCGACCTCGGCACCCGGACCATCGAACCGCACATGATCGCGCTGCGCCGGTTCGGGCTGGACATCGCGGCGACGGAGGGTCAGTACCACGCCGTCGTCGACCGCGCCGTCCGGCCGGACCGGCCCATCGTGCTGACCGAGCGCGGGGACACGGTCACCGAGAACGCGCTGCTGGCGGCCGCCCGGCACGACGGCGTGACCGTCATCCGCAACGCCTCGTCCAACTACATGGTCCAGGACCTGTGCTTCTTCCTGGAGGCGCTGGGCGTGCGGGTGGACGGCATCGGCACCACCACCCTCACGGTGCACGGTGTGCCGGACATCGATGTCGACGTCGACTACTCGCCCTCCGAGGACCCGGTCGAGGCGATGAGCCTGCTCGCCGCCGCGGTGGTGACGGAGTCGGAGCTGACGGTGCGCCGGGTGCCCATCGAGTTCCTGGAGATCGAGCTGGCGGTCCTGGAGGAGATGGGCCTCGACCACGACCGCACGCCCGAGTACGTCGCCGACAACGGCCGCACCCGGCTGGTGGACCTCACCGTCCGGCCCTCCAAGCTGGAGGCGCCGATCGACAAGATCCACCCGATGCCCTTCCCCGGCCTGAACATCGACAACGTCCCCTTCTTCGCGGCGATCGCGGCCGTCGCGTCCGGCAAGACCCTCATCCACGACTGGGTCTACGACAACCGCGCGATCTACCTCACCGACCTCAACCGCCTCGGCGGCCGCCTCCAGCTCCTCGACCCGCACCGCGTCCTGGTCGAGGGCCCCACCCGCTGGCGCGCCGCCGAGATGATGTGCCCGCCGGCCCTGCGCCCGGCGGTCGTCGTCCTGCTGGCGATGATGGCGGCGGAGGGCACGTCCGTGCTCCGCAACGTCTATGTCATCAACCGCGGTTACGAGGACCTGGCGGAGCGGCTGAACTCGATCGGGGCGCAGATCGAGATCTTCCGGGACATCTGAATCGAGTTCCGGGTCATCTGATACGCCCGAACGCCGCCGCACCCCGTCCGACCTGCTGTTCAGTGGGTCCGGGCGGGGTGCGGCGGCGTTTCAGGTGTGGGCGGCCGGAGTGTATGAGGCCCGGGTCAGGGCGCGCCCGCGCAGCGGAGGGCCGTGGCCGTGAGGTCGGTGAGCAGGGTTTCGGTGCTGGTCGCGGCAGGGGTGGCGAGGGGGTCGACGAGGACTTCGCCGATCGCGCCGGTGAGGGCGGCGGCGGTCAGTTCGGCGTTCTGGCGGGGCAGGACGCCCGCGGCCATCCCCTCGCGGACCACCTCGGCGAAGAGCGCGCGGTAGCGGCGGCGGAAGTCGAGGCGTTCCGCGCCCACGGCCGGTTCGGCGGGGGCGGCGAGCAGCGCGTAGGCCAGGCCGCGGTTCTCCAGGGCGCGGCGGGCGAACACCTCGGTGCCGCGGGCGAGGCGCTCCACGGGGTCGCCGGGGCCGCCCAGCACCTCGCCGAGCACCTCGACCTCGCGTCCGGCGGCGCGCCGGAACACCTCGACGGCGAGCGCCGCCTTGGACGGAAAGTGCTGGTAGACCGAGCCGGCCGCGATGCCCGCCGCGTCGGCGACGGCCGACACGGACGCCTGCGCCCAGCCCACGTCCGCCACGACCGCGGTCGCGCAGACGACGAGGTGTTCGCGTGCGGCTTCGAGCCGACTGATTTCGGCGGGGGTCTTGCGGTAGGCCATGAAAGAAGTGAACCATCATTCAGACTTTCCCGCCATGGCCGGTTCTCGCCGGTCGGCTCGTCAGGAGAACGTGATGCACCTCAGTGCCCTGCTGGACAGCGCGGTTCGCTCGGCCGGTGACAAGGAAGCGGTCGTGTACGGCGACCGGCGGTGGACGTACCGGGAGTTCGCCGATGCCGCCCGGCGTGCCGCGACGGTGCTGCGGGAGGCCGGGCTGCGCCCCGGCGACAGGCTCGCGGTGATGACGTACAACACCCCCGCGTTCCTGTTCGCGGCGTTCGGCGCCTGGTACGCGGGGGCCACGCTGGTGCCGGTGAACCACAAGCTCCGGACGCCCGAGGTGGAGCGTCAACTGCGGCACTGCGGCGCCCGATTGGGGATCGTGGACGCGGAGATCGGCGAGCGCGCGACCTCGGCCGCGGTGGACGTGCCGTGGCTGGTCAGCCACCCCGACGCCGACGCCGGCAGCCGCCCCGCGGACTCCTTCGAGTCCCGGGTGGCGCGCGCCGAGCCGTGGAACGGCCGGGAATCCCGCCCGGACGACGACATCGCCCAGGTGCTCTACACCTCGGGCACCTCGGGGAACCCCAAGGGCTGTGTGCACACGCACCGGTCCATCGCCCTGACGGCCACGTACACGGCGGCCACCGTCCCCCTCCACCGCGACGAACGCTTCCTCGTCTGCATGCCGATCTGGCACGCGTCGCCGCTCAACAACTGGACGATGGGGACCCTGCTGCTCGGGGCGACGGTCGTGCTCCAGCGCGAGTACGAGCCGCGCGGCATGCTGGAGACGATCCAGCGCGAGCGGATCACCGCGATGTTCGGCGCCCCGATCGCGCTCATCGCCCCGGTGCAGAGCGTCCCCGACTTCGCCGACTTCGACCTCACGTCCGTCCGCGCCTGGATCTACGGCGCCGGGCCCCTGGACGCGGACACGGCCCGCCGGCTGATGAAGGCATACGGCTCGGACGACTTCCACCAGGTGTACGGGATGAGCGAGACGGGTCCTGTGGGGGCCTCGCTCTCGCCAGCCGAGCAGGTGACGAAGGCCGGGGCGATCGGGCGCGGCGGCATGCCCGGCGTGGACCTGCGGGTGGTGCGGTCGGACGGCACGGACGCCGGGGCCGGGGAGACCGGCGAGATCTGGCTGCGCTCGGACACCCGTATGGTCGGCTACCTCGACGACGAGGCGGCCACCGCCGAGGTGTTCGTGGGCGACTGGTACCGCAGCGGCGACCTGGGCCGGGTCGACGAGGACGGGTTCGTGACCATCGTGGACCGGATGAAGGACGTCATCATCACCGGCGGCGAGAACATCGCCTCGCAGGAGGTGGAGGGCGCGCTGCGCGGCCACCCGGACGTCCTGGACGTCGCCGTGGTGGGCCGCCCGCATCCGCAGTGGGGTGAGACCGTCGTGGCCGTCGTGGTCCCGCGCGACGGTACGGAGCCCGGCCTGCCGGGGATCCGTGAGTGGCTGGAGTCGCGGATCGCCCGGTACAAGATCCCGCGCGAGCTGGTGCTGCGCCGGGAGCTGCCCCGCACCCCCTCGGGCAAGATCACCAAGCATGTGCTGCGCGACGAACTGGCGCGGGAGGCCGCCCCGGTGGGCGGCTGAGCAGGTCTGCCGTACGGCACCGGCCGGGGCCCGCATAGGGTCGGTGGCATGGCCGACGATCAGGGACACAGCACACGGAGGGCGCCGGGGCGCCCGCGTCAGGCGCACGTCACCCGCGCCGTCCTCGACGCGGTCGTCGACCTGGTGGCCGAGAGCGGCATGGGCGCCCTGACCATGGACGCCGTGGCGGCCCGCGCCGGGGTGAGCAAACCCGCCATGTACCGGCGCTGGCCGACCAAGCAGGATCTCGTCATCGCCGCCGCGGAGTCCCGGATCGGCCCGCTGACCGTGCCGGACATGGGTGATTTCCGGGCCGAGCTGCGGGCCGTGCTGACGGCGCGCATGGAGGCGTACCGGCAGCCCGGCGTGGGCCGGCTGCTGGCCGGGGTGATCGGCGCCGCAGCCGAGGCCGGGGCGGAGCCGGGCGCCTACCGCGACTACACGTCCCGCGTGATGAGCGAGACGCGTCATCTGCTGGAGCGCGGGGTGGCGCGCGGGGACGTCCGGCCGGACGTCGACATCGCCGACGCCGCGACGCTGGTGGCGGCGTCGCTGGTCTTCCGCATGGTGGGCGAGCAGCGGATGCCGGACGAGACGCTCGTCGAGTCGATGGTGGAGCTGATCGGCCGGGCGGTCGGCGTCCGGCCGTAGCCGCGGGCTCAGCCCGGCCGTAGCCCCGGCCTCAGCCCAACCGGAACAGCGGCCTCAGCCCGACCGGAACAGCGGGCTCAGCCCGAGCGGAGCGCACGCAGGCCCATTGCCTCGTGCGCCCCTTCGGCCTGCCCGGAAGCGGGTGCCTCCCCCGCCGAACACGCTCACGGAACGCGCACCGAAACAACTCGTCCGGCCCCCTTGCCCCGCCACGGATCAATATCGATACTGCCGGTTACGTAATCCCATCCGCTGTCGGGAGGTACCCCATGCAGGCCGTCGCCTCGACCCCTGTGGCCAATCCCAAGCCCGTCCTCGACAAGCCCCTCATGCACTACGGCAGCCGTGTCCTGGAGCGACTGGCGCCCGGCGCCGAGCAGTTCGCCTACCGGCTGCTGGAGATCGGTCCGCTCACCCCGCACTTCGGTGCCGTGGTCGGCGGCGTCGACCTGACCGCGCCGATCACCGGCGAACTCGCCGCCGAGCTGCGCCAGGCGCTGCTCGAATGGAAGGTGATCTTCTTCCGCGGGCAGCGCGGCTTCACCTCCGCGCACCAGCTCGCCCTGTCCGGCGTCTGGGGCCCGCCCGAGGCGAACCCGTTCTTCGCGCGCACCGGGACCCCGGGCGTCTCCCGGCTCGCCAAGGACGCCAAGGCCGCGGGCAACAAGAACATCTGGCACAGCGACCACTCGTTCATGGCCAACCCGTCGCTCGGCGCCGTCCTGCGCGCGGTGGAGGTGCCCGACGCGGGCGGCGACACGATGTGGGCGGACATGGCCGCCGCCTACGACAACCTGCCCGCGGACCTGAAGGAGCGCATCGAGGGTCTGACCGCCGTCCACGACTGGGAGGCGAGCTGGGGCGCCCTGATGAACGACGAGCAGAAGGCCGCGTTCCGTGAGACCTGGCCGCAGGTCGAACACCCCGTCGTGGTCCGGCACCCGCGCAGCGGCCGCAGGACCCTGTACGTGAACGAGCCGTTCACCCGCCGTATCAAGGGCCTGTCCGACGCGGAGAACCGCGAGCTGCTCGACATCCTGGTCCTCCAGGCACGGATCCCCGAGTTCCAGGTCCGCTTCCACTGGGAGCCCGACTCCGTCGCCGTCTGGGACAACATCGCCACCCAGCACTACGCGGTCAACGACTACTTCCCCCGGCGCAGGGTGATGGAGCGCATCGCCATCGCCGGTGTCCCGCTCTCCTGAACGGCTCTCCCCCTCTTCCCCAGGAGCACCCATGACCGCGGTACCCACCGTGCCCCAGCACCCCACGGAGACCACCGAGACGACCGAGGCACCCGGCGGCGGCCGGCGCGCCTGGACGGTGACCGTGCTGCTCGTGGTCTTCATGATGATCAACTTCGCGGACAAGTCCGTCCTCGGCCTCGCCGCCGACGAGATCCGCGCGGACCTCCATCTGAGCGCCACCCAGTTCGGGCTCGCCAACAGCGCCTTCTTCCTGCTCTTCTCCGTGGCCGCGGTCGTGGTCGGGCTCGCCGCCGACCGGATGTCGCCGAAGACGCTGCTCCTGGTGATGGCCGTCCTGTGGTCCGTCGCCCAGGTGCCCGCGGCGATCGGCGGCGGCCTCGCCGTACTGGTCGCCTCACGGGTCTTCCTCGGCGCGGCGGAGGGCCCCGCCTTCCCCGTCGCCCAGCACGCCACGCTGGCCTGGTTCCCCGACCACCGGCGCAATCTGCCCGGCGCCCTGATCACCCTCGGCGTCACGCTCGGCGTGATCGTCTCGGCCCCCGGCCTCTCCTGGGTGATCCAGCGCCACGGGTGGCGGACGGCGCTGTGGGTGCTGGTGGCGGTGGGCGCCGTGTGGGCCGCGGTCTGGGCCGTCCTGGGCGCGGACGGCCGGCACCGCGCCGTCACGGCCGCCGGTGAACCCCGCGAGGAGGTGCGGGCGCCGGTCCCGTACCGCAGGATCTTCGCCAGCCGCACCTGGACCGGCGTCACCCTCGCCTACTTCACCAGCTACTGGACCGTCGCCCTGATGCTGGTCTGGCTCCCCTCCTACCTGCGCAACGCCCTCGGCTACTCGGCCCACACGGCCGGCATCGTCGTCGTCGCACCCTGGACCATCGGCGCCGTCGTGCTGCTCACGCAGGCGGGCGTCACCGGCCGGCTGATGCGGCGCGGTGTCGGGAGCCGGCGGGCCCGCGGCTGGGTGGGCGGCTGGCTCCTCGCGCTCGGCGCCGCCTGCTGCCTGGCGCTGCCGCTGGCCGACGGTACGACGGCGAAGACCGTGCTGGTCGCCCTCGGCTTCGGCCTCGGCGGCTCGTACGCCACGATCGCCGCGACCACGGTCGCCGAACTGGCCCCGCCCTCCCGCAAGGGCGGCGCCCTCGGCACCATGAACGCGGTGGTGACGGCGGCCGGTCTCGCGGCGCCCGCGCTCGTCGGGGCGCTCGTCGACGCGCAGGGCACCGGCGGCTACCAGAGCGCGGTGCTGCTGTCCGGGGGGCTGCTGGCCGTGGGGGCCGCCGCGTCGTTCCTGCTGGTCGATCCGGCGCGGGACATCGCGCGGCTGACCGGCTGACCGGCTGACCGGCTGAATCCGAACGGTTGAAGCAGACCGGCTGAATCCGACCCGGCAGACTCGAACTCACCTGTCCCTCTTAGGAGTTCCCCTTGACCGTCGCACCTCCCCTCGACACCCCGCCGCTCGACCAGGCCCTCGCGGACCTGCGCGGCCGGGCGGCCTCCTGGACCGCCACACCGCTCGCCGAGCGCATCGGCCTGCTGGAGCGGATGCTCCCCCGCATCGGCGACGGCGCGTCCGCCATGGTCGCCGACTCGGCCCGCGCCAAGGGCTACGACGCCGGCTCCGACTGGGCCGCCGAGGACTGGGTCACCGCGCCCTGGGCGCTGGCGCAGACCGTGGGCGCGTATCTGCACGTGCTGCGCCGGCTGGCCGCCGGGCGGGACCCGGTGCCCGCCGCAGCCGTCCACGCCCGCGAGGGCCGTACGGTCGTCGACGTCTTCCCCGCCACGGCCACGGACCGGCTGCTGCTCAACGGCTTCACCGCCGAGGTGTGGACCCTGCCGGGCACGACCCGCGAACAGGCCCTGGCCCGCGCGGCGGGCGAGTACCGCGGCCGGCCCGGCGAACCGGCCGTGGCGCTGGTGCTCGGCGCCGGGAACGTCCCGGCGATCACCCCGCTCGACATCCTGCACAAGCTGTACGCCGAGGGCCAGGTCGTCCTCGCGAAGATGAACCCGGTCAACGCCCATCTCCGCCCGCACTTCGAGAAGGTGTTCACCGAGTTCGTGGAGCGCGGCTGGGTCCGCTTCGTCGACGGGGGCGCCGCCGAGGGCGCGTACCTCACCGCTCACGACGACGTCGACACCATCCACGTCACCGGCAGCGAGCGTACGCACGACGCCATCGTGTGGGGCACCGGGGAGGAGGGCGAGGAGCGCCGACGCGCGGACACCCCGCTCAACGACAAGCCGTTCACCAGTGAGTTGGGCGGTGTCAGCCCCTGCATCGTGGCGCCGGGGCCGTGGAGTGCCGCGGACTTCCGCTTCCAGGCCGAGCACATCGTCACCAGCAAGCTGAACAACTCCGGCCACAACTGCGTCGCCACGCAGATCCTGCTCGTGCCCCGCGACTGGGACGGCACCGAGCGGCTGCTCGCCGAGATCCGCCGGGTCCTCCGCGAACTCCCGCGGCGCGGCCCCTACTACCCCGGCTCCGCCGACCGCCTCGCCGCGGTGACCCGCGCGCACCCGGAGGCCGAGACCTACGGCGACGACGACTGCCGCGTCCTGGTCCCGGACCTCGCCGACGCGGACGATCCGATGCTCACGGACGAGGTGTTCGCCGGTGCCCTGGGCGTGGTCCGCCTGCCGGGTGAGGACGTGCCCGCATTCCTGCGCGCGGCAACGGAGTTCGCCAACGACAAGCTGCCCGGCACCCTCGGCGCCACGCTGCTCGTCCACCCCCGCACCGAGCGGGCCCACCGCACGGCAGTCGAGGAGGCCGTCGCCGGGCTGCGCTACGGCACGCTGGGCGTCAACTGCTGGTCGGCGTTCGGCTTCCTGCTCGGCTACACCCCCTGGGGCGCCTTCCCCGGCCACGACCGCCGGGACATCGGCAGCGGGGTCGGCTTCGTGCACAACGCGTTTCTCCTGGAGGACGTCGAAAAGACGGTGCTGCGCGCCCCGTTCGCCCCGTCACCACGCGGCCTGTTCACCGGCTCGCCGTCCCTGTCGCCCCGTCCCCCGTACTACGTCACCAACCGCACGGGCCGGACGACGATGCAACGCCTCACCGCCTACGCGACGGACCGGAGGCTGTCCCGACTGCCGGGCATCTTCATGTCGGCGTTGCGCGGCTGAGCGGACTCACCGGCTGCGTGAGGCAGGCATGCGCCAACGCCGGTGTGAGGCTGCGGGGTTACCAACGGCTCGCCGGTGTCGGTGCCGCGTCGACGGCCGGGATGATGAACGAACTCCATGACCTGCTCTCCCCCACGCACCGGCACGTCGCCGAGGAGAAGGAGCGGCGGCTGGTGCTGCGGGAGGACGCCGGGTCGGGGGCACCTCCCCTTCGGAGGGTCGACCTCGAATCCGGGCGAGTGGTCGTGCGCTCCGAGACACCGCCGCCGCCGTCCGAGCCGAGGGACGGAGGGCGGGCGTAGCTCGTCCGGCCGGGCACGGGGCAAGGGCCGTTTGTGGGGAGAAGCCCGGCGAGGTGGAGGTGCCGTCGCTACGCTGCCCGTGGGGCTAGGAGTGGGGGGTCCATGGGTGACGGCGGGCGTGTCGAGAGTCGGCGCAGGCTGTGTCTGGTCGTGGATGTCGAGCGGTACAGCGGGCGCAGTTACGACGCCCAGGCGAAGGTCCAGGACGGGGTGGCGCTCGCGTTGGACCAGGCGTGTGCCAACGCCGGTCTGCGATGGCGTGATTGCGAGCGGCAGGACCGGGGGGACGGCCAACTGCTCCTGCTGCCACCGGAGATCGACGAGGACCGGGCCGTTCCGGGGCTGATCCTCGGGCTGCGGGACATGCTGCCGCTGCTCAACGCCCGGGTGCCGGAGGAGCATGTGATCCGGTTACGGGTCGCGCTGGCGCAGGGCGCGGTGCGGCCGGCCAAGCTCGGGTTCGTGGCCTGGTCGGTCGAACTGGCCTCCCGGCTGCTGGACTCGGCCCCGCTGCGCAAGGAACTCGCCGTGGCGCAGGGCAGCGACATGGCGCTCATCGTGCCGGACGACCTCTACCACGACGTCTTCGAACGCGGCGCCGGCGGACTGCCGCCGGACGCGTTGCGCAAGGTGCGCGTGGAGATCAAGGCTAAGAAGTTCGCGGCCGACGCCTGGCTGGGCGCCCTGCCGCGCGGCCGTACCGCCCCGCTGGGCTTCCCGGTGGTCCCCGTCGGCGCGCCGCTGGCCCGGCCCCGGCGGTCGCTCGCCCAGCGGGCCGGTGCGGCGGCCGTCCTGGTCGGCGGAACGCTGTTGCTGCTGCCCGGCGCGGAGGCGGCCGCGCACTCCGCCGATCAGCCGTCCGCCGATCAGCCGTCCACCGGCCACCGGGCGGCGGACGCCGCCGAGACCGTGGCGACGACGACCGCCGACCATGTTGTGGACAGCCCGCATCCTCACCCCCACCACGTCGTGTCCCACGACTGGGGCGAGCACTACGGGCATGTCGGGGAGGCGGGGTCCGTGGTCGAAATCGGGACTGGCACCGGGACCGATACCGGGACCGACGAAGGGACTTGGTACGAGACCCACACGCCGGTCCCTTACGACCACGACACCCACGACACGTACGAGCACGACACCTGCCGTCACGAACCCGACGAGCCCCTCCCCCACGACGACCCCGCGTCCGGCAGCTTCTCGGTCGATCCGCATCACCCCGACTGGTGAGCGTTGCGGAAGTGGAACTCCTCGCACAGTTCCCGCGCGGTGCGGGCGTGCCGTCGTACCGCGCGGGGGCCCGACGCCTCCCGGGTCCGCCAGTGGGCAGCCTCTCGTGCCGCCGCGCGGGCGATGTCGTGGGCCGGGGCGTCGGGTGGCAGGCGGAGGCAGGACGCGGCGTCCGTGCCCGTCGCCAGGGCGACCAGCGCGGCCGTCTCGGTGTCCCCCAGGGGCAGCGTGCCGTTCGCCAACTCGGCCAGGGCTGAGCCCAGTTCGGTCTGGCGAAGGAGCGGATGTCGGCGTAGCGCGGTCACCCCCGAGCGCAGGGCAGCCCATGCCTCGCGTGCGGCGGGGACCGCCTGGGCGGCGAGGGTCAGGTCGTCCAGGGACTGGAGGGCGGACGCGGCGCGCAGCCGGTCCGCCGCGGACACGAACCGTTCGTCCATCTCCCGTACGAGCGCGTCGAGTCCGGACTCCTCCCGCAGCCGTTCGAGGAGGGCGCCGGTGCCGCGTACGGCGGGGCGGCCGTCGGCGCCGGTGAGGAGGCCGACGGCGAGCGCGATGCCGTAGACGCCCAGGAGGTCCAGCAGACGCAGCCGGGCCGCCCGGTCCAGCGGGCCGTCCGTCCACTCGGCGAACTCCTCCGGCGAGTACAGCGCCTCCTCCAGCACATCCGGCGGTACGTCGGTGAGTTGGCGCAGGAGCGCGGTGTCGTCCTCGGTGAACTCGTCGCCGCCCGCGGTCTGCGCGAGCAGGCCGACGACGGGGACGATGTGGGAGACCATGCCGGTGAGACGGGTGGTGTACGTGGCCGCCACCCGGCGGGCGCGCGGCCACGGGGTGCCGGTGCCGGAGCCGAGTTCGTCGATCCGGCTGAGGACGCCGAGGACGTTCATCGCGGTCATCCGGGAACCGGCCTGGCGGCGCAGCGACTGGAGGGCCTCCGCGTCCCCGGCGCCGGGGTGCGGCATGACGTACAGCAGGGCGTCCGCCCGGGAGAGGGCGCGCAGGGCGACCTCGTCCAGACCGCTGAGCGTGTCCATCCCCGGGGTGTCAATGAGAATATGACGTCGGGTCAGTTCGCTGCTGGTGACGTCCACGAGGAGTTCGGCGATCTCGTCCGGTGGGCTGCCGAGCCGGCCCGGTTCGCGCGGGATGCCGCCGCCGGGGTGCGCGGGGACGTCGTAGGCGCGGCCGTCGAGCCGCTGGACGCGGACCTTGTTCTGTACGCCCTGGCGGAACCAGGCCACCACCATGGTGCACTCGGTGGCGGCCGTGGCCGCGAGCCGCTGTCCGAGCAGGGCGTTGACGAGGGTGGATTTTCCGGCGTTCATCCGGCCCCCGACGGCGATCCGCAGCCGCCCCTCCGCCAGCCGGTCCCGTACGGCCTCCAGGGCGGCGACGACCGAGCCCGGTTCCGGATCGGGGCTGGGGGTGAGGGACTTGAGGGCCGTGGTCACCAAGTCGGTGGCCGCCGCGCAGAGTTCGCCCTGCTCGCGGCCGCCGTCGCCGCCGTCGTCCGGCCGCGGGTTGTGCGCCGCCGTCATGTCACCGCCCGGCCGGGACGGGTGGCGCGGTGTGCGTGCGGGCCTTCTCCAGCGCGGCCAGCAACCGCTTCGCCGGGCGTTTCAGCGGGGCGAGTTCCTTCGCCTCCGCCTTGGCCTCCTGTTCGTGACGCTGCCATTTGCGGTACTCGCTCTCCACGCCGTCCAGGGTGGAGACGAAGCTGTTCCAGAGCCCGGACTTGTTCTTCGCCTCCTCCGCGAGGCGGCGGCTGACGGCCAGTTCGTGTTCCAGGTCCTCCACCCGGATGTTGAGGTGCTGCGCCAGGCACCAGAGGACCGGCACCTGGACCCCGGCCGGCCGCGGCCCGCAGGACAGGGCGACCGTGGCGGCGCGCACCATCGCGGCGCCGTCCAGCGAGCGTTGGAGCGGGTCCAGGGGCGCGGTGGCGCGCGCCCAGGCGTCGCCGGGCGGCAGGAGGTCCGCTTTGGTGTAGGCGAGCACGACCGGGATACGGCTGGTGCGGCCCTCCATCGCCCGCTGGAGCAGCACCGTCAGCCGTCGCACCTCGCGGCCGCCGCGCGCGTCCTCGGCGAGGTGGTGGGCGTCGACGAAGACGACGATGCCGTCCGCCTCGGTCAGTTCGGCGAGGACCCGGGAGGTCTCCTCGTCGTCGGTACGGCTGCTCAGGGCGCCGCCGCGGTAGTCGGTCCAGGTGAAGTCGGCGACGGCGCGCCGCCCGTGGGAGAGCCGGAAGACGTGCTGTTCGCGGCGGGAGGAGGGCGGCGGGTAGCTGCCCTGGCGTACGGCGTCGGCGGCGGACCGCAGTTCGCGGTCCAGGGCGCCGTCCTGGGCGCGGATCTTGAAGCCGCCGTAGCCCCGGCGCATCAGGTCGTACATCATCGCGATGTAGGTCGTCTTGCCCGCGTTGCTGTGGCCCAGCATGACGATGTTCATGTGCGGTCCCCCGAGGTGCTTGGTCCGCCGGGGGCACCGGGGTCGGTGCCGAGGCGGTGAGTGAGGTCGTCGGCGCGGCGCAGCAGGCCGGTGACAGCGACCAACCGGCGCTGGGCGCGCTCGCGTTCGGCGTCCCGCTGTTCCTTGGAGGCGCGGGCGTGGCGCTGGAGGTTGGCGAGTTCGTCCTCCAGCAGGCGGCGTTGGGCGGTGATGCGGTCACCGAGCCGTTCGGCGAGGCGTTCGCCGACCTCGTCCACGGCCTGGGTGATCTGGGGCGGCACCTCGGTCTCCAACTCGCTGATGACGCGCTGCGCGTAGCGGCTGCCGTCGCCGCGGGCCCGGACCAGTTCGTCGCGGTCGCGGCGGCGCCTGGAGAGGAGGGTGACCATGCCGAAGCCGGCCGCGAGCGGCAGCAGGACGCCGGAGGTGGCCATCGCGGCGACGGCGACCGTGAGCGCGCCGGTGCTGAGGGCCGGGACGACCCGTTCGACGGTGCCGAGGACGCCGTCCCCGTCGTGCGTGGAGCGCACCAGCGGGGGCAGTGCGGTCAGCCGGTCGGGGCGGGCGAGCCCCTCGAACGACTCCTCGTCGCCGAGGCCGCACTCGCGTTCCATCAGGGCGGTGAGACGGGCGACGCCGTCGCGGGTGGCGTGGTCGAGGTCCATCCACACCGCCTCGATGCCGGCCTCCAGGTCCCGGGGCAGGGCGGTCGCGAGTTCGGCGCCGGGGAGCGAGGCGATGCGGGCGTCGGCGAGTTGGCGCAGGTCGTTGACGTTGCGCCGGAAGCCGGTGCGCAACCGGCGTTCCAGCTCGCGGGTGGCCTTGCGGAGCAGACCGCGCCAGCGGGCGTCGGAGTCCTGGAGGGCGCGCAGCGCGTCCCGCTGGCGCTGGATGTCGTCCACGAGGGTGGGGTCCTGGGCGAGCGCGCGCAGCCGGCGTTCCTCGGCGGCGGCGAGCGGGGCGAGGCCGGCGCGGGCGACGTGCACGATGTTGGCCAGCCGGAGTTCCGCCGCGCGCACGGCGACGCGGCTGGTGAGCGCCGACCGCAGCGGGACGAAGCCGTCGGCGGCCATGTGCCTGGCGGCGCGTTCCTCGTCGCCGCGGGCGAGCGCGGTCAGGGCGTCCTGGTGGGCGCGGCTGCTGACCGGGTACCAGGGGGCGGTGGCGTAGCGCGGGGCGTGCCGGGCGAGCAGCTCCCGGTTGCGTTCCAACACGCTCGGCCAGGAACGGTACTTGTCGGTCTGGGTGAGCACGAACACCACTTCGGCGATGCGGGTGGTGGCCTGTTCAAGGAACGCCAGCTCGGAGGCGGTGAGTTCGGAGGAGCCGTTGACGACGAAGACAAGCGCGTCGGCGTGGTGCAGCGTGGCCATGGTGATCCGGGCGTGCCCCGACACGAGCCCGCCCACGCCGGGTGTGTCGATCAACCGAAGCCCGGTCGCCAGGAGTTGAGCGGGTATCCCCACCTCCACGTGGTGGATGTCCCCGCGGTAGGGCGCCTGACTGTCCGGGTCCACGGCGGCGTACTCGGTGAGATCGTCCAACTCGATGGGCCGCGCGCTCTGCCCACCGTCGACGTACGCGATCGCGTGCGGCTTCTCGGCATGCCGCACGAGAATGTGCACCCCGGTCGCCACGTCGACCTCCACGGGCAGGAGGTCGCGGTGCTCGACCAGGGCGTTCACCAGTGAACTCTTGCCGCGCTTCTTCTCCCCTACGACGACGACGGTTGCCGCACCTTCCCGGGCGACGGCGACCTCTTCCCGTATCGCAGCGGCGGCAGCGCCTTCGGCGGTGTTCGGCGGGGGTGAGGCGACGCCACCACCACCCCGAATCGCCGGAGTCCCCTCGGGCGCCGCCGGAGCCGCGGCAGCGGCCCGCTCCAACAACTGGGCAGCGTCTTCGGCAAAGGCGAGGACTTCGTGGTGGAGGGGGTGCGGGTCGGGGGTCATGGGTTCTCTCCCAACGGCGGGGTGGTGGGGTTCGGGGGGTCCGGTGGGGTGGTGGGGCTGGGGGCGTCCGGCGAGCCGGCGGGACCGGAGACGTCCGGTGGACCGGCGGGACCGGAGGCGTGCGGCGGGGCGCTTGGTGCGGGGGCTGCCGGCGGGGCGGCGATTCCGGGGCCGGGGGCGCCGGGCGGGGCGGTGGGGACGTAGTACCCCTGCGGGGCGGCAGGATCGGGCTCTCCCGGCCGGGCGGCATCGGGGCGCCGGTTGACGAAGCCAGGGGCACCCTGCGAGGTGGCGGGCGCGGGATCCCCCGACCAGGCAGGGGGGTTGGGCTTTTGCTGCCGGGCGGCAGGGCTACTGGTGGTGGGCCCGGAGCCCGCCGGTCCGATGGCGCGGCCAGGGTCTTCTTGCCCGACGGCGGGCCCGAACTCTCCCCACCGGTCGGCGGAGCCGGGCGCCGTGGCCCCGGGTTCTCCTTGCCGAGCGACAGACCCGGCAGACCCCGGCCCGGCAAAAGAGCCGACGTCTCCCTGTCGGGCTACGGGCTCAGGACTGGGTACGCCCGACCCGACGGCAGGACCGAACTCCCCCGACCAGGCAGCCGAGTCGGCCCCTTCGTTCCGGGCGTCGGACCCCGGCTCCCCCAGCCTCACTACGGCGCCGGGATCTCCCGGCCAGGCAGCAGGCGCAGGGGCTCCCTGCCGACTGACAGGGCCGGGCACCCCCGACCCGACGGCAGGACCGAACCCTCCCGGCCAAGCCGCCGAGTCGGCCCCCTCATGCCGCGCGACGGCCCCGGGCTCCCCCGCCCCCACGGCAGTGCCGGGAACACCCGGCCAGACAGCAGGATTTGAGGCTTCTTGTCGGCTGGTGGGACTGGGCTCTCCCGCCCCGGCAGCAGGGCCGAACTCCCCCGGCCAAGCGGTGGAACCGCGTCCTTCCGACCGGGCAGCAGGACCATGCGCACCCTGCGAAGCAACAGACGCCGGCTCCCCCAGACCGGTCCCCTGCGGCCCAGCGACAGGGCCCGGGGCGACGAACCCCGGCTCCTCCTGCGGCCCGCCCCGCCCCGGGTCTCGCGGTGGAGCGGCAGGCCCGTGCTCACCCTGCCAAGTCGCGGACCCGAAGTCCCCTGGCCCGGTGACACTGCCAGGGTCTTCCGTCGGGACGACGGGCCCCGGCTCTCCCTGGCGGCGGGCTGCAGGTCCGGGCTGTGTCGGGTGCGTTGCGGGGGCCTGGCTCCCCAGCTCGGTGGCCGGGGCGACGGCCTTTGGCGAGCGCGTGGGGGCGGGCGGTGGTGGTGCGTCGTCCCATTCGTCGAAGGCGGAGGTCGCCGCGTTCTCGGGTGCGACCTCGCGGGTGCGGCCGAAGACGGGGCCCTCGGGTGGAGGGGTGGGGCGGGGCGGGGTGGCCGCACGCAGGCGCGCTTCCGACTCGGGGTCGTAGAAGTCGTCGTCCTCCTCCTCGTAAGCCGCCCTGCCCGTCAGTCCGCCGAATTCCTGTTGTTGCCGTGGGGGATCCGGCTGGACCAGGCGGGCCAGACCCCGCAGGAATCGGCCGGCGATGTCGCGCGCGCCCTCCTCCGCCTCCTGCGCCGCCCGCAGTTTCTCCTGTGCGGCCCGCTGCTTCTCCTGCGCGGCCCGTTCCTTCTCCTGTGCCTCCCTCTGCTCATCCCACGCATCCCGCCGTTCCTCCCCCGCCGTTCCGAGGCCCACCGCTCGTCTGGCCTTGTCGCGTAGGCCCTGGGGGCGCTGGGAGCCTGATGAGACTGGGGTCGTAGGCGCCGGCGGTGGGGGCGTGTGGTGGACCGTCTGCGGGGTCGTGATGTCCGCGCCGCACGCGTGCGTGAGGACCGTGCGGTCGGCGTCGCGGGAGACCTGCCAGCCCGTGGCCAGCACGCACGGCACCTCCGTGCGGGCGGCCGCGTCCCACCAGCGTCGTGCCTCCGTCTGCGGCAGGAGGTGGAGGGTGTAGGGCCGGGCAGGCGGCCACTCCGGGTCCCGACCGCCGGACGGCGCCGCCGGCCAGGGCGCGGACCCCGGCTCCGACGTCAGCAGCGGTGCCGCACGCGCACGCCAGACCGGCCCGACGTACCGCCGGTACGCGTCGCCCGCCCAGGGCACGAACCCCTCCGCCAGCACACCGAGCGGCGGCACCGGCCTGCGCGGGTCGGGATGGTGCCAGCCGACGAAGCCGTACAGCGGCCTGCCGTGCCGCTCCGCGGCCATCTCGGTGTCGATCAGTTCGATCCGGCAGGCCGCGCCCACCAGCACGCCATGCGCACCGCGGGCCAGCAACGGCCGTGGCCCGGCGGCGAGTCGGCGCCCGCCGGCCACCGCGGCCCGTACCGCCTGCCCCACCGGGCCCGCGGCCCCCATGCCAGGCGGCAGCGCCCGCCACCACTCGTCGACCTGGTGGGTACGGCCGTAGACCACGGCGTACCACTCGTCGGCGTCGGACGGTGATCGTTCGCTCATCGGTCAGTCCTCCTGAAGCTTTCCGTCCCGATAGATCGGGCTCGTGCGCAGGTCCTCGGCCATCTGCTCGGCCCACACGCGCGCCCCGCTGATCTCGCCCGCGGTCTCGCCGCGCCGCTCCCGGTCGGCGTCGATGGAGGACTCCAGGGCGTTGATCCGGCCGCGTTTGATCCAGGGGCCGAGGAAGCCGTTGCGCAGGCTCTCCACCTCCTGCCGCTGGCTTTCGAGCCGATGGTCGAGACCGCTCAGGGCCTGCTGCTGCCGCGGCAGCCGCTCGGTGAGGTAGTGCATCAGCGCGAAGGAGATCGGCTTGTGCAGGTTCTTGGGGTTGACCTGGTCGGGCCGTACCTTCAGCGCGTCCTCGCGGTCGAGCCCGAACGAACCGATCTGCACCGGGCAGAGCAGCACCGTCACTTGGTGGGCGAGGACCGGCACGAGGTCGAACAGATTCCGCCGTACGACGTCCAGCGCGTCCCGCGTCGGCCGGCCGGTGATCTGCGCGAGCAGGTCCGTCTTGGTGATCAGCACGATGATCGCCGGGGTCTGGTTGCCCTCCTGGACGTGGGTCTCCACGACCGTGGAGATCGCGCGGGAGAAGCGGGCGATGTGCATGGGGTCCCCGGACCGGTTGCGCGTGCCGTCGGCCGCGTCGTTGATCCACTCGGCGACGTGCTGCCCGTCGAGGGTGAGGATGATGGTGTCGGAGATCGCCAGCCGCTCCTTCAGCGCGGCCACGTCGGCGGACGCCCCGGTCGCGCGCATCCGTTCGGTGCCGGCGCCGCCCCGGTAGTCCTGGAAGTCGATCTCCAGCAGGGTGGTCATGCCGTGCTTGAAGGCGAACTCGTAGTCCAGGGGCTCCACATCGGTGGCGTCGGGCAGGGTGCCCGCCACGCACAGTTCGTCCCACGCGTCCGCGAGGTCGAGGTCCTTGTCGGGGTCGGTGGCGTAGAGGAAGTAGCCGTTGAGGCCGCTGGAGAGGACGGCGTACATGCCGTGCAGATACGTCGTCTTCCCGCAGCCGGAGGCGCCGAGCATGGTCATGGTGATACGGGGTGCCTGATACATGGCGATCGGTCCCTGGGTGATGGCGTAATGGCGGGATTGCGTGATGACTTGATGGGCCTGACGACTTGATGACTTGATGACTTGGTGGCCTGATGGCTGATGGCCTGATGGCTGATGGGGAACGGACGGCTCAGTCGTCGTAGGAATCGGCGTCGAACGCGAACCCGAACTCGAAGTCGGGGTCGCCGTCGGGCCGCAGGTACCGCGGTCCGCGTAGGGCGACCTCGGCCCCACGAGCCCGTGAACTCGCGTGCCTGGTAACGGCGTTGGATACAAGCGCCCCGAGCGCGACCGTCGCCTTGGGGTCGGCGCTCAGCGCGGGGAGCCTGCCCTCGCGTTCGGCGATCAGGTCGGAGATCAGCGGCGTACGGCTGGCACCCCCGGTGAGGACGACGGCGTGCAGATCGGCGGGTTCGACGCCCGCCTCCGCGACGGTCGCCGCGAGCACCTCGTGACTGCGCGTCAGGAGCGGTGCGACGGCGGCCCGGTACTCATGGGCGCGCAGCAAGAAGGGTTCGGAGTAGCCGGGTACGGCGATCTCGACCGACCCGGCGGTGGACAGCGCCTCCTTCGCGGCCACGATCTCCCTTCGCAGCAGGGCGAGTTGAGCGGTGGACGCCGGTTCGGTCGACTCGGTCAGCTCCTTCCACGGGTCGGGGTCGCGGGCGACCGCCCGTTCGCGGAGCAGGTCGGTCAGACGGTCGTCGAGGTCCTCGCCGCCGAGGTCCGGGTCGCCGCCGACGGCCACGGTCGTGAAGCCGTCGGCCGTGCGGCGCAGGACCGCCGTGTCGAAGGTGCCGCCGCCGAGGTCGTAGACGGCCAGACAGGCGCCCTCGGGCAGATCGGCGGTGCGGGTGTGGTGCAGGGCGGCGGCCACCGGCTCGGGCAGCAGCTCGGGTTCCTCGATGCCGGCCAGGGCCGCCGCCCGGGTGAGCCGGGCGAGTTCCGTGGCGCCCCAGCGCACCGGGTGGGTCAGGACGGTACGGGCCGGCGCCGTACCGCCGTGCGCGGCGACGGCGGCCTCCCGGACCCGGCGCAGGACGGCGGCGGCCAGTTCCTCGGTGGGCACCGCGCGTCCGCCGAGCAGGACGGCGTCCTGCCGGACCAGGGCCCGTTTGGGCGCCCGTTCGGTCATGTCGGGCCGGTTGACGGCGCGTTGGAGCGCGGCGCGGCCGGTGAGCGGTGTGCCGTCGGCGGCCAGGGCGACGACCGACGGCAGACAGCGGCTGTTCTCGAACTCCAGCATCGTCGCGCCGACGGCGGTGCCGGCAACGGCGGTTGCGGCGGTGGTGAAGCACGTGCCGAAGTCGACGGACAGCGACCACGGCCGGCCGTCCCCCGTGTCACCGTCTCCACACCCGTCACCGGACGCACGCCCGGACGCGAACGCGTTCAAGGAACCCCCCAGCCCCCACGGGCACGTTGCCGTCCCCTACGACCCGCCGTGCCCGTTCGCCGCACGAAGATAGGACACCCCGTGTGCCGCCGTACGGGTATCGGCGTTTCTGACATCTTGAGCACTTCGGACGGGCAGAATCCGGTCACATGACGACATCCGGGCAGCAGGCCGTCGGTCCGCGGTCATCGGTCCGCGCCCGGCTTCGGGGGAGGTCCGACGAGGTGCGCAGCGAGGCGACACGGCAGGGGCGCGGCGGGCGTTCCCCGGGCGGCAGATACCACTGGACGCCGGGCAGTCTGCTGGCCGAGCTGCCGCCGGACGCCGCCGAGCGGTTCCTCGGGCTGGGTCGCCCGGTGACCTTCGCGGCCGGGGACCGGCTGATCAGCGAGGGGTCCTCGGAGACGTCTCCGTTCCTGATCCTGACGGGCTGCGTGAAGGTGACCAGCGACGCGCAGGACGGCGGCACGGTGCTGCTGGCGCTGCGGACGCCGGGCGAGGTCGTCGGTGAGCTGGCGGCGCTGGACGACCGGCCGCGGTCGGCCACGGTGACCGCGGTCCGGCCGACCCTGACGCGGGTGATGACCGCGCGGGCGTTACGGGAGCATCTGCGGGCGAGCGCGGACGCGTCGGAGGCGATGCACCGGGCGATGGCGGGCAAGCTGCGCGGTGCCACGCGGTACCGGGTCGACGCGGCCTCGGGGAGCGCGACGACGCGGGTGGCGCGGGTGCTGGACTATCTGCTCCAGCACCACGCCCAGCCGGCGCCGGACGGGCTGCGGATCAGTGTGCCGCTCAGCCACACCGACCTCGCGGCGCTGGCGAACATCTCCGACGCGAGCGTGCAGCGGGCGCTGCGCTCGCTGCGGGACACGGGGGCTGTCACCACCCGCTACCGCAATGTGCTGGTCCGGGAGCCGGCTCTGTTGCGGACGATCGCCGCGCGGGAGACCTCGTGACGACGGAAGCGGTGCTGGGCGGTACGGCCCGGACACGGCCAGGGGAGGGCTGTCCGGGCCGCCACCGCCGGGAGGGGCGGGCGCTCAGCCCTCGGTCAGCGTGACGTCCTGGTGCCCGACGGCGTGGAACCGGGGCAGCGGCAGTCCGCTCGCGGTGCTCAGCTCCATCACGGTGACCTCGACCTCCGCCGCGCCGGGCTTCAGCGTGGTCAGGCTGGTGCGGCCCGTGTTCTGCCAGGTGTGCTCGGTGCCGTCGCACACCGCGCGCGTGCCGCCGATGCCGTGCCGCAGGTCCTCGGAGCCCTGCCGGACGGAGGAGCTGACGAAGACGGGGTCCGTGCCGGCGACGCAGCGGTAGGTGCCGGAGAGGGTGACCGTGCCGTCGGCGGCGACCCGGCCGGTGGCGTCGACGGTGACGCTCTCGGCCGGGTCGGCGACGGCGGGTGCCGCGCCGGCGAGCAGCAGCAGGGCGGTGCTCGCGGCGGCGGCCAGGGCAGGGCGGATCTGCATGGGAGACCTCCTGTTGTGGGGGGGGCTCCACTGGTACCGGGCGGGCGGGCTCCGCGCGGTGACCGTCACCCCTTCGGTGGCGAGTCCGCACCGGTCGTCGGCGAACCGTCCCGGGGATGTCCTGGTGCTGTCACGCTCGCGGCCCGCCACTGGCGGCGGCCGCGCGAGGGGCGCAAGGTCGTCCTATGCGAGGCCGGCCGTACGGCCGGCCGCCACCGACGTGGAGGTGCGCCATGTGTTCCCACCCGCTCTCCGGCCCCACCGCCGACACCCCCGCGGCACACGTCGTCGCCGCCCACCCCGAACAGGGCTGGAGCCTGCTGTGCGACGGCACGATCGTCTTCGACGACTCGGGCGAACTCCACCCCGACGGCAGCGTCGTCACCCCGCACCGCTGGCAGACCCGCCACCTCACGACCGCGGCCTGAACCACCCTCCCGCCGCAGGGCTCACGCATCCAGCACCGCGAACCCGTCCACCTCGACGAGGGCCTTCTCGTCCCACAGGCGTACGACGCCGATGACCGCCATCGCCGGGTAGTCGCGGCCTGCCGACTCCCGCCAGACGCGGCCCAGTTCGGCGGCATGGGCGCGGTAGGCGGGGACGTCCGTGGCGTAGACCGTGACGCGTGCCAGGTCGGCGGGGGAGCCGCCGGCCGCCTTCAGGGCGGTCAGCAGGTTGGTCAGGGCGCGCGCGAACTGGTCGGGCAGGGTGTCGCCCACGATCTTTCCGTCCGTGTCCAGTGCCGTCTGCCCGGCGAGGAAGACCAGTCGGGAGCCGGTGGCGACGACGGCGTGCGAGAAGCCGGTGGGCGGGGAGAGTTCGGGCGGGTTCACGCGTTCCGTCGTCATCGTCCGGCCTCCCGCTCCGCGTACAACTCCCGCGCGATGATGCCCCGTTGGACCTCGCTCGCCCCCTCGTAGATGCGCGGGGCACGCACCTCGCGGTAGAGGTGCTCCAGCAGGTGGCCTCGGTGCAGGGCGCGGGCGCCGTGGAGTTGGACGGCCGCGTCGACGACGTACTGCGCGGTCTCGGTGGCGAGCAGCTTGGCCATGGCGGCGCGCCTGGACAGGTCCGGGGCGCCGGTGTCGTGGGCGGTGGCGGCCGCGTAGACCATCAGGCGGGCGGCCTCGGTGCGCAGGGCCATCTCGGCGACGGTGTGCGCGACCGTCTGGAGGTCCCTCAACTTGCCGCCGAACGCGTCCCGTTGTGCCGTCCAGTCGAGGGTGGCGTCGAGCGCGGCCTGGGCCATGCCGACCGCGAAGGCGCCGACGCTGGGGCGGAAGAGATCGAGGGTGGTCATGGCGACCCGGAATCCGCGGTCGGGTTCACCGAGGACGTCGTCGGCGGTGACCGGGACGGCGTCGAAGGCGAGGGCGCCGATGGGGTGCGGGGAGAGCATGTCGAGCGGGGTGCCGGTGAGGCCGGGGCGGTCGGCGGGCACCAGGAAGGCGGTGACGCCGCGGGCGCCGGCGCCTTCGGTCGTCCGGGCGAAGACGGTGTAGAAGTCGGCCTCGGGGGCGTTGGAGATCCAGCGCTTCTCCCCGGTCAGGCGCCAGCCGCCCCGGCCGTCGGGCGCGGCGGCCAGGGAGAGCGCGGCCGCGTCGGAGCCCGCCCCGGGCTCGGACAGCGCGAACGCGGCGACGGCGGTGCCGTCGGCCACCCGCGGAAGCCAGCGCTCGCGCTGGGCGGGGGTGCCGTGGGCATGGACCGGGTGGGCGCCCAGGCCCTGGAGGGCGAGCGCGGTCTCGGCCTCGGTGCACTCCTGGGCGAGGGACTCGCGCATCAGGCAGAGGTCGACGGCGCCGGAGGTGAAGAGCCGGGGCAGCAGGCCGAGGCGGCCCAGTTCGGCGAGGAGCTGATGGTTGACGCGGCCCGGTTCACCCTTCTCGGCGAGCGGGCGCAGCCGGTCGGCGGCCAGGGCGCGCAGTTCGGAGCACCAGGTGTTCTGTGCCGGTTCGAGTGAGAATGCGGGCATCGCAGGTCCCCTCCGTCGCCTCTGTACGGCGGCACTCCCATCGAACATATCGCGTCCCGTTGACTGTCGTCACCAACGCGCTACGCTCGGGTGGCCGGACCAGGCAGCCCAGCCTGACCAGCCGGCCCCACCGGACCAGCCCAGCCGGACTCGCCCGACCACGACGCCCACCCGAGAGCCCGTCCAGGCAAGGGGGCGAACGCCCATGAACGTCTCGCCAGACTCGGCACACTCACCCCGCTCGGCACACTCAGCCCGCTCAGCCCGCTCAGCCCACGTCGACACCTTCGCGCGCGACCATCTCCCACCCCCCGGCCAGTGGCCGGACCTCCGCTTCGAGTTGCCCGAGCTGGCCTACCCCGACCGGGTGAACTGCGCCGCCGCACTCCTCGACGGCGACGGACCCACCGACCCCGGCCGGCCGGTCTTCCGCACCCCGTCGGAACCCGTCTGGACGTACGGCGACCTGCGCGCCCGCGTCGACCGGATCGCCCACACCCTCACCGGCGACCTCGGGATCGTCCCCGGCAACCGTGTGCTGCTGCGCGGCCCGACCACCCCGTGGCTCGCCGCCTGCTGGCTCGCCGTGCTCAAGGCGGGCGCGATCGCGGTCACCGTGCTGGACCGGCAGCGCCCGCACGAACTGCGCACCATGTGCGAGATCGCCCGCGTGGGCCACGCGCTGTGCGACGTCCGCGCCGTCGACGACCTCGTCAAGGCGGAGGCACCCGGGCTGCGCATCACGACGTACGGCGGTGACGGACCCGACGACCTGCTGGACCGGCCGGGACCCGGCACCCCGTTCACCGCCGTGGACACCGCGGCCGACGACGTGGCGCTGATCGCGTTCACCTCCGGCACGACCGGCCGGCCCAAGGGGTGTCTGCACTTCCACCGGGACGTGCTGGCGATCGCCGACACCTTCTCGCGGCACGTCCTGCGGCCGGTGCCGGACGACGTCTTCGCGGGCAGCCCGCCGCTCGGCTTCACCTTCGGGCTGGGCGGGCTGGTCGTCTTCCCGATGCGGGCCGGCGCCAGCGCCCTGCTCCTCGAACAGGCGGGCCCCCGGCACCTGCTGCCCGCGGTCGCCGAGCACCGGGTGAGCGTGCTGTTCACCGCGCCCACCGCCTATCGCGCGATGCTCGACGACCTCGACGGGCACGACATCTCGTCGCTGCGCCGCTGTGTGTCGGCCGGTGAGAACCTGCCCGCGGCGACCTGGCGGGCCTGGCAGGAGCGGACCGGGCTGCGGCTGATCAACGGCATCGGCGCCACCGAGCTGCTGCACATCTTCATCTCCGCCGCCGACGGCCACATCCGGCCCGGCACCACCGGCGTCCCCGTGCCCGGCTGGCAGGCGCGCGTGCAGGACCCGGCCGGGGCGCCGGTCCCCGACGGCGAGCCCGGGCTGCTCGCCGTGCGCGGCCCGGTCGGCTGCCGCTATCTCGCCGACCCGCGCCAGCGGGAGTACGTGCGCGACGGCTGGAACGTCACCGGCGACACCTACGTCCGCGAGCCCGACGGCTACTTCCGGTACGTCGCCCGCGCCGACGACATGATCATCTCGGCCGGGTACAACATCGCGGGACCGGAGGTCGAGGAGGCGCTGCTGCGCCATCCGGACGTCGTCGAGGCGGCGGTCGTCGGACGGCCCGACGCGCACCGGGGCCAGGTGGTCGTGGCGTTCACCGTGCTGCGGGAGGGCGCGCCGCGCGACACGGAGGCCCTGCGCGCCTTCGTGAAGGCGGAGTTGGCGCCGTACAAGTGTCCGCGCGAGATCGTGCTGCTGGACGCGCTGCCGCGCACGGCGACCGGGAAACTCCAGCGTTTCCTGCTGCGCGCCCCGCAGGACGGCGTCCCGCCCGGCGGCGGTGCGGGCGTCCGTGAGGCAGTCGTCCCGACCGATGGTGACCAGCAGTGATGCCGACGACCTAAGATGATCAACGTGTCCGACCAGCCCGCACCTCGGTCTCTCATCGTCACGCTCTACGGCGCCTACGGCCGCTTCGCGCCCGGCCCCGTACCGGTCGCCGAACTGATCCGGCTGCTCGCCGCCGTCGGCGTCGACGCACCCTCCGTACGCTCCTCCGTCTCCCGGCTCAAGCGCCGCGGTCTGCTGCTGCCCGCCCGCACCGCGCAGGGCGCCGCCGGTTACGAACTCTCGGACGAGGCACGGCAGTTGCTCGACGACGGCGATCAGCGCATCTACGCCACGGCGCCCGCCGAGGACGAGGGCTGGGTGCTCGCGGTGTTCTCCGTGCCGGAGTCGGAGCGGCAGAAGCGCCATGTGCTGCGGTCCCGGCTCGCCGGCCTCGGTTTCGGCACGGCGGCGCCCGGGGTGTGGATCGCCCCGGCCCGGCTCGCCGAGGAGACCCGGCACACTCTTCAACGGCTGCGCCTCGACCCCTACGTCGACCTGTTCCGCGGTGAGCATCTGGGCTTCGCGCCGACCGTGGAGGCCGTCGCCCGCTGGTGGGACCTGGCGGCCATCGCCAAGGCCCACGAGGCGTTCCTCGACCGCCACGCCGACGTGCTGCGCGCCTGGCAGCAGCGGATGGACACCCCGCCTGAGGAGGCGTACCGGGACTATCTCCTCGCCCTGGACTCCTGGCGCCACCTCCCCTACACCGACCCCGGCCTGCCGACCCGGCTGCTCCCCGACGACTGGCCCGGCGCGAGGTCGGCGGCGGTCTTCCAGGGGCTGCACGAACGGCTGCGGGACGTGGGCGCGGGCTTCGCCGGGGTGGAGTGACCCCCAACCACCGACCTCGGTCTCAACTCAGCGGCGTGAGACGGGGTTTGGGCGCGTCCGTGCGGCCGGTGCGCGGCGGCCTGCTGCCCGCCCGGTAGGGGGCGGGCCATTCGGCGGCCGCTCCCGTGTAGCCCTGCTCGGCGGCGGCGTGCAGGGTCCAGTTGGGGTCGTAGAGGTGCGGGCGGCCGAGGGCGCACAGATCGGTACGGCCCGCCAGGATCAGTGAGTTGACGTCGTCCCAGGAGGAGATCGCGCCCACGGCGATCACCGGGACGCGCGCCTCGTGCCGGATACGGTCGGCGAACGGGGTCTGGTACGACCGCCCGAACTCCGGTGTCTCGTCGGCGACGACCTGGCCGGTCGACACGTCGATGGCGTCGGCGCCGTGCGCGGCGAAGGCGCGGGCGATCTCGACGGCGTCGTCCGCCGACGTGCCGCCCTCGGCCCAGTCGGTGGCGGAGATGCGTACGGTCATCGGCCGTTCCGCCGGCCACACCCCGCGTACGGCGTCGAACACCTCCAGCGGGAACCGCAGCCGCTTCGCGAGGGAACCGCCGTAGGCGTCGGTACGCCGGTTGGTGAGCGGGGAGAGGAAACCGGAGAGCAAGTAGCCGTGGGCACAGTGCAGTTCGAGCAGATCGAAGCCGACCCGGGCGGCCCTCCAGGCAGCGGCCGCGAACTGCTCGCGCAGATCGGTGAGTTGGGCGCGGGACAGCTCACGCGGCGTCCGGCCGCCCGGCTTGTACGGCAGCGGGGAGGCGGCCACGAGCGGCCAGTTGCCGTCGGGCAGCGGCTCGTCCATGCCCTCCCACATCAGCTTGGTGGAGCCCTTGCGTCCGGAGTGGCCGAGCTGGACGCCGATCGCGGCGCCCGGGGCCGCGGTGTGCACGAAGTCGGTGATCCGCCGCCAGGCGTCGGCCTGTCCGGCGGTGTAGAGACCGGTGCAGCCGGGGGTGATCCGGCCCTCCGGGGACACGCACACCATCTCGGTCATGACGAGCCCGGCACCGCCGAGGGCGCGGGCGCCGAGGTGGACGAGGTGGAAGTCGCCGGGGAGTCCGTCGGTGGCGGAGTACATGTCCATGGGCGAGACGACGACCCGGTTGCGCAGGGTCAGTCCGCGCATCCGGAACGGGGTGAACATGGGCGGTGTGCCGGGCGGGCAGCCGAACTCCCGCTCCACGGCCTCGGTGAAGTGGGCGTCGCGCAGCCGGAGGTTGTCGTGGGTGACGCGGCGGCTGCGGGTGAGGAGGTTGAAGGCGAAGCGGCGGGGCGGCTGGTGGAGGTGGAGGCCGAGGTTCTCGAACCACTCCAGGCTGGCCCGGGCGGCCCGCTGGGTGGAGGCGACGACGGGCCTGCGCTCCTCCTCGTAGGCGCTCAACGCCCTTTCCAGTGATGGCTGTTCGGTGAGACAGGCGGCCAGGGCGAGGGCGTCCTCGACGGCGAGTTTGGTGCCGGAGCCGATGGAGAAGTGGGCGGTGTGGGCGGCGTCGCCGAGCAGGACGACGTTGCCGTGCGACCAGCGTTCGTTGACGACCGTGCGGAAGGTGGTCCAGGCGGAGTTGTTGGACTTCAGGGGCCGTCCTCCGAGCGCGTCCGCGAAGATCTTGGCGCAGCGCTCGACGGACTCGCGCGGGTCCGACTCACTCTCGTCGCCTGCGTCGAATCCGGCCGCCCGCCAGACCTCCTCGCGCATCTCGACGATGACGGTGGACGCGTCGGCCGCGTACGGATAGCCGTGCAGTTGCATCACGCCGTGCTCGGTCTCGGCGATCTCGAAGCGGAACGCGTCGAAGGCGAAGTCGGCGGCGAGCCAGATGTAGCGGCAGCGGTGCGGAGTGAGCACCGGCCGGAACGCGTCGGCGTGGGCCGCCCGGGTCGCGCTGTGCACGCCGTCGGCGGCGACGACCAGGTCGTACTCCTGCGTCAGCCGGGCGGGGTGGGGGGCCTCGGTGCGGAAGCGCAGGTCCACGCCGAGGGAGCGGCAGCGCTCGTGGAGGATCTCCAGGAGCCGGCGGCGGCCGAGGGCGGCGAAGCCGTGGCCGCCGGAGGTGTGGCGGACGCCCCGGTGCACGATGTCGATGTCGTCCCAGCGTACGAACTCCCGCCGCAGGGCTTCGTACACGACCGGGTCGGCGTGTTCGATGCCGCCGAGGGTCTCGTCGGACAGGACGACCCCGAACCCGAAGGTGTGGTCGGGCGCGTTGCGCTCCCAGACGGTGATCTCGCGGGTGGGGTCGAGGCGTTTGAGGAGGGCGGCGGCGTACAGTCCGCCGGGGCCGCCCCCGACGACGGCGACACGCATCGCGGCGTCACCGCCCCCGCCACTTGGGGGGCCGTTTCCCGGTGAACGCGGCGTGGAACTCGGCGTAGTCCTCGCCGTTCATCAGCAGGGCCTGGGTGGCGGCGTCCAGTTCGACGGCGGCGGCGAGCGGCATGTCCAGTTCGGCGGTGAGCAGCGCCTTGGTCTGGGCGTGGGCGAGGGCGGGGCCGTCGGCGAGCCGGCGGGCCAGCGCTCGGGCGGCCCGGTCGGCGTCGCCCGGCTCGGTCAACTCGCTGATCAGGCCGATCCGTTCGGCCTCCGGGGCGTGCACGGCGTCGCCGAGCATCAGCAGCCGGGTGGCGTGGCCGAGGCCGACGACCCGGGGCAGGAGATAGGCGGCGCCCATGTCGCCGCCCGAGAGGCCCACCCGGGTGAAGAGGAACGCGAAGCGGGTGGTGGGGTCGGCGACCCGGAAGTCCGCGGCGAGGGCGAGGACCGCGCCGGCGCCGGCAGCCACTCCGTGCAGGGCGGCGACCACCGGGAACGGGCACTCCCGTACGGTGCGCACGACCTGGCCGGTCATCCGGTTGAAGTCGAGGAGCTGGGCGGTGTCCAGGGAGAGGGTGGCGCCGATGATCTCGTCGACGTCCCCGCCGGAGCAGAAGCCGCGGCCCTCGCCGGCCAGGACGAGGGCGCGCACGGACCGCTCCCGGGACAGCTCGGCGAGCAGATCGCGCAGGTCGGCGTAGGCGCCGAAGGTGAGGGCGTTGAGTTTCTCGGGGCGGGCGAGGGTGACGGTGGCGACGCCGTCCTCCCGCTCGACGCGGAGGTGTTCCCAGTGGGGGGTGGGAGCGGCGGATCCGGTGAAGGGACTCATCAGGGCGGCCTCCTCGACGGTCACCCCCGAAGTTATCACTCATACGTGACTGTCGTCACGAGCACGCGATAGAACCGGGGGGAGGACTGTGTCACCGGTCGTCGATAAGGCCGTAACAACGGGATCGGATCCGCGAGGCCGGCCGTTGTGAGGGGTAGGCCGTCCGGTAGCGGGGCCGCGGGTCCCGTCCGGCGCCCGCGGTGCACCTCTGCCGGGGGTCGCCGTACCATTCCTGAAGTTGAAGGCAGGACCGCCTGATGTCGATCACGGGACCCTGCGCCATGAACGGACTCGCCTTGCACGATCGCCCCTCCGACGCCGCCGCCTCCTGGCGGATCGCGCTGCCGCACTCCGCCGCGGCCGTGCCGGTGGCCCGCGCGCTGGTCCGCACGGCGCTGGCGGAAGCGGAGCACGGAGCGGACAGCGACACCGCCGAACTGCTGACGGCGGAGCTGGTGGCCAACGCGGTGGAGCACACCCCCGCCGGGGACGCCCCGATAGAGCTGGTGGTGGAGCTACGGCCGGGCGGCTGCCAGATCGAGGTCCACGACCACGACCCGGTCCCCCCGGGCGACCTCACCCGCCCCTCCGCCGGGGACCCCGACCCCTGGCAGGAACACGGCCGCGGCCTCCTCCTGATCCGCTCCCTCAGCTCCTCCTGCGGCCACCGCCCCACGGAACAGGGCAAGGCGGTGTGGTTCCGACTGGCGGTGATTCCCCCGCAGTGGCGGCCACGGCAGTCCTGACCCGGGGAAACCCCGTCAACCGCGGGCCATCGTCGCGACCAGGACCGCCTTGATCGTGTGGAGGCGGTTCTCGGCCTCGTCGAAGACGACCGAGTGGGGGGACTCGAAGACCTCGTCGGTGACCTCCAGGGAGTCCAGGCCGTGGGCCTCGAGGATCTCCTGGCCGACCGTGGTGCCGAGGTCGTGGAAGGCCGGCAGGCAGTGCAGGAACTTGACGTCCGGGTTGCCGGTGGCGCGCAGGACGTCCATGGTCACGGCGTACGGGCCGAGGGCGGCGATCCGCTCGTCCCAGACCGCCTTGGGCTCGCCCATGGAGACCCAGACGTCGGTGGCGACGAAGTCGGCGCCGAGGACGCCCTCCGCGAGTGACTCGGTGAGGGTGATCCGCGCCCCGCTGGTCCCGGCGAGCTTGCGGGCCCGGTCGACGATCTCCTGGGCGGGCCAGTAGCTCTTGGGGGCGACGATCCGGACGTCCATGCCGAGCAGGGCGCCGGTGATCAGGTAGGAGTTGCCCATGTTGAAGCGGGCGTCGCCGAGGTAGGCGAAGGCGATGCCGGTGAGGGGCTTCGCGCAGTGCTCGGTCATGGTCAGCACGTCGGCGAGCATCTGGGTGGGGTGCCAGTCGTCGGTGAGGCCGTTGAAGACGGGCACCCCCGCGTGCGCGGCCAGCTCCTCGACCTTCGCCTGGCTGTCGCCGCGGTACTCGATGCCGTCGTACATACGGCCCAGCACGCGCGCGGTGTCCTTGACGGACTCCTTGTGGCCGATCTGGGAGCCCGACGGGTCGAGGTAGGTGGTGGAGGCGCCCTGGTCGGCGGCGGCGACCTCGAACGCGCAGCGGGTGCGCGTCGAGGTCTTCTCGAAGATCAGCGCGATGTTCCGGCCGCGCAGATACCGCGTCTCGGTCCCGGCCTTCTTGGCCGCCTTCAGTTCGGCGGCCAGCTCGATCAGGCCGCGGAACTCCTCGCCGGTGAAGTCCAGCTCCTTGAGGAAGTGGCGTCCGGCGAGGGCGGTCGGGACTGTCGCCATGGGGGCGCTCCAGGAAGTGCGGTCGGCAGGTGCGGTGACAGGGACGAGCAGGAACTTGCATGGAACTCTATACGACCACCGGCATTTATATACAGGTGCCTGTTCCCACGACTCGCACACCAGTCCCAGTGACCCACCCGCCTACACGGGCCCCCGCTCCAGCGGACAGCTCATACAGCGCGGCCCGCCCCTCCCCCGGCCCAGCTCGCTGCCGGGGATCTCGATCACCTCGACACCCTGTTTGCGCAGGTGGGTGTTGGTGGTGGCGTTGCGTTCGTAGGCGACGACGACGCCCGGCTCGACGGCGAGGACGTTGCAGCCGTCGTCCCACTGCTCGCGCTCGGCCGCGTGCACGTCCTGGGTGGCGGTGAGCACCCGGATCTCGCTCAGGCCGAGGGCGGCGGCGATCGCGCGGTGCATGTGCTCCGGCGGATGGTCGGTGACCTTCAGTTCCTTGTCGCCGACGCCCGGCTCGATGGTGTACGAGCGGAGCATGCCGAGCCCCGCGTACTGGGTGAAGGTGTCACCGTCGACCATGGTCATGACGGTGTCGAGGTGCATGAAGGCGCGCCGCTTCGGCATGTCGAGGGCCACGATGGTCCGGGCCGAGCCGGCGGCGAAGAGCTTGTGGGCGAGCATCTCGACGGCCTGCGGGGTGGTGCGCTCGCTCATCCCGATGAGGACGGCGCCGTTGCCGATGACGAGGACGTCGCCGCCCTCGATGGTGGACGGGTAGTCGGCCTGCCCCTCGGACCAGAGGTGGAACGGTTCCTCCCGGAACAGCGGGTGGTGCCGGTAGATCGCCTCGAAGTGCACGGTCTCCCGCTGCCGCGCCGGCCAGCGCATCGCGTTGATGGCGACGCCGTCGTAGATCCAGGCGGAGGTGTCGCGGGTGAAGAGGTGATTGGGGAGCGGGTCGAGGAGGAAGTCGTCGAGGTCCATGACGTGGAAGCGCACGGAGGTCGGTTCGGGGAACCCCTCCAGGAACTCCCGTTTGGTCATGCCGCCGACCAGGCTCTCGGCCAGTTCGGGTGCGGTGAGGGTCTCGAAGGCGGTACGGAGGTGGTCGGTGGCGAGGACCCCGTACTCCTTCTCGTCGAAGACGCGGCCCAGGACGAGTGCTCGGGCCGCCGGGATCGCCAGGGCCTCGACGAGCAGATCGCCGAAGAGATGCACCTCGACGCCACGGTCCCGCAGGACGTCGGCGAAACCGTCGTGCTCGGCGCGCGCCCTGCGCACCCAGAGCACGTCGTCGAAGAGCAGCGCGTCCTTGTTGCTGGGGGTGAGCCTTTTGAGCTCGAGATCCGGCCGGTGCAGGATGACGCGCCGCAGTTGCCCGGCCTCGGAGTCGACTTGGAATCCCATGACTCCATCCTGACCATCGAAGCCCGCCTTCACCCGCTTGTGGACCGTTTCGCAACCGCTTGTTTTCGTCCCCTTGACGACAAACGGTGGAACGGATTATCGTCGTAGTGACGAAAACGGGGACGGGACACAGGGACGAGGGGGGCCTCTCATGGCCGACATCACACGGCGCCTCGGCTGGCGCCATCTGCGCGGCGCGCCGACGGCGCACATACGCCACCACCGCTCCGGAAAGCTGGTGCACGACGGGCCCGGACTCAGCTTCTGGTTCCGCTCGCTGACCGCCGCGCTCTCCGAAGTGCCGGTCGACGACCGCGAACTGGCCATGACCTTCCACGCCCGTACGGCCGACTTCCAGGACGTGGCGGTGCAGGCCACCGTGACCTACCGGGTCAGCGACCCGGCCGTGGCCGCCGCCCGGCTGGACTTCTCGATCGACCCCGACACCGGGGTGTGGCGCGGGGCGCCGCTGGAGCAGCTCGGCACCCTGCTGACGGAGACGGCCCAGCAGCACGCGCTGGACGTCCTCGCCCGTACGCCGCTGGCGGCGGCGCTGGTCGACGGGGTGACGTCGGTGCGCGAGCGGGTCGCGGCGGGGCTGGCGGCCGAACCCCGGCTGCCGGCCACCGGTATCGAGATCGTCGCCGTCCGGGTGGTCGCCCTGCGGCCGGAGCCGGAGGTCGAGCGGGCGCTGCGCACCCCTGCCCGCGAGCTGATCCAGCAGGAGGCCGACCGGGCCACCTACGAGCGGCGGGCGGTGGCCGTCGAACGGGAGCGGACCATCGCCGAGAACGAACTCGCCAGCAAGATCGAACTGGCCCGGCGCGAGGAGCAGTTGGTCGAGCAGCGCGGTACGAACACCCGGCGCGAGGCGGAGGAGAGCGCGGCCGCCGACAAGGTGCGGGCCGAGGCCGAGGCCACCCGCACGGTCCGGCTGGCGGAGGCCGAGGCGGCGCGTGCGGTGAAGCTCGCGGCGGCCGAGGCGGAGCGCGCGGTGAAGCTGTCCGAGGCGGAGGCCGCGGGGCAGGTCCGGCTGGCCGACGCGGAGGCGCGGCGCACCGAGCGGATGACCGAGGCCGAGGCGGCGCGCACGGTCCGGCTCGCGGAGGCGGAGGCCGCCCGCGCCGTCCAACTCGCCCGCGCGGAGGCCGAGTCGGCGCGCGCGGTCGGTGAGGCGCGGGCCCAGGCGCAGGCGGCCTGGCTGCGGGTGCACGCCGATGTCGACGTGACGACCCTGCACGCGCTCACCGGCACCCGGCTCGCGGAGAACCTGCCGCACATCGACAGTGTCACCGTCTCGCCGGACGTGCTGACCGGGCTGCTCGCCAAGCTGGGAGTGCGGGAGTGAGTCTCGCCCCGCGGGCCGTGCTGGTCCATCGCACCACGGAGTACGAAGAGTTGACGGCCCGGCACGGCACGCACGGCCAGGCCGCCTTCTTCCTCTCCTCGCGGGGCCGGGACATCGAGGAGGTGGCGGAACGGCACCGGCGCACCCGGCGGGCACTGGCGGAGGTGACGGCCGCGATCCCCCTGACGTGGCGTCAGACCCGCCTGGAGCGGGCCGATCTGGACCGCTTCCTGTTCGCCCCGGAGGACGTGGTGATCGTGGTCGGGCAGGACGGACTGGTGGCGAACGTCGCCAAGTACCTGTCCGGCCAGCCGGTCGTGGGCATCGACACCGACCCGGGCCGCAACCCGGGCGTCCTGGTCCGCCACCGCCCGGCGGACGCGGCCGCCCTCCTCGCCTCGGCGCTCGCCGCGGGGACGGGCGTCGACGAGCTGACCATGGTGGAGGCCGTCGCCGACGACACCCAACGGCTGCTCGCCCTCAACGAGATCTACCTGGGCGCCGCCGGCCACCAGACCGCCCGCTACCGCCTGGGCCTCGACGGCGACGGGGGTGCCGTCGAGGCCCAGGCGTCCTCCGGGGTCCTGGTCGGCACCGGCACCGGCGCCACCGGCTGGATCCGCTCGGTGTGGGGCGAACGGGGCGGCGGCGGGCTGCGCCTTCCGGGCCCGGCGGAGAACCGGCTGCTGTGGTTCGTGCGCGAGGCGTGGCCGTCCCCGGCGACCGGCACCTCCCTGGTGGCCGGCGAACTGACGGCCGGCGCCCGCCTGACCGTCACCGTCGAGTCCGAACGCCTCATCGCCTTCGGGGACGGCATCGAGACCGACGCCCTGGAGCTGACCTGGGGGCAGACCGTACGGGTGGGGGTGTGCGGGGAGCGGCTGCGGCTGCTGGGGTGAAGGGGGCCGGCGCACGGGCCCGGCCCCCCCTTCACCGGTTCACAGTCGCGGGTCCACCGGTTCCGACTCCAGGGCCAGTACGCCGAACACGGCCTCGTGGATCCGCCACAGCGGTTCGCCCCCGGCCAGCCGGTCCAGGGCCTCCAGGCCGAGGACGTACTCGCGGATCGCGAGGGACCGCTTGTGGTTGAGGAAACGGCCGCGCAGCCGGGCGAGGTTGTCGGGGCGGGTGTACTCCGGGCCGTAGATGATCCGCAGGTACTCGCGGCCCCGGCACTTGATGCCGGGCTGCACCAGCCGGCCCTCCGCGCCCCGCACGAGCGCGCCGAGCGGCTTGACGACCATGCCCTCGCCGCCGCGGCCGGTCATCTCCAGCCACCAGTCGACACCGGCCCGCACCGACTCGGGGTCGCCCGTGTCGACGTACAGCCGCCGGGTGGTGCGCAGCAGGCCGGTGGGGTCGTGCTCCACCAGCCGGTCCAGCAGGGTCAGTTGTTCGTCGTGCGGCAGACCCGCGAGGCTGCGGCCCTGCACGGCGAGGATCTGGAACGGCGCGAGGCGTACGCCGTCCAGCCCGTCCGTCGGCCAGCAGTAGCGCCGGTAGGCGTCGGTGAACGCGGCCGCCTCCGTGGCCCGTTCGCGCTGCCGCGCCAGCAGCTCGGTGACGTCCACGCCCCGGCCGGCCGCACCCTCCAGCGCGGCCAGGACACCCGGGAAGACCGCGCCGGACGCGGCGCCCACGGCGGCGTACTGCGAGCGCAGCAGTCCGGACGCCTTCAGCGACCACGGCATCAGCTCGGCGTCCAACAGCAGCCAGTCCGTGTCGAGTTCGTCCCACAGCCCGGCCTCGCCGACGGCCGTACGCAGCCGTCCGAGGACCTCCTCGGTCATCTCCGGGTCGGTGAAGAACGGCCGTCCGGTGCGGGTGTAGAGCGCACCCGTCGGCCCCTCCCCGACCCCGAAGCGCCTGCGGGCCGTCTCCGCGTCCCGGCACACCAGGGCCACGGCCCGCGAGCCCATGTGCTTCTCCTCGCACACGACCCGCGCGACCCCGTCCCCGGCGTACTGCGCGAACGCCTCCGCCGGGTGCTCCAGATAGCCCTCGACCCGGCTGGTCGGCGTCGGCGCCATGGTCGGCGGGAGGTACGGCAGCAGCCGCGGGTCGACCGCGAAACGGCTCATGACCTCCAGGGCCGCCGCCGCGTTCTCCTCACGGATCGCGATCCGGGTCTGTCCGGCGTACCGGGTCTCCACGATCCTGCGGCCGTGCACGTCCGCCAGGTCCAGCGGCCGTCCGTCCTGCCCGCCGGGCGCCTCGGAGCGCAGCGGCTTCGCCGGCTCGTACCAGACCCGTTCCGCCGGTACGTCGACCAGTTCGCGTTCCGGCCAGCGCAGCGCGGTCAGCTTGCCGCCGAAGACGGCACCGGTGTCGAGGCAGATCGTGTTGTTCAGCCAGGTCGCCTCCGGGACCGGGGTGTGACCGTAGACCACGGCCGCCCGGCCCCGGTAGTCCTCCGCCCACGGGTAGCGCACCGGCAGCCCGAACTCGTCGGTCTCACCGGTGGTCTCCCCGTACAGCGCGTGCGAGCGGACCCGGCCCGAGGTGCGGCCGTGGTACTTCTCCGGCAGACCCGCGTGACAGACCACCAGCCGGCCGCCGTCGAGGACGTAGTGGCTGACCAGCGAGTCGATGAACTCCCGTACCTCGGTGCGGAACTCCTCGCTCTCGCCCGCCATCTGCTCGACGGTCTCGGCCAGTCCGTGGGTGTGCTGGACCTTGCGGCCCTTGAGGTGACGGCCGTACTTGTTCTCGTGGTTGCCGGGCACGCACAACGCGTCGCCGGACTTCACCATCGCCATCACCCGGCGCAGCACGGCCGGGCTGTCCGGACCGCGGTCCACGAGGTCGCCGACGAAGACGGCCTGTCGGCCCTCCGGGTGGACGCCGTCGGTGTAGCCCAGCTTGCCGAGCAGCGCCTCCAGTTCGGCGGAGCAGCCGTGGATGTCGCCGATGATGTCGAAGGGTCCGGTGAGGTGGGTCAGGTCGTTGAAGCGCTTCTCGGTGACGACGGTGGCGTCCTCGACGTCCGCCGCGCCGCGCAGGACATGCACCTTGCGGAAGCCCTCGCGCTCCAGGTGCCGCAGGGAGCGCCGGAGTTCACGGATGTGGCGCTGGATGACCCGGCGCGGCATGTCGGCGCGGTCGGTGCGGGCCGCGTTGCGCTCGGCGCACACCTCCTCGGGGACGTCCAGGACGATGGCGATGGGCAGCACGTCATGCTCCCTCGCCAGCTCGACGAGTTTGCGGCGGGCGTCCGACTGCACGCTGGTGGCGTCCACGACGGTCCGCCGGCCGGCCGCGAGCCGCTTGCCGGCGATGTAGTGCAGGACGTCGAAGGCGTCCCGGGTGGCGCTCTGGTCGTTCTCGTCGTCGGAGACCAGGCCCCGGCAGAAGTCGGAGGAGATGACCTCGGTGGGCTTGAAGTGCCGTCGCGCGAAAGTGGACTTGCCCGAGCCCGACGCGCCGATCAGCACCACGAGGGAGAGGTCGGTGACGGGCAGGGCGCGTCCCTGTCGCGGGGATACGGACGTCTCGGTCATGCGGCCTTCGCCTCCTTCTCGTACGGGGTGCCGAGCGTGAACACGGCCATCTGGGTGGGCGGTCCGACCTCGGGGTCGTCGGGACCGACGGGGACGAACTCGACGGTGTAGCCGTGCCGTTCGGCGACGGTGCCGGCCCAGGAGCGGAACTCCGCGCGCGTCCACTCGAAGCGGTGGTCGCCGTGCCGGACGTGCCCGGCCGGGAGGCTCTCCCAGCGGACGTTGTACTCGACGTTCGGGGTGGTCACCAGGACGGTGCGCGGGCGGGCGGAGCCGAACACCGCGTACTCCAGGGCGGGCAGCCGCGGCAGGTCGAGGTGTTCGATCACCTCGCTGAGCACGGCCGCGTCATAGCCCTTGAGCCGGGTGTCGGTGTAGGCGAGCGATCCCTGCACGAGCCGGACCCGCGCGGCCTGCCGCTCCCCCATCCGGTCCAGCTTGAGCCGGCGGGAGGCGATGGTGAGCGCGCGCATCGACACGTCGACGCCGACGATCTCGGTGAACCGGACGTCCTTGAGCAGCGCCTGCACCAACTGGCCCTGTCCGCAGCCGAGGTCGAGCACCCGGGCGGCGCCGGCCGCCCGCAGCGCGGCGAGGATCGCGTCCCGGCGCTGCGCGGCGAGGGGGGTCGGGCGGGCCTCACCGGCCTCCGCCTCCGCCTGCGTCTCCGCCGGGGTGTCGCTGTCGTCCTCGACGGCGTTGTCGATGGCCTCGACCTCGCTGTCGTCGGTCTCGGCGAGCCGCACCAGCTCCAGCCGCTCCATGGCCTCCCGGGTCAGCGACCAGCGGCGGGAGAGGTACCGGCTGGTGATCAGCTTCTGCTCCGGGTGCTCGGGCAGCCAGCCCTCGCCGGCCCGCAGCAGCTTGTCGACCTCGTCGGGGGCGACCCAGTAGTGCTTGGCGTCGTCCAGGACCGGCAGGAGGACGTACAGGTGCCGCAGCACCTCGGCGACGGTCAGCCGGTCGGACTCCAGGACGAGTCGTACGTACCGCGAGTCGCCCCACTCCGGGAACTCGGCGTCCAGGGCGACCGGTTCGACGGTCGCCGTCCAGCCGAGCGGCTCGAAGAGCCGGTGCACGAGCGCGGCACCGCCCCGGGCCGGCAGCGCAGGCACCTCGATGCGCAACGACCGTGCCTGCGCCGGGAGTTCGGGCCGCGCGGCGCAGACGCCCCGCATCGCGCTGGAGAAGACGCCGCTCAGCGCCACGGCGAGCAGCGAGGAGGCCGCGTAGGGGCGGTCGTTGACGTACTGGGCGAGTGCCGCGTCGGGCGCACCGCCCCGGCCCTTGCCCTTGCCGCGCCGGACCAGCGCCACGGCGTCCACCTCCAGCAGCAGCGCCGCCGTGCAGCGCCGGTCGTCCGCCTCGGGGTAGAGGACGTGCGCCGTGCCGTAGGAGGTGGAGAACGCCTGCGACTTGCCGGGATGCTTGTGCAGCAGGTAGCCCAGGTCGGTGGCGGGGCGGTCAGGGGTGCCGGTGGTGGTGATCGTCAGGAACACGGTGGTTGCCTCGAATGCGGTCTCGGAAAGGTGCGAAAGCGCTGGTGACGCGCTGTTCGCCGGTTTCCAACGTACCGAGAACGCCCCCGGGACACCCAGGAATATTTTCGCACCGGCGGACCGCCGCCGCCGGACCGCTCACTCGCCCCGCTTCCAGGCGCTGACCCCCAGTTTCCCGGTGGTCCCGAGGTCCAGTCGGGGTGTGACGATCACGGGGGCGGCGCCGGGCTTGGCGTGGACACGGACGTGGGGCACGTTGACCGCGGTGCCGGCGCCGGTGGTGTTGCGCCACATCAGGCCGGAGGTGGCGTACTCGCCGGGCTCGAGAGTGACGGGCCGGGGCGGATCGTCGAAGCCGGTCACCAGGGCGACGCCGGCGCCGCCGTGGACGACGTCGATCCCGTCGACCGGTTCGAGGTCCTCGTCAAGCAGGGTGAGCCGGGGGTAGCCGTCGAGGGTGTAGTCGCGGGTTCCGCAGTTCTCCAGGCGCAGGCCCACGACGCGCAGGCCCATCGCCGCGTCGCCGTCGTCGGCCGTGACGCGGATCCCGGAGGCCGGGCAGGTGCCGGTCTCGGCCGGCGCCTCGTCCGCGGGGACCGTGGTGACCTCGGAGACCTTCACCTTGCGCACCTCGGGCATCCCCGGGGGCACCCTGCCGAGCTGCACGGTGCCGCGTACGGTCCGGCCGGGCGCGACCCCGCGTACGGTCTCGCGCTGGTTGCCCATCACCTCGCCGGTGCTCGTGGTGAAGCTGAAGAGCACGGTGTAGGTCAGGGTCTCCTTGCCGTCGTTGGTGACCTCGTAGGCGGCGGAGATGCCGGATTCGACGAAGTTCTCGGTGCCGGCGGGGATTTCGCCGGGCCGGTCCGGGACACCGGGCGTGGGGAGGCGGTCGGCGTGCACGGATCCGATGCCGGACGGGCCGTCGGACGGCTCGGCGGACGGTGAGGCGGTGGGGAGGTTCAGGGCGGTGATCCTGACCCCGTCCACCGGCGGGTCGGTGACGGGGATGCCGGGCGCCGTGGCGGACGCGCCGGCGCCGGCGGCCGTCCCGGGGTGCTCCGTCCCGCAGGCCGTGGCGAGCAGGAGGACGGCGGCCAGGGCCGGGAGGAGCGAGGCGGATCTGCGCATCAGGCCACCTCATCAGGGCCGTAGCACCCCGGCTGTGACGGAAGCCACAGTTCCGGTCACAGCCGCGTCACAGCTCGCCGGGGGCGGCACACCGCTCACCCCGGAGGCACCGCTCACTGCGGCAGAGCGGTGAGCACGCCCGACGCCCGGTCGAGCAGGTACTGGAGCGGCTCGGCGGTCCACGGCCCGCGGTGGGCGATCAGTTCGGCGGCGTGCCGGCCGAGGTCCGCGCCGCTGAGCCAGGCCGGGCTGTCGACGCCCAGGGCGGCCCGGGGGCGGGTGCGGATACGGCCGATGACGAGTTCGTAGATCCGCGGCCCCGCACCGTCGAGTTCGGCGGTCAGGGTGCGCAGCAGGGACTTCTTGGCCGCGTTGGTCGCGCCGACGAGGGCGGCTCCCGGGAAGGCGATCTCCGCGCTGAGGCCGGTGAGATGGACGAGCGCGCCGTCGACGGGAAGCAGCGGGGTGACGACCCGCAGGGCGCGGAAGTGGCTGGTGAGGTTGTCGGCGATCATGGCGTCCCAGACCGCGTCGGACACGTCGAGGAGCGGTGTCGGCTCCGGTGGCCCCCAGTTGCCGATGGTGAGGACGGCGCCGTCGAACTTCCCGTGCCGGTCGGCGAGTCGGGTCCGTACGGCGGCGCTGTCGGGGTCGGAGAGATCGACGGCGTGCGGATGCAGGACGCCGGGTCCGATGCCGTCGGTGTAGTCGGCGAGGCGGTTCAGCCGGGCCTCGCTGCGGCCGGCCGCCACCACGGTGGCGCCCAGCTCGAGGAGCGCGCGGGTGATCCCCTCCCCGATGCCGCCGCTCGCGCCGACGACGAGGACCGTGCGGCCCAGGAGGAAGGGCTCGTCGAGGGGGTCCTCTGGTTCCTCGACCGGTGCTGGACGACTGCTCATTTCGGGGAGGCTAGCCACGGTCCGTGCCGATGACCAGATGCACATTTGGCCGCTTGCGTACGGATTCCGGCCCCGCGGTCTCGTATCGTTCGGTCGAACCTCGCGTTCAGTCAGCCCTCTTGTTCGGTCACGCCTCGCCGTGCGCGCGGGCGCCGTCGAGGGCCGTCCGGTACGACGCGGCCGCCGTGTCCTTGAACCCGGCGAGCCGGGGCACGTGCTCCGACTTGGTGAACTCGGCGTGCAGGAAGGTCAGATCGGCGGCGAGGCCGACCATGCCGAGGGCCGCCTTCAGATACGGCTCCTGGTGGTCGCAGTCCTCGCGGGGCGTGCCGGGACCGTAGGCGCCGCCGCGCGCGGAGGCCACCACGACCCGCTTGCCCGACAAGGGGCCTTCGCCGGTGGCCGGATCGGCGATCAGGGGCGCGATCAGAACGCGGTCGAACCACGCCTTGAACGTCGACGGCACCGAGAAGTTGTACATCGGCACGCCGAGCAGGATGACGTCGGCCGCGAGGAGTTCCTCGACCAGCGGCCACGTGATCGCCCAACTCTCCTTCTCCTCGGCCGTCTTCGCCGCGTCACGGGCCGCCGCGAGATCGCGTGTGCCCTCGGTCTCCAGCCGGTGCATCACCTCGATCTGGGCGTGGTCCACGTGCGGCACGGGCTCGGCGGCGAGGTCGCGGTGGACGTACGTGCCGTCGGGGTGGGCCTTGCGCCAGGCGTCCGCGAACTCGGCGGAGAGCCGCCGGGAGACGGAGTCCCGCCGGGGGCTGGAGTCCAGGTGGAGAAGGGTGGGCATGGAGGCGTTCCTTGTCCTGGGAGGGAGGGAGCCGGGTTCCCATTGAAGGCGCCTCCCGGGCGAGTCGTCCCGTAATCCAGCGTGATACTTGGTGACCGGACACGTAAGCAGGAGTGACGGTCGGCTGGGCGGAGTGACGGGTGCTGGACGTACGGAAGCTGATGCTGCTGCGCGAAGTCGGGGCTCGCGGATCGATCGCGGCGGCGGCGCAGGCGCTCAACTACACGCGCTCCGCCGTCTCCCAGCAGCTTTCGGCCCTGGAGGCCGAGACGGGTACGGCGCTGCTCGACCGGGGCGGCAGACGGGCCGGACTGACCGCCGCCGGACGCCTGTTGGTGGCCAGCGCCGAACGCGTGCTCGCGGAACTCGAAGCGGCCGAGGCGCGGTTGCTCGCGCGGGACGGCAGGGTGACGGGCGAACTGCGGGTGGGGGTGCCGTTGCACGACGGTCCGGCGCTGCTGGTGCCGGCGTTGACCCGGCTCCGCGCGTGCCACCCGGAACTGCGGATCACCCTGCACGGCGTCGCCGCCGACGAGGGCCGGCGGTCGGTACGGCTGGGGCGGCTGGACGCGGTGCTGGCCGCCGGCTATCCGCAGGTGCCCGAGGCACGGGTGCCGGGGCTGTACGAGGAGGCGGTGATCAGCGACCGCATCCGGCTCGCCGTACCGCCCGGACATCCCCTGGCCGGAGGCGAAGGACCGCTGGACCTGGCCGAGTTCGCGGACCAGCCGTGGCTGCTCGACCGGGCCTCCCGGCTGGGACGTCTGGCCCTGCATCTGTGCGCGGACGCCGAGTTCGTCCCCGACGTCGTCTCCGACATCGGGGACATGCAGGCCGTGTTCGGTCTGGTCTCCCTGGGCTGGGGCGTCGCGCTCGCCCCCGACCTGGTGCCCGACCGCCCCGGCCACCCCGTCGTCCGGGTCCCCCTGAAGGGCATCGACCCGGTCCGCCACATCACCCTCGTGGTGCGGGAGGGCGCGCGGAACAGCCCACCGGTGGCGGCGCTGCTGCCGGCGGTACGGGAGGCGGCCGACGAACTGCGGCGCTCGGCCCCTGACCGACAGCCATGAGGCCGGCCATCGCTTACGGGAGCTGCGACTGCACCTTGTCGGAGATCAGCTCCAGGTGGTCCAGGTCGTCGAGGTCGAGGACCTGGAGGTAGAGGCGCGTGGAGCCGACCTCGGCATAGCGGCCGATCTTCTCGACGACCTCGGCCGGGGTGCCCGCGAGCCCGTTGGTCTTCAGCTCGTCGACCTCGCGGCCGATCGCGGCGGCGCGGCGGGCCACCTCCTGGTCGTCCCTGCCGACGCAGACGACGAGCGCGTTGGAGTAGGTGAGGGCGTCGGCCGGGCGGCCCGCCTCCGCGACGGCGTCCCGGACCCGGCCGAACTGCGCGGCCGTGTCCTCGACGGAGGAGAACGGCATGTTGAACTCGTCGGCGTACCGGGCGGCCAGCCGGGGCGTGCGGCGCGCGCCGTGTCCGCCGATCAGCACCGGCACCCTGCCCTGCGCGGGCTTGGGCAGCGCGGGCGAGTCCTTGAGCTGGTAGTACGTGCCGTCGAAGTCGTAGGTCTTGCCGACCTCGGTGGCCCACAGACCGGTGACGATCTCCAGTTGCTCCTCCAGGCGGCCGAACTTCTCCTTCGGGAACGGGATGCCGTACGCCTCGTGCTCCTGCTCGAACCAGCCGGCGCCCAGGCCGAGTTCGACGCGACCGCCGGACATCCGGTCCACCTGGGCGACCTGGATGGCGAGCACGCCGGGGAGCCGGAAGGTGGCGGCGGTCATCAGCGTGCCGAGGCGGATACGGCTGGTCTCCCGGGCGAGCCCGGCGAGGGTGATCCAGGCGTCCGTGGGTCCGGGAAGGCCGTCGGCGTCCCCCATCTTGAGGTAATGGTCAGAGCGGAAGAATGCGTCGAATCCAAGATCCTCGGTGGCCTTGGCGACGGTGAGGAGGGTGTCGTAGTCGGCGCCCTGCTGGGGCTCGGTGAAGATACGGAGGTCCATGCCTCCATCCTGCCTCCCCGGACCCCGTCCACCGCACCCGCACCCGCACCGCGCACGCCGCTCCCCTCCCGGTTCACCGCTCGGGCAGCACCCCCTCCCGCTCCTCCCGTGCCGTCAGTTTGCGCAGCATCTCCAGGACGCGGTCGCGGGACTCGTCCGCCGCGTCGATGGCTTCCATGCACTGCCAGTACGTGGCCTCGTCGGCCGCCGCGCTCGCCACGCCGACCAGGGCGATGCCGATGTCGGCGAGCAGGACGCCGAGGTCGAGCAGGGCCCGGCGGGCGTCGTCCAGATCGGTGAGCTGGGCGGCGCGCAGATCCCCGGGATCGAGGTCCGGCGCCTCCAGCACCCCGCAGCCCCGGCCCGCCAGTTCGGTCAGGCCGAGGGCCTCGCCGCGCAGTTCGGGCGGGCCCGAGACGGCGAGCCGGCTGCCTATCGCCTGTGACAGGGCCTGCGCCTGCCACACCTCCGCGAGGATCGCCCGGCCGCCGCCGCTGTCCGCCAGCGCACGCCTGCTCGTCAGGATGAGCCGCACCGCGTCCATGCGCCGCCCCCGTCCATCCGTCCGTCCGTCCGAACTCCCTGACCCGCAGGGAGCATCCACTACCCAGAGTGAGGGTGTGTGGGGCGAAAAGCCAGAGGAAGGCGGAAATCTGTGGACAACAAATCGGTTTCGGGCCGGTGAACGACTCCGGAGAGTGAAAACGGACCGCGCCACTCCCCGTTTGCCCGTCCGTTCGCCCGTCCGTTCACCCCTGCGTCCGCCTACGGCGCCGGGAACCGCCGTTCGTTGCGGTCGATCTTCGCGTCCAGGGCCGCCAGCGGGTCGATGCCGAGCACCTCGCACAGTTGCAGCAGATAGGCGAGGACGTCGGCGACCTCGTCGGTCACCCGGTGGGCGGTCTCCGGGTCGTCCATGACGCGCGCCGACTCCTCCGGCGTCAGCCACTGGAAGATCTCGACCAGTTCGGACGCCTCCACGCTGAGCGCGGCGACGAGGTTCTTGGGGGTGTGGTACGGCTGCCAGTTCCGCGCGGCCGCGAAGTCGGCCAGCCGGCGCTGGAGTTTCGCCACGTCGAGGTGTTCGGTCACGGACCCAGGTGTACCACCGTCACACCGGACGTCCGCACGGCCCAGGAGGCGTCGCTGACCGCGGCGGTGCAGCGGATGTGCCCGCGCTCGGCCATCCGCACCGCGAGCCGCAGCAGTTCGGCGCGCTGCCGGACGTCGAGGCCGCGGTCGAGGTTGTCGGCGAGGAGGGTGAGCGACTGCATCGCGGAGGGCACCTCGCCCGCGGTGTCCAGGTCGAGGACGCCGGGGCCGGTGAGCAGCACCAGGGCGTAGGCGACGTATCGCAGTTCGCCGTAGCCGAGCCGGGCCAGCTCGGTGCGGGTGCCGTCGCCGCGGTCGAGCAGGGCGCGGACAGTGCCGTCGCCGAGCGGTTCGGCGAGCAGGTCCGTGACGGGCCGGGCGCAGCCCGCGGCGAGGGCGCCCACGAGCTGGGCGTGCCGCCGTACGCACTCCTCGCGGGTGCGCCAGAGCACGTCGGCGAGGTTGTCGCAGCCGCCGAGCAGCCGCCCGGAACCGGTGGGCACCGGCGTGCCCATCCAGTCCGGCTGGGGGTCGCAGGCGAAGACCGAGCGCAGGGCCACGACCATCTGTTCGGCGGCGGCGAGCACCCGGCGCTGGCCGTCGGTCTTGCCGGCGACGCGCAGCGGCAGCAGGGCGGTGCCGAGCCGGTCGTCGGGGAGCGGGGCGCGGGTGACGGGCGCGGATCCGGCGGTGTGCCAGGCCGCCTGCACGGTACGGCGCCCCGGGTCCCGCAGGGCGGTCTCCAGCAGGACGACACCGCCCGCGCTCAGCCGTTCGCCCACGACGCGCAGTTCGGGCTCCGCCTGTACGGCGATGTCGAGCCGGACCGGCCCGGCCGGACCGTCGGCGGTGCAGCCGATCCGGAAGCCCCGCCTGCGCTGGGCGTCGGGGCGGGCCCGTTCCGGCACGCAGGCGACCGGGTCGGGGAAGACCTCCACGAGCGGCGCGCCGGCGCCGAGCCGGGCCAGTGCCTCGTGGGCCCGCAGCGCGGTGGTCTTGCCGCTGCCGCTGCGCCCGGCGAACACCGTCACCGCGCCCAGCGGGAACGCGGCCTGCCGGTGCCCGGCGAAGGCGGAGAGCCGCAGTTCGGTGAGACAGGGGCGGACGGGCCGGCCGGGCACGGGGTCGGAGTGCGTCGCTGCTTGCGATCCCTGGGCCGGCACCCGTGCCGGTCTCTCCGCGGGCGGCACATCGGTGGCGTCGGCGGCACAGGCCACGTCCGGTGAAGGGCTGGCGGGGGAAGCGGGCGGCGGAACGGACATATCCGGACCGTAGGACTCCGCGTGCCTGACGAACCGTTCCGCCCGGCGAGCTTCCTACGATCGGGCGACGCCGGGACGCCGGCCGCTCCCCCGCTCACAGCCCGGCCGCGCACCCGCTCACAGCCCGGCACTCACCCGCTCACGCCCTGGCTCTCACCCGCTCACACCCCGGCCCCCTCCATGATCCCGCTCACCTCGGTGCCGGGCGGGGTCAGCAGGAACACATTGCGGTCCACCCGGTGCATCCCGCTGGCCAGACCGAAGACCACGCCGGTCGAGAAGTCGAGGACGCGCTTGGCGACCTCGGTCTCCGCGCCGGTGAGGTCCAGCAGGACCGGGATACCGGCCATCAGGGTCTCGGCGACCTCGCGGGCGTCCGCGAAGATGTTGATCCGCAGGACGACGAACCGGCGCCGGGTCTCCGTGTCCGCGTCGGGAAGCGAACGGTGGTTCACCGCCGACGGCCACGCGTCCCGGCCCCGCAGCGGAACGACCTGAGCGAGCCCCTCCCACTGTTCGTCGGTGACGTCGTATCGGCTCACCGGATCCCCCCGAATTGACTCGCGCTCCATGCATGCACGGGCCAATTCTTACGCCAAGTCACCCGTTCGGCCCAACAGCGACACGGACCGCGACAGAGGACCCGCCCTGATCGGACGTTCTTGACGTCATCCCGCCGAGCGGACGAAGCGGAGCGTGGCCGTGACCGCGGTCAGTCCGCGCATCATGCCGAGCTGGTTCCACCCGAGCCCGAACTCGTCCCGGTCCACGGTGAATTCGGCGGCCAGCGTGACCGCGTCGCCGTCCGCCCGCTCGACGCGCGCGGTGAGGGTGTGCGGGCGGCTGATGCCGCGGACGGTCAGTTGACCGGTCACACGGACCGTGTCGGCGCCGTCGAGTTCGGCGGTCCGGACCACGTAGGTGATCTCGGGGTGGTTCTCGGCGTCGAAGAAGTCGGCGCTGCGCAGATGTGTGTCCCGCTTGGCGTTCTTCGTGTCGAGGGAGGTCACGTCCAGGGTCAGGGTGCCGGTGGCGGACCCGTCGGGCCCGACCTCTCCCCCGCCGGCGACCGAGGCGAAGGCGCCCTTGACGGCGACCAGGCCCCACATCGTGCGGTGCTTGAGAGCGACGGCGGAGGCGCTCGCGTCGAGCTGCCAGGTTCCGGTTTCCACGGCGACGGTCATGGTGATCCCTCACATCGGTGCGCTGGGCGCTGGGCGCCAGTAATCCAAATTTGGATGAGACTGCTGAGGTCAACGCTAGCCGGTCATCCAAATCTGAACAACCTGTCGTGCAAATTTGGACAACGGATAGACTCGACGGCATGGCAGCCCCCGAGGAGCGACCCGAGGAGACCCGCGAGGAGACCCCCGCCGGCCTGCCCGAATGCCCCTCCGCCGAGGGTTCCGGGCTGCTGCCCCCGGAGCTGCGGGCCTGGATGGTGCTGCTGGCCGCGACGGGCGCGGTCGAGCAGCGGCTGCGGGCGGTGGTGAAGGAGCGGCTCGACGTCTCGCACGACGAGTTCCTGATCCTGTGCCTGCTCGCCGAGCACCCCCGTGAGGGTCTGCGGATGACCCGCGTGGCGGAGCTGCTGGGCCGCCCCAAGACCCGGCTGACCTACCAGGTCGCCTGTCTCCAGCACGCCGGTCTGGTCGTGCGCCGGTCGGCCTGCGGGGACAAGCGGGGCGTCGAGGTCGCCCTCACCGAGAAGGCCCGCGGTCTGCTGCGGGAGGCGTCCGGCACGCTCGCCGAGACGGCCGCCGGGGCGCTCGCCCATGTGATGGGCCCCGAACAGCGGGCCGCCGTACTGGGATTGGTGCCGGGCCTGCACGAGGCCGACCCGGCCTGACCCGCCCCGAGGAAACCAGGCGGACGCACTCCACTCCCGCCCCCTCCAGCACATCTATAAAGGTACAAAGCACCGTGAATACCCCCAAGCAGTGACACGAAAAACTGGTACTGCTCGTTTTCTTGAACTCTTCGTGTTTATGGAAGTAGGTTGTTCCCATGACTGCACCCCAGACTCCGACCACCGCCGAGGAGCTTCGCGGTGCCGGCCTGCGGGTGACGGCCGCCCGCGTCGCGCTGCTCGAAACCGTCCGCGCCGGTGACCATCTCGACGTGGAGGCGATCGCGACCGGTGTGCGCGATCGCGTGGGCCACATCTCGCTGCAAGCCGTGTACGAGGCACTGCACGCGCTGAACGCGGCGGGACTCGTCCGCCGGATCGAACCGCCGGGCAGCCCGGCCCGGTTCGAGGGGCGGGTCGGGGACAACCACCACCATCTCGTGTGCCGCTCGTGCGATGTCGTCGTCGACGTCGACTGCGCGGTCGGCCACGCCCCGTGTCTGACCGCGGCGGACAGTCAAGGCTTCTCGGTCGACGAGGCCGAGGTCATCTACTGGGGCCTGTGCCCCGAATGCTCCGCCGCCGGTACCGCGGCACCGTGATTCCCCTGTTCGGAAGGATTCCCCCATGTCCGAGAACCACGACGCAATCGTCACCGACGCGAAGGACGCGACCGGCGCGACAGAGGGCTGCCCGGTCGCCCACGGGCGCGCCGCGCACCCGACCCAGGGCGGCGGGAACCGTCAGTGGTGGCCCGAGCGCCTCAACCTGAAGATCCTCGCCAAGAACCCGGACGTGGCGAACCCGCTGGGCGCGGACTTCGACTACGCCGAGGCGTTCAAGAACCTCGACCTGGCGGCCGTGAAACAGGACATCGCCGAGGTGCTGACCACCTCGCAGGACTGGTGGCCCGCCGACTTCGGCAACTACGGCCCGCTGATGATCCGTATGGCCTGGCACAGCGCGGGCACCTACCGCATCAGCGACGGCCGCGGCGGCGCCGGCGCCGGTCAGCAGCGCTTCGCGCCGCTCAACAGCTGGCCGGACAACGCCAACCTCGACAAGGCCCGCCGTCTGCTGTGGCCGGTGAAGAAGAAGTACGGCCAGAGCCTCTCCTGGGCCGACCTGCTGGTCCTCACCGGCAATGTCGCGCTGGAGACCATGGGCTTCGAGACCTTCGGCTTCGGCGGCGGCCGCGCCGACGTCTGGGAGGCCGAGGAGGACGTCTACTGGGGTCCCGAGACCACCTGGCTCGACGACCGGCGCTACAGCGGCGACCGCGAGCTGGAGAACCCGCTCGGCGCCGTCCAGATGGGCCTCATCTACGTCAACCCCGAGGGCCCGAACGGCAATCCGGACCCGATCGCGGCGGCCCGCGACATCCGGGAGACCTTCCGCCGGATGGCGATGAACGACGAGGAGACCGTCGCCCTCATCGCCGGTGGCCACACCTTCGGCAAGACCCACGGCGCCGGCCCGGCGGACAACGTCGGCGACGACCCCGAGGCCGCGCCGCTGGAGGAGCAGGGCCTGGGCTGGAAGAGCACCTACGGCACGGGCAAGGGCGGCGACACCATCACCTCCGGCCTGGAGGTGACCTGGACCAGCACGCCCACGCGGTGGAGCAACGGCTTCTTCAAGAACCTGTTCGAGTACGAGTACGAGCTGACCGAGTCCCCGGCCGGTGCCAAGCAGTGGGTCGCCAAGGACGCCGAGGCGATCATCCCCGACGCGCACGACCCGTCGAAGAAGCACCTGCCGACCATGCTCACCACCGACCTGTCGCTGCGCTTCGACCCGGTCTACGAGCAGATCTCGCGCCGCTTCTACGAGAACCCGGACCAGTTCGCGGACGCCTTCGCCCGTGCCTGGTACAAGCTGACCCACCGTGACATGGGCCCCAAGTCGCTGTACCTGGGCCCGGAGGTCCCGGAGGAGACGCTGCTGTGGCAGGACCCGCTGCCGCAGGCCGAGGGCGAGCCGATCGACGCCGCCGACGTCACGGCGCTCAAGGCGAAGCTGCTCGCCTCGGGCCTGAGCGTCTCGCAGCTCGTGTCCACCGCGTGGGCGTCCGCGTCCACGTTCCGCGGCAGCGACAAGCGCGGCGGTGCCAACGGCGCCCGGATCCGTCTGGAGCCGCAGCGCGGCTGGGAGGCCAACGACCCCGACCAGCTCCGTCACGTCCTGAGCGTCCTGGAGGGCGTCCAGGCCGAGTTCAACACCGGCGCCAAGAAGGTCTCCCTCGCCGACCTGATCGTCCTCGGCGGTGCCGCCGCGGTCGAGAAGGCCGCGGGGGACGCCGGGTTCGACGTGGAGGTCCCCTTCACGCCGGGCCGGGTGGACGCCACCGAGGAGCACACGGACGCCGAGTCGTTCGCCGCGCTGGAGCCGGCCTGGGACGGCTTCCGCAACTACGTCGGCAAGGGCACCCGGCTGCCGGCCGAGTACCTGCTGCTCGACAAGGCGAACCTGCTGACGCTGAGCGCCCCCGAGACGACCGTCCTCGTCGGCGGTCTGCGGGTCCTCGGCGCCAACACCGGCCAGTCCTCGCACGGCGTGTTCACCGACACCCCGGGCGTGCTGACGAACGACTTCTTCGTCAACCTGCTCGACCTGGGTACGACGTGGAAGTCCACCTCGTCGGACCAGCACACCTTCGAGGGCCGCGACGCCGCCACGGGCGAGCTGAAGTGGACCGGCACCCGTGCCGACCTGGTCTTCGGCTCCAACTCCGAGCTGCGCGCACTGGCCGAGGTGTACGCGAGCGACGACGCGAAGGAGAAGTTCGTGAAGGACTTCGTCGACGCGTGGGTGAAGGTGTCGAACCTGGACCGGTTCGACCTGATCTGACGGTCTGAAGGGTCTTTGTCTGACGGCCTGAAGGGTCTTTGCCAGCCGGGCGGCTGCCGCGTCACCGCGGCGGCCGCCCGGTCCGTCATGGGGTGGGCGCCAGCCCCAGTTCCCGCCCGTCGGGCGTCGGCGCGAAGAAGCGGTCGACGTCGGCGTCGGTGACCTCGGCGAGTGTCGCCGGGGACCAGCGCGGCCGGCGGTCCTTGTCGACGACCTGGGCCCGGATGCCCTCCACGAGGTCGGCCGTACGGAGGGTGGCGACGGAGACCCGGTACTCCTGATCGAGCACCTGCTCCAGCGTGTCCAGTCGGCGGGCCCGGCGCAGCGCGGCCAGGGTGACCTTGAGCGAGGTGGGAGAGCGGGTGAGCAGCGTCTCCGCGGCCTCCTTGGCCGCCGGATCACCGTGCGCGAGAAGCCGCCGCAGGATCTCCTCCACCGAGTCCGCGGCGTAGCAGGCGTCGATCCACCCCTGCCGACGGCCCAACTCCCCCTGCGGCGGCGGCTGCACATGACGGGCGAGCGCATCGGGTACGGCGTGCTCGGCGAGGTCGTCGAGCAGCGCCGGTACCGCGTCGGACGGTACGAAGCGGTCGGCGAGGCCGCACAACAAGGCGTCGGCCGCGCCGATCTGAGCGCCCGTCAGCCCGAGGTGAGTGCCCAACTCCCCCGGCGCCCGGGCGAGCAGATAGGTACCGCCGACGTCCGGCACGAATCCGATACCGGTCTCGGGCATCGCGATCCTGGACCGCTCGGTGACGATCCGGACGCTTCCGTGCGCGGAGATCCCGACCCCGCCGCCCATCACGATCCCGTCCATGACGGCGACGTACGGCTTGGGGAAACGGGCGATCCGGGCGTCGAGCCGGTACTCGTCGTACCAGAACGCGGCCGCCGCGCTGCCGTCCCCGTCGCGGGCGTCGTCGTGCACGGCCCGGATGTCACCGCCCGCGCACAGCCCCCGCTCCCCGGCCCCGGTGATCACAACGGTCTCCACACCCGGATCCCGCTCCCACGCGTCGAGCGCCCCGTCGACACGGCGGACCATCTCGTGGTTCAGGGCGTTGATGGCCCGGGGCCGATTGAGGACGATACGGCCGACCCGGCCGGCCCGGTGCAGCAGAACGGGTTCCTCACTCATGGTCTTGCCGATCCCTTCCAGACTCCGTCACCCACCGGGGTCACCGTAACCGCTGCCCACGCGACCGACCGCGCCGAAAATGCCCGCCGTCACCGCCGTCCGCTGTGCGATCATCCGCTCGCAGTCTCTGCCGTCATGGAAGCCGCACGGCTTCGCGCACCTGGAGCGTCACTCCCTTTGCCCTTCCTCTCCTCCTACCGCAGGCTGTTCTCCCACCAGGGGAGCCTCGCGTTCACCTCGGCCGGCTTCCTGGCCCGGTTGCCGCTGTCCATGTACGGCATCAGCACGGTGGTGATGATCGCGACCGTGCGCGACTCGTACGCGCTCGCGGGGCTGGTCGCCGGGAGCGGGCTTCTCGCCGCCGTGCTGATCGTGCCGAGGATCAGCCGGCTGATCGACCGGCACGGCCAGAGCCGCATCGCCGTACCGGCCACGGTGTTCTCCGTGGTCTTCACGCTCCTGCACGTCGCCTGCGTGCGCTACGGCGCCCCGGACTGGACGCTGTTCGCCACCGCCGTCGTGTCGTCGACGCTGCCCAATGTCGGGGGCATGGTCCGGGCCCGCTGGGCGGAGCTGCTCAAGGACGAACCCGACGCCCTGCGCACCGCGAACGCGCTGGAACAGGTCCTCGACGAGGTGGGTTTCATCGTCGGGCCGATCCTGTCGGTCGCCCTGTGCACAACTCTCTTCCCGGAGGCGGGAGTTCTGGGCGCGACCGCCCTTTCGCTGGCCGGCACCCTGCTGCTCACGGCCCAGCGGGAGACGGAACCGCCGGTGCACGAACCGGACGGCGGCCGGGCGTCCTCACCCCTGCGCAACCGGGGACTCCAGATCATGATCCTGACCTTCCTCCTGACCGGAGCGGTCTTCGGATCCCTCGAACTGGCCACGGTCGCCTACACCGAGGCCCTCGGCCACGCCTCGTCGTCGGGGTGGGTGCTGGCCCTGATGGCTCTCGGCTCGGCGCTCTCCGGCCTCGCCTTCGGCGCGGTCGCCGTCCCTGCGCGACAGACGACACAGTTCCCGATCGGCGTGGCCGCGATGGCGGTGCTGATCGTGCCGCTCCTGCTCGCCGACGGACTCCTGTCGCTCGCGCCGCTGATGTTCGTCGCCGGCATGGCCACGGCCCCCACGATGATCACGGGCATGACGCTGGTCCAGCGGCTGGTGCCCCCGGCCCAGATCAATGAGGGCATGGCCCTCACCGTGACGGGCCTGCTGGCCGGCAACGCCCTGGGCTCGGCCCTGACCGGCCGCGTCGTCGAATGGTCCGGCGCACAGACGGGCTACCGCATCCCGTGCGTGGCAGCGGTCCTGGCACTGGTGGCGGTGCTCGCCGGGACGAGAAGGCTCAGCCGCGGAGTGGCGGCGAGCGACGACACGGAGAGCCGACGGACCGTGGAGCAGCCCAGGTGAAGAAAATCGCCGTGGCCCCTATCCCCGTAGGCCCGCGGATCGACAGGGCCTTGGCCCACCGCATCTCCGCCGCCTTCCGCGCGGTCGGTGTCCCGCACATCCTCGTCACCGATCTCACCGACTCCCCCACCGCGACCACCCGGCTCCCTGCCGACGCGGACTGCACGGCCCTCCGCCCACCCCTCCTGCTGCGCACCCCCGAAGCCCCGCAGGGTGCCGTCTTCTACCCGGAGGCGGGCTACGCGCTGATCGCAGGCACCGCCGCCTTCATGGCCGCGGCCGTCCCCGAGGGCGCCGACGCGGCCCGCGCACACTTCGGCCGCTACGCCCGCTCCCTCGCCGAGCGTCACCCCACCCTGGCAACCGTGGCCGCCGCCCACCCGGGAGCGGATCCGGGGGACGCTCGGTGATCTCCTCGACCGCGTGTTCATGATCCTGGAGGACTACTCCGTCGACCCGGCCTTCGCGGAACCCGGCGACCTCGATGACACCGCGCTGCGGACCGCCGTAAGCGCGACGTGGACGGCGTTCGGGTCCCGTCGCGGGTGAACTCGGCCCGGGGCCAAAGCCGGAGGAGAACCGGGAGCCGCCGCCGAGGCGAACCGGGCCCCACCGCCGGAGGAGAACCAGAGCCCCGCCCCCGGAAGAGAACCACCCGTGCCTTCCCGCGCGTCCGTACCTAAAGTGTCGGCAGTCACCGAGGGAGCGAGGAGGACCCGTGGAGCAGGCGAGGACAGTGCTGGCCGGGCGGATCGCCGAGCGGAGAGAGGGCGGGGACGATCCCCGCGCCCTCATCGGTGAGATGAGACGTTCGGTGCTGCTGGTGCCGGTGGCCGACGGGGGCCTGTGGTCGGTGCGTTCGGGCGGGGTGCGCTGGATCTGCGCGTTCACCGACGAGCCGGCGCTGGCGCGGTTCGCGTTGCGGCACGGATCCGGTGAACAGCCCATGGAGTACGCGGCGTTGCTGGGGGCGAGGATCGTGGACGAGATCGTGCCCGCGCTGGGCGAGCCCGCCGGGCTGGCCGTGGACATCGCGACCGAGGACGGGTCGATGTTCTTCCCGCCGGTGGTGGGCATCGTCCCGGACGCGGTCGCCGTGGATGCCGGTGTGGCACGGGAGGGGGCCGGTCGTGGGCGGTGACGGTCAGGATCTGCGGCTGGGCAAGGAGGCCGTCGCGAAGTTCACGCAGGGCGTGGGCGGGACGATCGAGCAGCTCGGTGAACTGGGCGGTGCCACCGGCTCGGTGATGGGCAAGGGCTTCTCGGGGATGGCGATGACCGGCATGGAGGCCGGACATCACGGGCTGTCGGTCGACTTCGAGGATTTCTGCGAGCGTTGGGAGTGGGGGGTGCGGGCACTGGTGCGGGACGCGAGCGCGATCGCGAACCTGCTCGGCCTGGCGGCGGGCACGCAGTGGGAGCACGACCAGTATGTGGCGGGCTCGTTGAAGGTGGGCGTGAACGCGCTGATGGGCGGCAACCCGCACGCGTCCGAGGAGGAGATCGCCCAGCAGGACTGGGGCGACGTCTTCACCCCGGACTATCTGAACCCGGACTGGAGCGCGGAGTCGTTCGACAAGGCGGGTCAGGAGATGGGGCAGACCTGGAAGGACACCGGCCGCACGGTACTGACCGAGGGGCGGGGCGGCCGGCAGTCGGAGTTCCTCAACGACGCGCTCGGTATCTCCGACGACCAGTGGAACCAGGCGCTGGACGACACCTTCGGCCCGTCTCCGGAGGAACGCGCACAGCAACAGCAGCAGGGTGAGTCCGGGGGGAACTGACCGTGGGTATCGGCGACTTCATCAGTGACATCACGCCCGACTCGGTCGAGGACGCGGTCGAGGACGGCGTCGAGTGGGTCGGCAACAAGGTCGAGGACGCGGGCAACTGGACGGCCGACCGGCTGGACGACGCCGGCTGGGAGTCGGGCGCGGACTGGGTGCGGGAGCAGTCGCGTTCGGTCGCCAACCGGCTGGGCGCCGAGGTCGACGAGATGGACCTCGGGCAGACCGAGGACAAGACCAAGCTGATCTACGGCAGCGCGGAGAAGATCCGTTCGTCGGCGGAGAAACTCCGGGGTTTCCAGACGTCGTTCGACAGCGCCGGCGAGGGCCTGAAGGGCCTGGACTCCTCCCGGCTCAAGGGTGAGACGGCCGAGGCGGTGCGCACGGCGGTGAGCACGCAGCCGCCGAAGTGGTTCACGGGCGCGGACGCGTGCGAGAAGGCGGCGGCCGCGCTGGAGGCGTTCGCCGGGACGGTGACGTGGGCGCAGGGGCAGGCGCAGCAGGCGATCGACAAGTGGAAGCAGGGTGTGAAGGCGTCCGAGGACGCCGCCGACGCGCACCGCAAGAAGGTCGACGACTTCAACAGCGCCGTGGACCGCTACAACGCCCAGCCCCCGGACAAGCGTGACCCGTCCACGCTTCCGCCGCGCCCGGCGGCGACGTTCACGGATCCGGGCAAGAAGCTGATGCAGGACGCCCAGGACCTGCTGGCCGATGCGCGCAAGCAGCGCAACACGGCTGCGGAGACGGCGCGTTCGGCGGTGCGGGCGGCCCGTGACCTGGCTCCGAAGAAGCCGTCGTACGCGGAGCAACTGCGTGACGGCGCGCAGGAGTTGCAGATAATGGGTGACCATGTCGGCGGCGGCATCATCAAGGGCACGGCCGGCATCCTGAACTTCGTCCGCTCGATCAACCCGACGGACCCGTACAACATCACGCACCCGGCCGAGTACGCGACGTCGCTGAACAGCCTGGCGGCGGGTCTGGTGGTCGCGGCCAACGACCCGGTCGGCACCGGCAAGCAGATGATCAGCGACTTCATGAAGGATCCGGCGGAGGGCTTCGGCCGGCTGATCCCCGACCTTGCGCTGACGGCCGCGACCGGCGGGGGCGGCGCCGCGGTCAAGGGCGTGCGCATCGCGGAGGAGGCCGCCGACGCCGCCCGGCTGCGCCGTCTGGTGGACGACGTCCCCGACGGCACCCACAACCGCCCCGACGGCGGCCGCACCACCGGCGGCACGGACCCCGTCGACCTGGCCTCGGGCCGGATGTTCCTGCCCCAGACCGACGTCGCGATCCCCGGCATCCTGCCGCTGGTGTTCGCCCGCCGCACGGAGTCGGGCTGCACCGCGGGCCGTTTCCTGGGCCCGGCCTGGACCTCCACCGTGGACGAACGCCTCCACGTCGACGCGATCGGCGTCGTCCACGTCACCCCGGACGGCCTGCTGATCACCTACCCGCACCCGGTCCCCGGCGACCCCACCCGCCCCGAGACCGGGACGGCCCGCACCCTCCTCACGCGGGAGCCCGACGGCGACTACACGGTCACCGACCCCGACACGGGCCTGACCCGCCGCTTCACCGCCCCGCCCGAGACCGAACCCGGCGGCGACGGCACGGCCTGGCTGACCACGATCACCGAACCCAACGGCCACACCCTCACCGTCGACCGCGCCGAGGACGGCCTGCCGCTGGCCCTGACCCACTCGGCGGGCCACCAGGTGAAGCTGACCACCGCCGACGGCCTGGTCACCGCCCTGACCCTGACCGGCGCCGGCGAACACGCCACCGACCTGCCCCTGATGGTCTACGGCTACGACGACCGCGACCTCACCACGGTCACCAAACCCTCCGGCGCCGCGACCACGTTCCTCTACGACGACCGCCACCGCGTCATCGCCTGGATCGACTCCAACAACCGCCGCTACGACTACGTCTACGACGACCACGACCGCGTGATCGCCGAGGGCGGCGAGGCCGGCCACGTCCAGATCACCCTCGCCTACACCGGCCCCGACCCGGACACCGGCCACCGCACCACCACCCTCACCACCGCCGAAGGCCACACCACCCGCCACCTCATAGGCCCCGGCTGCCACGTCCTGGCCACCACCGACCCCCTCGGCCACACCACCCGCTTCACCTACGACACCCGGGGAAACCTCCTCACCCGCACCGACCCGCTGGGCCGGACCACCACGCACAGCTACGACGAGAGCGACCGCATGGTCGGGGTGCTCCTCCCGGACGGCAGCCGACTCGCCATGGAACCGGGCCCGTTCGGCAGGTACACGGTGCTGCACGGTCCGGACGGCAGCCGCTGGCTCCAGAGCTTCGACGAGCGCGGCAATCGGGTGGCGGTCACGGATCCGGCCGGTCACACGACTCGGTACTCCTACGACTCGCGCGGCCGTCTGACGTCGGTCACCGACGCGCTGGGAGCCGTCACCACGGTCCGCTGCGACGCCATGGGCCGGCCCGTGCAGGTCGTCGACCCGGCGGGCGGCACCACTCGTCTTGAGCGCGACGCCCTCGGAAACACCACACGCGTCACCGACGCCACAGGCCGCGTCACGTGCCTCGAGCGGGACGCGGACTCCAACCTGGTCCGCCGGGAAGCCCCGGACGGCGCCATCGACTCATGGACCTACGACGGCGAGGGCAACCGCCTCACCCACACCGACCCGATCGGCGGAGTGACCCGCTTCGAGTACACCCACTTCGATCTGGTGGCGGCCCGCACCGAGCCGGACGGCGGCCGGTACGCCTTCGAGTACGACTCCGCACTGCGGCTCACGGGGGTCACCGGCCCACAGGGCTCACGCTGGACCTACGCGTACGACCCGGCCGGACGCATGCTCTCGGAGACCGACTTCGACGGCCGGACCCTCGGCTACCGTCTCGACGCCGCCGGACAACTCGTCTCCCGCACCGACTCCGTCGGCCACGTGACGTCCTTCGAGCGGGACGCACTCGGCCAGGTGATCCGCAAGGACATCGACGGCCGGGTGACCAACTACGACTACGACCGGGCCGGACGCCTCCTGACGGCGACCGGGCCGGACAGCGAACTCCGCTACGTGTACGACCGCCGGGGACGGGTCAAGTCCGAGCTGGTCGACGGCCGCGCCATGAGTTACACCTACGACGCCGTGGGCCGCGTCACCCGCCGTATCACTCCCACCGGCCACGTCACCACCTACACGTACGACACCGGTGGCCGTCCCGAGCGCCTGACAGCCGGTGGGTCCCCGATCGTCTTCACCCACGATGTCGCGGGCCGTGAAACGGCGCGTGTCTTCGGGGACTTCGCCGCACCCCTCACCGTCACCTCGGCCTGGGACGAGGCCGGGCGGCTCGTGGCCAGCGACCTGACCTCCGGCGGCCGTACGCTCAACAGCCGTACCTACTCCTACCGTCAGGACGGCTACCTCAGCTCCGTCAGCGACCTCCTGTCGGGCACCCGCACCTTCGAACTGGACGCGGCCGGCCACGTCACCGCCGTCCGCGCGCCGGACTGGACCGAGCGGTACGCCTACGACGCGAGCGGCAACCTGACCGAGGCGTCCTGGCCCGCCTCCCACCCCGGCAACGAAGCCACCGGCCCGCGGACCTACGCCGGCACCGCGATCACCCGCGCCGGCGCCGTCCGCTTCGAACACGACGCCCTCGGCCGCATCACCCTGCGGCAGAAGACCCGCCTGTCCCGCAAGCCCGACACCTGGCGCTACGAGTGGGACGCCGAGAACCGGCTCACCTCGGTGATCACGCCGGACGGGACCCGTTGGCGCTACCGCTACGACCCCCTGGGCCGCCGCGTCGCCAAGCAGCGCCTGTCCCGCGACGAGAGCGTGGCGGAGGAGATCCGGTTCGCCTGGGACGGCATGACCCTCTGCGAACAGACGGTCCACCACCCGGACGTCCCGAACGCGGTCGCCCTCACCTGGGACCACCGGGCCGGCGTTCCCCTCTCGCAGACCGAGCGCATCCTCACGGCGGACGCCCGTCAGGAAGAGGTGGACCGGCGTTTCTTCGCCATCGCCACCGATCTCGTCGGGACCCCTACCGAGTTGGTGGGGCCGGACGGCGACATCGCCTGGCGCTCCCGCGCCACCCTCTGGGGCACCACCGCCTGGAGCAGAACCAGCACGGCCTACACCCCGCTCCGCTTCCCCGGCCAGTACTACGACCCGGAAAGCGGCCTGCACTACAACCTGTTCCGCCATTACGACCCCGAGACCGCGCGCTTTCTCACCCCCGACCCCCTGGGGCTCGCCCCCGCGCCCAATCCCGTCACCTATGTCCACAACCCCCACACCTGGTCCGACCCCCTGGGACTCACCCCGTATCCGCGGGGCGAGAAGGGCAATCCGTTCGCGAACCGCGCGGATGCGGAAAAGGCCGCGTTCGACCTCGCCGGCGTGCGGTACGGAGAAGAACCCATTGCCGAATGGGTGGTCACCGGAGACAAGCATCTGAAGCATGCGCCGGGTTATGTCTATTCACCCGACCCGGCACACTGGGGGAATTTCCGGCAATTCGAGACGGACAGCGGCTCTCGTGTCGTCGTGGAACACACCCACGATCCGGCAGGTCCACATTTCCATGCCGGAAAACCGAAGGGCGACGACACCCGGAGCCTTGTCAACTTCGGCTGGGACAATTCGAGGATACAGCGGCCCGATGGCACCCTCGGCTACCCGGAGTCGATGGAGCGATATGGCAAGATCAACAAATCGGGTGGCGACCATCACCTGTTCTATGAAGGCGGATGAGGTCGCGGGGATCGATGAGAGGCCAGGGATCATGAACGACCGGCGGGTACCGGAGTGGCGGGACACGCTTGAGCGCTGCGGTCTTGAGGTGACAGGGGACGCGCCATCCGACGCCCTGCCCGTGAACTCCGCCATCTACGCGGTGAACGGAATCGAGGTGGAGCCGGTCGTGACGATCCCCGACTCCATCCCCCACGCCTCCGACAAACTGGACGAGGCATGGCATCACCATGCTTCGCAAGCCGCGCTGTACGACGAGAAAGGCGAATTCCTCATCCTCCCTCCCGGACCGGGCGGGAGCAGGGTCGGCTGGGTGCGTGTAAAGGACACGGTCGGGAAGAACCTTCCGTCACGCATCTCCGGCGTGACGGGTTCACCCGAGTTCATAGCTGTTTCCATTGACGGCCGCCACTTGTGTGCCGCCTCGGTGGAAGAATACGACTACTGGGTGGTAGTGCACGAATTCTGAGATCCGACGAAACGCACGGGCACCCGCCACCGGAAGCGGTGACAGGTGCCCGTGCGTGTTCAGGTCACGTCGAACGGCAACTCCCGTACTCACGGCACGGCTTCGGCTTGGGCTTCGGCTTGTGTGTCGGTTTCGGCTTCGGCTTGCACGGCTTGTCGTAGTTGCTGTGGCACGGCTGCTTCTTCGAGACCGTGATCCGGGCACGGTCCGGGTTCGACCGGACGGTGCCGTTCTCGGCCGTGGCCACCGCGATGTTGGTGACGCTGCCGCGCCGCGCGTCGGCCCGGGTGACCACGTAAGTGCCGGTGCAGGTGGTGCTGTCGTCGTCGTCCCCGGCCGGGCCGAGGATCGTCGCCTCGCAGGTCACGTCGTCGATGCGGTTGTCGCTGACGCCGACGCCCGTCAGCTCCCGGTCGCCGGTGTTGGTGACGGTGTACGTGTACGTCACCCGGTCGCCGACGCGGTAGGTACGGGAGTCGTCCACCGTCTTCGTGACGCGCAGCCCGGGCACGCTCCTGGCCCGCAGCGTCACGTCGTCCGGCTCCGACACCACCTGCGTGGAGCCGGACCGCCCTTGCGCGGCGGCCACGTTGATGACCGTTCCCCGCGCGGCGTCCGCCCGGGTGACGGTGTACGTACCGGTGCAGGTCGTGCTGGCGGCCGGGGCCAGGGTCGTGGCCTGGCAGACCACGTTCGGCACCAGGTCGTCGGTGACGCCGACGTCCGTCAGCTCCTGGCCACCGGTGTTGGTGACCCGGTACGTGTACGTCACCTCGTCGCCGGCCCGGTACACGCGGCTGTCGTCGGCCGACTTCTCCAGCCGCAGCCCCAGTTCGGATTCGACGAGCACGGTCACGTCGTCGGGCGGTGAGACGACCGGGGTGGTCCCGGCCTGCCCCTGCGCGGTGGCGGTGTTGGTGACGGACCCGGCCGTCGCGTCCGCCGCCACGATCGTGTACGTACCGGTGCAAGTGGTGCTGTCACCGGTCTGCCCGTTCGGGGCGAGGCTTGTCGACGTGCAGGTCACACCCGTCAGCCGGTCGTCGGTGATCCCGATGTCCGTCAGCGCCACGGGACCGGTGTTGGTGACGGTGTACGTGTACGTCACCTCGTCGCCGACCTCGTACACATGGGTGTCGTCGGCCGACTTCTCCAGCCGGACGCCGGGCCCGGACTGCACCGGGAGGGTGACGTCGTCGGGCGGCGACTCGACCGGGGTGGTCCCGGCCTGCCCCTGCGCGGTGGCGGTGTTGGTGACGGACCCGGCCGTCGCGTCCGCCGCCGTGACCGTGTACGTACCGGTGCAGGTCGTCGTCCCGCCGACCGCGAGGGTGGTCTGCGGGCAGGTGATGCCGGTGACCCGGTCGTCGGTCACGGTCACGTCGGTCACCGGGACGGTACCGCTGTTGGTGACCACGTACTCGTACGGCACCTGCGTGCCCGGCGTCAGCGGGGTCTCCAGCGGCGGGTCCTGGGAGACCTGCTTGACCAGGTTGAGCTGGGGCAGCGCCGCCGCCGGGTGGACGGTGAGGTTGCGGATGAGGTGGACGTCGGTGAACAGCCCGGTCGACGCGGCGAACCCGAACTTGTAGGTAGCGGGCACCGGTTGGGGCGCCGGGGTCGACAGCACCTGCTGGGTGCCGTTGCCATCGTGGAAGTCGATCGAGACCGTGATCACCGGGCCGGGCGCCGGGGAGATCTCGACGGTCACGGTACGGCGCGACACCTCCAGCGCGTCCTCGGCGTCCTCCGGGTCAGCCGGGACCGTGGTGGTCGGTCCGTGCAACTGGCCCGGGAGGGTGGAGGGCCAGGGCCCGGTGGTCGTGAAGTTGCTGGTCGTCGCGTCGAGGAAGCAGTAGCCCTCGATGCCGTCGCCCGGCCCGCGCAGCGTCACCATGTTCGCGCCGGGCGCCGGGATCCGGAACGGCGTCCCGGCCGGGGAGCCGTCGGCGCAGCCGTTGCCGCGGTGCTCCCAGTCCCCGAAGTAGTTGCCGAGCACGTCCAGACCGACGCCCACGTATCCACGGTTGACGCCCGGCAGGAAGGTGGCATTCGGATCGTCGTTCGGCAGCTTCTGCGCGTAGCCGAGGCTGCCGCCGAAGGCTCCGGGCGCGGTCAGCGACGCGGCGCCGTCGATGAGGAAGAAGGAGATGCCGTCGGCCGGAGGGTTGGTCGTACCGCCGTACTGCCACTGGTCGAAGGTGGTGACCAGGCCCTGGTTCGCGGGCAGCGCGTGGTTGTAGAGGACGGCGGCGGACTGGTCGTTGGAGGCGTCGGTGAGCCGCAGATAGCCGTTCGGCGCGGCATTGTCCGGCGGCACGGGACCGGTCGCGCCGGCGGGACACCCGCCGAGCGGATGGGTACCGGGCCCGGGCGCGGGAGCCTGCGGCGCACCGGTGAGACAGGCGGGCCCGAACGCCTCGAACCCCGCGTCCGCACTGGCCCCGGTGAACGTCTCGTCGACCAGCGGCACGCCCACGGGTTGCGCGGAGGCGGCGGCCCGGCCCTGGGGAAGCGGTGACGCCGCCTGAGCAGGCAGGGCCAGCCCGGCGGCCACCAGCCCCAGCACGCCCAGCCCTCCGACGGCCACTCGACCGAGTCGGAATTGTCTAAGTATCATATGAATAAAGGTAGGGACGCCCCCGGCCCCTCGACCGCGACGCGGCCGGACCCTCACCACGCACCCACCTTCCGGCGTACGCATCCGAATGACACCCCGGACGCCCCAAGGGCGACACTTGTAGCGTTCACCCCCGGAAAGGCCAGAAACCATGAAGGACCGTCAGGCCCCGCACTGGGCCGCCACCCTCGACCGCTGCGGGCTCACGCGGACGGACGACCGGCCGGCACCCGACGGCCCACCCCTGAACGCCGCGTTCCACGCCGTGAACGGATTCGAGGTGCAGCCGACCGCGGCCGTCCCCGCCTCCCTCCCCCACGCCGCCGAGGACCTGGACACGGCATGGCACCACCACGCCGCACAAGCGTCGCTCTACGACGACAACGGCGAGTTCCTCATCCTCCCGCCCGTACCCGGCGGCAGCAAGATCGGCTGGGTACGCGTGAAGGACCCACTCGGCAGGAACCTCCCGTCCCGCATCTCCGGGGTGACCGGGTCACCCGAGTTCATGGCCGCTTCGGTCGACGGCCGCCACCTGTGCGCCGCGTCGGTCGAGGAGTCCGAATTCTGGGTGGTGGCGCACGAGTTCTGAGAGGACTCGGGCCGGCCTGCCGAGGAGCCCCCAGGTACTGACATGCCCGTGCCACTGCCGGAGGCACTGTCAGAGGCAGGGATTACTCTGCCCGGAAATGATCGACCGGGCCGAAAGGGCAGGCCCTGGACAAGGTGACGTACTCCTACGCCGAGGGGTGGGACGGCGACACCCGCCGCACGTTCGGACCGCTGACGCGGGCGGAGGCGCTGGAACGGGACAGTGCCGGGGAACCTTAAGTCGTGCTGCACCGGGCCCCGGGCCGCCCGGACCCCACCGAGGTGCACCTCGTCGCCTGGCGTGACCACTTCGTCGGGATGTGGACCTACGACGAGCTGGGACGACGAACCCGAGAAGCCGACTTGCGCCTGCTGGAGGACGACCGCCTGTTCCTGCGGCGGTACGTGGAACGGCGGTACGCCTCACCGGAACAGCCGGACCTGGCACCCGACGCCTGACAGCTCACGCTCGAACTCCGCCCCGGCCGCCGCGCCTTGAAGGTGGTGGACGAACGCGGTGCGAAAGGCGGTTCTTTCCACACCGTGGCCGATGTACCGGAAGAGCAGCGGTGGCACGACCGGAGCAGGTTCGGAGTCCGAGCGGACACACTCGGCGAAACGACCGCACAGCAGGTGGCCTTCGCGGCCCCGGCACAACATGGAGACAGCCGAACCGCGGCACATCGCCACGGTTCGGATCCCGTCCGGTCGTCTGGCCGTCTCGGACCCGGAGGACGAGATGCCCCGCGAACTCACCGAGCGCATACCCCCCCCGGCGAGTACGCCGTGGAGGCAGCCGTGGTCGTCGGTGAGGGCGAGTACGAGGGGCAACGTTTCCCGGTCACCGAGAAGCCCTCGGTACGCCTACTGATCCGCAACGAGCCGGCTGCCACCTGGGAGTTGGCCCTGAGCGAGGACGAAGACCCCCGTCTCGTCCTCGACGGCCACGCCTACGGCTTCGACACCGACACGGCGTCCGGCGGTTTCGCCGACGCCGCAGCCTGGGAGACGCTCTCCGAAAAGGTCAGGCGTTACTACGACCAAGAGGACGACGATGCATGCGAGTCCATCAGCGACGGCTATGTGCGCGCCGTCGACGAGAAGACCGGGAGCAGCCTGGTGTCGTTCTACACAGGGGGCGACGGCACCTGGCCGGTCTGGCTCGGCCGCTCCGCCACAGGTGACCTGGTCTCGGTGGTGGTGATCACGTCACACCTCTAGCGTCGCCCGTACAGCGACGCACCTCGTACGCAGGGTCAGCGTACGCGCACGTTCGGTGGACAGTACGTGTCACTTTCCGTGACGATGGGGCCCAGTCAGAAGCGGTAGGTGTGGCACGTGCGCGGGAGGTGGCCGACGGTGGCCTACGACAACACGGACGGCGGGGCGGGGAAGGGGAGTTGCGGCGAACCCGGGGTCTCGGACAGCTTGCGCACCTTCGGCGCGGTCGTCCATGCCTTACGGGAACACGCGGGCCTCAGCCGGGAGGAGTTCGCCGAGCGGGTCTGTTTCTCGAAGCACACGGTGGCCTCGGTGGAGCTGGGCCGTCGCATGCCGGAGCGGGACTTCGTGGAGCGTGCGGAGGAGGCGACCGGCAACACCGGCGCGCTGCGCAGGGCCGTCCCGCATCTGTCGCGGCAGGCGGGGCTGGCGAGTTGGTTCCGGCAGTGGGCCAGGCTGGAGACACAGGCGGAGACGCTGTGGACGTACGAGTGCCGGGTCGTCCCCGGCCTGCTCCAGACCGAACGCTACGCGCGGGCGGTGACGGAGAGCGTGCCGCCGGTGAAGGACGAGCACCAGGTGACCGAGCAGGTCACGGCACGGCTGGAACGCCACCGCCTGTTCGACCGCAGGCCACCGATCACGTTCAGCTTCATCATCGAGCAGTCCCTGCTCGAACGCGGCACCGGAGGCCCGGACGTGACAAGGGAGTTGCTCGACAGCCTCCTGGAACGGTCGTCGCAGTTCAACGTCGAGTTGCAGGTGATGCCCCGTCACCAGCCGGACCACGCAGGGTTCGACGGCCCGTTGATGCTCCTGGAGTCACCGGACAACAAGTGGCTCGGCTACGCGGAGGGACAGCGTGGCGGGATCCTGGTCTCGGAGCCGAAGGAGGTCAGCATCATGTTCCAGCGGTATGCGAGACTGCGCTCGCAGGCTCTCACCCCCGACGACTCCAGGAGTCTGCTGACGCGACTGCGAGGAGCGCTATGAGCAGCACCGACGAACTGGCCTGGTTCAAGAGCAGCTACAGCGGTTCCGACGGCGACGCCTGCGTCGAGGTGGCCCGGGGACCACGAGCCGTCCACGTCCGCGACTCCAAGAACCACCGAAGCCCCGAACTCGCCCTCTCCCCCACGGCCTGGCACGACTTCATCGACTTCGCGGCCGACGCCCAGGGCGCCGGTCACTCGGCGACGTCGACGCCGTAACCGCGAGCGAGGTCGGCCAGACCGTGGTCGTACCCCTGCCCGACGGCCCGCAGCCGTCGGCCCTCGCCTCTGCGGTACAACTCGGCGAGGATCATCGTGCGTTCGGTGGTGGCGGCGTCGAGGGTAGCCTGGGGAGTCTCCATGGGCAGCCGCTCCAGGTCGACGGCGACGGTCTGCTCGGTCGGGCCGTCGACGGCGAGCCGCACGGTGCCGTCAGGATGCTCGGGCACGCCGTAGAAGGCGAAGTCATCGTCCCCCGGCACCTGTTGGCGCCAAGTGGCAGCCACTGTCCAAACTGTGCCGGTGACGGGCAGGTCGAGAACGCCACCGCGAACCAGTACCGCCAAGGTGTCCTCCGGTTCCCCTCCCGCGAGGTCCTTGACGGGGGCGCGCGACCAGTCGGCGTCGTGAACACGCAACCCAAGCAAGGCGATGCACGTCATACGGCGATCCGTCTCGCCCCCGGGAAGCACCACGACGTCGGACACACTGGCCGAGAGGTTCACCGCGGCGGAGGCACCGAGCGCGACAGAACGAGCCCGTGCCTTGGCGGCGGCCTCATGCGTGCCGCCCAGCACCGGAACCCTGCGCCGGGAGACTCGGTGCGGGGACGGACACGCGCCGAGCGGTGCCTTTGGCCTGGCCGGGCCGTGCATCCTCCAACTGCCGCAGACAGGTGGGCTCGTCAACGAGCGGAACCCCTTCGTGCGCGGCGCGATGCAGCCTGGCGGACCCGGCGCCGGGATCCTTGGTGACGACGACGTGCATTTTCACACGCACCAGCACCATGCCCGGAGGTTCCGTGACAGAGCGCAACGCCACCTGGTGGGACCGACTGGAGGAAGAAGTCTGTGTCGTCGCCCCGACCGACACCCTCTCCGTCGCGCACGCCCTGCCTCCCACCGGACTGATCTACTCGGCTCGGATGCGGGGCAGGCAAATGCGGGACTCCGACGGGGTGTTCACCCAGTTCTACGAGGCACTACGCCTCCCGTCCCACTTCGGCTGGAACTGGAACGCCCTACGGGACTGCCTGACCGACCTGCACTGGATCGACGCCCCGCACATCCTCATCACCATCGACGACGCCGACGCCGTGCTGTCCGAGAGCACCGAGGAACGCGAATTCCTCTTCCGCGCCCTGAACGACGCCGTGAAGTTCTGGGCGAAAAAGCCCGAGCTACCGGCCCAGGAAAAGACCATTTTCCAGGCCGTACTCCTGAGCAACCCGACGAGCGCACCCGTCCGCGCCTGAGCAGCCTGGGAAGGAGGTCCGGCCGTCCAACGCCCTCCCCAGCTCGCCCGACTCCGTGGCCGAAATGGGGATACGCCTCCAGCGCACTGTCGGAGACTGGCGGGCGACGATCAACGGGGTGACGAGGAGAGGAGAGCGCGTCGATGGAGGCGTTCACATACGAGCCCGCCGCCGACCGGCTCTTCGGGGCGGTCCACATCGCGCTCGACCACGAGGACGGAACGCTGACGGTGAGCGGCGACGGCGTGCCGCGCACCGAGATCCGGCGGATCGCCGGTACCCCGCTGGAGAGTCATGTGCCGATCGGTACGCGTGACCAGCGACGGCTCACCCTGAGCGTCGAGGGCGCGGACGAGGCCCTGCGCCCTGCGAAGGGCTTCCTGACCCGGCGTTCGTATCGGGTGGAGGTCGAATCCACGGCGCGGGGGCACGGGTATCTGCTGGTGCCGGACTCCCTGGGCACCAGCCGCCTGCTGCGCGACGGCCGTCTCCTCGGCGTCTTCACGTCGACTGGGGACGGAACGGTCAGCGCCGCATGGGAGGGGTCGAACAGCGGCGAACGCGTGGAACCCCACGATGCCGCCGTGGGGTACGCGCTCGCCGCCGCCTTCGGGACGGGGGCCGAGCCGATGTGGAAGCTGACGCTGAACGTCCTGCTGGAGCTGTGGCCGTGAGCAGGGTCCGCCCTCATTCCCCGGCCTGCGGCAGCAGGTGGGAACAGGTCGAACGAGCGACGAAAGCGATGCCGTCGTAGTCCTTCGCCGGTACGAGCGGCGCGGTGTTGAACCGGTAGAAGAAGCGCGGCACGTTGGCACCGAAGCTGCGCTGTGCCTGCGGCGCGTGCAGCCACGGGGCTGTGCGGCGCAGGTCGATGTAGTAGTCGCCTTTCAGGGCGTCGGCGAGCCGTGCCTCGATGGACCGGGTACCGGTGCCGATGCGGTGCCGTACGGGAGGGGCCTGGAGGTCGTCGCCCCTGCGGGCGAGGAAGGAGCCCATGCCGAAGAGCAGGGCCAGGGCGTAGTAGCGGTCGCCGTACAGATCGCGGAGCCTGCTGCCGAGCGCGGTGACCCCGTCCCCGTATGTGCCTTTCGCGAGGTGGCCGTTGTGCGCCCAGACCATGACGCGGGCGGTCGGGTCGTCGTCCACGAGGCGGGCGACGGCGTCTGCCATGGCCCGGTCGCGGACGGCGAAGGCACTCTCCTCACCCACGGACTGGTCGAGCGAGCGGGTCACGAGATCGGCGGCGCGGACGAGGATCCGGGCGTGCTCCACGACGTCGTCGTCGGCGTCGTCGTGAGCGGCCAGGTGGCGGGCGACCTCCTCGGCGCGGTGCCGGAGCGCCTGTTCGGGGTCGGGGCGCGAGCCGGGGCGGGCGTGGACCAGGATCTCCAGGGCGCGGGCGTCCTCCTCCCGTTCGGGCGCGTACGCGTGCAGGAAGGCCGTGACGGCCTCGACGGAGTCGGCGCCGCGCTGCGGGTCGACGCCGGCGAAGCGGACTCGGCGCTCCTCGGGGAGGTCCCGGTTGTGCGAGCGGAGCCACTCGACGAGGTCGACCATCTCCTGGGTCCGCCAGGTCCAGAAGCCGAGCCGGGCGACGAGCCGGACGGGATCCCCGACGCCGTGCCGGACGTACGCGTCCACGGCCCGGGCGGCGGACTCGCTGGCCTCCATGGCCAGGGTGGTGAACCCCTCCTCACGTACCAGGAACTCCACGATCCGGTGCTTCAGCCGGAAGAACTCGGAGGTGCCGTGGGTGGATTCACCGAGACCGACGACACGGACGCCACGCAGCGTCACCCCCAGCGGCTCCAGGTCGTCGGTGGGCGCACCCGGGATCAGCGACTCCAGGGGGCGGGCGTGCTCGGTCAACCAGCGGGCGATGTCGTCGGGCACCGGGGTGCCTCTCCTCCCTGCGTGCGGAGGCGCGCGGCCCCTGCGGTCCGGCCGTGCCACCGCACCCGATCGTCTGTCAATTCTCCGCCTCGCGGTACGCCGTCAGGATGTCCTGAAGGTCTCGTACGGCGTCCTCCCGGCCATGATCGGAGTACACGCCCGCGACGTTGACGACAACTTCGTCCACGCCCGCACGGTCATATTCGGCCAGGCCGGCTGCGATCTCCTGTGCTGTCCCGTACAGGAAAACGCCGGCATCGACGAGGGCGCGGGCACCGATGGTCGGGTGACTGTGGTGCACGCGCAGCCCGGCGCGGCGGAGCATGTCGGAGTAGTGGGGCCCGGCAAGGTGGGCGCGGGCCGCCGTGTAGGCGAGCCGGTACGGACTGCGGTGCGGGCGGTTGACGGCGGCGTGCACGACGGTGACCAAGCGCGGCACGGGACGACCCGCTTCGGCGGCGCCCTCGGCCATGGCGGGCAGCAGGGTGTCCTGGACGTAGCCGTGCGGGGTCATCCAGCTGATCGCGGCGTCCGCGACCTGACCGGCGGCGCGCGCGAGCGTCGGGCGCAGCACGCCGAGCCCGGTCTCGACTCCCGGGTGCGGCAGAGCGGGCGTGGTCTGCCCCGGCCTAGTGACGCGGTGGGCCAGCATCCGGCTGTGGTGGCACCACGGCCGCGTGTACCGCGGACTCGCTCCGCTATGGACGGAGTTGCACGCCGCGTTCCCGGAGGACGCGCTCGAACGCACCCGGCCCGGCCACTGGTGGGACGTACTGACCCCGCGCAGCGTGCACCGCCGCTCTTACCGACGCGTCATCGAGTGCCGGGACGGACTGGTGCGGATCAGCCCCCATCTGGCGCTGGTGGCAGACACCGAGGGGCCCCTGGAGCCTGAGGTCGCGGCGTTCCATCTGCGGACGGCACTGCGGGCGTACGCGGCGGGAGAGGATGCGCCGTCGCAGGCGGTGCCGGTGGCACTGCCCAACGGGGACGGAAGCGGCGGACTGGAAGACGACGTACGGCAATTGACACGGATGTCCGAAGCCTTGGCGGCTTCGCGCATGTGAGGAACGGAGCACCGATGGAGACGGAAGCACTGATCTCGGCCGGGCAGGTGGTCATCGGGCCGCACGAGCGACGGCTGTTCGACGGTGCGGTTCTGGTCCGCGACGGCGTGATCATGGACGTCGGCCCGCGCAAGGAAGTGGAGGCCCGCGCTCCTGTCGGCGTGACACGCCACGACCATCCAGACGGCACGCTGCTGCCGGGCCTCGTCGACGCGCACGTCCACCTCGCGCTGGACGCGGGCCCCGACCCGGTCTCCGCGCTGCGGGAGGCAGACGACGCCACGGTGAGCAGGGGCATGGCCGACCGGGCACGCGCCCTGCTGGACTCCGGAGTCACCACCGTGCGCGACCTGGGCGACCGCAATGGCCTGGTGGTAGGGCTGCGCGACAGCATCGCGGCCGGCAGGTTGCCAGGCCCCCGGATCCTGGCCGCGGGCACGCCCGTCACGGGCCCCGGCGGCCACTGCTGGTTCCTGGGCGGCGAGGTCTCGGGGGCGGAAGCCGTCCGCGACCTGGTGCGCCGGAACGCGGCCCTGGGTGTCGACGTCATCAAGGTGATGGCGACGGGCGGTGGCATCACCAAGGACGGTCCGCCGATCTGGTCCGCGCAGTTTACGGCGGAGGAGCTGCACGTCGTGGTGGCCGAGGCGGCCCACGCCGGCCTCCCGGTGGCGGCCCACGCGCACGGCACCGAGGGCATCCGATCGGCGGTCGAAGCGGGGGTGACCACGATCGAGCACTGCACGTGGATCGACCAGGACGGCTTCCGGCTGATCGAGGACGTGGTCGATGAGATCGCAGCCAAGGGCATCCACGTCTGCCCGGCCGCCAGCCCCGACTGGCGAGGCTTCGCCCAGCGCTTCGGCGCCGAGCGCGCCGAGACGATGTTCGGCGGGCTACGCAGCATGCGGGAGCGGGGGGTCAGCTTGATCACCGGCACGGACGCCGGGGTGAGCCGTGCGGTCTTCGACGACTTCGTCTCCAGCCTGGAGTTCTTCGCCCATCTGGGCTGCACACCACCGGAGATCGTGGACTTGGCCACCCAGCGCACGGCCGAGGCCCTCGGCCTCACCGACACCGGAACCCTCATCCCGGGACACCGCGCCGACCTACTCGTCGTCCGGGGCGACCCCCTGCGAGACCTCCAGGCTCTCCGCGCCGTACGCCTGGTGATGGCAGCGGGCCGCGTGCACCGGTGACGCCCGACCACGGGCAGGTGTTGGTCTATTCGTCGTAACCACCTGTTCGGTCCCCGGTGTTGCGCAGATCAGGCGTCCTTCTTCACCGGCTCCAGAATCGCCACGCACTCCACATGATGCGTCATAGGAAACAGATCGAACGCCCGCAAAGTCCGCACCCGATACCCCCCGTCCCGGAAGTACCCCAGATCCCGCGCCAGCGCCGCCGGGTCGCAGGCCACGTAGGCGATGCGGCGGGCGCCGAGGGATGTCAAATGCTCGACCGTCTTCCTGCCCGCCCCCGCGCGCGGCGGGTCGAGGACGATCAGGTCGACCTCCGTGATGCCCGTGCGCGGGAGGACGCTCTCGACCTTGCCCTGTTCGATGCGGACGCGGTCGAAGCCGGCGAGGTTGTGTCGCGCGTCCTCGACGGCGCGCTTGCCGGACTCGATGCCCAGCACCGCGCCCTTGTCGCCGAGGCGGTCCGCGAGGGCGCCCGCGAAGAGGCCCACGCCGCAGTACAGGTCGAGCGCCATGTCGCCCTTGCGCGGCAGGAGGCCCTGCATGACGGCCTTGACCAGGGTGTCGGCCGCCTGCGGGTGGACCTGCCAGAAGCCGCCGCTGCCCACCCGGTAGGTACGGCCGTCGGCCCGCTCGCGCACGAACGCCCGGCCGTGCACCCGGTGGACGCCGCCGTCCTTCTCCTCGACGCGCATCACGGAGACGGGGCGGTCCAGCTCGACGAGGGGGAGGCGGGCGCCGGGGCGGGGTTCGAGGATCACCATGCGGTCCTGGGACCCGGTGGCGGCGATCGCGTCGACCGAGGCCATGCCGGACCAGTCGCGCTTCTCGATGCCGAGTTCACTGACACCGGGCGCGGCGATCATGCAGTGGTCGATCGGTTCGACCTCGTGCGAGCGGTGCCTGCGCAGTCCGGCGTTGCCGTCCGCGTCCACCGCGTACTGCACGCGCGTCCGCCACTGCGGTACCTGCCCGGCCGGGAGCTTGTCGCCCTCGGCCGGCATCACCGTGCCGTCCCAGCCGGCCTCCTCGGGGGTGAGCCCCGCGAGCCGCTGGAGCTGCTCGGCGATCACCTCGCCCTTGAGCCGACGCTGAGCGCCCGGCTTGGCGTGCTGCCAGTCGCAGCCGCCGCAGCGGCCGGGACCGGCGAAGGGGCAGGGGGCCTCGACCCGGTCCTTGGACGCGTCGAGGATCTGCACGGCGTCGGCACGCAGGAACCGCGCGCCCTCCTCGCCGTCGGTCACCCGGGCCACGACCCGCTCGCCCGGAAGCGTGTGCCGTACGAACAGCACCTGGCCCGAGTCGGTGCGGGCGATGCAGTGCCCGCCGTGGGCGACGGGGCCGATCTCGACCTCGTACTCGGTCCCCACCAGCGATTTCTTCGGTTCTGCCTGCATGGCGGGGTGACTCCAGTGACGAGAAAGGGAAACGGCCGGACAACAGCCCACCAGTCTACGTGGGTGCCGCCCGGCCGTTGACCAGAAAGCCCTGAGCCCCAAGCCCTGAGCCCCAAGCCCTGCGCGTCAAGCCCTGCGCGTCAAGCCCTGCGCGTCAGCGCTTCGTGCCCGACGGCCCGCCCGAAGACTTGCCCGACGTCCCGGCGGAGCCATCGGAACCCGAACCGCCGGAAGCCGAACCCCCGGCCCCCGCCCCCGTCTCCGCCGGCCCCCTCCGCACCGACCCCGGGGCGTTCCACTCCGACCGCTTGCGGGCGCGGTTGCGGGCCGCCTCGGAGGATTCGAGCTGGTAGGGGACGGACGTGACCATGACGCCCGGGGTGAACAGCAGCCGGCCCTTCAGCCGCAGCGCGCTCTGGTTGTGCAGCAGATGCTCGTACCAGTGACCGACCACGTACTCGGGGATGATCACCGACACCGCGTCGCGCGGCGACTCCTTGCGCAGGCTCTTGACGTACTCGATGATCGGCCGCGTGATCTCCCGGTACGGGGAGTCGAGGACCTTCAGCGGTACGGGGATCCCGCGCCGCTCCCACTCCGCGCGCAGCGCCTTCGTCTCGGTCGGGTCGACGTTGACGGTGAGCGCCTCCAGGGTGTCGGAGCGCATCAGCTTGGCGTAGGCGAGGGCGCGCAGCGTGGGCCGGTGGATCTTGGAGATCAGGACGACCGAGTGCACGCGGGACGGCCGTACGCTGTCGTCGCTCGGGCCCTCGGGGGCCGCGATCTCGTCGGCGACCCGGTCGTAGTGCTTACGGATGGCGGTCATCGTCGCGTAGAAGATGACCATGCCGAGCAGGGCGACCCAGGCGCCGTGGGTGAACTTGGTGAGCAGGACGACGACCAGGACCAGCCCGGTGAAGAAGGCGCCGAAGGCGTTGATCGCGCGGGAGCGGACCATGTGGCGGCGCTTGGCCTGGTCGGTCTCGGTGGCCAGGTGGCGGTTCCAGTGGCGGACCATGCCGATCTGGCTGAGCGTGAACGACACGAACACGCCGACGATGTAGAGCTGGATCAGCCGCGTGGAGTCGGCGCCGTAGATCACGATCAGCAGGGTGGCCGCGCCCGCGAGGAGCACGATGCCGTTCGAGAAGGCCAGCCGGTCGCCGCGGGTGTGGAGCTGGCGGGGCAGGTAGCGGTCCTGGGCGAGGATCGAGCCGAGCACCGGGAAGCCGTTGTAGGCGGTGTTGGCGGCCAGGAACAGCACCAGGGCGGTGGCGCCGGCGAGGATCAGGAACAGGAAGCTGCCCTTGCCGAAGACGGCCTCGGCGACCTGGGTGATCACCGGGTTCTGGACGTAGTCCGCGCCGACCGCGACGCCGTTGTGCACCAGGTCGACGGCCGGGTTCTCGGCCATCCGGACGTCGGTGACCAGGGCCAGGACGATGATGCCGCAGAACATGGTGACGGCCAGCAGGCCCATCAGCGCCAGGGTGGTCGCCGCGTTCCGCGACTTGGGCTTGCGGAAGGCCGGGACGCCGTTGGAGATCGCCTCGACGCCGGTGAGCGCGGCGCAGCCGGAGGAGAAGGCGCGCAGCAGCAGGAAGACGAGCGCGAAGCCCGCGAGGCCCTGGTGCTCGGGCTTGATCTGGTAGTCGGCGGTCGGTGCCCGCATGGTGTCGTCGAGGACCAGGCCCCGGAACGCGCCCCACGCGATCATGATGAAGACGCCCGTGACGAACACATAGGTCGGGATGGCGAAGAGCTTGCCCGACTCCTTGACGCCGCGCAGGTTCATCACGGTCAGCAGGACGACCACGCCGACCGCGCAGGCCACCTTGTGCTCGACCACGAAGGGGACCGCGGAGCCGAGGTTCTCGATGCCGGAGGCGATGGACACGGCCACGGTGAGGACGTAGTCGACGAGCAGGGCGCTCGCGACGGTCAGGCCGGCCTTGGCGCCCAGGTTGGTGGTGGCGACCTCGTAGTCGCCGCCGCCGCTGGGGTAGGCGTGCACGTTCTGCCGGTAGGAGGCGACCACGGTGAACATCAGGACGACGACCGCGAGGGCGATCCACGGGCTGAAGTGGTAGGCCGACAAGCCCGCGATGGACAGGACCAGCAGCACCTCCCCGGGCGCGTAGGCCACGGAGGACAGCGGGTCGGAAGCGAAGACGGGCAGGGCGACGCGCTTCGGCAGGAGGGTCTCCCCCAGCCGGTCGCTGCGCAGTGCGCGCCCGATCAGAATCCGCTTGGGCACGTCGGTCAGTTTGGACACAACAGAGGATCGTATGCCGTCGAACACGGGGACGCCCACCCTCCCCCGCCGCCGGGACGTCGCGTCTGCCTCACGGGTGAAATCGGCCACGGCACGGCTACGGATTCCACGGCGGCAGGGATCGGCATGTCTATATGACAAACTCCTGGCCCGCTGCCGCCACTCGGAGGTTCCATGCACTCGACCGCGGAGCTGATCGGCGCCGTCGGCACCCTCGTCGGCCTCGGAATCCTCACCTTCTTCAGCCTCTGGAGCATCAGCCGCCGCTGACTGTCCGAACTGTGCACGGGGGTGCCCCACATCGACCGCGCGTGTGTAGCTTGGTCGACGGTCTGAGACCCTGTTCTGAGCCACGCAAGAGAACTTATTGACATCTTGACTTCTTGACTCGGAAGGACGGTCGTGCACATCGTCATCATGGGCTGCGGCAGAGTGGGTTCCGCTCTCGCCCAGACCCTGGAGCAACAGGGGCACACGGTCGCCGTGATCGACCAGGACCCCACCGCCTTCCGACGTTTGGGCTCCGGCTTCGGCGGCCGCCGGGTCACCGGAGTCGGTTTCGACCAGGACACCCTGCGCGAGGCCGGTATCGAGGAGGCGGGCGCCTTCGCCGCCGTCTCCAGTGGCGACAACTCCAACATCATCGCCGCGCGGGTGGCCCGCGAGATGTTCGGCATCGAGAACGTCGCCGCGCGGATCTACGACCCGCGGCGCGCCGAGGTCTACCAGCGCCTGGGCATCCCGACCGTCGCCACGGTCCGCTGGACGGCCGACCAGATGCTGCGCCGGCTGCTGCCCTCGGGTGCCGAGCCGCTGTGGCGCGACCCGACCGGGGGCGTCCAGCTCGCCGAGGTGCACGCCGACGAGTCCTGGGTCGGCCACAAGATCAGCACGCTCCAGGAGGAGACGGGCGTCCGCGTGGCGTTCCTCACCCGGCTCGGCGAGGCGATCCTGCCGACCTCGCAGACGGTGCTCCAGGAGGGCGACCTGGTGCACGTGATGATGCGCAGCGACGACGTGGAGAAGGTCGAGGCGTCGTTCTCCGAGGGCCCGAAGGAGGACGGTCACTGATGAGAGTCGCCATTGCCGGTGCCGGTGCGGTCGGCCGCTCGATCGCGGGCGAGCTGCTGGAGAACGGCCACGAGGTCCTGCTCGTCGACAAGGCGCCGACCGCCATCTCGGTCGAGCGCGTCCCGCAGGCGGAGTGGCTGCTCGCCGACGCCTGCGAGATCACGTCCCTGGACGAGGCGGCCCTCCAGCGCTGCAACGTCGTGATCGCCGCGACCGGCGACGACAAGGTCAACCTGGTCGTCTCCCTGCTGGCGAAGACGGAGTACGGCGTCCCGCGCGTCGTCGCCCGCGTCAACAACCCCAAGAACGAGTGGCTCTTCAACGAGTCCTGGGGCGTCGACGTGGCCGTCTCCACCCCGCGTCTGATGTCCGCCCTGGTCGAGGAGGCGGTGAGCGTCGGCGACCTGGTCCGGCTGCTGCGCTTCAGCCACGGCGACGCCAACCTCGTCGAGCTGACCCTCCCGGAGGAGTCGGCGCTGGCCGGCACCCAGGTCGGCGATGTGGAGTGGCCCGAGGACACCTCCCTGGTCACCATCATCCGCGGCACCCGGGTCCTCACCCCGACCCGCGAGGACTCCCTGGAGCCGGGCGACGAACTGCTGTTCGTGGCCGCCCAGGCCCGGGAGGAGCAGTTGGAGGACCTGCTGTCGGTGCGGCGCGAAGGAAGCTGACCCGACGGCGAGGCCGTAAGCCCGCTTCTTACGACGACGGAGAGGCCGTACGCCGACTTCATACGACGACGGAAGGGCGCCCCGAGAATCCGGGGCGCCCTTCCGTGTCGCGCGGTTCGGGCGGCGTCAGTCCTCCCGGCGGTGCCGTCCGCCGTTGGCGTCGGCGGCAGCGGCGGCCTTCCGCTCCTCCTCGGCCTTCTCCTTCGCCTCCAGCTCCGCGAAGACGTCGATCGGCGCGGGCGCCTTCGCCAGGAAGACCCAGGTCAGCCAGACGGCGAGCAGGAACGGCGGGATCTTCAGCGCGACCAGCACCCAGCCGAACTGGGTGGTGTCGGCCCACCAGTACAGCGGGAAGAGGATCGCGCACTTGGCGAGCAGGATCAGGCCCCAGGCGTAGCTGGCCTTGGCGTACGCCGCCTTGCGGCCCGGGTTGCGGGTGCGCCAGGAGAGGTTCTCCTTGAACACCGGGCCGAGGATCAGCCCGATCAGCGGGACCCCGCACAGGGTCGTGACGATGTAGGCCAGCCCCAGACCCAGCGTGTAGAGCATGCCGGGGAGATAGAAGTCCTTGGCGTTGCCGGTCATCATCGCGAAGACGACACCGAAGGCCACGCCGAACACCCCGCTGAAGGCGTGCTTGACGGTGTCCTTCATCGCCAGGCGGACCACGACCAGGATCACCGAGACCACGAGGGCGGCGATCGCCGCCATGTGCAGGTCCTTGTTGATCGTGAAGATCGTGACGAAGAGCAGGCCGGGCATCACCGTCTCGACCATGCCCCGCACCCCGCCGAACGCCTCGAACAAGGCAGCCTCGGTCACCGCCCGGGCGTCGTCCTGCTGAGTGTCTTCGGTCGGCTTGTCGAGCGACGTCACCGGCTACTCCCTACCGAGGGGTCTCAGTTCGTACTTCGGGTTGAAGAGCACCCGGCGGCCTCTGCTCATGGAGACACGGCCCGATGCGATGAGCCTGCGCCCCGGTTCTATGCCCACGATGGAACGCCTGCCCAGCCACACCACGTCCAGCGCGGCGGTGCCGTCGAACAGCTCCGCCTCCAGAGCCGGGACACCGGCCCTCGGCCGCAGGGTGACCGTGCGCAAGGTACCAGTAACCGTCACTATCTGGCGGTCCTGGCAGTCTCCGATGCGGATGCAGCCGGCCGTCTCGGCGTCCTCGCGCAGCTCCTCCGACTCCAGGTCCTCCTGGGACGAGGAGAGCCGGTCGAGCATGCGCCGGAACCGGCCCACCGGCTTTTCGGAACGAGGAACAGCACTCATATCAGAAGCGTACCGGTGCCCGCCGACACCGCCGTACCCCGCGGTACGAGCACTGGCACTACCGTTCGAACCGGTATCCCGTCCCCGGTTCGGTGATGAGGTGCGCGGGGCGCGAGGGGTCGGGCTCCAGCTTGCGTCTGAGCTGGGCCATGTAGACCCGCAGATAGTTCGACTCCGTCCCGTACGACGGTCCCCACACCGCCTGGAGCAGGTGCCTGCGGCCGACCGGCCGGCCCGCGTTGCGCACCAGCACCTCCAGCAGCCGCCACTCGGTGGGCGTCAGCCGGACGTCCTCGCCGTCCCGGTGGACCTTCCCGGCGGCCAGGTCGACGGTGAACCCGCCGACCTCCACGACCACGTCACTGTCCACGGCCGCTTCGCGCACCGCGTCCCGCAGCCGGGCCAGCAGGGCGTCGAGGTCGAAGGGCTTGGTGACATAGGCGTCGGCGCCCGCCGCGAGGGACTCGGCTCTCTCGGCCGCGGAGTGCCGGGCGGACAGCGCCAGGATCGGCACCCGGGTCCGGTCGCGCAGCTTCTTGATCGCCTCGACGCCGTCCATGTCGGGGAGTCCCAGGTCGAGCACGACCGCGTCCGGCCGGTGGGCGGCGGCCAGCTCCAGGGCGGTGACGCCGTCCGGGGCGGTGTCGACCTCGTATCTGCGGGCGCGCAGGTTGATCACGAGGGCGCGCAGGGTCTGCGGCTCGTCGTCGACGACGAGCACCCTGGTGGGGTTCACCATGCGGCCTGCCTCTCTCAGCTCCCGAGGACCATGGTCCCCCGGCCGGGCCGGCCGGAGGGGGTGAGGGGCGCCCGCTCCGCCGCCCCTCACCCCCTTCATCGGACGAGACCCCCCGATCGGTTCACGCCTGCTCGATTCACGCGGAGTTCTGGGCGTGGGTCAGCGTCTCCCAGGCCACGAACAGGTTGTTGCTGCCCGCCGGGCGGCCGCGCTCGGTGAGCGTCTGGGTGTTGGTCATCGCGACGCCGAGCCGGTGGTGCAGCGCGTTGAAGCCGACCTCGGTGACCGGCCCGAGCCCCAGGTGCAGGGAACCCCCGCACAGCCAGCTCGGGACGGCCGTGCCCAGCTCGTACTTGGACTGGAAGCCGAGCGCCTGCCGCAGCCGTTCGCCGACATCGGTGCCGTAGAGGTCCTGGCCCTGGATGCGGCTGGTCTCGGCGATGTGGGAGATCGCGGAGATGCCGTAGCCGGTGTGGGTGAAGTCGCGGCAGGTCTCCTGGGTCAGGCCGGTGACGAAGGTGCCCTGGCCCTGCCAGTAGTTGACGATCTTCTCCCGGGTGTTGAGGTTCTGGCTCGGCACGGTCTTCGGCAGATCGCCGTCGGAGGCGAGGTAGACGTAGGCCGCGGTCCGGGTGCGGAACTTCCCCATGGCCTTGTCGTACGACGCCTTGTCCTCCAGGAAGACGGAGATCCCGACGGCGGCCTCCATCATCGACAGCTCCCAGTTGCCGTTGGAGTTGGAGCCGTTGATGATCTCGGGCAGATAGACGTCACGGAGCATGGTGGCGAACCGGCCGGAGTTCGGCCAGCCGCCGGTGTACGTGTACTTGATGATCTCCGCGGCCTTGGGCCAGGAGGAGCCGGCCCAGCCGGTCTGGAGCGGGGCGTTGCTGTTGGTGTGGTCCCTGACGACCGCCGACCAGGCGTCCATGAGCTGGATGGCCTTCCTGGCGTACCGCTCGTCCCGGGTGATGTACCAGGCGAGGGCGTCGGTGTACGCGGCGATGGCGTCCTCGCGCTCGTCGGTGCAGCCGTTGTTGGGGTTGGAGTAGGAGCCGCACTCGACGACCGCGCGGGGCTTGGGGGTGCGGTTCAGGTCGGCGTACTTGCTCGCCAGCATCTGGTCGAAGGCGCCCTTCCAGGGCTGGGCGCCGGCGTTGACCCGGGAGCGGGTGAAGTCCAACTGGCTCTTGGAGACGGTGACTCCGGGGTGGGCGAAGGTCGCGGGAGCGGCTTCGGCGCCGGCGGGCAGGGCGAGGACTCCGGCGAGGAGGGCGGTGACGGCCGCGAGAAGTGGGGTTCTGCGCATGCGTGGGGGGCCTTCCGTTCTCGTATGTGAACGTGAAGCGCCTTTATGAACAGGCGCGCTGAGCCGAGACGGTAGGTACAGACCAATCCGGCGTCAAGAGTTCACACACGAGAAGGACACAAGAAGGACACGAGAAAGGGCCGCATCCCGAACGGGATGCGGCCCTCGCCGTTTCTACGAAGCCGAACGAACCGTTTCGACGATCCTCAGCGGACCTCGGTGATCTCCGGTCCGCGCTGGAGCTGGCCCATGCCGCCGGAGAAGCGCGAGCCCTCCTCCTGCTGCTGGACACCCTCGGGCACCATCTGCGCGTCGTTGGGCAGCTTGAGGACGATCGGGTCACGGGGGGCCATCGGACCGTCACCGCGGACCACGACCGTGTCCCGGAAGATCTGCTCCAGCAGCCCGGCGGCCTGCGGCTGCACCGCGCCCTGCCCCGAGATCACCCCGCGCAGGAACCAGCGGGGGCCGTCCACACCGACGAACCGCACGACGTGGAAGCCGCCCGTGCCGTCGGGAAGCTGCACCGGCACCTGGGCCCTCAGCTCCCAGCCCAGGGGGCCCTCGACCTCGTCGATGATGCCGCCCTGCTGGGTGATGCCCGAGCCGATCTCCTCGCGCACCTCGCCCCAGATGCCCTCGCGCTTGGGCGCGGCGAACGCCTGGAGCTGGATGGCGCTGTCGCGCAGTACGACGGTGGCGGCGACGATCGCGTCACCCGCGACCTCGACCCGCAGCTCCATGCCGTCGACGCCCGGCACGAACAGACCGCCCAGGTCCACCCGGCCCTCGGCCGGGTCGCGGACCTCCGAGTCGTCCCACGGCCCGTCGGGCCGGGGCTCCGGCTCCAGCCGCACGCGCTCGCGCGGGCCGGTCACCTCGTCGTCCGCCTCAGTGTCGACACTGTCGACGACCTGCTCGGCCTCGCCGGCCGCGTTCTCGGCGGCACCCTTCTTGTTGCGACGTCCGAACACGTCACTGTCCTTCCCGGTCGGATACGACCGAAGCGTATCGATACCCACCCACACTGCCGCCCACGGCGGCCTGACCGCTTGCACCGTCCACCGAGGCGTGGCCGCCGGTGGACCCGAAGCCCCCCGCGGCCCGAGCCGAATCGGGAAGCTCCGCCACCTCCTGGAAGCGAACCCTCTCGACCTGCTGGACAACCAGTTGGGCGATCCGGTCGAAGCGCTCGAACCGCACGGACTCGCGCGGGTCGAGATTCACCACGATCACCTTGATCTCTCCACGGTACCCGGCATCAACCGTCCCCGGGGCATTCACGAGCGCGACTCCGCACCGGGCGGCCAGCCCGGAGCGCGGGTGCACGAAGGCCGCGTACCCGTCGGGCAGCGCCACGGAGACGCCCGTGGGCAGGACCGCCCGCTCCCCCGGCGCCAGTTCGCACGCCTCGGTGGTGCGCAGATCGGCCCCCGCGTCCCCGGGGTGCTCGTACGACGGAAGCGGTACGTCCGGGTCAACCCGGCGGATCAGGACGTCCAGCGGGGCACGGCTCACGGGTTCACCTCGAAGGCGCGGGCCCGCCGGATCTGGTCCGGGTCGCTCATGGCCGCCTGGATCTCCTCCTCGCGGCCGTGCTGCACGAAGTGCTCCACGGCGACCTCGATGAAGAGCGCGTCCGCGCGGACGGCGACGGGTCCCTCGGGGCCGCCGATCCGCCCGGTGGCGGTCGAGTAGATCTTGCGCCGGGCCACCGCGGTGACCTCGGCCTCCAGGTACAGGGTGGTACCGACGGGCACCGGCCGGACGAAGTCGGTCTCCAGCCGTCCGGTCACGGCGATCGTCCGCAGCAGCCAGTTCAGCGAGCCGAGCGTCTCGTCGAGCGCGGTGGCCAGCACCCCTCCGTGGGCGAGACCCGGCGCGCCCTGGTGGGCGGCCTGCACGGTGAACTCGGCGGTCACGGTCACGCCCGCACCGGCCCGCGCCTCCAGGTGCAGCCCGTGCGGCTGCCCGCCACCACATCCGAAACAGTGTTCGTAGTGGGCGCCGAGAAGCTCGCCCGGTGCGGGGGCGTCGGGATGACGGACGGGTTTCCCGGCGTCGGCCGGGGGCTGAAGAGCTGCGGAAGTACCACTCACAGCCGCAGACCTTACCCGCGCGTCCGCCCGACCCCGACACCGTGCCAAGCTTGCTTCCATGCAGCTCTCCGCCACCCCGTACGAAGAACGCCTCACCGCCCCCCGCTCCTGGTGGCTGGTGTCGTTCCTCGTGGGCGTCTCCTTCGCCCTGATCCTGCTGCCGTTCGGCACCCTGCCGCTGCTCGGCGGGCTGGTCGGCGGCACCGCGGCCGCCGCGGTCGTGGCCAGCTCCTACGGCTCGGTCCGCATCCGGATCGTGGGCGACTCACTGATCGCCGGGGAGGCGAAGATCCCGGTCACGGCCCTGGGCGAGGCGGAGGTCCTGGACGCGGAGGAGGCGCGCGCCTGGCGCACGCACAAGGCCGACACGCGCGCGTTCCTGCTGCTGCGCGCCTACATTCCGACGGCGCTGCGGGTGGAGGTCACCGACCCGCAGGACCCGACGCCCTACCTGTACCTGTCGACCCGGGAGCCGGAGCGGCTGGCCCAGGCCCTGGCGGCGGCACGGGAGGCCGCGGCGGCGTCCTAGCCGCCTCTCGGTCACCGGGCCAGTACCGTCACCGGGCTAGTAGCCCAGCTCCCTGGGATTCCCGGGGAGCTTCTTCATGTCCAGGGCGTCCGCGGGCTCCTCCAGGCGCGGCAGCTCCGGCAGCGCGTCCCACGGCACCTGGGCCTTGCGCAGGTCGCTGCGGATCTTGGCGGCCAGCTTCCGGGTGTCCCGCCGGTTCATGAGCGCACCGACGGCGGCGCCGACCAGGAACGGCATCAGGTTGGGAAGGTCGCGGACCATCCGCTTCATGATCTGCTGGCGCAGTTCGCGCCGCATGGGGCCGCCGAGGGCGGCGTTGATGGTGGAGGGCTTCAGCGGGTCCACGCCGCGCTCGCCCGACCAGGAGCGCAGATACGCGGTGCTGCGGTCCTTGAGGTTGCCGGGCGGCCGGAGGCCGTACACCTCGTGCAGTTCGGCGATCAGCTTCAGCTCGATCGCGGCCACGCCGGTGATCTCCGCGGCCAGTTCGGTGGGCATCGCGGGCGGTACGGGCAGCATCGCGGCCGCGCCGATGCCGGCGCCGACCGTGGAGGTGGCGTTCGCCGCGCCCGCCACGAGCTTGTCCGCGAGCTCCTCGGGTCCGAGGCCGGGGAACTGCCTGCGGAGCGTCTGGAGGTCGCGTACGGGGATTCTGGGGGCGATCTCGATGATGCGGTCGGTCAGGTAGGCAAGGCCGGCCCTGGCACGGTCACCGCCCTTGCGGACGCCTTCCCGGGCCAGGTCTCTCGCCTTGTCGCGGACCACCGCGGCCCGTCGCCTGGCGACGGGTGCGGTCTCCTCGCCGGGCACCGGGTGGTCGGCCCGGTCGCCCGCCGCCGCGAGCGAGGCCGATCCCGCGGGAAGTACTTCCTCGCCGGATGAGCCCCGCTCGTCGTCACGCACGCCGTGAGGGCCTTCCGCGGGCCCTTTGTCCGCTCCCCGCGACAGGAAGCGGCGCTTCCGGGAGGGGGTCGAGCCAGTCACGGCCGACCCCGCCTCAGTCGCAGTCGCGGCAGATCGGCTGGCCGTTCTTCTCGCGGGCCAGCTGGCTGCGGTGGTGCACCAGGAAGCAGCTCATGCACGTGAACTCGTCCTGCTGCTTGGGCAGGACGCGGACCGCCAGCTCTTCGTTCGAGAGGTCCGCGCCGGGCAGTTCGAGCCCTTCCGCGGCCTCGAACTCGTCCACGTCCACTGCGGAGGCGGACTTGTCGTTCCGCCGGGCCTTCAGCTCCTCAAGGCTGTCTGAGTCGACGTCGTCGTCGGTCTTGCGTGGGGTGTCGTAATCGGTAGCCATTTCGCCTCTCCCCCTCTGGGTGTCTGCGGTGTCTCCAGCGCACGTAACGCGTGAGAGGCCGGACTTGTGCCCGCCTCGAGGCGGAGATTTTGCCTCACATCAAGGTCTGTTACTCAATCGACACCCAACCGGACTCCTCAAGAGTGATCGGCTTGGATGGCGATCGGGACCGTACACGGTCCCGTTGCCGCACCTCAAAGGCGTCTCACCGTGTACTTCCCGTGATCAGGACCCCCGAAAACCCGGATTTTCCGGGCCTTCCGACGGGCCTCATGATCACGGAGAGTAGATGGCCGGAAATTCGCCCTTGTGATCGATCACACACGGAGATGCGGGGGGTGAGCCCTGAAAATTCCGCGCAAAGCGAACATCCCCGCGTGTGTCGGCGACATGATCTCAGACCGGCAGGGTGACCCGCATCACGAGACCGCCCCCTTCCCTCGGCTGCGCCGTGATGTGGCCGCCGTGCGCCCGGGCCACGGACCGCACGATGGACAGCCCGAGCCCGACCCCCTTGTCGCTGCCCGTGCGCTCCGTGCGCAGCCGCCTGAACGGCTCGAAGAGGTTGTCGATCTCGTACGCCGGCACGACCGGGCCCGTGTTCGAGACGACCAGGACCGCCTGGCCGTGCTGGACGTCGGTGGTGACCTCGACCCAGCCGTCCTCCGGCACGTTGTACCGCACGGCGTTCTGTACGAGGTTCAGCGCGATGCGCTCCAGCAGCACGCCGTTGCCCTGGACGACCGCCGGCTTCTGCTCGCCGCGGATCGTCACCCCCTTGGCCTCGGCCTCGCCGTGCACCTGGTCGACGGCCTGCCCGGCGACCTCGGCGAGGTCGACCGGCTTGCGCTCCACTATCTGGTTGTCGCTGCGGGCGAGCAGCAGCAGGCCCTCCACGAGCTGCTCGCTGCGCTCGTTGGTGGCCAGCAGGGTCTTGCCGAGCTGCTGGAGCTCCATGGGCGCGCCCGGGTCGGACAGGTGCACCTCCAGGAGCGTGCGGTTGATCGCCAGGGGCGTGCGCAGCTCGTGCGAGGCGTTGCCGACGAAGCGCTGCTGGGCGGTGAAGGCCCTCTGGAGCCGCTCCAGCATGTCGTCGAAGGTGTCGGCCAGCTCCTTCAGCTCGTCGTCCGGGCCGTCCAGCTCGATACGGCGGGACAGGTCCGAGCCCGCCACCGCGCGCGCGGTGCGGGTGATCCGGCCGAGCGGGGACAGCACGCGGCCCGCCATGGCGTAGCCGAACGCGAAGGCGATCACGGCGAGGCCGAGCAGGGCCAGCAGCGAGCGGCTGAGCAGGTTGTCCAGCGCGACCTGGCGCTGGTGGTCGATGCAGGCGCTGATCGCGGTGTTGAACTGGGTGAGCGTGAGGCTGGTGGCGTTGGCCTGGTTGACCGCGGGGCAGTCGGCGCTGGCGACCTTGATCTCGTCGCTGACACCGAGGTTCACGATCTTGAACGGCGGCTGGTTGCCGGTGCTGATGGCCTGCGCGGCGAGCAGATAGATGATCGACAGCAGCAGGATGCCGGCGATCAGGAACATGCCGCCGTACAGCAGGGTGAGGCGTATCCGGATGGTCGGGCGCAGCCAGGGGAGGTTGGGCTGCGGTCTGCGGGGGTCCCAGGTGGGCTTCGGAGGCGCCTGGGGCGGCGCGGGCGTGGCGGCCACCGGGATCAGATCCGGTAGCCGGAGCCGGGCACCGTGACGATCACCGGGGGTTCGCCCAGCTTGCGGCGGAGCGTCATGACGGTCACGCGGACGACGTTGGTGAAGGGATCCGTGTTCTCGTCCCACGCCTTCTCCAGGAGCTGTTCGGCGGAGACGACGGCGCCCTCGCTGCGCATCAGCACCTCCAGGACGGCGAACTCCTTGGGGGCGAGCTGGACCTCCTTGCCGTCGCGGAAGACCTCGCGGCGGTTGGGGTCGAGCTTGATGCCGGCCCGCTCCAGGACGGGCGGCAGCGGCACGCTGGTGCGGCGGCCGAGGGCACGCACGCGTGCGATCAGCTCGCTGAAGGCGAAGGGCTTGGGGAGATAGTCGTCGGCGCCGATCTCCAGGCCCTCGACGCGGTCGCTGACGTCGCCGGACGCCGTGAGCATCAGCACGCGGGTGGGCATGCCGAGTTCGACGATCTTGCGGCAGACGTCGTCGCCGTGGACGAGGGGCAGGTCGCGGTCGAGGACGACCACGTCGTAGTCGTTGACGCCGATGCGCTCCAGGGCGGCCGCGCCGTCGTACACGACGTCGACGGCCATGGCCTCCCGGCGCAGTCCGGTGGCCACCGCATCGGCGAGCAGTTGCTCGTCCTCGACGACGAGTACGCGCACGGCGCTTGTCCTTCCTGTGTCCACCCGCGTAGCGCTCCACGAGAGCGCGCGGGCAGGGGTGCTGGTGAGTGTGCGTCCCATCCTGCCCTTTTCGGCCATAAGTCGGCGGTAAGACGGGTGAGGGCGCACGAAGGACGGGTGCGGGGCCCGGGAATGCGAGATTTTCTCGTGCGGTTGAGGTTTCCGCGGAAGGGAGCGGGGGGAGGACGGCTTTACACCCCGCGATCACGCTCCGCATGTGCCGCAGCACCATGTGGTACCTCGCGGTCCGCTTGCCGCAGAGCGGGCGTGGGTGTCCGGCACCGTCGCCGCCCGGCAGGGGGGTGGGCCGGGCATCCGCCGGAGACGTGATCGCCCTTTCTTTCCCGACGGCACACCCCCGTGCCACCGACCCACCGACCCAAGGACGAGGGGGCGCAGCATGGACGCATTCACCGCAGGACTTCTGCAGCGCATAAGGGCGACCGAGTCCGACCTGACCCGGGCTCAGGACGAGGGCGACGACTTCCTCGCCGACGTGGAGCAGGCAGAGCTGGAGGACCTGCGCCGCCTCGCCGCCGAACACGGCGTGGAAGTCGGCGCGACCAGCGTCTGAGCGGTCGCGCGACAACGATCGCGCGGCAGGAAGGGCCCCGGCGAATCCAGCGCCGGGGCCCTTCCGCATGCGCGGACGCGTGACCGGTGTCCAGGCAGCAGACAGCCGTCAGTCGTGCCAGGCGCCGAAGTCCTCCAGGAGCCGCTGGAGGGGCGCGAAGACGGCCGGGGTGGCGGCGATCGCCAGATCGCGTGCCGGGGGCTCTCCGGGCCGTCCACCCGTCAGCGCGCCCGCCTCCCGGGCGATGAGGTCGCCCGCCGCGAGGTCCCAGGGGTGCAGCCCGCGCTCGTAGTAGCCGTCGAGCCGGCCGGCGGCCACGTCGCACAGGTCGACGGCGGCCGAGCCGCCCCGCCGGATGTCGCGCAGCAGCGGGATCAGCCGCCGGGCCACGTCGGCCTGGTGATCGCGGACCTCGGTGACGTAGTTGAAGCCGGTGGAGACCAGCGCCTGGTCCAGGGGCGCCGGGGGACGGCAGGCCAGGACCCGCTCGCCCGCCCAGGCGCCGGTCGCCCGGGCCCCGCCGCCGCGCACCGCGTGGTACGTCTCGCCGCGCATCGGGATCTCGACGACCCCGACGACGGTCTCGCCGTCCTGCTCGGCCGCGACGGAGACGGACCAGGTGGGCAGCCCGTACAGGTAGTTGACCGTGCCGTCGAGCGGGTCGATCACCCAGCGGACGCCGGTGCTGCCCTCAGTGGAGGCACCCTCCTCGCCGAGGAAGCCGTCGTCGGGGCGGTGCTCGGAGATCAGGCCGGTGATCAGCTTCTCGGCGGCGATGTCCATCTCGGTGACCACGTCGATGGGGCTCGACTTGGTGGCGGCCACCGCGAGGTCGGCCGGGCGGCCGTCGCGCAGCAGCTCGCCGGCCCGGCGGGCGGCCTCCCGGGCGAGGGCGAGCAGGTCCGTGTGGAAGGGGTCGGTCACGGTGTTCCTCACGCGTAGGGGCTGTCGGCGCCCGCGGCGGCGGGCCGGGGTGCCCGCGCGGGGCAGCAGCCGACGGGGCAGAGGTCGTGGCTCGCGCCGAGCGTGCCCAGGGCGCAGGGGGTGACGGGCCGGCCGCTCTCGGCGGCGGCGCGCTCCAGGATCAGCTCGCGGACGGCGGCGGCAAAGCGCGGGTCGGCGCCGACGGTGGCCGAGCGGCGCACCGGCAGGCCCAGCTCCCCGGCCCTGGCCGTCGCCTCGGTGTCGAGGTCGTAGAGGACCTCCATGTGGTCGGAGACGAAGCCGATCGGGGCCATCACGACCGCCGGGACGCCGGCCGCGCGCCGCTCCTCCAGGTGGTCGCAGATGTCGGGCTCCAGCCACGGGATGTGCGGGGCGCCGGAGCGGGACTGGTAGACGAGCTGCCAGGGGTGGTCGACGCCGGTGCGCTCGCGGACGGCGTCGGCGATCAGCGCGGCGACGTCCAGGTGCTGCCGTACGTACGCGCCGCCGTCGCCGTGGCCCTCGACGGGTCCTGAGGTGTCGGCCGCGGTGGTGGGGATCGAGTGGGTGGTGAAGGCGATGTGGGCGCCGTCGCGGACGTCCTCGGGGAGGTCGGCGAGGGAGCGCAGGACGCCTTCGGTCATCGGTTCCACGAAGCCGGGGTGGTTGAAGTAGTGCCGCAGCTTGTCGACCCTCGGCAGCGGCAGGCCCTCGGTCTCCAGGACGGCCAGCGCGTCGGCGAGGTTCTCGCGGTACTGGCGGCAGCCCGAGTAGGAGGCGTAGGCGCTGGTGGCGAGGACCAGGATGCGGCGGTGGCCGGCGGTGACCATCTCGCGCAGGGTGTCCGTGAGGTACGGGGCCCAGTTGCGGTTGCCCCAGTAGACGGGCAGGTCCAGGCCGTGGTCGGCGAAGTCCTTGCGCAGGGCGTCCAGCAGGGCGCGGTTCTGCTCGTTGATGGGGCTGACCCCGCCGAACAGGAAGTAGTGCTGCCCGACTTCCTTGAGGCGTTCCGTGGGGATGCCGCGCCCTCGCGTCACGTTCTCCAGGAAGGGCACCACGTCGTCCGGGCCTTCCGGGCCGCCGAAGGAGAGCAGGAGCAGGGCGTCGTAGGGGGTGGCTTCGAGCGCGTCTGGCATGGGTCCGATCCTGCCACCCGGCACCGACGGCCGGGAAACGGCGGGGTGCTCCGGTGGGCCTCGGCGGCCGGGGTGCGCGGACCGGTGCGTTAGGGTGACCTCACTCGTAAGCTGTATAGGCCACCTTTACGCCTTACCCGGCGTGACCGTGACCCCACGAGCCACCCTTCCTTCATGCCGCGCGAAGCCGCACGCGCGCGTGACCGGACTTCCGGAGAGCCGCCGTGCCCAGCCCCTACCGCGCCCTGTTCGACGCCCCCGGCTCCAAGGGCTTCGCCGCCGCGGGGTTCCTCGGCCGGATGCCGCTGTCGATGATGGGCATCGGCGTGGTCACGATGATCTCCCAGCTCACCGGGCGCTACGGCCTCGCGGGGGCCCTGTCGGCGACCATCGCGCTGTCGGCCGCGCTCGTCGGGCCGCAGATCTCCCGCATGGTGGACCAGTACGGGCAGCGCCGGGTGCTGCGCCCCGCGACGCTGGTGGCGCTGACGGCGGCGGCCGGGCTGCTGCTGACCGCGCACTTCCGGTGGCCGGACTGGCTGCTGTTCGTGTGCTCCGCGGGCATCGGCGCCGTGCCGAGCCTCGGCGCGATGGTCCGGGCCCGCTGGGCGGCCCTGTACCGGGGCACCCCGAAACTGCACACCGCGTACTCGTTCGAGTCGGTGGTGGACGAGGTCTGCTTCATCTTCGGTCCGATCGTGTCGATCGGTCTGTCGACGGCCTGGTTCCCGGAGGCGGGGCCGCTGCTGGCGGGCTGCTTCCTCGCGGCCGGGGTGTTCTGGCTGACCGCCCAGCGCGGCACCGAGCCCGTCCCGCACCCGCGCGAGCGGCGCGGCACCGGCAGCGCGCTGCGCTCCCCCGGTCTCCAGGTCCTGGTGGTCACCTTCGTGGCGACGGGGACGATCTTCGGGGCGGTCGACGTGGTCACCGTCGCGTTCGCCGACGAACAGGGCCACAAGGGCGCCGCGAGCGTCGTCCTCGCGCTCTACGCGGCCGGCTCCTGTCTCGCCGGACTGGTCTTCGGACTGCTGCGCCCGCGGGGTGTGCCGGAGCGGCGCTGGCTGCTGGGTGTGTTCCTGATGGCCGTGAGTATGATCCCCCTCCTACTGGTCGGAAACTTGCCGTTTCTGGCCGTGGCGCTGTTCGTTGCGGGACTGGCCATCGCTCCGACGATGATCACCACCATGTCCCTCATCGAAGAGCACGTACCACGCGCACAGCTCACCGAGGGCATGACCTGGATCAGCACCGGGCTCGCGGTCGGGGTGGCGCTCGGCTCCTCCATCGCCGGCTGGGTCATCGACGCGGCCGGGGCGCGGGCCGGGTACGGGGTTCCGGCGGTGGCCGGTGCCGTCGCGGTCGCGGTCGGATTCCTGGGGTACCGCCGGCTCGTCAGGCCGGCGCCGGGTCGGGGAGGCACCGTTGAGCAGCACAGCGAGCGCGAAGAACGGCACGTGGCGTAACTGGGGCGGCAATGTGACCGCCCGTCCCGCGCGGGAGGTCACGCCCGCCTCCGTCGACGAGCTGGCGGAGGCCGTGCGCCGGGCCGCCGAGGACGGGCTGAAGGTGAAGGCGGTCGGCACCGGCCACTCCTTCACGTCGATCGCCGCGACGGACGGGGTGCTGGTCCGCCCTCAGCTCCTGACTGGGATCCGTGACATCGACCGGGACGCCATGACCGTCACGGTCGAGGCCGGTACCCCGCTCAAGCGCCTCAACCTCGCGCTCGCGCGGGAGGGCCTGTCGCTCACTAACATGGGCGACATCATGGAGCAGACGGTGTCGGGGGCCACCAGCACCGGCACCCACGGCACGGGCCGCGAGTCCGCCTCGATCGCCGCGCAGATCAAGGGGCTGGAGCTGGTCACGGCCGACGGCTCGGTGCTCACCTGCTCGGAGAAGGAGAACCCCGAGGTCTTCGCGGCCGCCCGGATAGGTCTCGGCGCGCTGGGCATCGTCACCGCGATCACCTTCGCCGTGGAGCCGCTGTTCCTGCTCACCGCGCGCGAGGAGCCGATGCCGTTCGACCGGGTGCTCGCCGACTTCGACGAACTCTGGGCCGAGAACGAGCACTTCGAGTTCTACTGGTTCCCGCACACCGGCAGCACCAACACCAAGCGCAACAACCGCAGCGCGGGGCCGCGCCGCCCGGTGGGCCGGGTGCCGGGCTGGATCGAGGACGAGTTCCTCTCCAACGGCGTCTTCCAGGTGGCCCAGTGGGTCGGCCGCGCGGCGCCCGCGACGGTCCCGACGATCGCGCGCGTCTCCAGCAGGGCGCTCTCCGCGCGCACCTACACCGACATCCCGTTCAAGGTCTTCACGTCCCCGCGCCGGGTGCGGTTCGTGGAGATGGAGTACGCCGTCCCGCGCGCGGCCGTCACCGAGACGCTGCGTGAACTCAGGACGACGATCGAGCGGTCCGGGCTGCGGATCAGTTTCCCGGTCGAGGTGCGCACCGCGCCGGCCGACGACATCACCCTGTCGACCGCCTCGGGCCGGGACAGCGCGTACATAGCCGTACACATGGTCAAGGGGACGCCCTTTCAGGCGTACTTCACCGCCGCCGAGCGCATCTTCACCGCGCACGAGGGACGGCCGCACTGGGGCAAGGTGCACACGCGGGACGCCGAGTACTTCGCGGAGGTCTACCCGAGGTTCGGCGAGTTCACCGCGCTGCGGGACCGGCTGGACCCCGACCGGCGGTTCCAGAACGACTACCTGCGCAGGGTGTTGGGGTCGTAGCGGACACTCGGGTGATTCCGGAGAAAGGGTGAAGCGGGGGGTGAAGTGCGCCACTTACACGATCACCGGAAGCCCTTCAGCACGGCCAAGTCGCGGTTCTTGCCAGAAGTTGGGCGGCGTGCCAATCCACGCACGTGGCCCAAATGGAGTACTGTTGCGAGCCCTGGGCCCGGCCTCCCTTCGGGGTGTCCGGGGCCATGCTGGACCGCCGGGAGGGGCTCGTTGCACAGGGTGACGATGTTGGTGACTTAGCGTGGCGAAATAGGTAACCGTGCCATAACGGCGATCACGGGCCCGTGCCCGACACGCCGGGCAACTCGGCAAGGTTGTGGCAGGCTGCACCCGGGCAGGCCACACTCGACTAGCGGAAGCAGCGACGCACGTGACGTCGGCAGGCACCACCCGGGAGGTCCCCATGCCCGAACTGCGTGTCGTGGCCGTCTCGAATGACGGCACACGGCTGGTGCTGAAGGCTGCGGACAGCACGGAGTACACGCTTCCGATCGATGAGCGTCTGCGCGCCGCCGTTCGCGGCGACCGTCCCCGCCTCGGCCAGATCGAGATCGAGGTGGAGAGCCATCTCCGCCCCCGTGACATCCAGGCGCGTATACGTGCCGGCGCGACCGCGGAAGAGGTCGCCCAGATGGCGGGCATCCCCGTCGACCGCGTACGCCGGTTCGAGGGCCCCGTGCTGGCCGAGCGCGCCTTCATGGCCGAGCGCGCCCGCAAGACACCCGTCCGCCGCCCCGGTGAGAACGCCGCGGGTCCCCAGCTCGGCGAGGCCGTCCAGGAGCGACTGCTGCTGCGCGGCGCCGAGAAGGACACCGTCCAGTGGGACTCCTGGCGCCGCGACGACGGCACCTGGGAGGTCCTGCTCGTCTACCGGGTCGCGGGCGAACCGCACTCGGCGAGCTGGACCTACGACCCGCCCCGCCGGCTCGTCCAGGCCGTCGACGACGAGGCGCGCTCGCTGATCGGCGAGTCCGACGACCTCGCCGCGCCGGAGCCCAGCTTTCCGTTCGTCCCCCGGATCGCTCGGCTGCCGCGCGACCGTTCGATGGACCGGGCGCTGGAGCGGCCGAGTCTGCCCGCCCAGCCGTCCGAGCCACCCGAGGAGACCATCGGGGAGCGCGAGCGGGACTCGCTGACCAGCCTGCTGGAGGCGGTGCCGAGCTTCCGGGGCGACCTGGTGGTCCCGGAGCGCCCGGTGGAGACCCCCGAGGAGCCCGAGGAGCAGGAGCCCGAGGCCGAGGAGCCGCCGGCGCCGGCCGCCTCCGCGGGGTCCGCCTACGCGGACGTCCTCATGCCGCGCTCGGTGGGCAGCCACCGGGACCGGCTGATCGGCGCCACCGACCGTCAGGCCGAGGCGGACGGCGTCCGTCCCGGCCGCCGCGCCGCGGTGCCGAGCTGGGACGAGATCGTCTTCGGCACCCGGCGCAAGAAGTCCCAGGAGTAACGGGATTCGTAAGGCGACTCGGCACGGGAGCCGCCTGAGGAGAACGCTTCGCACGACCCTCTATACGTACGGGAGGGCCGCACCTGTTCGGTGCGGCCCTCCCGTACGCGCGTGTGCGAGGAAGGTCACTGCGGATCGGGACCGACGGCGACCGGCCGGGACGGGTCCGAGGACCACTCCGACCAGGACCCCACGTACAGGGCGGCCGGGATGCCCGCCACGGCCAGCGCCAGCACCTCGTGGGCACCGGAGACGCCCGAACCGCAGTACACGCCCACCTCGGCGCCGTCGGACGCGCCCAGCGCCTTGAAACGGTCGTGCAGTTCCTCCGCCGGCAGGAACCGGCCGTCCGGGCCCACGTTCTCGTTCGTGGGCGCGGAGACGGCCCCCGGGATGTGCCCACCGACCCGGTCGATCGGCTCGACCTCGCCCCGGTACCGCTCCCCCGCGCGCGCGTCGAACAGCACACCGGAACGGGCGAGCACCGCGGCGGCGTCCGCGTCGAGCAGGCCCGTGGCACCCGGAACCGGCTCGAAGTCGCCCTCCCCGCGCGCGGGTACATCCGTCGACAGATCGCCGGCCCACTGCGGCAGCCCGCCGTCCAGGACCCGCACGTCCGGGTGGCCCGCCCAGCGCAGCAGCCACCAGGCGCGGGCCGCGGCCCAGCCCTGACCGCCGTCGTAGACGACCACCGGGCGGGCCGCCGAGACGCCCGCGCGGCGCATCGCGGCGCCGAACTCCGCGAGGTCGGGCAGCGGATGACGGCCGGCGGCACCGGCCGCGCCCGCCAGTTCGCGGTCCAGGTCGACGTAGACCGCGCCGGGCACGTGCCCGGCCTCGTAGGCGGCCCGGCCGTCGAACGGCGGCTCGCCCGCCGCCTTGGCCACGCTGAGCTGCCAGCGGACGTCGAGCACCACCGGCGGGCACTCTCCCGCCAGTTCGCTCGCGAGTTCGGATGCGGAGATGATGGCGTTCATGCCCCCCATCCTCGCGCACGGGGTGGCCCCCACGTCCATGTCCGGCTACTCTGCTCCGCCGGACAGCCTCGGTCACGAGGCGTACGGGTTCGAGCACATGCCGTACAGGCGATCGACATACGGCGACAACCGCGCGTGAACCGACGAGAACCCTCCACCAGGCATCCTCCGAGGGCGGAAGCGACACGGCCACCACCAGGGCCGAGGAGAAGGTGACGATGACCGAGGCACGTGGGTCGGCCGGCTCGGGAGGAACGGCGCACACCCGGTACGCGTCCGGCACACCCTGCTGGGTGAGTCTGATGGCGCACGGGTTGACGGCGACACAGGAGTTCTACAGCGCGCTGTTCGGCTGGGAGTTCCAACCCGGTCCGCACCAGCTCGGTCCCTACGCGCGGGCCCTGCTCCACGGGGAGGAGGTGGCCGGAATCGGCCAACTTCCCCCCGACCGGCACCTCCCGGTCGCCTGGACGCCGTATCTGGCCTCGGACGACGTCGATTCCACCGCCGAGTCGGTGCGGCTATGCGGCGGCACGATCGGCGTCGGCCCGCTGGACGCCGGGGACGCCGGGCGCCTGGCGATCGGCTCGGACCCCGCCGGAGCGGTCTTCGGCGTCTGGCAGGCGGCGCACCACCTCGGCACGGGCGTCACCGGCGTCCCCGGCACACCCGCGTGGAACGAGCTGCTGACCTACGAGGCCGCCGGTGTCGTCAAGTTCTACGAGACGGTGTTCGGCCACGAGCGGGACACCGATGCCTCCGCCGACTCCGACCACCTCACCCTGCGGCTCGCCGGACGCCCGGTGGCCGGGATCCGGGGCATGGGCAACACCCTCCCCCGGGACCGGGGTGCGCACTGGCTGACGTCCTTCCAGGTGGCCGACGCCGACGACGCCGTGCGTCAGGTCCGCGACCTCGGCGGCCGGGTCCTGGAACCCGCCCACGACGAGCCGCACGGCCGCGCCGCCACGGTGGCGGATCCGGAGGGCGCGGTCTTCTCGGTGGTCGAGCTTCGCGGCTGACGCGGTCCGCCCACCGGTTCACCTGCTCACCGGTCATACCGTCGCGATCAATGTCTCGGTTGGTTCACGGTGCTGTCCCGGTCGGATGCCCGCCGCGCTCGCCGCCGTCGGTGGTGGCTAATGTGCCTGGTCGCAGGGGTGCGCATCAGTGCGATCGCCCCGCCGAGCCTTCCACCGACGCGACTTCACGGGGGTACGACGACATGGCCCAGGGGACCACCTCGACGACCGGCAGAACGTCCCGGCGACGCCTGCTGCGACTGACCGGCGGCGCGCTCGCACTCGGCGCGCTCGCGGTCGGGGCGACCGGCTGCCGCAACGACGCGCAGGACACCACCGGCGGCGGGACGGGATCCGGCGGCACCGGCAAGGACAAGGGGAAGGGCACGGACAGCGGCACCGGCGGCAAGGGATCCGGCGGAACGGACGCGGCCGGCGCGCCCAAGCCGCTGTGGACCAAGTCCGTCTCCGCCGAGACCTACGGCAACAACGACGAACTCGTGGCCGTCGCCGGTGTGGTGATCGCGAGCGGCGCGCCGCTCGACGCCCTCGACGGCAAGACTGGCCGGCCGCGGTGGACGCTGAAGAACGGCGCCACTCCCGGCGCCCCGCTCCTCATCGGCGACGACACGCTGTACCTGGCCAGCAGCGCCTACGACGGCACCGTCAGCGGGCACGACCCCGCCACCGGCAAGGAGACCTGGCGCGGCCGACTGGGCAAGGAGTACCGGCAGCCGCGGCCGGTCGCGGTGGACGACAAGCAGGTGTACGTCATCGCCGAGATCCTGGAGGCGGACGGCTCCTCCCACACGAACGTGATCGCCGCGCTGGACAGCGGCACGGGCCGGGTGGCCTGGAAGGAACAGCGCGACCTCGGCACCGAGCAGACCGGTGTGCACACCGCCGTGCGGGATCGTTTCCTCGTCTACACCGACCTCAAGAAGAACCTCACCGTCCGCGACACCGCCACCGGCCGCCAGGTGTGGACCCACAAGACGACGAGCACCAACTACGGCGTCTTCGCCCTGCACGGCGACCTGGTGATCGTCCCGCAGGGGCGGGTCCTCCAGGCGTTCGCCCTGGCCGACGGCGCCGAGAAGTGGTCGCTGAAGACTGACGAGTTCGCCACCTTCAAGGAGCCGACCGTCCTGGGCGACACGCTGTACATCGCGGACAGCAACCGCACGCTCCGGTCGGTCGACCCGCGGACCGGCAAGGAGAACTGGCGCTCCGAGGACCTCTCCGAGAAGGGCGCCCAGCCGCCCCGGCAGTTCCTGGAGGCGGGCGGCACCCTCTACGGCGCGACGGACCTCGACGAGGGCGGCGGCATCCACGCCTTCGACCCGAAGACCGGCACCCTGCGCTGGACGTTCAACGACAAGTCCGGCGACTTCCACGCCTGGCTGATGGCCACCGACGGCACGCACGTCTTCGCCCTGCACGGCACGAAGCTGCACGCCCTGCCCGCCTAGGGCGGTTCGGCGCCTACGCCGGCGGGACCGGCAGGACGTCCGGGGAGAGGGCCGCCGCGCGCGCCGTCGCCGCTGTCATGCGGCGGCGGTGGTGGCGGCGGCACAGGACCTCGTAGCCGATGGTGTCGGCCTGGTCGACGTCGCCGACGACGACCTGCGCGCCCTCGACGACCATGACGCCGCCCACCGTGCGGGCGTTGTGCGTGGCGCGCGCCCCGCACCAGCACAGGGCCTCGACCTGGAGGACCTCGACCCGGTCGGCGAGTTCCACGAGCCGCTGGGAGCCGGGGAACAGCTTGGAGCGGAAGTCGGTGGTGATCCCGAAGGCGTAGACGTCGATGTCGAGATCGTCGACCACGCGCGCGAGCTGGTCGATCTGGTCCTCGGCAAGGAACTGCGCCTCGTCCGCGATCACATAGTCCGCGCGGCCGCCCTGGGAGAGGTGGTCGACCAGGTAGGCGTACAGGTCCTGCCCGTCCTCGACCTCGACCGCGTCGGTGACCAGGCCGAGGCGGGAGGAGAGCTTTCCTTCGCCGGCGCGGTCGTCACGGGTGAAGATCATGCCCTGGAGGCCGCGCGCGGAGCGGTTGTGCTCGATCTGGAGAGCCAGGGTCGACTTCCCGCAGTCCATGGTTCCGGAGAAGAAGACCAGCTCGGGCATGGGGAGTTGAGCACCTTTCGGTGGAGAGTCGGAGAGAGGGCGGGGCGTCAGGAGCGTACTTCGAGCAGGGGGACGAGCTGCTCGGCAGGGGTCATGGAACCGTGGTTGCCGACCATCAGCGACTCCTTGGGCTCCCGCTCCGAGGCGATGAGCAGGACGTCGTCCCGGGCCGCCGCGATCACGTCGCCGAGCCGGTCGTACACCCGCTCGTCGACCTGGGGGCCGAACCAGCCCGCGGCGATCGCCTCGTCGCGCGAGGCCACCCAGAACTGCTCGCCGAGGACCTCGCGCCAGCAGGTCAGGACGTCGTCCGCGGCTCCCGGTACGGCGTAGACATGGCGGGCGCGGCCCTCGCCGCCCAGCAGGGCGACCCCGGCGCGCAGCTCCCAGTCCTCGTCGAAGTCGATGCGGTGCTGCTCGTCGAAGGGGACGTCGACCATGCCGTGGTCGGCGGTGACGTACAGCGCGCTGCGCGGCGGCAGTTGTTCGGCGAGGCGCTGGACGAGCCGGTCGACGTACATGAGCTGGCCGCGCCAGGTGTCGGAGGCGACGCCGTAGCGGTGGCCTGCGCCGTCGAGTTCGGCGTAGTACGTGTAGACCAGGGAGCGGTCGCCGGCGGCGAGCTGCTCGGCGGCGAGGTCCATGCGCTCCTCGCCGGTCAGCCGCCCGTGGAAGGTGCCGCCGCTGAGCGCCACCTTGGTCAGCGGGGTGTTCTGGAAGGTGGGCGAGGACACCTGGGCGGCGTGCACGCCCGCCCGGTCGGCGAGCCGGAAGATCGTGGGGTACGGCTGCCAGGCGTCCGGTGAGGTCCAGGGCTGCCAGCGGAGCTGGTTCATCAGCTCGCCGGTGGCCGGGTTGCGCACGGTGTAGCCGGGCAGGCCGTGGGCGCCGGGCGGGAGGCCGGTGCCGACGGAGGCGAGGGAGGTCGCGGTGGTCGCCGGGTAGCCGGCGGTGAGGGGGCGTCCGGTGCCGCCGCGGGAGCTGCCGAGGAGCGCGTGGAGGTAGGGCGCCTCGTCCGCGTGGTCCTTGATCTGCTCCCAGCCGAGGCCGTCGATCAGGAAGACGCAGTTGCGGTCGGCCGGGGCCAGCTCGGGGATCGCCGCGGTGGTGCCGGGGACGCCCATGCCCGCGGCCAGGGTGGGCAGCAGGTCGGCGAGGGAGCCGCTGCCGTACTCGGGTACGGGGGCGGAGGCGACGGTGAGGGGCTCGGGGTGGTCCCAGGCTGGCTGCGCCATCAGCGGGTCAGATCCGCGGTGGCCTCGGAGAGCGACTGGGCGAAGGCGAGCGCCTGGCGCACCGTCTCCGGGCCGTCGCCCGCCTCGCTGACCCGCAGGCTGAGGTCGTCCGCCGTCGAGTTGCCGGTGTAGCCGTGGTCGGCGTCGCAGTTGGGGTCGCCGCAGGCGGCCGGTTCCAGGTCGATACGGGAGACGGCGCCCCAGCCGATGGTCAGCACGACCTCGCGGGGCAGGGTGCCCGGCGTGTACGACTCGGGGTTGGCGACCACCCGGCTGACCACGACGGACGAGATCCGGCCGAGCTTCACGGACTCGGTGGACGTGGTGGCGTACGGCGTCGGGGAGGTGGTGTCGGCGGCCTGCTCGTCGGTGTGGCTGACGATGAAGCGGTTGCCGGTGAGGACCAGCACCGTCACATGCCGGCGGACCTCGTTCTGGTCGAACGTGGTCTCCTGGTGGACCAGGAACGACGTGATGGGCTCGCCGCCCACGGCGGCCTCCACCGCCTCGGCCACGAGGGCCGGGTAGTAGCCGCTGCGCTCGATCGCCGCGCGCAGCCCCTGGGTCGTCGTACTGGTCTTGGCCATGCCGTCCATCCTAATCCGTGGGTAAGGGCGGTCCGGGCCAGTCAAGGGCAACCCCGTCCCCCGCAACAGGGCCGAACCCCTCTCACCTCCCCGGAGGCCCCACCCAGGGCGCGAATCGCCGCCCGGGCGCCGGGTCCGCGCTCCAGTACCGCAGCACCTGCCCCTGGACGACTTCCAGCCGCTGGGCGGCGACGAGGCAGGGCGCGGGTTCGGTGCCGCCGGCGTCGGCCTCGAAGGCGATCACGACGGGCGGCGCCTCGCCGAGCCGACGGGCCAGCGACCGCAGCTCGTCGGGTGTGGGAGCCCGGAAGACCGGGTCCTGGAAGGCGGCCGGGCACCGGACGAAGGCGGGATCGCCGAAGACCAGTTCGAGGCCGTGGTGGTAGGTGAGGTCGTGGCCGGCCGCCAGCCGGAGTTCCGCCGGGTTCCAGGCGATCACGTCCCAGTCCCACCAGGAGCCCTCGGGGAGGGTGAGGGGGCCAGGCGGCGTGCCGTCGGGAGGGGTCACGGTGGCTCTCTCAGTACGCCGGGAGCGTGCGGGGGCCGAGGTCGTCTCGGGCCGGGGGTGGGGCCAGGCGGACCGAGGCGCCGAGGACGCTCAGGCCCTGGGGGGCGACGACGACCGGTTCCAGGGTGACGGCGACGACCTCGGGGTGGTCGTCGACCAGCCGGGAGACGCGCAGCAGCAGCTCCTCCAGGGCGGGGGTGTCGACGGGGGTCGAGCCGCGCCAGCCGAACAGCAGGGGCGCCGTGCGGATCGAGCGGATCAGCGAGGTCGCGTCGCGGTCGGTGACCGGGACCAGGCGGTGCGCCATGTCGCCGAGGAGCTGGGAGGCGGCCCCGGCGAGCCCGAAGGAGAGCACGGCCCCGGCGGCCGGGTCGATGACCGCGCGGACGACCGTGTCGACCCCGCGCGGGGCCATCGCCTGGACGACCGGACGCACCTCCTCCGGCTTCCCGAACATCTCGGTCAACTCGGCGTACGAGCGTCGCAGTTGCTCCTCGTCGGCGAGGTCGAGGCGGACGCCGCCCAGGTCGGCGCGGTGGCGCAGATGCGGGGCGGTGGCCTTGAGGGCGACCGGGTAGCCGAGGGCGGCGGCCGCCGCGGCCGCGTCGTCGGGGGTGGGCGCGGGGATCGCGCGGCGGGGGTGGATGCCGTAACGGCCCAGCAGTTCGCACGTGTCGTCGGTGCCCAGGGTGAGGCCCTGTCCGCGCGCGAGGAGGCCCTCGATGAGCCGGGCGGCGCCCCTCTCGTCGATGTCGTCGTACTCGGGGACCCGGCCGGGTTCGGCGACCTCGCGGCGCCACTGGGCGTACTTCACGACCTCGGCGAGGGCCCGCACCGCGCGCTCGGCGGCGGGGTAGGCCGGGATGAGGTGGGCGCCCTCGGGGGCCGCGGCGGCGGGCGGCCGCGGGACGCCGTCCTCCGACGCCGCGGCACGCGCGCGGGCGGCCGCCTCGGGGCGGGGCGGCGCGGTGCTGGTGGCGGCCGACAGGGCGGCGGCGAGACCGCCGAGTTCCACGTGGACGACGAGGACCGGCTTCGCGGGCGCCGCGGCCGCGGCGGAGCGCAGCGCCTCGGCCAGCGCCGCGTCCCCCGTGGACGCCTCCCCGATCGCCGGTATCGCCGTCACCACCACCGCGTCGCACGAGGCGTCGCCCAGCGCCCGGGCGAGGGCGGCGTGGAAGTCCTCGGCCGTGGCCTCCGTCGTGAGGTCCAGCGGGGGCAGCGGCCGCAGCCCCTCGGCGAGACACGCGTCGTAGGTGAGCAGCCCGAGGGACTCGGAGTTGCCGAGGATGGCCACCCGGGCGCCGGTCGGCAGCGGCTGGCGGGCCAGCAGCAGTCCCGTGTCGACCAGTTCGGTGATGGTGTCGACGCGGATCACCCCGGCCTGGCGCAGCAGCGCGGAGACCGTGGCGTGCGGGAGCCGGGTCGCGCGGACCGCGTGTCCCTGCGGGGCGGATCCGGCGCCCTGGACGACGACCAGCGGCTTGGCGGCGGCCGTGCGCCGCGCGAGCCGGGTGAACTTGCGGGGGTTGCCGATGGACTCCAGGTACATCAGGACGACGTCGGTGTCGGGGTCGTCGTACCAGTACTGGAGGACGTCGTTGCCGGAGACGTCCGCGCGGTTGCCGGAGGCGACGAAGGTGGAGACGCCGGTGACCCCGGTGACGCCGCCGCCGCGCCGGTGCAGCCGGGAGAGCAGGGCGATGCCGATGGCGCCCGACTGGGCGAACAGGCCGATCCGGCCGGGGCGGGGCATCTCCGGGGCGAGGGAGGCGTTGAGCCGCACCTGCGGGGAGGTGTTGACGACGCCGAACGCGTTGGGGCCGATGATCCGCATGCCGTACGCGCGTGCCTGGCGGACCAGCGCGCGCTGGCGTTCGCGTCCCTCGGGGCCGCTCTCCGCGTAGCCGGCGGACAGCACGACGAGTCCCTGGACGCCGTGTTCACCGCACTCGGTGACGACCTCGGGCACATGGTCGGCGGGGACGGCGACCACCACCAGGTCGACGGGTTCGGCGATCTCGCGCACGGAGCGGTGCGCGGGCACGCCGTCGAGGTGCTTGAGGTCCTCCGGGAACGCCTTGTTGACGGCGTGCAGGGACCCGGTGAAGCCTGCCTCGCGCAGATTGTCCAGGACGCTGCGGCCCACGCCGCCGGCGGTGCGTCCGGCTCCGACGACGGCGACCGAGCCGGGCACCAGCAGGCGTCGTACCGAGTGGGCCTCGGCGCGCTGCTCCCGCGCGCGCTGCACGGCCAGGGAGCGTTCGGTGGGTTCGAGGCCGAACTCCAGGTGGACGACGCCGTCCTCGAAGCTGCGCTTCTGGGTGTAGCCGGCGTCCGTGAAGACCTTGATCATCTTGTTGTTGGCGGGGAGCACCTCGGCGGCGAAGCGGCGGATGCCGCGCTCGCGCGCGACGGCCGCGATGTGTTCGAGGAGTGTGGAGGCGACGCCGCGGCCCTGGTGGGCGTCCTGGACGAGGAAGGCGACCTCGGCCTCGTCGGCCGGGGCGGAGGCGGCCATGCCGTCGGCGCCGATGCGGTCGTAGCGTACGGTGGCGATGAACTCGCCGCCGACCGTGGCCGCGAGTCCCACCCTGTCCACGAAGTCGTGGTGCGTGAAGCGGTGGACGTCCTTCGCGGACAGACGCGGGTAGGGCGCGAAGAAGCGGTAGTACTTCGACTCGTCCGACACCTGCTCGTAGAAGCTGACCAGGCGCTCGGCGTCATCGACGGTGATGGGGCGGATGCGCGCGGTGCCGCCGTCGCGCAGCACCACGTCGGCTTCCCAGTGGGCGGGGTACTCGTGCCGGTCCGAGGCGCTCTGCATGGGGCCCAGAGTACGGCTCGCGTACGACAACGGCGCGAGGCAGTCTGTGGAGGACGGAGGTCGGATCGAGGCCGCGATCCGACGGCCGCACGGGAACGGGACGCATGACCCGTTCCTCCTGTGCTTCACGTGTGGAACACTGGTCTAGACAACCTGAGAACCGAAGGGCAGCAACACATGGCTGAGCGCCGCGTCAACGTCGGCTGGGCCGAGGGCCTCCACGCCCGCCCCGCTTCCATCTTCGTCCGAGCCGCCACGGCCGCAGGCGTGCCCGTTACGATCGCCAAGGCCGACGGCAAGCCCGTCAACGCGGCCTCCATGCTGGCCGTCCTCGGCCTCGGCGCCCAGGGTGGCGAGGAGATCGTCCTCGCCACCGACGCCGAGGGTGCGGACGCCGCCCTCGACCGGCTGGCGAAGCTGGTCGCCGAGGGTCTCGAGGAGCTTCCCGAGACCGTCTGACGTCCGGTCACCGCGGTACGCGAGCCGCGTCGCCCTCCGGGGCGGCGCGGCTCCGCCGTTTCCGGCTTTTTCCGGGCACCCGTACCCGCCCGCCCCACCGCGGGGGAATTACCGACGACACACCCGGAAAACATCTCCGGGCATACGAAGAGCGCGACACCGGAATTTCCGGGCGCGCGATGAAAAGGGCAGCGGAAATACCGCTCCGCCGAATACCTCTTCTTTGTATACGGCCACCGTGTTAATGCCGCAGACCCGTGATGTTTACGGGAGGTTGCGAAGTCCTCACACGGTCGGCGCGCTCGGTCCCGCCGGAGAATCGCAGCCGGTGCGCGGCCGTCGCGCGCTCGGTGTGCAGCGCCGTGAGCGCCCGCGCGCGGTCTCCGTCGCCGCGCGCCACCGCGTCCACGATCGCGCCGTGCTGGACCCAGGACTCCACCGGGTCGGCCGGGGCGTCCACCGCGTACATCCAGGCGATCTTGTGCCGGAGCTGGGTGAGCATCGAGGTCAGGGCGTGGCTCCCGGAGGCCTGGGCGAGCGTCTCGTGGAACCAGCCGCCCAGGGAGCGCAGATCCTCGCTGTTGCCCCTCCTGGCGCGCTCCTGGCCCAGCCGGACGAGTCCGCGCAGCACCTTCAGATGGGCCTCGGTGCGGCGCTGGGCGGCCCGGGCGGCGCCCAGCGGCTCCAGCAGCATCCGCATCTCCAGCAGATCGGCCGCCTCGTGCTCGGTGGGCTCCGCCACGCACGCGCCCGCGTGCCGGCGCGTGACCACGAAGCCCTCGGCCTCCAGGGTGCGCAGCGCCTCGCGGACCGGGACCCGGGAAACGCCGTAACGGCGGGCGAGAAGTTCCTCGGTGAGACGGCTGCCGCGCTCGTAGACACCGGCGACGATGTCGTCCCGGATCGCCGTGCACACCGAATGCGCCGGAATACGCATGACCGACCTCCGCCTTAATCCCCGTGAAACGTCGACGATTGACGTGTGTTCCGTGACTCTATTGCAATGAGCCGGAATTTCCGACGGCAGGCCGGAATCCAGGGATATTTTTTGGACAGCGGGGTCCCGAAAACGACGAAAGCCCCGGCCGTGGGGCCGGGGCCGGACGATGTGTCGCCGTCAGAGGTTCACGCCGTGCGAGCGGAGGTAGGCGACCGGGTCCAGGTCCGAGCCGTACTCCGCCGTGGTGCGGGCCTCGAAGTGCAGGTGCGCACCGGTGACGTTGCCGGTCGCGCCGGACAGGCCGATCTGCTGGCCCGGGGTGACCTGCTGGCCGACCGAGACACCGATGGAGGACAGGTGACCGTACTGGGTGTACGTGCCGTCGTTCATCTTGATGACGATCTGGTTGCCGTACGCGCCGCCCCAGCCGGCCTCCACGACGGTGCCCATGCCGACCGCGTGCACCGGGGTGCCGCTGGAGGCGTGGAAGTCGACGCCGGTGTGGCTGCCGGAGGACCACAGGGAGCTGCTGGCCTGGTAGCCGGTGGAGACGTAGGAGCCGCTGATCGGCATGACGAAGGTGTTGAGGCGCTTGCGCTCGGCCTCACGGGCGGCACGCGCGCGTGCCTCGCGCTCCTCGGCGGCCTTCTTGGCGGCGGCCTCGCGGGCGGCCTCCTCGAAGGCGGCTTCCTTCTGCGCCATGACCTGGTTGTCGATCTGGTCGGCGACGTCGTCGCCGGTGACCACGGGGATCAGCGCGGTCTGCGCGGGGGCGGGTTCCGCGGCGAAGGCCGGGGAGGAGGCGACAGTGGCCATCACGCCGGTGGTGGTGAGCGCCGCGACGCCGGCCGCGCGGGCGCTGGTGCGCTGCATCCGGCTGGGGCGACGGTGCTTCCCGGCCGGCTTCCCGGCGGCGTAGGTGAACGCCATGAAGTTGGGCGGTCCTTTCCTTCCTTCTCGCCTACCGGGTTAGCTGACGGGTTCGGAGCAGGAAGGTCTCCTACGGGCCCCCTCGCGTACGCGCGGGCGTCCGATTCACCCCAGGGACTGCACAGAGTGGGTCCCCGGCTCCCCTGGCTCGCGCCGTACGGGGACTCGGCGATGACTGTCCGGTGCCGCGGCTGCGGCGCACTGCCTGACGAACAGCCCGACTGACGCTATGCGGCGCCGCTTTCAATCCTCAAACGGATCACGGTTTTTGTAGCGCACGCCACAGGGCAGACAGGCAGCCTCCGCATCAATTCGGACATCTTGCGGCCCTGGTGACGCTTCCGTCACCGGGGCCGCCCGATGCTCGTGGTGGACGTACGCGCGTACGCGGCCGCGCAGTTGTCCGTTCGCCGGCTACGCGGCGTGTCCGGCTACTCGGCCGCGACGACCGTCACCTCGCCGATCCCGAGGGCCGCCACGGCGTCCCGGATCTGCGAGGCGTCGCCCACGAGGACCGTGACCAGGCGGTCCACCGGGAAGGCGTTCACGGCGGCCGCGGTGGCCTCCACGGTGCCGGTCGCGGCCAACTGCTGGTACAGCGTGGCCTGGTAGTCGTCGGGCAGGTGCTGCTCGACCTGGTCGGCGAGCGTGCCCGCGACGGCGGCGGCGGTCTCGTACTTCAGCGGCGCCACACCGACGAGGTTCTGCACGGCGACGTCGCGCTCGGCGTCGGTGAGCCCCTCGGCGGCCAGGGTGCGCAGCACCTTCCACAGGTCGTCCAGGGCCGGCCCGGTGTTCGGGGTGTCCACGGAGCCGCTGATGGCGAGCAGCGCGGCGCCCGAGCCGTCCGGGGCGGAGCGCAGGACCTGGCCGAACGCCCGCACGCCGTAGGTGTAGCCCTTCTCCTCGCGCAGGACGCGGTCCAGGCGGGAGGTGAGGGTGCCGCCGAGGCAGTAGGTGCCGAGCACCTGCGCGGCCCACACGCGGTCGTGCCGGTCGGCGCCGATCCGGCCGATGAGGAGCTGCGTCTGCACGGCACCCGGGCGGTCCACGATGACGACCCGGCCGGCGTCGTCGGCGGTCACCGGCGCGACCGGCAGGGGCTGGGCCTGGGAGCCCGTCCACGCGCCCAGGGTGTCGCCGAGCAGCTTCTCCAGGTCGACGCCGGTGAGGTCGCCGACGACCACGGCGGTGGCCGTCGCGGGCCGGACGTGCTTCTCGTAGAAGGCGCGGACGGCCGCCGAGTCGATGTTCTCGACCGTCTCCGCGGTGCCCTGGCGGGGGCGCGACATGCGCGCGGTGGCCGGGAACAGCTCCTTGGACAGCTCCTTGGCCGCGCGGCGGGAGGGGTTGGCCAGCTCGTGCGGGATCTCGTCCAGGCGGTTGCGGACCAGGCGTTCGACCTCGCTGTCGGCGAACGCGGGCGCGCGCAGGGCGTCGGCGACCAGGCCGAGCCCCTTCGGCAGCCGGGAGGCGGGCACCTCCAGGCTCAGCCGGACGCCGGGGTGGTCGGCGTGCGCGTCGAGGGTGGCGCCGCAGCGCTCCAGCTCGGCGGCGAACTCCTCGGCGGAGTGCTTGTCGGTGCCCTCGGAGAAGGCGCGCGCCATGATCGTGGCGACGCCGTCCAGACCGGCCGGCTCGGCGTCGAGGGGCGCGTCGAGGATGATCTCGACGGCGACGACCTGCTGGCCGGGGCGGTGACAGTGCAGCACGGTGAGGCCATTGGCCAGTGTGCCGCGCGCGGGTGCCGGGAAGGCCCAGGGGGTGGCCTCGCCGGCCTGGGGCTGGGGGTGGAACTCCATCGTGGCGAGCTCGCTCACTGGGCCGCCTCCTCGTTCTCGTCCTGGTCGGCGGTGGCTTCGGGGGCGGTCGGCTCGTAGACGAGGACCGCGCGGTTGTCGGGCCGCAGGCGCGCCTCGGCGACCTGCCGCACCTCCTCCGGGGTGATGTCCAGCACGCGCTGTACGGCGGTCAGGGCGAGCTGCGGGTCGCCGAACAGGACGGCGAAACGGCACAGTTCGTCCGCGCGTCCGGCGACCGTGCCGAGCCGGTCCAGCCACTCGCGCTCCAACTGGGCCTGGGCGCGCTCCATTTCCTCGTCCGTGGGCCCGTCCGCGGCGAACCGGGCGAGTTCCTCGTCGATCGCGGCCTCGATGACGGGCACCTCGACGTCGCCGGACGTCTTCACGTCCAGCCAGCCCAGGGAGGGCGCCCCGGCGAGCCGCAGCAGTCCGAAGCCGGCGGCGACGGCCGTACGGTCGCGGCGCACCAGCCGGTTGTAGAGGCGGGAGGACTCCCCGCCGCCGAGGACGGTGAGCGCGAGGTCGGCCGCGTCGCTCTCGCGCGTGCCGTCGTGCGGCAGCCGGTAGGCGGCCATCAGGGCGCGGGACGGCACCTCCTCCTCGATGACCTCGCGCAGCTCCTCGCCGATGACGTCGGGCAGCGCGCCGTCACACGGGGTGGGCTTGCCGTCGTGGGCGGGGATGGAGCCGAAGTACTTCTCGATCCAGGCGAGCGTGCGCTCCGGGTCGATGTCGCCGACGACCGACAGCACGGCGTTGTTCGGCGCGTAGTACGTGCGGAAGAACGCGCGCGCGTCCTCCAGCGTCGCCGCGTCCAGGTCGGCCATCGAGCCGATCGGCGTGTGGTGGTAGGGGTGGCCGTCCGGGTAGGCGAGCGCGGTCAGCCGCTCGAACGCGGTGCCGTAGGGGACGTTGTCGTAGCGCTGGCGGCGTTCGTTCTTCACCACGTCGCGCTGGTTCTCCATGGACTCCTCGTCCAGGGCGGCCAGCAGGGAGCCCATACGGTCGGCCTCCAGCCAGAGGGCGAGCTCGAGCTGGTGGGCGGGCATGGTCTCGAAGTAGTTGGTGCGCTCGAAGCTGGTGGTGCCGTTGAGCGAGCCGCCGGCGCCCTGGACCAGCTCGAAGTGGCCGTTGCCCTTGACCTGGCCGGAGCCCTGGAACATCAGGTGCTCGAAAAGGTGAGCCAGGCCGGTGCGGCCCTTGACTTCATGGCGCGAACCGACGTCGTACCAGAGGCACACCGCCGCGACGGGAGTCAGGTGGTCCTCGGAGAGCACCACCCGCAGCCCGTTCGCCAGGCGGTGCTCGGTCGCTGTCAGGCCCCCGGTGCCTGCCTGGTCTGTGGCCGTGTGACCCATGGGCATGTACGTCCTTCCGATCGCGGACGCGGTCGTGCAAACCGCGCGGTTCCTGCCGGTCCTGTCACTGTATGCAACCGCACGCTCAGCGGGCGAAGTTCCCGAAGCTCGTACGCCGAGAGCGAGATGTGGGGGTTGGCGGGGGGCGGGCCCGGCGCAAGGGCGCGCAAGCCGAGCGAGGCCAGCTCAAGAAAGGGTGGTCCGTGGGATGGCGTAGCCTGCGGGCAACCGTGGCAGGTGCGGTGACTTGCGTGGCGGGGCCCGGCACGGCGTCCCTCCGTGCGCACCGGGTCCTGGCCCGCCCTGTCAGTGCCACGGTCCACAATGGTCCGCGTCAGATCCCGTCACACGCCCCAGCAAGGAGCCGGCAGCGATGGCCCGCCGCAGCACGAAGACCCCGCCGCCCGACGACTCGTACGAGGAGCGGATCCTCGACATCGACGTCGTCGACGAGATGCAGGGCTCCTTCCTCGAGTACGCGTACTCGGTCATCTACTCCCGCGCCCTGCCGGACGCCCGTGACGGCCTCAAGCCGGTGCACCGCCGCATCGTCTACCAGATGAACGAGATGGGCCTGCGGCCCGACCGCGGCTACGTGAAGTGCGCGCGCGTGGTCGGCGAGGTGATGGGCAAGCTGCATCCGCACGGCGACGCGTCGATCTACGACGCCCTGGTGCGGATGGCCCAGCCCTTCTCCATGCGCGTGCCGCTGGTCGACGGCCACGGCAACTTCGGCTCGCTGGGCAACGACGACCCGCCCGCCGCGATGCGGTACACCGAGTGCCGTCAGGCCGAGGCGACGAGCCTGATGACGGAGTCGATCGACGAGGACACGGTCGACTTCGCCCCCAACTACGACGGCCAGGAGCGCGAGCCGGTCGCGCTGCCCGCCGCCTTCCCGAACCTGCTGGTCAACGGCGCGTCCGGGATCGCGGTCGGCATGGCCACCAACATGCCGCCGCACAACCTGGGCGAGGTGATCGCGGCCGCCCGTCATCTGATCCGCCACCCGAACGCGGATCTGGACGCGCTGATGAAGTTCGTCCCGGGCCCCGACCTGCCCACCGGCGGCCGGGTCGTCGGCCTCTCCGGCATCCGGGACGCGTACGAGTCCGGCCGCGGCACCTTCAAGATCCGCGCCACGGTGTCGGTGGAGACCGTGACCGCCCGCCGCAAGGGCCTGGTGATCACCGAACTGCCGTTCACCGTCGGCCCCGAGAAGGTCATCGCCAAGATCAAGGACCTGGTCGGCGCGAAGAAGATCCAGGGCATCGCCGACGTCAAGGACCTCACCGACCGCGCGCACGGCCTGCGCCTGGTCATCGAGATCAAGAACGGCTTCGTGCCCGAGGCCGTCCTGGAGCAGCTCTACAAGCTGACCCCGATGGAGGAGTCCTTCGGCATCAACAACGTGGCGCTGGTCGACGGCCAGCCGCTCACGCTGGGCCTGAAGGAGCTGCTGGAGGTCTACCTCGACCACCGGTTCAACGTGGTCCGCCGGCGCAGCGAGTTCCGCCGCGGCAAGCGCCGTGACCGTCTGCACCTGGTGGAGGGCCTGCTGACGGCGCTCGTCGACATCGACGAGGTCATCCGGCTGATCCGCTCCAGCGAGAACAGCGCCCAGGCCAAGGAGCGCCTGATCGAGCGCTTCTCGCTGTCGGACGTCCAGACCCAGTACATCCTGGACACACCGCTGCGCCGGCTCACCAAGTTCGACCGCATCGAGCTGGAGTCGGAGAAGGAGCGGCTCAACGCGGAGATCGCCGAGCTGACCCGGATCCTGGAGTCGGACGCCGAGCTGCGCAAGCTGGTCTCCGCCGAACTGGCCGCGGTGGCCAAGAAGTTCGGCACCGAGCGCCGTACGGTCCTGATGGAGTCGTCGGGCAGCACCGCCTCCGCCGTACCGCTCCAGGTCGCGGACGACCCCTGCCGGGTCCTGCTGTCCTCCACGGGCCTGCTGGCCCGCACGGCGAACGGCGACCCGTTCACGGCGGACGAGAACGCCAAGCGGACCAAGCACGACGTGATCGTCTCGGCCGTGCCGGCCACCGCGCGCGGGGAGATCGGCGCGGTCACCTCGGCGGGCCGGCTGCTGCGGATCAACGTCGTGGACCTGCCACAGCTCCCGGACACGGCGTCCGCGCCCAACCTGTCGGGCGGCGCCCCGCTGACGGAGTTCGTCTCCCTGGAGGGCGACGAGACGCTGGTCTGCCTGATCACGCTGGACGAGTCCTCCCCCGGCCTGGCCCTGGGCACCGAGCAGGGTGTGGTCAAGCGGGTGGTGCCGGACTACCCGACCAACAAGGAGGAGCTGGAGGTCGTCACCCTCAAGGAGGGCGACCGGATCGTGGGCGCGGTCGAGCTGCGCACCGGCGAGGAGGACCTGGTCTTCATCACCGACGACGCCCAGCTCCTGCGCTACCAGGCCGCACAGGTCCGGCCGCAGGGCCGCCCGGCGGGCGGTATGGCGGGCATCAAGCTCGCCGAGGGCGCGAAGGTGATCTCGTTTACGGCGGTGGACCCGGCGGCGGACGCGGTCGTCTTCACGGTGGCGGGCTCGCGCGGCACCCTGGACGACTCCGTGCAGACGACGGCCAAGGTGACGCCGTTCGACCAGTACCCGCGCAAGGGCCGGGCCACCGGCGGTGTGCGCTGCCAGCGGTTCCTGAAGGGCGAGGACTGCCTGTCCTTCGCCTGGGCGGGCGCCGTCCCGGCGAAGGCGGCCCAGAAGAACGGCCTGCCCGTCGACCTGCCGGAGACGGACCCGCGCCGTGACGGCTCGGGCGTGTCGCTGGGGAAGACGGTGGGCGTGGTGGCGGGGCCGGTCTAGGCCACGGGCTCCTGATCCTGCTCCTGTACGAAGTGCTCCTGCTCCTGCTCCTGCTCCTGCTCCTGCTCCTGCTCCTGCTCCTGAACGAAGCGGAGGACGCCCCACATACCGTGCTCGTCGGCGGTGTGCGGGGCGTCGCTCACACAGGCGTCCAGTTCCCGGACGAGCGCGGGCGCGTCGATGCCGGCGCCGATGAGCACGAGCTGCGTGAGACGGCCCTCCCCGGCAGCGCCGTTCCAGGGCTCGGGATAGAAGCGCAGGAAGCGGCCGACGGCGTGCACCGCGTACCGGTTCCCGGTGTCGTGCGCGCCGAAGTCGACGTACCCCTTGATCCGGTAGAGCCCCTCCGGCCTGCTGTCGAGGAACCGCATCAGCCGGCGCGGGTCGAGGGGGACGGCGGAGACGAAGGACGCGCTGTCGTAGGCGGCGTGCAGATGACCGTCGTGTGCGCCGTCGTGCGTACTGTCCGGCCGGTGCAGATCGTCGAAGGACAGTTGCCCGATGCGCTCCTCGCTCGGCCGGCAGTCGAAGAGGAACTCCGGGTCGATCCGGCCGTAGGTGGCCGGTACGACGGCGGCCCGGTCGGCGAGCGTCCGGACGACCCCGAGGACCCGCGCGGCGTCGGAGTCGTCGGCGGCGTCGGCGGCGTCGGCGACCCGGTCGAGCTTGTTCACGACGACGAGGTCGGCGAGCGCGAGATGCCGGTCGATCTCGGGGTGCTTCGCCCGGGTCGCGTCGAACTCGGCGGCGTCGACGACCTCGACGAGCCCGCCGTAGACGATCCCCGGGTGCTCGCTGGCGAGCAGCATCCGTACGAGTTCCTGGGGTTCGGCGAGACCGCTGGCCTCGATGACGATCACGTCGACGCCGGTCTCGGGGCGGGCGAGCCGCTCCAGGTAGACGTCGAGTTCGCTCGCGTCGACGGCGCAGCACAGGCAGCCGTTGCCGAGGGAGACGGTGGAGTCGCCGAGCGCGCCGGCCACGGCCATGGCGTCGATCTCGATGGCCCCGAAGTCGTTGACGATCGCACCGATCCTGCTGCCGCCGCTGCGGTGCAGGAGATGGTTGAGCAGGGTCGTCTTGCCGGAGCCGAGGAATCCGGCGAGAACGACGACCGGGATCTGCCGCGGACCGGGACCGTGCGACACCGGAACGTGCCGCGGACCGGGACCGTGCGACACCGACACCTGCTCCGGGCCGGGACCGTGCGACACCGGGACCTGCCGCGGACCAGGGCTCTGCTGTGACACCGTGCCACCTCTCTGACACCCGCGCGTGCACCGGCTCACGGCTCCGGCGCGCGTGCGGAAACGGAATGCGGGCCCAGGATACGAGCCGGGGGAAAGCCTCCCAGGTGAACGATTGTCGGCAGCGCGCGCGGGGCAGACGTCAGGCAAGGCGCTGGTGCGTGCGACCCTCGCTTCCCTCCGTGCGCCTCCTCTCCGCCTCCCCCGCCGATCAGAGCCGCTCGGCACCCTGGGAGACGGCACGCGCCGCCCACAGCCCGCCGCCCCGGCCCGCCCACCCGCATCCCGCCGACCGGCGCAGGGCCGCCTGATTCGGGGGTTGTTGACATGGCCACACGGAAGTCACGGGCACGGGGGCTGGTCCCCGTCACGGCGGTCGGCCTCGGCCTCGCCGCGGGTGCCCTCGCCGCACTGGCCGCGCAGCGGCACATGCTCGACGCGCTGCGCACACGGCTCGACCAGCTCGAGGCGTCGGCCCAGGACCAGCGTCACACGAACCTCGCCCACCAGCAGCGGCTCCACTGGGAACTGCTGAGCAAGGCCATCGACAGCCCCGAGCTGGCGGAGGTGCTGGACATCTTCGAGGCACCGGCCTCACCGCAGGAGCGGCGCCAGTACCTCTTCGCGAACGCCCTCTACACGAATCTGCTGTTCTACTACCGCATCGGCAACCTCAGCCGCGAGGAGTTCCACGGCCGCATGCGGGGGCTGTTGCAGAACCCCGTCGTGCGCAAGTACTGGTACGCGACACAGGGCCAACGGGCCACGCTCCCCGACGACTCGGACGAGGCCGGTCTGGGGCGCATGGTCGACGAACTCCTTCACCAGCTCGAGGAAGCGGACATCGACGAGTGGTGGGTGGTGGGCGAACCGCCCGTCGAGTGACGGCGCGCGCCCGGAGCTTCACGCCGACGGCCCATAACGAACGGATGAAGTACGGCGTTGTCCCAGTCATGGCTGGGGTTGACTCACACGTGATCGCGTAGAGCGGCTCCATAAGACCGTCGTTCACGCCGCCGGATGACGAACGCGCCCCACAGGGTTGCCTTCTCGCCCCGCAGTCGCCGTGCGCGCATTCCCTTCAGCGAAGTTCAGCCTGAAAGGCCAGAGGAACCAACAGTGAGTCAGATCATCCGTCGGATCGGTGTGCCCCCCAGCGAACGGGGGAGCACGGGAGGCGGCAACTGCCCCGACATCTTCGAGTTGGCCGACGGGAACTTCGCCGTGATCGGCACGGACGCGACGGAGAAACTCGACGGAGACCTCCCGGCGGACGCCTCACGCGCCGACTACGAGCGCATCGTCGTCATCACCCGGGAGACGCTGCTGCGCGCCAAGGCCGACATTCCGGACGCGTGAGCGCCCCCGGGAACTGACCACGCCGCCAGGTCCGGCACCGCGGGTGCCGGACCTTCCGCATGCCGTGGGCCGGGACGGACCCTCACCAGGCTGTTGACGTGCACCGCTACGGTGACCTCCATGCGCGATCACGAAGGCGGCCCCGGCCACGGGGAACGACGGCTGAGCACCCAGGAGGCCGCCGAGGTGCTCGGGGTGAAGCCCGCGACCGTGTACGCGTACGTCAGCCGTGGCCGGCTCAGCAGCCGGCGGGCGCCCGGTGGGCGGGGCAGCACGCTGGACGCCCGGGAGGTCGAGGCACTCGCGCGCCGCGGGCGGCGGGAGGGGGGCGGCGACGCGGGGAGCGGCGCCGACCTGTCCGTACGCACCCGTCTCACCCTCATCGACCAGGACCGGTACTACTTCCGCGGCACCGACGCGACCGAGCTGGCCGTCCGGCACTCCTACGAGGAGGTCGCCGAGTGGCTCTGGACCGGCCGTCCGCGCCCCGGTGCCGTCTTCACCGCTCCCGGGCCGTCCGTCGAGGCCGCCCGGCGCGCGGTGGAGGCGCTGCCCGGCCACAGCGGCCCCGTCGACCGGCTGAGGGTGGCCGCCGTCGCCGCCTCGGTGACCGACCCGCTGCGGTTCGACCTGTCCGAGGAGGCCGTGCTCGGCACCGCGCGCAGCCTGATCCCCACCCTCGTCGCCGCCCTGCCCGCGAAGGACCCCAAGGGCCCACCGGTCGACGACGGCCCCCTCGCCGGGCGTCTGTGGGCCCGGCTCAGCGGGCGCGCCCCCGGCCCGGCCCAGCTCCGGGCCCTGGACACGGCGCTCGGTCTGCTCGCCGACCACGACCTCGCCGCCTCCACGCTCGCGGTGCGCGTCGCGGCGTCGGCCCGCGCGCACCCCTACGCGGCCGTCTCCGCCGGCCTCGGCGTCATCGAGGGCACCCTGCACGGCGCGGCCTGCGGAGGGGCCCACCGCCTGCTCCTCGGCGTGCTCGACGCCGGCCACGCCACCCCGGTGATCGCCGAGGAACTGCGGGCCGGACGCCGTATCCCGGGGCTGGGCCACCCGCTCTACACCGGCGAGGACCCACGCGCGCGTGCCCTGTTCACCCTCCTGGCCGACATCCCCGAGGCGGTGCCCGCGCTCGCGGCGGCCCGCGACATCGTGGCCACCACCGCCCGCCACACCCCGCTGCACGCCAACGTCGACCTCGCGCTCGCCGTCCTGACCGCCTCCGGCGGCATGCAGCCCTCCGCCGGCGAGACGATCTTCGCCGTCGCCCGAACGGCGGGCTGGATCGCCCACGCTCTGGAGGAGTACGGCGAGCGGCCCCTGCGGATGCGCCCGAGCGGCCACTACGTAGGGCCGAAGCCGCCCCGGCCCCTCGCCGAGTGAGCGGCACGACACTCCCCGAGTGAGCAACGCGACGCGAAGCACACGGCACCGTGGACACGACTCGGAAGTCGCTCCGCGTCAAGTCAGGTTAGGCTCACCTCTGTGAGTACGTGCGCGACCGTCTCGCGGGACCTCGACGAGCCCCTGTCCGGAACCGCGGCCACGGCATCGACCTGGCTCCTTCTGGAACAGCCGGGCCCCTGGGGTGCGAAAGCGCTGGTGCAGAGCCACCTGGACCCCGTCCTGGGCCGCGCCCTGGAAGCGGCCGCCCAGGGCACGGGCGTGCGCGTCGCGCTCATCAGACGCCCCGGACGCCACGCGGACTTCGGCACTCCGCCGCTGCGCCAGGTGTACGCCGCGCACACCGTCCCGGGACGGCTCTGGCTGCGCAGCGCCTGGACCCACGACCCGGGCCGACTGCTCGACCTGGACTTCGCCGCCCTCGGCCGGGGCGACCACCGCACCTTCGACACCGCGCTGCGGGGCGGACCCCACACCGGCGACCCGCTGGCCCTCGTCTGCACCAACGGCAAGCGCGACCGCTGCTGCGCGCTCCTCGGCCGTCCCCTCGCCGCCGAACTCGCCGCGTCGGGCGTGGAGGGCGTCTGGGAGGTCACCCATCTGGGCGGCCACCGCTTCTCCCCCACCACGCTCGTGCTGCCGTACGGATACGCGTACGGCCGCGCCGAGGCCCACACCGTCAAGGAAGTCCTGCACGGCGTCCAGGACGGCCGGATCGTCCTCGACGGCTGCCGGGGCAGCTCCGCCTGGGAACGGCCCGGCCAGGCGGCGGAACTGGCCGTCCGCAGGGCGATCGGCGAGGACGCGGCGGAAGCGCTGACGGTCGTCGGCACGCACGGCGGCGCACCGCACTGGGAGGTGACCGTCGCCCACACCGACGGCCGCCACTGGCGGGTCACCGTGGCCCAGACCGCCTCCCAGCCGCCCCGCGAGGAGAGCTGCGGCGCGTCGGCCCTCGGCGCACCGGCCCGGATGGACGTGGTCGGGGTGCGGGAGCTGAGGACGGCGGGGGTGGCGTAGGCGGGGGTGGCCTAGGCGGGGGGCGGCCTAGGCGGGGGGCGGCGTAGAGGGAGAGGCCCGACGGGGCTGAGGTCGGCCGAGAGGGCCGCACTCCTACGGCCTCACCGCCCGCCCACGTACCGTCTGGGGCATGAGCACGCCTCCCGCCACCCGCCGCCACCTCCGCCTGGGCCTGCCCCGGCGCATGTTCTCGCAGGTGCTGCTGATGCAGTTGGCGATCGCGGCGGGTGTCGCGGTGCTGGCGACCGGGCTGTTCCTGGCCCCCCTGAGTGATCAGCTCGACGACCAGGCGATGCGCCGCGCGCTCGCCATCGCGCAGACCACGGCGGCCATGCCGGGGCTCGCCGAGGAACTCCAGGACACCTCGCCCGCCGTCGACGGGCCGGTGCAGCGGGAGGCGGAGCGGATCCGCGAGGCCAGCGGCGCCGAGTACGTCGTCGTGATGGACGTCCACGGCACCCGCTGGTCGCACCCCGACCCGGGCCAGGTCGGCGGCCATGTCTCGACGGACCCCAGCCAGGCCCTGGCCGGCGAGGACGTCATGGAGATCGACGACGGCACCCTGGGCCGCTCGGCCCGCGGCAAGGTGCCTCTGCGCGACGGCGACGGCACGATCGTCGGGGCCGTCTCGGTCGGCATCGAGTACGACAGTGTCCGCGCGCGGCTGCTCCACGCGATCCCGGGTCTGTTCGCCTACGCCGGCGCCGCCCTCGCGGTCGGTGCCCTGGCCGCGTGGCTGATCTCCCGCCGGGTCCAGCGGCAGACCCGTGACCTGGCCTTCTCCGACATCTCGGCGCTGCTGGCGGAGCGCGAGGCGATGCTGCACGGCATCCGGGAGGGCGTCGTCGCCCTCGACCGCACCGGCCACGTCCGTCTGCTCAACGACGAGGCCCGGCGCCTGCTGGACCTCGGCGACGAGGCCCTGGGCCGCTCGCCCGACGAGGCGCTCGGCGCGGGCCGCACGGCCGACGTGCTGGCCGGCCGGGTGACCGGCACCGACCTGATCGCCGTACGCGGACAGCGCGTCCTCGTCGCCAACCGCATGCCCACCGACGACGGTGGCGCGGTGGCCACCCTGCGCGACCGCACCGAGCTGGAGCAGCTCGGCCGCGAACTCGACTCCACGCACGGCCTCCTCGACGCCCTGCGCGCCCAGGACCACGAACACGCCAACCGCATGCACACCCTGCTCGGCCTGCTCGAACTGGAGAGGTACGACGACGCCGCGGAGTTCGTGGGGGAGGTGGTCGGCGAGCACCGGGCCACCGCCGAGCAGGTGGCCGAGCGGATCGAGGACCCGCTGCTCGCCGCCCTGCTGGTCGGCAAGGCGACCGTGGCGGCCGAGCGCGGGGTCGCCCTGTGGGTCTCGGACCGCACCCGCCTCCCGGACCGGCTGATCGACCCGCGCGGACTGGTGACGGTCGTCGGCAACCTGGTGGACAACGCGCTCGACGCCGCCGCGGGCACCCCGCACGCGCGCGTGGAGGTCGAACTGCGCGCCGAGGGACGCACGGCGATCCTGCGCGTACGGGACACCGGACCGGGCGTCCCTGCCACCGAACGCGAGCTGATCTTCACCGAGGGCTGGTCCACGAAGCGGGCTCCCGCACACGGGAAGCGCGGCATCGGGCTCTCTCTCGTCCATCGGCTCGCCGAGCGCCAGGGCGGCAGCGCCACCGTGGGCGAGGCGGACGGCGGCGGCGCCGAGTTCACCGTCGTCCTGCCCGAGGCACTGACCGACCCCGGGCCGGGAGACGGCCCCGAGGCCGCTCCCTCCGCCACGGATCCGGCGCCCGCCCTGGCCGCCCCGTCGCCCCGCACCGCCGAGGAGAAGTCACGATGATCCAGGTCCTGGTCGTGGACGACGACACCCGGGTCGCCCAGGTCAACGCCGCCTACGTCGAGAAGGTGCCCGGCTTCCGCGTGGCCGCCGAGGCCCACGACGCGGCCGGGGCGCTGCGCCAGTTGGAGCTGCTGCCCCAGGTGGACCTGGTCCTGCTCGACCACTATCTGCCCGACGAGACGGGCCTGGAGGTCGTCCAGGAGATGCGCCGCCGCGGCCACCAGACCGACGTGATCATGGTGACAGCGGCGCGGGACGTCGCCACGGTCCAGGCCGCGATGCGCCAGGGCGCCCTTCAGTGCCTGGTGAAACCGTTCGCCTTCGCCGGCCTGCGCGCCAAGCTGGAGGCGTACGCCGATCTGCGCCGCACGCTGGACGGCGGCGGCGAGGCCGAGCAGGCCGACGTCGACCGCATCTTCGGCGCCCTGTCCGCCTCTTCGGAACCCGGACTGCCCAAGGGCCACTCCCCCACCACCGCCGAACTGGTCCGCCAGTCCCTGATGAACGCCGAAGGTCCCCTGTCCGCCCAGGAGATCGCCGAGCGGACGGGAGTGAGCCGCCAGACCGCCCAGCGCTACCTGAAGCTCCTGGAACGCACCGGCCGGGCCCGCCTGACCCTGAGATACGGCGAAGCGGGCCGCCCCGAACACCGCTACACCTGGGCGACCCGCCCCTGAGCACCGAAGGCCGGCTGCCGTACGACGGTGCCGGTGGACGTAGGCCGCCTACACCGCCCCCGCTCCCGTCAGCGAACGCACCTCGGTCTCGGCGTGCTTGGCCTCGTCCGCGACCTCGGTGGAGGTGACGGTGCCGAGCCAGCCCGCGAGGAAGCCGAGCGGGATCGAGACCAGGCCGGGGTTCTGGAGCGGGAAGTACTGGATGTCCACGCCGGGGAAGAGCGATTCGGGGCTGCCCGACACCACCGGCGACAGCACGACGAGCAGCAGGGCCGGCACCAGCCCGCCGTACACCGCCCACACGGCGCCCCGGGTCGTGAAGCCGCGCCAGAACAGCGAGTACAGCAGGACCGGCAGATTCGCGGACGCCGCGACCGCGAACGCGAGCCCCACCAGGAAGGCCACGTTGAGATCGCGGGCCAGCAGGCCGAGGGCGATCGCGACGACACCGATCCCGACGGCCGCCGCCCGCGCCACCGCCACCTCACTGCGCGGCTTCGCGCCCCGGCGGCGCAGCGAGGCGTACAGGTCGTGCGCCACCGAGGCCGAGGAGGCGAGGGTGATGCCGGCGACGACCGCGAGGATCGTGGCGAAGGCGACGGCCGCCACGACCGCGAACAGCACCGTGCCTCCGGTGGAGTCGGCGCCGCCGCCCAGGTCCAGGGCGAGCAGCGGCACCGCCGTGTTGCCCGCCGCGTTGGAGCCCCGCACGGCGTCGGTGCCGACGATGGCCGCCGCCCCGAAGCCGAGGACGATCGTCATCAGGTAGAAGCCGCCGATGAGCCCGATCGACCAGACGACGGACCGCCGTGCCGCCCGGGCCGTCGGCACGGTGTAGAAGCGCGACAGGATGTGCGGGAGTCCCGCCGTGCCCAGCACCAGCGCCAGTCCCAGGCTCATGAAGTCGAAACGGGCCGTCCAGTCCCCGCCGTACTTCAGCCCCGGTGCCAGGAACGCCATCCCGTGCCCGCTGCGCTCCGCCGCCGTCAGCAGCAGCCGGTCGAAGTCACCGTGGAAGCGCACCAGGACGAGCACCGTGAGCACGATCGTGCCGGCGAGCAGCAGCACCGCCTTGACGATCTGGATCCATGTGGTGGCCCGCATCCCTCCCAACGACACGTAGATCACCATGAGCGCACCGACCCCGATGACCGCCCATACCTGGGCCGCGGCGCTCGTGTTCCCGAGGAGCAGCGCGACCAGGCTGCCCGCCCCGACCATCTGCGCCACCAGATAGAGAACGGACACGGTGACCGAGGAAGTTCCCGCCGCGATCCGCACGGGCCGCTCCCTCATCCGCGCGGCGACGACGTCGGCGAGCGTGAACCGCCCGCAGTTGCGGACCAGTTCGGCGACGAGGAACAGCACCACCAGCCAGGCCACCAGGAAGCCGACCGAGTACAGCAGCCCGTCGTAGCCGTAGAGGGCGATGAGCCCGGAGATCCCGAGGAAGGAGGCGGCCGACATGTAGTCGCCCGCGATGGCAAAACCATTCTCCATCGGCGAGAACAACCGCCCGCCGGCGTAGAACTCCTCCTCCGAACCGTGCCGGTGCCGGCTCACCCACGTCGTGATCCCCAAGGTGACCGCGACGAAGGCACTGAACAGCAGTAACGCGAGCGTCTGGTGGTCGCCGGTCACAGAACGCCGCCTCTCGCGCCCCGCGTCAACTCCTGTGTGTCCCAGCGCAGTTCCAGCGCGGCACGGTCCCGCCGCAGCCGGGCGTGCCGGGCGTAGGCCCAGGTGAGCAGGAACGTGCTGAGGAACTGTCCGAGCCCCGCGAGCAACGCCACGTTCACCGCGCCGGCCACGGGCCGCGCCATGAATCCCGGCGCCGCCGTCGCGGTCACGACGTACCCGACGTACCAGAGGAAGAACCCGGCGACGGCCGGCCCCACGAACCTCCGGTACCGGCTGCGCACTTCCTGGAAGGCCGCGCTGCGCTGCACCTCCAGGTAGACCTGGGCCGCCGCCACGGCCCCGTCCTCCCGCTCCTTGCGCGCCGCCGGCACCTCGGCCGTCGGCGCCCTTCCGGTGCCCGGCTCGCCCCAGCCCGACGCGAGCGCGTCGTACCACGGGTCTTCGTAGCGCACACCTGTCGGCGCGTCGACGAACGCCGAACCCTGGCTCTGATGGTGGTCGCCCGGTCTCTCGGGACCGTCCCCGTCGCCGTGGGAACGACCGTTGCTTGACTGCATGCCCAAGGATGGACAGAACGGGAAGATCCCCGACTCTTCTTCCCTGCACACTTCACCCCATCAGGTGACCCAACCGACGATTCACCCCGCCGGAGGCCGTACCAACCCCTTTCTGTACGCGTAACGCACCGCCTGCACACGATCCTTGATCCCGATCTTGGCGAACATGTTGTTGATGTGGGTCTTCACCGTCGCCGTGGACACATGCAGCCTCCGTCCGATCTCCTGGTTGCTGAGCCCTTCGGCGATCAGCAGCAGCACCTCCGTCTCCCGTGTGGTCAGTCCGTCCGGCGGTTCCGCCGGGTGCGCCGGCTCGGGCTCGGGCGCCGAAAGCCGCTCCAGCAACCGCCGTTGGACGCTCGGCGACAGCCCCGCGTCCCCGGACAGGACGCTCTGCACGGCCCGCACGATCTCGTCCCCGCCCGCGTCCTTGGTCAGATATCCCCGGGCACCCGCCTTCAACGCCGGGAACAGGGACTCGTCGTCGGCGAACGTCGTGAGCACCACCACGTGCGTCCCGGGGTGCTCGGCCCGGATGCGCCGGGTGGCCTCGACTCCGTCGCAGCGGGGCATGCGCAGGTCCATCAGCACCACGTCCGGGGCGAGTTCGGCGACCAGCTTCACCGCCTCGTCCCCGTCTCCCGCGGCGCCCACGACCTCGACCCCCGGCAGCAGTCCGAGCAGCATCACGATGCCCTCCCGGACGACGGTCTGGTCGTCCGCCACCACGACCCTGGCCGGCCTGTCGTCCGTCTCCCGCGTCATACCGGCACCCTCAGCGTCACCACGAACCCTTCCTCACCCGGTCCCGCGTCGAGCGACCCGCCCAGCAGCTCCGCGCGCTCGCGCATACCCAGCAGACCGTACCGGCCGCCGACCTGCGCGAGTTCGCCCGGCGAGCCCCCCGAGTCCCGTACGTCCAGGGTCACTTCATGGGCTTCGTACGCCAACCGCACACGGACCTTCGCCCCGGGCGCGTGCTTGCGGGCGTTCGTCAGCGCCTCCTGCGCGACCCGCCGCACGGTCTGCGACGCCTCGGCCGGCAGTGGTCTTCGATCGCCCTCGACGGTGATCTCCGTTCCATCGGCCTGACGCACGAGGCCGGTCAGGAACTCCTCCAGCGGGGTCAGCTCGCCTCTGAGCGCGGAGAGCGCCTGCCGGGTCTCGTCCAGCCCGTCACGGGCCATTCCGCGTGCCGCCACCACCCGTTCGAGGATCTGCTCCCGGTCCGCGCCCCGCTCGATCAGCAGCCGGGCGGCCTCCAGGTGCACGAGCTGCGCCGAGAGACTGTGGGCCAGCACATCGTGGATCTCCCGGGCGATACGGGCTCGCTCGGCCAGCGCCGCCGACTCCGCCTCGGCCGCTCTGGCCGCCCGTTCCTGCGCGAGCAGCCGCTGGGCACTGCCGCGCGCCTCGGCGTCCAGTCGCAGCGCGTAACCGGCGAGGGCCATGCCCCCGATGATGACGGCGGTGGTCGGCCAGGCGTCCCCGTCGGCCAGGGCGAAGGCGGCGAACGCGACCGTGGCCATGGGCAGACCGGCCGCGATCGGAAGTCTCTCCAGCGCGGCGATGGCGCACCCGCACCACAGGACGACGGCCGGTGAACGGAGGCCCACCGCCTGAAGGGCGGCCGCGAGCCCCAGCAGCAGGGCGTTGAGTCCGAGGGAGGGCCACAGCCGGTGCTGGAGCGTGGTCCGGAAAAACGCCCAGGCCAGCCCGCCGGCCACCAGCACCCCGACGCCCCCGGCGACGGCGGCCCCTCCGTGGATCCGGCTGTCGTGGAAGGCGCTCCACAGCAGCGCACCGAGCACCAGCAGCCGTACGGCCCAGGCCAGCAGCCGTCTGGGGCCCGAGATCCCCTGGCGGCCCAGCGCCTCGCGCGAGGGCCAGCGTGTCCACACGTTCTCCGTCACACGGGCTCCTTCCACGCGGCCCGGGGCAGGCGGTCACGGTACGCCGGACCGTGCGCGGAAGCCCCGTGCAGCTCGCTCGCCCGCCAGATCAGGATCCCGGAGCGGACCAGCAGGGTGGAGGCGAGGGCCAGGAGCAGGGCGGAGCTGTTCCGGTGGACGCCCACCAGCGCGCCCAGGCCGAAGAGACCCACGCGCAGGCCGATGCCGGTGATCCAGACGATCACGCTCGCCTTGGTGCTCTTGCTCCACACCGCGCCGTCCGGCTCCACCCAAATGCGGGTGGTCCAGGCCCAGCCGGCTCCCAAGGCCACGCCCACGATCAGCTCGGCCCCGAGCACCAGGGCCGAGGCGAGGTGATGGTGGGCGTCGAGAAGACCGGGCTCGCGCAGGGCCACGACGGCCAGGACACCGGGCAGGACCCACCACCGCCGGTCCGTGTCCACACGGCTCGCACGGAACTGCCGCACGATCACCAGCACGGCCACGGCCGCGATCAACAGCACGTCGACAAGCCCGGACATCACAGCCTCCGTCAGCGGGAAGGGGAAGCCGACAGCGAGTGCTGCCGACGCCTTCGACGCTACGGAATCCCGCAGGCCGGGAGATCGGAGCCAGGGTGGATCACGGGTGGAACTCGACCGGCCTGTTCCCTCCACCCACGGGTGGAGAGCCGGGCTCGTGCGCCCCGGCACCGGTCAGCCGTCGGGCCCGGCCCGGGCACAGACCTCGTGTCCGGCCCAGGCCCCACCTCTCACGGCCGAGCGCAGCGGCTACGCGTCGATGCGCGACCGGTCCAGCGTCGCCGCCGAACTGGAGATGAACTCCTTCCGAGGGGCCACGTCGTTACCCATGAGCAGATCGAACACCTGCTCGGCCGCTTCGAGGTCGGACAGGTTGATCCGTCGCAGGGTGCGATGGCGCGGGTCCATCGTCGTCTCGGCGAGCTGGTCGGCGTCCATCTCACCGAGGCCCTTGTAGCGCTGGATGGAGTCCTTGTACCGGACGCCCTTGGTCTGGAACTCCATGAGCTTGTCGCGCAGCTCGCGGTCCGAGTACGTGTAGACGTACTTGTCCTGACCCCGCTTCGGCTGGACCAGCTCGATGCGGTGCAGCGGCGGCACCGCGGCGAACACCCGGCCGGCCTCGACCATGGGCCGCATGTAGCGCTGGAACAGGGTCAGCAGCAGGCACCGGATGTGGGAGCCGTCCACATCGGCGTCGGTCATCATGATGATCTTGCCGTAGCGGGCGGCGTCGATGTCGAAGGTGCGCCCGGAGCCGGCCCCTATGACCTGGATGATCGCCCCGCACTCGGCGTTCTTCAGCATGTCGGTGACGGACGACTTCTGGACGTTGAGGATCTTGCCGCGGATCGGCAGCAGCGCCTGGAACTCGGAGTTCCGGGCGAGCTTCGCCGTACCGAGCGCGGAGTCGCCCTCGACGATGAACAGTTCACTGCGGTCGACGTCGTCACTGCGGCAGTCGGCGAGCTTGGCGGGCAGGGAGGAGGACTCCAGGGCCGTCTTGCGACGCTGCGCGTCCTTGTGCTGGCGGGCGGCGATACGTGTGCGTGCCGCGGCGACCGCCTTCTCCATGACGACCCGCGCCTGGGCCGCGGCGTCCCGCTTGGTGGACGTCAGGAACGCCTTGAGCTCCTTGGAGATCACGGAGTTCACGATGCGGCGGGCCGCCGAGGTGCCGAGGACCTCCTTGGTCTGGCCCTCGAACTGCGGCTCGGCCAGCCGGACGGTGACGACGGCGGTCAGGCCCTCCAGGGCGTCGTCCTTGACGATGTCGTCCTCGGCGACGCGCAGGAGCTTCTTGGCGCGCAGCACCTCGTTCATGGTGCCGGCGACGGCCGTCTCGAAGCCGGCCACGTGGGTGCCGCCCTTGGGGGTGGCGATGATGTTCACGAAGGACTTCAGGGTCGTGTCGTACCCCGTGCCCCAGCGCATCGCGACATCGACCTCGAGCTCCCGGGTGACCTGGGTGGGGGTCATCTGGCCGTGCTCGTCGAGGACCGGGACGGTCTCCCGGAAGGTGCCCTGTCCGGTGAAACGGAGGACGTCGCAGACAGCCTTGTCGGTGGCCAGGTACTCGCAGAACTCGCTGATGCCGCCGTCGAAGCGGAACGACTCCTCGCCCTTGCTGCCGCCGTCGCCCAAGCCGTACTCGTCGCGGACGACGATGGTCAGGCCCGGCACCAGGAAGGCAGTCTGGCGGGCGCGCTGGTGGAGGTTCTCCAGCGAGAGCTTGGCGTCCTTGAGGAAGATCTGCCGGTCGGCCCAGTACCGCACGCGCGTGCCGGTGCGGGCCCTGGCGATCTTCTTGGCCTTGCGCAGGCCGCTCCCGGATTCGAACTTGGCGTCGGGTCCGTCGGCGCCGAAGGCCCCGGGGACACCGCGGCGGAAGCTGATCGCGTGCGTGTGGCCACTGCGGTCCACCTCGACGTCGAGCCGGGCGGACAGGGCGTTCACGACGGAGGCGCCGACGCCGTGCAGACCGCCGGAGGCGGCGTAGGAGCCGCCGCCGAACTTGCCGCCGGCGTGCAGCTTGGTCATCACGACCTCGACACCGGAGAGTCCGGTCTTGGGCTCGACGTCGACCGGGATGCCCCGGCCGTTGTCCCGCACCTCGACCGAGGCGTCGTCGTGCAGGATCACCTCGATGTGGTCGCAGTAGCCCCCGAGGGCCTCGTCGACCGAGTTGTCGATGATCTCCCACAGGCAGTGCATCAGACCGCGGCTGTCGGTCGATCCGATGTACATGCCCGGACGCTTCCGCACGGCCTCGAGCCCCTCGAGGACGAGCAGGTGCCGCGCGGTGTAGTTGGAACCGTCCCGGTCTGCTCCTGCGAGCAGAGCTGTGGACGGCACGGACGTTTCGGCGGTCACGCGGTTCGCTCCTCGCTGAATTTCAGGTGGGGCCCTTCTGGGTAAGGGCACGGCGTCATTCGCCGCCAAGAGGGTACCGATGCCTGGTAGAGCCGTTGTCACGCCACCCTCGTGTGAGACTCACCCTAGTCCAGGGTCGCATGCGTGTTCGATCCCTCAATGGGGTGAAGTACATATCACGTTCCCTTCGAGGCATGAACCATTTAGGCTCCGGGCACGTCCTCATGAACAAACCGGCAACCCAGCCGGAAGGACCGGACCATGACCGACAGCGCGAAACCGTAAGACACAAAGACACGCAATACGGCACATTCGCCGCCAAACCGGCAGCAGACGGCCACCTCGAAGATTTTTTTCGAGGAGAAGCCACGAGCGGGAACGTTTTGGGGCTGGTTGGATGTTGACCCTGGTACGACAGCTCGTCGAGCTAGAGAAGAGGCGACGTGACTACTGTTCTGACCCCCGCGAGCCCGCTGACGGCCGCTGACCGCTGCGACCGCTGCGGCGCCCAGGCGTACGTGCGCGTCGTCCTGCTCAGCGGCGGAGAACTGCTCTTCTGCGCCCACCACGGCCGCAAGTTCGAGCCGGAGCTCAAGAAGATCGCCGCTGAAATACAGGACGAGACGGAGCGGCTGACGACCGTTCCTGCATCCGCCTCCGAAGAAGAGCGCTGATCCCTCGCGTCCACGACGAGCGAAAACCGGCACAGGCCGGTGCGTGGCGGCGGCCCCTGGAAACAGGGGCCGCCGCCCGTTTTTCTACCGCGAAACGACCTCCCCGCCCCAGGACGGAGAAGCACCCGGCTCCCGTCAGGGCATCGTGGCGGCGCCTGAAGGGGCCGCGAGGGCGCCCGGAGGTGTGGCGCGGAGCCCGAGTACCCGTACGACGTCCGAGACGCGCGTATAGACGCCTGGGCTCCCCGCGCGGCCGCAGCCGCTGCCCCACGACACCAGGCCGATGAGCCGGCCCTGGGCGACCAGCGGTCCGCCGCTGTCCCCCTGGCAGGCGTCGCGGCCGCCCTGCGGCTCACCGGCGCACACCATGCTCGACGCCAGGTAGGTGCCGTCGGCCGAGGCCGGATAGGCCCGCTCGCAGCGCTCGTCGTCCAGCACATGCACCTGGGCCGCCCGCAGACTGTGGGCGTAGGCGCCGAACCCGGTGGTGTCCCCCCATCCGTAGACGACGGCCTCGGTACCGGGCGCGTACGCGGGATCACCCTCGGCGGCCAGCGCGATGGCCGCCGTCCGCGGCAGAGATTCGGCAAGCGTCAGTACGGCGAAGTCGCCGGCGTTGCTCGCACTGTCGTAGCCGGGATTCACCCAAGTGCCGCTCACGCGGATCTCCCGGCCCTGGTCCGTGTACAGATCCGTGCGCTCCGCGATGACCTTCAGGTCACGCACCTGGTCCGGCGGCGCCCCGAGGGCGTCCAGGCTCAGGCAGTGGGCGGCCGTGAGCACGGTGGTCGGACCCACCACCACCCCGCCGCAGAACTGCCCCGATCGCGTACCTCCGAACCGGTCACGGCTGGACAACGCGACCGTCCACGGGCTGTGCGCGACATCGACGGGAAAGCCGCCCACGACGACGCCGTCGGAGGCTGCCGGGGCGGCCGACAGCAACGGTATGGCGGCCGCCGCGGCCGCGAGGATCAACGGCCGGGCCAGCGCCCGGACCAGGGGACGTCGCATGCACGCTCCTCACCTGAAGTGATCGATGAACACCCAGAGTGATCCAGTCGGCGACGCCCCGCACCCGCGCGCTCACGCCGAAGGCCCGGCCTCCCCTGGGGGGGAGCCGGGCCTTCGGCGTCGTACGGCGGTGACGCGGTCGTACGGCAGTGACCTAGTCGAGGTAGTCGCGGAGCACCTGCGAACGCGACGGGTGGCGCAGCTTCGACATGGTCTTGGACTCGATCTGGCGGATCCGCTCACGCGTGACGCCGTACACCTTGCCGATCTCGTCGAGGGTCTTGGGCTGACCGTCGGTGAGACCGAACCGCATGGAGACGACGCCGGCCTCGCGCTCGGAGAGCGTGTCGAGGACGGAGTGGAGCTGTTCCTGGAGGAGCGTGAAGCTGACCGCGTCGGCGGGCACGACGGCCTCGGAGTCCTCGATGAGGTCACCGAACTCGCTGTCGCCGTCCTCGCCCAGCGGGGTGTGCAGGGAGATGGGCTCGCGGCCGTACTTCTGGACCTCGATGACCTTCTCGGGGGTCATGTCGAGTTCCTTGGCCAGCTCCTCCGGGGTGGGCTCGCGGCCCAGGTCCTGGAGCATCTGGCGCTGCACGCGCGCGAGCTTGTTGATGACCTCGACCATGTGCACCGGGATACGGATGGTGCGGGCCTGGTCGGCCATGGCGCGGGTGATCGCCTGACGGATCCACCAGGTGGCGTACGTGGAGAACTTGTAGCCCTTGGTGTAGTCGAACTTCTCGACCGCGCGGATCAGACCGAGGTTGCCCTCCTGGATGAGGTCCAGGAAGAGCATGCCGCGGCCGGTGTAGCGCTTGGCCAGGGAGACCACCAGACGGAGGTTGGCCTCCAGGAGGTGGTTCTTGGCGCGGCGCCCGTCCTCGGCGATGATCTCCAGCTCGCGCTTGAGCTTGGGGGCGAGCTTGTCGGCGTTGGCCAGCTTGTCCTCGGCGAACAGACCGGCCTCGATGCGCTTGGCGAGCTCGACCTCCTGCTCGGCGTTGAGCAGCGGGACCTTGCCGATCTGCTTGAGGTAGTCCTTGACCGGGTCGGCCGTGGCGCCGGCGGCGGCGACCTGCTGGGCCGGCGCGTCGTCCTCGTCCTCGTCGGACAGGACGAAGCCGGCGTTCTCGGTGCCCTCGGGCTCGTCGCCCTTGGGGGCCGCCTCTTCGAGGACTTCTTCCTCGACCAGCTCGGCGTCGTCCTTCTTGGCGGCGGTCTTCTTGGCCGCCGTCTTCTTCGCGGGGGCGGTGGTCTTCTTCGCGGCCGCCTTCTTGGCGGTCGTCGTCTTCTTGGCGGCCGCCTTCTTGGCGGGGGCGGTCTCTTCGTCTGTGACGTCGTCCGCAGCGGAGGCGACCGGGGCGGCCGAGGTGGTGGCGGTGGCCTTCCTCGTGGTCACCGTCTTCGCCGCCACGGTCTTGGTGGCGGTGCGCTTGGCCGGACTCTTCGCTGCGACGCTCTTTCGGGTGCGCTTGGGCTCCGCGGCACTGACCATCAGCGTCACACCCTCTTCCTCGAGGATCTGGTTGAGGCTGCGCAGTACGTTCTTCCACTGAGTGGCCGGAATCTGGTCAGCTTCGAAGGCCCGACGCACATCGTCGCCGGCGATCTGCCCCTCAGCCTTTCCCCGCTCAATGAGCGCCATGACAGAGACGGACTCGGCGATCTCCGGCGGGAGCGTACGGGATGTGCTGGCCGACACGAACAACCTCTCGGAACGTTGGAAAACGGCTTCCGGCCCCGTCCACGACGGACAGGAGCCGACCACCGACCTGGGGATGGGCCGACGGTGCGGGCGGGGGCCGGGAAGATTCACAGCGCCGTGACCGGCGTCCGTATTCCCTCCTCGACTGTCACCTCTTAGGTCATCGCGTTGTTTCCATGAGCGTTACGCCCAATCTTCGTGGCCCGAGTCACACCCCGTAAGCGATCAAAAGCGGTCAGGCCATGACAAAGAAGGTCACCTGTGGCACCCGTGCGCGTTCTGCGCCTCTCGCGGCGGCCTTCCTCGCACGTCATCAGCCCCTGATTGTTGTGCGCCGGCGCATGCGCGTCGCACGCCCCACATCTGCCGTGCGCCCCATGCCCGCCAGGCGCCCCCGCCTGTCACGCACCGGACCCCGCAGCCCCGGGGACGGGTTCCGCGGGGTCCGAAGGGGGCGGGCAAGCCGGCCGGGGATGACGCAGGAGGGGGAGGGCACCCCCGGGCCGTGCCGCCCAGTGGTGCGCGGTCAGTGCTCGCGCGGCGCCGGTACGACGCGCTCCACCTCGGGGTGCACGGTGAGGAGCTGCCGCATCGCCGCCTCGGCCGCACCGCCGTCGGCCGCGGCCAGGGCGTCCACGATCCTGCCGTGGTGCGCCAGGGACACCTCGGTCGGCCGGTCGCAGCCGGTGACCGGACCGCCGGAGACCTGAAGGGCCGCCGACACGATCCCGGAGAGGTGTTCCAGCATGCGGTTTCCCGAGACCTGGATGAGCAGCGCGTGGAACTCGGTGTCGGCCCGGGAGTACGTGAGCGCGTCCCCCTGCGCCATCGCGTGCCCCATGATCTCGACCATGTCACCGAGCCGCTGCTGCACATCGTCCCGGCCGTGCCCGGCGGCGAGACGGGCGGCGAGCGGTTCGATCGTCCAGCGCAGCTCGCTCAGCTCACGTCGCTGATCGTCCCGCTGCGGACCGAAGGCGCGCCATTCGATGATGTCCGGGTCGAGAAGGTTCCAGTCGCTCACGGGACGCACGCGCGTGCCGACGTTCGGCCGGGCGCTGACCAGGCCCTTGGCCTCCAGCACGCGAAGCGACTCGCGGACGACGGTGCGGGAGACCTCGAAACGCTGGCCGATCTCCTCGGGCACCAGCGGACGGTCGGCGCCCAGGTCACCCGAAACGATCATCTGTCCGAGCTGTTGGACGAGCTGGCCGTGCAGCCCGCGACCGCGGCTGCCCGCGGTGCGCCGGCCCACGCGGCCCAGCTCGGGATCCGCGCCTTCCCAGACGGGAACGCCGACGCGGTCGACGGCGGGCGCGTCGGCGAAGGGGTAGCGGTCGAGTTCGCCCGGGCCGGCCAGACCGGAGTCGGCGGAGCGGGCGGCGGTCATCATGGTGTGCGCAAGGGTACTCACGGATCCTTTGTCGGCGTCGCCTCCAACTCCCTTGAGGTCTTTGGTGAAAAGCACACGAAAGGGTGATCGCTCACCCCGTCGCAATTGACGCCTTATCGGAAAGAAATGGGCTTTCTCCGGGGAGTTGTGCACATGCCCGGACCATATGGTTGCGGACAGTCGTCATCGGACCCTGCTGCGCAGGGTCGTGAACAGATACGCGCAGAGCAGCGTGGTCAGCGACAACGCCAGCGCCCAGCCCACGGGTTGAGCGACGAGGCGCACCGCGGCGGACAGATACCGCTCCCCGCCGAAGGGCCACTGCACCAACAGCACTTCGCGCAGGCGCACCGAAAGTCCCGCCGCAGTCCGCACTGATGTGTTCCCGGCGGCCGCCTGTACGAGGGGTACGACGGCCACCGGTACGGCGAGCCCCGCCGCCAGTCCTGCCGTGGTGGAGCGGAAGACACCCGCGGCCAGGACGCCGGCCCACGCACAGCCGACGACCAGTCCGAACCAACTGGCGGTCAACGCAAGCCAGTCCCCCGGAACCTTCGCGAACTCCCGACCGTAGAGCAGGTAGAGCACTTCGGCGTTGCAGCCCATCGTGAGGAAAGCCAGCAGCAGCGCGGTGAACGCGGCGACGACGAGCTTGGCGGTGAGCATGCCCAGCCTCCGGGGCACGGTCCCGCGGTCCGCGGCCAGCGCGGGGTGACGGAACTCGTCCCCGAAGGCCAGCGCTCCCAGCAGCCCCGCCCCGAGCGCCGCGGGCGGCAGCGGCAACTGCGCGGGCCACGCGGCCAGCAGCCGCGCCTGCGGGGTGTGCCCCACGCGCGCGAGGAGTACGGCGGTGAGGGCGGACACGACCAGGACGGCGGCCCCGGTCAGGAAGCCCGTGCTGATGCCCGCGGCACGGCGGAGTTCGTAGCGAAGTGGGCGGAGCGGGCTGGGGGCGGAGCGGACGGAGATGGGGGGCGGGAGGGCGGAGAGGGCGTCGGCGGCGCGGGGGGAGGGGAGAGGGGGTGACTGGGCGGGGGCGGGAGGCGGGGTGGTGTCGGGGCGCTCAACCTCGGCCTCAGAGCCGACCTCAGTTTCGGCTTCGGCTTCGGCTTCGGCAGGGTTGTCGAACGAGTCGTCGGTGTCGGTATCGGTGTCCGACTCCGTGCAGTCCGCCGTAGCGGATGCCTCGACGCGAGCCCCCGCCCCCACCACGCCCACGGCAGCCATCACGACGGCATTGCTCCCCATGTCGCCTGTCTCATCGGCAAGTTGGTGGATGAGGATGCCGTGGCGGAACGCCGCCTCTCCCACGTGTGCGCACGTACTGCCGTACACCGAGAGCCGGTTGCCGTCCTCCTGGACGACCTCGACGGAGCAGTGCGCGGTTCGGGCCTCCTTGGTGAGCAGAGCGGCGAGGCGGGCGGCGTGCGGGCTGCGGACGGCCACGCGGGGGCGCAGCCGGGTGCGGGCGAAGTCGGCGGCGTCCTGGTCCGCGACGAGCCTGCCCTCCTTCAGGGTGACGACCTGGTCAGCCGTGCGCGCGGCTTCCTTGGGGTCGGTGGTGGTCGTCAGGACCGTGCCTCCCTGGTCCGCGTGGGCCCGCAGCATGCCGTGCAGCCAACGGTTTTCGCGCGACGAGAGTCCGTCCGCCGGGGCGTCGAGAACGAGCGTGTGCGGATCCGCGAGCAGGGCGCAGGCCAGTCCGAGGCGTCGGTCCATGCCGCGGGAGAGGGTGCCGAGGCGTTCGTCGCGGAGGCTGACCAGGCCGACGACCTCCAGGACTTCGTCGGCTCGTCTGACCGGAACTCCGGTGGCCGCGCACAGCATCCGCAGATGGCCGCGGACGGTGCGGGACGGGTGTCCGGGTACGTCGCCCAGGAGAACGCCGACTTCTCGGGAGGGGTGGGCGATGCGGTGCAGGGGGCGGCCTCTGAAGTAGGTGAGACCGCGCCCCTGTTGGAGTTCGAGCATGAGTCTCAGCACCGTGGTCTTGCCCGCGCCGGGCGCGCCGAGCAGTACGGTGACGCGGCCCGCGCGTGCCTCGAAGGAGACGTCGTCGACGGCGGGCGGAAGCGCCTTGCGGGGGTTGCTGGTCAGTCCGACGGCCTGGATCACCCGAAGCAAGATAGCGCGTTATGTCCGATTTTCCCGGTCACCGCACGGCCGACGAGGCTGGCGTGATCCTCAACGGCCGCGGCGGCCCCGGCTCACACCTCGGGCCGCAGCATCGGCGGGTTGAGGAGGGTCGCGCCACCGGCACGGAAGAGTTGGGCGGGCCGGCCGCCCTGACGTGTGGTGGTGCCGCCGGTCGGGACCAGGAAGCCCGGGGTCCCCGTCACCTTGCGATGGAAGTTGCGCGGGTCCAGCGCCACGCCCCACACCGCTTCGTAGACGCGGCGCAGCTCGCCGACCGTGAACTCGGAGGGGCAGAACGCGGTCGCCAGGGACGAGTACTCGATCTTGGAGCGGGCGCGCTCCACACCGTCCGCGAGGATCTGGGCGTGATCGAAGGCCAGGGGGGCGACGGGTTCGCTGTCACGGCCGTACCCGCCCTGCTGAAGCAGTTCCTCGACCGGCGCCCAGCGCGCGTTGCTGACGTCGCCGCCGGCCCGTGGCGCGGGGAGGTCCGGGGCGAGCGCGAGGTGGGCGACGCTGACGACACGCATCCGGGGGTCGCGCTTGGGGTCGCCGTAGGTGGCGAGTTGTTCCAGGTGAGCGCCGTTGTCCTGGGACGGGGCGGCGGGATCGTGGGCGCGCAGTCCCGTCTCCTCGGCCAGTTCACGCGCCGCGGCCTGGGAGAGGTCCTCGTCCTCCCGTACGAAGCCGCCGGGCAGCGCCCACCGCCCCTGGAAGGGCGACTCACCCCTGCGTACCGCCAGCGCACACAGCGCATGACGACGCACGGTCAGCACGACCAGGTCCACGGTGACGGCGAAGGGCGGAAAGGCTGACGGGTCGTAGGGCATGCGGCGATCATAGTCGTCTTCCTGACGATAAACACTCCCTTCGCCGGACGCTTCAATGGCCGATCGACACCGGTTCGGCCGGGCTGGAACCGTTCTGCCCGGCTCCTTCCCGCCAGGGGTCGCCGTCTGAGATCACACGAGGTCGGACCTGGTCACGCTCCCAATTGCAGCCCGTCGGACGCCTCCTCGACCATGGCGAGTCCGAGCCGGCTGACGCGGACCGAGAAGGGGGCACCTGCGACGCGCAGGCCCGTGAGGACGATCTCGCCCAGGGGAGCGCTGGGCAGCGGGCGAAGGGTGACCGTGCCGGCCGGGGCATCGGGCCGGACACCGGCCGGCACGGTCAGCAGCAGCACCCCGGCGGCCGCGGCGGTGGCGGCGGGCCGGCAGGCCGCCGGGTGCGGCAGAGGAACGCCTGCCTCGCCTCGCTGCTCCCCCGCATACATCTCGGGGAGGCGGTGGTCGAACGCCTCGGCCGCCGCCAGCAGGCCGCGCAGCAGCGCACCGGCCTCCTTCTCGTGACCGGCGGCGGCCATGCCCGCCACGGCGATCGCCGTCTCGTGCACGCGTACGGCACCGTTGCGGTGGCCGAAGGGGTTGTGGCCGGCTTCGTCGGCAGCCAGGCCGCGCAGTCCCCAGCCGGAGTCCATGACAGGGCTGGCGAGGAGGCGGACCAGTTGGCCGGTGCGCACCTTGTCGAGCAGTCCCGGGGCCATTTCGCCACCGCCCAGCAGACCGGTGTCGAGCAGGTGGGCCGTGGTGGCGCAGAGCTGGGGCACCGGCCGCCCGTCCGAGGTGAGAGCGGCCATGGGCCGGCCGCCACCTGGATCGTCGGTCCAGAAGTCCTGCCGGAACGCGGCCCGCAGGGCCAACGCCCACTCCCGCAACTGACCGCCGCCCGGTCTGCCGTACGCGTCGAGAAGATCGGCTCCGAGCAGTGCCGCGCGGTGGGCGTGGGCCTGCGTCTCGCAGCGGACCGGTCCACCCGGCTGCGGATCGCGCAGATAGGGGCGGTCTCCGACGGTGGCGAGCAGCCAGGACAGGCATCGCTCGGCCGCCGGAAGCAACTCCTTCGTGTCCTGCTCGGGCAGGCCCCATCGGCGGGCCTCGGCCAGCAGGACGGGGAAGAGCAGGGTGGCCTCCGTCCCCGTGCAGCTCGGCGGCAGATGCGCGCCCGCGTCCCGGCGTGGGCCGGGGATCATGCCGGTCCTCGGTCCCTCCCCCGTGATCTGGCTGCGGGCGAGGACGCGCAGTGTTCCCGCGGCCAGTCGAGTGCCGAGCGGCAGTGCCATCCGGGCTGCGGCGAGCGCCTCGGCGGGGGCCAGGCCGCAGCGCCACGGCGCGCCCGCCGCGAGATGCGTGTCCGACGGGTGAGCCGGGTCGCGCACCAGCAGGGCCTGGAGATCCTCGACGCTCGTGGCGAGGAGTGGCTCGACGCGTGGATCGTCGCCCGTCGCTCGCGCGGGAGCTACGGGGCTCGTGGCGGCCCGGCCGGCGGGCCGGACGGGGCCCGCGCCCTCCAGGCGGGCCTTCAGCTCCACGGAGACGCTGCCGCCGGGAGGTACGTCGAAGTCCCAGCGCAGCAGTCCCGCGGAGGCGAGTGCGTCGGCGGGCGGCGGAGTGGCCGTGACGCACGACGCCCCGTGGGCGCCGGACCAGCGCAGGCCCGAGTCGTGGACGCTGGCGGGCAGTTCGGGACCGACGGTGCCCGACGCGATCGCCCCGAGGTCGGCCAGGTCCGTGCCGAGGGCCACCTCGACCGGGAGCCGCAGGGGCCGGGTGGCGGCACTCCGCAAGGTGATCCGCTCGGTGCCGTCCGCGGACCGGGTCCGCTCGATGACGACGTCCGGGTCCGGGCCGCCGTGCGGTGTGACGCGCAGGGTGCCGATGAAACGAGCCCGGTCGGCGGACGTCATCCTGGCCTGGACGACCAGTGGTTCCCGTCCGGCCACCCGCACCTGGCAGCGAGCCAGGACGCGTCGGCCCGCTCGGTAGATCCCCTCCAGCCCCTGCCCGGTGAGTTGGCCTTGGTCCGTGGAGACGGCCAGGCCCGGCAGGGCGACGCAGATCATCGCCGTGTGGGCGGGCGGCAGACCGGCGGAGCGCTGCGCCGGTGCCGGTGCCGCCGGGCGACGCGTGGCGCTCAGAGACACCGTGGTGTTGAGAGACGGCCCCGGCACCCCGGCAGTTGGTGTGTGTGCCCCGGGGATGGAGCGTTCGTCGGCGGTGGAGGGCGGAGTCGGCTGGTGCATAAGGGCTTCTTCGCTCTCTGTGCGCCTCGGGACAGGGTCGTCGCCGGCGGGAAGGCCCGGCTGGCGGGGTGCGGCGTGGCGGTACGGCGCGCGCGGGCGTACCGCCACTCAGGTGAACGGGCGTGGCTCCCCCGGGTCACGCCTCTCATCACCGAGGCCCACCGAATGGCCGTGTGGCACGCGCAGTCGCTCACACCTCCTTCTTGGAGCCGTCGCTGTCGGGCCTTGCCCCTTCGGGTCGGTCGCCCCGGCTCCGCACGGCGGGGTTCACCTCGGTGCGAGGCCGTGAGCCGCCCCGGCCCGGAGGGACAGGGCGCGTGGTGCTCGAAGAAGGACGGACCACGCCCGAACGTCGACGCCGACGGCCGGTCAGCGTCGCCGGCGCACAGCCATTCCGCTGCCGAGGCACCCGTACGGACATCTGCTCCGGTACCTGCGCACGCGCCTGGTCGTCCGCCTGACCACTCATCTGGCCACTCGGCGGCGCGAGTTCGCGCTCCCCGGTCAGGCCATCCCTGTCGGACGGCGCCCCGCGCCGCTCCCGCGCAGAGCGCAGGCAGCGTCGTACCGACTCGGGGTCGAGGCCCTCGTTGCAGGCCTGGTGGAGAAGTCGGGCGAAGAGGTACTCGGGATCCGCGCCGAGGGCCATGGCCAGCGCTTCCCTGGCCTCCAGTTCGTCTCTGCTGGACCAGGCGACCCAGCCCGCCAGCGTGAGGGGTGCCGCCGCGTGTTCGCCGTACGGTCCGACACAGCGGCGCGCCAACGCCCGCCACAGACGCAGGGCCGGAGCGGCCTCGTCGCCCTCCATCCACTCGGCCGCACGGTCACGCGTCTCACGGTCCTGGAGGCCGAGGATGAGCGTCGCGGCCTCGTCGGACCCGATCAGTTCGTCGTCCCGGCGATCCGCGAGCAATACGCCGGGAATCGCGGGCGCTTCACCGAACCGCCGGATGAGACGTCCGGCCAGACCGAGCGTCTCCTCGGCCACCTCCGCGCGGCTCACGTCGTCGAGAATCCTGGGGACGAGCGCCATGCCCGCGGCGTCCAGGGCGACCTCCTGCTCCAGTGCGTCGCCGCCCTCCCAGGGCAGCAGCCTGGCCCGCAACTCGCGCAGTGTGCCCCGGACCTGGATCCCCGCGTAGGTGGCGGCCGCGGCCAGCACGGAGGTGCCGGGCAGACCCATGGCGGTGCCTTCGACCGGACAACAGCCTTCCCTGGAGCAGCAGTACGACCAGAAGCGGCCGTCGGAGATGCACAGCGCTTCGATCACCGGGACTTCGAGGTCCCCGCAGGCCAGGCGCAGCTTGTGGGCCAGCGGTTGCAGCCGCTCCATGACCTGCCGGCCCGTCTCGCCCGGGCCCGGCTCCTGACAGAGGTAGACGACCATCTGGGCGGGTCGCACTCCTCGCCGTTCGCGGCCCTTCACGAGTCCGCGCGCGAGTTGCATCGCGACGTCGGGCCAGTCGTCCGGGTTGGCGGGGATGCCGAGCCGGGCCCGTCCGCCGAACCTGCCCCTCCGGCCTCGGTCGTCCAGGGTCACCAGAACGATGCTGTCCTCCGGCCGGTGTCCGAGCAGGTACGGCAGCGCGTCGGCCAGCTCGGCGGGTGTGCGCAGGGTGACTTGATGGACGGTCGGGCTGCTGTCGTACGAAGTCCTCGCGTCGTACGGGCTGTGACTGATGTACGGCAAGGGGCCGTCGTCGACGGGTGGCGCACCGACCTCCGCCTCACCCCCGTACGACTCCCACTCCTCTCCCTCGTTCCACTGCTCCCACTCTTCTCGCTCCGCCTGCCCCGCCGGACCACCACCGCCGGTGATGTCGCCGTTTTCGGGGGATCCAGTCGTTTCGCTGTGATTCGTCATGCGCTGACGATCTCGCGGATCGCAAAGTTCCGCTTGGCCTGTGGATAAGTCCGATCAGGGCCACGACAACAGTCGGGGGCGGGCGGCGATCGCGACCGGATTGTCAGTGCCGTCCTGTTGTATGGAGGCATGGAGCACACGAACAACGCGGATCTCCGGGCGGACGCCGACACCGTCCTCGCCCGGCTCGTCGGCGACGCCACCGGCGGCGCCCGGCTGCGTGAGGACCAGTGGCGGGCCATCGAGGCGCTGGTCGCCGACCGGCGCCGGGCCCTGGTCGTCCAGCGCACCGGGTGGGGCAAGTCCGCGGTCTACTTCGTGGCGACCTCGCTCCTCCGGGCCAGAGGCGCCGGGCCCACCGTGATCGTCTCACCGCTTCTCGCCCTGATGCGCAACCAGGTCGAGGCGGCGGCCCGGGCCGGTATTCACGCACGGACGATCAACTCCTCCAACACCGAGGAGTGGGAGACCGTGCAGGGTGAGATCGCGGCGGGTGAGGTCGACGTCCTGCTGGTGAGTCCCGAGCGGCTCAACAACCCTGATTTCCGCGATCAGGTGCTGCCCGCGCTGGCCGCCGCGACCGGGCTGCTGGTGGTCGACGAAGCCCACTGCATCTCCGACTGGGGCCATGACTTCCGCCCGGACTACCGTCGGCTGCGGACCATGCTCACCGACCTCCCGACGGGCGTTCCGGTGCTCGCCACGACGGCGACGGCGAACGCGCGCGTGACGGCCGACGTGGCCGAGCAACTGGGCACGGGCGGTTCGTCGGACGCGCTGGTGCTGCGCGGCCCGCTGAACCGGGAGAGCCTCAGCCTGAACGTGCTCCGGCTGCCGGACGCCGCGCACCGCATGGCGTGGCTCGCCGACCACCTGGACGAGCTGCCGGGCTCCGGGATCATCTACACGCTCACGGTGGCCGCCGCCGAGGAGGTCACCGCCTTCCTCCGGCAGCGCGGACACCTGGTCGCCTCCTACACGGGCCGTACGGAGAACGCCGAGCGGCAGCAGGCCGAGGAGGATCTGCTGGCCAACAAGGTCAAGGCGCTGGTCGCGACCTCGGCGCTCGGCATGGGGTTCGACAAGCCCGACCTGGGCTTCGTCGTGCACCTCGGCTCGCCCTCCTCCCCCATCGCCTACTACCAGCAGGTGGGCCGGGCGGGCCGCGGTGTCGAGCACGCCGAGGTGCTCCTGCTGCCGGGCAGGGAGGACGAAGCGATCTGGGAGTACTTCGCGTCGCTCGCGTTCCCCCCGGAGGACCTCGTGCGCCGCACGCTGGACGTCCTCGCCCGCGCGGAGAAGCCGATGTCGCTGCCCGCCCTGGAGCCCTTGGTGGAGCTGCGCCGCTCCCGTCTGGAGACCATGCTCAAGGTGCTCGACGTGGACGGGGCGGTCAAGCGAGTGAAGGGCGGCTGGATCGCCACCGGCCGGCCGTGGACCTACGAGACCGAGCGGTACGACTGGGTGGCGCGCCAGCGCAAGGCCGAGCAGGAGGCGATGCGGCAGTACGCGTCGACGACGGAGTGCCGGATGGAGTTCCTCCAGCGCCAGCTCGACGACGAGGGCGCGAGGCCCTGCGGACGCTGCGACAACTGCGCGGGAGCCCGCTACGCCGCCGATACGTCCTCGGCGGCGCTGGACGCCGCGCGGGTCGATCTGGGCCGCGCGGGTGTCGAGGTGGAGCCCCGCCGGATGTGGCCGACCGGTCTCCCCGCGATCGGCATGGACCTCAAGGGACGGATCTCGGCGGGCGAACAGGCGGCCACCGGAAGGGCCTTGGGGCGCCTTTCGGACATCGGCTGGGGCAACCGGCTCCGTCCGATGCTCACCGCGCAGGCTCCGGACGGATCAGTTCCGGACGATGTGGCGCGGGCCGTCGTGACCGTGTTGGCCGATTGGGCGAAAGGGCCGGGCGGTTGGGCCTCCGGGGAGCCCGACGCACAGCCGCGCCCGGTCGGTGTGGTCACCCTCGCGTCGCGCACCCGGCCGCAGTTGATCCGTTCACTGGGCGCACGCATCGCGGAGGTCGGCCGCCTGCCGCTGCTGGGCACGGTCGAGTACAGCGGTGACGCCTCACCGGTCACCCGGAGCAACAGCGCTCAGCGCCTCAAGGCACTGGACGGCATGCTGGAGGTGCCGCAGGAGCTGGCCGTCGCCCTCGCGGACACGCAAGGGCCCGTACTGCTCGTGGACGACTACGTGGAGACGGGCTGGACCCTCGCGGTCGCCGCCCGACTGCTCCGACGCGCGGGAGCGCAGGGGGTGTTGCCTCTCGTCCTCGCTGTGCAGGGATGATCACAGCGCGTGGCCGCCGCCGCGCCCCTCCCCGCACCCCTGTGACACGGCTGAGTCCGCCTGCCTCCGCATGAGCGGGACAGGCGGCGGCCCACGCGTCGAACTACGCATCACCGGGTAGGGATATATGACCCGGACCTCCATATAACGGTCGGTGGCCCCAATTGCTCGTTGCCGCATCCCAGTTCGACAGGAAGAATTGAATTCCGCTCCCCGCACGGATCCCGCCCGTAGTTCCGGAAGGGCTCTCTGTGGCGTGCGCTCCCCCGAATCCGACCCGCCCGCAGTGTGGGCCGTAGCCGAAGGGAGGATCGTGACCCTCGGATTCGCTCCGTCCTCGGCAGCATCGCTGTCGTCCACGTCCGCCGCCTCCGCCAACCGCCTGCTCGAGCCCGCCGAATGGGCCGCGGCCGGCATCCCTCTGCTGCGCAACCCGCGGGAAGTGGTCAGCGGTCTGCACGCACGGCACGTGCCCAGGCCGGCCACCGCCGTCGTGGCCGTCCTCGATCCGGACGAACGGGTCTGTGCCAGCGCCTCGTTCACCCGGCGTCAGGCACCGGCCGACGGCTGGATGTTCCGCAACGCGCTGCTCGCCCAACTGCGCCGGATCATTCCGCACGACCTGCGGCGCCGCACCCCGGTGCGCACCGCCGTGCTGATGTACTGCCGTGACGGCGAGGCGCGTTGGACGGAGGAGGACGGCGCGTGGATGTGGGGGCTGCGGGACGCCTGCACGCTTCACGGGCTGCGCTGCGGGGCGTACATCACGCTGACGCGGGACGGCTGGCAGGTCCTCGGTGAGGGTCGCGGAGGACGGCGCCCCAACTCGGAGTCCGCGGCGGAGCCGTTCGGCCTGTTCGAGGCGCCGCCGCCGCTGCCCCGGACCGGCGGTGCCGCGTCGGAGGTACTCCGCCGCGCCGCCGCTCGCTGAGCCGGACGCCGGTCCGACCCGTACTGCTCCCTGACGTACCCGGACGCGGAAGGGAGAGCCGCCCGAGGGCACCAGGCACGACCGATGACACTCCCCTGCCCGGCCGCCGTGCAGCGCACGACGCATCACGCACGACGTGAGCCTGCGGGTCGGGAACCATCGGGGACGGGCGGACGTTCATCCAGTGAGCCGCCCGAGGCGGGCCACAGACGCCGGGCCCGCAGGCCCGGCGATCGGCCGACGACACCCGACGCCTGCCGGACGGCAGCAGAGCGTCGGCTCCGGACCTCGATCAGGCCCCGGCCGCACCGAAGCGCGCCGGGACGCCGTCATCCGCGCGCGTAGAAGCGACGCGTGGAGCAAAACCGTGGAGGTGCCGCCGCGACGACGCCTCCCCGGCTCCGATGTCCCCGGTCTACCGGAACCGGCTCAGACGCCCGCGCCCAGCGCCGCGTTGATCCGCTGCGGGTCTCCGCAGACGATCAGCAGGGCGCCGGCCCGAGCACGAGCCAGAGGCAGAGCGGTGGCGGCGGCCGTGTCGGAGCCGCCGTTGACGGCGACCACGACGACCGGGCGCGCCGACGCCCGGCCCACGGCGGCGGCATCGGCGTAGAAGACGTCGTCTCCCGCGTCGTGCTGCGCCCAGTAGGACGCCTCGCCGAAGGTCAGCTCGTGGGCGGCCCAGGGGTGCTGCTCGCCCGTGGTGAGGACCAGCACCTCCCCCGGAGCGCGACCCGAGTCGAGCAGCAGGTCCACTGCCTCCTCGGCGGCGTCCAGGGCGCCGTCGGCCGAGGCGGGGATCAGCTGGATCTGGGGAACCGCCGTGGCGGGCGCGGAGGCGGCGGGAGCGGCCGGGGCCGAGGGCCCGGGCTTGGGCGCGGCGTCACGCGGGGCGCGCTGCGCCGGCGGCGTGGGCCGCAGAGGTCCGGGACGACCGGGGCGCGACGGCGCCGCAGGACGGGGACCGGGTACGGGGCGAGGGGTCGGCGCTGTGCGGCCACTGGCCGGAGTGGCGCGGGGACCCTGGGCACTCTCGTGAATCTGAGGCTCCTCGGGAATGAGAGGCATGAGCTGTTTTTTATCAAACGCTGGTGCGGCTCGCGCCAGCAGGTGGCACATCAGTGCGAGCGGAATGGTCAGAAGTCGAAACCCAGCTGGCCCTCGATCTCCGGAACGCTTCCCTCCGCCCAGCTACGGGCCTTCTTGAGATGCCGCCACTGGGGCAGCGCATCAAGATACGCCCACGACAACCGGTGGAACGGAGTGGGGCCCCGTACCTCCAGTGCGGCCTTGTGCACAGGTGAGGGATACCCGGCATTGTCCGCAAAACCGAAGTCTGCATGGTCGATACCCAGTTCGGCCATCATTTTGTCGCGCTGAACCTTCGCGATCACCGAGGCCGCCGCCACCGCCACGCACGAGCGGTCGCCCTTGATGACCGTACGGACCTTCCACGGGGCGCCGAGGTAGTCGTGCTTCCCGTCGAGGATCACCGCGTCGGGGCGGATCGGCAGCGCGTCCAGTGCCCGCCCTGCGGCGAGCCGCAGCGCGGCCGTCATGCCCAGTCCGTCGATCTCCTCGGGAGAGGCATGCCCCAGGGCGTAGGAACTCACCCATTTCCGCAGTATCTCGTCGAGTTCGTTGCGTCGCTTGACGGTGAGGAGCTTGGAGTCGGTCAGGCCGACGGGCGGCCTGCGCAGTCCGGTGATCGCCGCGCAGACGGTGACGGGTCCGGCCCACGCTCCGCGGCCGACCTCGTCGACACCGGCGATGACCTTCGCTCCGGTCGTGGCGCGAAGGGAGCGCTCGACGGTGTGAGTAGGGGGTTCGTACGGCATGGCGCCCTTAGCGTACGCCGCCCGGATCCCCTCGCGACACCCCGGCCCCCTAGACAGCCCGACCGCACCGAAATCGTCCTCGGATCGACCGGAACCGTGCCGATCTCATTCGCCGATGCACACGCTCAGCGCATGCGCCGACACGACCCGAACGGCGGCAGAGGCGGAGGCGTTCTCTGCCCTCACCACCCGCCCCTGACCGACCAATTGGCCATCACAGACAGCTACACGCGAACGACGGGCCCGGCAGCGCATCCCACACAAGATCACGCCTGCGAATCATCGAGGGAGTGGCGCCGAGCGCCGTCACTCAGTGCCTCGCACCCACTCGGGCAGGGCCTCGACATGGTCCGCCCAGGCGGCGGGTGGAGCACCGGCCTTCCCCGCGGCCAGGACGCCGCCCACGATGGCGCAGGTCGTGTCCACGTCGCCGCCCACCTGGGCGGTCGTCCAGAAGGCGCCCTCGAAGTCGCCGAGGGCGCGAGCCGCCGACCAGAGGGCGAAGGGCACGGTGTCATGGGCCGAGGTGCGCCGTCCGCAGCCCAGCACGGCGGCGACGGTGGCCGCGTCGCCGTAGTCGAGCATGTCCCTGGCCCGTCGCAGGCCGGCGCCGACGGCGCTCTTCGGGATGAGCGCGATCACGCCGTCGAGCAGGGCGCCGGCACTCGGCGGTCCTCCCGGCGCCCCGGCGAGGGCGGCGGCCGCGGCGACGGCCATGGCCCCGACGACGGCCTCCCGGTGCTGGTGCGTGGGGTACGAGGAGATCTCCGCCTGGTGGGTGGCCTGCTCGGGGTCGTCCGCGTACCAGGCGCCGAGGGGGGCGATCCGCATCGCGGCGCCGTTGCCCCAGGAGCCCTGGCCGTTGAAGAGGGCGGTCGAGAGTTCGCGCCAGTCGGCGCCCTCCCTGACCAGCCGGAGCAGTCGGTTGACGGCGGGGCCGTAGCCGCGGTCGAAGTCGTGGTGGTCCGCGAAGGCGTGCGCGAGGGCGTCCTGGTCGATGCGGTGGTGGGCGGCGAGGACTGCCACCACGGAGCAGGCCATCTCGGTGTCGTCGGTCCACTGCCAGGGACCGGGGGGCAGCTCGCGGCGCTTCAGCAGCGGGTAGTTCACCGGGACGAAGAACTGCGAGCCCAGTGCGTCACCCACCGAGAGTCCGCGCAGGCTGGCGAGGGCGCGCTCCAGGCGCCCGTCGGGAGAGGAGTCAGCGGTCATCGCTCTGCCACTCTATCCGGTGATCCCGTACGGTTCCGGATCTCGCCAGCGGTCGAAGGGCCGGTCAAGTGTGTACTTACCGTCGTCTCCAAGAACGAGCATCCGCATCTCGGCGTTCCCGGGGTTCGACAGCGACTCGAACTCGGCGACCGTCCAGTGGAACCAGCGCATGCAGAAGAGGCGCATGGCGAGGCCGTGGGTCACGATGAGCACGTTCGGGGGGTGGTCGGGGGCCTCGAAGCTGCGGAAGAGGCTCTCCAGGAAGCCGCCGACCCGGTCGTAGACGTCGGCTCCGCTCTCGCCCTGGGCGAAGCGGTAGAAGAAGTGCCCGTAGGCGTCCCGGTACGCCTTCTGAAGCCGTACGTCGTCGCGGTCCTGCCAGTTCCCCCAGTCCTGCTCGCGCAGCCTGGGCTCCTCGCGTACGCGTATGAGGTCGCTGTCGAGGTGGAAGGCCCGCAGGGTCTCGTGGGTGCGCCGATACGGTGAGACGTACACGCTGACGCGCTCGCGGCCGAGCACTTCCCTGAGCCTTCTGCCGGTCTCCTCGGCCTGTTGCCGCCCGCGGTCGGTGAGGGCTAGTGCGTGGTCGGGTTCACGCTCGTAGACGGTGTCATCAACATTGCCCGTTGACTCCCCGTGCCGGACAAGGACGATGCGCCGTGGTCGTGCCATGCCAAGACCCTAGATCGGGTGGCGGCAGATCGAATACTCGTCCTGGCACCATACGGCGTAGGTCACACGGATTCCGCACCGGAAATCACACGGGTGTACGGGTTGCGGACCCTCGGACTCTCGGGTCCGGGATCTCACACCGTCCAGGTCGACTCCAGCTCGACGATGTCCCCGGTCAGGGCGGCTATGTCCGCCTCGGTCTGGGCGCGCAGCGCCAGCCGCTCCACGCGTTCGGTGCGGTACTTTCCGTGCTCGGCCTCGGAGCGCCACATCGACAGGACCAGGAACTCGTGCCCCGGCGCCTCGCCGAACATCCCGCGGATCATGCCGGGCGAGCCGGCCATGGCGGGGTTCCAGACCTTCTCCTGCATCAGGGTGAAGTGCTCGGCGCGCTCCTCGTGGACCCGGCACAGGGCGACCCGCAGCAGGTCGGAGTCGGTGAAGCGGGGCTCGAACCCCGTCTTCACGTCGAAGCGGTAGTCGAAGAGCCGGACCTGGGCGTCCTTGAAAGTGCCTGCCTGGGTCTGGGCCAGCCGGTCATGGGAACGGGCCATGAACGAGTCGTAGAAGGCGCGGCTCTCCCAGAAGGCGAAGACATGGGCCACCGAGGGCCGTCCCCTGCTCCAGCCCCCGCCCTGTCCCCGAAACCCCGGCTCCCCCAGAAGCCCCGCCCACTTCCGCTGCCCCCGCTCGAAACCGCGGCGGTCCACCACGGTGCAGCGAATCCACTTGACCAGCACCGCGCCATCGTAAGGCCAGAAGGCCACGCGGCGTGGCGTCGGTCACTCTCTGGCCCAGTGCGGTCATGCCGACTGTCGGACCCACGTGGCAGGATGGACAACCTGCCCTGACGAGGCAGCAGTTCGGACGACGGCAGTCGGGGACACGGGGAGGAGAGTCCGGTGAACGGCCTCAACAAGGGGATCCGCAAAGTCGAGATGGCGCTGAAGTGGGACCCGAGTCCCACTGGGCAGTCCGACACGGACCTGGACATCGTTGCCGCGACCTACCTGGCGGACGATCCGCACGGCGCGCCCGCCTATGTGGTGCACTTCGACAGCCGATCCCCCGACGGCACCATCATCCTCAACCGTGACAGCAAGGACGGCAAAGGCTTCGGCTGGGACGAGGTCATGACGCTGGAGCTGGACCGGCTGAACGCGCGGTACACGCGTGTGGTGCTCGGTGTGGTCATCCAGCAGCACCGCGAGGACCGGACGTTCGTGAACGTGGCCAACCCGGCCTACCGGATACGGGAGGGCTACACCGTCCTGGCCGAGGGCGACTTCGGCGACGTCCTGGGCGCCACGGCCGCGACGGTCGCGGAGTTCGTGCGCGAGAGCGACGGCTGGACGTTCACCTCGGGCGTCCAGGGCTTCGAGGACGACCCGGCGACGTTCACCCGGGTGATGGGCCAGGTACGCCGGTCGTCCTGATGCCCTGAGGTCAGACGCCTCGCACAGGCCGCCGTACACGCCGAAGGCGGTGGAACCGAGACCGGCTCCACCGCCTTTGACGGATCGTTCACGCCTCAGCGGCGCCCGAGACTAGCTGCAACCGCTGGTCGAGCCGCAGCCCTCGCAGATGTAGCAGGAACCGGCGCGCTGCATCTTCGTGCCGCAGGAGAAGCACAGCGGGGCGTCGGCCTGGATGCCGAGCTGCATCTCCACCAGTTCGGCGCTGGTGTGGGCCTGCTTCGGGGCGGGCGCCGCCACCTCGATGTCGGCCTTGGGGGTGACGACAGCCTTCAGGTCCGTCTGCCGCGGGGCGGACTGGGCCAGGCCCTCGACGTCGACGTCCTCGTCGTTCGGCTCGTACGAACCGGTCTCCAGGTGACGCTGACGCTCCTCGGCGGAGTGGATGCCGAGCGCGGAGCGGGTCTCGAAGGGCAGGAAGTCGAGCGCCAGGCGGCGGAAGATGTAGTCGACGATCGACTGCGCCATCCGCACGTCCGGGTCGTCCGTCATACCGGCCGGCTCGAAGCGCATGTTGGTGAACTTCGAGACGTACGTCTCCAGCGGGACGCCGTACTGCAGGCCGACGGAGACGGCGATGGAGAACGCGTCCATCATGCCCGCGAGGGTCGAGCCCTGCTTCGACATCTTCAGGAAGACCTCGCCGAGACCGTCGTCCGGGTAGGAGTTGGCGGTCATGTAGCCCTCGGCGCCACCGACGGTGAAGGACGTGGTGATGCCGGGACGGCCCTTGGGGAGACGCTTGCGGACCGGGCGGTACTCGACCACCTTCTCGACCGCGGTGCGGATCGTGTCCTCGGCCTTCTCGGTGATCTCGGCCTTCTCCTTCTCCTTGGTCTTCGCGGAGAGGGGCTGGCCGACCTTGCAGTTGTCGCGGTAGATCGCGAGCGCCTTGACGCCCAGCTTCCACGCCTCGAAGTAGATCTCCTCGACCTCCTCGACGGTCGCCGTCTCCGGCATGTTGACCGTCTTGGAGATGGCGCCGGAGATCCAGGGCTGGATCGCGGCCATCATGCGGACGTGGCCCATCGGGGAGATGGCGCGCTCGCCCATGGCGCAGTCGAACACCTCGTAGTGCTCCTGCTTCAGACCCGGGGCGTCGATCACATTGCCGTGGTCGGCGATGTGGGCGACGATCGCCTCGATCTGCTCCTCCTGGTAGCCCAGGCGGCGCAGGGCCTGCGGGACGGTGCCGTTGACGATCTGCATCGAGCCGCCGCCGACCAGCTTCTTGAACTTGACCAGCGCGAGGTCGGGCTCGACACCGGTGGTGTCGCAGGACATCGCGAGGCCGATGGTGCCGGTCGGGGCGAGCACGGACGCCTGGGAGTTGCGGAAGCCGTTCTTCTCGCCGAGGCGCAGCACGTCCTGCCAGGCCTCCGTGGCGGCGGCCCAGACCGGGGAGTCCAGGTCGTCGGCCTGGACGGCGACGGCGTTGGCGTCGGAGTGCTGCTTCATGACGCGCTTGTGGGCGTCGGCGTTGCGGGCGTAGCCGTCGTACGGGCCGACGACCGCGGCCAGTTCGGCGGAGCGGCGGTAGGCGGTGCCGGTCATCAGGGAGGTGATGGCACCGGCCAGTGCGCGGCCGCCGTCGGAGTCGTAGGCGTGTCCGGTGGCCATCAGCAGGGCGCCGAGGTTGGCGTAGCCGATGCCGAGCTGGCGGAACGCGCGCGTGTTCTCGCCGATCTTCTGGGTCGGGAAGTCGGCGAAGCAGATGGAGATGTCCATCGCGGTGATGACCAGCTCGACGACCTGCTGGAAGCGCTCGGTCTGGAAGGACTGGGTGCCCTGGCCGTCGTCCTTGAGGAACTTCATCAGGTTCAGCGAGGCGAGGTTGCAGGACGTGTTGTCCAGGTGCATGTACTCGCTGCACGGGTTCGACGCGGTGATCCGGCCGGACTCGGGGCAGGTGTGCCAGTTGTTGATGACACCGTCGTACTGGATGCCGGGGTCGGCGCAGGCCCAGGCGGCCTCGGCGATCTTGCGGAAGAGCGCCTTGGCGTCGACCTTCTCGATCACCTCGCCGGTCATCCGCGCGCGCAGGCCGAACTGGCCGCCCTGCTCCACGGCCTGCATGAACTCGTCGTTCACGCGGACCGAGTTGTTGGCGTTCTGGTACTGGACGGACGTGATGTCGTCGCCGCCCAGGTCCATGTCGAAGCCCGCGTCGCGCAGGACGCGGATCTTCTCCTCCTCGCTGACCTTGGTCTGGATGAAGTCCTCGATGTCCGGGTGGTCGACGTCGAGGACGACCATCTTGGCCGCGCGGCGGGTGGCGCCACCGGACTTGATGGTGCCGGCGGAGGCGTCGGCACCGCGCATGAAGGAGACCGGGCCGGAGGCGTTGCCGCCGGAGGACAGCAGCTCCTTGGAGGAGCGGATGCGGGAGAGGTTCAGGCCGGCGCCGGAGCCGCCCTTGAAGATCATGCCCTCTTCCTTGTACCAGTCGAGGATCGACTCCATGGAGTCGTCGACGGCCAGGATGAAGCAGGCGGAGACCTGCTGGGGCTGCGGGGTGCCGACGTTGAACCAGACGGGGCTGTTGAAGCTGAAGATCTGGTGCAGGAGGGCGTACGCCAGCTCGTGCTCGAAGATCTCGGCGTCGGCGGGCGAGGAGAAGTACTTGTGGTCCTCGCCGGCCTTCCGGTAGGTCTTCACGATCCGGTCGATGAGCTGCTTGAGGCTCACCTCGCGCTGCGGGGTGCCGACGGCGCCCCGGAAGTACTTGCTGGTGACGATGTTGACCGCGTTCACCGACCAGAAGTCGGGGAACTCGACGCCACGCTGCTCGAAGTTGACCGAGCCGTCGCGCCAGTTGGTCATGACGACGTCACGGCGCTCCCAGGCGACCTCGTCGTACGGATGCACGCCGGGGGTGGTGTGGATGCGCTCGATACGCAGTCCCTTGGTGGCCTTGGTGCCCTTCGCTCGGGACCCTCGTGCCGGACCGCTCGCCGTCTCTGTCATGCCGCCTCCCTCTACGGGCGAAAACGCCCTGAAATGCCACGCTGTTCCCGTGACACGTTGTTCTGTCGTGTGCTGCGGGCGCCCACGCGCTACCGCCCGCAACAGGTCTGGTTCCGCCGTTCCCGGGCCGGCCCCGGACACCCTGGTCCGGTTCCGGCCTGTCGGTCAGTCGGCGGCGTGGGCGGGCACGGGGACCTCGACGGCCCCGCTTCCGCCGTCGTCTTCCCGGCTCCCCGCGACAGCGCCCGCGGCGCCTCCCGCGTGCTCACGGTCGTCATCGTCCGCGGCGGAGCGTCCCGTCTGTTCCCTGAGTTCCGCGATGGCGGACTCGAAGTCCTCCAGCGAGTCGAAGGCCCGGTACACGGAGGCGAACCTCAGGTAGGCGACGAGGTCCAGCTCCTGCAACGGCCCGAGTATGGCCAGGCCCACGTCGTGGGTGGTCAACTCGGCGCTCCCTGTGGCCCGCACCGCCTCCTCGACCCGCTGGCCGAGCTGGGCGAGGGCGTCCTCGGTGACAGGCCGTCCCTGACATGCCTTGCGCACACCGTTGATGACCTTGGTGCGGCTGAACGGCTCGGTGACTCCCGACCGCTTCACCACCATGAGCGAACACGTCTCCACGGTCGTGAAACGACGGGAGCAGTCCGGACACTGGCGGCGACGGCGGATGGACGTGCCGTCGTCCGTCGTACGGCTGTCGACGACACGGCTGTCGGGGTGCCTGCAGAAGGGGCAGTGCATGAACTCCCAACCCTCCTCACAGCAGACTCGATGGCCTCGCCGGACCTCATGGGCCCCTCGAAGCAGCCCCAAGCATAGGCGATCCGCGGGCGTCCAAAGACACGGGGGACACAACTTCTGGGCTGCTGTTGCCATCCAACCACTACATGTAGGGATTGGCCCATGCACGCACCCCTTGCGCGCGTGTCGCGTCCACGCGGTCACGCACCGTACGCTCCGGCCGCCGCGCCGGCCCCTCGGAACACCGCACACACGCGTGCACACCCGTGTTCACGCGAGGTTCACGGCGATACGGTGGGGCCGCACGCGGAGGGGCACGGCTCCCGCGCGGAAGCGGGGCGGCGGTGAAGGCTACAACAAAGGGCCCTTTTGTCCGCGAGACGCCGCGTCAGCCATACACCCGGAAACATGATCAAGTCACGCTCTCCACGCTTTTTCACTCGAACGTGTGTTTGGCGCAACCTTTCGAAAGCAACTACCGTTGTCCAGCAGGGAGACAATCGAGAGGGGCCGACGTGACCACCACCGCAGACAGTGCCACCATCACCGCCCAGGACCGCTCCCAGGGCCGACTCGAGCCGGTGCATGCGATGAACGAATCCGTGAACCCGGAGGGGCACAAGCGCTCCCTGCCGGGCCGACCTCCAGGCATCCGGGCGGACAGCTCGGGGCTCACCGACCGCCAGCGCCGGGTGATCGAGGTCATCAGGGACTCGGTCCAGCGGCGCGGCTACCCGCCGTCCATGCGGGAGATCGGCCAGGCGGTCGGCCTGTCCAGCACCTCCTCGGTCGCGCACCAGCTCATGGCCCTGGAGCGCAAGGGCTTCCTGCGCCGCGACCCGCACCGCCCGCGCGCGTACGAGGTGCGCGGCTCCGACCAGGCGGCCAGCGTCCAGCCCACGGACACCGCGGGCAAGCCCGCCGCCTCGTACGTCCCGCTGGTCGGCCGGATCGCAGCCGGCGGGCCGATCCTCGCGGAGGAGTCCGTCGAGGACGTCTTCCCGCTCCCCCGCCAGCTCGTCGGTGACGGCGAACTGTTCGTGCTGAAGGTCGTCGGCGACTCGATGATCGAGGCCGCGATCTGCGACGGCGACTGGGTCACCGTCCGCCGCCAGCCCGTCGCCGAGAACGGCGACATCGTCGCCGCCATGCTGGACGGCGAGGCCACCGTCAAGCGCTTCAAGCGCGAGGACGGCCATGTCTGGCTCCTCCCTCACAACGCCGCCTACGAGCCCATCCCGGGTGACGACGCGACCATCCTCGGCAAGGTGGTGGCCGTACTGCGCCGCGTCTGAGACCGGCGGGCGGACTCACCTCCTCCGCCCCCTCGACTGGGCCCCGGGATCCCTGCGCCGGTTCCGGGGCCCTGCGCTGTCCGCAAAACCCGGTCGCCAAGTCCCGGCGTTCTGTACGGCTCCCCACCCACGCGCGGGTGGCCCGGACCTACGCCGGGACGGGCCACCCGACCGGCTTCACTCCGCCTCGGCCTGCTTGGCCGCCGTGTCGATCGCCGCGAGCGACCTCCGCACCTGGTTCCGGTCCGTGGTGTACCAGAAGTCCGGCAGGGACGCCTTCAGATAGCTCCCGTAGCGGGCCGTCGCCAACCGCTGGTCCAGTACGGCGACCACGCCCCGGTCCCCCGACGCGCGCACGAGCCGGCCCGCGCCCTGCGCCATCAGCAGCGCCGCGTGTGTGGCGGCGACGGCCATGAAGCCATTGCCGCCCGCGTCCTCCACCGCCTTCTGGCGGGCGCTCATCAGCGGGTCGTCCGGACGCGGGAACGGGATCTTGTCCATGACGACGAGCTGGCAACTGGCCCCCGGGACGTCCACGCCCTGCCACAGGGACAGCGTGCCGAACAGACACGTCGCCGGGTCCGCGGCGAAGTTCTTGATCAGCTCACCGAGGGTCTCCTCGCCCTGGAGGAGGATCGGGAACTCGGGGATACGGCCGCGCAGCTCCTCGGCGGCGAGCTGGGCGGCCCGCATGGAGGAGAAGAGGCCGAGGGTCCGGCCGCCGGCCGCCTGGATCAGCTCCGTCAGCTCGTCCAGCATGTCGGTGCGGTCGCCGTCGCGCGCGGGGCGCGCCAGATGCTTGGCCACGTAGAGGATGCCCTGCTTGCGGTAGTCGAAGGGCGAGCCGACGTCGATGCCCTTCCACTGCGGCAGGTCGTCCCCCTCCGTGCCCTCGGGGGCGAGCCCCATCGAGGCACCGACGCCGTTGAAGTCGCCGCCGAGCTTCAGGGTCGCCGAGGCCAGGGTGACCGAACGGTCGGCGAACAGCTTCTCCCGCAGCAGGCCCGACACGGACATCGGGGCGACCCGCAGGGAGGCGCCGAAGCGGTCGTGCCGCTCGTACCAGACGACGTCCCACTCCGAGCCGTTGACGATCCGCTCCGCCACGTCGTGCACGGACTCCACCGAGGCGAGCGCCTGCTTGCGGACCGCGTCCTCGTCCTGCACGGACTTGTCGCGGGTCGCCCCGATCCCGGAGATCACGGTCCGGGCGGCGTCCCGCAGCGCCATCAGCGCGTAGCCGAGGTCCTCCGGGATCTCCTCCAGACGGCCGGGCAGCGCCAGCTCCATCAGCCGCTCGAATCCCTCCGCTGCGGTCTGGAGCTGGTCGGCGGCCTTCTCGTTGACGAGTTTCGCGGCCCGGCGCACCGCACGGTTGACCTGGCCCGGCGTGAGTTCGCCGGTGGCGACGCCGGTGACCCGCGAGACCAGCTCGTGGGCCTCGTCGACGATCAGCACCTCGTGCTGGGGCAGGACGGGGGCGCCCTCGATGGCGTCGATGGCCAGCAGGGCGTGGTTGGTGACGACGACTTCCGCCAGCTTGGCGCGCTCGCGGGCCATCTCCGCGAAGCACTCGGCGCCGTACGCGCACTTCGACGCGCCCAGGCATTCCCGCGAGGACACCGACACCTGGGCCCAGGCCCGGTCCGAGACACCGGGCGTGAGGTCGTCACGGTCGCCGGTCTCGGTCTCGTCCGACCAGTCGCGCAGGCGCAGCAGGTCCTGGCCCATCTTGCTGGTGGGCGCGGCCGCCTCGAACTGGTCGAAGAGGCCCTCCTCCTCGTCCTGCGGGACACCTTCGTGCAGGCGGTGCAGGCAGAGGTAGTTCGATCTGCCCTTGAGCATCGCGAACTCCGGGCGGCGGCGCAGCAGCGGATGCAGCGCGTCGACCGTACGCGGCAGATCCCGCTCCACGAGCTGGCGCTGGAGGGCCAGGGTGGCCGTCGCCACCACCACCTTCTCTCCGTGCGCGAGCGCGGGCACGAGGTACCCCAGCGACTTACCGGTGCCGGTGCCGGCCTGGACGAGCAGGTGCGATCCGCCGTCGATGGCCTCCGCGACGGCTTCGGCCATGGCCACCTGGCCGGGACGCTCCGCCCCGCCGACAGCGGCGACGGCGGCGTGCAGGAGTTCGGGGAGAGAGGGCTTCGTCATAGCGCGACCACCCTACGGCTCGGCACTGACAATCGAGGGATCGCGCAGGTGGTCGGGGAGGTAGAGGGGGCTGGAGAGGAGACAGAGGGAGCTGGTGGCGGAGTCAAGGTGAGGGGTTCTCGGGTTCGGGAGCGGTGGGGATGGGGGTGGGGGGTTCGGGAGCGGTGTGGCTCGGGAGCAACGGGGTTCGGAGAAGTCGGAGGAAGAGAAGTCGGAGGAAAGGGAGGAGCCGACGGGAACCGATGCGATTCCCGAGGCGTTCCATCTGTGACGGTCCGATTTCGGAGCGTCACGAGACATCACACAGCTTCCGGTCCCTGACCATGAGGGCGGCCCGTTTGGCGGGAAGGTCGACCTCGGCGGAGAACCGGAAGCCCGCACTGAGGAAAGCGGCGACGGAGGGAGTGTTGCGAAGGTCTGGTTCAGCGATGACACGAGTACATGCGAGCCACTCGTTCAGTACGAGATCGACGACGGCTCTGAGCAGCAGACTGCCGAGTCCTCGTCCCCGGTCGGTCTTCGCGCCGACGAGCAGATGGATCCCGATGTCGTGGGGCCGCGCCGGATAGTGGCGGGCCAGCGGATCGAGGTCCGCCCGGTAGATCTCCCAGTAACTCATCGGCGTGCCCGCCAACACGCCCAGGCACGGAACGCTGTGCCCGCCGTCGGCGAACTGCCGACGCAGATGCCGCTCGGTCACGGACCTGGGCCCCGCCAGTTCCCAGAACTCCGCGACCTCGGGGTCGTTCATCCACCGCTCGACGCAGGCGAGGTCCCGCTCGATGCGCACGGGCACCAGACGGAACACGCCTGCGGGCGTGACCGCCGAGCGCCAGTCACCGGCAGGAAAAGAGACTGACGCGGACACGGACCGGGCTCCTCTCGGCGGTGGTGGGGCAGGGCGGCGGTCGGTTCAGGAATTGCGGTCGGTTCTGCGGTCGGTTCAGGAATGCAGACGATGAAGGGGGTTGGTGATGGTGACGTAGACGGACTGGGTGTCCACCGGGCCGACGAGTTCGTCCAGGCCGTGCAGCCGGGTCAGCAGATTGGCCTTGCAGCGCAGTGTGGGTGAGTCGAGCAGTCGGGCGGGCAGAGAGCTGCGCAGCCGGTCGGGGCCGGAGGCGACGTCCGTGAGGAAGCGGCGGAACGCGGCGAGCAGGAGGCGCTCATCGGCGAGCTGCTGGGAGCCGAAGGCGCCGATGAGTCCGAGCACGTTGTTGATGCCGAGGTAGTAGGCGAAGCGCTCGTCGGTCACCTCGTCGGAGACGAAGGTGTCGCTGCGCTCTCCGATGCCGGGCAGCCGGGCGTCGAGTTCCGCACGGCGGGATTCGCGGAAGTAGTAGCCCTGGTTGTCGCGGTAGCGGCCGCCCGCCGGCCAGCCGTCGGCGTCCAGCAGAAGCAGCGTGTTCTGCTGGTGCGCCTCAAGGGCGACGCCGGCCTCGCCGTCCAGCCACAGCACCGGGCGGACGACCTGCTCCAGGTACCGCAGGAACCACTCGGCGGCGACCGCCGCGCGCGGACGACCGGTCTTCTCCGCAAGGCGTGCGACGAGCGCGACGAGCCGAGAACTGTGGACAGGCGGTCGGTCCGTAGCCGGCCCGGGGTACGGACGGGGTGCGACGAGTCCGGCGACACAGGTGACGTCGTCGGTCGGAGCGAACGGGTTGTGGCGGATGACGACGTCCAGGCCCGGCACCGGAAGGCCGTCCGGACCGTCGATCGCGAGCCAGGCCGGGTCACGGACGATGTCGAAGTCGGGATGGGCCGACTGCCACTGCCTGACCAGGCCGGCGCGGAGCAGCCGGTGCACCTCGACGCCGCGGTGGAGTTCCTTGCGGAGGTTCTCACGACGGGAGTTGGTGATGCGCAGGCCCAGCGACAGCTTGAGCATCGCCGGGGCGCCGGAGCGATGGACGGTCCGGACCGAGGAGGTGGGGTGCCAGGGTGAGCCGTGGGCACCGAGGTCGCGGAGCAGGCCGGCGTCGAGGAGGGCGGCGACGTCCGGCCGGTGCCGGGCCTCGCGGAGTTGCCAGGGGTGCACGGGCAGCGCCGCGTAGCCGTCGGGGAGCGGCAGTGCGGCATCGGCCAGCCGCGCCGTCAGCCGAACGGCGGGGATCGTACGGCCCCGGGCCGTCCATGCGGAGTCGGTGGCGAGTACGGAAGGAGCGACAGCGAGCCAATGGAGGAGGAAGGAGCCATGTGACTCGGGTGAGTAGAGACGCGCTTCGGCGTCGGAGAGGCCCTCTCGGCTCTTCGGGGTCGGGTGCAGGGGGTGGCCGAGGACCAGTGCCTGCTCGGCGGAGAGGAAGAGGTCGGGTCCGTCGGCGGGGTGTTCCCGGCGCTCGCTGATGAAAGCGGTGGTGCGGCGGACGGAGTCGGCGACGCGGGCGACGAGGTCGGGCGCCTCTTGGATGGGCGCCTTGTGGGCGGGCTCGGTGCCCGGGGTCTCTCGGGACAGCAGGGCCGCGAGTGTGACCGCGTCCACGGGTGGGGCCTGGTCGGGGGCGTCGGCGAGGCGCGGGAGGCCGAAGCGGTGGCAGCCGGTCGGGGACCAGTAAAGGACGGGGGCGAGCAGGGCGGTGCCGCTGGCGGGGAGCGGAATACGCAGGGTGCCGTCGGCCGGTGCGGGGAGGTCCGTCTCGCGGACCCAGCAGCGCAGCAGGTTCTCGACGGCCGCGGCCTGGGCGGCCGTGTGCGGGTCGGGGTGGTCGAGGAGGTCGTTCGACGTGAGTGTCGAAGCCGGAGGCGATGCGGGGGTTGGGGAGCTTGTCGAAGGAGCGGTGGTGGGCAGCGATGCTTCGGTGCGGATGGTCTCGGCCTGGCGGCGCGGGGCCGGGAAGGAGGCAGTCGGTGGGGAGGTGGGGACCGCGGGCTGTGGGGAGGTGGTCAAGGTCGCTCCTCGTGAGGTGGGGCCGGGGCCGGCCGGCTCTGCCGGATGAGGGGGTGATCCGTGGGGACGGCGCCGACGGCGTGGGCGTGGGACACCGCAGTCATCGCGTCGGCCAGGCGGTCGAGTACGGCCGCCGCCTGCTCGTCGGTGATCGTCAGCGGCGGGAGCAGCCGGACGACGCTGGCGTGGCGCCCGCCGAGTTCGACGATCAGGCCGCGGCGCAGGCACTCCTGCTGGAGGGCGGCGGCGAGGGCGGGGGCCGCCGGGTGCGGGCCTCGGGCAGGGGGCGAGGTGGGGTCCGTGTGGAGGGTGTCCGTCATGCTCGCGCGTTCCCCCGCCGGGTCGACCAGTTCGAGGCCGATCATCAGGCCGCGTCCGCGGACGTCACCGATGCAGGGGAAGTCCGTGGCCAGGCTGCGGAGTTGGTCGAGGAGGCGGGAGCCCAGGGTGGCCGCGCGGTGGGCGAGGTCGTTCTCGCGCACATAGGCGAGGGTGGCCGTGCCGGCGGCCATGGCGAGCTGGTTGCCGCGGAAGGTGCCGGCGTGGGAGCCGGGTTCCCAGACGTCGAGGTCGTCGCGGTAGACGACGACGGCCAGGGGCAGGCTGCCGCCGATGGCCTTGGAGAGGACCATGACGTCGGGGGTGACCCCGCTGTGCTCCACCGCCCAGAAGGCGCCGGTGCGGCCGACGCCCGTCTGGACCTCGTCGGCGATGAGCGGGATCGCGCGGTCGGCGGTGAGCTGCCGCATGCGGCGCATCCAGGCGTCGGGGGCGGGGATGACGCCGCCCTCGCCCTGGACGGGTTCGAGGATCATCCCGGCGGGTGGGCGGACCCCGGACTTGGGGTCGTCGAGGAGGGATTCGGTCCAGCGGGCGGCGAGTTCTGCGCCGGTCTCGCCGCCGACTCCGAACGGGCAGCGGTAGTCCTGCGGATAGGGCAGGCGGGTCACCCGTACGTCGGTGGCGCCTCCGGATGCTTCGAGGGATCCGGCGGTCATGCCGTGGTAGGCGCCGGTGAAGGCCAGGACGCCGGTGCGGCCGGTGGCGGCGCGGACCAGTTTGAGCGCGGCCTCGACGGCGTCCGTGCCGGCCGGGCCGCAGAACTGCACGCGCGCGTGGTCGGCGAGGCCGGGCGGCAGGGTGCGGAACAGCTCGGTGATGAAGGCGTCCTTGACGGGGGTGGCGAGGTCGAGGACGTGCAGGGGAGCACCCGAGTCGAGGACCTTGCGGATGGCCTCCAGCACGACGGGGTGGTTGTGGCCGAGGGCGAGGGTTCCGGCGCCGGACAGGCAGTCGAGGTAGCGGCGGCCGTCGGCGCCCTCGATGGTCAGTCCGCGGGCGCGGACGGGCACGATCGGCAGGGCACGGGCGTAGGTGCGCGCCGCGGACTCGCGCGCCGACTGGCGCCGCAGGATCCCCTCGTGCGCGCGCCGTGCGCCCCCCAAGCCGGACACCGGTCCCGATACGAGTCCCGACACCGGGCCCGACGCGACGCCGACCCCGCCGGCATCCGCCTCACGGACGGTCGCCGCCCCCGCAGCTCCCTGCCCCTGCCCCTGCCCCTGCCCCGCATGCTTCCCCGCTGGGCCCGCTCCCGCTGGGTCCCTCTCCGCGCTATCTCCACCTGCCGTGTCTCCGCCTGCCGTGTCCCTCCCCGCCGCATCTCCCTCCGCCAAAGATTCGGTCACCGTCACGGCTTCCCGCCCTCCCCGTTGTCCAGAGGCACGTCGGTGCGTCGCGCAGAAGGCCCGGGATGCCGAGAAATCGAGAGGTCGAGATGCCGGCATCACGTACGCGAGGCCGGGCACCGACGGCCGGCCTCATCGCTACCAACCGCGGAGTGCGCAACGGGTTACGGGTTGCTTCAAGATCCTTGCCGTGACGGAACCGTTGCCGTTCCGTGGGGAGTACCGCACAGCCAACGCATATCGTGTGGTGCCGTCGCACCTGGCCGTGAGCCCGCGCGAACTCGCCCTGAGCCAAGGACGAGTACGCGCGAGGGGATCGGTCGGCGGCTCCAAGTTCGTTGACAGCAGGGGGAGTTAAGACCATGCGATCCATACGGCCGTCGTTCACCGTTCGCCGAGGGGGGACCGCGCGCCGCAGGACCTCCCCCGTGCTGGGCGCCCTCGCCCTCGTCTCGGTGCTCGCGCTCACCGCGACCGCCTGTGATTCGGGCGACACCGACGTCGACGGTCAGGCCGGTGCCACGGCCACGGCCGGCGGTGCCGGAGAGCTCAAGATCCCGGACGACATCAAGGACCGGCTCAAGGAACACGGGATCGATCTCGACAAGTGGAAGAACGGCGCCTGGAAGCAGTGGGACAAGGACGACTGGCTGCGTGAGGCGCAGGACTACATCAACCCCATCATCGAGGGTCTGTGGGACCCGGACCGGATGCGGGACGCCGAGGACCCGGACCGCGGGGTCGACGACAACGACCTCACCGGTGACCAGGGCGTGACCGACCCGACGCCGCAGCCGGTGGACGCGCGGGCCGTGGCGACGAAGTACCACGCCAACGCCCCCGAGGCGGGCAAGGTGTTCTTCGACTCCCCCGAGGGCACGATGGTGTGCTCGGCGACGGTCGTGAAGGACCCGGCCCACCCCGGCAAGTCCAACATGGTGTGGACGGCGGGCCACTGTGTGCACGCGGGCAAGAGCGGCGGCTGGTACCGCAACATCGCGTTCGTGCCGTCGTACAACGACTCCGGTCTGTCGGACCAGGAGCTCCAGACGGCGACCAAGGAGCAGGTGGCTCCGTACGGTGTCTGGTGGGGCGACTGGGCGCGGACCTCGGACCAGTGGATCGCGCAGGGCGGGCAGACCGGCGGTGACGGTGCCTCGTACGACTTCGCGGTCATCCATGTGACGCCGGAGGACGGTGGCTCCGGTAAGTCCCTGGAGGAGACGGTCGGTTCCGCGCTGCCGGTGGACTTCAACGCGCCCGCGGTACCGAAGGTGAACAGCATCACCGCGACGGGATACCCGGCGGCGAAGCCGTTCGACGGGCAGAAGCTGTACCAGTGCCAGGACAAGCCGGGACGGCTGTCGATCAACGCCTCGGACCCGACGATGTACCGGATCGGCTGCACGATGACCGGTGGTTCCTCCGGCGGCGGCTGGGTGGCCGCGGGGTCGGACGGCAAGCCCGCGCTGGTGTCCAACACCTCGATCGGCCCGGTGACGTCGGGCTGGCTCGCGGGGCCGCGGCTGGGTGAGGTGGCCAAGGGTGTGTTCGACTCGGTGAGCGACAAGTTCGCGGGCCAGTAGTCCAGTAGTAGCGAGGACAACAGCCCGGAGCCCCGCGCCCTGTGACAGGGTGCGGGGCTCCGGGCTGTAGTGCTCGTTGTGGCGTTCGCCTTCGGGCGTTCGCCTTCAGGCTGTCGGTCAGACCGTCGAGGCGGCCGAAGCCGCGGACGGCACGTACGGTGCGAGGTCCGCCGCGAGTTCCTCGTGGACCCGGACCTTGAGCAGGGTGCCCTCCGCCGTGTGCTCCTCGGAGATCACCTCGCCCTCGGTGTGGGCGCGGGCGACCAGCTTGCCGTGGGTGTACGGCACGAGGGCCTCGATCTCGACCGAGGGCCGCGGCAGCTCGTTGTCGATGAGCGCGAGCAGTTCCTCGATGCCCTGGCCGGTACGGGCCGAGACCGCGATGGAGCGCTTCTCGATCCGCATCAGCCGCTGGAGGGTCAGCGGGTCCGCCGCGTCCGCCTTGTTGATCACGACGATCTCGGGCACGCCGGTGGCGCCGACGTCCCGGACGACCTCGCGCACGGCGGCGAGCTGCTCCTCCGGGTTGGGGTGCGAGCCGTCCACCACGTGCAGGATCAGATCGGCCTCGCCGACCTCCTCCATGGTGGAGCGGAACGCCTCGACCAGGTGGTGCGGCAGATGCCGGACGAATCCGACCGTGTCCACCAGCGTGTACAGCCGGCCGCTCGGTGTCTCGGCCCGGCGCACGGTCGGGTCGAGGGTCGCGAACAGGGCGTTCTCGACGAGGACGCCCGCGCCGGTGAGACGGTTGAGCAGGGACGACTTTCCGGCGTTGGTGTAGCCCGCGATGGCGACCGAGGGCACCTTGTGGCGCTTGCGCTCCTGGCGCTTGATCTCGCGGCCGGTCTTCATGTCCGCGATCTCCCGGCGCATCTTCGCCATCTTCTCGCGGATCCGGCGCCGGTCCGTCTCGATCTTGGTCTCACCGGGACCACGGGTGGCCAGGCCGCCGCCCTTGCCGCCGCCCATCTGACGGGACAGGGACTGACCCCAGCCTCGCAGCCTCGGCAGCATGTACTGCATCTGCGCGAGCGCGACCTGCGCCTTGCCCTCTCGGGACTTGGCGTGCTGGGCGAAGATGTCGAGGATCAGGGCCGTACGGTCGATGACCTTGACCTTGACGACGTCTTCGAGGTGGATGAGCTGGCCGGGGCTCAGCTCGCCGTCACAGATGACGGTGTCCGCGCCCGTCTCGATCACGATGTCGCGCAGTTCGTCGGCCTTGCCGGAGCCGATGTAGGTGGCCGCGTCGGGCTTGTCGCGGCGCTGGATGACGCCGTCGAGCACCAGCGCGCCCGCTGTCTCCGCGAGGGCGGCCAGCTCCGCGAGGGAGTTGTCCGCGTCCTGCGCGGTCCCCGTGGTCCAGACACCGACTAGGACGACCCGCTCCAGACGGAGCTGCCGGTACTCGACCTCGGTGACGTCCTCGAGTTCGGTGGAGAGGCCCGCCACGCGGCGCAGGGCCGCGCGCTCGGAGCGGTCGAACTGGTCGCCGTCCCGCTCTCCGTCGATCTCGTGGCTCCAGGCGACGTCCTCTTCCATCAGGGCATCGGCCCGAAGACCTTCGGGGTGGGCGTGCGCGAAGCGCTTGGCGTCCTGGGAAGGGGAAGAAGAGGAGGTCATTGGATCCTTACGTCGTTGGGGATGCCGATACGGCGGTCCTTCACGTGGAACAACGCACGAGTGCCCCGGGAGATTCCCGTGACCCGTGCCGCGCCGACCGGACGATGGTCGCACGGGACGCCCCGTCTCGTCACCGTGTTATTCCGAGGCCGGTCCACGGGCCTGCTTCGCGACGGGTGCGGCGGTCTCCCAGTCGGCGTGACCGGGCATCGGCGGGGTCTTCTCGCCGTACAGCCATGCCTGGAAGAAGGCGTCGAGGTCGCGTCCGGAGATCTTCTCGGCGAGGCGCCGGAAGTCGTCCGTGGTGGCGGTGGAGTCCCGGTGTTCCTGGACCCAGGCGCGTTCGAGCTGCTCGAAGGAGCGGGTGCCGATCTCCTCGCGCAGGGCGAACAGGACGAGGGCCGCGCCGTCGTAGATGTTGGGGCGGAAGATCCCGATCTTCTGGCCGGCCTGCGGCGGCTTGGGGAGCGCGGGAGGTCCGCCGGCGGCGCGCCAGCGGTCGGACGCGCCGTACGCCGCCTTCATGCGCGCCTCCAGGGTGCGGCCCGCCTTCTCCTCCGCGTAGAGGGCCTCGTACCAGGTGGCGTGGCCCTCGTTGAGCCAGACGTCGGACCAGGTGCGCGGGCTGACGCTGTCGCCGAACCACTGGTGGGACAGCTCGTGCACCATGATCGACTCGATGTACCACTCGGGGTAGCCGGGCTCGGTGAACAGGTCCTTCTCGAAGAGGGAGAGGGTCTGTGTCTCCAGTTCGAAGCCGGTGGTCGCCTCGGCCATGAGGACGCCGTAGGTCTCGAAGGGGTAGGGGCCGACCTTGCTCTCCATCCAGGCGATCTGGTCGGGGGTCTTCTTCAGCCAGGGTTCGAGCAGCTCGCGGTCCTTGGTGGGGACCACGTCGCGGATGGGCAGCGCGTGCGGTCCCTCGCGGTGGACGACGCTGGAGCGGCCGATGGACACCTGGGTGAGTTCGGTGGCCATGGGGTGCTGCGTGCGGTACGTCCAGGTGGTCGAGCCGCCCTCCCGGTCGACACCGGCCGGCAGCCCGTTGGCGACGGCGGTGTAGCCGTCGGGGGCGGTGACCCGGATGGTGAAGAGCGCCTTGTCGGAGGGGTGGTCGTTGCAGGGGAAGACCAGGTGGGCGGCGTCGGCCTGGTTGGCCATGGCGAGGCCGTCCGCGGTGCGCACCCAGCCGCCGTCCCTGCCGTCGGCGCCCACCGGATCGCTGGTGTGCCGCACGGTGACGCGCGTCCAACTGCCCGTCGCCAGCGGGTCGCGCGGGGTGACGACCAGATCGTCGCCGGCGCTGGCGAAGGCGGCGGGCTCGCCGTCGACCTCGACCGATTCCACCGCGCCGTGGGCGAAGTCGAGGTTGATCCGCTCCAGGGCGGTCGTCGTCCAGGCGTCGATGGTGGTGACGGCCCGGAGTGGCTCGGTGTTGCTGCCCGGATAGGTGAAGGAGAGGTCGTACGACGCCACGTCGTACCCCGGGTTGCCCAGATACGGGTAGAGGCGGTCGCCGACGCCCAGCGGGGCCGCCGGGGCGCTCGCGGCGACGAGACAGACGGAGACGGCCGAGGCGAGCAGCGCGGACTTCAGCCGACGGGAGGTCGCCGGGCGGGGGCGGACACGGGGACCGCCAAAAGCACGGGGACCGGCAAAAGAACGGAAACCGGCGAAGGGCAGAAGGCGGCGGGACGACGCGTGGCGGAGGGTGAGCGGCATGCACCACCGCTACCAGCGCGTCTGTGCCCCACGGCGGCGGCGCGCGCCCGGCCCACCCGAACGGGTTGCGCACGCGCGTGTGCGGTGACGTGGGCGCCAGGACGCGGGCGCCTGAGCCGTACGTCGGCGGGAAAGGCCCGCTCAGGCCGTTGGCGCGTGGTGCCGGGCGCGGTCGACGTCGTACACGCCGGGGACGTTGCGCATGGCGCGCATCAGGGTGGGGAGGTGGGCCGCGTCGGGGAGTTGGACGGTGTACGTGTGGCGGACGCGTTGCTGGGTCGGCGGTTCGACGGTCGCGGAGACGATCTCGGCGCCCTCCAGGGCCATCGCCTCGGTGAGGTCGGCGAGCAGATGGGGGCGGCCGAACGATTCAGCGACCAGGGTGACGCGGCAGCCGGTGGTGTCTCCCCAGCTCACGTCGACCGCCGCGCGCCCCGCGTCCGCCATGCGCGCCACGGCGGCGCACTCGGCGCGGTGCACGGTCACCACGCCGCCGCGTACCGCGAAGCCGGTGACCTCGTCGGGCGGTACGGGGGTGCAGCACCCGGCGAGCCGCACGCTCGCGTCGGGCCGGTCCACGACGGTGATCGCGGCCGCCGGCCGGGACGCCGGGGCGCCGGGGACGGCGGGGGCGACGGCGTCCGGAGCCTGCGCGTCCGCGCCGGACGGCTCGGACGGGGTCCCCGCGAGCGCCTCGTCGCCTGCGGAGTCGTCGGCGCGGTCGGTCTCGGCGGGCGCCGGGTGGGTCGCGAGCCAGCGCTGGATGGCGATGCGCGCGGCGGGGGTGTGGGCGTGCTCCAGCCACTCCCGGGAGGGCTCGGAGGCCGGGTCCTGGCCCATCAGGAGCTGCACGGTGTCGCCGTCCCGCAGCACGGTGCTCAGGGTCGCGAGCCGGCCGTTCACACGGGCGCCCATGCACGCGTGCGCGTCCTCGCCGTACTGCGCGTACGCGGCGTCCACGCAGGTGGCGCCGTCGGGCAGGCCGAGGGTGCCGCCGTCGGGGCGGAAGACGGTGATCTCGCGGTCCTGGGCGAGGTCCTCGCGCAGGGTGGACCAGAAGGTGTCGGGGTCGGGCGCGGCCTCCTGCCAGTCGAGGAGGCGGGAGAGCCAGCCGGGCCGGGTGGGGTCGACGCGCTCGTCGACGCGCGCCTCGTCGGCCGGGGCCGCATCGCGGGGCGGGTCCTCCGGGGAGGCGACGTAGGGGTTGCCGAGCGCGACGACTCCGGCCTCGGCGACCTTGTGCATCTGGTGGGTGCGGATGAGGACTTCGGCGACCTGGCCGTCCTCGCGGGCGACGGCGGTGTGCAGCGACTGGTACAGGTTGAACTTGGGGACGGCGATGAAGTCCTTGAACTCCGAGACGACGGGCGTCATACAGGTGTGCAGTTCGCCGAGGACGCCGTAACAGTCCGCGTCCTCGTTGACCAGGACGAGCAGGCGGCCGAAGTCGCAGCCGCGGAGCCGTCCGCGTTTGCGGGAGACGCGGTGGACGGAGACGAAGTGCCGTGGCCGGATGAGGACTTCGGCCGGGATGTCGGCGTCGCGCAGGACCGTGCGCATGGCGTCGGCGAACTCGGCGAGCGGGTCGTCGGCCTGGGAGGCGTTGCCTGCGATGAGTTCGCGGGTGTGCTCGTACTCCTCGGGGTGCAGGATCGCGAAGACGAGGTCTTCCAGTTCCGTCTTGAGGGCCTGGACGCCGAGGCGTTCGGCGAGCGGGATGAGGACGTCACGGGTGACCTTGGCGATGCGGGCCTGCTTCTCGGGGCGCATCACGCCGAGGGTGCGCATGTTGTGCAGCCGGTCGGCGAGTTTGATCGACATCACGCGGACGTCGTTGCCGGTGGCGACGAGCATCTTGCGGAAGGTCTCGGGCTCGGCGGCGGCGCCGTAGTCGACCTTCTCCAGTTTGGTGACGCCGTCGACGATGAACCGCACCTCGGCGCCGAACTGTTCGCCGACCTGATCGAGTGTCACCTCGGTGTCCTCGACGGTGTCGTGCAGCAGCGAGGCCGTCAACGTCGTGGTTTCCGCGCCGAGTTCGGCCAGGATCAGGGTCACGGCGAGCGGGTGGGTGATGTAGGGCTCGCCGCTCTTGCGCATCTGGCCGCGGTGCGAGGACTCGGCGAGCACATAGGCGCGGCGCAGGGGTTCGAGGTCGGCGTCGGGGTGGTGGGCGCGGTGGGCCTCGACGACATGGCCGATCGCGTCGGGCAGCCGGCCGCGGGAGGCGGTGCCGAGCAGGGCGGCCCGGCCCAGGCGGCGCAGGTCGATCCTGGGCAGGCTGCGCCTGCGGGACACGGCGGGTACGACCGGGCCTGGGGTCGCAGGGTTCGTGGCCTCCGCACTCATGGGCACCTCCGGCTGCGTGGACCGGCGGACGGGGTGTCCCAGGGCGGACACGGCTCAGGGGACAGGTGATGTCCCCCGTCCGGGCCGGTGCTTGATGCTACCGACCCCATCACGCGCGACAGACCGCCTCTCGCCCAGCGTGAAACGGATCACCCATTCGAGCGACGATCCGGGGGTTTACTGTTTTGCGCCACTCGAAGGGGGACGGTCGGTCATTTCGAACCCCTGCCCGAGACCCGAGGATGCCATCCGTGCACCTCGGGACCGCAGGGCCTCCGATGCGAAGCCGAGCCGCCGTCAGCGGGCGGCGGTTTCCAGCCACTCCGGGTCGATCTCCCCTGTGGCGACGATCACGGCGGGGCCGGTCATCTCGACCTCGCCGTCAGGCCGTTCGGTGATGACGAGCCGTCCGCCGGGGACGTCCACGGTGTAGGTGACCGGGGTGCCGGTGACGGCCGGGTCCGCGCCGTCCCGCCGGGCGGTGGCGACGGCGACGGCACACGCGCCGGTGCCGCAGGAGCGGGTCTCGCCGGATCCGCGCTCGTGCACGCGCAGGGCGACGTGCCGGGGGCCGCGGTCGACCACGAATTCGACATTGACCCCGTCCGGGTACGCGGCGGCCGGGCTGAACGGCGGTGGGGAGTACAGGTCGCCCGCGTGCGCGAGGTCGTCCACGAAGGCGACGGCGTGCGGGTTGCCCATGTTCACGTTGCGCGCGGGCCAGCTCCGTTCGCCGACGCTGACCGTGACCTCGCCCTCGGGGAGGCGGGCGCGGCCCATCCCCACCGTGACGTCCCCGTCCTTGGCGAGGTGGACGCTCTTGACGCCTCCGCGGGTGGCGACGGTGAGATCGCCCTCGGTGACCAGCCCGGCCTGCTGGAGGTAGCGGGCGAAGACGCGTACGCCGTTGCCGCACATCTCGGCGATCGAGCCGTCGCTGTTGCGGTAGTCCATGAACCACTCGGCCTCGGCGGCCATCTCCCGGGCCTCCGGGTGGGCCGCGGACCGCACGACGTGCAGCAGGCCGTCCCCGCCGATGCCGGCGCGGCGGTCGCACAGGGCGGCGACGGCGGCCGGGGGCAGGTCGACGGTGTTCTCGGGGTCCGGGACGATCACGAAGTCGTTCTCGGTGCCGTGACCCTTGAGGAAGGCGATCCGCGTGCTCATTCCTCGATCGTACGGGCTGCCACCGACAGCCAGGTCACGGGCGGGACGGCGGTCCGGTCACGGGCGGGACGCCGGTCGGCGCGAGGCCCGGAGGACGGCCCTCGACGCGGGCCAGGACAGCCCGCACGCGCGTGTGCCGCTCAGCGCAGCCGGGCGACCCGCCAGACGGCGAGTACCGCCACGACGACGACCAGGAGGACGTAGGCGAGGACGACCCGCCAGTCCGGGCGGCGGCCGGAGCCGCGCGGGGGCAGCCCGGGCCACGTGTAACCCACGCGGCGCGCGGCCATCATGCCCCAGCCTGCCGCGCAGGAGCAGATCAGCAGCCCCAGCATGGCGATCACGGCCCCGCTGTCGCCGAAGTCGAAGGCGAGCGGGAAGGCGAACATCAGGGAGCCGGTCGCGGAGAGGGCCACGATGGGCGCGAGCTGCCAGATCCGGAGCCGGCCGCGCGGGCGCAGCTCGACCTCGACCTCGGGCCCGCCCGGGAACATCTCCTCGGGTTCGGGACCGTCGTCGGTCACCGCACCGGTCTGGGTGTCGTCCGCCACGTCCGGGGTCGCGGGGACCACCTCGGGCTCCACTTCCCCCGGCTCGGGGGTGAGGTGCTCGGTACCTGGTGCGGTGTCACGAGGGCCGGCCTCCATCGCCACGCGCCCTCCCAACTCGGACTCCACTTGGTCGATCGAAGCTCGATGATGGCACGGCGCCGGAGGCCCGGATGACGGCCTGGGCGTCCCGATGCCATGACGTGATCAGGCTGTAACCGGTCGTTCGACCAACGCCAGCGCAAGCCGCGGAAGTTCCGTGAGGTCCGCCGCCGCCCCACTCAACCAGTGCACCCGCGGATCGCGCCTGAACCACGAATCCTGACGGCGCGCGAAGCGTTTGGTGGCACGGACGGTCTCGGCGCGCGCCTCGTCCTCGGTGCACTCCCCGGCGAGGGCCGCGAGGACCTGCTGGTAGCCCAGCGCGCGGGACGCCGTGCGCCCGTCGCGCAGGCCCCGCGCCTCCAGCGCGCGCACCTCGGCCACGAGCCCCTGGTCCCACATCCGGTCCACGCGGCGTGCGATGCGCTCGTCCAGTTCGGGACGCGCCACGTCGACACCGATCTGCACGGTGTCGTAGACCGAGTCGTGGCCCGGCAGATTGGCCGTGAAGGGCTTGCCGGTGATCTCGATCACTTCGAGGGCGCGGACGATACGGCGGCCGTTGCCGGGCAGGATGGCGTGCGCCGCCTCGGGGTCGGCGGCGGCCAGCCGGGCGTGCAGCGCGCCGGAGCCGCGCAGGGTCAGCTCCTCCTCCAGCCGGGCGCGGACCTCGGGGTCGGTGCCGGGGAACTCCAGGTTGTCGACGGCGCCGCGGACGTACAGGCCGGAGCCGCCGACGAGGATCGGCCAGCGGCCGTCGGCGAGCAGGGCGTCGATCCGGGCGCGGGCCAGCCGCTGGTACTCGGCGACGGAGGCGGTGACGGTGACGTCCCAGACGTCCAGCAGATGGTGCGGGACGCCGGCCCGTTCCTCGGGCGTCAGTTTGGCGGTGCCGATGTCCATCCCCCGGTAGAGCTGCATGGAGTCGGCGTTGACGACCTCGCCGCCGAGCCGTTGGGCCAGAAATACGCCCAGATCGGACTTTCCGGCCGCGGTCGGTCCGACGACGGCGATGACGCGGGGGACAAGGGGTGCGCTGCTCACCGCACCAGTGTCCCAAACCCCGGACACCGCTCTCGAACGAGTTACGTGACGGTGCGTGTGCGGTGTCGTTGCCCGGGGCGGGATCCCGTCACCCGCGCGCGGGGCGGTGACCCCGGTGGCGCAGCGAGGCGCACCGGGTGACGCGGGATTTCGTCCGCACGAGTACCGTATGGAGTGAATATGGGCGTTTTGGAGCGACTTTTCGGAAGGTCGAAGGCTTCGAAGGCCACGGAGGCGGCCGCACGGGCCACCGGGGAAGCCACGGAGGAAGCCGCCGAGGAGGCGGTGACCGCCGGGGACGGACCGGAGGCGAAAGTGGAGGCGACCGAGACCGGGGCACCCGCCGGGGACGGCACGGGGACGGAGACCGCAAGGACGGAGACAGGGACGGAGCCGGAACCGGGCACGCGCGCGGCGGGCGCCGTCGCGGTCACCGGCGCCGAGCCCGTGGAGATCCCCCGGCAGCAGTCCGCCGACGAGGTGGCCGACAGCGAGTCCGGCGAGAACGCCCGATCCTGACAGCACTCACGAGGGAAGGTGACCCATGGGTCTTTTGGACAATCTCAAGGCCAAGCTGGCGCCGGCCAAGGACAAGGTCTCTGACCTCGCGCATCAGCACGGGGACAAGGTCCATCACGGCATCGACAAGGCCGCCAAGGTCGTCGACGAGAAGACCAAGGGCAAGTACAGCGGCAAGATCCACACCGGCACCGACAAGGCGAAGGGTGCCATGGACCGGATCGCGCACAAGGAAGGGCCCGGGGCGGGTGGCGGCGACACGTTCACCCCGCCGAAGTCCCCGCCGCCGGCGTCCTGACCGCGCCCGCCCCCGCGTCGGCGACCGCGCCCCGTACGGCGGTGCGGTCGCCGTGGCGCGCTACGACCAGGCCGTGACCACGTATCCGACGCCGTACGGGGCGTCCTCGTAGAGCAGGGTGCCGGTCAGGCCGGCGGGCTCCGCGGCGCCCGCGAGCACCTGCCAGGAGGCGCGGCCCGAGACCTGGAGTTCGCGGGCGAGGCCGGTGTCCAGGTCCCGCAGCGCCGCGAGGTCGGCGGTGCCCAGCACGCGGGCGACCGCCGCGTCGAAGGGTGCGGCGCGCTCGTCGAGGTAGCCGGGTGCCTTCAGGGTCCGGCAGGCGCTGGCGTCGCCCATCACCAGCAGCGCGACCCGATCCGCACGCGCGCCGATCTCCCGTCCGGCCTCGGCGCACGCCTCCGCCGTGAGCGTCTCCGGCACACCGAGCGCCTCGATCGGCGCGTCCGCCCACCCGGTCCGCTCCAGCAGCCAGGCGGCGACGGCCAGGGAGGGCGGCAGTGCGGGGCCCGCGGGGCTGTCCGCGTCCGCACGGCCCAGGGTCACGCCGAGGTCGACGCCGAAGCCGCGGAACGAGCCCCTCGTGCCCTCCGCGCGGGCGCCGCTCCCGGCCTCGTCGGCGGGGCCGACGACCACGAGCAGGTCCGGACGGGAGGCCGCCAGCACGGCCAGCGCGTCGGAACACGCGGCGCGCGCCGCGTCCAGTTCGGGTGCGGCACCCGCGGCGACCTCGGGCACGAGGAGCGGCGGACAGGGGCAGACTGCGGCGGCGACAAGCATGTGCGGCAGGGTAACCCCAGGTGGGCGGCCCACCGTCACGTCCCGGCCCAGCGGCGCCGCGCCGCCGCGTCCACGCGCGCGTCAGTCGCAGCCGCTCGCCACGGGAGCGCCCGTCGCGCCCTTTCGCCGAGCGCGCGCCGGACCGGAGCCCGTCACCACGCGCGCGCGTCAGTCACCTGGGAGGCCCGAGCGTCGCGGGATCGGTCGTCCCCCTCACCACGCGCGCGCGTCCGTCGCAGCCGCTCGCCCCACCCGCGTCAGTCGCAGCCGCAGCCGCTCGCCACGGCCGGCAGCGGTGCCGGGGCGCCGATCTTCGGCAGGCCGAGCATGACGCCGGCCGGCTGGGCGGCCTTCTCGGCGGTGCGCTTCTCCCAGGCGTCGCCCGCGCGCGTGCGGCGCACACCGAGGACGGCGCCCTCGGCGAGGAGGTGGTGCGGGGCGGCGTAGGTGATCTCGACGGTCACGACGTCACCGGGGCGGACCTCCTGGTCCGGCTTGGTGAAGTGGACCAGGCGGTTGTCGGGCGCGCGGCCGGAGAGGCGGTGCGTGGCGCCGTCCTTGCGGCCCTCGCCCTCGGCGACCATCAGCTCCAGGGTGCGGCCGACCTGCTTCTTGTTCTCCTCCCAGGAGATCTCCTCCTGGAGGGCGACGAGACGCTCGTAGCGCGCCTGGACGACCTCCTTGGGGATCTGGTTCTCCATGGTCGCGGCCGGGGTGCCGGGCCGCTTGGAGTACTGGAAGGTGAACGCCTGCGCGAAACGGGCCTCCCGGACGACGTGCAGGGTCTGCTCGAAGTCCTCCTCGGTCTCGCCGGGGAAGCCGACGATGATGTCGGTGGTGATCGCGGCGTGCGGGATGGCGGCGCGGACCTTCTCGATGATCCCGAGGTACCGCTCCTGGCGGTAGGAGCGGCGCATCGCCTTCAGGACCGGGTCGGAGCCGGACTGGAGCGGCATGTGGAGCTGCGGCATCACGTTCGGCGTCTCGGCCATCGCGGCGATGACGTCGTCCGTGAAGTCGCGCGGGTGCGGGGAGGTGAAGCGGACCCGCTCCAGGCCCTCGATCGTCCCGCAGGCGCGCAGCAGCTTGCTGAACGCCTCGCGGTCGCCGATGTCGGAGCCGTACGCGTTGACGTTCTGGCCGAGCAGGGTGATCTCGGAGACGCCCTCGCCGACCAGGGCCTCGATCTCGGCGAGGATGTCGCCGGTGCGGCGGTCCTTCTCCTTGCCGCGCAGCGCCGGGACGATACAGAAGGTGCAGGTGTTGTTGCAGCCGACGGAGATCGACACCCACGCCGCGTAGGCGCTCTCGCGGCGGGTGGGCAGCGTGGAGGGGAACGCCTCCAGCGACTCGGCGATCTCGACCTGCGCCTCTTCCTGCACGCGCGCGCGTTCCAGCAGCACCGGGAGCTTGCCGATGTTGTGGGTGCCGAAGACGACGTCCACCCAGGGCGCCTTCTTCACGATGGTGTCGCGGTCCTTCTGGGCGAGGCAGCCGCCGACCGCGATCTGCATGCCCGGGCGGGACGCCTTGCGGGGAGCGAGGCGGCCGAGGTTGCCGTAGAGGCGGTTGTCGGCGTTCTCACGGACCGCGCAGGTGTTGAAGACGACGACGTCCGCGTCGCCGTCGGAGCCCTCGGGGGCGCGTACGTATCCGGCGTCCTCCAGCAGTCCGGACAACCGCTCGGAGTCGTGGACGTTCATCTGGCACCCATAGGTGCGGATTTCATAGCTCTTGGGTGCTTGAACGTCCACTGCGAGGCTCCGGTCGCTGCTGCTGGTCATGCATCAAGGGTAGGCGCTCGCCACGGGGGTCCCGGCCGGGCGGGTACGGCGGCCCCGGCCCCGCCTCATTCCGCCGGGGCTCGCGAGCGCTCCGCGTCCTCCGCGTCGTCCGAGATCCGCAGCAGGGCCAGCGTGATGTTGTCCGGGCCGCCCTCGGCCATCGCCGCCTTCCACAGTTCGAAGGCGGCACGCGCGTCGTCGTACTCGCGCAGCACCTCCTCGATCGTGTCCGGCGGGACGGGGTCGGTCAGTCCGTCGCTGCAGACGAGGTAGCGGTCGCCGTGGGCCAGGGGGAAGGCCGTCACGTGGGCCTGGACGGGACGGAAGTCGGGGCTGCCGCCGAGGCACTGGGTGACCACGGACGTCGTGCGCTGCCCGGGGGCGAGCGGCGGGCTGTCGTCGACGCTGACCTGGCGCAGTCCGTCGTCGCGGACGGCGAGGACCCGGCTGTCGCCCACGTTGAAGACGAGCAGGTCGTCCGCGCGTACGACGACTCCGGCGACCGTGGTCCCCATGCCGGCGAGGTCGCCGCCCGCGTCACCGCCGGCCGCCTGGTACACGGCGCGGTTGCAGGTGTCGAGGGTGTCGCGGACGGTGCTCTCGTCGGTCAGGACGGGGCCCACGGACGCGAGCCGGCGGACCACCAGTCCGCTGGCCACGTCACCGCGGGGATGCCCGCCGAGCCCGTCGGCGACGGCCACGACCAGGGGTGAGCCGAGCGGGAACACCAGTGTCTGGGGGTTCTCGGTCACCGTCGCGCACAGGGTCCACGGTCCGGCGACGAGGCTGTCCTCGTTCCGGTCCCGGAGCAGTCCGGGGTGGCTCAGCGCTGTCACGGCGACATGCGGCATGACTCAAGGGTAGGTGGATTCGGTGACATCGGGGGCGTCGGCCTCGGCGGTGCGGGCCTCCAGGGCGCGCAGGACGGCGACCATGTCCTCGCCGCCGTAGCCCTGGTCGACGGTCTCTCCGTAGAGGGTGTGGCAGACGTCGAGGAGGGGTGAGGCGAGGCCGGCGGCGCGGGCGGCCTCGGCGATCAGCCGGTTGTTCTTCAGGACGTCCGCGGCCGCCGCCTGGACGGCGAAGTCGCGGGCCAGCAGCTTGGGGGCCTTCACCCGGGAGACGGCACTGGCCATCGGTCCGGCGTCCAGGACGTCCCGGAGCAAGCTCTGGTCGAGTCCGTGCCGGTCGGCGAAGTGGAACGCCTCGGTCAGCCCGGTGACCAGGGTGATCAGGAACAGGTTCACCGAGAACTTCATCAGCAGGGCGCCCGGTACGGCACCGCAGTCGAACGTCTCGCGGCACATCGGGGCCAGCAGGGGCCGCACCGCCGCGAGGGCGTCGTCGTCGCCCGCCAGCATCGCCACGAGTTCGCCCTGTTCGGCGGGGGTCCGGGACCCGGAGACCGGCGCCTCGACGTACCGTCCGCCGGCCGCCCGGACGTCGTCCCGCAGACCCGCCGAGTACGCGGGGGCGGTGGTGCCCATGTGGACGACGGTGCGTCCGGTGACACGCGGGGCGAAGTCGGGGGTGCCGCGCGCCAGGACAGCGTCTACGGCGGTCTCGTCGGCCAGCATCAGGAACACCGTCCTCGCCCGCGCGAACACTTCGGCGGGGTCGGCCACGACCTCGGCGCCTGCCTCGCGCAGGGGTGCGGTGCGGGCCGGGGTGCGGTTCCAGACGACGAGGGGGGTTCCGGCGCGGGCGAGGTTGAGCGCCATGGGCCGGCCCATGACACCGAGGCCGATGAAGCCAAGGCGGTCACACATGACTGACCCTCCGGTGCGGGACGCTCGACTATGACAGTGGTCATAGTAGCCCCTGCTATGACGGCGGTCATAGGGTGTCGGGAGGCTGTGGGGCGACGAACCGGGAGGTCGGGATGGCGGTGTCCGAACGGGGCCCACGGGAGCGGATGGTCTTCAGCGCGGCCCAGCTCATCCGGCGCGACGGGGTCGCCTCGACGGGGATGCGGGAGGTCGCCGAGCACGCGGGGGCGCCGCGCGGATCGCTCCAGCACTACTTCCCCGGCGGCAAGGAACAACTGGTCAACGAGGCGGTGAGCTGGGCCGGCCGCTACGCGGGCAACCGCGTCGCCCGCTTCGTAGCGGCGCTTCCGGAGCCGACGCCGAGCGGCCTGTTCGCGGCGATGGTCCGGCAGTGGACCGACGAGTACGAGTCGGCCGGGTTCGCCGGCGGCTGCCCGGTGGCGGCCGCCACGGTGGACCGCGCGGAGTCGGCCGCCTCCACCCGCGAGGCGGCGGCGTCGGCGTTCGCGGGCTGGAGCGGGGCCGTGGCCGGGGCCCTGGAAGACATGGGAGTCCCGGTCGAGCGCTCCGGCGCGCTGGCCACCCTGATGATCAGCGCCTTGGAGGGCGCGATCCTGATGTCCCGCGCCGAGCGGGACATCCGCCCGCTGACGACGGTGGCCCGGGAGCTGGGGCCGCTGCTGGATGGGGCAGCGGTGCGGGGTGGGTGAGGGGGACGCCGGGGCAAGGCGGCTGAGAGCCCCGAGGAACGGCCGCTGCTATCCGAGCGAGGAGACGAACTTGCCCAGGCGGGCGACTCCCTCGCGGAGTTCGTCGGCCGAGGCGGCGTAGGACAGGCGTACGTGGGTCTCGGCGGTGTGGCTGCCGAAGTCGCGGCCCGGGGTGAGGGCCACGTGGGCCTCCTGGAGGGCGCGTTCGCAGAACTGCCAGGACGTGAGGCCGGTGCCGCTGACGTCGAAGTAGACGTAGAACGCGCCGTCGGGCGGGACGGGGACCGGCAGCCCGATCCGCTCCAGGCCGTCGAGGACCAGCGCGCGGCGCTCGCCGAACTCCGTGCGGCGGGCCTCGCAGACTGCGAGGGACTCGGGGGTGAAGCAGGCCAGCGCGGCGTGCTGGGCGGGGGCGGAGGCGCAGAGGAAGTAGTTCTGGGCCAGGCGTTCCAGCGCCGGTACGAGGGGTTCGGGGACCACGCACCAGCCGAGCCGCCAGCCGGTCATCCCGAAGTACTTCGAGAAGCTGTTGATGACGACGGCGCCGGGGTCGAGGGACAGCGCGCTGCGCGGCGGGCGGCCCCGCTCGTCGTGGTCGGCGAGGTCCACGTAGATCTCGTCGACGAGGCGCCAGGCGTCGTGCTCGCGGGCGAGATCGCAGATCGCGGCGAGTTCGGAGGTGGGGACGGAGGTGCCGGTGGGGTTCGACGGGGTGGCGACCATGACCCCACGGGTCCGCTCCGTCCAGTGCGCGCGTACGGTCGCCGCGTCCAGTTGGTAACGGGTCTCGGCCGTGGTGGGGACGAGACCGACACGCGCGCCGAAGCTCTCGACGATCTGCCGGTTGCAGGGGTACGACGGGTCGGCGATGAGCACCTCGTCACCCGGGTCGACGAGCGCGGCGGTCGCCAGGACGAGCGCCGCCGAGGCACCGGCGGTGACGACGACCCGGGCCGGGTCCACGTCGACGTCGTGCCGGTCCCGGTAGAAGCCCGCGATGGCTTCCCGCAGCGCGGGCAGGCCGAGGGCGGCCGTGTACGCCAGGGACGTACCGCCGTCCATCACGTCACGCATCGCTGCCACGACGGCCGGGGGCGCGCCGAAGTCCGGCTCCCCCAGGCTGAGCTTGACGACGTGGTGGCCCTGGGCCTGGAGGGCGGCGGCGTGCTTGCCGAACTCCATGGCGTAGAACGGCGCGACGGCCTGGGCGCGCTGCGAGATCCTCATGCTGCGACCTCCGGGTTCGAGGGCGGACGGATGCCGGGACCTCCCGGTCGTCGACCGGGACAGGCCGACCGGAACAGTATGCGAGGCGCGACCGGCGACCGGATCCACCGCAGGCCGCGCCCCCGCCCCTTCAGGGATCGATCTTCAGGGATCGATCAGACCGGCCCGAATCGCATAGCGGGTGAGTTCCAGGCGGTCCCGCATGCCGAGTTTCTGGAGGAGATTCGCGCGATGGCGTTCGACCGTCTTCGCGCTGATGTGGAGCAGCGCGCCGATCTCGCGGGAGGTGTGCCCCTCGGCGACCAGCTTGAGGATCTCCTCCTCGCGCTCGGTGATGGGCCGCTCGGGCAGACCGTCGAGGCCGTGGCCGCGGTGGAGCCGGTCCAGGTAGGAGCGGACCAGGGCCCGCTCGGCGCCGGGGTAGATGAACGGCTCGTCGCGCACCACCGCCCGGCACGCCTCCACGAGGTCCCGGTCGGCGACCGACTTCAGCACGTACCCGCCGGCCCCCGCCTTCAGGGCCTCGAAGAAGTACTGCTCGTTGTCGTACATGGTGAGGATGAGGATGCGCAGGGCGGGCAGCCGCCGGGAGAGTTCGCGGGCGGCCTGGATGCCGGTCATCCGGGGCATGGCCACGTCGAGGACGGCGAGGTCGATGTCCCCGGCGCGGGCCTTCTCGACGGCCTCCGCCCCGTCCCCGGCCTCCGCGACCACCTGGAGGTCGGGTTCGCCGTCCAGGATGAGCCGCACGCCGCGCCGGACGAGCGTGTGGTCGTCGGCGAGCAGCACCCGGATCGGCCGACCGTCGGGGCCGACCCGACCGTCGCTGCCTTCGCGACCGTCGTGGCCCTCGCGACCGTCGTGGCCTTCGCGGCCGTAGCTCATCGGCCCGCTCCGGACCCGGCCGCGGCCGCCCGTTCGCCGTCCGGGACGCCGGTCACCGGTTCGGCGGACGGCATCAGGGACGACACCCACAGCCGGATCTCCGTCCCCGCACGCCCGGGGTCGAAACGATCGGCGGCACCCCGCCACGCGGCCTCCCCGACGCCCGCCGCACTCCCCCGCCCACGACCGACGACGGTCCCCGGCACCTGACCCACCCCCGACGTCACGACCAACCGCGCCCCGATCAGCAACGCCCGCTCCCGCATCCCGCGGATCCCGGCGCCCTCCCCGGTCGTCCCGTCCAGCCCGCGCCCGTTGTCGCGTACGAGGAGTTCGACGCCGTCGGCGGCGGGGCGCAGCCGGAGTTCGGCGTGGTCGGCGCCGGAGTGCCGGGCGGTGTTGGTGAGGGCTTCCTGGGCGACGCGGTAGAGCACGAGTTCCGTCTCCTGGGGCAGCGGGGGCAGGCCGGGCCGCAGCTCGGGGCGGACGGTCAGCCCGTGGTCGGTGAACTCGGCGGCGAGCGACCGCAGCGCGCTGATCAGCCCGAGTTCGTCGAGGACGCCGGGGCGCAGCCGGCGGGCGATCCGGCGGATCTCGTCGAGCCCCGCGCGGGTGGCCTCCTGGGCCTGGCCGAGTTCCTCGCGCAGTTCGGCCGGTGCCCGGTCGGCGACCCGTTTGAGCTGGAGGAGGACGGCGGTCAGGGTCTGGCCGACCTCGTCGTGGAGTTCGCGCGCGATCCGGTGCCGTTCGCGTTCCTGCGCGGACAGCGCCCGTCCCGCGCTGGCGGCGCGCTCGGCCTCCAGCCGGTCGAGCATGGCGTTGTAGGTGGTGATCAGCCCGGCGGTCTCCACCGGCCCGGAGACCACGGCACGGGCGCCCGGTCGCAGCAGATCGGCGGCGGCCATGGCCCGCCCGAGACGGCCGAGCGGCGCCAGCCCGACCCGCAGCACCACGACGTTGACGGCGAGGAGCACGGCGAGACCGGCCAGGACGACGAACGCCTCCCCCGGCAGGACCGGAGTGGATACGGTGACCGGACCGAGCAGCAGCGCGGCGGCCACGACGAGGCCGAGGGCGTTGAGGGCGAAGATCCGCCAGAACAGCGACACGTTCCCTTTCCCTCCGCTCAACCCGGCCGCGCCACGCACCCACAGCGCCGCCGTGACCACCCTTTCCGCCGCCCGGCCCCGCTGTCCATCCGTGACAACACCCATGTCGCCACCGTACGGGGGGATGGCAGCATGTCTGCTGCTCGCATCCGGCGGCGGCGCCTCGGTGCGCCGTCGGGGCAGCCGCTACGCAGGAACGATCAGCAAGGGGAAGAAACGTGTCTGCTCCACGCCTCCGGACGACACCGCTGCCAGGTATAGGAGTCCAGTACGACCTCGTGACGCGCGAGCAGCGCCATCTCTCGGTGGTCGCGCACCGCGACGGCACCCGCACCGTCGGCCTCTACCAGGCCGACGACCCGGACTCGTGCTCGCACTCCATCCACCTGACCGGCGCCGAGGCGGGATCGCTGATCGACGCGTTGAAGCCCACCCACCACAGCGCGAGCCTCCTCTACACGACGGACCTCGGACTGGTCGCCGAGCGCATCGAGGTCTCGGCCACCTCCCGCTGGAACGGCAGGCTGCTGGGCGACACCCGGATGCGCACGGAGACGGGCGCGTCGATCGTGGCCGTGCTGCGGCGGGCCGAGGCGATACCGTCCCCCGCGCCGGACTTCCGCCTGGCGGGTGGTGACACCCTCATCGTCATCGGCACCCGCGAAGGCGTGGACGCGGCCGCGGCGATCCTCGGTCGGGAGTGAGGGCCGGGTGCATTCTTCCGCCGTTCTGCTGATCGAATTCGGTTCCATCATCCTGGGCCTCGGCCTGCTCGGCCGGTTCGCCGCCCGATTCCAGTTCTCGCCGATCCCGCTGTATCTGCTGGCCGGTCTGGCCTTCGGCGAGGGCGGACTGCTGCCCCTCGGCGCGAGCGAGGAGTTCGTCGCGACCGGCGCCGAGATCGGCGTCATCCTGCTGCTGCTCATGCTCGGCCTGGAGTACTCGGCGAGCGATCTGGTCTCCAACCTCAAGGCGCACTACCCCTCCGGTCTCGTGGACGGCGCCCTCAACGCGCTGCCCGGTGCGGCCGCCGCCCTGCTGCTGGGCTGGGGCCCGGTGGCGGCCGTGGTCCTGGCGGGCGTCACCTGGATCTCGTCGTCCGGTGTCATCGCCAAGGTCCTCGGCGACCTGGGCCGGGTCGGCAACCGCGAGACACCGGTCATCCTCAGCGTCCTCGTCCTCGAGGACCTGGCGATGGCGGTCTACCTGCCCATCATCACGGCGCTGGTGGCCGGGGCCGGGCTGGCCGCGGGCAGCGTCACCCTGGCCGTCGCGCTGGGCGTCGCGGGGCTCGTGCTGTTCGCCGCCGTGCGCTACGGCCGGGTCATCTCGCGCTTCGTGTCGAGCGACGACCCGGAGAAGCTGCTGCTCGTGGTGCTCGGCCTGACCATCCTGGTCGCCGGTGTGGCCCAGCAGCTCCAGGTGTCGGCGGCCGTGGGCGCTTTCCTGGTGGGCATCGCGCTGTCGGGTGAGGTCGCCGAGGGCGCGCACACGCTCCTCAGCCCGCTGCGGGATCTGTTCGCCGCGGTGTTCTTCGTGTTCTTCGGACTCCACACCGACCCGGCGAGCATTCCTCCGGTCCTCCTTCCCGCGCTCGCGCTGGCCGTCGTCACCGCCGCGACGAAGATCGCCACCGGTTACTGGGCCGCCCGTCGCGCCGGTGTCTCACCGAAGGGACGCTGGCGGGCCGGTGGCGCGCTGGTGGCACGCGGCGAGTTCTCGATCGTCATCGCCGGACTGGCGGTCTCGGCCGGTATCGAGCCGTCCCTCGGCCCGCTGGCCACGGCGTACGTCCTCCTCCTGGTCGTCCTGGGCCCCCTCACCGCCCGCTACACGGAACCGATCGCCACCTGGTGGACCGGCCGCCGCAAGCCGCCCGCGGGGACGCGTACGGCCGCGGGTGCCACGGCCTCCGGCACCGGCGCGCAGGAGCAACTGCCCGAGGCGCAGCGGTAGCGGCGACAGCGGCAGTCAGGGCACCGGCGAGCGCCTGAGCGAGCGCGCGGCCGCAGCCTGTGGAGTGGGAGGAGAGGAGAAGGGGTCGTCACCCCGGCCTCTCCCCCCACTCACGCGTGCTCTGCTTCCCTCACGCGTCCCCTGCTTCCCACCCGTGTCTCACGTCACACCCCCCACGTGTCCGATCCGCCGAACGACTCCCCCCACCCATGGCATGCTCATGGTCTGTTACCGGCCAGTAGTACGCGACCACGCCCGCTGCCCGGCCGGTCCTCCTCAGCTCACCCCCCACCTCCAGGACTGACCTTGCGCAGACGCCTGAGGCACTCCCGTGCCCTCGTGCCCGCCTTAGCCGCATCCGCCCTTCTCCTCGCGGCGGGCTGCTCCTCTCCCCCGTCGCAGGCCGCCCCCCCTGCCTCCACCGCCGGCTCGCGGGCCGATGCCTCACCCGACTCCACCGACCGCTCCCTCACGGTGGCCGCCGCCCCCGCGGGCACCGCGACCGCCACCGCCCGCCCGGGCTCCGCCGGCGGCAAGGCCCACCGCACGAAGCTGAGCGTCAGCTCCTACGACGGCAAGACCGGACGCGCCGTCATTTCCTCCAACGGTCGGACGGGCAAGCCGAGTTCCGCTCCTCCCGCGAGTTCGCCCACCGCGAACTCCCCCGCTCCCGGCACCTCGCCCAGCGCCTCGGAGGCCGGCCCGGGGACCACCCCGGAGACTCCCCACCGCACCGCCGTCGGCGACGTCATCGCCAGCGCCCCGGCCCCCGGCGCCCCGGAGGGACTGCTCGCGAAGGTCACCAAGGTGATCGGCGAGACCCCCGAGGGCACCGAGGTGCAGACCGAGCCGGCCCAGCTCAACGCCCTGCTCGGGGACGACACGGCGAAGGGCAGCGTGCCGGTCGCCCCGGCCGACTTCGACATCGACGAGCTGCTGCCCGATGTCGACGTCTCCTGGTCGCGCACCCGGGACACCCACATCGGCCCCGAGGGCGCGACCGTCCCCCTGGGCAGCCTGCGGCTCGACGTCCGCACCGACCTCCCCAGCGTGGGGAACGCCACCGCCTCGGCGTCCGCGTCGGCTTCCGCATCCGTCGAGGGCTTCGTCCAGGTCGCCCCGCAGGTCGACTTCCGCTACGGCGGCCAGGGCACCGGCAGCACGCCCGCGTCGGCCTACCTGGGCGTCTCCGGAGACTGGACCTCCGGCTGGGCGCTGAAGGGACGCGCCGGCGCCTCGGCGGCCCCGACGCGCATCCCGTTCGCCACCCTGCACGCCGACCCGGTGCTCCAGGTCGGCCCCGTGCCCGTGGTGGTCAACCTCGATCTGACCCTCTATCTGCGGATCAGCGGCGACGGCAAGGTCACCGTGGACGTCGAGCAGAACCTCAAGGGCGATTTCAAGGCGGGCGGCACCTTCGGCCTCGGTCAGGGCTGGACGCCGGTCAGCTCCGCCGACATGACGAGCACGCCCGTGAAGACCACCGTCACCAGCGCGGGCAGCGTGCAGGCGGCCCTCGGGGCCGAGGCCAGCGTCGGCCTCTACGGCAGCGTCGGGGTCGTCGCCGACCTCGCCCCGTACGTCCGCGGCGAGGCCACCGGCACGGTGACGGGCACCGACGACGTGTTCACGTTCGACGGCTCCTGGGCCGTCCACGGCGGGGTCGACCTCAACGGCGCCCTGCGGTTGCAGCTCTCCGTCTTCGGCACGCCCGTCCTCCAGCGGAACATCCCCCTCGGCAGCGTCCACCGCGAGTGGAAGCTGGCCGGCGGGGAGACCTCTTAGCGCGAGCCGGCTGGGAGACGTCGTAGCGCAAGCCAACGGGGAGACGTCGTAGCGAAGAAAGCGCAGGCCCTCTAGGACGCGCCGCCAGGTATCCAGCCCTGGCGGCGCAGGACCGCCGACACGTCCGGTGCCTCGTAGTGCTCGCCCTTGAGGACCTTGCCGTCCTCCCGGCGGGCCACCTGGCCGTCGGGGCCCAGCTTCGTCATGTTGGACCGGTGGATCTCGGCGAGCACCACGTCGAGGTCGATCCCGTGGATCAGGGCTGTGCCGTAGGCGACGTAGACGACGTCCGCCAGTTCGTGCGCGAGCCGGTCCAGCGGGCCGTCGACCGCCACCTCGGCCACCTCCGCCGCCTCCTCGGCGAGCAGCTCACCGCGGTGCGCGGCGAGGCTCGGCGCCACCTCGGTCGGGGTGGTGCGGGCGTCGAGCCCGAAGACGCGGTGGAACTCACGGACCAGTTCGACAGGCGAAGAACTCATGCACAGACTGTAACGACCCCCACTGACAACCCGCCCCGCTCACACCCCGCTCCCGCCCCGACCACACGCCCGCTGTGGGCCCCGGCCTGGTCAGCACCGCGTCCGGGCTGGCAGGATCGCCGCATGTCCAAGGTGTTCCCCCGGATCAGCCGACGTCGGGCGCTGCAAGGTGCGGCGGCCGGTGTCGTCACGCTCGGTCTGCTGCTGTGGTGGCTGCTGCCCCTGGGCGAGGCCCCGCCGAGCGGCTCGATCACCTTCAGCACGGGCACGACCCGCGGTGTCTACCAGGAGTACGGCTCCCTGCTCCGCGACGAGCTGGCGAAGGACATGCCGAACCTGAAGGTGACGCTGCGGACCAGCAACGGCTCGCAGGAGAACGTCGCGCGCGTGGCGAACGGCGAGGCCGACTTCACCATCGCCGCCGCCGACGCGGTGCAGGCATACGAGGCGCAGAACCCGAAGTCCTCGGCCCGGCTGCGCGGCGTGGCCCGCCTCTACGACGACTACGTACAGCTCGTCGTGGCACGCGGCTCGAAGGTGCGGTCCCTGGCCGATCTGAAGGGCCTGACCGTGGCGACGGGGCTGCCGGGATCGGGCGTACGGCTGATAGCGGAACGGGTGCTCAAGGCGGCCGGAGTGGACCCGGCCGCGGACATCACGGCGGTGTCGGAGGGCATCGACACCGGCCCCCAGAAGCTCCAGCGGGGTGACATCGACGCGTTCTTCTGGTCGGGCGGGGTGCCGACGGGCGGTCTGCGCGACCTGGCCGGGAGCTTCGACTTCCGGTTCGTGCCGATCGACGCCACGCTGGTCGCCAAGATGCACGACGCGGACCGCTCGACCGGCTACTACCGCGCGACGAACATGCCCGAGTCGGCGTACCCGACCATTCAGAACGGCGAGACGGTACCGACGATCGCGGTGTCCAACCTGCTGATGACCCGCACGGACCTGGACCCCCGGCTCACCGAATGGCTGACCCGGACCGTGATCAAGAGCCGGGACGACATCGGCTCACGCGTGCACTCCGCCCAGCTCGTCGACCTGCGCACGGCGATCTACACCGACCCCCTCCGCCTGCACGACGGCGCCCGCCGCTACTACCGCTCGGTCAAGCCGTAGAAGCCCGCACCACGGCGACCGTAGAACCCCTCACACCGTCGGCCCCGACCTCGGCACCGACACCGTCACCCGCAGCCCCGTCGGCTCGTGGCGCTCGTAGAAGAGGGAGCCGCCGCCCGCCGCGAGCAGGGTCCGGGAGATGGACAGGCCAAGGCCGGAGCCCTTGATGTTCTGGTGCCGGTTGCTGCGCCAGAAACGGTCGCCCACGCGCGTGAGCTCCTCGTCGGTGAGGCCGGGGCCGTGGTCGGTGACGACGACGGTGGAGGTCTCGCCGTCCGCCGCGACCGTCACCTCGACGCTCTCGCCCTCCGGTGTGAACTTCACGGCGTTGTCGATCACCGCGTCCAGTGCGCTGGACAGCGTGACCGGGTCGGCCCAGGCCGTGGTCGCCGGGCAGTCGCCGACCAGCCGGACGCCCTTGGCCTCGGCGGTGGGCGCCCAGGCAGCGACGCGCTCGGCGGTCAGCGCGCCGATGTCGGTGACCCGGAGATCGGCCTCGGTGTGCTCGGCCAGGGCCAGGTCGAGCAGGTCGTCCAGGACCTGGGCCAGGCGGCGGCCCTCGCTCTGGACGGAGGCGATCTCCTCGTTGCCCTCGGGGAGTTCGTAGGCGAGCAGTTCGATGCGGAGCAGCAGTGCGGCGAGGGGGTTGCGCAACTGGTGGGAGGCGTCGGCGACGAAGGCGCGCTGCTGCTCCAGCACGTCCTCGACGTTGTCGGCCATCTCGTTGAACGACCGGGCCAGCCGTCTGAGTTCCGGCGGACCGCCGGACACTGCGACCCGGGACTTCAGCCGGCCGCTCGCGATCGCGTGGGTGACGACGTCCAGGACGCGTACGGGCTTGAGGACCCAGCCGGTCAGGCGGAGCGCGGCGCCGATGGCCAGCAGCATCGCGGCGGCCTCCCCGGCGGCGATGAGCACCCAGCCCTGCTGGATCCGCGACCGCATCGGCCCGGTGGGCGAGTCGGTGACGACGACGGCGACGACGTCACCGTCCCGGATGACCGGCGACGCGACGACCAGACGATGACGTTGCCATGGCCACACCTGCTGCGGATCATGGCTGCGGCGGCTGAGCAGCGCCTCCTGGAAGGCGTCCCGCACCTCACCCTCCTGGGGGAGCGTCCAGTCGCCCGGGGACGCGGCCAGGGGGGTGCGGGTGGGGTAGAAGACACCGGTACGGATGCCGTAGACGTCGTAGTAGCTGTCCAGTTCGCGTTCGAGCGTCTCCAGGCGCTCGTCCGTGGAGGAGGGCACCGAGGCGTCCGCCGCCGACGGGACGGTCACGAACTGGGCGAGCGCGGCGAAGCGCGCGGTGTCGTCGATCCGGTCGACGACGACCTTCTGCTGCTGGGCACCGGCCACACTGACGGCCAGCGGCACGCCGAGGGCGAGCAGAACGGCCGCCATCAGCACGATGAGCAGCGGCAGCAGACGCGTGCGCAACGTGCCCCGCTACGCGCCGGGGGCGACGAGCCGGTAGCCGACGCCCCGTACGGTCTCGATCAGGGCGGGCATGCGCAGCTTGGCGCGCAGGGAGGCGACATGGACCTCCAGGGTGCGCCCGGTCCCCTCCCAACTGGTGCGCCAGACCTCGCTGATGATCTGCTCGCGCCGGAAGACCACCCCGGGGCGCTGGGCGAGCAGGGCGAGGAGGTCGAACTCCTTGCGGGTCAGTTGGACGACCGAACCGTCCACGGTGACCCGGCGGGTGGGCAGCTCGATCTGGACGGTGCCGAGGCGCAGCGCGTCGTCGGAGCCGGTCACGGCCGGGTCCTCGTGGACGGTGCGCCGGCTGACGGCGTGGATCCGGGCGAGCAGCTCTCCGGTGTCGTACGGCTTCACCACGTAGTCGTCGGCGCCCAGGTTGAGGCCGTGGATGCGAGAGCGCACGTCGGAGCGGGCGGTGACCATGATGACCGGGGTGGCGGTGCGTTTTCGGATCTTGCCGCAGACCTCGTAGCCGTCCTGGTCGGGCAGGCCGAGGTCGAGCAGGACGACCCCGAAGCCGGGCCCCTCCGGGACCAGCGCCTGGAGGGCCTCCTCGCCGTTGCGCGCGTGCGTGACGTCGAAGCCGTGCCGTCTGAGGACCGCGGACAGTGCGGCTGCGACGTGGTTGTCGTCCTCGACGAGGAGCAGTCTCATCCGGGCCCCCTTCGGTTCATCGTCCGTTTGGTCTTGTTCTGTACAAAAAAGGCTGCACACGTGCGCGTGCACCATGGCAGTCACGCTGATGGACGACGATGGCGTCAAGTAGGTTCCGGTTGCGGGCGACTTCCGTTACCCGGCCGATACGCGCGCAGGTCGTACGTGCTACGACACGTGTCCGATTGCTATCGGATCGTGATGCTCAGATTCCCCTCAGATGTAATGACGCTGGTCGCGACCGGTTACTACTGTCCTCCGAAACCGAGGAGGACGGAGCCTGAGAGCGATGACCGATGTATCGGTGACCAAGGAAGACACGGTCCCGCCCGGCGATCTCGTCGTCCTGAAGGATGTCAACAAGCACTTCGGCGCGTTGCACGTACTCCAGGACATCGATCTGACGATCACCCGTGGTGAGGTCGTCGTGGTCATCGGGCCCTCCGGGTCCGGGAAGTCGACCCTGTGCCGCACGATCAACCGTTTGGAGACGATCGACGCGGGCACGATCACGATCGACGGAAAGCCGCTGCCCCAGGAGGGCAAGGCGCTGGCCCGGCTGCGGGCCGACGTCGGCATGGTCTTCCAGTCGTTCAACCTGTTCGCGCACAAGACCGTGCTCGAGAACGTGATGCTGGGCCAGATCAAGGTCCGCAGGACGGACAAGAAGCAGGCCGAGGAGAAGGCCCGCGCCCTCCTCGACCGCGTCGGCGTGGGCACCCAGGCCGACAAGTACCCGGCGCAGCTCTCGGGCGGCCAGCAGCAGCGGGTGGCCATCGCACGAGCCCTGGCCATGGATCCGAAGGTCATGCTCTTCGACGAGCCGACCTCCGCCCTCGACCCCGAGATGATCAACGAGGTGCTCGAGGTGATGCAGCAGCTCGCCCGCGACGGCATGACCATGATCGTCGTCACCCATGAGATGGGCTTCGCGCGATCGGCGGCGAACCGGGTGGTCTTCATGGCCGACGGCCGCATCGTCGAGGAGGCCACGCCCGACCAGTTCTTCAGCAACCCGCGCAGCGACCGTGCCAAGGACTTCCTGTCGAAGATCCTGCACCACTGACCGCGCACAGGACCCCTCGTCCGACGGACCCGCACCGCCCTCAGCCCTTCATCACCGTAAGGAACAAGTCATGAAGCTTCGCAAGGTCACCGCCGCCTCGGCCGCCGTACTCGCCCTCGCCCTCGCCGCCACCGCGTGCGGCGGCGACAGCGACGACGACGCGGGCAGCGGCTCCACCGGCGGCACCGGTGGCGGCGGCAAGATCAAGGTCGGCATCAAGTACGACCAGCCCGGTCTCGGTCTGAAGAAGCCCGACGGATCCTTCGCCGGCTTCGACGTGGACGTGGCGACCTACGTGGCCAAGCAGCTCGGCTACGAGCCCGACCAGATCGAGTTCGTCGAGACCAAGAGCGCCGACCGCGAGAACGCGCTCGCGCGCGGTGACGTCAAGTTCATCGCCGCCACCTACTCGATCAACGACGAGCGCAAGCAGAAGGTCGACTTCGCCGGCCCGTACCTGCTCGCCCACCAGGACCTGCTGGTCAAGTCCGACTCGGACATCTCCAAGGGCACGGACCTCAACGGCGAGAAGCTGTGTTCCGTGACCGGTTCGACCTCGGCGCAGAACGTCCAGAAGTCGATCGCCCCGAAGGCGAACCTGAAGGAGTACAGCAGCTACTCGGAGTGCATCGCCGCCCTCCAGAACGGCACCGTGGCCGCGGTGACCACCGACGACTCGATCCTCGCCGGCTTCGCCGCCCAGGACCAGTACAAGGGCAAGTTCAAGCTCGCGGGTCTGAAGCTCAGCAACGAGAACTACGGCATCGGCGTCAAGAAGGGCGACGCCACGACCGTCGACAAGATCAACAAGGCGCTGGAGCAGATGGTCAGCGACGGCTCCTGGGACAAGGCGGTCGCCGCCAACTTCGGCCCGGCGAACTACAAGAACGAGCAGGCCCCGAAGATCGGCGTCATCGTCAAGTAAGTAGTGCGGGGCCTCGGCCCAGCCATCCGGGGTTCCTGCGGTGCGCCGCCGTCCGTCGCGATCACGGCGGCGGCGCGCCCTGCCCTCCCCCTATGCCACCCACCCGGAAGCGCGGGAGATCGTGTTCGACTTTCTTGAAGGTTACGACGTCCTCGGGGCGTTCTGGATGACGGTGAAACTCACCGCCCTCTCCGCCGTGGGTTCCCTGATCTGGGGCACCCTGCTGGCCGCGATGCGGGTCAGCCCGGTTCCCCTCATGCGCGGGTTCGGCACCGCCTACGTCAACATCGTCCGGAACATCCCCCTGACGGTCATCATCCTCTTCTGCTCGCTCGGCCTGGCCGACGTCTTCGGTGTCACCATGGGCTCCGAGGACTTCAAGATCCAGGGCTTCCGGCTGGCCGTGCTCGGCCTGGTCGCCTACACCGCGGCCTTCGTCTGCGAGGCGCTGCGCTCCGGCATGAACACGGTGCCGCTCGGCCAGGCGGAGGCGGCCCGCGCCATCGGCCTGAGCTTCACCCAGACCCTGTGGCTCGTCGTGCTGCCGCAGGCCTTCCGCTCGGTCATCGGCCCGCTGGCCAACGTCCTGATCGCCCTGACCAAGAACACGACAGTGGCGGCCGCGATCGGTGTCGCCGAGGCCGCCTATCTGATGAAGACGATGATCGAGAACGAAGCGCAGACACTGCTCATCGGCGCGGTCTTCGCGTTCGGGTTCGTGGTGCTGACCCTGCCGACCGGCCTCATCCTGGGCTGGCTGAGCAAGCGACTGGCGGTGAAACGATGAGTTCGGTCCTCTACGACACTCCGGGCCCCCGCGCCAAGCGGCGCAACGTCCTCTTCACGGTGGTCTTCGCCGTCCTGCTCCTGCTGCTGCTGTGGTGGGTGTGGCTGAAGATGGACGAGAAGGAGCTGTGGGCCTCCGCCCAGTGGAAGCCGTTCACCGAGTCGCAGGCATGGACGACGTACCTGCTGCCCGGGCTCGCCGACACCCTGAAGGCCGCGGCGCTCGCCATGGTGATCGCCCTCCCGCTGGGCGCCGTCTTCGGTATCACGCGACTGTCCGACCACCGGTGGGTGCGGGGCGCGTCCGGCACGGTGGTGGAGTTCTTCCGCGCGATCCCGGTGCTGCTGCTGATGCTGTTCGCCAACGAGCTCTACGCCCGCTACACCGACGTCGGCAGCGAGGAGCGGCCGCTCTACGCGGTCGTCACCGGCCTGGTGCTGTACAACTCCGCGGTCCTCGCCGAGGTCGTCAAGGCGGGCATCCTGGCCCTCCCCAAGGGCCAGACGGAGGCGGCCTACGCCATCGGTCTGCGCAAGGGCCAGACGATGAGCAGCGTCCTGCTTCCGCAGGCGGTCACGGCGATGCTGCCGGCGATCGTCAGCCAGTTGGTGGTCATCGTGAAGGACACCGCCCTCGGCGGTGTGATGATCGGCTTCACCGAGCTGCTCAACTCGCGCGGCACGCTCGCGGCCAACTACGCCAACCAGATCCCCAGCTTCATCGTCGTCGCGATCATGTTCATCGTGCTGAACTTCATCCTGACCAGCTTCGCGAGCTGGCTGGAGCGCCGACTGCGGCGCAGCAAGCGCAGCACGGGCGCGGTGCTCGGCGCGGAGGACATCGACGATCTGAACGCGGCCGAGGTCGGCGGCGCCCACGGCACCGGCGCGGTGGGCAAGACCTGACGCGCACTCAACCGATGTGACCTGTACGGAGGCAGTGGCCCGCGCGCCGCTGCCTCCGTCGCTTGACGCAAACAACGTCAATGGGTTGCATTCATTCTGTGATCGTGCACCCTGCTCCACCCTGTTGTTCACTCACGCCCGCGAGTCCGTCGCCGAAGGCAGGGAGTGTCGCGCCGTGGACCCGGTGATCATCGTCGGAGCGGGGCCCGTGGGGCTCTCGCTCGCCCTGGCGCTGGCGCGTCAGGAAGTGCCGTCGGTCGTCCTCGACGAGGGCCCCGGCAAGGACGAACCCCGCCTCGCGCGCACCGTCGTGCTGCGCGCCGACACCGCCGCCCTGATGGAGCGGCTCACCGGTGAGCCGCTGGACCAGGCGGGCATGCGCTGGGCCGGATGGCGGGCGATGCGGCGCAAGCAGGTGACACGGGAGGTCACGTTCGGCGGCGACGAACCCGCCCCGCTGCACATCGCCCAGCACGAGCTGACGGGCGCCCTGCGCGCCGCCGCGGCGGCCGAGCGGCTGGTGAGGATCTCGGTCGACAGCCGGCTCGACACGATCGAGCAGGAACCTTCCGGTGTCACCGCCCACACCCGCGGCCCGAAGGGCACCTGGTGGCGCGGCAGCTACCTGGTGGGCTGCGACGGCCCGCGCTCCACGGTCCGCAAACTCCTCGACATCCGCTTCCCCGGCCGTACGGCGGTGGAGCGACACGCCGTGGCCGCGCTGCGGGCGGAACTTCCGTGGCCCCGTCAGGCGTTGCTCCATCGGACACCGCCGTGGCGGACGTCCGGTCCCTCCGCCGGGGAGATCACCGGACGCCCGCTGCCGGACGGCGTCTGGCGGCTGGACTGGCTGCTCCCGCCCGGCAAGGACCTCGTCACACCCGAGCTGCTGGTCGCGCGCGTCCGCGAAACCCTCCAGGGCTGGAGCGAGGGCTCGGTTCCCGCGTACGAGCTGCTCGACACCGGCGTCCACACCGTGCACCACCGGCTGGCTCGCCGGTGGCGCGTGGGCCGGGTGCTGCTCGCCGGGGACGCCGCGCATCTGCTCGGCGCGTTCGGCACACAGGGGCTCGACGAGGGGCTGCGGGACGCCGACAACCTCGCCTGGAAGCTGTCCCTGGCCTGGCACCACGGGCCGCACGACGCGCTGCTCGACAGCTACCAGGCCGAGCGGCGCGCCGCCGTCTCCGCCCGGCTGCGCGCCGCCGACCAGGCCCTGCCTCTGCTGCGCGCCGGTGGCGGCATAAGGACCTACGTCCCCGGCGCGGCCCGCGGCCACGACGTGCTGCTCTCGGACGGCCACCTGGGGCACGGCCCGCTCGGCGCGCCGGGCACCTACGCGCACTCCCCGCTCGCGCCCCGGCACCTGGAGGCGGAGGTCCCGGTGGGCACACCCCCAGGGGAGCCGGTCGCGGACGTCCGGGTGACCGCGGAGGACGGCTCCTTCGTACGGCTGCGGGACCGGCTCGGCCGGGCCGCGCTGCTCGTCGTCCTGATCGCACCGGGCACGGGCGTGTGGGAGCGCCGGCACTGGGTGTCGGCCGGGATCATGCCCCGGCTGGCCGCCGCGGTGACGGCACTGCCGTGTCCGGCCGAGCTGCTGGTGGCCGAGAGCTATCCGGGCGCGGCCGCCCACACCGTCCTGCTGATCCGCCCGGACGGCCATCTGGTCACCGCGCTCAACGGCGTCCGCCCCGCCGACCTGTACGCGGCGGCGGAGGCCGCGGTGGGCGGCAGACGGACCCGGGAGAACGCGGACGGCATGGAGAACGCGGAGGCTACGGCCGGATCCGCGGCGACGTGAACGCCGTGCGTCTCATGGGGTGACCGGGGAGGGCGGGAGGGCTGTCGTCGGCCGGAGGCAGCCCTCGTGCGTGCCCGCGCATCCGGTACGACCGTCACATGACCGTACGCTCCGTTCCCGCTCCGTCCGCATGGCGACGGTGAGTTGACCGGCCCACACCGGCATGGTGTACTCCGGATCGTGACCGACACCGATGTGCGCCTGTGGCGGAGGGTCCATATGGACCTCGTCCGCTATGCGGGCTGCGTGTGTCGTCCCTCCTGCTGAACTCGCACCCTTTCCTCCACGGCACGCGCCCCCGCGACCCGAGTCGCCCCTGTGCGCCGCCGCACCCGCGAACGTTCTCAGGACGGTACCCGTGTCTGTCTCTCCCGCTGTCCCAGCCGCCGCCGTCGCCGCGCCGACCCAGGCGGACCTTCTCGACTTCGTCCGGCGCACCGCCGCCGACGCCGAGCTGATCGCCTCGCTCCCCCTCGACCCCGAGGGCCGTACCTGGGTGCACCTGGAGGGGCCCGGCGGCAGCGAGGCGTGGCTGATCGGCTGGCCGCCCGGCTCGGGCACCGGCTGGCACGACCACGCCGACTCGGTGGGCGCCTTCCTCACCGCGCGGGGCGAGCTGAAGGAGTACTCGCTGGCCGCGCGGCTGCCCACCGACGGCTGGAAGACCCTGGAGCTGACGGAGGGCGTCGACCGGGAGCGCACGCTGCCGGCGGGCCGGGGCCGCTCCTTCGGACGCCATCACGTCCACGAGGTCCTCAACGAGTCCACCGAGGAACACGCGATCTCCGTCCACGCCTACTACCCGCCGCTGCCCCGCATCCGCCGCTACAGCCGCTCGGGACAGGTGCTGCGCCTGGAGCAGGTCGAGCGCCCGGAGGACTGGCAGTGAGCGGCGGCGGACAGCAGGCGGGCACGGGCACAGAACGACCGGGGCCGGAACGACCGGGCACGGAACAGCCGGTGGGCATAGACGAGTTGCTCGAACGGGTCCGCGCCGGGTACACGCGTGTGGAGGCACGTGAGGCGTACGAGGCGGCCGGTGCGGGCGAGGCGCTGCTCGTGGACATCCGGTACGCCGCCCTGCGCGAGCGGGACGGTCTGATCCCCGGTGCCCTGGTCGTCGAGCGCAACGAACTGGAGTGGCGGCTCGACCCGCAGGGCAGTCACCGTGTCCCCGAGGCGACGGGCCACGATCTGCGGATCGTCGTCATCTGCAACGAGGGCTACGCGTCCAGCCTGGCCGCCGCCTCCCTGCACGGCCTGGGGCTCCACCGGGCGACGGATCTGGTGGGCGGCTTCCAGGCGTGGAAGGCGGCCGGGCTGCCGGTGACGCCGTAGCGGGCCGTTCGTCCATGACGGCGGGCCTCGGCGGGCGCGTGCGGGAGGGGGCTCAGTACTCCCCGTCCCCCAGGAACTCCGTGTCCTCGCCCTCCTCCTCCAGCGCCTGCCGGACCACTCTCAGGGCCATGCCCTCGGAGTAGCCCTTGCGCGCGAGCATGCCCGCGAGACGGCGGAGCCGCTTGTCGCGGTCGAGGCCGCGCGTCGAGCGCAGCTTGCGGGCGACGAGCTCCCGGGCGGTCGCCTCCTCCTGCTCGGAGTCGAGCTGTCCGACGGCCTCGTCGATCAGCTCGGAGTCGACGCCCTTGGTACGCAGCTCTCTCGCCAGGGCCCGCCGGGCCAGGCCCCGGCCGTGGTGCCGGGACTCCACCCAGGCGTCCGCGAAGGCGCTGTCGTTGATCAGCCCGGCCTCCTCGAACCGCGAGAGCACCTCTTCCGCCACGTCGTCCGGGATCTCCCGCTTGCGCAGGGCGTCCGCGAGCTGTTTGCGGGTGCGCGGGGTTCCGGTGAGCAGGCGCAGGCAGATCGCCCGTGCCCGCTCAGCCGGGTCCCCTGAAGACTCCCCCTCCTCGGCCCTCGACGAGGAGGAAGTGCCTCCGTCCTGTGCGGACGGCTCTCCGAAGCCGCGCCGACGGCGCCCACGCCGGCCCCGGGGACCGCTGCCCCGGGGACCGCTCTCGCCGTCCGGGGCGAGGCCGCCGTCCTCCCGGCTCCCCGGCTCCCGTGGGGTGCCGGGGTGCGCGTGCTCGGCCCAGTCCGTTCGTCGTGTCACGGATCAGCTCTTGGCGGCCGCGGCCTTCTTGGCGGTCTTGGCGGCGGGAGCCGGGACCGTCTTGGCGTCGTCCGCGGGCGTGCCCGGGGTGGCTGCGGCATCGGCGCCGGGCTCCGCCGAGGCGTCCGCGGGACGGACTCCGACGCCCAGCTTCTCCTTGATCTTCCTCTCGATCTCGTTGGCGAGATCGGGGTTGTCCTTGAGGAAGTTACGGGCGTTCTCCTTGCCCTGGCCGAGCTGGTCGCCCTCGTACGTGTACCAGGCGCCGGCCTTGCGGACGAAGCCGTGCTCCACGCCCATGTCGATCAGGCCGCCCTCGCGGCTGATGCCGTGGCCGTAGAGGATGTCGAACTCGGCCTGCTTGAAGGGCGGCGCGACCTTGTTCTTGACGACCTTGCAGCGGGTGCGGTTGCCGACCGCCTCCGTGCCGTCCTTCAGGGTCTCGATACGGCGGATGTCGATACGCACCGAGGCGTAGAACTTCAGCGCGCGGCCACCGGTCGTGGTCTCCGGGGAGCCGAACATCACGCCGATCTTCTCGCGGAGCTGGTTGATGAAGATCGCGGTGGTCTTGGACTGGTTGAGCGCGCTGGTGATCTTCCGCAGCGCCTGGCTCATCAGACGGGCCTGGAGACCGACGTGGCTGTCGCCCATCTCGCCCTCGATCTCCGCACGCGGCACGAGCGCGGCGACGGAGTCGATGACGATCAGGTCGAGGGCACCGGAGCGGACCAGCATGTCCACGATCTCCAGGGCCTGCTCGCCGTTGTCCGGCTGGGAGAGGATCAGGTTGTCGATGTCGACGCCGAGCTTCTTCGCGTACTCGGGGTCGAGGGCGTGCTCCGCGTCCACGAAGGCGACCTGGCCGCCGGCCTTCTGGGCGTTGGCCACGGCGTGCAGGGTCAGCGTGGTCTTACCGGAGGACTCCGGTCCGTAGATCTCGACGACGCGGCCGCGCGGCAGACCGCCGACGCCGAGGGCCACGTCGAGTGCGGTCGACCCGGTCGGGATGACCTCGATGGGCTCCATCGTCCGCTCGCCCATGCGCATGACCGCGCCCTTGCCGAATTGCCGTTCAATCTGTGCGAGAGCGGCATCCAGGGCCTTCTCGCGGTCGGTTCCTGCCATGGGTTCCACCCGATTTGCTTGAGTCGATCGCTTCACGTCAAAGACGCTAACGCCTGCCACTGACAATGCGCCTCGACGCCGGTCCGGCCTGTGGATAACTCGGGGACTCACCCGACCAAACCGGGACGTAACACCCGCCGAGAACCTCGCCGGAGCCTCCATAAGAATGGATGTTCGATTTTCGTGTCAAGCGCACCACGCGACACCACCGCTACTTCACCGGGTGTACGCCGGACGCCTTCGACCGGAGGACGACGGCACGCGTCGGCGACGGGACGCTCGGTGCATGCCCGATCAGACGACCACCTCTTCTCAGGACCGCATACCGGACCGCGTCTACGAGGCGACCGCCGCCCTCCTGATCCTCTCCGGCCTCCTCCATCTCGTCGTCTTCGCCGTCGACGGCGGCCCCTGGGACGGGCCGGTGTCCTGGCGCAAGCCGGTGACCTTCGGGCTCTCCTTCGGAGTGACCCTCCTCGCGGTCGTCCGGGTCACCTCGTGTCTGCGCCTGGACGCACGACTGCGCACCCTGCTGCTCGGGGTGTTCGCCGCCGACTGTGTCGTGGAGGTCGGCGGCATCACTCTCCAGGCGTGGCGGCGCGTGCCCTCGCACCTGGACATGGAGACGCCCTTCAACACCGCCGTGTCCATGACCCTCGCGGTCGGCGGCGGTGTCCTCGTGGTGCTGCTGACCGTCTTCGCCGTGGTGTCCTTCCGGCATCCGCCGACGGGACCCGCCGGAATGGCGCTCGCGGTGCGCTCGGGCTTCGCGGTCCTGCTGGTCGCGCTCGCCTCGGGAACGGCGATGATCGCGCGCGGAGTCGTCCTGACCCGCACGGGCCACCAGGAGGCGGCCTACCGCTCGACGGCCCCGCTCAAGCCGCTGCACGGGGTGAGCCTGCACGCCGTCCTCGTGCTGCCCGCGCTGGCCTGGCTGCTGTCCCGCACCCCGTGGAGCGCGCCCGTGCGACGGCGGATCGTGGTCGCGGCGGTGGGCTGCTACTGGGCGGCGGTCGCCGCGGCGGGGGTGTGGGCCGTGCTCACGTACTGAGCCGTGCCTTCCCTTCGGGGAGCCTGCCCCCTCGGGAACGGGCGGATCAGCCGGTGCCGGTCTCGGGCGCGCCTTCCCGATTCTGAACCCGGTCCCGACTCTGAACCCGGTCCCGAGCTTGGCTCGGGACCCGTGTCCGCCGCCCCCACAGCCCCCGCGCGCGGGACAGCGGGCTCGGGCCCTCGCCGCGGCGCCGGTGGCCGTGGACGCGGGGATCGTCCGTGACGTCGTACCGCTTCACATAGGCGCCCAGGAACGCCTGGAGCGTGGCGACCGCCGGGATGGAGATCAGCGCGCCGACCGCGCCGAGGAGGGCGGTGCCCGCGATGACCGAGCCGAAGGCGACCGCCGGGTGGATGTCCACGGTCCTGGCCGTCAGCTTGGGCTGGAGCATGTAGTTCTCGAACTGCTGGTAGACCACGACGAAGACCAGCACCCACAGCGCGTACAGCGGGGAGACCGTGAACGCGATCAGCATGGGCAGAGCGCCCGCGAGATACGTGCCGATGGTGGGGATGAACTGCGAGACCACGCCCACCCACACGGCGAGCACGGGCGCGTACGGGATGCCGAGGGCCTCCAGGAGGATGTAGTGCGCGATGCCCGAGATCAGCGCCATCAGCCCGCGTGAGTACAGGTAACCGCCGGTCTTGTCGACGGCGATCTCCCAGGCGCGCAGCACCTCGGCCTGCTTGGCGGGCGGCAGGACGGAGCACAGGGCGCGGCGCAGTCGCGGTCCGTCGGCGGCGAAGTAGAACGAGAACAGCGCGATCGTCAGCATCCGGAACAGGCCGCCCAGGACCTGAGTGGAGACGTCCAGGACGCCGGCGGCGCTGTTCTGGGCGTACTTCCGCAGCCAGTCGGAGTGGAGCAGGCCCTCCTGGATGTCGACCCGGCGCAGCTCGGTGTGGAACGTGGTGTTGACCCAGTTGATCACGGAGTCGAGGTACTCGGGGAAGCCCTCGATCATCTTGATGATCTGGCCCGCGAGCATCGAGCCGAGGAGGGTGAAGAACCCGGCGACCACGATCAGCAGGCCGAAGAAGACCAGAAACGTGGCGAACCCCCGGCGCATGCCGCGGGCGGCCAGCCTGCTCACGGCGGGTTCCACGGCGAGGGCCAGGAAGAAGGCTATGAGGACGTTCAGCAGCAGACCTATGAGCTGGTGGAAAGCCCAGGTACCGAGCTGGAACACCCCGACGAGGGCGAGCGCCAGGACCATGGCGCGCGGCAGCCAGCGGGGCATGCGCGCGACCTGCCCGACGGCGCCGCCCGCCGGGGTGTCGGAGGGCGGCGTCGCGCCGGGCCGGGGTGTCTGCCGGGCGGTCGGCCCGGGCTCGTCAGTGGGTGCCACGGGGCAAGTCTCGCCTACGCCACCGACAATCGGGGAGGCGCCCGCGATCTTCGCGACGGATCGGCGCAGGGATCAGCGCTTTTCGTGGGGAACGTTCATCACCGTGCACACCACGCGCCATACGTCCTTGGCGTCCCAGCCGCCCGCCAGCGCCTCGTCCACGGTGTGCCCGCCCAGCTCCGTCATCACGTGATCGCGCGCGAACGTCTCGGCGTAGCCCGCGCCGAAGTGTTCGTCCATCCGCTGCCAGAAGACCGTCAACCGCATGACACCAGTATCCCGCGCCCGGGGGTGGCCCCCGCCGGTCCCGCCTGCCGAGACCGCTTTCCGTCCTACGGTCTGACCCATGGCCGCAATCGGAGCATCCCCACTCCCCCAGAAACCCCCGTCACACCCGTCACCGCAGGCGACCCCGACGCCCTCGACGCGTTCCCCGCTCTTCCGCGCCGAGCACTTCGTCTGGCTCACCGCGCGCGTGCTGGAGCAGCGCCTGTTCGCGTACCACTTCCTGCGCGGCGGAGCCGACCCGGTCGAGACCGCCCTCGACGCCCATCTGAACGACGACGGGGGGTACGGCCACGCGCTGGAGCCCGATCTGCGCGGCCCCGTCAGCCAGCCGCTGCACACCGCGCACGCGCTGCGTGTCCTGGACTCGATCGGCCGCTGCGGCGGGCAGCGCGTGGAGCGCGTGTGCCGCTATCTGACCTCCGTCTCCACCGCCGACGGTGCACTGCCGGCCGTCCTTCCCGCGCAGCGCGGGTATCCGGTGGCGCCGTTCGTCCCGATCGTGGACGACCCGCCCAGCGAGCTGCTGGCGACCGGTCCGGTGGTCGGTCTGCTGCACCGAAACGAGGTGTGGCACGCGTGGCTGTTCCGGGCCACGGAGTTCTGCTGGCGGGCGGTGGACTCCCTGGAGCGGTCCCATCCGTACGAGGTCGAGGCCGCCGTGGCCTTCCTGGACGCCGTACCCGACCGCCCGCGCGCGGAGGCGGCCGCCGACCGTCTGGGCCGGCTGGTGCGCGAGCACCGGCTGGCCGCGCTGGATCCGGACCGCCCGGACGCCTTCCCGGTCGCGCCCGGGTACGCCCCCGGGGAGCACCACTTCCCGCACGACTTCGCGCGGACACCGCACTCCCTCGCGCGCGCGTGGTTCACGGACGACGAGATGGCCCGCTCCCTGGACTTCCTCGCCGGCGAGCAGCAGGAGGACGGCGGCTGGCCGGTGCGGTGGCGTCACTGGGCGCCTGCTCCCGCCCTGGAGGCGCGCCCCATGGTGACGATCGAGGCGTTGCGCACCCTGCGGGCGCACGGCCGGGCGGTCGGCTGACCCCGTCCGGCGCCGGTCGGGGTCCCGGGCGGTCCGTAAGCCGCCCAGTGCCGTCAGCCGACCAGTTCCGTCAGCCTCCCAGTGCCCGCACGCCCGCGGTCACCACCACCGCGGCGGCGACGACCAGCAGGAAGGGCGCCCGCAGGATCAGTGCCACGGCCGCCGCGGCCAGTCCGGCCGCCCGCGCGTCCAGCACCAGGGCGTGCCCGTCGGCGAACGTCTGCTGGGCCGTGAGCGCGGCCAGCAGAGCGACGGGGAGCAGGGCGGCGAGCCGCCGGACGAGGGGCCGCTCCAGCGCTCCCGCGGGCACGAGGAGCCCGGCGAGCTTGACGGCGTAACAGCCGAGGGCGGTGGCCCCGATCGCTATCCAGACGTTCACCGCTGCTCTCCTCGCCGCTCGTCGTCACGGTCCTGCTCGTCTTCCGGCGCCTGTGGTGACGCACCGCCGGTCCCGCCTCCCTTGCGCCGCCCCTGGGCGTACAGCACGACCGGCGCGGCGAGCGCGGCCGCCAGGACGGGCACCCCGGCGGGCAGGACGGGCAGCAGCCCGAGGCCCAGCAGGACCGCGAGGGCCGCGACGGTCCGCTCGGTGGTGGTCCGGAGCATGGGCGCGAGCAGCGCCAGGAAGACGGCGGGACCGGCCGCGTCGAGCCCCCACGCGTCCGTGTCCCCGATGGCCTCGGCGCCCAGCGCGCCGAGCAGGGTGGTGAGGTTCCACAGCAGGTACAGGCTCAGTCCCGTGACCGTGAAGCCGATGCGGGCGGCGCGCCTGCCGGGCTGCGCCAGCGACACGGCCGCGGTCTCGTCGATCACCCACTGCGCGGCAAAGGGCCGCACCGCGCGCGGGAGGGCCAGCAACTGCGACAGACGCAGCCCGTAGAACGCGTTGCGCACCCCGAGGAAGAAGGCACCGGCGGCCGCCGTCAGCGGGTTGCCGCCCGCGGCGAGCGCGCCGACCAGCGCGAACTGGGAGGCGCCGGTGAACACCAGGAGGCTCAGCGCGCAGGTCTGCCACACCGTGAGCCCGCTGCCGGCCGAGGTCACCCCGAAGGCGAACCCGGACAGTCCTACGGCGACCCCGACCCCGAGGGCGTCCCGTACGACGGCGGAGTCCGGCTTTCCCGCGCCGTCGGCGCGTATGTCTGCGAGAGCTGTCTGTTCTGCCACACCGAGGACGGTAGGAGCAGCTCCCCGCGCGCGTCTTGTACGTTCTTGCGCTCCCGCTGGTAGGCGCCCGGCGGGACGCCCACGATCCGCGCGAAGTGCCGGTTGAGGTGCGGCTGGTCGGTGAACCCCACCGCCAGGGCGGCCTCGGCGGGTGCCGTCCCCGCGTCCAGCAGCCGCCGCGCCCGCCGCACGCGCGCGTCCGTCAGCCAGGTGTGCGGGGGCATGCCGTACGCGTCGCGGAAGGCCCGCAGCAGGGCGAAGGGGCTGGTGCCGAGGTCGGCGGCGAGCTGCTCCAGGGTCGGCGGGTCGGTCATGCGCTGTTCCAGCACGGCACGCGCGCGGGCCGCGATCCGCGCCCCGGCCGTGCGCACCTCGCGCTGCGGGAGCGGTCCGCCGTTGAGCCGCAGCAGCCGGGTGACGGCCACCCGCAGCAGGGTGTCGGCGGCCAGCGCGTTGCCCTCGTCGGCGGCACGGAGCACCTGGTGGACCAGACCGACGGCGTAGGGGTCGTCGAGGACGGGGCGGACGAATCCGGGGGTGCCGCGCAGGGTCGTCGTCTCGGCGGCGATCTGTGCGACGACGTCGGGCGCCGGGTACACCGCCCCGTACTTCCAGCCCTCCGGGACACCGGCCCGGCCGGTGTGCGGGGTGTCCGGGTTGACCAGCGCGAGCGCGCCGGCGCCCGCGTACTGGTCGGCGCCGCCGTGGTGGAAGACCTCGACGCCGTCGGCGATGGCAGCGATGACGAAGTGCTCGTGGGTGTGCCGGACGAAGGTCTTGCGGATGTAGCGGGCGCGCAGCAGATCGACCCCGGGCAGGTCGGCGTACCGCCAGTGCCGCGCCAACTCGTCCGAACCCGCCATACCCCCATTCTCCGCGACCCCGGCTCCGGCACCCACCCCGCCCCTCCCCAGGTCCGCCGCATCCGCGCAGCTCAGGGCCATTGTCAGTGGCGGGGTGCAGGATGGACGCATGGTCAGCTCCGCACACCGGGCCCTCGACGGCTTCTCCCCCGCGACCCGCGGCTGGTTCACGGGGGCGTTCTCCGCGCCCACCGCGGCCCAGGCGGGCGCGTGGCAGGCCATCGGCGCGGGGTCGGACGTGCTGGTGGTGGCCCCGACGGGTTCCGGAAAGACGCTGGCCGCCTTCCTCGCCGCCCTGGACCAGCTCGCCTCGACCCCGCCGCCGGCCGACCCGAAGAAGCGGTGCCGGGTGCTGTACGTGTCTCCGCTCAAGGCCCTCGCGGTCGACGTCGAGCGCAACCTCCGCAGTCCCCTGACCGGGATCCGTCAGGAATCCGTCCGCCTGGGCCTGCCCGAGCCCGAGGTCAGGGTCGGCATCCGCTCCGGCGACACCCCGCCCGCCGAGCGCCGCGCGCTGGCCACCCGCCCGCCGGACATCCTGATCACCACCCCGGAGTCCCTGTTCCTGATGCTGACGTCGGCCACGCGCGAGGCGCTGGCCGGGGTCGAGACGGTGATCCTGGACGAGGTGCACGCGGTCGCCGGCACCAAGCGCGGCGCGCATCTCGCGCTGACCCTGGAGCGGCTGGACGAACTGCTGCCGAGGCCCGCCCGTCGCATCGGCCTGTCGGCGACCGTCCGCCCGGTCGACGAGGTCGCCCGCTATCTCTCACCGCGCCGCAAGGTGGAGATCGTCCAGCCGAAGTCCGGCAAGGAGTTCGACCTCTCGGTGGTCGTCCCGGTGCAGGACCTGGCCGAGCTGGGCGCCTCCCCGGTCGCCGACGGTTCGGAGGGGGCCGAGCGCCCGTCGATCTGGCCGCATGTCGAGGAGCGGATCACTGATCTGGTCCAGGCCCATCGCTCCACGATCGTCTTCGCCAACTCCCGTCGGCTCGCCGAGCGCCTGTGCAACCGGCTCAACGAGATCGCCTACGAGCGGGCCACCGGCGAGCCCCTCGACGAGCATCACGCCCCCGCCCAGTTGATGGGCGGCTCGGGTGCGGCCCAGGGCGCCCCGGCGGTCATCGCGCGGGCCCACCACGGCTCGGTCTCCAAGGAGCAGCGCGCGCTGGTCGAGGAGGACCTGAAGGCGGGCCGGCTGCCCGCCGTGGTCGCGACCTCCAGCCTGGAGCTGGGCATCGACATGGGCGCCGTCGACCTGGTGATCCAGGTCGAGTCGCCGCCCTCCGTCGCCTCCGGGCTCCAGCGCGTCGGCCGCGCGGGGCACCAGGTGGGCGCGGTCTCCACCGGCGTCGTGTTCCCCAAGTACCGCGGCGACCTCGTCCAGGCGGCGGTGGTCACCGAGCGGATGCGCACGGGCTCGATCGAGTCCCTGCGGGTGCCCGCCAACCCGCTGGACGTCCTGGCCCAGCAGTTGGTGGCCATGACGGCCCTGGACACCTGGCAGGTCGACGACCTGCTGGCCACGGTCCGCAGGGCCGCGCCCTTCGCCTCGCTGCCGGAGTCGGCGTTCACGGCCGTCCTGGACATGCTCGCCGGCCGCTACCCGTCCGACGCGTTCGCGGAGCTGCGCCCGCGCGTGGTGTGGGACCGCGTGGCCGGTACGGTCACCGGCCGGCCCGGCGCCCAGCGCCTCGCCGTCACCTCCGGGGGGACGATCCCGGACCGCGGCCTGTTCGGCGTCTTCCTGGCGGGCTCCGACCCCAAGAAGGGCGGCGGCCGCGTCGGCGAACTGGACGAGGAGATGGTCTACGAGTCCCGGGTGGGCGACGTCTTCACGCTCGGTACGAGTTCCTGGCGCATCGAGGACATCACGCGTGACCGCGTCCTGGTCTCCCCGGCCCCCGGGGTGCCGGGCCGCCTGCCGTTCTGGAAGGGCGACCAGCTCGGCCGCCCGCTGGAGCTGGGCCGCGCGGTGGGCGCCTTCCTCCGCGAGGTCGGCTCCCTGTCCAAGGAGGACGCGCGGCTCCGGCTGCTCACCGCGGGCCTGGACGCCTGGGCGGCCGACAATGTGCTCGCCTACCTCGACGAACAGCGCGAGGCGTGCGGCCATGTCCCGGACGACCGCACGATCGTCGTGGAGCGCTTCCGTGACGAACTGGGCGACTGGCGGGTCGTCGTCCACTCCCCCTTCGGCGCCCAGGTCCACGCCCCCTGGGCCCTCGCCCTCGGCGCCAAGCTCTCCGAGCGGTACGGCATGGACGCCCAGGTCATGCACGCCGACGACGGCATCGTGCTGCGGCTGCCGGACGCCGACCTCATGGGCCTGGACCTGCTGGACCAGGAACCCCGCAAGACCGGCACGGAGTACGACGCCGAGCAGGCCCCCGTCGGCGCGGCCGACGTCCTCTTCGACAAGGGCGAGGTCGACCGGATCGTCACCGACCAGGTCGGCGGCTCGGCACTGTTCGCGGCCCGCTTCCGCGAGTGCGCCGCCCGCGCGCTGCTGCTCCCGCGCCGCAGCCCCGGCCGGCGCACCCCGCTGTGGCAGCAGCGCCAGCGCGCGGCGCAACTGCTGGAGGTGGCGAGCGAGTTCGGTTCCTTCCCGATCGTCCTGGAGGCGGTCCGCGAGTGCCTCCAGGACGTCTTCGACGTCCCCGGGCTCGTGGAGCTGATGGGCGACCTGGAGTCCCGCAAGGTCCGCCTGGTCGAGGTCACCACCCCGGAACCCTCCCCGTTCGCCCGCTCCCTGCTCTTCGGCTACGTCGCCCAGTTCCTCTACGAGGGCGACTCACCGCTCGCCGAGCGCCGCGCCGCCGCGCTCTCCCTGGACTCGCGGCTCCTGGCCGAGCTGCTCGGCCAGGCGGAGCTGCGCGAACTGCTCGACGCCGAGGTCCTCACCGAGCTGGAGCGTGAACTCCAGTGGCTCACCGAGGACCGGCGGGTGAAGGACGCCGAGGGCGTCGCGGACCTGCTGCGCCTCCTGGGCCCGCTCACCGACGCCGAACTCGCCGAGCGCGGCGCCGAACCGGCGTGGGCGCCTGAACTGGCCCGGGCCCGGCGCGCGATCAGGGTCCGGATCTCCGGCGCCGACCACTGGGCCGCGATCGAGGACGCGGGCCGACTGCGTGACGCGCTCGGCACCGCACTTCCGGTGGGGGTGCCGGAAGCCTTCACCGAGCCCGTGAAGGACCCCCTCGGCGACCTCCTGGCCCGGCACGCGCGCACCCACGGCCCGTTCACCTCCACGAGCGCGGCGGCCCGCTTCGGTCTGGGCGTCGCGGTCACCGACGGCGCCCTCCAGCGGCTCGCGGCCGCCGGACGCGTCGTCCAGGGCGAGTTCCATCCGGCGGGCATCGGCCAGGAGTGGTGCGACGCGACCGTGCTGCGCCGGCTGCGCCGCCGCTCCCTGGCCGCCCTGCGGCACGAACTCGAGCCCGTGCCGCCGCCCGCCCTCGCCCAGTTCCTGCCCCAGTGGCAGCACATCGGCAAGGGCCACTCCCTGCGCGGCGTCGACGGTCTGGCGCGGGCCGTCGAGCAGCTCCAGGGCGCGTCGGTACCCGCCTCGGCCCTGGAGAAGCTGGTCCTGCCGTCCCGCGTGCGGGACTACACCCCGGCGATGCTCGACGAACTCACCTCGGCCGGCGAGGTCGTCTGGGCCGGCGCGGGCGCCCTCCCCGGCAAGGACGGCTGGGTCTCCCTCTACATGGCGGACGCGGCGCCCCTTCTCCTGCCACCGCCCCACCCCTTGGAGCTGACGGCACTGCACCAGTCCGTGCTGGACACCCTGTCCGGCGGCTACGGCCTGTTCTTCCGTCAGATCGCCGACCAGATCCGGGCCACCACCCACCCGGACGTCACCGAGCCCCAACTCGCCGACGCCGTCTGGGACCTGGCCTGGTCCGGCCGGCTCACCAACGACACGCTCGCCCCGATGCGTTCCCTGCTGGGCTCGGGCCGCACGGCCGGTGCCACGGCCCACCGCGCCAGACGCACGGTCCCGCGCGGCCGGTACGGCTCCCTGGCCTCCGGCGCCCGCACCGCCTCCCGCACCGGCCCTCCCACCGTCGCGGGCCGCTGGTCCCTGCTCCCGGCGCTGGAGCCCGACCCCACCGTCCGCGCCCACGCCGTAGCCCGCACGCTCCTCGACCGGCACGGCGTGGTGACCAGGGGCGCGGTCGCCGCCGAGGGCATCGAGGGCGGCTTCTCGGCGACGTACCGGGTCCTGTCCGTGTTCGAGGAGAGCGGCCAGGCCCGGCGCGGCTATGTCGTCGAGGGCCTGGGCGCGGCCCAGTTCGCGATGGACGGCGCCGTGGACCGTCTGCGCGCGGTGGCCAACGCGCGCGACCGGGGCGAGCCCCTTCCCGGTGCGGCGCCCGCCTCCGACGGCTCCCCCGACGGCCGCTTCCCGGGCGACTTCCCCGCCGAGGACCTCTCCTGGGACGCGGCAGGTCTCGACGACCCCTTCGCCTCCCCCGGCGCGGGCGGCCCCCGTGGCGGCGGCCCGGCATCTCCGTACGACCAGGGCCCCGCCCCCTCGCCGTACTCCTCCGCCTACGCGCCCCACGCCGACCGCCGCCGCCGTACCCGCGACGACTCCGCCGCTTCCCGGGCGCTCGTGCTCGCCGCCGCCGACCCGGCCAACGCGTACGGCGCGGCCCTGTCCTGGCCCGAGCCCCCGACCGGTGCCGGGCACAAGCCGGGCCGCAAGGCGGGCTCCCTGGTGGTGCTCGTCGACGGCGAGCTGACGCTCTACATGGAGCGCGGCGGCAAGACCCTGCTGGCCTGGCCCTCCGCCCCCGGCGGCGAGGAGTCCCCGACCGACGATCCCCGGCTGCACAGCGCGGCCGAGGCCCTCGCCGCGGCCGCCCGCGCGGGCTCGCTCGGCACGATCACCGTGGAGCGGGTCAACGGCGCCTCGGCCCTGACCTCCCCCCTCGGCACTCTCCTGGAAGGAGCGGGCTTCATCGCCACCCCCAGAGGGCTGCGCCTCCGCCCATGACCGCCACCCGCCCTCACCCCTTCTCGCCGTGCCGCCCTTCCTCACCGTGCCACCCTTGACCCATGCCCGAAGGTGACACGGTCTGGCAGGCGGCGGCGCGGCTGCACGGCGCCCTCGCGGGCAAGGTGCTGACCCGCTCCGACCTGCGCGTGCCGAAGTACGCCACGGCCGACCTCACCGGCCGCTCCGTCCTGGACGTCACCCCGCGAGGGAAGCACCTCCTCACCCGTGTCGAGGGCGGCCTCACGCTCCATTCGCATCTGCGGATGGACGGCTCCTGGAAGATCTACGCCCACGACCAGCGCTGGACCGGCGGCCCCGGTCACCAGATCCGCGCGATCCTCGGCACCCACGACCGCACGGCCGTCGGCTACCGCCTCCCCGTCCTCGAACTGCTGCGCACCAGCGAGGAGCAGCGAGTCGTCGGCCACCTGGGCCCCGACCTCCTGGGCCCCGGCTGGGACCCCGACCAGGCCCTCGCCAACCTGCTCGCCGACCCCGCCCGCCCGCTCGGCGAGGCCCTCCTCGACCAGCGCAATCTCGCCGGCATCGGCAACGTCTACAAGAGCGAACTCTGTTTCCTGCTCGGCGTCACCCCATGGCTCCCGATCGGCGCGCTCCCCGCCGACCGCGCCGCGAAACTGGCCCCGCTCGCCCAACGTCTCCTGGAGGCCAACCGCGACCACCCGGTCCGCAGCACCACCGGCCGCCGCGGCCAGGACCTGTTCGTCTACGGCCGCGCGCGCCGCCCCTGTCTGCGCTGCGGCACCCCCGTGCGCGTCGCCGACCAGGGCGACGGCTCCCGCGAGCGCCCCACCTACTGGTGCCCGCACTGCCAGCAGGGCCCGGCCCCGGCACCGGGCTCCCCGCAGGCCCGCCGCGTCCGACCGTCACCGACCGATTGACGATCCGTCAGAAACACTCGTACCGTCCCTTCATGGCCGTGAAGGCGTACGACCTCACCGGGCGCACCGCGTTCGTCACCGGCGCGGCGAGCGGGATCGGCCGCGCCTGCGCCGTACTGCTCGCCCAGGCAGGCGCCACCGTGCACGGCGCGGACCTCGACGCGGCGGGCCTGCACGAGACGGCGACCCTCATCAAGGCCCAGGGCGGAATCGCCCGCACCCACCACCTCGACGTCACCGACCGGGTCCAGATCCGGCAGGCCGTCGGTTCCTGTGAGCGGGTGGACGTGATGGTCGCCGTCGCCGGGATCATGCACAGCAGTCCGGTCCTGGAGACCCGCGACGAGGACCTCGACCGGGTCCTGGACGTCAATTTCAAGGGGGTGCTGTACGCCTGCCAGGAGGCCGCCCGCATGATGATCGCGCACGACAGCGGCGGCAGCATCGTGACCATGGCCTCCGGCGCCGTGGACACCGGCGGACCCGGTCTGCTCTGCTACGGGGCCGCCAAGGCGGCCGTGGTCCAGCTCACCAAGACCCTCGCGAACGAGGTCGGCCGGTACGGCATCCGGGTCAACGCGGTTGCGCCGGGCTGGATCCGCACCCCGATGACCGACCGCCACGACGCCGGCGCACAGGAGCACACCGAGGCGCTCATGTCCCGCATGTCACCCCTGGGCCGCGTGGGCGCCCCCGAGGAGGTGGCACACGCCGTCCTGCACCTGGCGTCGGACGCGTCGGCCTTCACGACGGGCCAGATCCTCCGCCCGAACGGCGGCGTGGCCATGCCCTGGTGACACCTGCCTGATCCCCGGCCCCCGGCCCGGCCCCGCCCCCGACCCCGGGACCGGCCTCCATCCCCGCAGCAGCACCCGCACCCGCGCTCGAAGCCCCCGCACCAGCCCCCGCCCCAGCGCTCGAAGCCCCCGCCCCGGCCCTCGCGGAACCCGCCCGCCAAGCCGCCCCCCACCGCCCCGCAGCCACCGCCCCGGCGGCCCGTGCCTTGGCCACACAGTGCACCGGCAGCAGACTCAGCCCCCACCCGCCCGCGGCCACCGCTCCCTCCAGCACACCGGCGTCGGGTGCCACCGCCCAGCGGATCGCGGCCCACCACCACACCGCGCCGAGCCCCACAGCGGCCGCCCGGCGCACTATCCAGCCCTCCATGGCCTCACCTCCACGCCGAGCCCTCGGGCCCCTCCACGATGACCGCAACCCCCGGCACCGGCAATCGCACCCGGAAAGCCGCCCCGCCCCCGCACGCCCCCGACAATGCGAAAAACCCCGACCGCACCTCTCCGGGATCTTCCCGGAGAACCCCGGCCGGGGCCTCACACTGATCTTCACACTCACACGTGGCCGCTCAGGCGCCCACGCGCGTGAACCTACGCGGCGACCACGTCTACCGCCTCGGCGGGTGCCTTGATGGTCACTCGCTCCGGCGGCACACCGGTCACCGACACGGAACCCAGCATCGGGCGAACCGACGTGGGCACAGGCTCACTGGGGGTGGCCGCAGCGGACTGGGCCAGCTCGGCGAGGGCGAGTTCGTCGCTCACTTCTCGCATGAGCTCGGACATCCGTACGTCCAGCGCGTCGCAGATGGCGGACAGCAGCTCGGAGGATGCCTCCTTCTGCCCCCGCTCCACCTCGGAGAGATAGCCGAGTGAGACTCGGGCGGACGAGGAGACTTCGCGCAGAGTACGGCCCTGGCGCTGGCGCTGCCGACGCAGCACGTCACCCAGCAGGCGACGGAGCAGAATCATCGGTGGCTCCCTCCTCGGACCGCGTAGCCGCATCCTTCACGCCCCACCGTACCGCCTCGCGCTGCGGCCGTGCGGGGAGCGATGTCGTGTTCACTCAGGGCTGCAAACATCAAAACCCCCCGTTCTGTTCCGTATCCTGTGCCCGCTCATTCCCGGTCTGTTCGCCCGCGAGCTCCCTCAGGAGCAGTGCGAGTACGCTCCGTACACTCTCTCTACGAATTTCCGCGCGGTCGCCGTTCAACCGCAGGGCCTCCACTTTTCCGCCAGAGGCGGAACCGGACGCGGCCCCGGACGGGCCGTCGACGGCCACGAAGACGGTCCCGACGGGCTGTCCGTCCTGGGCGTCCGGGCCGGCCACTCCGGTGGTCGCGACCCCCCAGTCGGCGCCCAGCGCCTTGCGCACTCCGGCCGCCATCTGGGCCGCGACCTGCGGATCCACGGCTCCACGGGCGGCCAGCAGATCGGCGTCGACCCCGAGCAGCTCGTGCTTGAGGGCGGTGGCGTAGGCCGTGACCGACCCCCGGAAGACTTTGGATGCCCCGGGGACCGATGTGATCTCCGCCGCAACCAGGCCACCGGTCAGCGACTCGGCCACGGCAAGCGTCCCGCCGTTCACCGTGAGTAGTCGCACCACGTCAGTGGCCGTGGATGTCACGCTTGGTTCTCCTCCGTGGTCTCCTGCGTAGCGGCCCGGCGCGCGGCGATTCCCTGGCGGCGCAGCACAATGGCCTGTCTCACATAGTCGAGCCCGGTCACGACGGTCAGGACGACGGCCGCGGCCATCACCCACCACCGCAGTGTGGCCAGCCATCCGGTGAGCGCCAGGACGTACATCCCGACGGCCACGCCCTGGGTGAGCGTCTTGAGCTTGCCGCCCCGGCTCGCCGGGATCACTCCGTACCGGATGACGATGAAACGCAGGAGCGTGATCCCGAGTTCCCGGCCGAGGATCACGATCGTCACCCACCACGGCAGGTCGCCGAGGTACGAGAGGCAGATGAGCGCGGCTCCCATGATCGCCTTGTCGGCGATGGGGTCGGCGATCTTCCCGAAGTCGGTGACGAGGTTGTACGTCCGCGCGAGGTGCCCGTCGAACAGGTCGGTGATCATGGCGATCGCGAAGGCCGCCCAGGCGAGGGACCGCCACGCGGGGTCGTACCCGCCGTCGGCCAGCATCAGGGCGACGAAGCCGGGCACCAGGATCAGCCGGAGCATCGTCAGCAGATTGGCGATGTTCCAGACGCTCGCCTGGTTGACGGCCGCGGCGGCGATCTTCTTGCCCCGCGGAGCCTTCCCGGCGGAGCCGTCGGTGTCAGGACCAGTGGCAGGACCGGAGGAGGACGAAGAAGAACGGCCGGTCACGGCGGCGGACACCCCGGCGCCCGAAGCGCCTGAGACATCCGACGCGTCCGACACGTCCGCGGCGGGCGCGGTCGCCTTCGCCCGCGCGGAGCCGCCCGCGGCCGACGCCGGAACACCCGTCATCTGCCCGCCTCCTCACTACACCCGAACGAGCCCTGGAGAGGCTCGGCCACCAGGTCGACACCTTCCGTCCCGACCACCTTCGCCTCGACCATACGGCCGACGCTCAGACCTTCGCCCGACGTGAGCAGCACCTGGCCGTCCGTCTCCGGAGCCTGGTGCTCGCCGCGGCCGTACACGCCGTCCTCGTCGACGGACTCGACGAGGACGTGCACGGTCTCGCCGAGGCGCTCCTCGGCGCGCTGCGAGACGAGTTCCTCAGCGAGCCGGGAGACCCGGGCGAGCCGCTCGGCGACGATCTCCTCGTCGAGCTTGTCGCCGTAGGTCGCGGCCTCGGTGCCCTCCTCGTCGGAGTAGCCGAAGACGCCGATGGCGTCCAGGCGGGCGCCGTTCAGGAAGCGCTCCAGCTCGGCGAGGTCGCTCTCGGACTCGCCGGGGAAGCCGACGATGAAGTTGGAGCGGACACCCGCCTGCGGGGCCTTGCTCCGGATGGTGTCGAGCAGCTCCAGGAAGCGGTCGGTGTCGCCGAAGCGGCGCATCGCGCGCAGCACGCCGGGCGCGGAGTGCTGGAAGGAGAGGTCGAAGTAGGGGGCGATCTTGGGCGTGGAGGTCAGCACGTCGATCAGGCCGGGCCGCATCTCGGCGGGCTGGAGGTAGCTGACCCGCACCCGCTCCAGGCCGTCGATGTCGGCCAGCTCGGGCAGCAGGGACTCCAGCAGGCGGATGTCGCCGAGGTCCTTGCCGTAGGACGTGTTGTTCTCGGAGACCAGCATGATCTCCTTGACGCCCTGCTCGGCCAGCCAGCGCGTCTCGTTCAGCACGTCGCTTGGGCGGCGGGAGATGAAGGAGCCGCGGAAGGACGGGATGGCGCAGAAGGAGCAGCGCCGGTCGCAGCCGGAGGCGAGCTTGACCGAGGCGACCGGGGCGCCGTCGAGCCGGCGGCGCAGCGGGGCGCGGGGGCCCGACTGCGGCGCGAGACCGTCGGGCAGATCGGCCGGGAGGTCCGTGGGGGCGCCGTGCCCGGGCAGGGCGACGTCGGTCGCGCTCTGCCGCTCGGCCGGGCTGATCGGCAGCAGCTTGCGCCGGTCGCGCGGGGTGTGGGAGGCGTGGATGCCGCCGTTCAGGATGGTCTGGAGGCGGTCGGAGATGTCGGCGTAGTCGTCGAAGCCGAGCACGCCGTCGGCCTCGGGGAGGGCCTCGGCCAGTTCCTTGCCGTACCGCTCGGCCATGCAGCCCACCGCGACGACGGCCTGGGTCCGGCCGTGACCCTTGAGGTCGTTGGCCTCCAGGAGGGCGTCGACGGAGTCCTTCTTGGCGGCTTCGACGAAGCCACAGGTGTTGACGACGGCGACGTCCGCTTCCTCGGCGTCCTCGACGAGCTGCCAGCCGTCCGCCTCCAAACGGCCTGCGAGCTCCTCCGAGTCCACCTCGTTACGGGCGCAGCCAAGGGTGACGAGTGCGACGGTACGGCGTTCAGGCATGGGCTCAAGACTACTTTGTCCCACCGACACCGAATGTCGACGGGGTTGGCGATCTTCGCCAACCCCGTACGGACTCATGGACCCACCGGCCCTTACCCGGCCTGGGGGTCACCCTTGGTGTAGGTCAGGCGCTCCACGGCGCCCGGCCGGAAGTCGTCCTCGATCTTCTTGCCGTTGACGAAGAGGTCGATCGCCCCGGCGTCACCGAGGACGAGATTGATCTTCTCGCTGTCCTGGAAGGTCTTGGAGTCGCCCTGCTTGAGCAGGCCGTCGAAGAGCAGCCGGCCGTTGTGGTCCTTGGCGGAGATCCAGCTACGGCCGTCGGTGGCGCTGACCTGGACGGTCACCTTGTCCTGGGGTGCCGCGGCGATGGCGCTGTCGGAGGGCTCGGGCTTCTGGTCGACGGGCTTCTCGGTCTTGGGGGTGGGCGAGGCGGTGGCGCTGGCCGCCGGGGTGCCGCCCTCGGCGACCTGTTCCTTCGAGCCGCCGTCGTCGCCGCCCTTGACCGCGGTGAAGCCGACGAAGCCGATCACGGCGACGATCGCGGCGACCATCGCCGCGGTCCAGTTCGGGCCGCGGCGCTCGGGGCGGATGCGTTCCGCCTCGAACAGGGGTGCGGGAGCGGTCGGCGCGGGCCGGCCGCCGTGGGTGGCGTCGTAGCGCTCGATCAGCGGGGCCGGATCGAGGTGGACGGCCCTGGCCAGCGTCCGGATGTGCCCGCGCGCGTAGACGTCTCCGCCGCACGGGGCGAAGTCGTCCGCCTCGATGGCATGGACGATGGCGATGCGGACCCGGGTGGCGGTGCTGACGTCGTCGACGGTCAGCCCGGCCGTGATGCGCGCCTCGCGCAGGGCACGGCCGATCGAGAAGGGGACTTCCTCGGACGGGTCTTCGAACGGACGCTCGTCTTCAGGAGAGTTGCCGATGGACACGGGGGCGCCTTTCGAGCGTGTAGCCACCTGTGCTGGAGGTTCAGTCTAGGGGGGGTGCCAAAGGGAGGGGCAACCGGGCGGTACGACTTTGTACGCCATCGGAATGGCCGGACAATCCGATGACGGGCCAGGCACGGCGCTCGGTTGAAAGCCGTACCTGATCCTCTCGCTCAACTGGACGTTCGTCGCAGGGAAACGGTTGCTCTGAGATCTCTAACGGGTGAGTCACGGTCGCGTCTACCCCCGTGCCGGGCCGCTATCCCTCGGACTCACCGCGGATCACCGCGAGCACGCCGTCCAGTTCGTCCGGCTTCACGAGGACGTCACGCGCCTTGGACCCCTCGCTGGGGCCGACGATGTTGCGCGACTCCATGAGGTCCATCAGCCGGCCGGCCTTGGCGAAGCCGACGCGCAGCTTGCGCTGGAGCATCGAGGTCGACCCGAACTGGGTGGAGACGACCAGCTCGGCCGCCTGGCACAGCAGGTCGAGGTCGTCGCCGATGTCCTCGTCGATCTCCTTCTTCTGCTTGGTCCCGACGGTGACGTCGTCCCGGAAGACGGGCGCCATCTGGTCCTTGCAGTGCTGGACGACCTCGGCGACCTCGGCCTCGGTGACGAACGCGCCCTGCATACGCGTCGGTTTGTTGGCCCCCATCGGCAGGAACAGCCCGTCGCCCTTGCCGATCAGCTTCTCGGCGCCGGGCTGGTCGAGGATGACCCGCGAGTCGGCGAGCGAGGAGGTGGCGAAGGCGAGCCGGGAGGGCACGTTCGCCTTGATCAGACCGGTGACGACGTCGACGGAGGGGCGCTGGGTGGCGAGCACGAGGTGGATGCCGGCCGCGCGCGCGAGCTGCGTGATCCGCACGATCGCGTCCTCGACGTCACGCGGGGCGACCATCATCAGGTCGGCCAGCTCGTCCACGATGACCAGCAGGTAGGGGTAGGGCTGGAGTTCGCGCTCGCTGCCCTCGGGCGGCTTGACCTTGCCGTTCCTTATGGCCTCGTTGAAGTCGTCGATGTGCCGGAAGCCGTACGCGGCGAGGTCGTCGTAGCGCAGGTCCATCTCGCGGACGACCCACTGGAGAGCCTCGGCGGCCCGCTTGGGGTTGGTGATGATCGGGGTGATCAGGTGCGGGATGCCCTCGTAGGCGGTCAGCTCGACGCGCTTGGGGTCGACCAGGACCATCCGCACGTCCTCCGGTGTCGCGCGGACCATGATCGAGGTGATCAGGCAGTTGATGCAGGACGACTTGCCGGAGCCGGTGGCGCCGGCCACCAGGATGTGCGGCATCTTCGCGAGGTTGGCCATCACATAGCCGCCCTCGACGTCCTTGCCGAGCGCGACCAGCATCGGGTGGTCGTCCTCCGCCGCGTCCGCGAGCCGCAGCACGTCGCCGAGGTTGACCATCTCGCGGTCGGTGTTGGGGATCTCGATGCCGACCGCCGACTTGCCGGGGATCGGGCTGATGATCCGTACGTCGGGGCTGGCGACCGCGTAGGCGATGTTCTTGGTGAGCGCGGTGATCCGCTCGACCTTCACGGCGGGGCCGAGCGTGACCTCGTAGCGGGTGACCGTCGGCCCCCGGGTGAAGCCGGTGACGTCGGCGTCCACCTTGAACTCGGCGAAGACCTGGCGCAGGGAGTCGACGATGGCGTCGTTGGCGGCGCTGCGCGACTTGCCGGGTCCCCCGCGCGTGAGGAGGTCGAGCGACGGCAGGGAGTAGGTGATGTCCCCGGAGAGCTGGAGCTGCTCCGCGCGCGGCGGCAGGTCGCGGATCTCCTCAGGGGCCGACTTGGTGAGGTCGGGCACGGCCTGTTCGGGGCTGAGCTTCTCCTGCCTGGCCCGCTTCGCGGGGGCCGGGACCGGGGTGGGGACGGGGGTGGTCTCCTCGCGGTCGCCCACGCTGACGCCCTGGGTGAGGTCGGCGACGAGCGGCGAGGGCGGCATGCCGTGCAGGACGGCGCCGTCGAGGTCGGCCGCGGCCGCCGCGGCGATGTCCACGGCGTCCAGCTTCCGGTTCATCGCGGGCTGCGGCACCGCGGAGCGCCGGGGCCGGCCGCGGCGCTTGGCGAGGGCCTCCTGCTCGGCTTCCTCGGCATCGAACTCCCGGGGGGCGTTCCGATGCCCGCGGGGGCGCGCGGGCAGCGCTTCGCGCCACTGGTCGTCGTAGCGCTCGTCGTCGGCGCCGAACTCGCCGAACTCGTCGAACCGGTCCGGCTCGGGGGCGTCGAGCACTCCCAGGCGTACGCCGAGCGCCCGCAGCCGCTGCGGAACGGCGTTGACCGGGGTGGCGGTGACGACCAGCAGTCCGAAGATCGTCAGCAGCACCAGCAGGGGTACGGCGAGCATCTCGCCCATGGAGTACGTCAGCGGGGTCGCCGCGCCCCAGCCGATCAGACCGCCGGCGTCCCTTATCGCCTGCATGCCGGCGCTGCGGGCGGGCGAGCCGCAGGCGATGTGGACCTGGCCGAGGATCCCGATGACGAGGGCGGACAGGCCGATCACGATCCGCCCGTTGGCCTCGGGCTTCTCGGGGTGGCGGATGAAGCGCACGGCGACGGCCGCGACCAGGATCGGCACCAGCAGGTCGAGCCGGCCGAACGAGCCGGTCACCAGGATCTCCACGAGGTCCCCGACCGGTCCGCGCAGATCCGCCCAGGTGCCCGCGGCGCAGATCAGCGCGATCGCGAAGAGCAGCAGCGCGAGGCCGTCCTTGCGGTGGGCGGGGTCGAGGTTCTTCGCGCCGTTCCCTATGCCGCGGAAGACGGCGCCGACGGCGTGCGCCAGTCCGAGCCAGATGGCGCGCACCAGGCGGTACACGCCCCCGGTGGGGCTCGGCGCCGGCTTGGGCGCGGGCGCGGCCTTCTTCGCCGCGGCCTTGCGGGCGGGCGCTTTCTTGGCCGGAGCCTTCTTCGCGGCGGCCTTCGCCGGAGCCTTCGAGGGAGCAGCCGCCTTCTTGGCGGGCTGCTTCTTGGCTGCGGAGGGACGTGAGGCCATGGGTGTGAGGTTACCGGGGGAGGCCACAGGGGACACGCGTGCCCACTGCTTCACCCGTTCGTGTCGTCACCACTGTGGCGCGGAAGTGACGCTTCCGCTTCGAGGAGGGGGACGCCCGCCGCATCCCCCGTGTGCGAGGGCGGAACTGAGGGACGCTCATGCCCAACTGCTCCCGCCCCTCACGTCAGTTCTGCGACGGCAGTGCGGAGGCGCCGCCGGTACCCGGCTCCAGCGCGTCCAGCGCCCGCCGCAGACCGGTGAGTTTGCGCTCCAGATGGGCCGCCGTGGCCACCGCCGCCGCGTCCGCCGACTCGTCGTCGAGCTGCTTGGACAGCGCCTCGGCCTGCTCCTCGACGGCCGCGAGCCGCGCCGACAGCTCGGCGAGCAGCCCCGCCGGCTCCTTGGCACCACCGCTCGCCGCGGCCTTGCCGCCGCCCTCCAACTGGAGCCGCAGCAGCGCCGCCTGCTCCCGGAGCTGGCAGTTCTTCATGTACAGCTCGACGAACACGGAGACCTTCGCGCGCAGCACCCACGGGTCGAACGGCTTGGAGATGTAGTCCACCGCACCGGCCGCGTACCCCCGGAAGGTGTGATGCGGGCCGTGGTTGATCGCCGTGAGGAAGATGATGGGGATGTCTCTGGTGCGCTCTCGCCGCTTGATGTGCGCGGCCGTCTCGAATCCATCCATTCCCGGCATCTGGACGTCCAGCAGAATGACCGCGAAGTCGTCCGTCAGCAGTGCTTTGAGCGCCTCTTCCCCGGACGATGCCCGCACCAGCGTCTGATCGAGCGCAGAGAGGATCGCCTCCAGCGCCAGCAGATTCTCCGGCCGGTCATCGACCAGGAGGATCTTGGCCTTCTGCACCATGGCCCGCCCTCCTCGCCCCGGCAGTGCACCGGGCGCCGCCCCTGGGGACGACTCCTTTGCGCCGCCCTTCCTTGTGCCGGTCATGGTAGCCGCACCCCGACCGTCGCCACACCCTGTCACCGTGATGTCACTGTGCACATAGCGGGAACGGGGCGGAAGACCAGAAGGTTCCCCGGATCCCGCCCCGTTACACCGCCTTGCGCACCTCGAGTCCCGGGAGCCTCACGCCTCCCGCATCCACTGCTCCATCACCGACAGCAGATGATCGGGATCGACCGGCTTCGTCACATAGTCGGAGGCGCCCGACTCGATCGCCTTCTCCCGGTCGCCCTTCATCGCCTTCGCCGTCAGCGCGATGATCGGCAGCCCCGAGAACTGCGGCATCCGCCGGATCGCCGTCGTCGTCGCGTACCCGTCCATCTCGGGCATCATGATGTCCATCAGCACCACCGCCACGTCGTCGTGCTGCTCCAGGACCTCGATGCCCTCCCGGCCGTTCTCCGCGTACAGCACCGACAGCCCGTGCTGCTCCAGCACGCTCGTCAGCGCGAACACATTGCGGATGTCGTCGTCGACGATCAGCACCTTCTCGCCGCCGAACCGGATGACCCGCTGCCCCTGCGGCGCCTGCCACGGCCCGGACTCCCCGGCGAGCCGCTCACCGCCGTTCACCGACCGCCGCCGGCGCCGGAAGAGCGCGGCCGCGCCGTTCTGCGTCTCCTGGTACGACTTCACCTCGGCCGGCGTCTCGATCTCCGTCTCGGTCAGCTCCGACAGCTCCGCGGCGCCGTTCTCCGACGCCACCAGGTCCCCGGCCTCCAGCGCGGCCACGGCCTGCGTGTAGCCCTGCGGCGGCAGCTCGCTCGGGTGCAGCGGCAGATACAGCGTGAACGTCGAACCGCGGCCCGGCTCGCTCTGCGCGTGGATCTCACCGCCCAGCAACTGCGCGATCTCCCGCGAGATCGACAGCCCGAGCCCCGTACCGCCGTACTTGCGGCTGGTCGTGCCGTCCGCCTGCTTGAACGCCTCGAAGATCACCCGCATCTTGCCGGCCGCGATCCCGATACCCGTGTCGGTCACCGAGAACGCGATCAGCGCGGCGTCCGGATCGGTGAGCGAACCGGCCTCCAGCAACTGCTCCTTGATCGCCACCGGGACGTCCGCCCCGGCCGGCCGGATCACCAGCTCCACCGACCCGGAGTCGGTGAACTTCACCGCGTTGGACAGCAGGTTGCGCAGCACCTGGAGCAGCCGCTGCTCGTCCGTGTGCAGCGTCGCCGGCAGCTCCGGCGAGACCCGCACGGACAGGTCGAGGCCCTTCTCCGCGGTCAACGGCCGGAAGGTCGCCTCGACATAGTCCACGAGCTGGACCAGCGCGATTCTTGTCGGCGAGACGTCCATCTTGCCCGCCTCGACCTTCGACAGGTCCAGGATGTCGTTGATCAACTGGAGCAGGTCCGAGCCGGCCCCGTGGATCGTCTCCGCGAACTCGACCTGCTTGGGGGTGAGGTTGGTGTCCACGTTGTCGGCGAGCAGCTTGGCCAGGATCAGCAGCGAGTTCAGCGGCGTGCGCAGCTCGTGCGACATGTTGGCGAGGAACTCGCTCTTGTAGCGCATCGACACGGCGAGCTGCTCGGCGCGCTCCTCCAGAACCTGCCGCGCCTCCTCGATCTCGGTGTTCTTCACCTCGATGTCCCGGTTCTGCTGGGCCAGCAGCTCGGCCTTCTCCTCCAGTTCGGCGTTGGACGCCTGGAGGGCCTTCTGCCGCTGCTCCAACTCCGCCGACCGCTCCCGCAGTTGCTCGGTCAGCTCCTGCGACTGCTTCAGGAGCTGCTCCGTCTTGGTGTTCACCGAGATCGTGTTGACGCTCGTCGCGATCATCTCGGCGAGCTGGTTGAGGAAGTCCTTCTGGATCTGTGTGAACGGCGTGAAGGAGGCCAGCTCGATCACCCCGAGCACCTGGCCCTCGAACAGCACCGGCAGCACGATCACCTGCGCGGGCGGCGCCTCGCCGAGCCCCGAGGAGATCTTCAGATAGCCGCTCGGCGCGTTCTCCACGAGGATCGTCCGCTTCTCCTCCGCGGCCGTCCCCACCAGCGCCTCACCCGGCCGGAACGACGTCGGCATCGACCCCATCGAGTAGCCGTACGACCCCAGCATCCGCAGCTCGTACGGGTCGTCCGTGCCGTCCGCCGACGGCATCGCCAGGAAGAACGCGCCGTGCTGCGCGGCCACCAGCGGCGGCAGCTCGCTCATGATCAGCGAGGCCACGTCCTCCAGGTCGCGCCGCCCCTGCATCAGCGCCGACACGCGCGCGAGGTTGCCCTTCAGCCAGTCCTGCTCCTTGTTGGCGATCGTGGTGTCGCGCAGGTTGGCGATCATCTTGTTGATGTAGTCCTGGAGTTCCTGGATCTCCCCCGACGCGTCCACGTCGATCTTGAGATTCAGGTCGCCGCGGGTCACCGCGGTCGCCACGCGCGCGATGGCGCGCACCTGCCGGGTCAGGTTCCCGGCCATCTCGTTCACCGACTCGGTCAGGTCCCGCCAGGTGCCGTCGACGTCACGCACGCGTGCCTGTCCGCCGAGCTGCCCCTCGGTGCCCACCTCGCGGGCCACCCGGGTGACCTCCTCGGCGAACGACGAGAGCTGGTCGACCATCGTGTTGATGGTCGTCTTCAGCTCCAGGATCTCCCCGCGCGCGTCGATGTCGATCTTCTTCGTCAGGTCACCCTTGGCGATGGCCGTCGTCACCATGGCGATGTTGCGCACCTGACCGGTCAGGTTGGACGCCATCTGGTTCACCGACTCGGTGAGGTCCTTCCAGGTGCCCGCCACGCCCGGCACATGCGCCTGACCGCCCAGGATGCCGTCCGTGCCCACCTCGCGGGCCACCTTGGTGACCTGGTCGGCGAACGAACTCAGCGTCTTCACCATGGTGTTGAAGGTGTCGGCGAGCTGCTGCACCTCACCGCGCGCCTCGATCGTCACCATCCGCGTCAGATCGCCGTTGGCGACCGCCGCCGCGACCTGGGAGATGTTGCGCACCTGCATGGTCAGGTTCTTGGCCATCAGGTTCACATTGTCGCTGAGGTCCTTCCAGATGCCCGTGACCCCCGGCACGTGCGCCTGGCCGCCCAGGATGCCCTCGGTGCCCACCTCGCGGGCCACCCGGGTCACCTGCTCGGCGAACGACGACAGTTGGTCGACCATCGTGTTGACGGTGGTGACCAGTTCGAGGATCTCGCCCTTGGCGTCGACGGTGATCTTCTTCGACAGATCGCCCTTGGCGACCGCGGTCGTGACCTCGGCGATCTGACGCACCTGGATCGTCAGGTTGTTCGCCATGAAGTTCACCGACTGCGTGAGGTCCTTCCAGGTGCCGGAGACACCCTGCACCTCGGCCTGACCGCCGAGCTGGCCCTCCGTACCCACCTCACGGGCCACACGCGTGACCTCCTGGGCGAAGGAGGAGAGCTGGTCCACCATCGTGTTCAGGGTGTTCTTCAGCTCCAGGATCTCCCCGCGCGCGTCCACGGTGATCTTCTGGGACAGGTCACCCCGGGCCACCGCCGTGGCCACCTGGGCGATGTTGCGGACCTGCGCGGTGAGGTTGCCGGCCATGCCGTTCACCGAGTCGGTCAGATCCCGCCACACACCGGCCACACCGGGCACCTGCGCCTGGCCGCCGAGGCGCCCCTCGGTGCCCACGTCCCGGGCCACCCGGGTCACCTGGTCGGCGAACGCGGAGAGCTGGTCCACCATCGTGTTGATGGTGTTCTTCAGCTCCAGGATCTCGCCCCGCGCGTCCACGTCGATCTTCTGCGACAGATCACCCCGGGCCACGGCCGTCGTCACCTGCGCGATGTTGCGCACCTGCGAGGTGAGGTTCCCCGCCATCGAGTTGACGGAGTCCGTCAGCTCCTTCCAGGTGCCCGACACCCCGTCGACCCGCGCCTGACCGCCCAGCCGCCCCTCGGTGCCCACGTCCCGCGCCATCCGCGTCACCTGGTCGGCGAACGACGAGAGCTGGTCCACCATCGTGTTCACGGTGTTCTTGAGCTGGAGCATCTCGCCGGAGACGTCCACGGTGACCTTCTGCGACAGATCACCGTTGGCCACCGCCGTGGTGACCTGCGCGATGTTCCTCACCTGTCCGGTGAGATTCCGGAACGCCGTGTTGACGGAGTCCGTCAGGTCCTTCCACGTCCCCGCCGCGCCCGACACCTGCGCCTGGCCGCCCAGCTCACCCTCGACACCGATCTCCCGCGCCACGCGCGTGACCTCGGCACCGAACGCCGAGAGCTGGTCCACCATGCCGTTGACGGTGTTCTTCAGCTCCAGCATCTCGCCGGCCACGTCCACCGTGACCTTCTGCGACAGATCACCGCTGGCCACCGCCGTCGTCACCGCCGCGATGTCCCGCACCTGCGTGGTGAGGTTGCGGAACACGGTGTTGACGGAGTCCGTCAGGTCCTTCCACGTCCCCGCCGCGCCCGGCACATTGGCCTGCCCGCCGAGCCGCCCCTCGGCACCCACCTCGTTGGCCACCCGCGTGACCTCGTCCGCGAAGATCCGCAGCGTCTCGGTCATCTGGTTGATCGTGTCCGCGAGCTGCGCGACCTCACCGCGCGCCGGCACGGTCACCTTCCGCGACAGATCACCGCCCGCGACCGCCGTGGTGACCTCGGCGATCTGACGCACCTGCGCCGTCAGATTGCCGGCCATGGTGTTCACCGAATCGGTGAGTTCCTTCCACACACCGTCCACACCCGACACCTGGGCCTGACCGCCCAGCATGCCGTCGGTGCCCACCTCACGCGCGACGCGTGTCACCTCCGACGAGAACGCCGAGAGCTGATCCACCATCGTGTTGACGGTGTTCTTCAGCTCCAGCATCTCGCCTTCGACATGAACCGTCACCTTCCGTGACAGATCACCCTTGGCCACCGCCGTCGTCACCAGCGCGATGTCCCGCACCTGCGCCGTCAGCCGGTACGCCATCGTGTTGACCGACTCCGTCAGGTCCTTCCACGAACCCGACATCCCGCGCACCTGGGCCTGACCGCCCAGCTTGCCCTCGGTCCCCACCTCGCTGGCCACCCGCGTGACCTCGTCGGTGAACGTCGACAACTGGTCGACCAGGTTGTTGACCGTCCGCCCGACCTTCAGGAACTCCCCGCGCAACGGCTGCCCGGCGACCCCCTCCGGGGTCTGCGTCCGCAGCTCCATCCGCGGCGACAGATCACCCTCGGCCACCGCCGACAGCACCCGCCCGACCTCGGACACCGGCCGCACCAGGTCGTCCACCAGCGCGTTCGAGTTGTCGATCGCGGCCGCCCAGGAGCCCTCACAGGCCCCCGTCTCCAGCCGCTCGGTGAGCTTGCCCTCCCGGCCCACCATCCGCCGGACCCGCGACATCTCACCCGTGAGATGGAGATTACGGTCCGCCACCTCGTTGAAAACGGCCGAGATCTCCGACATCACGCCGTCGCCGGACACCGTGAGCCGCTTACGGAAATTACCGTCCCGCATGGACACCAGCGCGGCCAACAGCCGGTTCAGCGCCGCGGTGTCCACCACCGTGGTGCCACCGCGCGGCGCCCGCCTGCTCAGGGTCTGTCCGCCCTTCGCGCGCGCCTTGGTGCCCCGCGTCGCTGCGCCAGACTCCACTTTGTCCCTCCCGCAGGGGTCGACCGTCACCGCTGACCTTCACCACAAGCTTGCCCAGTGTTTCACCCTTGCCGAACCCGGCCATAACAGTTCGGCAGCTTCGCACACCGTCCCCACACCCATGGGACGGAAACACTGCTGACCGGCATCCGCAGGGGCGGGGAAGGTAAGTAACCTTGCATGCGGCTGTCCAGCCACGCCGGTCCAGACCGGCCTGGGCGGTGGCACGAGGCGCACGAGCGGGCATCGGAGGGGCGGCCGCACACAATGACCACCGGACTGATCCCTGGGGGACAGCCCCCGGACCCCCGGCCGTCCGACCCGCGCGCGCCCGAGCAGCGCGGCGACCCGACCGGCCAGGGATCCCCGCACGTCGACAACCGGCCGAGGAGTTCTGTGATCACCGCGCGCGCGGCCGCCAGCTTCGAGCCCGTCGGGCGATCCGTCGCGACCGCCCGCGCCTTCGTCCGCGACACCCTCCAGGGCTGGGGCTTCGCCGACATCGTCGACGACGCCGTCGTCCTCACCAGCGAACTGGTGACCAACGCCGTCGTCCACGCGGGCACACACGCCGACGTCCTGTGCCTGCGCTCCGAGGACGGCGTACGCATCGAGGTGGGCGACCGCTACCCGGAGCGCGAGATCCCCCTCCAGGGCTCCCCCGCCACCATGGGCAGCCCCGACCGCGAGGGCGGCCGCGGCCTCCAGCTCTGCGCGGCCATCGCCACCCGCTGGGGCGTCGAGTACACCCCCACCCACAAACAGGTCTGGTTCCAGCTCGACCTCCCCGACCGGCCCGTCGGCACCCGCGCCGCGGGACCCTCCCTGCCGCCCGACCTGCTGCCGCTCGCCGACAGCCGCGTCCGCGTCGCCGTCGTCCAGATCGACCGCTCCGGCGCCATCTCCTCCTGGAACGAGGACGCCGAGGAACTCTTCGGCTACACCGCGGACCAGGTCACCGGCAAGCCCCTCACCGACCTCGCCGCCTGGCCGCACACCCCCGGCACCGGCACGGGCATCGCCGAGGCCCTCCAGCTCTCCCGCTGGGAGGGCAGCTACGGCATCCGCGGCGCCACCGGCCGCGTCACCCCGGTCTACGCCTCCCACCTGCGCGTCCGCGACACCGACGGCGAGCCCTCCACGGTCTGCCTCCTGGTCCGCGACCACGAACGCGCCGTGCTCCAGACCCCGTCCCGTCACCCGGCCTCCGACACCGCGCCCGCCGACGGCCAGAGCGCCGACCCGTTCGAGGTCTTCATCGGCTCCCCCGCCCCCGACGACCTCGACGGCCTCCTCCAGCGCACGGTGGAACGCGCCCGGGACATGCTCGACGGCGACTCCGCCTTCCTGCTCCTGGCCACCGACGACGAGACGGAACTGGAGGTCCGCGCCTCCACCGGCCTGCCCTCCGCCCGCCAGCGCTTCGCCCGCGTCCCCGTCGAGGCGGGACCCGGCCGCTACGGCTCCGCCCGCATGCCGGCCGTCCACGAGGACCTCCTCGCCGTCCCCGGCGCCGTCCCGCTGCTCAACAACACCGGGATGCGCTCGGTCGTCACCGTCCCGCTCAAGGTCGAGGGCCGCCTCACCGGCTCCCTCGGCGTCGCCGCGGAGAGCCCCGGCCGCTACTCGAACGAGGAGGCCCTGCGCCTCCAGTTCGCCGCCGACCGCATCGCCCTCGCCGTCGAGTCCGCCCGCCTCGGCGAACTGGAACGCCTGCGCAGAGGCTCCCTGAGCTTCCTCGTCGAGGCGTCCGACCTGCTCGCCGGCACCCTGGACCGCGACCAGACCCTGGCCCTCATGGCCCAGATGACCGTCCCGACCCTGGCCACCTGGTGCGCGGTCTACACGATCGCCGACCAGGCGTCCGAGCCCTACCTCTCCTACGTCCTGCACGAGGACGAGGAACTCATCGACGGCATCAAGTCACTGCTGTCCAAGGTCTCCCCGCCGGACCCGGTCCCCACCCCCGGCGCCCGCATCTGGGCCGCCCCCGCCGCGGCCGCGCACGACTCGGCCCTGCGCAGCTCCATGCGCAGCCTCGGCCTGAGCGGCAGCCCCACCCACCAGGTCTCCTCCGGCATCGGCCCCACCCTCGCCACGGCCGCCGCGGTCGGCGGCGAGACCGTCGTCCTGCCCCTGGTGGCCCGCAACCGCGTCATCGGCATGCTGACCCTCGGCAAGCCCACCGACGAGCACTTCCGCCAGGAGATCCTCGAACTAGCCGAGGACCTCAGCCGCCGGGCCGCCCTCGCCCTGGACAACGCCCGCCTCTACTCCGAGCGCACGGCGATCAGCCAGTCCCTCCAGCGCAGCCTGCTGCCCCCGGGACTGCCCGACATCGACGGCGTGGAGGTCGACGTCATCTACCGCGCGGCCGGCGAGGGCAACGAGGTCGGCGGCGACTTCTACGACGTCTTCCCGATCAGCGACGGCGCCTACGGCTTCGCCATCGGCGACGTCTGCGGCACCGGCCCGCACGCGGCCGCCGTGACCGGCCTGGCCCGCCACGCCCTGCGGCTGCTGGCCCGCGAGGGCCTCAGCGGCCCGGCCGTCCTGGAGCGCCTCAACTCCGCCATCCTCGACGAGGGCGACCGCAGCCGCTTCCTCACCCTGCTCTACGGCGAGATGCGCCCGCAGGCCGACGGCAGCGCGGAACTGAAGGTCGTCTGCGCGGGCCACCCGCTCCCCCTGCGCCTGCGCCAGGACGGCACGGTCGAACCCGCGGCCGAACCCCAGCCCCTGCTGGGCGTGATGGACGACCTGGAGCTGTACGAGCAGACGGTGATCCTCGATCCGGGGGACGTCCTGCTCTGTGTCACGGACGGCGTCACCGAGCGCCGCGAGGGCACCCGCATGCTGGGCGACGACGGCCTGGCGGACGTCCTGACCACCTGCACCGGTCTGACGGCCGGCGCGGTTGCGGCCCGCATCATGCGTGCCGTGGAACGCTTCGCCTCGGACGCCCCGTCCGACGACATGGCGATCCTGGCGATGCGCGTGGCGTAAGGGAGTCGAGACGAAAAGGGCATGAGAAAAGCCCCCGCCCGAAAGGGCGGGGGCTTTCTTCGTGGAGCCCCCTAACGGAATCGAACCGTTGACCTTCTCCTTACCATGGAGACGCTCTGCCGACTGAGCTAAGGGGGCTGGTCACTTTTCGAGGTTTCCCTCGCGGCAACGGAATAGAGCATACCCCGAACGGGCCGGTGTTCCCAAACTCGTTCAGAAGGCGGGCTGAAGCAGTCCTCCGAGTGCGTTGCACGCGGCGACGATGCGCTGCATGTCCCGTCTCGTCAACGTGGCGTCGACCGGCAGGGAAAGCGTCTCGTCGGCGGCCAGCTCGGTCTCCGGCAAGGACACACAGCGCCGGAACTCGGGCAGCCGGTGCAGCGGCGTCTTCACGGGCACCCGGCACTCAACTCCCCTGCCCCGCAAGGCGCGTGCGAAGGCGTCACGGTCGGGCCGGCCGTTCCCCGGCACCCGCACCACGTACTGCTGATAGGTGTGCCCGTCCCCGCCCTCGGGCCTGCGCACCCCGCGCAGCCGGGCATCGAGATAGGCGGCCCGCTCCCGACGCCGAGCGATCTCGTCGTACGGCTCGTCGGACTCCCCCTGCTCCAGCACCAGCAGCCCGTGCCGCCGCCCGAGCCCCCGCAACGGCCCGACCTCGGCCGGTCGTCCGAACCGGTGCACGACAACGACGGCCGCCGTCCGCGGAGTTACGACGGCCTCGACGGCCCCCGGGTCCAGGCAGTACGTCACGGGGTCGATGTCGGCGAACACCGGCAGCGCACCCACGAGGGTGACCGCACCGGCGACTTCGGCGTTCCCGAAGGACGGTACGACGACCTCGTCACCGACTCCGACGCCGGCGGCCCTGAGCATTGCGGCAGTACCCATGCTGTGGATGTTCGACGCGCAACGTGAACGTCAAGTGACGGCAAACAAAAAAGGGTTGGGCTCCGAACCGAAGTTCAGAACCCAACCCTTTTGAATGATTGTTCGGCGGTGTCCTACTCTCCCACAGGGTCCCCCCTGCAGTACCATCGGCGCTGTGAGGCTTAGCTTCCGGGTTCGGAATGTAACCGGGCGTTTCCCTCACGCTATGACCACCGAAACACTATGAAACTGTTTCAGCCGCACCACGCCCTGACACGGGCGTGGGGCTGTTCGTGGTTTCAGAACCAACACAGTGGACGCGAGCAACTGAGGACAAGCCCTCGGCCTATTAGTACCGGTCACCTCCACACGTTACCGTGCTTCCAGATCCGGCCTATCAACCCAGTCGTCTACTGGGAGCCTTACCCCATCAAGTGGGTGGGAGTCCTCATCTCGAAGCAGGCTTCCCGCTTAGATGCTTTCAGCGGTTATCCCTCCCGAACGTAGCCAACCAGCCATGCCCTTGGCAGAACAACTGGCACACCAGAGGTTCGTCCGTCCCGGTCCTCTCGTACTAGGGACAGCCCTTCTCAAGACTCCTACGCGCACAGCGGATAGGGACCGAACTGTCTCACGACGTTCTAAACCCAGCTCGCGTACCGCTTTAATGGGCGAACAGCCCAACCCTTGGGACCGACTCCAGCCCCAGGATGCGACGAGCCGACATCGAGGTGCCAAACCATCCCGTCGATATGGACTCTTGGGGAAGATCAGCCTGTTATCCCCGGGGTACCTTTTATCCGTTGAGCGACGGCGCTTCCACAAGCCACCGCCGGATCACTAGTCCCGACTTTCGTCCCTGCTCGACCCGTCGGTCTCACAGTCAAGCTCCCTTGTGCACTTACACTCAACACCTGATTGCCAACCAGGCTGAGGGAACCTTTGGGCGCCTCCGTTACCCTTTAGGAGGCAACCGCCCCAGTTAAACTACCCATCAGACACTGTCCCTGATCCGGATCACGGACCCAGGTTAGACATCCAGCACGACCAGAGTGGTATTTCAACGACGACTCCACCTGAACTGGCGTCCAAGCTTCACAGTCTCCCACCTATCCTACACAAGCCGAACCGAACACCAATATCAAACTGTAGTAAAGGTCCCGGGGTCTTTCCGTCCTGCTGCGCGAAACGAGCATCTTTACTCGTAGTGCAATTTCACCGGGCCTATGGTTGAGACAGTCGAGAAGTCGTTACGCCATTCGTGCAGGTCGGAACTTACCCGACAAGGAATTTCGCTACCTTAGGATGGTTATAGTTACCACCGCCGTTTACTGGCGCTTAAGTTCTCAGCTTCGCCAMSMCGAAKMBTGACTAACCGGTCCCCTTAACGTTCCAGCACCGGGCAGGCGTCAGTCCGTATACATCGCCTTACGGCTTCGCACGGACCTGTGTTTTTAGTAAACAGTCGCTTCTCGCTGGTCTCTGCGGCCACCCCCAGCTCGRRSAGCAAGTSYYCTCACCARDBRTGGCCCCCCTTCTCCCGAAGTTACGGGGGCATTTTGCCGAGTTCCTTAACCATAGTTCACCCGAACGCCTCGGTATTCTCTACCTGACCACCTGAGTCGGTTTAGGGTACGGGCCGCCATGAAACTCGCTAGAGGCTTTTCTCGACAGCATAGGATCATCCACTTCACCACAATCGGCTCGGCATCAGGTCTCASMCTMWRTGWSWGGCGGATTTGCCTACMTSWCGKSCTACACCCTTACCCCGGGACAACCACCGCCCGGGCTGGACTACCTTCCTGCGTCACCCCATCACTCACCTACTRCMASYYTGGKYCRKCGGCTCCACCACTYYCCTTKCCCCGAAGGSTCCGGRRCGGCTTCACGGMCTTAGCATYRMYDGGTTCGATGTTTGACGCTTCACAGCGGGTACCGGAATATCAACCGGTTATCCATCGACTACGCCTGTCGGCCTCGCCTTAGGTCCCGACTTACCCTGGGCAGATCAGCTTGACCCAGGAACCCTTAGTCAATCGGCGCACACGTTTCTCACGTGTGAATCGCTACTCATGCCTGCATTCTCACTCGTGAACCGTCCACCACTGCCTTCCGGCGCRGCTTCACCCGGCACACGACGCTCCCCTACCCATCMMWRNMGSCGTTGGSCSTRTTRYWKSAATGACACGACTTCGGCGGTACGCTTGAGCCCCGCTACATTGTCGGCGCGGAATCACTAGACCAGTGAGCTATTACGCACTCTTTCAAGGGTGGCTGCTTCTAAGCCAACCTCCTGGTTGTCTCTGCGACTCCACATCCTTTCCCACTTAGCGTACGCTTAGGGGCCTTAGTCGATGCTCTGGGCTGTTTCCCTCTCGACCATGGAGCTTATCCCCCACAGTCTCACTGCCGCGCTCTCACTTACCGGCATTCGGAGTTTGGCTAAGGTCAGTAACCCGGTAGGGCCCATCGCCTATCCAGTGCTCTACCTCCGGCAAGAAACACACGACGCTGCACCTAAATGCATTTCGGGGAGAACCAGCTATCACGGAGTTTGATTGGCCTTTCACCCCTAACCACAGGTCATCCCCCAGGTTTTCAACCCTGGTGGGTTCGGTCCTCCACGAAGTCTTACCTCCGCTTCAACCTGCCCATGGCTAGATCACTCCGCTTCGGGTCTTGAGCGTGCTACTAAARYCGCCCTGTTCGGACTCGCTTTCGCTACGGCTACCCCACCCGGGTTAACCTCGCAACACACCGCAAACTCGCAGGCTCATTCTTCAAAAGGCACGCAGTCACGAGAWMWSWGCAAGCWSWKWTCCGACGCTCCCACGGCTTGTAGGCACACGGTTTCAGGTACTATTTCACTCCGCTCCCGCGGTACTTTTCACCATTCCCTCACGGTACTATCCGCTATCGGTCACCAGGGAATATTTAGGCTTAGCGGGTGGTCCCGCCAGATTCACACGGGATTTCTCGGGCCCCGTGCTACTTGGGTGTCTCTCAAACGAGCCGCTGACGTTTCGACTACGGGGGTCTTACCCTCTACGCCGGACCTTTCGCATGTCCTTCGCCTACATCAACGGTTTCTGACTCGTCCYRYSGCCGGCAGACSRYRGAAGAGAGATCCCACAACCCCGCACACGCAACCCCTGCCGGGTCTCACACGTATACGGTTTGGCCTCATCCGGTTTCGCTCGCCACTACTCCCGGAATCACGGTTGTTTTCTCTTCCTGAGGGTACTGAGATGTTTCACTTCCCCTCGTTCCCTCCACACTGCCTATGTGTTCAGCAGCGGGTGACAGCCCATGACGACTGCCGGGTTTCCCCATTCGGAAACCCCCGGATCAAAGCCTGGTTGACGACTCCCCGGGGACTATCGTGGCCTCCCACGTCCTTCATCGGTTCCTGGTGCCAAGGCATCCACCGTGCGCCCTTAAAAACTTGGCCACAGATGCTCGCGTCCACTGTGCAGTTCTCAAACAACGACCAGCCACCCATCACCCC